>CAYYPW010000004.1:0-270699 GCA_964473645.1 uncultured Moraxellaceae bacterium
TGACCAGTGCAGAAAGCAGCGACATGGCTTCTTCTTGAGATCGTGCTTCTGTCTCCAGTTTGAGGAGTTGTCGCCGAAGATCACAATTAAACAATACGCGGCGCCCACGCGCGGAAAGCCATAAGTCGATTTCTGCCAGATCATTCCAGGAACGCAACGCTTCCAAGCGCCACGTTTCGAGATTTCCAAAAGCTTGCTCTGGAGCCGCAGATTGCGCGAGCCGGAGCCGCGCATTGACGTAGGGGCTGGTCCCCAGCTCCCTCTGGATGGCTTTTACCAAACATTCAATCCATTCGCCTGTGATAGGGGAATTCACAAAGTATCGCCGCTGCAATGACTGCACCGCATGTCGGTCGTTATCGGGAAGCGCAGGAAGTTTTAGAATGGCCTCTACGGCGGTGACATTGGTATCCAGTGCTGCAACCGTCGGCGCTTCAAGACGCAGCTCAATTTCCCCCTGTTCAAGCTCATAGCCAATGCCCAGATATGCATCGGATGCACTGATGCGCATGTTAGCCTTGCGAACTTCTACCCATTTTTCAGTAACAAAATGCTGCCATTCGAGCAGCGTGGCAAATTCAAACTCGTAGTTCGGTTTGGACTCTATGGCGACAGTGTGCACAGAATAGGTGGGATCGGGAATCAGGGTAGCGAGTTGCGACGTCGCAAGAAGGAGGTTTTTGTCGATTTCTTTAGGCAGGAGATAACGTCTATTAAGGCATACCCGGGTCTTGGTCATGTTCACCTCACGTGGCACACACAGCCCGCCTGATGCGTTATATGACAGGTGTCATCTAATTACAATAGGCGACATCAATCCTTCAATGATTTTCCAATATCGGTATCTGACCATACAATTTGACAGCGTTATCCGAGCAGCAATGGCGCATTGAACAGTGATGGTGCATCACGCCAACATAAATTTAAAGCTCAGCGCCATCAGCGTACAACCCAGAATCGGTTGAATGATTTTTTCGGGCATGCTGGAACTCAGGTGCGTTCCGACATAAATAGCAGGAAGAGAACCGATTAACAGCAAGGCCAATAAATGTAGATCCACATTGCCCATGCTCAGATGCCCCAACCCAGCGACCAGTGTGAGCATTACGGCGTGGGCAACGTCGGTACCGATGATTTCAATCGTGGCAAACTTTGGGTAAAGCGCCAACAAAATCATGACGCCAAATGCACCCGCGCCTACCGACGACAAGGTCACCAACACCCCAAGCATCACGCCCATCAGCACCGTGAAAAATGTCGAACGCTGGTTGATATAGGCGCGAAACTGATTGCTGCGAGGGCTGGCATCATGAAAGGCCTGCAAGCGCTTTTTAAATACCAGTGATAACCCTGTCATCAGCAGCATGAAACCCAGTGCCGTGGTCAAGACAGCCTTGTAATCATTGGAATCTTCGAACCAGAACTTGAGCGCCATGACCGTGGCGAATGAGAAAGGAATACTGCCCGCAGCCAGTAGCCACACCACGCGCCAATTGATGTTGCGCTTCTTCTGGTGCACGGCGGCACCACCGGCCTTGGTAATGGAGGCGTAAAGCAGATCCGTTCCAATGGCGGTTTGTGGGGGAATCCCCATCATTAGCAAAAGCGGCGTCATCAGCGATCCGCCACCCACACCGGTTAAGCCCACGCAAAAGCCCACCAATGCACCTGCTAAAACAAACACCACATCATTCATGTATATACGCCTGCACCTATCCCGCCACTTGGGCCTACAGGCGCTAAGGTTATATGCCCATCACTTATTTGCAAAAGAACTAAAAAGCAGTAGCTAATAACGTGAAGGCATATAACCCATAAGCATTACACTGACGACAACACTCCATCCACAACTTGATAGCTCACCGTCCGGCGCTTGGCGAGATAAGTCGCGGAGGACTCATAGTAATTGGTGCTGACCACCGACACTTCGGTCTCATCGACCGTCTCGGTGGACGCCACCAGATGAAAATCGACGCGAGTCGAGGCGCCCGACACCGTCATGATGCTTACGCCATGCTCTTTGGTCGAAGCGAACTGCATCTTGCTGGTAATTGAATCGCGTGTAGTGGCCTCAACCAGGGCGTCGTCGAGCAGTGGAACCAATACGACCATCGCAGGATTGATCGACTCTGCCGCCGTTTTGGTGAACTCCCCCCATGTACCAGACGACACAGCCGCACCGGTAAAATCAAAACTGCGCAATCCCGTAATGGTTTCAGGGTGCTGAGTGACATAACTACTGTGAACATCACCACTGATGGTAATGGCACCCGTTTGCCCTAACACCCCTTCGAGTAATGCGCGTTTTTGTATGGGAAAACCATCCCAGTGATCGACATTAAAGTAAAACGCCTTTTTGAAATCCGCCGGGACAAAGGAATACAAACTGCTAATAAAGTCCAGTGGCGGCTCAGCCAGATCCAGAATCAAGGGCGAGAACGACACCGAGGTTCCCACCACTTTCCAGGTGGCGGTACTGCCCTGTAATCCGTCCGTGAGCCATTGCGTTTGTTCATCGCCAAGAATATTGGGTTCGCCATCGTCTTCTGCTTTCATTGCAGCATAAACATCGTAAATATCCTTCACCACGAAATAACGCGCGCCTACATCACTGAATAACGAACTTTTACCCAACGTGGAATAAGCCATTCCACGTGACATGGCATCCATGTCGACCTCAGAAAACTGCAAATCCTCACTGACATAGCTATTGATCACTGAGGCAGCAACGTTACCCGTCGTGGCGTTCGCTACCAGAGTCGACACACGCGCGGACTGAGTGGCGGGGTCGATGCCCTTATGGGTCAAGGCGTCTTCGTAGGCAGTGGTCAATGCCGTCACCAGTGCCGCTTTTTGGGCGGCATAGGCCACATCGTCAATGTTCACATAGGGGCTGTAATTGGCAGCGACATCAGCAAAGTCTTCGCTTTGGGCAGTGAAATAGGCCTCCAGTTGGGTTTGATCAAACACGACCGTCCCTGGGAAGGCATCTTCAGCAATCAAATGATCGGGACGATAGGTACGAAAATCTGTCATGAACAGATGCAAATGTTGTCCAAAACGAAATTCGCGATAAATACGCGTCGCTGGGTACAGTTGGTCGTCGCTGACGTTGAGCGCTCCCGTCGCATTCACCTGCGTGTCCGCCACAGAATATTGATCAATCGGTGTGAACTCGAAAAACGCCTGCTCTGCAAGGCGGCGACGGCTGCTATTTTCTTCTGTTATTGCTCCATCGTAATAGCTGGCATTCTCCATCCAGCAGTCGTCAGAGTATTCATGGTCATCCCAGGTATTGATGAACGGATAGCGCTCGTGCACCTGTTGCAACATGGCATCCTGACGATAAGTTTTGTATAGCTGTCGGTAATTATCGAGACTGGCGGCTGCATAGAAAAAATCGTCATCGGGCCCGACACGCAGGGCGCCGTCAAGATCGTCAAATGCAATGGCGCGAGCGCCCGGATCTCCCTGAAATTGATCATCGCCGGTCGTCTCATAAATATAATCGCCGAGAAACACAACGAAATCGGGATCTTGTTCGAGCAACATCAAATAGGTGTTGTAATAACGCCCGATATAATCCTGGCAACTCAGAAACGCAAATTTAACCGTGGCGTCCGCACTATCGGCGGGAGCGGTTCGAGTACGGCCTGTGTTGGTGGTGGCACGTCCATACGTAAAGCGATAATAATATACTGTACCCGCCTGCAAACCTGTTACGCGCACTTTGAGGCAATGATCGTGTGCAGCCAGTGCCGTCATATATTCGCCCACCACCAGACTGGTAAAATCACTGTTGGTTGCGACCTCCAGCCCCACACTCAGATCATCGCTTCCAGTGTGTTCGACGCGTGTCCACAACACCACACTGTTGGCACGCGGATCGCCCGACGCCACCGACTGGGGAAACACCGCAGCCGAATCGACCGGGTTAAGACTGTCGTGACCTTTATCATGACAAGCAGAAAGCAGACTGGCAGCACTGAGACTGCCTGCCGAAACGACCAGGGTTTTGAGCATATGACGACGTGTCAGCACGGTGTATCCCCTTATAGAATGATGCCAATTCACCAAAATCGGTGGGTTAGCGAGCGTCTCAGAGAAAAAACGGAGTCGCTAACTATTAGCCCAAATCAGAGGATTTGTCATGGTGCCTTATAGGGATATGGGTCGGCAGGGATAAGCTTCGACAGGGAAGGCGCCGGCAAATAACGCGTCGACTCAGCCGCCTCGACGGCTCTTGCGATATTCGATGGGGGTTAGCCCCACCCAACGCTTAAAGGCGCGATAGAAGGTGCTAGGCTCAGAGAAGCCGGTGAGATAAACGATTTCGTCGATAGATTCTTCGGTTTTGGCCAGCAACCGCTTGGCCAGATTGCAGCGGTAGTCAGCCAGCAGCTGGTTGAAGTTGGTACCGGCTTCGGTAAGTTTGGTGCGCAGGCTGCGAGGTTTGATATTCAGGCGCTCCGCCACCGTTTCGAGATCGGCATGCCCCGATTCCAGTAATTCGCCAATCAGACGATTCACACCCGAGATGAAATCTTGCTTTTCGAGCTTGGCGACATGCTCGCTGGCCACTTGCTCATGCAGTTTGATCAACTCGGGCTCAGCATGCAGCGATGGGATCTCAAGCACTTCGGGGAGAAAATACATGCGGTTTTCGGTACACCCAAAACGCACGGGGCAACCAAACACACGCTCGTACTCGTCCTGGCTGCCGCCGTTGGTATGTTCAAACTCGATCAGCTGGGGCTTGAACGCATCTTCGGTGACATACCGAAAAAACTTCACCACACCCACCATCACTGCTTCGACCAGATGACGCTGTGCCTGCCCAAACGTGCTATGACGCAGATAATAACCGCGTTCGTCTTGGCCTAACGTCGCGTGTACGGCATCAGACAGAAGTCGCTGATAGTTGAGAGCCCGTCGCAAACCGTCCCCGAAGGTGGAACTGCTGAGAAACAGATATTCCAAGACCTGGCCGCGATACACCGGTACCGCCTCACCCAGATGCAACCCCACATCAGGATCACCGGACACTTCTTCGGCCGCTTTCCAGAAACGCCCCTGGCCAGAATGCGGCGTGCGCAGATCATGCACTTTGAGATGGCTCTCATTCATGCCGATACGCTTTAACACTTCTACTGCATCAATGCCCAGCGTCATCATGCCCTGGTACGCCAGTCGCACTAATACGACAGAGTCTCGCAACTCGCTCATGCCGGGGATGAACTCCTCAAGATCGTGGGACAACGAAAGTCGGATACTAGCAGGACGCAACCAGATGGTGACGTAAAAATGTATAATAGTCATGTATATAGGTGAATGACAACTTTCCTGGCACACATTGGTGCAAATGAGCAGCATATTTGCAGCGAGTGGTAGTGTCTGCGCTTGACTGGCGGGAGCGCAAAGCGAGAACATCCGGTCAATGGCCGCCCTGCTACAACCCGTTATACTGCCGCTACTTGAGACCCGTCATCTAAGGAAAATAATCATGTCTGGCACCCTCGAACTCGATCGATCCCCTTCTACGCTCAACCTTTACCTGCGCGCAGTGACAGCCAAAAAAACCGGTCAGGCCCCCAGTGAAAACCGCCACTTGATGACGGTGTCGTTGAAGGGCGTGCAGGCCAACATGAAATCGCTCAATGGCTATCGCAAGGTGTGTGGATTCCCGCTGAGTGGCAGCCTGCCGGTGACCTATCCGTTTGTATTGGCGTTCCCCCTGCACATGGAACTGTTGGTGAGTGATGCGTTCCCGTTCCCGCTGCTGGGGTTGGTCCACGTAAAAAACGACATCACCCAATACCGTGCCATCGGCAATCAGGAAGTGCTGGATATCGAATGCTCGCTCAGCGGCCCACGCCCGGCCAACAAGGGTCTCGAATTTGATATTCATACCCGTGTGCATGTTGGCGGTAAACTGGTGTGGGAATGCGTAAGTGCCATGTTGCGTCGCATGCCCGAAACCGGCGAGAAGAAAAAAGACGGCGAGAAAAAAGCGGACGAAAGCAAACCACAAAATATCATTAGCTGGCCGATTGCCGAGAGCACCGGGCGCCGGTATTCCGCGATGTCTGGCGATCGCAACCCGATTCACTTGCATGCCCTCACCGCCAAATTGTTTGGCTTTCCACGAGCGATTGCGCACGGCATGTGGACCAAGGCACATTGTTTAGCCGAACTGGATGCCTCGCTGCCGAAGGGGCCGTACCGGGTCAGCGTTAATTTCAAATTGCCCGTGTTTCTGCCGTCGAACGTGCAGTTTCAATTCAGCGCAGCCGAGGGGCATATCGAGTTTCAGGTGAAAGATAGCAAAGGTGAAAAACCCCACCTGTCCGGGTTGATCGAAGCGCTTTGATGCCACATTCCCGCTGGCATTCCAGCATTAAATCCCTGGTCGAATTCTGCTGCCGTCGTGGCAATCTCGGTTATACCGAGGCCCCGGCGGCCAGAGCCGAACAGGGCCAAATGGCGCAACGCCGTGTACAAACAAATACTCCGCCTGGCTACCGCAAAGAAGTTCCTGTTGATGCTACGCTCAGCCATCACGGCATAACACTCTCCCTCAGCGGCCGCATCGACGGACTGTGGGAGGATGACGGCGCCCTGGTGCTGGAGGAAATCAAATCCACCTACTTTCACAATGACACATTGCCCGAGCCGCTGTTTCAGGTGCACCAGGCACAAGCGCTCTGCTATGTCGCCATGCTGCCCGAAGCACAGCGCTATCCATCGGTGCGGGTACGTGTCACCTATTTTCAGTTAAAGGATGAGGTGTGCTTCTATCGGGAGTCGATCTTTTCCTTAGCGTCGATACACGTCTTGTTTCAGCAATGGACGAGCGACTACTGTGCCTGGCTGGCGTTGATTGCACAGCATCGGCAACTACGGGATGCCTGGGCTGCGGCGCTGAATTTCCCCTTCGAACACTATCGGCGTGGGCAACGGATGCTGGCCGTTACTGCCTGGCGGTACGCTCGCGATAAAAAAGTCGCGTTGTTGGAGGCACCGACCGGCGCGGGCAAAACCATTAGTTTTTTGTTTCCGGCGTTAAAGCGATTCAGTGAAGACCCTGCCTTTCGCCTGTTTTACCTCACGGCCAAAACCTCTGGCCAACGCGCTGTGCAGCAGACGTTGCAGCGGTTTCCTGCGGACCAGAAACTACTGTCTGTCTACTTGACTGCAAAGACCCAGCTGTGTCCCTGCCTGAAAAGCGCTACCACGGAGCGTACGAGCACCACCAACGCCCTCCAGTGTGAGCGTTGTATTGGCTATTACGACAGGCGGCGGAATGCACTCGAATCCGCCCTGAGTCAAGGCCACCTGGATAACACGACACTCACATCGATCAGTGACGACTTTCAAGTATGCCCCCATCAACTGGCGTTGGATCTGTGCCCATGGGCTGATCTGGTGGTCGGTGATTTTAATTATCTATTCGATCCATTCACTCGCCAATCCTTGGACGACGCGTTTGATGAGCACTCGGTGTTATTGATCGACGAAGCGCATAATTTACCTGAACGCGCACGCAGTATGTTTACCTGTAATCTAACGGCAGAACAACTGGATGCTCTGCTGGCCATGAAACCACCTGCAGACGTGCGCAAGCCCGCGCGGGCGTTGCTAAAGCAATTGCAAACCCCGCTCAGTGCAGCAGATAAAAATCCAGCCCATAACGATGTGCCTGCGTCCCTTGCAAATACCCTGCAATCCGCGCTGGAATCACTGCGCACCTGGATGGACGATACTCAAGCACCGCTGATAGCAGCAGCCACTACCTCGCAAATCGACCCGCGTTTTGAGACCTGGATGGGGATGTTCGCTTTGCAGCGTGCCTTTGAACATTGGGGTGATCATTATTGTCTGATGTATGCCGAACCCCAAGAACCCGCGCAAGTAACCGCCTATTGCCTGGACCCCGGCGTTTTTCTTGTCGAGCGCTGGCTGCAGAGTGCGGGCGCGCTTTTGTTCTCTGGCACACTACAACCGGCACATTGGTATTCACAATCACTGGGCTTGCAGCGTTTACCGACTGAGCGGCGCGGTGACGACATTGCCATCGAACATGCCTTGGAAAACACGGAAGTCAGAGCCGCCTTGCTGGCACTGCCAATGCAATATCATGCACGTCTGCAATCGCTGCCAGTGGCCGTCACGCACATCATTGCACTGCTGACGACAAAGCCCGGGCGTTATTTGATTGCGGCCGCCAGCTTTGAAATTCTAGGCCAATTACAGGGGGCGTTAATCTCCCAATTGCCAGCATATCGATGGTCAATACAAACCAGCGACAGCAGCGCCAACGAACGACAACACTTTTTGACAAGCTTTGTGGAGGCCGAACACAGTGCTGCGCTGGTGATTACCGGCGGTGTCTTTGCCGAGGGTATCGATCTGGCGGATACGCCCTTGCAAGGGGTGGTTCAAGTGGGCCTGCCTATACCGCCCCCCTCAGAAGAACGCAAACGCTTGCAGCATTACCATCAGGTGCATTTCAATCAGGGCTTTGAATACACCTATAGTTTCCCCGCCATTGCGCGCACGCTGCAAACCTGCGGCCGACTGTTACGCAAAGATGGCGACAACGGCTGCCTGCTGTTGATCGATGCCCGCTTTCTGCGCTCCCCTTATGCTGACTTTCTGCCATCGCACTGGCGCACACAGCGAGTGCACAACACCACGGAACTCATTGAATTTATTAGCGCAGCTTCCGCGCCATAAACTGCTTGTGCCTGCCCTGCATTGTCCAGGCAGCGACTCCGGGAATGGCTATACTTCTTGAACAACAAATGCTTGCGCTTTTGCTATTGGAGAAGCGCCACGGGAGCGTGCGCGTGCAGTCGAAGCTGGGTAATCACCTGATTACATTCGTGTTATTCATGTTGGCCACCGTTCGCGGTGTTTCTGCCGAGCCGGTTCGGCTGCTCGTTAAAGATGATGCAGGCCAAGCCCTTTCAGAGGTGGTCGTTATGGCCAAGGGTGCCCCTGCAAGCGTGAACCCCGAACCGGCCATTATGGATCAAATCAACAAGGCTTTTGTGCCGCATGTGCTGGTCATCGAGCAAGGGCGTTCAGTCAAGTTTCCCAACAGTGACGACATTCGCCATCACGTGTATTCATTTTCCAAGACCAAACCCTTTGAGATCAAACTCTACAGCGGGTCGCAACAGGCACCTATTGTGTTTGATCAGCCGGGTGTTGTCGCATTGGGGTGCAATATTCATGACTGGATGATTGGGTATATTGTCGTTTCTGATACGGCAGCGGTTGCGAAAACCAATAGTACTGGAACCGCCACGCTCGAGATTGGCGACAAATCCGCCCCTTTGCGGCTTTGGCACCCGCGCCTGCTGAAAGGCTCACAGGCAGCAGTTGATATGCCGCTACCAGCCCCAGACAAGGCTGGCGTTACGCACCTTACCCTTAGCGTTAAGCCTTTACCCAATGTCAAGCCGGCATCGGGCTTTGGCAATCGGTTCCGTAGCAATGCCCAGTAGAACGACCTTACGCCTGAGAATTTTGCGCTTGGTCATTGGCATGCTGTTGCTGGTGTCGCTCACCATTTCGGGCGCCGTGTGGTTTTCAACAGACAGCCAGTTGCGCGAACAAATTGATAATGAACTGAATGTCGCTGATCAGGTGGTACGAAACACGCTCAGTACACGCGAGGCGCAATTGATTCAGGCTGCACAAGTGCTCACGGCAGATTATGGATTCAAGCAAGCGGTCACCAGTGGCGATGTTGAAACGATCGTGAGCGCACTGAGTAATCATGGCGAACGCATTGGCGCCGACTTGTTGGCACATCTGTCATTGGATGGCAAGGTTGTAGCTTCGTCGTCTAGTTCATTGCAAACCCATTCGGCTTTTTCAGCACCGCGTTTACTGCAAAATGCCATCGAGGCAGAGGGTGCATCCTCATTCCTGGGCATTGATGGTCGCTTGTTTCAGGTAATTTTATTGCCGGTCAGGGCGCCCGATGAAGTAGGTGTCGCGGTCATCGGCTTTCATATTGACAGCTCCCTGGTCGAGGATCTGCAAAATATTTCGCGTCTCGACATCAGTTTTGTTTATGAAAACAGCGCAAACAAAAACCGCTTGGCGATCAGCACCTTGTCAGAAGCGGCGCTGCAAAAAGTATTAAAAAGCCCGGTGAGCACCTTGGGCTTCCGCTTGCCATTTTATACGTCCAATGAATACCTCACGCGCGAAATATCGCTGTCTTCCAGCCCGGAAACCCACTTGCGAGTGCTGCTCTCCTTGTCAGAAGATGTCGTGCATCAACAATACGACGCATTGAAGTTTGAAATTTTCATAATTTCGATTTTAGGCATCCTGGTATCCCTGCTATTCGGCAGTGTGTTTGCGAGCAATATCAGTTTTCCCCTGCAATTGCTTGCGGATGCGGCCCGTCGTATCGCCAGTGGGGATTACCAACATCGCGTAGATGCCGGTCGCAGCTCACAAGAAGTACACGACCTCAATAATGCCTTTGTCACCATGCAAACCGATTTACGACTGCGCGAAGAAAGAATCGCCTATCAATCACACCATGATCCATTAACAGGGCTGCTCAATCGACAGCGCGCCATTGAGTTGATCGACGACATCATCCAGCATCAACCCACCACAGCGCATGCTGCCATTGCGATCAATACCCGTGATTTTCGCCAGATCAACGAAACCTTCGGCTACGCCGTCGGCGATGAATACCTGCGTCAATTGGCGGGGCGCATGCAGCGTTTCACACTGAATGGCGCATTGTGTGCACGCTTGGGGGGCGATGAATTTCTGGTGTTTCTACCGGTGCTCGGCGACCTGAATGCGCGCGTTCGCGAACTGGCCCAGCAACTCGATCCACCCTACCAAATAAAAGGAATGGAGCTGCGTGTCAATTACCGATTCGCGACGGCCCAATACCCACAGGATGCGCAAACGGCCGCCGTGTTGCTGAATAAATCCGATGTTGCTGTTGATATCGCCAGGCAACGCAAATTGAATTTGTTTCATTACGAAGCCGCCATCGAGGAAGCACGTCAGCAACGTTTGCAGATTATCAGCGATTTGCGCGTGGCTCTGGCTGCAAACGATGGCCAATTACAAATGTATTATCAACCCAAAATCTGTTTGCGCACGGGTTTGCCCCTGCGCTTTGAGGCTTTGATTCGCTGGATACACCCCAGTCGTGGCTTTATTTCGCCTGACAGTTTTATCCCGTTGGCCGAGCAAAGCGGGTTGATACAGGCGTTGACGGATTTTGTGGTGGCAACGGTGATTCATCAGCTGGACCAATGGCATCATCAGGACATGCCCTGCACGGTCGCCGTGAACCTGTCCGCTCAGGATGTCGCACGCCCCGCCCTGCTCGACTTTATTCTTGTTGAATTGTCTGCACGCCGCCTGCCACGCAGTTGCTTTTCAATTGAAATTACCGAAAGCGACATCATGAGCGAACCCGAAAAGGCCATCGCATTATTACAACGCTACCGCAGTGAAGGTATTTCGGTGGCTATCGATGATTTCGGCACGGGTTTCTCGTCGTTGTCACAACTGAAAAACATGCCTGTGAATGAGCTTAAAATTGATAAGGGATTTGTTCTGCAATTGGCCAACACTGAAAACGATCAAATCATTGTTCGCTCCACCCTGGAGCTGGCCCACCGTTTTGGCCTGGAAGTCGTCGCCGAAGGCGTCGAAACCCGCGAATCGCTGGCACTGCTGCAAGCCTGGGGATGCGAATGGGCGCAGGGCTATTATTTCAGTAAGCCCCTTAAGGCTGGCGATGTACCGGCGTGGATGCAGGCTTATCGCAGCAGCGACAAATTTGTCGTCAATCTGCGCTGATGGGGGTAGCAACGCCGAAAGGGTTCTACACTTTGGTTTAAGTGCGATTTTTCACATGAGTGGAGCACGGCTGGTTCGACAAACAAAGGAATGACCTCATGCGTTTTCACCGTTTCCGATCCCCATTGATAATCACCCTGATGTATTCAGGGCTTTTATCCTGTGTCTTGCCCCCCACCCTTTACGCTGCCGAAGGCAAGCTGCAGGAAACCACTGGCGCCATGCAATTCGAAGGCAGTGCAGGCGGTGGTCTGGTACCGTGGGCCGTCATTGCCGGTGGCAGCGCACGCGAAGAAACGGCCGCCACGGTATTTTCGACGCGCGTGAGTGTCGACAACTACCACATGAATGTATGGGGCGCCACGCTGGGGCTGTATGACCGGGTGGAAATCAGCGCAGCCCACCAAATGTTTGACCTCACCAAAATGGGGGGTGAGATCAGTCAGAACATTCTGGGCCTGAAAGTCCGCGTGACGGGCGATGTCGTCTATAACGATTTGCCACAGATAGCCGTCGGTTTGCAGTACAAAGAACTCCAGGACAACGCCATCGCTACCGCCGTGGGAGCTGACGACGCCGATTCAGGAACAGATATCTATCTGGCCATGAGCAAAGCGCATTTGGGCGCCGTATTCGGCCACAACCTGTTCTGGGATCTCACTGTGCGCGCAACGCAAGCCAATCAATTTGGTTTGTTGGGATTTGGGGGCGACAAAAACGACAGCTATGAAGCCATGATCGAGGGCTCGGTCGCGGTGTTTTTGCGTCGCACCTTCGCCGTTGGAATGGAATACCGGCAAAAACCAGACAATCTTTCCTTCGCGGAGGAACAGGATGCCGGTGATGTTTTTGTCGCCTACATCCCCAACAAGCAATTCAATTTCGTATTGGGATGGGCTGATTTAGGCGACATTGCAGGCGCAGAAAATCAGCAAGGCCCCTATCTTTCGCTAGCAGCGCACCTGTGGTGATCCGTATGAAAAATACAGCCCCGTTTTTCATAAAAAGGCTCTTTATAAACAAGCCCGTCATAACCAGACTTTTGATAACCAGACGCTTCATAACCAGATTCGTCATAATCAAACAATCCATTGTCGCGCTCTTTATGATCGTGCTTTGCACATCGTCTTGCCAAACGGTATCCTCAGGCACAACGTTATATGAACAGCTTGGCGGCGAAGCGGGCATCGCCAGCATTGTCGACAATTTCATCACTGAAATCAGTTTTGATCCGGTGATATTCAAGCATTTCGAAGAAAGCGACCAGACACGTTTTCGTACCAAGCTGATTGAACAGTTGTGCGAAATCAGTAACGGGCCCTGCCGCTATACTGGGGATTCGATGCAAGACTCCCACAAGAAGATGCATATTACCGAAAGCGAGTTCAATCAAACCGTTGATCTGCTGATCAACGCGATGAACAAGGCCAAGGTGCCACACACGGCACAGAACAGGCTATTGGCGCGCTTGAAAGATATGCGACAGGACATCATTTATCGCTAGGGAAACCTATGTATGAACACGCCTCCTGAAATTGCCATTATTGGCGCCGGCATCGCCGGGCTGGCTTGTGCACGTCGCCTGCAACTGGCAGGCGTGAGTGTCACTGTGATCGACAAAAGCCGTGGCCCCGGTGGTCGCATGAGCACACGTCGGGGCGAGCACTGGCAATGTGATCATGGGGCGCAATATTTTACCGCACGCCAGCCGTTATTTCGTGCCGAGGTTGAGCGCTGGCTCAAAGCGGGTGTCGCGGCGCGTTGGCAGCCTCGGTTGACGGTGTTTGGTGGCGCACAAGAACATGAACTTGACCCGGCGCTGGAACGCTTTGTCGGGGTGCCACGCATGACCTCACCTGCACGTTGGCTGGCCGATGATCTCGAACTGATTATGCAAGCCACAGTACGTTTGATACATCCACTCAACGGTGGCTGGAAAATAACGTCACACGAACACGGCGAGCATTTGCCTTTGTATAAAAGTGTTGTAATCGCAGTACCGGCGCCACAAGCAGACCCCCTGCTGCGTCCGCGTGCCCCAATGCTCGCCGATGTTGCCATTCAGGCCAACATGCGAGGTTGTTGGGCCATGATGCTGAATTACCCGACGCCGCTAGAATTGCCGTTTGACGCCGCGTTCGTTAACACTGGCCCCTTGCGTTGGGTAGCTCGCAACAGCAGCAAACCGGGCCGCACCGGCCTCGAGACCTGGCTATTGCATGCCAGCGGCGAATGGAGCGACGCGCATATCGAAGACAAACCCGAAGACGTTGCCCGCGAGCTGCTAGACGCCTTTACCGCATTGGGTGGCGATGAGCCCGCGACCTGGAGCCTGCACCGTTGGCGTTATGCCGATACAGTCCCACCGTTACAACATGGGGCTGTTTGGGATACAGCGCTAGGATTGGGACTTTGCGGCGACTGGCTGAACGGCGGTAAAGTCGAAGGCGCCTGGCTCAGCGGACACGCCCTCGCAGAACAGATATTGCTGACCTTGGATCAACGACGATATAGCTAACAACGATTTTGGAGTAGCGCACCAATTTCAATCGTCGGCAATATACCAACTTAGCCTATTGGATTACAGAGCAAACCGGCAGTTTCCGACTATAGTTTAAACACATAATTATAGTAAGCGGAGGTGTGGTATGACGTGGCGCGATCAATCTCTTGCCGTCAAATTTCTCACGCCTATTGCTCTGGTTTTCCTGACAATTATTGTCGTGGCTTTTCTCTACGTGCCTAGCAAGGTCGAGAATTTCGCATCCGAAGAAGCCAAGGCAACCGCCGTTGGAATGGTGAACCAGTATAGAAATTTGCGCAGCTACTATACCCAGAACGTGGTCGGGAAGGTGTTGGCAAGCTCAGATTTGAAGGCGTCTTTCAATTACAAGAACGACCCAAAACTGATTCCCTTGCCTGCCACCATGATACATGACCTCAGTGAAATGATGGGCTCAAATGGTACCCACCTGAATCTCTACAGTAAATTTCCCTTTCCCAATCGGCAGCAACGCCAATTAACTGATTTCCAGTCAAGTGCTTGGGATTACCTGAATAAAAACCCTGATGCAGAATTTTCACAATTACGACTGGAAAACGGCGTGCCCGTAGTGAAAGTCGCGCTTGCCGATAAAATGTCGGCAGATGCCTGTGTCAACTGCCATAACAATCATGCTGATTCGCCCAAAAAAGACTGGAAGTTAGGTGATGTTCGTGGGGTGTTAGAGGTGACGGTTCCCATTGCAGAAATCGTAGGCAGTGGTAGACAACTGGCCAATACCATTGTATTCGGCTTGGTCGCCGCATCTATTTTTATCCTGGCATTGCTCTACTGGATGTTTACGCAAAACATCAACAGCTCACTCAGATCCATTGCAAATGCGCTTGAAGAAATCGCTGCCGGTGGCGGGGATCTCTCCAAAACGCTGACCTACAAATCCAATGATGAAATTGGACAAATCACAACGAGCTTCAACAAATTCATTGCGTCGTTACGCAAAATCGTGAGCAATATCAGCAAACAAAGTCGAGATATTTCAACGTCGACACACTTGCTTAATGATGCTATCCAAACGACCACGCGCCAAATTGTGACCCAGCATAGCGAAACGGATCAAACTGCCGCATCGATCGAGCAAATGTCTGTCACGGTTAAACAAGTAGCTGGCAACGCCGACTCCGGGCGTGCACACGCGGAAAAAGCTGAAACGCTCGCAACGGAAGGCATTCACGTCATGCTGGAAAACCAGCGTTCAATCGAAGCCATGTCGAAGGAGATCGATCAAGCCAGTGCAGTGATCTCGCGTTTGGATAAAGACAGTGAAAATATCGGTTCAGTCATTAGCGTGATACGCGGTATTGCGGATCAAACCAATTTATTGGCGCTCAATGCTGCAATCGAAGCCGCACGCGCAGGCGAACAAGGCCGAGGTTTCGCTGTGGTAGCTGATGAAGTTCGTACACTGGCAAGTCGCACGCAGGCATCCACTCAAGAAATTCAAGGCATGATTGAGCGCATTCAAAATGGTACACGCGAAGCGGTCGCTGCCATGCTGTCAGGGCAGAGTCAAACCGAAGGCAGTGTGATGCGTGCCCAGGCTGCGGGCAACGTGCTCCAACAAATCAAGGAAGCGCTCAAAGAAATAAAAGATATCAACCGATTGACCTCAAACGCAGCCGTGGAACAGCAGCACGCGACAGATCAAATAAATCGCAGCATACATAGCATATCTCTGATTTCGGAAGCCAATGCCGATAGCGCGAAGACCATGAGCGAAAGTGTGCAAGAACTCTCTAGCATTGCCAGAACTCTGTCAGAATCCGTTGACCAATTTAAAATGTAAAGCCCGCATTGTGGTATAAACGCATACCATCCAAGAGCAAAAGGAATTCCTCATGAAAACCATCCCCCTGCTTGCCCTCGCGCTGGCAAGCGGCCCTGCGCTTGCGCAAAACTGGATCGAACGGGCGGACTGGGCCAAGACACTCGAATCTGCGCAGCTGACAGGTGTCGTTGCAGCCTGTTCCTACCCCGAAGGTCGCTGTCAAACCTCGCACCTAAAGCGCAACCAGCAACGTTTTATTCCTGCGTCAACCTACAAAATACCGCATTTGATGATCGCCCTCGAAACAGGGGTGGCACCGGCCAAAAACACCGTTTTCCCCTGGGATGGCAAGCCCCGCGCCCTCAAGCAATGGGAACGCGACCACACCTATCGGGGCTTAATGCAGGATTCTGTGGTGCCAGTGTTTCAGGGATTTGCGCGCCAGATCGGCGAACAACGCATGCAGGCAGAGTTGCAACGCCTGAACTATGGTAACGCCGATATTACTGGCGGCATCGATCGCTTCTGGCTCGATGGTGGGCTGCGTATTTCCGCAGCTGAACAAATTGCCTTTCTGTTGCGGTTGCACGAAAAGAGCCTGCCTTTCGCCCTCGAACATCAATGGCGCACACACGATGCCCTGCTTATCGACGCCAACGACCAATATGTATTGCGCGGTAAAACCGGCTACAGCCTGGGCATGCCCGGCACAGGTGACACGACCAAGCCAGGCATGGGTTGGTGGGTTGGCTGGATCGAAACCGGCACCAAGACGCATCTATTTGCCGCCAATTTTGATATCACCGCCGATACACAATTACCCCTGCGTAAAAGTGTGCCCCTGCAACTATTCAAACAGGAAGGCTGGCTCGGTCAGGCAAAACCCTGACGAAAGCCCCGCCCTTAAATCTGTGCCCGTGTCGACACCTTGCAGCCTACAGGTGTTGACCGGCGCTTTCAGGTCTACACTTGATCCAATAGCAGTGCCTTAAAGAGCAATGCCGTAAACCGCCGTTGTAAATGTAGTCAACCGCACAGGTGTCCGATTCCCTATGGCCCGATGGTTTCTGGAAGGGTTTCTCGAGCCCTCCCGCACGCTCAATCGTATCGCAGTCAATGCGTTCCCCTTTGTGGTCGGTCGCGTCGAAGGCCTACCCTTGACGCTGCACGGCGCTGCCATTTCCCGGCGCCATGCACAGCTCATCGAACAGGACGGCGCTCTAATATTGCAAGACCTGGGGTCGACCAATGGCACCTTTCTCAATCGCAAGCGCCTGGAACACCCAAGCCCCCTCTGCGATGGCGACATCATTCATATTGGCGACTACGAATTTCGCGTGATGGATGAGCTCGCCGTGCTCGAACCACCCGATCCCGACATGACCATGGTGAAGCAGCCTATGCTTGCGCAACGCCTGGCCGCCGGCACCCGCGAACTGCGCGAAATGCTCGAACAAGAGCTGGTGATTGCTGTATTTCAGCCCATTATCAGCAGTGACGGTAAAATCGTGGCATATGAAGCCCTAGGCCGGGGTAAACACCCGGCATTGCCGCCTGGGCCTGTGCAATTATTTGATATTGCGGCGGATATTGGTCAAACCGTGGCGCTTAGCCGCGTGTTCAGACAGGTTGCGCTGAAAGCTGCCTTACAAAACAATGTTCTTGAACCGGTATTTCTGAACACCCATCCGGATGAGGTGAAAGCCCCCGAGGCATTGGTGCAGGATTTCGCGGCTCTGCGCCAGCAATTTCCGACTTTGACTCTAGTAATGGAAATGCACGAGGGTGCGGTCACCGATCTGGGTTTGATGCGAGATTTGCAGCGGGAACTGCGGCGGCTGCAAATCGGCCTGGCTTATGATGATTTTGGGGCAGGTCAGGCCCGCCTACTGGAACTGGCGCATGCCCCGCCGGAAGTCGTCAAATTCGACATCGCCTTTATTCGCGGTATCGAAAAAGCCCCTCCCCAGCAGGTAGCACTTCTGCGCATGCTGGTCGAAATGGTGGGCCATATGGGCGTGCAATCACTGGCCGAAGGCGTCGGCGAAGCTGCTGAAGCCAGCATTTGCGAGACACTGCCTTTCAATCTCTATCAAGGCTTTCATTATGCGCGGCCCGATCTGCTTGAAATCCTGTTGACCCATACACCCGATACTTTGGTGCATCGACGCGTTGTATAATAAGTACATCCTCGTTGACGTCGGCCCCCAATGATCGCTCCTCTCACGCTGCCTGCTGCTCCCGCCATTATCGTATTTGACTCCGGTATCGGTGGCCTGAGTGTCGCTGCTGAAATCCACCGACAGATGCCTTTTGTGGCCATTGATTACGTGGCCGACAACCGCATCTATCCCTATGGACTGCAAGAAGAGTCGGTACTGATCGAGCGCGTCTGCACATTGATGGCGGCCTTGGAGCCCCGCTTTCAACCTCGTGCGATCGTCGTGGCCTGTAATTCTGCCAGCACCGTTGTACTAGATGCATTGCGTCAGCAAACGACAACCCCGGTCATAGGCGTGGTGCCCGCCATAAAACCTGCCGCTGAGCAAACGCGTTATGGTGTCATCGGCTTACTGGCAACCCCTGGCACCGTCAACCGTCAATACACGCAACGCCTGATCGATCAGTTTGCTGGACACTGCAAGGTGATAAAAATCGGGACGAACGCGCTGGTGGGCCTTGCCGAGGACAAATTGCGCGGCCTGCCGGTGGATCAGGCGGCGATCAATCAGATATTGGCGCCTTTTATCGAGCACACGCCCTGCCCCGACGTCATCATTCTGGGATGCACTCATTTTCCATTTTTGCGGGACGAGATCGCTGCCGCGCTACCGGTGGGAACCGTATTACTTGATAGCGGCAACGCCATCGCGCGGCGAACACTGCAAGTGCTGGCGCATGTCGCCCATGACCCAACCCAACCTCGGGCCGCCACCCGCTTTTTATTCACCAAAGAAACAGATTACGCCCACCAACTCCACCCCACCTTGCATGAAATGGGATATGGCGTGCCGGAATATCTGAATCTGTAATCGCTGTCGCTATCACCTTACTGCGACGATTTGCTGCGCTTCTCCCACCAGGCCTTGAACGGAAACAAAAACTGCCCTACAAACCCCTCCGGCACATATTTACCGACAGTGCCATACTGCGATGCCAAATGTTTGGGCATATACGTGGTACGGAAAATCACATCATAAATCGGCAGAAACGCGGCATAGTTCTTGTCGATTGCCGCTGGCTCCGACGAGTGATGCCAATGGTGAAACTCCGGCGTCGCAATCACCCAGCGCAACACCGGAAAACGGAATCGCACATTGGCGTGAATGAAAATGGCATGAAACGAAACGAATACCAGATAGGCATATAACGCCGACGGTGCAAACCCAAACACAAAAATCGGCAAATAGCCCACGAAACGCGTCAACAACAGCTCCACCACATGCAAACGTGAAGACGCCAGCCAATCCATCTGCTCACTGGAATGATGCACCGCATGAAACTTCCATAACGCCGGCACTTCATGTAACGATCGGTGTATCCAGTAGGTCGTGATATCCACCACTATCAGGATCTCGATAAACTGCAACCATACGGGTTGTGCTGCCACCGCCTTTTGCAGATCGGAGTCAATGGCGTGCTGCAAGAACACCTGAATCGGAATGATGGTAAAAAAGCTGATCAGCTGCACACCGACATGACTGAACAGAAAATACTTCATGTCGGTGATCCAGCCTTTACGCAAGGTTTTCTGTTGCGGATTCTTTGGGAACATACGCTCCAGCGGGATAAACACTGCCGCCAGAATCAACAGCGTCAACACAAAATAATCGAGCCCGGCATAGAGACTGCGTTCCGCCAACGCGGGGGCCTCCAACACCCCAGACCCTAACAACGCAGCCACACAGGCCAGCAACATACCCGATAGCCCATAGCCACGGCTTTCATGCTTGAGAGTGCTATAGAAGCCTTCAACAAAGGCGACCACAATCGCCGCATACAAGGCCCAGCGAAACCCATCGGCATACTTTGCGTAGAAGGGCCGCAATTCCGGGGTCGTGAACCACTCCGGCACCAGAAAGCACAAGGCACCAATCACCGACAACATGCCAACACCGAGCGACACGGTCGCACTGATTTTGCCTTTGCCGGGGGTTAGGTCGACGTCTTCATATTTTTCGCGGAGGGTTTCGCTCATGGCGGGACCTGTAGTAGTCGCAGGAGGTAGGTTAGATAAGGGGGTCGCTAGAGTGTAAAACACGAGCAGCACATAAACCTGTGATTAATACGGGAATGCGCCGGTATTTTCGTTGCAAATACAGCGAGGCCCGGCCCGCGAAAGACACGATAGGCAGGCGCCGCCAGCCACAGAAAATCCGATATCTGTGAATCCGTTTGTGGCACTCGCGCAAGCTTTTGATATAGTTCATGAGGGCTCTTGTCCAAAAGTTTTCTTCTCGCCGCATTAAAACAATAGAAGGTACGGTGGCTCACATGGCCGAAAAGTTGGCACTGGTCGTCGACGACTCCAAGATGGCACGGGTCGTCTTGAGCAAAATGCTCAAGGAACAACAAATCGACGTAGATCAGGTGGAATCCGGGGAAGAAGCCCTGGGATATCTTTGCAATCACCTACCAGACATGATTTTCATGGACCATACCATGCCGGGCATGGATGGTTTCCAGACGTTGCGGGCGATCCGCAATGACCCCAAACACGCCCATATCCCCATCATGATGTACACCTCCAAAGAAGGTGAGGTGTTTGTCAGTCAGGCGCGGGCGCTGGGTGCGGCAGCGGTCATTCCCAAAAAACGCTTGCGGGCCGAGCAGCTGGTGAGTGTTCTCGAAGGTCAGAACCTGCTCCCCTCGCAAAGTGGTGTCGCCACGGGCGGCGGGTCAAAGGCAGGCGGCCTCGGTCGCTCCAAAACCAAAGAAGATGACATTGTCGATCTGATGGATGACGACCTGCAGGAAGTCACTAAAGCGGTCGAAAAATCCATACGCCATCGCGCCGACGGTACGCCCATGCGGCGCATGCTGGTGGAATTTCGCGAACAGCTGACACAAGACCGTCACCGCGATCTCGATGGCTTGATGATGCGCCTCGAAGAGAAGTTGCTGCACCTGGATGCACGCCTGGATCAGATGCAGTCCGAACAACAACTCGCGCAAATGCGCCAGCAGCAATCCTCCCCCCGCTGGATGAGCTTTGCGGCCCTGTTTTTGTTGGGCGTATCGCTATGGATGGGCATGGCACTCTGGAACAAGAACAGCCAGGTTGCCGTTCGCGATAATCAAACCGATCAGCTCAAAGAGGCCATCACGCATAAAGTGGCCAGCGCAGAAGCCGACGCCTCCACGCTCGAACAGGAACTCAAATCCCTTTCATACCGCAACCAGAAATCGATGGGCCAACTCTATGAGCTGGTTGGTGGCGTGCTCAGCAAACACTCTAACTTTGCCTGGAACGAAGTGCCGTTTAACGACAAGCTGGCCGGCCAACTCGAAGAAATCGCCAATCAACTCGATACGCTTGGCTTTCGCGGCGTGATCACATTGCGCAGCCACATAGGGCGTTTCTGCCTGAAAGCACGGGGTAACGGTCAACCGATCATGCCCCGCGAGGGCAGCGCTGTCACCGCCTGCGAGATCAATGAACTCACGGCCAGCGAAGCAGAAGAGCGCGGCTTGGCGCAGACCATGGCCTTTAGTAACGCCGTTGCCTCCATCGAAGCCCGCTTTGGCAGCCATGTGCAAATCGCGCTGGAAACCGCCGGCACCGATGAGGCTCTCAAGGATTACCCCGTATCGTTTGAAGGGGTGAGTGCCGGTGACTGGAACAAGATCGCCGCCATCAATCAGCGTGTGGATTTCAATTTCACGCCTCATATGTGAGGCGTGTTGCCGACCCTCCTGTTTTTCTATTCCTCCTGGTTTTAGCCCCTCCCAACGCTGCCCTGTCGCCACGCTTTTTCAAGCGTGGCCTCATCTGACCAAACAATTGACACCATTTAACCTACTCAGAACCCGAAAGTCATACCATATTTGACCACAGGTCATTTAATTTGACCGCGGCACTATCGAAGAACGATTTAGCCAAGCACTTTCTTTTAAAAAACTGTTTTTTTAAGAATCATCACGGCAGGACTGAGGGCTTCCAGAATGACCAGCTTTCAACGTATTACCAACGGTCAACACACTTCCCACGCAAAAAGCACAGGGGGTGGCGGTGAGCATATCAAAGTGCGTCCCCGTCAAATGGAGTTTGGTTTTCCTGAGGCGCTGGATCGCCATTGGTACGATGACAATCCCTACATCACCCATTTCGTGCATGCGCTATCGGCCACGTTTCCCGACGGGGAGCGCTTTTTCATACAGTCGGTGCGCAATTACATGGATCAAATCGATGATCCTGAAATGCTGAAGAACGTGCGCGGTTTTATCGGGCAAGAAGCGCACCATGGCAAACACCATGAACATTTCAACGCCTTGATCGGCAAAATGGGCTACCCCATGGATTCGATCATCAAGTCGGTCAAACGTCAGCTCAATTTCGCGCAAAAAAATCTGCCCAAAGAACAACAGCTAGCCATCACTGTCGCGCTTGAGCATTTCACTGCCATTCTCGCGCACCAATTACTGACCGATGACCGGTTTCTTGAAAAGGCCCCGGAGTATGTGCAAAACCTCATGCGCTGGCATGCCATAGAAGAGACCGAACACAAGGCGGTCGCCTTTGATGTCTATCAGAAAGTGTGCGGCGACAACGCCCTGCGCAAGCGTGTCATGCGGCGTGCCACGGTAATATTTCTGGCACGCATCAGCTGGTTTCAACTGCGGTTTCTGTGGGCTGACGGGTTGCCACTTAAACCCCGCAAGCTAATGGACTACATCAATTATCTGGTGGGAGTACCGGGGTTCTTTCGTAAAATCATTCCAGATTATATGGAATTTTATCAGGACGATTTTCACCCCTGGCAGCAAGACAATTCGAACCTGCTCGACGCCTGGAAGGAGCGCTACAATGGTGTGGCGGCGGCCATGCTGGGCCACGATTGAACCGAGGGCATAAAAAGGGTTTCCGGCGACAGGTTTGTGGGTTGAATCAGGAGACGTTTTTCGATTTGCGTCTACGCTTTATCTATCGGGAGACCCCCATGGATAGTGATGGTCGTAGCCACAATGACAAAAATAATTCCACTGCCCGCCCGCCAGTCGCCGGCACCCAACAAAGACAGCCTTAACCTCGCTCGGGAACAAAAGCGTTTCCTGGAGTATTTGCCGGAAAAAATCGGCGCCTTGGCATCGGGTTGGAGCAAACTTAAATACATCAACTGGGATGTCAGTATTCTCCGGAATCTGAACAAGGCAGCCGACATGCTGCACGAAGTCAGCCAAAGCCTGTTGCTGACTCGCATCTCGGATCGTACCGCAGAATTGCAGCAGATACTCAAGCAGGTGATCGATCAAGGCTTCGCCTCCCCGCACCAACGCCAGGACATTGATAACGCCATTGCTCAGCTCGATGACACGCTCGACATGGCCCGCCGTTATAACGCCAAACCTGACGACCCTGACACGAGCGAATTACCGGCAAATCCGGTGCTGGCCATTCACGTCGCGCTGATTGAAGAAGATCCCCACCAGTGCGCCATGACTCGCCACCAGCTGGAACAAACAGGCTACCAAGTCTCGATTTTTCATCACCCCAGCGAAATTATTGAGGCGTTAGCCCACACGTACTTCAACGCCATTCTGATTGACACCACTTATTACGATGGCCCGCTTGCAGGGGTGTTGTGGATTGAAACCCACAAATTAACCCTGGGTGACACTCCAATCATCATGCTCTCGGCACGCAGTGATATGGTCGCTCGTTTGCGCGCTGTCCGTGCTGGTGCACTCGCCTACGTCATCAAGACCAACGAAGTGTCTGCGTTGCATCATAAAATCCAGCAAACTTTGCAGTATTTGCATCACCCTCGCGATCATGTGTTGTTGGTTGATAGTGACGCGACACGCATGACGCAAATGGAAGAGCGCCTGCTGGTGGATGGCTTCAGGGTAGACACCCTGGACCTGCCGTTATTATTGCTGGAACGCCTGGTACGCTTGCGCCCCGATGTCGTGGTGATCAATTACGCGCTGCCGGGCTGTAACGGTGTGGAGCTGGGGCATTTGTTACGCCAAGACCCGTCCCTGATGTCAATGCCCATCGTTTACATGGCAGATCTGACGCAAGACGCTGCTACACGGGAAGCCTTGTCACTCCTCGGTAACGCCTGTATTACGCTGCCGCTGAATATGGACACACTCCACACGACGCTGCGTCAGGAAATTCAGCGCGCCCGCATGGTTGCAAGCCCTCACATTGGCGGCCCGGAGCCAGTGGCCGAGCAACACTTGCAACATCGCGCCGCCTTCTATGCCGAACTGGAAACGCTGCTTGCCGACGCCAACAAACCGGAAAATCGCTCAACGGAATGGTATCTCGCGTATGTCAGTGTCGATGCCTATCCCACATTGAAAAAATCACTGCGTCTGCGCGCCCTGGTCGAACAAGAAGAAACCTTCGAACGCTATTTTGCCACCCGCCCTGAAATTGATGGCCTTGGCTGCAGCCTAGGAGAAATGCGTTATTTGCTGGTCATACGCGACATTGAAGGCAAAGGCGGCGAACCACTCGTACAACGCCTGCATGCAGCGGCGACCCGCCAAAATCAAGGCCATTTTGCCGATGCCGGCGGCATGAGTCTGAGCATTGGCATTGCTGCGCTCCATACCTTACAGAGCATTGACGACGCATTGGAGCAAACAGAACAAGCCTGCACACGCGCACAACGTGATGGCGGCAATCAAATCGCCTGGACCAGCGTAGTACCCTTGCGCAAAACCCAACTCACCACCCCCATGCGCCACGCATTGCGCAATCGATCGTTCAAACTGGTTTATCAACCCATCGTCAACCTGGATCAACAGGATGTCTGGTTTGAAGCGCTGGTAAGATTGGTGGATGCACAAGGCCAGGTATATTTACCTAACCAATTTCTCGACTGGGTCGAAACCGATATGGAGGGTGGCAGTTTCACCCTCGATCGCATGGTGATTGAACAAAGCCTGCAAGCCCTTACCCATCTTGGCGGTAAAAGTGGCGCCGGTTACTCGCTGGTGGTAAAACTCACGCCAGATCTTTTACAGTGCGAACGGCTACTGCCCTATATCAGTAACGTTATCAATGGTGCGCGGTTGCGCGGTGAACGTCGCACTACCCTGTCGCTACCCGAAAGCTGCGTGATGCGCGACATACCGCGTGCGCGGCGGCTGGTTAAACATATTCACGGCTTAAACTGTGGATTCATGCTCGAGCAGGTGTCGCTGACGCACCAAACCTTGCAACAATTGAAAGAACTGGGCCCGATAGATTTCATCAAGTTGAACCCGGCCTGGCGCCACCAGATCGAACGCGATAAAACCTATCGCGAGCTGATACAGAGCGTTATACAACTGATGCCCGATATCAAATTGGTGGCCAGCCATGTGGAGGATGCAAAATCATTCGCCACGCTGTGGGAATCCGGCGTGCGTTATTTTCAAGGCTATTTCATTCAGGAGCCGGGCGAGAAACTAACCGCTGCGCCGTTTGAAGCAGCGGTATAGGTTTTTCCCTCACCAGGTATCCACAAAGCCGCGCGGCGAAGATGTTTCGTCGCCGGTTTGTAACGCTGTCTTTACACCCCGCAACACCCACCGACGCGTCTCCATCGGGTCGATTACATCATCGATTTCCAGATAGCTTGCCATATTGATGCCCTTGCCTGCGCGATAGGCCCGCCCGACCATTTTTTTGAAAAAGCGCTCCCGGCGTTGCGGATCATCAATGGCGGCAAGCTCTTTGGCATAGCCCAAGCGAATGGCGCCTTCCAGGCCCATGGCACCAAATTCACCCGTGGGCCACGCCACCGTGAATAACGCAGCATGAAAGCTACCGGCGGCCATCGACTGCGCACCCAAACCATACCCTTTCCGCAACACTACGGTGAGAAATGGCACCTTCAGATTGGCCGCCACCACAAACATGCGCGACACATGGCGCACGGTCGCCTGTTTTTCTGCCGCAGGCCCTACCATGAAGCCTGGCGTATCGCACAACGAAAGAATCGGTAACCCAAACGCATCACACAACTGCAGAAACCGTGCGGCTTTATCCCCCGCGTCCGCATCAATGGCGCCACCCAGATGAGCCGGATTGTTGGCGATCAATCCAAAGGGACGCCCCTCAATGCGAATCAGGGCAGTGATCATGCCCGCCGCGAACTCACGTCGCAGTTCCAGCACCGAATCGGTGTCTGCCAGGGTCGCAATCACGCGACGAATGTCATAAACCCGCAGTCGATTCTCCGGAATCAAATGGCGCAGTTCGCGTTGGTCGGCACATTGCCAATCCTTCACCTGACCCTGAAAATACGACAGATATTGTTTTGCCGCTTGCACCGCAGCAGGCTCGCTATCGACCACAACATCGATCACCCCATTGGGGGCCTGCATGGATACCGGCCCCACCTCTTCAGCGGCAACCTTACCCAATCCACCGCCTTCGATCATGGCAGGCCCGGCCATACCGATACTGGCATTGCGGGTGGCGATAATCACATCGCAGCAGCCAAGCAACGCAGCATTACCCGCAAAACATCGACCCGAAACAACGCCCACCATAGGGGCCTTTCCTGACAGGCGCGCCATAGCCGCAAAGGTGGGGCAATCCAACCCAGACACGCCAACATAATCGCTGTCGCCTGGGCGCCCGCCACCGCCTTCGGCAAACAACACCAGAGGAATTCGCCACCGCTCGGCAAGTTGCAACATGCGATCGGTTTTCTTGTGATTCATCATGCCCTGGGTGCCCGCAAACACGGTGTAGTCGTAGGCCAACACCATGCAACGCGCCGCTTCCTCGCCGAAATGCGCGGCGTTGATTGTGCCCAACCCCGCGATGAGGCCATCGGCCGGGCTCATCGACAATAATTCTGTTGTGGATCGGCGACGTCGCTGAGCGGCCAACGCCAAGGCTCCATATTCGATAAAACTGTCGGCATCGAGCAATGCCGCTAGATTTTCACGGGTGGTGCACTGGCCGGTGCGTCGACGTCGAGCCACTGCATCCGGGCGACCTGCATCCAGCGTAATGGCATGCCGCTCAATCACTTCGGCTAGATCCGCACGAATATAGGCAAGATCGATCGTTTCCTCATCTGCAGGTAAGGCGTCAATATTATCCAGCGGGGTAAAAAATAAAATCGGAACGCCTTCCGCCAGCGCAGCACCAGGTTGTGCCTGCAAAACTTCAACACGACCGCCCTGCGTGGCCTTGACCAGAAATTCCATTTTCATGGCTTCCAGAATTGCTACCGTCTGACCGCTGGCGATCGTATCGGTGGGTTGTACCAGCCAACTTACCAGAACGCCTGCACTGGGTGCGAGCAAGGGCAAACTACCTGACGGCGCATCTTCGATGCCATTTTTTGCCGCTGATGTATGGGGCGACGTCGCTGTTACGGCACCACCTTCATCAACAGTGGTATACGCGAAAAAGAAATGCGGATGCGCCTCACCGGCGGAATCCAGAACACGCGCGGCCTGGCTATCGATAAACCGGGTATTAAAATCATGTGATTCCCACTCCGGCAGTCGCAACAAATTTTGCAGAAAGTGCACATTACTTGCCACACCCTCCAAACGGAATTCGCATAACGCGCGATATAAGCGGCGTGAGGCAGCCACATAATCATTGGCATGCACAATGACTTTGGCAAGCAGTGAATCATAGGCCGGGCTGGTCACATACCCGCTATACCCATAACCATCGACCCGCACGCCGGGGCCACTGGGCGGCTCATAGGCTGTCAGCCTCCCGGCGGCAACACGACTGCTACCATCTGCATGCAATGTTTCCAGATTGATGCGCGCCTGCATGGCACAACCTTGCAGTGAGGGTGGATGGCTTAATCCCAACGTTTGCAGTGAGCGCCCCATTGCGAGTTGAATCTGCAATTGCACGAGGTCAACGCCGCTCACCGCTTCCGTGATGGTATGCTCGACCTGCAAGCGAGGATTGGCCTCCATAAAATAGAAACGCTCAGGCTGGTCGCAATCGAGCAGAAACTCAAACGTACCCAGGCCCTGAAACTCCACGGCACCCGCCATTTTAAGTGCAGCGGCAATCATCTGCTCGCGTACCGCAGCGGTTAGTGACGGGCTGGGAGTTATTTCAAGCAGCTTTTGATGACGCCGCTGCACACTGCACTCCCGCTCACCAAAATGCACGACCTGACCCGTTCCATCGCCCGCGATCTGAACTTCGAGGTGACGGGCCGAACGCACCAGCTGTTCGACATAGACATCACCACCACCGAACGCGGCCTTAGCTTCATTCTGGCATTGTATAAACGCGGCGCTCAGCGCCTCGGCCGTCTCGACCACACGCATGCCACGCCCACCGCCCCCGGCCAGCGCCTTGATCATGATGGCACTGCCCGTCGGCAGGCTGGCAAAGAAGGATTCCGCTTCCGCCAGGGATATGGCCCGATTCAATCCGGCCACCACCGGCACCTGTAAACGCATCGCCAACGCCCGCGCTTGCGCCTTGTCCCCCAATTGTTGTAACACCTCGCTTGCGGGGCCAATAAAGCAAATACCGGCGTCGGCACAAGCGCGGGCAAATTGGGCATTTTCTGCCAGAAAGCCATACCCGGGATGTATCGCATCACACCCGGTCTCGGCGGCGATGCGCAAAATCTGCGCCCCATCAAGATAAGCCGCGACACCACGCCCTTTTAATGCGTGGGAATGATCCGCTTTGCGTACATGCAATGAACTGGCATCGTCCTCGCCGAAAATGGCTAACGACGCGATATCAAGCTCTGCACAGGCACGTGCAATTCGAATGGCAATTTCACCGCGATTGGCGATAAGAATACGTTTGAATGGGGCAGTCATGACGAAATCCAGAAAAGCGCGGCCAGAGGAACGCGAGGCCATTGCAGCCTAGCCTTTTAATCGATTTCGTCACAGGTTGCATCACGGACAACCGCAATGCAACCCTTTTACAGACTCTACTTTACAAGCCCTCCTTTACAAGCCCTCCTTTGCAAGCTCTCGTTTACAAGCGCACCGTCACCAGCTTGCTCAATTCACCGGGTGAGAAATCACCCTCGAATGATTTTAACGTTGCGTCTTTCCTGGAAGGCTTTAACTTCATCTTCGAGCACTGCCCACAACTCAGCATGCTCGGCAAGACCCTCGGCATTTTTGGAATCTGATTCCTTTGCTGCTGTGGATTCTTTTTCTGGTTTTAACTCAGGCACCATGGCAGCGTATATCGCTTTTGAACCCAGCATTTTTTTATAAAGATCGGAACCCTGTTCCACTTCACGAAACTCGGCAATAAAATCCACCGATAATTGGAATGCTTTATCAAAACCGTGATGATCGACAGAAAACGCTTTGAATACCGGCTTGTCGCCCTCTTCTTTTACCAAGCGAATTTTCATTGAATCCGATGGTTTACGGCCTTCGCGAAAACGCGTTTGTCGTTGTAAACCAATAATGCGTCCATCAGGATGCATGACATGCAAACCTTCTGTTTGCAAACGCAGCAGGTAAGCCCGTTGTCGTTGTGCCAGGCTCTCATCGAGTTCTTCAGCAATTTTACGCGCTTTATCGATATTTCCCGCGATCGGAACATAGAGCTGATAGGCCTTGTTCTTCCAGGTGCGGCTAATACGAAATCGTTTAGGATTGGCAGGGGGATGCAAGGTCACGCCCATGATGTGCACACTCCTGTTACTTAATGCAACTTTTCTATACGAATTACAAAACACACCACACACGTTACGCTCTGTAAATTCACTCGATCAAACACGCTTTGACAGCAACATTGAACGAGGTCGAAGAACAAATCGTACATAGGATGCACTGAAAATGTAGCGCCCGATCAACTATATTTGAAAAGTCAAATATGTTTGAAAAGCGCTCAGATCACACGAGAGTGCCTGATAGAATGAAAAAGACCAGTTACCGAAGATAAACAAAGCTACCCATGCAGTGCCGGGTCTTGTTTTATTATGTGCCTTCACATTCGTTAGGTCAACCGCGCGCAGACCAAACAAGGCCTCCTGCCGCGCGGAAAATGCATAACTGTTTAGTCAGGGGCGAATGGAATCGTTCAGATAAGAATCAGATTTCAAAACAAGCCCAAAAATCCGTCTTTTTCAATCGGCTTATTGGATTGGACTGTGGTTTTGCTTTTGAGTTCAGCCTGTAATTTTGCGATCTCCTGTTTACGCTCCTCGGCCAGTTGTTTCCACATTTGGGTGTTTTCGCCCTGTTGTGATTCTTTGCCCTTGAGAGCGGCGAGCTGTTGTTGCAAGACGCTGATTTGTTCGTTGAGACGCTCTTGTCCGACCGTCTTACTCGATTCTTTTTCAGCCAATACACGTTGCTGACGCGTAATGGTTTGGCGTGCCTCGTCAAGTTGTCGCGCTTGCGCCTGTAAATCCGCCGTTAGTCGTTGCACATCTTTGTTCATCTGCGTGGACTGTGCTTCGACGCGCGTATTGAGCGAGGCATTTTGTTCAGCAAGTGTTTTATTTTCTGCGACCAGGGTTTGCTGCGCCTGATGTGCTTTTTCCAGTTCGGCGCGTGTTTGCTCGAGTGATTCCTGGGTGAGACGGTATTGGGTTTCATAGCTGGCCGTTTCTACACTGGTTTTGACGACAAGTACCGCCAACACCACGGCGGTGCCCGCCAGCAGATTACCCCAGGTGAGAAAACGTTCCAACATGGATAAACGCGGCGGCATGGGTGGCTGCGATATCCCTGCATTGGAATTGTTATGCGGGGGCGACGGAGGTGCGCCGTGATCAACGGTAGAGTAATCACGGCCAGCACGTCCCAGTAGAGGGAGTTGGTATAAATGTTTTGCAGTTTCTGCAAATGAACGCGACATGTGGCTGAGTGCTTCGCGTTCATGAATGATGATTTGCTTGAGGGCATCAGTGTTTTTGCGCGCATCAGAGGCAACACGATCCTGCATCAATGACACCACACTGGTCACCAGACTTTGCTGACCTGACGAAAGCCGCCCAAGCATGCCATGCTTTTTAACCTGTGGGTGGCGCAGGATGTCATCAACAGTGCCACTGCCCTCCTGCCCATTTCGCTGCAACAGTTGGTCGACCAACAAATCGAGATCATCATGCGGCGAAATATTGCGCCCATGTGCGGTTGCGCTCGATGACGATCTGACGGCAAGCTGCTTATCACTCATATTAAAATTTTTCTCAGCTGAGGGCGCCCACCCGCCGACCGGCGAGTTGACGTTGGTGATGATTCAATCAACGGAAACCATGAAATGCTGCGTATCCTACTGACGTTACTATAAAACAAGCACGTTGGGTGAGCAACCACCGCACAGAAGCGCCGGTCAGAAGCAGGCATAACGCCTATCATAAGCGGCACTCTGCCTGCAAACCTCTCGCAAGGATTTACTATGACTGACCGGTTCTGTTATGGTGAAGCCATCACCACCACATTACCGTCCTCTGAAGGCCCTCAGGCCAAGACCAGCACTATGCCGATACATAAAATACCCAGTACGAGCGGGCGCTTGAAAATTCTCGCCATGAACACGGCCCTCAGAGCCAGCGTACGCCCAGATGTCGCCGTTGATACCGGTGGCCTGGCTTACTCAAGAAAGAGTCTTGAGCGCTGGGGTACCTGGGTCCCCGCGACCAAAGGGGTGCGCGTGGAAACCTGCACCATCGCCCATCAATATTGCGAGATCCACATTCCTGACACGCTGCAAACTGAGGGTGTCATCATTTATATGCATGGCGGAGGCTTTTGCCTGGGCTCCCCCCGCAGCCATCGCAATCTAGTGTCGCGGGTGGCGAAGGCCACGGGCATGCGCACGGTATCGATGGACTATCGCAAAGCGCCCGAGCACCCTTACCCCGCCGCACTTGATGATGTTATAAAAATCTATGAGCATTACCTGGCACAAGGCGTTCCCGCACCGCTGATTGGCTTTGCAGGGGATTCTGCCGGGGGCAATCTGGTCGTGAGCAGCTTGCTGAGACTCAAGCAATTGCAGCGGCCGCTTCCTGGTGCGGCCTGTTGCTTGTCCCCTTGGACAGACCTGAGCCTGAGCGGTGCCACGCTCAACACCCGCAGACACCTCGATTTGATTCTGTCCAAAGAGCTGCTGGAACAATTTTCCAACCACTATATCGATGGCCACCCACGCCACAATGACACCCTCTCACCCCTGTTTGGTGACTTGCGCGGGCTTCCTCCCCTGTTGGTGCAAGTGGGTGCCCATGAGGTGCTGCTCGACGACTCGCGTCGGTTGGTCGATAAAGCCCATTCGGATGGCGTCCAGGCAAAGCTCGAAATCTGGGATGAAATGCAGCATGTCTGGCATTACACCTCTTTTCTGTTGAAAGATGGGCAGCGCGCCATTGCACATATCGGTGATTTTTTTCAGTTGCACTTAAAAGGAGCTTTGAATGACCACTGATCGGGAACCGATGACAAGTGTCGATACGGCGTGGCTGCGAATGGAAACCAACACCGCGCACATGACCATCGGCGTTGTTCTGATTTTCGAGGACACGCTTTCACTGCCGCGATTTAAAGAGGTCATCACACAACGCCTGCTAAAGTTTGATCGCTTTCGCCAACGCACATTGCAGGAAGGCATGCATGCCTGGTGGCAATTCGACAAAGACTTTTCGCTGGATCACCACATCACCGACATCATGCTAGAAGATCCGGACAGCAAAAAATGTCTGCAAGAAACCGCCAGCAATATCATCAATGCCCCCCTCGATTTTTCCCGCCCGCTCTGGCACGTGCATTTTATCGACAAGTTTCAAAACGGCAGCGTGCTGATTGTACGCATTCATCATTGCATTGCTGATGGGATGTCGTTGATCCGATTGCTGATTTCGTTGACTGACAATGCTGCTGACCCCAATGCACAAGCACTCTCCATTGAAAAACCCACTATTGGCGCCGGACGTGGCCACCACACCGGTTTTTGGGATGCCCTCACCCACCCGGCACATATGCTGGATTACGCCAAGCGCAGTCTTTCTGGCATTGCCGAGCTGGCGAAGGTCACGTTTGGCGTCAGCGATCATACATCGCCCTTAAAGGGGCCGTTATCGGGTATCAAAAAAGTGGCGTGGGCAGATCCGTTTGCGCTGGCCGATGTAAAGCGCATGGGTAAAAAGTGTAACGCCACCGTCAATGATGTGCTGGTGGCAGCGGTCGCCGGCGCTCTGCGCCAGTATATGCTGCGCCACAATGCCAATACCGCGAATGCCTGCATTCACGCCACCATACCGTTTAATTTGCGGCCACTCGATGCGCCCATAGAATCGTTGGGCAATCAGTTTGGATTGGTGTTGGTGCCCTTGCCTGTGCATATCGAAGATCCCTTGATGCGCTTGCAGCAGGTATGTGCCGACATGAACCAGCTGAAAAACTCCTATCAAGCGCATGTGTTTTATGGGTTGCTGGACTTTTTCGGTAAAGGCCCGAGCGCGCTGGAGATGACAGCGCTTGATATTCTCAGCCGCAAGACCAGCGCTGTCATGACCAATGTGCCAGGCCCGAAATCGCCGGTGTATCTGGCGGGCGCCAAACTCAAACAACCACTGGTATGGGTGCCACAGGCAGGCAATGTCGGGGTGGGGATCGCCATTCTTACCTACAACGAAATTGTGCAATTCGGGTTCGTGGCCGATATCAATTTGATTCAGGACCCCGACGAGATTGCCGATTTGTTTGTCGCCGAGTTTCGGATTTTGGAGATGTTGATCACCGAAGACATGCATGTCGAAACCCACGTCGAATGATGTAGGTGTGGCAGGATTGGCGCAGGGCGCCAGCGTGATAGGATAGCGTTTTCCTGTTCTAGCGCCGGAGCCCTGTGCATGTCTGCTGTGATCAATTGTGTTGCCTACCGCAATGGCATTCGCCTGCCCCCTTTTCAGCTTGATGATATAAGCGACGTGCTCAAGGAGCCGGGACATTTCGTCTGGATCGGTTTGCATGAGCCTGACGATGTATTGCTCAACAAAGTGCAGGAGGAGTTTGGTTTGCATGAGTTGGCTATGGAGGATGCTCGTTCTGCGCATCAGCGCCCCAAAATGGAAACGTATGGTGAGTCGCTGTTTGTGGTAGCTAAAACAGCACAGCTGCACGATAACACGATTGTTTTTGGGGAAACGCATTTATTTGCAGGCAAGAATTTTCTGATCAGTTTGCGGCATGGTGCATCGAAGAGTTATGCCGGTGTGCGCACGCGCTGTGAGGAGAATCCACAGCGGCTTGCACTGGGCACCGGGTATGCGCTTTATGCGGTGCTGGATGATATTGTGGATAATTATCTGGTGGTGGTGAATGAGTTGCGCGCCCAGTTTAATCGGCTGGAAGCGGAGATGTTTGATGTAAAAATCTCGCGCAAAAAATTGCATCGAATTTATCAGTTGAAGCGGCAGTTGATGCAGTTGCGGGATGCGACACAGCCGTTGGTGGATATTTGTAATGAGTTGATGCGGTTTCATGAGGGGATTATTCCGAAGCAAATTCGCGTTTATTTGCGGGATGTGCAGGATCATTGTATGCGGGTGATGGATATTTGTGACCACATTCAGGAGATGCTGCTTGCGGCGATGCAGATTAATTTGGCGTTGGTGTCGATTGGGCAGAATGATATCGTGAAGCAGTTGGCGGGTTGGGGGGCGATTTTGGCGTTGCCGACGGTGGTGTTTAGTTTGTATGGGATGAATTTTGAGTTTATGCCGGAGTTGAAGTGGAAATATAGTTATTTTGCGGTGTTGGGGGTTACGATTTTGGGTGGGGTGATTTTATATGCGAGGTTGAAGAAGGCGGATTGGCTTTGAGTCTCATTTGTTTGAATATGATTTTCAAATTTTGCGTGTAGCATCTTGGGCTAGGTGTTTCAAGTTTGATTCTGGAAACGTTGCGGTTCGTGCGCCAGGGGTTTGTAGGTAGGTTGTTTCTGGAAACGCCGTAAATACGTCCCTGTAGGCTCGACGCCGACATCCATGTCGGCGACGTTCCAGAAACAACCTACCTACAAACCCCTCTGACCTCCTGTGGTAGCCAGTTTTGGTAATCCTCTTTCACCACGTCGACCGGTGTAGGCCTGGCGTACACGCATGAAGTTACATCTTTTTCTTGGTTCTTGTTGTGGCTTGAGCTTCCATGGGGTTGTCAGGCCAGTAGTGTCTTGGGTAGCGTCCTTTCATTTCTTTTGCGACTTCGCGGTAGCTGCCTTTCCAGAAGCCTGGGAGGTCGCGGGTGATTTGTAACGGGCGGTGTGCAGGGGATAATAGTTCGAGCAACAGGGTGTGGCCGTTGGGGAGTGTGGGGTGGGTTTGTAATCCGTAGAATTCCTGCATGCGGGCGCGTAGGACGGGGCCGTTTTCGGCGGCGTAGTCCAGGTAGGGGTGGCTGCCGGTGGGGAGTGGCCAGGTTGAGGGGGCTTGTGTGTCAAGTTGTTGCTGTAACGGCCAGCTTAGGTGGGATTTTAAGACTTGAGCGAGGTCGAGTTTGGCGAGATCGTTGGCGTTGTACATGCCGTCGATGTAGGGGGTGAGCCATTCGTCGACGGTGGCGTTTAGTGCTGCATCGCTGAAGTCGGGCCAGTGGGGGATGGCGTTATCTGAAGGGTTTATTGGGTCTTGCTGGGGGGATTGGTGGCGGTAGAGCCAGTTGACGCGAGCTTGTAACTGCAGAGCGGATTCGTTCCAGGGTAATAAGGTGGTCATGGCGTTGCGGACGGCGTCGAGCAGGCATTGGCGGGCGCTTTCGGGCCAGGGTTGGGGGAGCGCGCGGCGTTGTAAGGCGAGTGCGCCGATGCGTTTTTGTTGTTCGACTTCGACGGCGTTGCGGGTGCTGTTCCAGGTAACGACGATTTGTTGGGTAATGTGGGGTTTGAGGGTGGTTTCCAGTTGGGCAAGGGTGACGGGGGCAGCGAGTCTGATGCGGGGTTCGGTGCCGGCGCCGTCGGTGTCGAGCACGATCAATAACGGGGTGCCTGCGAGGCGGTCTTCGCGGGAGAGTTGGACGCCGCGGCCATTGGCCATGAGGTAACGCTGTTTGTGATCGGCGCGGCATTGGGCGATTCGGTCTGGGAAGGCTTGGGCCAGGGCGATGCCTATCTGTGCATGGTCGACGTTGGCGGGTTGCCATTGGGTTTTTACGCGGGTGGCGAGTTGTTTTACGCCTTGTTGGATGCGTTGCCAGATGCCGCGTTGTAATTGGTGGTCACGGGCGCTGGAGGACCATAACGTCAGGCGTAAGTGTAGGTCGGCTTGGGTCTGGCCGCCTTCGAGGCGTAAGGGGTCACCTTCTGACAGGATCATGGCGGTGGCAATGGCGGCCGAGGCTGCGGGTTCGTTGCGGTGCAAGTAGACTAAATGGGCGAGGCGCGGGTGTAATCCGAGTGCAGCTAATTGTTTGCCAAGCGCGGTCACTCTGCCTTGGGGGTCGAGGGCGTCCAAGGATTGCAATATAGTGCGCGAGCGTTTGAAGCCTTCTGCCGGGGGCGGTGTGGGTAACGACAGTTGTGCGGGGTCGGAAATGCCCCATAACGCCAGCTCTAAGGCGACGGGTTGGAGGTCGGCGCGGATGATTTCGGGTTCGGTGAAGGGTTTGAGTTGCTCGGATTCGGGCCACAGGCGCACGCATACGCCGGGCATGAGGCGTCCGGCGCGTCCTCGGCGTTGTTCAGCGGATGCGGCAGAGATGCGCTCGGTTTGCAGGGTGTCCATGCCGCGTCTTTCGTCATAGAGCGATACGCGAACCTGACCGCTGTCGATGACGACGCGGATGCCTTCGATGGTGACGCTGGTTTCGGCGACGTTGGTTGACAGTACTACCTTACGTTGGCCGTTAGCGGGGGGTGCGATGGCTTGCTCTTGTGCGTCTGGCGGGAGTGACGCATGGAGTAAATGTAGCTGCACGTCGGTAGGTAAACCGATGTCTTGCAGTTGCGAGGAGACGCGGTGCATCTCGCGAAAACCGGGTAAAAACACGAGGATGTTGCCGTCTTCTTCGCGTAGAAGTCGCGCGATAGTGCTGGCAATGTGTTTTTCTGGCCAGACGTTGAGTGGCAACGGCGCATAATGTGTCGTGACCGGATAACACCGTCCCTCAGAGGCTATCATCGGGCAATCAAGCCATTTTGACAGCATGTCGCCGTCGAGGGTGGCGGACATCACGAACACGCGTAACGGATCACCTGCATCGCGCAGGCCACGTTGTGCATCAAGCGCGAAGGAGAGGCTGAGGTCGATATTGACCGAGCGCTCGTGAAATTCATCGAAGATGACGAGTGATATGCCTTCGAGGCTGGGGTCGTCTTGAATCTGGCGTAAGAAAATTCCTTCGGTAACGACTTCGATTTTGGTGTTGCGTTGGCAGCGGGAATCAAAACGGGTGCGATAGCCCACGGTTTCACCCACCCCCTCCCCCAATTTGCTGGCCATATAGCGTGCTGCGCCATAGACGGCCAGGCGGCGCGGTTGTATCAGGATGATCTTGCCGGGCAGGCAGTCGAGTGCGCTGACCGCCAGTGGGATGACCGTGGTTTTACCGGCGCCGGGCGGGGCCTGGATAACCAGTCGGTCGTGGGCTTGGGTCGCCTCTAGTATGCGCGGCAGCACCTGTTCAATCGGCAGCATCGGAATGGCTTTCTCCAGTTTGACTTGTTTTTATTAGAAGGCCGGTTCGAGACGCGGTGGGAACTCTCACAAACGACGTTGATTTTCAGCATTTTATACAAAATAGCATGGTATTACCTCACTCCGGCCTATGACCAAACACAGCCCTATCGCCCTGCCCTGCCTTTAGCCGACCTGAATCTCAACCAATGCGATGGCAAACCCTTGCGCCCAGCCAATTGCAGACATGAAGGGGTCATCAGACAGCAAAAGACGAAAATTAGTATTGGAATGGTATTCCAATACTAATTTAACTGATACAGTTCTGGTCGCCACCCTACCCGGTAAGCAGCGATACCGGAACCGCTGGCCTCAATAACAAATCGACACCTCACCCATAAAATGGAGTTTACGATGAAACTGCACCGATACCTTGGCATCACGGCATGCACGCTTGGGCTTATCGCCTGTGGCGGCACCACCAAACCCGATTGGCAGCAAAACTACCTGTCAGGGAGACCAACTTACCAGTCGTTGAGCGTCAATGATGCTCGCCAACTGCAACGCATCAGTGGCAACGTCAGCGAAAGACGCACCGAGACGTTCGCATCCGACGGCAGCAAGATTGATGATCAGGTGGTAGCGGTTCCGGTAAGTGTCGCGGAACCGGCACAAATGCAAACCACGGCTGACGGCTACGTGTCATACAGTCAGGATTTTGTTGAATTTGTAAAATTTGATTTGAACATGCAGGCCGAATGGCGATATTCCGAAAGCGCATCCAATCAGTTGGCACGCCACTCAGGTGTTATGATTGCGCCCACCACCGGCGCTATCTATTTCTGGAACCGTTCCTCGCGCGCACTTTCCAAGCTGGAAAATGGACAAATCACGGCACGTTATAGCGCATTTGCCGCCAACGTTGAAAATGTCCAGCTCATCAAGGTTGAAGGGGGTGTTGCTGCATTTGCTGTGACCAATATGCCGCAAAACGATGGTTTCCTGATGGTATTTGATGAAGCGCTGTCACCGCTGCTACAGACCGATCCGATGGATGACCTGAACGGCGCAATGTTCAATGAGGGTAGTATTTACACGGATGAGGGTCAAATGATTGCCATTGGCAGCCAAGGCCAAACGTTATGGACACACGCCCTGCGCGACCCTTCGGTGGATGTCGAAAAGATCGAGGTGTCGGCGAATAACATTTACCTCCTTACCCGTAAGGCGAATCATTTTTATGTCGAGGCTTATACCGGGAATGGAGATTCGCTCTGGCACTATGAACGCAGCATTCCCTCAAATGCCAGCGCGTCTCAACTTGTGTTGACCGCACTACCCTCTGGTAATGTCGCGTTCGGTTATGCATCTGATATCACCGTGCATGATATTTATTCTGACGCGAACAAGACGACCACGCATTTCAGACACGTCATTGTGTCACCGAGTGGCACGCTGGTTCGCACCATTACACAAGAGCCTTCGATCTACGGACTTCCCGCATTTTGTCATGGCTGGACTTGCTGGGGCTATTCTACAAAAGGACCGGTCAGAATGGCGGATATCGTAGAGATGGATAATGGTCAGCTGGTGATTCTCAGCTCACGCGCCAGGAATTCCAGCGATCCGTATTATCATGATTTGCAGGCGTATTGAGCAAACGAGGGATAACTAGCAATGGAGAACGCGGACTAGCTGAACGCCGTAACGCTCCCTCCCTAGGGCAGAAAAATGTCGTAGGGAGGGAGGGGTGAAATGAACCGGTCAAAGCTTGTTTTGACAACATGTCCTTACTAACCCAATACCTCCTCAAATAACTGCAAGTACCTGTTCAAGCCTGCATTTTGCGAGTAGTGACGTAGTACGGTCTCTCTGGCCTTTGTTCTGATGTTTCGGTAATCATCAAGGTGCGCCAACACAAAGATGGCGCGTTTCGCCCATTCTTCGTGGTCGAAAAAGTCGACTAATAGGCCGTTCACACCGTCGGTAATTACTTCCTGAACTGGCGCCGTTGCAGATGCCATCACTAAACACCCTGTTGCCATCGCCTCCAGCATCGACCACGAGAGAACGAACGGATAGGTAAGATAAAAATGTACCGAAGACACCTGCAGAATCTTGCGATATTGGTCATACGGGACACGACCTAAAAAATGGACGCGAGAGGTGTCGATATCGACTTCTTTTAACAGTTGCTCACGCCAGCAGGAGGCATTTTTGGGAGCGGCCCCATAACTAACGCCATCCCCTCCCACGATAATAAAGTGACAGTTGGGGCGCTGCTTGGCGATCACCGCAACAGCCTTCATCAAAGTTGGAAAACCACGATAGGGCTCAAGGTTACGCGCCACGTAAGTGACAACCTCATCACCCTGCCCCAGCACTACACCGCTGGGCAGCTTAAATTTCACTGAAGGGTCTGGTTTCAAAAGTTCACCATCCACTCCCTCATGAATCACCCTGATTTTTGAATGAGAGCTCTGGGGATGCAGTGATTTTTGCCACTACGTCGGGGAAATTCCGATGTCGCATGCATCCAGGTTCAAAAGATTTAATGCATTTTTGGTAAGCACTCGTGCTATGTCATCAAAACTTACCGACTGAGTGGGATCAAAGCCGACATCCGCACCTTTTGCGTGATAGAAAAATTCAAAAAATGAAATCAACTTTGCGGCTGGAAATACGTCTTTGACGAACAGCGCTTCTCCCCAGCCAGGATGGGCAACGACAATGTGCGGATAAAATTTTTCACTCTTTAGTTTTAATAATACACGCGCTACTGCTTGACCATAGAGCACGCCATTCTCCAATGGCTTCACATAATGATGCGTTTGCTTGGCAATCGATCGATGCAAGTCGTAGGTGAGCGTTTCGATTCCTGGCAGGCCTGGGCAATTTTTATGGGCGATCGCCTTAAGATTCACGCCAGCCATGCCGCGCAGATGTAGTGCGACATGTTTGAATTGACCGGGAAAGTTTTGGTGCAATATCAGGATGTTCATGTGCGTAGCTTAAGTGATTGACCCAGCCCTTTCAAGGTGACTATTTATCCTTTTTTGGTAGCTTGGCGGTAGAAACATGAGGGCTTACTTTTGACTTTTTCTTTGGTAGTGTTGCTATCTTCGGTCCTCGGCGATGTATTTTTAAGCTTCACATTTCCGGCCAACCGCAAAATCACTGCGATGAGAGCTTTACTCGTCATGCTATGAAAAATTTCCCACTCTTCTGGAAAAATCGCCACTGTCATACTCTCATGGGTTCTGCCAATTTCTCCAGCGATATAATAACCGGATGCTTCGTTCGCAATTTTCTCCTCGCCATGAACAGCGCGCATACCCGCCTTTACTACCGCCATGATATTTTAGGCAACTAGCGCCACGCAAAACCCAAAAAGCGCCGCTTTGGGATACCCCAGTGTGTTAATCTTGGACTGCAAATGGGCTTCCAGCTCCTGAAACATTGTTTCTATGGTCCAGCCCTTTTCGATACAGTTGTGCCACTAATTTCGCCTCAGCGGTGGATTTTGGCAAATTGGTCAGAGTGGCGAGCTCCCATTCATCATCTCTCGTGGGTTTTTCCAGTCGGATAACGATTCGTCGCCACTTCGCCGTCACTCCATCCTCATTCTCAATTTCAATCCACTGTTCGTAAATTTCGCCCGTTTCGGTGTCGCCAATCCGCTTGAGTTCACTCAGCTCAACATATGGCATAGGCTCCCCGCGCCGCTATTCCAAAGAGGAACACTCGCACACAAAAATTTCTATCCATGCTGATCACGTTGTTTTCCCCTACGGCTTCAAGCACACCAGGTAGCAGAGATCGCTCCTGCGCATGCCCATCTTCACAGGGAAACACATCAGTCGCCATTTTAAAGGCGGGCTCGTAGATCACCAGTGATTTTCCCGGTAACGCGCCCGCCGCGTTATTCTGCAATACCTTCAGGCGATGCTCGGTGCCTTCAATGCAATTGCCATCCAGCATTTTTACCCGAAAGCCCGGCAGCAATGGTGCGCATTCCCCTTTGAGTGAATAAACCATCTCGCTCACTTCTTTCGCGGTAACCTTTACCAGCGCTGCTGACACCGCGATTTCAAGTCCGTTGAGCTTGTTATAGACGGACGTGAGCGAAACGCCGATATCGACCTTTGGGGATTGATACGCAGCATTGATTGAGGGAAAGGTTTTGGTAACCACAAGACTCATTAATTCGAATATCGATGAGAATAAGAGCTCACGTGTATACTGCTTTTCTGTGACCCTTTCAAAGCACAGTCCAGCTTCTCCACCGTCAACACACGCCTTGCCATGACCGGTATGGGACTCATTTGTATAAAACGTTCTAGAATCGCACTGAAAGCCATCGCCGATCTCTCGATATCGATAGGAAGGCTATTCTGGCGACAGCCAGATGGGAAATCCAAGGAATGGTCATCCGTTGCTGTCAAAATAATCCGTTAAACAGATCGTATTGATCGTTTTCTCACCTTGAAAGGGCAGATCCATAAACCCCATTTTACAATGGGTGATAGCGACTAATTTTTATCCTACTAATTAGCAAGCTTCCTATTTGAAATAACTTCGTCAGAATAATATGGAAATTCAAATGTACCAGATTGAAGTTTGGTTAGCACTGATTCGGCGATTTCTTTCTCTGACCTATTGTTGCTTAACGCGATGCATTTTTTGTATAAATTTTGGGCGATTCCTTCTTTGTTTGTGCATATGTTGTATCGGGCTTCTATGCAGGCTAATCGAGCGTTTTTGATCGAGTCTGGAAATTCATTTGCTTGATCGATATATTGCTTGGCTGTATGAGGAAGCTTGAGTCGCAAATAAATTTCAGCCACGTCTATCAGCGGGTTGATGTCTTTTGGGTTTAGGTTAATGCTTTTATCGTAATTCGATAATGCAATATACGGTTTTTGGATCATGAGGTTGATTATGCCAAGATTCGAGTAAATTTTTGATTTCAGGGCATTGTCGTCGCCGGCCAATTCAAGCGCCTTCTCCAGGCTGCGCGCGCTGCTTTCGTATGCTCCTTCGTCCCATTGCTCAACACCTAAATTGTACCATGCTAACGCATTGCGTGGATGTTGCAGCGTAACCCAAGACCATAAGCTTAATTCTGATTTCCACATGGGAACGACAGATTTTATTGTAATAAGTGACAGCGCGACGTAAAGAAAAAAGAATCCCGCCACAATTCTTCCCATTTTCTTGCTTGTTTGAAGAGGTGGAAAAATGCATAGCATGATCACGCCCAGGGAGATAGCCACGCCAAGAGGAAATTGAAGGTATCTTTCTTGCGCCAGGTTTTTCCAGCCTGGTATCGTGAATATATTAAGAGCAGGAGATAATGAAAAAAATACACAAGAAACAAGTAGAAGCCAGGGGCTTTTTCTCTTTGCTATTAATAATGCCCCGAAAAATAAGATGCAAAAAAACATTAGTGCATAACCAATTACGCTTGATGGAAAAAACGCCTCGTCAATTGGGTGTATTGGAGAAATATGAAAGAAGGGCCAAAAAACAATCAGTGTATAATCTGCCAGCGTGTTGAATATTGTCAGTGTTTTCGCAATAGGGTTTTGCCAGTCCCCATTTGGGTGATAATTATAAATATGGCCAAGAGCCTTTGATCTGAGAAAAAGGTAGGCAATCCCAGCGCATATAATTGCAAAATATACTCGTGATTTTTCTTGGAGGATTTGTATGCTAGTGTCGGCGCGTGAGAGAATAATCTTCTCTTTGAATAAATGAAAAATCGGAAGCATGAGTGCAATTCCTAGCGCTGATTCTTTGGATAAAGCAGCCATGAAAAAGCATAATCCCGTCAATATGGTCAGCGGTGTGCGAGAAATCGAAGACGTATTGATCCAAATAATAAGCAGCCCCCAAAATGCAATAAAAAGATCAAATCGGCCAGAAACCCACACAACGCCTTCAATGAGTCCAGCATGCAATCCGTAGATTAATGCTCCCGAAAGAGCTGGAAAAATAGCGTTGTAATTTGCTTTCTTATGAATAAGGGCAGAATAAACAATCAATCCAACCAGTGTTGCATTGGCGAGATGAAGTAAAAGGTTTACCAAGTGCAGGTTGAAGCTGCCCACTTGATTTGAGTCGCTTTGCAATGCATAAGAGAAAAGCGTCATTGGACGATAGTAATCTTCGCCCAAAGGAATTATTTTTAAAGAAAATATTTCAACATTGCGGCCTAGCCACCTTGTCGGGTTTTCTTCGAAGAATTGAATGTCATCCCAAACGAAACCATTATCCAAAGCATTTTCATACGAAAATACAATTAAAAATAGAACTAAAAAAATTCCAAAAAAACCCAACAATTGCTTTTTTATAAGCACTCAATAAACCTCGCTAGCTCGATGACGTGCCGTATCCTTGCGATTGCGTTGCGCTTCGAAATTAAGTGTCAGGCGAATGGAGACATTCAGCGGTTCGACACGACGATCAGAATCGGAATAAGCTTGCAGGAATAGCGCATCTTGGTTGTCCAGTTCACAAAGCCAATTGGCGGTGCTGTGCCAGGCATGGACGTCGAAGGAGTGGTGGGGATTCACTAGCGCTTGCAAATCCTCATGTATAAAAATATCGGCTTTTCTATTGGTTTCAGTGCAGCAGAAATCCAGCGTACCTTTTTCGGAAACGGAGGGCCGGAAATCCAGATGTAATCCCATTCGAGCCGTTTGGCAATCATCATTGGGAGTTACCTGGCTTTCGTGATATTTACTTGCGTCAACCTGCCGGAGCTGTGCATTAATATGCCCTGTATAATTGCCGTTATGGAATCCATAGCGGCTGCAGATAAAGTCTTTTTCTTCGTTTCCAGCACCGGCGACAAGGCGAGTACCTTGTGTTTGCTCCGAATCGCAGGTAATGATGTTGATGACACCGTTGACCGCATTGGAACCCCACAAACTGGCACCGGGCCCGCATATGATTTCGATGCGCTGAATATCGTCCAGCTGCGGCATTTGCTCATCCCAATAAACGCCAGAGAAGAGCGGGGTATAGACACTACGCCCGCCGATCAACACAAGCAATTTATTGGCGAATTGACCGTTAAAACCGCGCGCTGTGACTGCCCACATAGAAGGATTGATACGCGCAACTTCCATGCTGGGTGCTTGCTGTAATATTTCCGGCAGGTTAGTGGCGCCTGAACGACGGATGTCTTCCTGGGTAATGGTGTAGATAGCCGCAGCAGCGCTGGCAAAAGATTGTTCCCGTTTCGCCACTGTGGTGACTTTCAAGTCCATCAATTGTTCCAGTTCCATGTACTTTGCCTGCGAGCGCTGGGGTCACAATGACGCTCCCCGCAATATAAAAAATGACTTTGGCTTTCATGGAGTATGGAATGTAGTTGAATGATGGTAATAATAAATATCCCGATATTTATCAATAAGTTGGCGCATCCCTGACAAGAAAGCCTGTAACAAGAATATCAGGCAGCAATGTAATTTGTGGACAAAAATATCAGATGAGAGGGCCACTCTGCGAGAGTGTTCATGAGGACCTGCTCTGGAGTATAGGATGTAAAACACTGCATTTTCATGCAAGTATACCCTTCATGAATGGGCGAATCGGCATGTTTTCTCGAGCAAATTAAGCCAATACTTAGCGCTAAACCTTGGCTGCCGAGAAGTAAATGAGCGACTTTGGGTCGGTTTTTCTGGGAAAGCGAATTTTAGGGTAGCCAACGCCCCGGCGTCTTTCAAGATTGTTTTCGCCTAACTTTTATAATTATGCCGTCGCTTTGTATTCCCTGATGGATTTACCTTTTTTAGGATTGAGGTAAACCGGCGAGGGGACTACGCCGGACACGGCGTCGCCGAGCCGACGTAGCTCGCGCGAGCGCCCGCCGGCCCCGCCAGCGACACCGCCGCAGGTGGTGCATCATCCGCTAGAGGTCTTGCACAAAGGCGATCCGTGCCCGTCCTGTGAGCGTGGCAAGCTCTACAAATTCGAACCAGCCCGCCTGTTACGGATCAGTGGCAGCGCCCCCTTGAGCGCCAGACAGCATATTTGTGAGCGTTTGCGTTGTAACGCCTGTGGTGAGTATTTCACCGCGCCGATGCCGGAGGACGTTAGAACCGATGGCGAGCCGCAGCAAAAATACGGTCACAGCGGCTGCAGTGTCATGGCGATCAACAAGTATTTCGACGGCAGCCCCTCCTATCGGCAAGGCAGCCTGCAGCAATTGTTCGGCACGCCGGTGACGGCATCGACGGTCTATGACCAATGCGAAGCGGTGGCAGATACCGGGCATTAACACATCGACGACACGCCGCAAAAAATATTGGATCAGGCGCCGGTGATGAAAAAACAGCGACTCCCTGATCAGGAGCGCTTGCACACCGGGGTGTATTATTCCGGGATGATCGCTACCCTCGCCTCCGGGCCGGATATCATCCTGTTTAACACCGATATCGGTCATGCCGGGGAATGGATTGACGAGATCCTGCGCCTACGCCCCGGCGGGTTGGCGCCACCCCAGGTGATGAGTGATGCCCTATTGAGCAACCATGTCACCGTGACCGACGTGATGTCGCATTTTCCTGTCGACGTGAAGGCCTTGTTGGAGCCGTATGCATTTATTTGGCAGCATGAAACCCAGGTGGAAAAAGACAAACTATCGGCGTCAGAGCGTCTGGCTTATCACCAACAGCATTCCCTGCCGGTCAAGCAGCACTTTCAGATGTGGGGAGAGGAAGTGCTTGCCAGCTAACGCGTGGAAGAAAACAGTGGGTTGGGCAAGGCCCTTCGCTATTTCAACTAACACTTCGAGGATCTGAGTCGCTTCTGCACGCACGAGGGCGCCAAGCTCGATAACAACGCCATGGAACAGCATCTGAATTTGGTAGCGCGCAATCGCAAGAATGCGCATTTTTTCAAAAGTGCCGTAGGTGCGGCGGTCGGTGATGTGATTACGTCTCTGATTGCGACTGCCTTGCAACGCAACCAGGATAGCGTGAAAGCGAATCCTGAATTATGGATGCCTTGGTGTTTTGAGAAAAATAAGCGGCACGGTGTGGTAGGATTGATACGCGTATTTCTTCTTTTTGGGCTATTGCGGCCCAAGCTCACGTTACGCGCCAATTATTTGTGTTAGTTCATTTCTCCGTATCAGTATTTTTTTCGATTGTTTCGAAATATTCTGTGCGACTTTGTAGATGTTGAATTGGTATCGGTGATTGCTGTAGGTTTGCCAATCCATGCCTGTGCCAGCTTGTTCTACCATGTTTTGAGTCTTGATTTCTGGCGTCGGCCGCTGGCCTCAAACTTCGCTGGTGGTGCTCCCCTGTCGGGGCAGCCGGCCAACATGCGTCGGCCTATCGCGGTTGCAACCAAGAGCGTATTCGTATTTCTTTTGGTTTATGTTCTATTGCATGGTTGTATTCTTAAATTGCCTTCATTTATAGTGGTATTGTGTTGTATTCGATTGTTTGTATATCTCCGATTGTAATACTTTACCTGCATGTTATTTGGGTTGGACATTCTTTGTAGCCCGGTACTTTGTGCCGTGCTTCTTTGGTGCGGGTTCTGCGCTCAACCAAACTTCAAAGCAGCGCTGGCACTGTGCTTTGAAAGGGTCACAGAAAAGCAGTATACACGTGAGCTCTTATTCTCATCGATATTCGAATTAATGAGTCTTGTGGTTACCAAAACCTTTCCCTCAATCAATGCTGCGTATCAATCCCCAAAGGTCGATATCGGCGTTTCGCTCACGTCCGTCTATAACAAGCTCAACGGACTTGAAATCGCGGTGTCAGCAGCGCTGGTAAAGGTTACCGCGAAAGAAGTGAGCGAGATGGTTTATTCACTCAAAGGGGAATGCGCACCATTGCTGCCGGGCTTTCGGGTAAAAATGCTGGATGGCAATTGCATTGAAGGCACCGAGCATCGCCTGAAGGTATTGCAGAATAACGCGGCGGGCGCGTTACCGGGAAAATCACTGGTGATCTACGAGCCCGCCTTTAAAATGGCGACTGATGTGTTTCCCTGTGAAGATGGGCATGCGCAGGAGCGATCTCTGCTACCTGGTGTGCTTGAAGCCGTAGGGGAAAACAACGTGATCAGCATGGATAGAAATTTTTGTGTGCGAGTGTTCCTCTTTGGAATAGCGGCGCGGGGAGCCTATGCCATATGTTGAGCTGAGTGAACTCAAGCGGATTGGCGACACCGAAACGGGCGAAATTTACGAACAGTGGATTGAAATTGAGAATGAGGATGGAGTGACGGCGAAGTGGCGACGAATCGTTATCCGACTGGAAAAACCCACGAGAGATGATGAATGGGAGCTCGCCACTCTGACCAATTTGCCAAAATCCACCGCTGAGGCGAAATTAGTGGCACAACTGTATCGAAAAGGGCTGGACCATAGAAACAATGTTTCAGGAGCTGGAAGCCCATTTGCAGTCCAAGATTAACACACTGGGGTATCCCAAAGCGGCGCTTTTTGGGTTTTGCGTGGCGCTAGTTGCCTAAAATATCATGGCGGTAGTAAAGGCGGGTATGCGCGCTGTTCATGGCGAGGAGAAAATTGCGAACGAAATATCGGGTTATTATATCGCTGGAGAAATTGGCAGAACCCATGAGGGCATGACCGTGGCGATTTTGCCAGAAGAGTGGGAAATTTTTCATAGCATGACGAGTAAAGCTTTCATCGCGGTATTTTTACGATTGGTAAGGAACGTGAAGCTTGAAAATACAAAATGCATCGTCGAGGGCCGAAGAAACTAGCACCACCAAGGACAAAGTCAAAAGCAACGCCGCACGTTTCTACAGCCAAGCTCTTGAAAATGGATAAAAATCACCTTGAAAGGGCTGCAACGAGAAAACCCATCTTTTGGCGTTAATTACTAACAGCTTGTTGAAAATCTACAAAAAAGCTCGATTTCGTGAGAAAATGGCGTTCATTCTGAGATATTTGAGAGACCATGCATGCGCGGTGAGGATATCAGTCAACCCAAACTATTCGTCACCACGACGGTGAACGATTTTGTACCCAAGAATCACCCCTTACGCGCTATCCGGAAGTTGCTGGATGCGGCTCTCGAAGAGATTGATACCCATTTTGACGAGATGTACTCAGACATGGGTCGTGAATCAGTCGCACCAGAGCGGCTGATTCGGGCATCTTTGCTTCAGGTGTTGTTTACGGTTAGAAGTGAGCGCCAACTGGTGGAGCAAATTCGCTATAACATGCTTTTCCGGTGGTTTGTCGGGCTGGAAATAGATGACATGGTATGGCATCACTCAACGTTTACCAAGAACCGGGAACGATTGCTGGAACATGAAGTATTACCTGCGTTGTTCAATGCTGTGCTTCGGCAGGCGCGCAAACGTCATCTATTGTCCGATGAGCATTTCAGTGTCGATGGAACATTGATTGATGCCTGGGCGTCACATAAAAGTTTCCGTCCCCGAGATGAGGATGATGACGGCGGACCACAAAATAAGGAGGTCGATTTTCACGGTGAGCGCCGCACCAACGAAACACACGTTTCGAAGACCGATCCGGATGCAGAGCAGATGCGCAAGAGCAAAGGCAAGGAATCACGATTGAGATACGGCGTTCATCACTTGATGGAAAACAGAAATTGCCTGGTGGTCGGAGTGAAGACAACCAAGGCAGCCAGCGTAACGGAAAGGACCGCCGCATTGGAAATGCTGATGGATCTGCCCGGAGAGCGCCATAAAACGGTTGGGGGAGACAAGGGCTTCGACACATTTGATTTCGTGGAATCCAGAACATTAAAAACCAATCATGGAGAATATTTATAGGGGGAACGAAGCCCATTTTTCTTGAAATCCTATCATAGGAAACCTGCTCTCACTTGCCCAATTTACCCTGCCGCAGCCAAAATCCTGTTTTTTTGCATCGCCTTACGAGCCTTATCCGCCCAATTTTTCAGCGTTTTATATGAAAGAAGCACCTTATGTGCGTGTGTTATCCTGCCTTCTGAATAACAACAATGTTGATGGGTAATTGATATCAGAGTCAAAACAGTGACACGTGGCGTGGCGGAGCCCTGGCCTCATTGACGGAAGGTAGCGGTGACGACTCCTTCAAGGGCAGATATTGCAGAATCTTCTCAATCACGGCAGGGTCTTCGATGCATGAAACGACCTTCACATGCCCGCCGCAGCGTTCGCACTTTTCGATATCGATATTGAAAACTCGCTTTAGACGCTACCGCCAAGTCATTGCCTTGCGGCAATCGGCAAGGGTCATTTCTTGCGAACATCCCTCTTCCGTCGGCTTTCTCCCCTTGCCGCGTTTTCCCGGGGTGACCAACGCACGATGCTTGAACCACGTCAGGTTCACACGCGGTTTCGGCACTAAAGCAGCAAGTCGCGCAATGAAATCCACCGGTTCGAAAAATACGTGCGAGGTACCATCCCACGAGCCCCCCCTTAGCAGAGCGGGATTGCGAAAAATATATTTTTGCCTCCTCTGCAGCCCTTCAAGGACTGGGGCTTTGGGATATGGCGGGAATTGTTCATTAAAATGCGCTGGTGGAGCATAATTGATATCGTCTTCCACCAGCCGGTCTTCCTTTCTCGCTGACTCATGCCTATTTCGACGGCGGGCGCCAAACTACGCCAAAACACTGCACACGCAACCCTCACCAACATCGTTATTATAAGCTCAATGGGTGCAGCCGCAGATGACACTGGGTAACATCAGGACATAATCGGGCAAGTGGCTGGTTGCTACGTCATCCTTCTAGAGCGCTATTTCGTAAGCGCTTTGGGCCCAAATCGAGAGGGATCGATCTCGTCCAGATGCCCGTTGTAAGGCAAATTTGCCAGTTCTCGCTGCGTCAACGATTTTACCGCGCCGGGTAGCCATCCGTTTTTCTCGAGAATGTCCTCTGAACCCACCAGCCAATAACCCTCTCGTGAAACCAAATACAACTCAAATTCACCGGCGGACCTCATTCGAGCGTACAGTCCTCGAGGTGGTGTTGGCAAAAATTCATCGACGCTTCGATGCAAGACATCAGCGATCACCGCATAGCCCGCGTTCACAGGATGCCCGTTGTCATCTTCACGATAGAGCATCTGACCATCAAGAAGCCGCTGTTGCATAGAGCCGACAACATCCACATAGCGTCCACCTTGAATTGAATTGAGTCTTTGCTCAAATAACCGAATGTGACGCTTCTCTGCCGTGACCAGTGACGCATACGCCGGCTCAGGCAAGATACCGTCGGCCTGCAATTTCGCACGATAAGCGTATTCTTTGGTGGGGATAATCGTAAAAATGACTTGAACACCGGCCACTGCTGCCATCTGGGCAATCGTTTCAGCGCTCTTGATCATGATCGCATACCCCACGCCCACCCCGGCAAAGGCGTCGTCATTAGCGGCCATGCGCAACTTAGGCGTAAAAATCGTTGAGCAGCCATCCTGGAAGTTAACCGGCCAAGACTCCTCTTTGGGCGCAGGAAACGTTACCTTGGGCAATTCGTTTCCCTTCAGCTCCGGATCAAGCCTGAATTCGCGCCAATACTCGCTGGAATAGGCTAAAGAAAAAGAGTCAACCGCGTCATTACCGGTGTAATACGCCACAATAATGACTTTCGGTTGAAAGGCCAGCGCGTGCTTGGCCATATCAAGGTACTGAAGCGCACCCCACCCCCCTGCCGACATGTTGTAAATAACCGCTTCTTTGGCCGCAAGATGTCGCTGCAGTTTCGCGGGCCAATTTTCATCCATCCTCGAATTGTTGCCGTAGGTTTGACTGTCACCGATGGTGATTACGTCGGCCACCGCGGGGATCATCCTATTACGAAAACCCAGCAAATCATTGGGCCCCATCGCCTGCTCATCCGGAAACCAAGGCATGGACCGGGTTCTGACAATCGGGTCATTGATCGAGAAATCATCTGCTGCCGCCTCCTTCCGAAAAACATTCTGATAGAAAGGTGGCACCTCCTTTGCCACCTGCACCATTTGCAAATCTGTGCGAATGCCGAGCAATCCGGGTGCAAACCAGCGAAGAATCAACAAAGACGCAACCAGCGTGACGACGGTTACCGCCAATGCAGCCATGTACTCTTTTTTCATGGAATCAGTCCAACTCGAAACGAGCTTTGTAATCTTCCTTTAACGCCGGGGATTGATCTTCTTTCAGCAAAAGACAATTGCCGATGGCAAGAACATCCATTTCAGTCCCCATGAAACATCGAAAAGCATCCTCAGGCGTGCATACAATCGGCTCACCTCGAACGTTAAAGCTGGTATTCACTACGACGGGACAACCCGTTAAGGCCTTGAACCGCGAAATGAGTCGATGGTAGAGCGGGTTTGTATCAGCATGCACCGTCTGAACGCGCGCAGAATAATCGACATGGGTTACTGCAGGAATATCAGACCTGACATGGTGCAGTTTGTCGATTCCGAAGCAATTCTCTGCTTCAGAAGGCATTGCTCTTTGATGGGAACTTCTTACCGAAGCAACCAACAGCATATAGGGGCTGTCAACATCCAGATCAAACCATTCGTTCAAATCTTCGCGCAATACGCTGGGCGCAAAGGGCCGAAACGATTCTCGATATTTGATCTTCAAGTTCAACACCGACTGCATCTCAGGTGAGCGGGGATCCGCCAGAATCGAACGCCCCCCCAACGCGCGCGGGCCATACTCCATCCGTCCTTGAAACCAGCCGACCGCATTACCCTTGGCAAGCAGATGTGCCACATTATCCAAGAGCCCTTCTTCGCTACATATTTCAAACTTCGCTCCCATTTTTTCGAGACGAGTTTCAATATCTTCCTGCGGGAAGATGGGCCCCAGGTAACTGCCTTTCATCGCGTCTCGACCATTCTCTTGCACGCGCCCTTCTTTTGCGAACAAATAACAACCAACATAAGCCGCTCCCAGCGCTGCGCCGGCGTCGCCTGACGAAGGCTGTATCCAGATTTGCTTTAATGTAGCGTCTCTAAGAATTTTTCCATTAGCGACACAGTTGAGAGCGACGCCCCCTGCCAAACACAGGTTTTCTTCACCTGTTTCGTGACGGATGGATCGTGTCATCCGTAACATGATTTCTTCAGTCACAGATTGCACGGAAGCAGCAAGATCCATATCACGTTGCGTGAGTGGCGCTTCTGGTTGGCGTGGTTTTCCTTCAAACAGACGGTGGAATCGCTCGCTCGTCATTGTGAGTCCGGCGCAATAATTGAAATAGCGCATGTTCAGACGAAAAGAGCCATCCGGCTTCACATCGACCAGATTATCCAGAATTCGCTGTGCAAAGCGAGGTTCACCGTAGGGCGCCAGCCCCATAACCTTGTACTCGCCAGAATTGACCTTGAATCCTGCGTAATAAGTAAAGGCTGAGTAAAGCAATCCCAATGAGTGTGGGAAATGAATCTCCTTGGTGATAGCCAAATCGTTACCATTGCCCAAAGCAAGCGAAGACGTCGCCCACTCACCCACGCCATCAAGCGTCAACACGGCAGCACGCTTGAAAGGTGATGGATAAAAGGCACTGGCAGCATGGCTTAGATGATGTTCCGAAAACAATAGCACTGACGATAGATCGCGCTTGGCTCCCAAACGACGGAACTCCCTGAGGAGGAGATCCTTGAGAAATAGTTTTTCGCGAAGCCACACCGGCATGGCCTTGGAAAATGAAGCAAATCCCCTTGGCGCATACGTGAGATACGTTTCCAGAAGGCGCTCAAATTTCAAAAACGGCTTGTCGTAAAAGACGATAAGATCGAGATCATCGAGACCACAACGTGCCTCAGCGAGGCAATATCGAATAGCATGCTCCGGAAACCCTGCATCATGCTTCCTTCGAGTGAAACGCTCTTCTTGAGCTGCAGCGATAATCTGCCCATCGAAAATCAGTGCCGCCGCGCTGTCATGATACAGCGCAGAGATGCCCAGTATTCGCATAAATATATTTCAAAAAAGTGTATAAATAAAAGGAGCAACTGCAGAACCTTGCGCAAGCACGATCAACCCCCCAAGAAGAAAAAGCACCAAGAAAATAGGCAGCAGCCAAAACTTTTTTCGCGCCATCAAGAATTCGATAACTTCTTTTATTGTATTCATTTTTATTTTAAAATTGCTTTTTTAGTGAGTCGTCTGCCGCCGATACCGGTCGTTTTTCCATCCAGTAACTATGGCAATTCTTATTTATTTCCTGATTCATCGGATCCCGCACCAAGCATTTTCTAAGCAGCGCAAGCGGGGTCAATACGAGAAAAAAAATCAGTGCCAGCATTATCGGGCTCACCAGCGCATGAAGCCACTTGCCCAACCAGAACCAGGCTTTATTTAATGGTGTCAGTAAGCGGGGGTAAATCAACGCAACGACAACCAAAAACATGCCAGGGAGCATGACCTCATAATAGGGCTCACCTCCCTTTATTAGCGGTAAGGCACCCAAAAAGGAGAATATTCCCCCCACCACAATTCCGAAGTGGCGGTTGGCCGGCAATGGGTTGCTGGCAACAAAGTTGACTTGGGTTTCCATGGGGTAGGCCTAGCCTAAATGAGTCAGGAGAGATTAAGCAGGTTGTAGGCTAGTTCATCTTGTTTGAACCTTCAAGCCAAGCTCCCTGCTGCGCCACAAATGAACCACTGCACGCATTCCTTGACATATGCAGCGCCCCGCCCCCCATCACTCTCTGAAGTTATCAAATTGCAGCGGCATCTCTAAGTCCGCGTTATGTATCATGACGATGGTTTGCTCCAAGTCATCTTTTCTCTTGCCCGTCGCCCGCACCCTGTCGCCGAAATCCTCTCATAGGAAACCGGGGTATAAACGGCCTAAAGCCCTTCGAAGCCAGAATCCTGCCTTTTCGCTTCGACTGCGGAGCCTCCAGCAGCAAGCTTTTCAGCGATTTTCCTTAGAAACGACAGAAACGCTAAACAGGTACATCTCACCCTAACGTATTACCACAACAATTCGATGGTGAGCCAATCACATGGCGAATTAGAGCTAGAACAGAGCCGTCTGATTCGGCGGTCAACTCACACTGGCCGGAAAATTTTTGATGCGGAATCAGGATGTTCATAGGGAAATTTTATGTGATTGGCTACAAGTAGCTTAGCTCACAAACACAAAGTTTTCTATACCACACCAAAGGTGGTATAGAAAACTTGCGTAACTCCGGAGTTGAGTGGCTCCTGCTTTGTGTAGCTTCAGCCTTAGGTGTTACCAAGTAGTATAGAAGCGCTACGTGACGTCGGCGCATTCAACATCAACTCCAGTTGGCGGCAATGCCCCCCGAGAGAGAGTTTTGATAGCTGGGTGAAAGCGTCGTTTCACCCATGGCGGGCGGCGCAAATGCCGCCATCGCATTCACCAGGTTCGCCACCTGGGTATCCAACAACACATCGCCCGTAGCCGTCGCAAACTGCTCCACGTGCGTCTGATTGCCGTTGTACCAACCCGTCTCAATGTCATGCGGTCAGCGGTGCCAATAATGCTGACTTCGAGATCAACACTGTTCACCCGACGGAACCATATCTGCTCAGCGTCAACGCCGCTCATGAATTGCAAAGCGTCTTGATTCCCGGCGGTCGAATCATTTTCTGTGATTCGATCAGCGCCGTAACCACGTCCTAACTGATAGGTGTCATTACCGAGGCCACCCACCAGCGAATCGGTACCCGCGCCGCCATTCAATGTGTCGTTGCCCGCACCACCGGTTAGTGTGTTATTCGCCGTGTTACCCACCAAGGTATTATTGAGCGCGTTTCCGGTTCCGTTTACGTTGCTCGATCCCATGAGGCTGAGGTTTTCGACGTTGCCAGCCAGGGTTAGCGTTACTGAGGATTGAATAGTATCAATCCCTTCGCTGGCCTGTTCTGTTACTACATCTGTCGTAACGTTCACCACATAGAGGTCATCACCCAGGCCGCCGATCATGGTGTCAGAACCGCTGCCGCCATCCAGTGTATCGTTGCCTGCGGTTAGCGTATTGGCACCGCTATTACCTACCAATCGGTTTGCAAGTCCATTGCCAATCTCGTTGATTGCAGTTGAACCAGACGAGGTTAGATTTTCAGTATTGTTGCTGAGTGTGTAGGTGACAGAAGACGTGAGTGGTATCGATGCCTTCTGCGGAAAGTTCTGTCACCACATCGGCAATGTTGTCGACGATATAGCCATCGTCACCACTACCGCCGACCAGGGTATCGATACCTGTTCCACCTTTGAGGGTATCGTTGCCACCCGCACCGTAGAGCTGGTTTGCACCGGTGTTGCCAGTGAGAGTATTGGCAAGCACGTTACCAGTGCCCGAAAGTGCGGTGGTACCCGTCAACGTTAATTGTTCAACATGGTTTGACAATGTATAGCTTACAGAACTACTCACTACGTCATTACCTTCATCCGATAATTCAGTAATCACCTCACCCACATTATCGACGGTATAGACATCATTACCAGCACCGCCGATTAATGTATCAGCACCAGCGGAGCCGTAATGGAGTCGTTACCGGCACCTCCGGACAAAGTGTTCGCACCGGTGTTATCGGCGAGAGTGTTGTCCAAAATGTTCCCGATGCCATTGATTGCACCGCTGCCGGTCAACGTGATGTTTTCTACAAAATCAGACAGCGTATAGCTGACAACACTATTAGTTCGATCAGTGCCCACATTCTCCAATTCTATTACTAAATCGAGAGCATTATCGACGACATAGAGGTCATTGCCACCACCAGACATGGTATCGGCGCCTGCCCTGCCGTCCAATGAATTCGTCGCCGAATTACCCACTAGCGTGTTATTTAGCCAATTACCCGTAGAATTAATTGTGGCGTCACCGGTCAACGCTATATTTTCAAGGTTGGCAGCGAGCGTATAGGTCACTGTTAATAGGACAGTATCGATACCAGCGGCAGCGGCTTCCGCGATGAGATCGACAGCTGAATCGACAACATAGGTATCATTTCCTAAGCTGAAGGGTGGTGTCTCTCGCCCGCATACGATATAAACCCTGTGTCTGATGCTGCAGGTCTCACACTGAATATAAACGAAGCAGAAAATGCACTTGATCTAGATTTGGCGCTTTCCGTAGCGGATATTTTTAGGTTAAAGCTTGATGAGGCCAAAGCCATTATTGAGTTTCAAAAAAATATTGTCTCTCAATGGCGATCCATCGCTGATGCTCTTGGAATTAGTCGATCGGAGCAAGAAGAGATGCAGGCTGCGTTCAGGTTGGCCGAATAATCGGACAATTTTCAGCGTTATTGTTTTGACCGCTTAAGATCTGAGTATCGAGATTAAACGTCTCTCCACCCAATACAGGTCAAATTCAGCCTATGTCCTTCCCTCTTGGTTCTGACAATCAAACCCTCAACAACGCCCGCCACTTACTCCAAACATCCCGCCGCATCGTCTGCTTCTCCGGCGCCGGCCTCAGCGCCGAATCGGGCATATCCACTTTTCGCGACACCGAAACCGATGCCCTATGGTCGCGTTTCGATCCCATGCGATTGGCCTCGCCAGAAGGCTTTGCCGATGACCCCATTCGCGTCATCGACTGGTATAACTGGCGTCGCGCCAAGCTGGCCAACGCATCCCCCAATGCTGGCCATCTCGCCCTTGCAGCACGCCCCGATATCATCCAGATCACCCAAAACGTCGATGATTTGCTGGAGCGCGCCGGTATTACGCCAGACAACATCATCCATCTGCACGGCACCATTATTGAAGATCGATGCCACCACGCGTGCGGCTACCGCGAACGAATCAAACTCGTTTCACCCCCCGACCTGCACGACTGCCCCAATTGCGGCGCGCCCATGCGACCTGCAGTAGTCTGGTTTGGCGAGAATCTGCCTGAAAGAGAATGGGCGGCTGCCCAGCGCGCATGCGAACAAGCAGATTGCTTGGTGGTGGTAGGAACAAGCGCTGCCGTCTACCCCGCAGCGTCATTGATTGACTATGCCAAACGCAAAGGTGCCAGCGTTATCGTCGTTAACACGCAACCTAGTGGCGCCTCCAGCCTGGCCAACCATGAACTGATCGGCCAGGCTGGGGTATTGCTACCAATGCTTTTAAAAACTGACCGCATTTAATCGCGGATTACTTTTTCTAACTGATTACTTTTGCTAGCTGACTATTTTTGCTAACTGATCAGTTTTGAACGCAGATCACCTTTGATTACAGATTAATTACCACCGTTATAACCATACTCCCCCATCATAAAGATCGCACCCTGCGCGTTTTTCAATTCATAACGCCGAGACCCAGAGGCGCGCGGCGGGCTGCGATACACATACATCGACGATGATGGCAGCGGAACCGGCCGCGCAAAACGCGCACTGATTCTGCGAATGGCACGATCGGGCGTTTCTCTGCTTTGCAGCGCCGCCCAACTCAACGACAAGCTGGCAAAACCGTGCAACACCTTTTGTTTAAACGGGGAATGCCGGGCAGCATAATCAGCCCAATGCACCGGGTTGAAATCCCCCGTTAGCAAGGCAAACCGCAATCCGTCATGTTCGTCAACCGCCCATGCACCAGCCGTTTCCCACTGTCTGTCGATGCTGTTTTTAGCCGGCGGTAATTCGGGTAACGCTTGCTTGGGCAGCATGCAATGTATCAAGGATTCGATGGCATGCGGATTTCGGCGAGTGCTGGTGACAACTTTCACCGACAACGACGTGCGATGTTCATTCTCGTTCACATTGACCAATTCGCCGGTCAAAAACAGTTTTTCACCCCGCCTGAGGGGCGCATTGATCTTGATGTCGCAGCCAAGATTCACCAGGTTCGCAAGCCCGAACTGATTTTGTATCAACACCCGCATGGCCAGTGGCACACTCCACTGCGAAAACATATGCGGCGGCACGCGCCGGGTGTTTCGATACGATTCGGGCACACGTGCCCATTCAAGGTAGCTGGCGATCAATGGCGAACGTGGCGCTTCAATCACATCTGATATTCGCGCCAAACTGGTTCTTTCGTTCCATATTCTCGCCAAAGGCAGTGCGTTGATCACGCTGGTTTGTGCTAACGCGGCAAGATTATGTCGCTGGTCCAGCACTAACGCGAAAGGTATGGATTTGTTTTGCACAAGCAGACTCCGTCAGTCAATACAACCGCGTCAGCCTTCATAATAGCGCTTGAATCTTGAACTTTGCTTGCTTATTAATGGATTGATACAAATTAGAAAATCGCAAAAACACAAAAGAAAACGAGTGTTTTTTAATTTACATTTTTGGATTGCCCAATACCCTAAATATTAACAGCCACAAAAAAGAACCCCACATCGGTGATTGCCGTGTGGGGTTCTCGTTACAGTGAGTGTTCAGATCTCAATACTGTGAGAACCAAACGTTACTCTTCTTCGCTGTAATCAGCCGCTTCGTAGCTACCCTCGTCGTAACTCTCCTCTTGAGCCTCTACGACATCCTCCTCTTGGCCCTCTTCCACGCCCTCTGCTTCACTGGTTTCATCGCTCACGTCGCTATAGGCTTCTTCACTATAGCCTTCTTCGCTATCGCTGCCGTATTCCTCTGCTTCGTAGCTACCTGCTCCGACCTGCGCCATGGCCGCCTGTTGCATAAAGCTTTCAAACTGCGGGATTGCCACCGCTGCCACGATACCAATCATCGCCAACATCACCAGCATGGCACCGGCTGCACCGCCGCCCATACCAGAGTTGGGGATCAACGCCGCCAGCCCCCAGGCAAACGGGTTGCGTGCAGGAAACTGCGGCGCTACGCCTTGCTTGGCCAGCGTGGCGTGTTTCATACGCTTCACCAACCAGGGGTAAGTACCGGTAAGTTCATGGAACGACATCCAAAAACCACCCGTTTCATTGGCTTGATCGAGGTAGGCCTCTTGATTGAGCGATTTCCAACGGGTTGAACCAGCGGCCAGCACAGCAATGGCGTGCTGAATGTCCTGCTCATTATTGCAGCAGGCAGCACCATGCAAGTCGCAACTGTATTCTTGAGCACGACGGTAAGCGGCGCCCAACAACGGCAAGATACTGCCAGGCAAAATAAACAACTGTTTCAGGCCGAGGTGGCCGCGCTGAATGTGCCCCAACTCATGCCCGATGTAGAACTTGATGCTCTCGGGGTGATCTTCAAGCGCGTCGAGAACCGATGAGTACAACACCACATAGTGACGGCGCAAAAAGCGGGTGGCCAGGGCATTCAAAAATCCATCGGCGTTCAAAATGTAGAACTCCGGCAGTTCTTTGACACCCAGCTTGTCACCGCACTCACGATACGCCGCATAAAGCTCTGGGTATTGATTGGCGTTTACCGCCACCCCGGTGCCACGGATGTAGGCAATAAAACCAGACTGCGCGAACAAATAGACGACGAACAAAATGATGGCGTACGGGAGCACGAAAATAAACAGGGGAATCCACACCAGCAGCGAAAACAACGCCAATAGCGTGAACAAGGTTTTTTCGTTTTTGTAGACAAGATTCATAACAACAGTGCCTCGAAAAGGAATGACGCATTAACGCGAATTAGCGCGAACGTGCTTGAGCACACACAACGAGGCGACAGACAAGGCAGTTCAATCGAGAAATGTCAGGCAAGAGCCTTACCGATTCCTGGTGAAGTAGCGCATCCATTCATTGATTCGAGGCGGTCAAACAGCGACGCGCGCCGATGGTAACCCGAGGCTCAGCACCGGCGCAAAGTGACTTATTTACACTTGTGCCGTATCATCGATTTTTTCGGACGATCACGGCATGGCTCTGAACATATCAAGAATTCTGCACGCGGGGTATTTATTCGAACACGCTGGCACCCGTGTGGTTTTCGATCCGATTTTTGAGAACCCCTTTAGCTGCAATTGTCACGCCTTTCCTGCGATTCGATTTGATCATGAGCAGATCAGACAACAACGTTTTGACGCGGTTTTTATCTCCCATTTTCACGATGATCATTGCTCGCTCGACAGTCTGGATCTGATACAGCGTGATACGCCGGTGTACCTTTATTGCTTGTTCGAAGAATTGTTCGATTTGATTCGTGCACTGGGGTTTACCCGTGTGCAGGCCTTATGCATCGACACGCCGGTGCAAGTTGGCAACTTGACCATAACGCCCCGGCGGGCGTTGGATACCAACGTGGATTCGATGTTTCATGTGAGGGTCGATGGGCTGAATGTATTGAACGTGGTCGATGCCTGTATTGATCCTGCAACCCTCAAGCAATTAGCGCGTTACGCTCCGTGGGACATGGTGCTATGGCCGTTTCAAACCATGCGCGAAACCGAGGTCATCTCACCGTTACGCGCAGCGCCTGCAACAGGTGTAATTCCCGAGGATTGGCTACCACAATTGCAGCGTTTGCACCCACGTTATGTGGTGCCCAGCTCGTGTCAGTTTTTGCTAGAACCCTGGTCCTGGTACAACAACACGTTTTTTCCAATTTCATATGCCGGGTTTCAACAGCAAATTGAAGCAGGTTTGCCTGATCTCAAAGTGGTCCGACTTAACCCGGGCGTTACGATCAGACTCACCAACGATTCACTTGAACAAGGAGCGTCGTTACCGTGGATATACCCTGTTGGCGAACAGGACGTCGATTACCGGTATGAACCCGATTGCACGCCACCGTCAATGGCGGAGATTGCACGCCAACTTGCTCCTCTCACCGATTCACACCTGCAGGCAGTCATGGATTACTGCCGCACCGGCTTACCGGCAAAATACCACTCACTGGAGCCCTTGGACGACAGTTATTTTCAGCAGCGTAGACGTTGGCGGCTGTCAGTCTATTCACCCAGCGGTGCGGTGACTCATTTTGATTTTTTGCTATCAGAGCAGCAAACGATAGCGCCATTGCAGGATGAAAACATTCCCCTAGCGTGGTGCACCGAGGTGGCCGCCTCCAAATTGTATGCAGCGCTTACCTCCGGCGAGACATTGACCACGCTCTACCTGAGGATAAACGATGTGCTTTTTGACCCGGCCATCGAGGCTGATCTCGAGCTTGCCGATCTGGTCGACGACCCGCTGATACGCTGCCTGTTCGATGACACCCTTGGCGCCTACCAGCGTGACCAGCTGCAACGCCTGAACAAGCCGTTGTAAGCTAACTCTAACAAACTCCACGCAAAGTCACGCCTAAAACTTGACGTTGATGCGTTATCCCATTGTCATAATGGGCGCGTATGCTGGAAATCAAAGAATTTTTGGTTCATCATGTAACCGTGATGAGCCATAAGCTTTGATCATCGGTCGGGTTGTATCCAAAACCGGCCGCATCCACGAGTGCGCTGATATGAACTTCAATTCACGCGTACTGCGGCTCAGTAAAGCCGGTATCCCGCTCGACTGGCTTTCGCAACAAGACGCCGCCGTACTGCTCGTTAAAGGGCAGGTTATCTGGACGCTAGGCGATCACGTCGCCATTCTGCGTGGTGGCCACAATCACGCCGGAAAACAGAGCCTGCTGCCGATTCCCTCGATTATCGCCACCGAAGGGCACTTCAAGTACAACGAACTCCATGTCCCCGCTGTATGCAATCGCCTGCTGTTTCGGCGCGATGCGCACCTGTGCATGTACTGTGGTGAAACCTTTCCGGCTGAAGCCCTCACCCGCGATCATATTCAACCGCGTTCTCGCGGTGGTTCGGAGCTGTGGACAAACCTGGTGTCGGCGTGCAAACGGTGCAACCAGCGCAAAGGCAACCGCACCCCCGAAGAGGCCAACATGCCCTTGCTGGCCGTGCCGTTCAAGCCCAACAAGATGGAATACATGGCGCTCGCCAACCGCAATATCCTGGCCGACCAGATGCAGTTTTTGCGCACCGGGTTCAGCAAACACATGCGTTTACAATAGTCCTGCCGCTTAACAACGCCTTCAGTAGCTCCCTTGGCAACACTTTTGATCAGTCTTTTGGCTACACGGCAGTGGCAGATCGGCTGACTCGACTAAACTGAATAGTCAGTATTTGTATCGTCAGACCCGCACTCTTGCCATGGATTCGTCATGAACAAACGCCGACTGCTCCCTTCGCTGCTTATCGCTCCATTGCTGCTGCCTGCTGCTGGTGCTCACGCCAAAACCGCAATTGAAGATACCTTGATTGACGCGTGCCAACGCCTGGCGCTGGCCGATCAGACCAATCTGACCTCAGGCCAACTGCTGTTGCGGCAACGTTGCATCGCCTTGCGCAGTTTGCGCGAAAACCAGGGTGAAGCCGCCTTTCAAGCTGTGTTGAAACAGCTCTCCCCCGAGCAGGTTGCGGGCCAGCAACGGGCGTCGCGCAACGGGGCACAGTTGCAATCCCGCAATGTGGGCCAGCGCATCGGGCATTTACGCGCAAGCGCCAGACCTGCCAAATCCTTGGGTTTTCACAGCGACGAGGGCAAGCAGATTGGTGCCAGTGCTGGTAGCCTCGAGGCACCGCGCTGGGGCGCGTTTCTCAATGGCAATCTGGACAATACCAGTAAAGATGCCACCGATCGGGAGCCTGCCTATGACAGTGATGCCACAGGGATCACGGCGGGCGTCGACTATCGGATCTCGCCGCAATGGGTGGTCGGGGTCGCCGTGGGCCAAACCGAATCGACGACGGACTTTGTGTCGGGCACCGGCAACATCGAAACCGATGCGTCGAGCGTCATGGGCTATGTCGCGTTTAACACGGGCGGCTGGTCGGTAGACTTCGTGCTTGGCACAACCGATTCCAGCAGCCGTAGCGAACGCAAGATCGACTATTTTGAGGATTCCCTGGGGGTCGAGCGAGTAAGGTTTGATCCCACGGGCGATACCGATAGCAGCGATGAGTCGGTGTATCTGGCAACGGACTATCAGTTTCAAACGGGGGGATTCAGCTACGGGCCTTACTTGGCACTGGAGTCGATCAAAACCGAGGTGGACGCATTCTCGGAATCGCAATCAGGCGGTTGGGCCATTGGGTATGCACCGCAATCCAATCGCCTCGATCGCTATGAAGCCGGTGGTAGAGCCAGTTGGGCACTCAGCCAGACCTGGGGCGTGTTGACGTTCGGTGGTTCGCTGGGGCTGAACCGGTATGAGCAATCAGAACTCAATCCCTTGGCTGCGCGCCTGTTGTTTGATGAGCTGCAAACCCGCACGTTTGAGCTAAAACCTGACCAACTCGATCAGGATTACCAGTCGCTCGGCTTGAATTGCAGTGCTGTATTCCCGGGCGGTGTATCGGCGTTTGCGGCCTATGAAGAATATTTCGGCTATGAGGATATGGACATCAGCACCATAACGATGGGAGTAAGGGCCGAGCTTTGATCCCGGGCCTTCCGCTGGTGTTGACAATAAACACCAGCGCGATCGCAATTTGCTGTCATTAACGCGGCGTTGTTCTGGCAATAGAATACCCTCCATAGAATAATCAGGTATCTCAAAAGGAACCGGTCGCATTCCGCGGCCTTCATTGCCCTGATCGAGGATTGCCAAATGACGCCGCTCAGTGTTACTGACAATTTATTTCTGATGCTGGAAAAGCGCCAGCAACCCACTCACATTGCCGGCTTGCAGTTGTTTGATTTTCCCGATGATGCCGACGATGACTTTGTAACGAAATTCGCGGCAGAGTTACGCCACTACAATAGACCGGTAGCGCCCTTCGACAAACGCCTGACCTATCGCTGGGGGCGTCCGTTCTGGAAAAAAGACAGCCAATTCGATCTGGAACATCATTTTCGTCATGTCGCCCTGCCCACCCCAGGCCGTATTCGCGAATTGCTGGCGCTGGTGTCAGCCGAGCATAGCAATTTGATGGATCGCGAACGCCCGCTGTGGGAATTCTATTTAATCGAGGGCCTGCAGGGCCGGCGTTTCGCCGTATATAGCAAACAGCATCATGCCATTATGGATGGTGTTTCGGCCATGCGTTTGGGGATGAATGTGCTGTCGACGGATGCATCGGTGCGGGGGATTCCGCCAGCGTGGGCGTTTGAAATGCCGAAGAAAACGCGTACCGGGGCAGATACGACGACGCGCACGATCAATGTGGCGAATGAATTGGCGAAGAGTACGACTAGTCAGTGGTCGAGTGTTCCGAATGTGGCGCGTGCGATTTACGATTCGTATCAGCGGTCGAAGATTATTTCGAGTGAGTCGGATTACACGAGTATTTTTTTGGCGCCGCAGTGTGTGTTGAATGAAAAGATTACGGGGTCGCGGCGGTTTGCGGCGCAGTCTTATTCGTTGGAGCGGATTCGTGGGATTTGCCGGGCATATGATGCGACGGTGAATGATGTTGTGTTGGCGATTTGTGGGGGTGCGTTGCGCGATTATTTGTTGGAATTGCGGGCGTTGCCTGAGCGGCCCTTGATTGCGGCGGTGCCGGTGTCGTTACGGCAGGATGACAGTATTGGTGGGAATCAGATTGTGACGATTCTAGCGAATTTGGGGACGCATGTAGCGGACCCGGTGCGGCGGATGGAGATTATCAAGGCGTCGGTGGCGGATGCGAAGTTGCGTTTGGGGTCGATGACGCAGGAGGAGGTGATGGCGTATTCGGCGTTGATGTATTTGCCTGCGGCGATGCATTTGGCGACGGGTTTGATGCCGCAGTGGCAGGCGTTTAATGTGTTGATTTCGAATGTGCCGGGGCCGAGGGAGCCGTTGTTTTGGAATGGGGCGCGGTTGCGGGGGATGTATCCGGTGTCGATGCCGATGGATCGGTTGGCGTTGAATATTACGATTTTGAGTTATTGTGATCATTTGGAGTTTGGGTTGACGGCGTGTCGGCGGACGATGCCTTCTATGCAGCGGATGTTGGCGCTTATTGAGGCGGGGATTGCTAAGTTGGAGGCGGGGGCGAATATGCAGCGGGTGGAGAGGAATATTGTGGAGTTGGTTTGATTGTTTTTTTCTTTAGTTCTTTGGGAAGCGGTGGAGGTGGGGGTTGGTTCCAGAATCGCCGTGAATACGTCCCTGTAGGCTCGACGGCGCCATCCATGGCGCCGACGTTCTGTAACCAACCCCCACCTCCACCGCTCTGACGAGCAGTGTTATCCGAGCGCTGTAACGCCTTACTTAAAACGCAAACTCATCGGGTTTTAAAGCCATCAGCGTGTCCGCACCGGACTTCATGATAACGACGTGGCTGCGGGTTCTGGGTAGCAGGCGGTTGTAATAGAAGCGTGCGGTGGTGAGTTTCGCGTTGTAGAACGCGGTTTCGGTGGTGCCTGCCGCTAATTTTGCAGATGCAACGGCGGCCATGCGGGCCCAGAGGTAGGCTAGCACGACGTAGCCGGAGTATTCCTGGTAGTCGACGGCGGCTGAGGCGGAGAAGTTGGGGTCTTCTTTGCCGCGGGCGAGCATCAGTTCGGAGAGTTCCCACCATTCTTTGAGGTGTTCTTCAAGGACGGTGATGAAGGGGGCTACGTTGGCGTCTGCTTTGTGGGCGGCGCAGAAAGCTTCGGCTTGGTCGATGTATTTGCGTACCAGTTGGCCTTTGCTGCCGCCAAGTTTGCGGCCGATCAGGTCGTTGGCTTGGATGCCGTTGGTGCCTTCGTATAACAGGGCGATGCGCACGTCGCGGACGATTTGTTCCATGCCGTGTTCGCTGATGTAGCCGTGGCCGCCGAAGACTTGTACGCCCAGGTTGGAGCATTCCAGGCCGCGGTCGGTGAGGAAAGCTTTGTTGATGGGGGTGAGCAGTGCGATGAGGTCGGCGGCGTCTTTGCGGGTGTCGCCTTCTCCGTGGTCGTTGGCGTCCAGGGCGAGTGCGATGGAGTATGCGAGGGCGCGGCATCCTTCGGCGAAGGCTTTTTGCGTCATTAGCATGCGGCGCACGTCGGGGTGGGCGATGATGGGGTCGGCGTCTTTTTCGGGGGCGACGGGGCCGGTGGGGGCGCGCATTTGCAGGCGGTCGTTGGCGTAGGCCAGGGCGCCTTGGAAGGACAGTTCGGTGGCGGCGAGGCCTTCGATGCCGACGTCGAGGCGGGCGGCGTTCATCATGGTGAACATGGAGGCGAGGCCGCCGTTGGGTTCGCCGACCAGCCAGCCTTTGGCGCCGTCGAAGTTGAGGACGCAGGTCGGTGAGGCTTTGAGGCCCATCTTTTTCTCGATGGAGGCGCAGTGTACGGCGTTGCGCTCACCGGGTTCGTTGGCGTTGGTGGGCAGGTATTTGGGTACCAGGAACAGGCTGATGCCTTTGGGGCCTTTGGGGGCGCAGGGCAGGCGGGCTAGTACGAGGTGGATGATGTTGGCGGAGTAGTCGTTTTCGCCTTGGGTGATGAAGATTTTGGTGCCGGTGATCGAGTAGGTGCCGTCGGCGTTGGGTTCGGCTTTGGTTTTGACCAGGCCGACGTCGCTGCCCGCATGGGGTTCAGTGAGGCACATGGAGCCGGTCCACTCGGCGGAGACCATTTTCGGTAGGTATTGCTGCTTGAGGGCGTCAGTGGCGTGGGCTTCGATGGCGCGAATCGCTCCGTGCGTGAGGGTGCCGGCGGCACACCAGGCGACGTTGGCGGTGAAGGCCATTTCGTGAAAGACGATGTTCAGGCTGTGTGGCAAGCCTTGGCCACCCCACTCCGGGTTGCAGGACATGGCTGCCCAGCCGTTGTCGCGGTAGGTGTCGAAGGCAGCTTTGAAGCCGGGGGGCGTGGTGACAACGCCGTCGTGCAGTTTGGAGCCGACTTCGTCGCCGACGTGGCGGATGGGGTCGAGTTCGTTTTCGGTGAACTTAGCACCTTCGCTGAGAATGGTGTCGATCAGCTCGCGATTGACGTCGCTATAGCCGAGTTGCTGATAGTGTTGTTCGGCGGCGAAAACTTCGTGCAGGACGAATTGGATATCACGCAACGGCGCTTTATAAGTCGGCATGGATGGACTGCTCCCAATCTTCGGTTGAAGGTGCTAATTGCTTTAGTTTCACTATAGCTTTGAATAAGTGTGGCTTTCGAATGAGCGTTGCTTTCGAAAAAGCGTGACATTCGCTTTAGTGCGGCGATTATCAACACTCGCTATGACTGAATCAACAAAAGCAGTCGTGACCAATAAGTTCCAGGCGAAAGATGAGGAGCGGTGACGCAAAAATACAAAAAAAAACGCCTCTCATGCATGCCCCTCTGCCCTGCTTTACAAAACTCTTCTCTTCAAAGAATAGGGTGTAAAGAAAGCATAGAGGGGGATGCATGAGAGGCGTTGTTGTTTTTCAGCATTTCAATCGGAGGACTAATGGCGATGCGCTATCAAAGTGCACGCCACGCCCTGACAAAAGTGGTTAATCCACTTGGGTAATGCCTGCCAGCTTTTTCGCATGCCACTTTTTCTTTTCAACCTCCATGCCACGCAATATCTGAATGCGTTGCGCCTGGGGTGAACCGGCACCATGCAAAGATTCGGTGAGATAACCCACGGCATTGCGACCCAATGTCATGTTTTCAATCAGGCGCAAAATCTTCACGCGATCTTCAGTCGGGATATCGGCACGGCCTTTGAAGAAACGTTCCAGCAAGGCACTGGTATCTTGCGATTTAAAATCTTCTTCGGAGGGCAGCGTGACCATCAACCCACCGGCCAGGTCTTGCGCCAAACGCGATATCTCATAGGGGAAGCGGGTGACGTTGTGTTTGCACACGTTCGCGAGCATACCATCGTTAATCCACGCCCCCGAAGGCAGCGGCTGCGATTCGTGGGCAGACGCTATGCTGGACGAATAAATGGTTTCGTTCAGGTGGGTCATTTCCACCAGTTTGTCTTTGATGTGCGAGACGCCTTCAATGCCGTTGTATTCGGCGATGGTGGCGGCGGCACCGATCATGACATCGCCCAAGCCCGTTTTGCACACGTAACTGGCGCGGTGGTAATTGGTAAAACGTTCGACCATGGGTGAGGCGAATTCGGTTTCGCCATCCATGAAAACGTGTTCCCAGGGGATAAAGACGTTATCGAATACGGCCAGCACTTCTTGCCCTGCATATTGGGCGTTGCCCTTGTCGATCAGGCCCGGCTCCATGGCGCGGGTGTCGCAGGATTGGCGACCATAAATATAGGTAAGACCTTCGGCTTGCAGCGGCATAACACCGATCACGGCATATTCCTTGTCTTTTTCGGACAGGCGCATGGTGGGTAGTACCATCATCCAGTGGCTGTTCAATCCACCGGTCATGTGCGCTTTGGCGCCGGAGACAAACAAGCCTTTTTCATTGCGTCCGGTGACACGCATGAACAATTCGGTATCTTCTTGCTCATGCGGCGCTTTGCTGCGATCGCCTTTCGGGTCAGTCATGCCAGCGGCAATAATCTGATTGTGGGCTTGCAGCTTTTTCAAAAAATCCAGAAAGCGTGTGTGGTACTGAGTCTTGTATTTTTGGTCGATATCAAAGGTGATCGAGTGCATGACGCTGATGGCATCCAGACCCGCGCAACGCTGAAAACAGGTGCCGGTCAACTGCCCCATTTTGCGTTGCATGCGGTTTTTCATCACCAGATCTTGCGGGCTTTGCGGCACATGCAGAAAGCGGTTCACGCGCTGATTGATCAGCGGGGATATTGTGGATGCCAATTCAGGCTCGGCAATCGCCAGATCGTATGTGGCCTTGAGCGCATTGATCGAGGGCCAAATCATCGGGTGGTCAACCGGTTCCAGCACTTTCTGGCCGAACAGGTAGACCGTTAAATTGCGGTTACGCAAACTATTCACATAGTCGTCACCAGTTGCAATCGGTTTGTTGCCAAACAACGCCCAGCGCTCATCAGCGCTTGGGTTTGCTCTGAATTCGATTTTGTTCATCGTGTTCATGGGTTTCCCTCTCTCTTGTGCATTCGTTCAGCAATCTTTCTACGGTCGGTATGGCGAACGTAACCTTGGGTGGTATTCCGGCTTACGCCTGGATGACCACTTTCTTATTGATTAATTCTTGAATTTCACTGTCGGAAAGCCCTAACGCCTGTAGTACAGTGCGGCTGTCCGCTCCCGGTGCTTTGGCGGGAACAGGTAACTCGGCTGGTGTCTCACTGAAACGCGGTGCCGGTGCTGGCTGTATCATGCCGCCCACTTCGATATAGGTTTGGCGCGCCTGGTTGTGGGGGTGTGATGGGGCTTCTTCGAGGGAAAGTATGGGCGCAAAACACGCATCAGTGCCTTCCAGCAGCGCACACCATTCGGCCTGGGTTTTGGTTTTGATCAGCGCCGCCAATTTGCTTTTCAGTTGCGGCCACTGATCACGCGCCATCTGAGGGGCGAAAGTGGTTTTATCGGCGCCGGTTTTCTCCAGCAACTGCGCATAGAATTGCGGTTCGATGGCACCGATGGACACATAACGGCCATCCTGAGTTTCATAGGTGTCATAAAAATGGGCGCCGCCATCCAGCATATGGGTACCGCGCTCGCTGCCGAACTGACCAGCGGCCTGCAGGCTCGAAAACATGGCCATCAACAAAGCCGAACCATCGGTCATGGCGGCATCGATCACCTGCCCTTTGCCGCTACGCTGGGTCTGCAGCAGCGCGCACACCATGCCATAAGCGAGCACCATACCGCCACCGCCAAAATCGCCCACCAGATTTAGGGGCGGCACGGGTTTTTGGCCTGCGACTCCGACCGCATGCAAAGCGCCCGTGAGCGAGATGTAATTGATATCGTGACCTGCCACGGGCGCCAGCGGGCCGGTTTGGCCCCAACCGGTCATGCGCCCGAACACTAAGCGGGGGTTGCGCGCCAGACAGACGTCGGGGCCAACGCCCAAACGCTCCATGACGCCAGGGCGAAAGCCTTCGATCAGGCCATCGGCGGTGTCTATCAATTGCAACAATAGGGCTTTGGCTTGCGGGTCTTTCAGATTGAGGACGAGATGTTTGCGATTGCGACACAAGACATCACCGCGACTGTCTTCAGCGCCGGGTCGATCGACGCGAATCACCTCGGCGCCCATGTCAGCCAACATCATCGCGCAGAACGGGCCCGGCCCGATGCCTGCCATTTCAATGATTCGAATTCCAGAAAGTGGACCCATCGCTAGCACGCACCCAAATGACTATAAAGTCACCGATGCTAACATGAAACATGGGGGGTGTCTTTGACCGGAACCAGTGGCCTTTTAGCTCAACAAGACACAACCCGGCAGGACGAATTAACCACAGTGAGAGTAGAAGAACTGGGTCAGCGCATTACGACGCCTTGGTAGATTTTGGCGCGGGGGGATGGCGATCGAGATATAACAATAAATCGGTCATGGCGACCGACAGCAGTTTTACATCTTCACTCAGATCGGGTGGGGATAAATCGTTGCGTGAATAATGTTTAAGGCGCGTTTCTATTCGATCGGCACAGACTTTGACAATATCGGCGGCGATGTTGGCCGATACGCCCTTAAGCGTATGCGCCAAACGTTGGGCGGTTTCATAATCGGCAGCATCAAGCAGAGATTGCAGCTCAGCCACGCTGTTACTGAATCGATCCTTGAACATGTACAGCATTTTTTCTAGCAGCGCCTCTTTACCGCCCATCATTTGCAGCGCTTTGGTGCGATCAAAAGGCAACTCTTCTTGCGCTTGCAGCTTAGGTGCCGTCAACGCAGATGCAGCATCGGCCGTCACGTCAGTAGCCGTATTCAACCAGGTGGATAACACTTTGAATAACGGTGCAGGTGCGATAGGTTTGCTGACAAAATCATCCATTCCCGATTGAATACAATTTTCGCGATCTTCATTGGAAGCGTTCGCCGTCATGGCAATAATCGGTAGCTCTTTTTTGCCGATATCCTTGCGAATGCGCCGGGTGACTTCAAATCCATCCAGAAACGGCATTTGGATATCCATGAACACCAGATCGTAGGCCTGCAGTTTAACCTTTTCGAGTGCCTCAAGACCGTTGTTGGCAATGTCGATGGTCATGCCGGTGTCTTTGAGCAGTTCAACTACCAGCTCCTGGTTGATCTCGTTATCTTCTACCAGCAACACTTTCTTGTCGGAGAAATCGAGTGTTTCTTCCTGAATTTCGACACGGGCCAGTGAGGTTGCCGTTTCGCCTTCGAGCGTATTCAGGCACACCGAGAAGGCAAAGGTGCTCCCCACCCCTGCCCGACTGCGCACCGAAATATCCCCCCCCATCATGCGACACAGGCTTTGGCAAATACTCAAGCCAAGACCCGTGCCCCCGTAACGCCGGGTAGTCGCGGAATCCGCCTGGGTGAAGGGCGAAAACAAGCGTTTGATTTTGCTTTCCGGAATACCAATGCCGGTGTCTTCGCACAAAATTTCAACGGTAGAAAGGCTGTCTTTAATATCCAGCAAGCGTGCTGTTACCTTGACGTGGCCTTGCTCGGTAAATTTGAGCGCATTGCTGACCAAATTGGTAACGATCTGACTAAAGCGCAGCGGATCACCTTCCAAACGATGCGGCACCAATGCCTCAACGTCGAACGTAAGTGCCAGGTTACGGGTTTTGGCTTCGCTCGAAAAAACCTCGCGCAATTGATCGAACACGTCACGAATACTGAAATCAATTACCTCCAGATGCAACTTGCCGGCTTCTATCTTGGAGAAATCGAGGATGTCATTGATGATTTGCAGCAGCGATTTGCCAGAGACGAAAATGCGGCGTACATATTTGTCTTGATGTTGCGTGAGCGGGGTTTTGGCGAGCAGTTCGGTAAAGCCAAGTATCGCATTCATAGGCGTGCGAATTTCATGGCTCATGACCGCCAGGAATTCGCTTTTGGTCTTGCTGGCCGCCAGTGCGTCGTCGCGCGCTTGCGATGCTTCGCGTGTACGTTCTTCGACCAGGCGCTCCAGGTTCATATTGAGCTGACGCAGCGCGGTATTGGTGTCCTGAAAATCTTTATTGCGGGCATCCAACAATGCTTGCAAAGATTGCCGCTCACGCTCCGCGTCGGCAAGTTGCTGCTCCAGTTGCGCGATTCTGGCCATCAAATCCGTCATTTGACCGCCACTATTGTTATGGTGGTAAAAATGGTCATGGGGGTAACTTTCTCCAATAATCGCTGCCCGCTAATAGGGCTATCACATGAGGACGGCCTGCTCCGTAATTAGAAGAATAGACAGGCGTTTACCCTCACTGCCAGAAATTTGCGGCCTGCAGGGAAGGTTGCGGCCTCAAGAGACCGTTGGCGGGGGCCTAAAATGGCGTTAACCTACAAGACATTAGCGACGGTTCTGCCACACTCCACCCAAACGACAACCCCCTAAAAATCATCATTAAAAAAGGAACCCACCCATGCTAGGCAGCATGATGCAAGACTCGCTTCTGATCTCTGACTTACTGACCCATGCCGAGCAATACCACCCCTTTGGAGAAATCGTCAGCCGCACCGTTGAAGGCCCCCTGCATCGCTATACCTATCGCGATGCTGGCAAACGCACACGCCAACTGGCCAATCTGCTGCAAAGCCTCGGGGTAAGCAAAGGTGATCGCGTCGCCACGCTGGCCTGGAACGGCTTTCGCCACTATGAACTGTATTTCGCCACCTCAGGCATTGGGGCGGTCATACACACCGTTAACCCACGATTGTTCCCAGAGCAAATCGAATACATCATCAATCATGCCGAAGATAAAATCCTCTGCATCGATCTGTCATTTCTGCCTGCAGTGCAACAGCTGTGCCCACGTTTGCCCAAACTGAAACACCTGATTGTACTGACGGACGAAAAGCACATGCCCACCAGCGGCCTCGACAATGCCCTGTGCTATGAAGTCGAACTGGCCAAGCATAACGATGAATTTACGTGGCCACGTTTTGATGATCAGACGGCGGCAGCCTTGTGCTACACCTCCGGCACCACAGGAAACCCCAAGGGCGTGCTCTACTCGCACCGCTCACAGGTGTTGCATGCCTATGCGTCGGTGCAACCTGATGCCATGAATCTATCGAGCGGCAGTTGCGTATTGCCGGTAGTGCCGATGTTCCATGTCAGCGCCTGGGGCACCCCGTATGCGTGTACGATGGTGGGGGCCAAACTGGTGTTTCCGGGTGCAAAGCTTGACGGCGCCTCGCTTTCTGAATTGATCGAAACAGAAAAGCCGGATTTCCTGTTGGGGGTGCCCACGGTGTGGTTGGGGCTGCTGGATTACTTGCGTCAGAACGACAAAATCCTCAGTTCAGTGCATACCGTCGTCGTCGGCGGCTCAGCGGCGCCGTTGGCCATGATCAAGGAGTTTCAGGAGCGGCATGATGTGTTCCTGATGCATGCCTGGGGAATGACGGAGTTGAGCCCACTGGGCACGCTTGCCAATCCTAGCGCCCGTTTAATGGCCATGCCGTTGGAACAACGCTACCAGTATCAACGCAAGCAAGGTCGCCCGGTGTTTGGCATTCAGCTGAAAATCGTCGACAGCGAAGGCAATCGTCTGCCCCACGATGGCAAGGCGTTCGGGCGCTTGATGGTGAAAGGCCCTTGGGTCATCGAGCGTTATTATCTTGCCGAGAAAAGCGCTCTTGAGAATGGCTGGTTTGATACGGGGGATGTCGCCACCATCGACGATGAAGGCTTTATGCAAATCGTGGATCGCACCAAAGACGTTATCAAATCAGGCGGTGAGTGGATCAGCTCCATCGAGCTGGAGAACGTAGCGGTCGGTCACCCTGATGTACAGGAAGCCTGCGTGGTGGGGGTTCCGCATCCGAAGTGGGACGAACGCCCCCTGCTGCTGGTGATCGCCAAGCCGGGGCATACCCCGCAACGCGATGACCTGCTGGCCTTCTTTGAAGGCAAGGTGGCGAAGTGGTGGATTCCAGACGATGCCCTGGTCGTGAAGGAATTACCGCATACCGCGACCGGTAAACTGCTCAAGGTCAATGTGCGTGAGACGCATCAACAGCACTATTTGAAATGAAACGTAAAGTAAAGCGGCTCAAGCAGGGCTGCTTCTGCCGTGGGCTGCTTGAGCTGGGTAGCTGACGGCGGGTAATGGTTTGACACAAAAACCACCCGCTTATTGCCGTTGCGGTCATTCCGCAACGGCCGCATTCTTTTTAGTATGGTCAACACCTGGCTTGCCCAAATCACTGCATACTTGAGCGCTCGACAACAAGAAGGACTGTCATGAAACCCCTGAGCCCCGTTGACCAAATTTTTCTGTGGCTAGAAAAGCGCCAGCAGCCCATGCACGTCGCCGGTCTGCAACTGTTTGAATTTCCTGAAGATGCGGGCCCCCATTACGTGGCTGAGCTGGCCCACTGGCTACGCCAGTTCTCGAAGCCGGCACCGCCGTTCAACCAGCGTATCGTGACCCGTTTTGGCCAGCCGTTCTGGGAAGAAGATCGTCAGTTCGACCTGGAACACCATTTCCGCCATGAAGCCCTGCCCACCCCCGGACGCATCCGCGAACTGCTGGCACTGGTCTCAGCCGAGCACAGTAACCTGATGGACCGTGAACGCCCTTTGTGGGAATACCATCTGATCGAGGGCCTGCAGGGGCGGCGTTTCGCGGTATACAGCAAGATTCATCATTCCCTGGTAGATGGCATTTCGGCCATGCGTTTAGGTATGCGGGCACTTTCGCCCGATCCGAACGAGCGCGATCTGCCACCGGTGTGGGCGCGTCATCAGAAGAAAAAAGAGGGCGGGATTCCCAATCCGCTCGATGTGGCTTCGTCCATGGCGCGGCTTACTGCGGGCATTAGTAAACAATTGGCGACGATCCCTGCGGTTGCCCGCGAAGTTTACAAGGCGACCGAAAAAGCCAAAACCGATCCCAACTATGTCTCGGTATTTCAAGCGCCACATTGCATTCTCAACGAGCGCATCACTGGCTCACGCCGTTTCGCCGCGCAGTCTTACCCGATGCAGCGGATACGGGATATCGCCAAAGCGTTTGGCGCCACCATCAACGATGTGGTGCTGGCCATTTGCGGCAGTGCGCTGCGCAACTACCTGATCAATCAACGTTGCTTGCCTGATAAGCCGCTGATTGCCATGGTACCTATGTCACTGCGCCAGGACGACAGCGCGATCGGCAATCAGATCGCCATGATTCTGGCGAATCTGGGCACGCATATCGCCGACCCGGCAGATCGCCTGCACGTGATTCGCGCGTCGGTACAAGATGCCAAAGAGCGCTTTGCCGGCATGAGCCCGGAAGAAATCACCAACTATACCGCGCTCACGCTTGCCCCCACAGGCTTGACGTTAATGACGGGACTGGCGCCCAGCTGGCTGGCGTTCAACGTGGTGATTTCCAACGTACCCGGCCCCAAAGAAACGCTGTATTGGAACGGCGCCAAATTGCAAGGCATGTACCCGGTATCGATCGCACTCGACCATATCGCGCTCAACATCACGATCACCAGCTACCGCGACCAGTTGGAGTTTGGGTTGATCGCCTGTCGCCGCACCCTGCCTTCCATGCAGCGCATGTTGTCGTATCTGGAGAATGGGTTGAACGAGTTGGAGATTGCGGCTGACATTCTCAAAGGCGACAGTGAGGACGAAGAGGAGCGTCTGATACACATCTAATAATCTATTAGCTTAAGTTGTATCAAGTTACGCTGAGAAGTTGGCTGCATTTGCTGCAGCCGCTTCTGCCTCCAGCAGTTTTTCTATGGTCGCGGCGGGCACGGGCTTTGAAAAAAAGTAACCTTGCCCGTAATCGCATTGCAACGAACGCAAACGATCGACATGGTTCTGGGTTTCCGTGCCTTCGGCGACGACTTTCATATTCAAGTTGCGTGCAAGATTCATGATGGTTTGCACGATATGCAGATTCTCATGCGCGTTATCCATCTGTGAAACGAACGAGCGATCGATCTTGATAATATCCAGCGGAAACCGGTGCAAATAGCTCAAGGACGAATAGCCGGTGCCAAAATCATCCATGCTGAGATTTAATCCTATCGCTTTGAGGTCGCTCAGTATCTGCACGATATGATCCACATCGCCCATGGTGATGCTTTCGGTAATTTCGAGTCGAACCGATGCAGGATCAATACCCGTGTCTTCGATCACCCGTCGCACCTGCGCCATTAAATCATGCTGTTGAAACTGGCGTACTGAAACGTTAACGCTGATACTGAGTGGCTTTTCACGCGGGAATTGTTGATGCCAGCGATACACGGTGCGACAAGCATCCCGCAACACCCACATGCCAAGCGCAACAATCAAACCGGTTTCTTCCATGATTTGAATGAATCCGCCCGGGAATACCAGCTCATTGGGCGATCGCTGCCAGCGCACCAGCGCTTCGAACCCGTTGATACGCCCTGTTTCCAGTTCGATGATGGGTTGATAGTGAAGTACAAACTCTCCATTCTGAAGGGCACGACGTAACTCCCCTTCCAGGCGCAAATGCTCCATGGCGGCGATATGCATGGCATTGTCAAACATTTCGCAGCGACCTTTGCCAGTGCTTTTGGCGCGATACATGGCCAGACTGGCATCACGCAGCATTTCTTCAGCGGCTTCATAATGGTTATCACAAAATGCGATACCGATGCTGGCGCTGACGTGAATTTCCTGTTCGCGCACGATAAAGGGCTCGTTTAACAGCGATTCAAGCAACCGTTCGGCGACACGAAAAGCGTCCTTGGGTTTATTCACGCTATCCAGAAATACCGTGAACTCATCGCCCCCCATGCGGGCCAGTGTGCGTTCCTGAACACCACTGTTACTTCGCGCAACAATATCCACGCCACGCAGTATGCCCGATAGGCGAATACCCACGGCGACAATCAGCGCATCGCCTGCACTGTGCCCTAACCCGTCGTTGATATTCTTGAAGCGATCCAGGTCTAGAAACAAGGCCGCAAAGCAATAATCACGGTGACGTTTATGCAACGCAATGGCATGCTGCAAATGCTCGAGATACAAGGAACGATTGGGCAAACCGGTCAATGGATCATGCGTCGTTTCATAACGCAGGCGCGCTTCATTGCGTTGACGTTCAAAAACGCGCCCCAGTTGGGTGCCGACTTGCGCGAGCAAACCCACCAATATTTGTGAGGGTGCATCAAGCTGACTCGAAAAAAATTCCAGCACAGCGACAACCGCATTTTCAACGATCACCGGAAATGCGTATGCAGACACAATGCTATCGTCAAGGTGATATCGCGCACGCTGACTCGCCGGAATATTCCCACGCCACACAGGTTCACCGCTATTGAACACCTGCATGGCATGAATATCCATTTCATTCTCGGGCACCAGCGCCACGCCGAATTCCCACGTCGTGAATTCGCAAATGCGCGCGGTAGCAAATGCCAACACCTCCTTGACCGACGAATTTTGGTTGGCGGTGGTGGCAATCGATTCCAGCAATTTCAACTGGCGCTTGCGTTCGTATAAATCACGCAAGCCGCTTTCGGCAATGGCTTCGGCATCCAGGCGGGCCTGTCGCTCACGCTCCAGTCGGCGCTGCAGTTTGGAAATTTCACGAGCAATATCGAGCGACGCTGTCGGTTCCATTAGGTATCAGCTTTTTGCGAACGTGATATGAAACAAGCATTTCTCATCGCCATGGTGCATGCATTGGCGATGCTCAAAATGGCACACTTCCCCATAAATGGTCGCAGCACCTTCCACAAAGCCCTGGGCAAGCGCACACAGTTTGCGTGCGGAGTAATAGCCCATCATCAAGCTGCCATCATTGGTATCGATGAAATCAAATTCGGGCACGTCAGCGCCCGGATATATTTTTCTGACTTCCGGGTGGATAATACTGTTCAGGCTGAGAATAAAGGGGCGCGTACTGGTGTGTGCTTCAAAGAATGGTTTGTAACGCTGCGCCAGCACGGGCATCGCATGCGTACCGAACCAACGTAACACCTCATTATCGGTCAGGGATAATGCCTTGGATGCCGCACCGACCAGCTTCATCATTTCTTCATCAGGGTAGTTGCCCAATGACGTGTAGGAGCCGCTGACTTCGGCTGCATCCAGCAAATTATCCCATGTGTCCTCGCCGTACTGCTGAGACACAACGGCTTCAAGCAAATTGAAAACCACACCTTTCATGAGGGAAACGCCTTTTTACAAGAGGTTGTACTTCAAGAGATTGCTTTATCAATAGGTCGTGTTGTTTATAGGTTGTGCTATTTAGCGGTTGTATCATCGGGGTGCCATACGCGATGAATGTGGCAGCCAGCATACGCCCCGGTTTAGCATCATTCATTTCAACCTGAAGTATAGTCAGCCTGTGTAAATTGCCCGCCGAAAAGGCATAAAACGAAGTAAAGGGAGGGGGTCGCCGCCCATAAGGTTCAGCGCGAGCAATATCCTGAAAGGAATGCCAACAGGCACTTGGCGGCATTCATGACCGACACATCACCAATATCCTGCAGCGGGTCAAGCTCCACCAGATCGGCCGCCACAACGCGCGGCTCGCGACCGAGCAGGTAGGCGGCCTCACCCAATTGAAAGGGCGTAAGCCCACCAGGTCGAGAGCCTGGCGCTGCTGGCATCCACACGCGATCCAACACATCAAGATCGATATCAATCACAATTTTCTCGACGCCCTCCAGCCACTCTAACGCCTGCTGAATCGCCGCTGCCATGCCTTTGCCATTGACCTGCTCGATGGTAATGCAGCGCAAGCCTGCCGTTTTGGCGACATGCGCATAATGTGCAGAATTAGAGAACGACTGAACGCCAATCTGCACAATATTATGCCCCGGCATGCCATCCCCCAATAACGCCGAGATTGGATTGCCATTGGACAAGCCTTGCGCCGTGCTGCGCAAATCAAAATGTGCATCGAGGGTAATCAATCCCAGGGAGGGCAGCGCGCCGCCTTGCGCATGAACGAACGGGCGGGTAATGCTGTTGTCGCCCCCCAGTGCCAGCATTAGGGGTGACGACTCTCGCACACGCGTGAGGTGTTTTACGACTTGTGCAAACCCACACTCCGGCGTTTGTGCTGATACATCCAGGTCACCCCAGTCATACACACACAAACGTTGCAGATCGATTCCATGCTCGACATCAAAACAGGAAAATCGTGACAGCGCTGAGCGAATCGCCGCGGGCCCCAGGTCACAACGACCGGGGCTCAACGACGCCATAAACCATGGCACACCCGCCAGCGATACATCCGCCTCCCCACACCCACCTCGTTGCAACAGGGAAGACGCACGCGGCCAGTAAAGATCCTGAAATAGCGTCATGGGCGTGGTGTCCATTGAATGCGAACATGTTGTCCGGGCAGCAATACGCCTTTGTGCACCCACTCGTTGCTATTGAGTTCATTGCCTGCCTCGGGGCCAGGATCGGGATCAGCCCCAAATCGCACCTGCATTTTAAATGCAGGATTCGGCGTCACTTTTACCGTCGCACCTTCGCAGGCTGGCGCGAGAAAATCGAGCACCGCAAAAAAATTCTCGGGAAAATATTGTTCACGCCGGGTGTGAAACCATTGCTTGTCATGCCCTGCCAACTTCACCGGTACGGCACGCACCAGCACACCTGCAATTTCTTTGGGCTCAACCATGACACTGCTATAGGTACCGTCCTCACGGTCGCACATACTCATTTCCAGCGTGGCGTTTGCATGTCCCGCCGCATTCACGGCATCAAACTTGGATGGCTCTACCCGGCTTTGAAATTCATAGGTTTGCGATTTTGTCGTCATATTCTCAACGCAAAATCGGGTCACTGACGAGAGGCGTACAAACCCTTTCGGGTTATCGCAACGATCGATGGTGTAGTGAACGGTAAAGTGGTGTCGAACACACGGGAGTCGAATGATTTCTTTTACTGCTTCTCGTAGTGCGGGGGTCACCTCCCACCCTACCCAAAAACTGATGGCATCTTTGGCGAGAGCGGTTTTCAGACCTTTTTCGACAATAAACCCCATCGCGCCGGCAATAAAAAATGCCTCGCCCAACCCGCCCAAGGTGGCGACCAACGCGTGAGGAATACCATGGGGCAACAGATGCCCACTGATAATCAGCAAAATTCCAACTGCAACCAGCAGAAACAACAGAAAATTTTCATGAAGGGCATTTTTTTTGTCCGCTTCCATGACAGAACCCTCTGCGACAGTTTTTAATCTGATGCGTCCACATCAGTAGATGCCTCGCGCGGAGATTTGTCAATGAGGGGTAAAAGAACATGAACCCGGCATCGTGCAAGTCTGACATAATGCGCCATACAGTGAACTCAACCCGACCGGGTGTAATGCACGCTCTGCTCCTTGCGCAACGCTCACCCTGCGCGTCTAAACCATTGTCTTCGAGGGAAGCCCCATGCATGTGCTCTATATTGCCAACAAAAACTATTCATCGTGGTCATTGCGACCCTGGTTGATCATGACCGAATTCGGCATTCCGTTCGAGGAACGTGTGGTGCCGCTTGCCAACGGCGCCAACAAAGCACTGATACAAAGCCATTCTCCTTCGGGTAAAGTGCCGTGTCTGGTGGATCAACAACTTACGGTGTGGGATTCCCTGGCCATTACCGAATATCTGGCAGAAATTCATCCCACCATTTGGCCAGGCAGTTTTGAAGCGCGTGCCTGGGCGCGCAGCGCTGCAGCAGAAATGCATTCTGGTTTTACCGCCCTGCGCGAACAATGCACGATGAACTGTGGGTTGCGGGTTAAAAAAGCGAATTTGTCGCCTGAATTACTGCAAGACCTGGCGCGCATCAATGCGTTATGGGAGGACGGCCTGGCACGGTTCGGTGGCCCCTTTCTGGCCGGCAAGGATTTCAGCGCAGTGGATGCATTTTATGCGCCGGTCGCGACACGCATTCAGACTTATGGCCTACCGATGAGCGATATCGCAATGGATTATGTGCATCGCCTGCTTGAACTCGACGGCATGCAAGCCTGGTATAACGCCGCACTTGCAGAGCCCTGGCGCCAGGATAGTTACGACGCCGCTACCCTCGCCTCGGGGCCCTTGATCGCCGACCTGCGTGTGTCGGCGGAATAAAGAACTGAGGTCATCATGGCGATTAAATCCACCATATTTAAAGCCGATGTTGATTTATCAGATTTGAATCGCGGTTACTACACCCGTGAAAATCTGACTTTGGCACGCCACCCGTCAGAAACTGACGAGCGCATGATGTTGCGTATTTTGTGCTGGGCCTTGCATGCCCATGAGCATCTCGAGTTCTGCAAGGGCATCAGCAATGAAGACGAAGCAACCCTTTGGCAACGCGATCTCACTGGGCAATTCGATGTCTGGATCGAGGTGGGCCTGCCCGATGAGAAACGATTACGCAAAGCCTGCCATAAAAGCCGTGATGTGTTTGTCTACGCCTATGGAGGCCGTGCAGCCAGCATTTGGTGGGAACAAAATCAGTCTGCGCTGCTGCGACTTGAGAACCTGACGGTGAGAGCCATAAGCGCCGAGCAGAGTCAGGCATTGACCAGCATTGTTGCTCGCACCATGCAATTACAGATTACGGTTCAGGATACGACCGCCTGGATATCCACTGCAGACCAATCCCTCCAGGTGGATTGGGAAACATGGAAAAACCCGCAGTAAAGTGCCGCAACCAGGTACGCGATATTGCAAAAACGTATCCCGTACCTGGAGCCCAAAACGTCTAACCTAAGCCGCCGACCATCAGGATGATACTGAGGTGGAACACCGTCCAGGCCACGCCACGATCGGCAGGCACAGCGGATAACCAAGTCGGAAACACCAGGCGCAGCACCCCTGCCCCCAGATTCACGCCCCAAACCGCCCATAACCAGACAGGGGACGACAGCGACAACATAGCACCTGCCAGACCAAACACGCCCAATCCGATAAAGCTGAAGGCAAGCGCTGGCTTGCGAACATAGTTCAGCCCTACAAACCAGGCGAGCGCAATCAAAAACGATATTCCAGAATAAACATTGCCATGTTCACCCGGCAAAAGGCTTACCGGTAATACCAGGCTTGCGGCCAGCACCATCGCTCCCACGACGGCAGCAACATAACGCCCTATCTCCTGGGCCATCGAATGATTCCGCAGACTGGACATTTCAATGACAGCAGTTTCGTACACTTGCGTAATGACTGACATGATCAGTTCCTCCGTTGCTGGAGCCTCCGCTCCGTTAATCCGATCCACATTTTCAGATTAGGACTTGACCTGGATCGCCAACAGTGGCAAAAATGACACACCGAGAACCTTATTTGCCAATAGCAGGTGACTAAAATGACCATTAAACTGGCAATTTTGGCCTATGACGGATGTTTCAACACCAGCATTTGTGGGCCGCTTGATGTTTTCAACATTGCAAACACCCACCATAAAGTCTTGAACGGCAAAGACGTCGGGCCGCTATTCGAGTGGAAAATCCTGTCACCCGATGGCCGCCCTATCAAAACCTCCACCGGTTTGCTGTTCCCGGTGCACGGGGGGCTGGAAGCACTCGACAAACCGGATCTGTGTCTGGTGCCCGGCATTGATCACACCTACGCATGGGAAGTCGTGGATCGTGCCAAACAACTGAACGCTATTATTGGCCCCACAATTCAAGCGTTACATGAAGGCGGCACAACGATTGCGTCCAACTGCAGTGGCGCGTTTGTACTCGCCGAAGTCGGATTGCTGCATCGCCGCGAAGCGACCACCAGCTGGTGGTTGGGTCGCCAGTTTCAACAACGCTACCCATCGGTTAAGCTGCGCCCCAACAAGCTGGTGACGGAAGATAATCACCTGCTGTGCTCCGGTGCGGTCACAGCGTATTTACACCAATGCATACGTTTAATCGAAAAATTTGCCGGCACCGATCTCGCCAATCGTTGCGCCAAAACCTTGTTGATCAATACGCAAGGGGTTTCACAAGCGCCTTATATCGGGATCAACGAACGTATCGACAAACTCGACAGTGTGGTGCATCAGGCCATTGTGTGGATGAACGAGCATCTCAACGAAGAAATTGATATCGATGCGCTCGCCAAAGAACTTGCGGTAAGTTCGCGCACGTTCAATCGCCGCTTTCATGAAGCCACCAATCAACCGCCCAAACAATACCTGCAAAAACTGCGGATAAATGAGGCCAAGCGGTTACTCGCCACCACCACCCTCAGCATGGAAAATATAACGACGCGTGTCGGCTACAACGACGTCAGCTCGTTCCGTCGATTGTTCAAGCGTGAGGTGGATTTATCCCCAGCTGATTACCGGCGCCAGTTTGGCGGCGGTCAAGGCGAACCTCAGGAATTGGAGGCTATTGCCTAATCGTACATCCGCGTCGCAGCGGCCAATGATCGACTGCGACGCTTTATGCAACCATCGCGAACCGGTAGTTAACCGCACATTTGACAGTTCATCTGCCTTCTTAACAAGCATTAGACGAGGAACTCTCCGTGAGCCAACAATCCATGAGCGAAACCAATGCCGCATTGAACTACTGGAATAAACTATCTGGTTTGCCCGGTGGTAAAAGGCTGTTCTCAATAGCGGTGCAATTCAAGGCGCCCTACTTCAGAACCATTAACGCAACGGTGGAAGAATTACGCCCCAATTATGCCCGCCTCGTTATTAAAAAGCGTCATGCGGTCGAAAACCATATCGGCACCGTACATGTCATCGCCATCTGCAATTTGCTCGAAATGGCCATGGGCACCGTCGCTGAAGCATCCATTCCTAAACACTTGCGCTGGATTCCCAAAGGCATGACGGTGGATTACACCGCGAAAGCCGGCAGCGATATTACCGGCATCGCCGAAATCAATCCTGAACAGTGGAGACCCGGCGATCTTGATGTCAAAGTCACCGCGCTGGATGATAAAGGTACGCCGGTCGTGAAAGGCGTTATCAAGCTGTGGATCAGCGAAAAGAAATAATCTGGTTTAAATAAAGTCAGGGCCTTCAAGGCGCCGTTCTGGAAAGCCCTGGCATTGCAATTTTTGGCAACGATTGCGCATCCATTTTCTGGTTTTTCTCCACCAGATCATTCACAAAAAGCACATAGGCCGTTACCGCATACACTTCATCGTCTGTCAAACTTTTGGGCGCAAAATGTGGCATGGCACGACGAATATAATCGAAAAGAGTGGTCGCATAAGGCCACTGTGCCCCTACCGACAGCACCTGCAGCGGGTATTTGTCGATCCGCAAAATGCGCAAGGGATCAGACCAACTAAAAAAACCATCACTGCCACGCAATCGTGACGCGGGGCCTTCTTTTCCCGTTTCACCATGGCACATGGCGCAACGTGTTTCATAGAGCGTTTCACCCTCCAAGGCGGTACCCTGCCCCATCGGCAAATTGCGCCCATCTGGAAATACCGTAATGGAATACCGATCGATGTCCTCTTGCGATAGCGGCATGCCCAACCCAATCACACGATCGTCAGCGTGAGACGCACTCACAACACCAGCCAAGAGAAGCGTTGCGAATCTATAGCGTGATTTATGCATACACATTTTCCACACGGCCATCGGTGTGGACTTTCCAGGTTTGAATGGCGTTGTAGTGGTTGAAAGAATGTGCGGCATATTTTTGCTTCCAAAGTGTGCGGGTCGGTTGGACATGACCTTTTTCATCGGTAGCACGGCTCATTAGCACACTGCTTTTTCCGTTCCATTGCCAGGGAATCGAAAATTGTGTGAACGCTCGATCAAGCACGGGCGCATGCAGTTGTGCAGTCGCCCAGGTTTCACCCCCATCGGCTGAAATATCGACACTGCGGATTCGACCGTGGCCCGACCAGGAAAAACCAGCTATTTCATAAAATCCCTTTATTTCATGTAAATATTGCTTTCCCGAGGGGTGCGTGATCACTGACTTTACCGCCATTGGAAACGTGAAACGCTCAATCTTGCCGTTATCCAACACTTCAGAATACAAGCCCGATTCGTCTTTGGTAAACGCTGGGGTATCCGTGATCTCAATGCGATGCACCCATTTCACGTTAACGTTGCCCTCCCAACCGGGAACAAATAAGCGCATGGGATAACCTTGCGAGGGGCGCAAGCGTTCACCGTTTTGGTAAAGCGCGATCAAGGCGTCGTCCAGCAGTTTTTCCAGGGGGAGACTGCGCGCATGAGAACCGCCATCTGCACCCTCGACAATGGCCCATTTTGCGCCTTCGCGAATGCCGGCTTCTTGCAACAATAATCGCAACGGAATTCCCGTCCATTCTGAACACGACACCTGCCCAAACAATTCCTGGCAATCGGCATCAAGTGCCGTGGGCGATAATGCATTGGCCGCTGTATTACCCGAACACTCGAGAAAATGAATGCGCGAAACCATCGGGTAACGTTCGATGCGTTGCAGATCAAAGCGCAAGGGCTTTTCAACCATCCCATGTATCATTAAAACGTGCGATTCAGGCGGGATATCAGGGATGCCGTTATGGTGCACCGAAAAGTGCAACCCGCTGGGTGTAATGATGCCTCGCTGTTGTGCCAAGGGATTGTGCCAGAGGCTAAAACCCGCTGTTTGTGGTGTGGTGGGTGATAATCGGCGCTGCACTGAGGCTTCATAGACGGAGGGGCTGCCATACATGCTGTCAGGTGCGCCGAGGGTGCGCATGTGGCTGGGCAAACGTGCTCCCACGGGGACTGACGACGCAGTGGGAGGAGCCGATAGGCTGTCTGCGACCGTTGCGGATATAGCAGGTGTCGACAGGGAGGTAGCAGCCACCCCGGCCATGGCGCCTGCCGCACTGTAACGCAGGCCGCTCAGCAAAAAGCTGCGTCGGTCGATCAAACCACCACCGGCAACGTATTTTAAACGGGAGGGGCCCATTGCTTTTTCCTCAGACTAATTATTTAGGAGTAGGCAGCTGATTTTTAACGTTATTGCGCATACTCATTGGTGAGCACGTTTACTGTGGACAACAATTTTCCAGTGCATTCGCCAGTGCACGCAGTTGTTGCGCGACTTCACGGGTACGAACGGTGTAGTACACCTCTTTGCCTCGTTTATTCATGGCCAGAATGCCGCAATCTTTCAGAATTTTAAGATGGCGAGACACGACCGAAAGGCTCAGCGGGCAACACGCTGCGATTTGCGTGACGGTTTGTTCACGCTCCCCCCGTGCCAATGCTATCAACAGCGACAAGCGGGAACTGTCTGCCAACGCTTTGAAAAACTCGCTATCGAGCTGAGAGATGAGACCGATCTGTTGGATCGACATGGAATAACCTTTCGCGATGATGGGGCAGACGTGCCTGCAATGACGCTCATTATTGCACGTTTGCACAATCATGCAACTATTAAGCTTTGCGATCCTTTAACTGTGCGACCTTTAAGCAGTGCGCCTAATCAACTTTGCCACTGTTGTCGAGTCAAAGACGATCCGAGGCGCCTCAATGCCTGGGACAAAGGCATTACAAATCTGAACAGCAATTCGGTCAACAAACGAACATTCTTACCCTACACTAGCGGCACGCCAGTACACACTTTCTTTCTAGCGGCGTCGCTTCCAACTCAGTAAACATTCGAATGCGAAAGGAGTAACGTCATGCAGCGGCTTCACTTTCTTGCGTCAGGCATGGCGGTGCTATTACTGAGCGCCTGTCGCATGGATGTAGTCGTCACCGGTGATGGGGCGGGTCAGGTGACGTCTGCCGATGGTGCGATCAACTGCAGCAACACGCAGGCTGCCTGCTCGGCCAATTATCCCCTTAACAAGAGCGTCACTTTGGTGGCAGAAGCCGCACCGAATGCGCGCTTTGCTGGCTGGTCGGGAGCATGCAGCGGGCATGACAGCACATGCAGCGTGCCCATCACCGCCGATCGCGAAGCCTTTGCCCACTTCGAAACACTCCTGCCCGAAGATCTTGCCTGCGGCACAGCAGCGGCCAAGGCCGAATGCCTGAGCCCCAAACAGACACCCGAGTATTACATCGAGCAAAGCATTAAATACTTTCTCACCATGGAATCTACCGTCGATGTGCGCGTACAGCCGAACTATTCCTTACTAGTGGCACGCTGGGAATGGCAGCCCTGGTTGCTGCTGACAGGGTTTGGCAATGCCAATCTCATCCTCACCGATATACTGCTGAAACTGCACCCGACCCGTTATAGTTCAATGGATTGCCGAGCCTTTCCTGTGCAACCTTATGGCCGCTGCCACGTAGTTTTTGATTATAGTGGCGAGCCTTGCCCCATTTACGAGGAATTCACTTTCAATGATCAGGGCGAAATAACGTTTATTGAAGCGTGGTCCGACTATCCGACGTTGATCCCTATGCAAAACGCCGCGGATTATTGGGCCGAAGGCGAAGACGTGCGACGTTTGGCAACGCGTATTCCTGGCTTGGGGACAGAAACTGGGCTCATTCAGGTCAACTCACCAGAAATGGCGCAAGCCGCCCTGCAAGATGCCGATGTGGCTGATTTTACCCGCCGAGCGCAAAAGCCCTACAGCGAATATTTCAAGCAACTTGCCACCCACACAAGTGAAGTGGCCAACGGGTGCAAGCCGCCTCAAAACCCGGCAGCTGCACCGAACTGAAAAAAGTGGGGTGAACTTACTCCGCAGTCATTGCCGTTCGCGTAATTTTATAACGCTGTCCTGCAGCTAATGGTTGTCGAATTTCTGATGTCTGCCCATCAGACCATTGAATTACCACACGATCCACCTGCTCTACTTGCGCCAGGCCAAACGCGGCTTGTGGATCATCAAACGACAAATAGCCACCCGACAATTTCAGTTCACGCATTTGTTGCTGCTTGTCACCGTAATACACCATGACCTTGCAACCAATGCAAAAGCGGTTGCCTTTTTCATCGCGAAGCGCAAACGAGATCCCTTGGTTGGCCGTCTGGTTAATATAGATACGGGGTGAGGCCATGATCGCTGTGGCGACGATATCGAGATCGCCATCATTATCAAGATCAACGTAGGTATACGCAGGCGTGTTCAATAATTCGTTCAAACCAGCGGCATCGGTCGCACGGGAAAACACCCTACCCTGCTCGTTATGAAAAAAGACGTTACTGTGGATCTCATTCTGCTGCTCGCCAAAGCCAAAACCGTTTGCAACGAGAATATCCTGCCAACCATCATTATCAAGATCCGCCGCCTTGGAATTCCAACTCCAGAAGCTCTTGTCGACCTGCATCGCTTTTGCAACCTCCTGAAACTTGCCATTACCATCGGCCAGCAGCAGTTTGTTATTGTGCTGTTGAGGAATATGTTCAGCCAGTGACAAAGGGGTTTGCGGAAGCGCTTCGGCCATGCGGCGGCATAGCACTTGTATATCAGCAAATTCGCTACTTATGCGGTCACACAGTTGCGGATTGCGAGTGTTACGCGCAATCGCAGTCGCAAATGCAGCAACACAGGCTTTGCGTTGCGCTGCTGATGCCGCTTCTGCAGACGTTGACTGTTCAGAGAGTGACTCTTTAGAAAGCGACGCGGAGCCGGCTTGTTCGCACCATTGCGGTTTAAATTCCTTGAGTGCCTGCCAGCCCTTAAGCAGGTCGTTACACTGGCGGGTTCCGTCGGGGGTATCGATCAATTCACAATAAGAGGGAGCTTCCCCAGGCCCGAACGACATGTCAGTCGTAAAAATATCCAGCCGCAAATCGTTGTTGAAATCCGCCGTGTCAACGCTCATGGTTGTGAGGGACGTATTAGGAACCACACCCTGTTGGGGCGTTATGCGATCGAAGCCGCCCTCAGTTTTATCGACATAGTAGAGATCAGGCGCATCGCCGTCATTGCCCACCACCAGATCGACGCGACCATTATGGTTGAAATCCGATAGCAATACTGAAAGTGTTTCGCCGTTCACGGCATCGTCGTCATACGCGGCAAAGCCATTGCCGTTATTCACCCACCAGACATTGCGTGAATGTTGGGTGGCAAACTGATTTTCTGCGCCTGCCGTCCAGTTGCCCATCAGCGCATCGAGGGTGCCGTTCTGGTTTATATCGGCAAAAGCGACTGCCATCGTCAAGCTGGTATTCGGATTGGCAATGGCATGCAAGCTGTCAGTCGCCCACACGCCTTGCCGATTCTCCACCCAGTAATTGGTGCCGCCATAGGTGGTGAAAAACAAATCCTGCCAGCCATCATTGTTGATATCAACGAAGCTCACGACAAAGGTATTCAACGGAGTTGCCGACATCAATGCCAATGGCTGCTCGGCAAAGTGACCATTGCCTTGATTGATAAACACAAGCGGGCCTTTGGATGTTGCAAAAACCAGGTCAGCAAAGCCATTGTTGTCAACATCACCCGACGCAATCCCACGGCCATATTTGAATGGCTCGTAAAAATCACTCAAGCGAAAATCAAACGGCATTTTTATGCCCATCGCTTCGGCGGTCATTTTGGTAAAGGTCGTCTTGGCATCTGCCACATGCAAAACAGATTTTTGAAAACCAGAATGCTCGATCATCAACGGCTCGCCACTACTCTTATCCGTTAGTACCACGGGCGTCCAGATCGCCGTTGCGGTATTGCCAAGGGGTATCGCTGGCGCTGCAGCAGCAGGCATCACTGTCGGGGTTTGCTGCGCGACCGAGGTCTCGGCGTTTTCCAGCGAATATTGGGTTTTCACACGATTGACCATAATGGTTTCGTTGCACGATGCCGACAACTCAGGCAACGGAATCACGCGACAATTCGCCAGATCGCCTGTTGAAACCGCATAATCATGACCAATTTTTGCATGACAGGCCTGTTTGGCTTCGGGCCCACTCATCAGCTCACAAGCAGAGGTATCTTGCACGTCGGGAAGCGTCACAGCGAAATTGCCCGCACGAATGTCGGTTAACGCCCGTTGTTCGCAATTTGCCTGCCAGGTTGCATCGGGGAGTTCGCGACACAGCTCAGCGACCATCGCGTTCAGCCGCTCGTCGCTAATACCTTTACCAGTGTCAATTTTTTGATGCGAATCGAGTTGTTGTGTCACGTGCGCTGTTGCGGTGGATACCGTCTTTTCATCCAGATAATTTGCAATCAACCCGGTAGTGGTGGCCAACACGGCAATGGCCAGAAACAACCCGAGACTCAATGCCACAGAAATGCGGCGCGCAATCACCATGGCCGGATAAATACTGAATATGCCCAAGGCAAACAGTAACGCCATGCTTAAGCCTTCTGACAAGCCGCTGGCCATGAGAATCATGGTGGTCACGACATCAAACATCATCGGCACTGGCAAAAAAGTGGCGACCAGGCTCACCGCCAGCATACTCAGCACGCTGGTTTTGATGTCGGCCAAGGCATTAGCTGGAATAGCTTCAATCACAATGGCACCTAACACGCCTGCCAACAGCATTAACGGCAACGTGGTTTTAACAATAAACCAGAGATTCACTAAAAACGCTTTCACCACACGTGAAATCGCCTCGAACCAATTCCGCGCCGGCAACTCACAGATAACATCGCCCACAATCGCAGGGGCAGGCGCCGCACCTATCGCTTGAATGTCATTGAGAGCTTTTGGCGATACCGCTGAATCGGACACAAAGCGTTGGACCAAAAAGGGCACCACCACCAAAACGACAACCAGCACGCCAGCGACCTTGAGCATCGCCATGTGAAACGGCAGCAACGAAAAAGTAGTGGTCAATACATAAATATTCAGCGTGGGAGAACTAAACAGGGTCGCCAGCGCCGTTTCGACGCGTGTGCCAGCCCGGACCATGCCATAAGCAATGGGTGTCGAACAGTTGGCACACACCCCCAGCGGAATGCCGATAAACATCCCCTTGAGCGCATTTAGAGCACGAAATCGGGAGGGGGATGTGGGTGGAAGCAACCGCAAAAAGGTGATGAAAGCCGCCGCAAACAGCAGGCCAAAGGTCATGCCTTTCCAGTTGGTGTAGCCCCAATTCAGCGACGATCGCCACACCCGCTCCGTGTAGGGTTGCGCTACGTCAACCTTGACCACTGTATCAAACGCAATGGCGCTGATACTGGCGCGCTGCCCCATCTGGGCCTTTTGATCAAGCGCTGGGTAACGGGATTGCGTCCAGAAATAAAGGGCAAGGCACGCCATCAATAAGGCGGCCAGCGAAAGCTGACGTTTGTCGAGAGTCATGGTGAGGTCCTGCAGAGGGAATCAGTGGGTGCCTGCAACGACACCCTTTCTTGTACTTTGGTGCCGATTATAAACACCCTTAGCGACCCCACCAAGACTATTTGGCAGTGTTTTCGCGAATGGCCTTGGTTAGTCCGCCTTCTTTAAATATTGCCGCAACTGGGACTTAAGCGCTTTAGGTATGGCTCTTATGGTCAAGGTATCGGAATGCTCATCATAGGAAATATGATTGCCGAGCATGGCCGTTGAAAAGCCAATACTGAGATCCTGATCGCGACCAAAAAATCGTGTGTAACGGCGTAATTGTTTGCGATCCGTATAAATCCCCTGCGGCGGCTCTTCAATACGTTCTTTTAGAAAATTTAGCAAGGCGGCGGGCGCTGCATCATCGACATGTTCTGCTAGTGCTCGCAACTCGACCGGCATGCCCTGCTTGTCCTGATCGATGCAGTAGTCCACCACTTTGCTGCGATATTCCTGGGCCTTTTCGGGTTCGAGGGTTTGTGTAAATTGCTCGATGCTACCGAGAAATTCTTCGGTTTTGGCAGCACGATTAAGCCCTTCGCTAAAGCGTATAAACGTATTCCAGGCGAGCGTCTGCGGGTGTTGATTGCGCGGCGCCACGATACTCAAGTAGGTCTGCACATTGTCATTCAACCATTCGTTGAGATGAACACGGGCACCATACTGCAAGCGATTGGTAAATAAACTCGGGCCGGTACGCACAGTGAGTTGCGGTGATATATGAAAGCTCTCATCGTGTTGCAGTAAAAATGCATAAACGACATCGCTATCGCCACTTCGATCGATCACCAGCCACAAATACACATTGACGTTTTGATCGGTAGGCGGTTCGATTTGAAGGCCGGATTGAAACTGGCTGGCAAGTTGATCCGCCATTTGGGTGTCGTCGATCTCTTGACGATGATAGCTTTTCAACACGGTTGACACTTCTGCTTCGGGAGATGTCTCAAAAAAGCCAAATTGCCGACGCGGATGTGTGAGAAACACCGAGCGCAATTTGTCGAACAAAAGTTCGTGGGCACCCTCATCGGTTTCGTTATGAATGGCATCAAGGGGCGATGCGCTGCGGTGGATCTGACCGTCGCGCACGGTTAAATGATAGATACGACTGAATTTCACAGAATGCGGACTCTACGTTGCGGACTGATGTTCGAAGACTCTTATTGCAAGCTGACCTTTTACAAATTGAATTTCAACAAATTGACTTTTTGCAATCTGATTGCTCTTGCCTGCTGCTTGCTTTTGAATACGGATTGCTTTTCTATACGGATCGCTTTTTGAATACGGATTGCTATTTCAGGCTGACTTTTTTTAAACGCTAAAAGTTTGTGCAAACTAATCGCATTTGATAGCTGACTGCTTTTGGATGTTGCCTGCTCTTTTATCCCCATTGGTACAAAGCGGCGGCTGGGAATAACCCCAAAAGCGTGCAGATTGTAAGCGATTCGATAACAGATCGCCACTCCTACACAGAGTTTCAATCACCTCCCCCACCACCACAACCGCCGGAGTCGCCACCCGAGGAATCAGAAGCACTATCTGACGAATGAGAATCGAAAAAACTGCTATCAGAACCAGAATCACCGGAACACCCAGAAGAACAGCCGATATGCGAACCGCAATAATCACTACTGGCATTGGCGTTTTTTGCTGTGCAATCGGGTGCGAACTTGAATCCATCAGCAATCGCCAACTCGCCGTCGAGAGCAAATAGAAGCGGCAATTTTGAAGGCGTTTTCGGATCTATTTTTTCGCGGGCACAGCACAAACGCCACGCACGCTTGATGCCTTCTGACGCCAATGTTGGCGTTTTCATGGCTTCGGCAGGCGTATGATGCAAGAACCGCCCCAACGCCTTTTTGCAGAAATCGTTGTAATCACGGGTAAACAAAATAAATTCGTGCCAGGCAATATCGACTACTTGTGATGGCATCGCCACCATTTTGTCACCCGCCATCAGACAAATAACAAAATATTCCTTCAGGCCTCGCATGACTCGATTGACCTGCGCGTCACTGAGATGCGGGTAGTGTTGTTTTACCTTTTCGCGAATACGCTTGGGGTAGCGATATTCGACGATGAATTTTTCCTGACTTTTACTGATACGTTTGCGGCCATATTTTTTCCAGAGGACATAGCCGATCACCGCCACCACAACCCATTCGAAACCCATCGTTACGCAGCTCCCCAATGCTTACCCACTCATTGTGGGTCATAATAGCACCCCACTTTTGGGAGCTCACGCATTGATTTTGAGTCATACTTAAGTACACTGCACACCACGAGGCGCTCGTATTCCACGTTGCCGAATCCTCCGGTTTTGAAACTGCCACACCCGTTCATCACAAGCCCCCAAGAGCCGCCATGGAAACCGTCGCCGTCATTGACTTTGAAACTACCGGCTTGTCACCTGACCAAGGGGATCGCGCCACAGAAATCGCAGCGGTCATACTCAAAAATGGAAAGATTGTCGACCGCTATCAAAGCCTAATGTATGCGGGCGTTCGAATTCCCGCCTTTATTGAATCGCTGACCGGTATCACCAATGCAATGATACGCAAAGCTCCACCGGCGAGCGATGTGATGCGGGAGGTGTCCGAGTTCGTCGGCAATTATCCGTTAGTTGCCCATAATGCATCCTTTGACCGCAAATTCTGGGACGCTGAACTCACTCGCATCCGTCGCAAGCGTGAACAGGAATTTGCGTGTTCATTAATGGTCGCACGGCGGGTGCTACCTCACGCGCCGAGTCATAAGCTGGGTGAGTTGGTAGCGTTTGCCAAATTGCCTGTCACCGGGCGCTTCCACAGAGCCCTCGCAGATGCCGAAATGGCAGCCAGTTTATTGCTCTATATGGAACAGGAACTCTGTCGCAAGTACGGCATGAAAAACATTTCGCACGACATGTTGCGTGACATCCAGTCGGTTCAAAAGCAGAAACTGGATAAGCTGATGGAGCGGGTATTGAGCACTCAACCCTAAGCGTTAATAGAAGAAGTATTTAGAAATAAGACGTTAAGAGAAAAAACATGAACACTTTTTTGCGATATGAACAACGAGGTCACGTTGTGACCCTCACCATGAACGATCCGGAAAAGCGCAACCCACTCACGGGCAACACCGCTGTAGATGAATTCATCGCAGCCATCGACAGTATACACCGTGATAAAAGCGTACGTGCTGTGGTGTTGACCGGCGCTGGCCCTGCATTTTCGGCCGGTGGAAATTTGAAGGCTCTGCAAACGCTAGCATCTGGTTCGGTTTCAGCACTGGATATTCGCGACGACTATCAAGCAGGCATTCAACGATTACCGGTTGCCTTGTTCAATCTTGAAGTCCCGGTCATCGCTGCCGTTAATGGTCCCGCCATTGGTGCGGGGCTTGATCTCTGCTGCATGTGTGATATCCGCATCGCTTCGACGCAAGCACGATTTGCGGAAAGCTTTGTCAAACTTGGATTGATTTCTGGCGATGGTGGCGCATGGTTGTTGCCGCGCATTATTGGCTTGTCACGGGCGGCCGAAATGACCTTTGCTGGGGACACCATTGATGCAGAAACCGCATTACAGTGGAATCTGGTTTCGCAGGTGGTCGCACCCGATCAGCTGCTACCCACAGCGCATGCACTGGCAGAACGCATTGCGGCTAACCCGCCCCATGCATTACGTCTAAGCAAACGCCTGCTGCGAGAATCCATTCATTCACGCCTTGATTCTGTGCTAGAGCTTGCGGCGGCGTTTCAGGCCATGTCGCATCTCACTGCTGAAAATCGTGAAGCCTTGGCTGCATTTTTTGAGAAGCGCAAGCCGGTGTTTTAGGGAGGGCTCAACCGATTTTCTAAATAGAGAACAAGATTGCGCCAAACTATCGATGCTTAGAGCCGTGGGTCCACCGGCTCACTTTCCAATGCTAACACCCCAAAAACGCATTCATGCACCCGCCTTAGCGTTAGACGAGCAACACTCCACACCGATTGCCCCCCTGAACGCCAAACTCCGTTTCGCTGACAATCCGCGCTGACGCAACCTTTCCAGATGCGCAGGTGTTGTATAGCAGGGGCTCCCACGTCTAGCAATAATTCACCTACATGGCGAATACTAACGCCATAGCCATATTTAACAGCACGAGCTGTTGTCCATGATTCAAACTGGGCGCGCGTCCACTCAAAGCGATGATCATGATAACGGAACTGCCCTACGGGCAAGTGCTCGAATTTAACGTTAAACTCTGCATTCGGTGTGGTCGTGATAATCTTGGCGGGGCGCGAAAACTCCAACAGTACGCACTCAAACGCATCGAGACGCAGAAAATCCAGATGCTCGATGACTTCAACCACGGTCGCGACATTAAAACCTGCGAGGTGTTGGTCGCGGTAAATCAATGAACCGTGCAGCAGATTAATTCGCGCCCGTTGTTTCTCTGTCAACTTGTCCCAATTCAGGCGGCGTTTGGCAATTTCCAACGCGCGAAGCGACACATCCTCGACTGAGAGCGCAATTAATAAATAAGCCACATCGCACGACTCTGGTTGTGGTGATGCCTGGAATGTATCAGAGATTTTGGACAAGTCGTGTTCAGACGGACTTGATATAACGTGGCTCTGGTAGGTTGCGAGATGGATTAAGAGGGCTTGAAGCCCTTCCCTTTGAATATACGCTTAGCGTCACCACGCTCCACCTGTTTTCTGGCCTGGTGACGCAAAGCGTTATTCTCTGCGTCTGCCTCCTCTTTTAACTCGTTTAATTTGTGCTGAATTAACAGCGTTGCCAATCGCTTATTTGCATGCTGACTGCGTTCCGACTGGACTTTTACGCTAACGCCCGTCGCCACATGAATGGCGCGAATCGCCGAATCCGTATTGTTGACATGCTGTCCACCGGGGCCAGAAGCCCGACAAGATTCAAAACGAATCTCATCGGCATTCGAGGTTTCCGTGGGTTCGAAAACATTGCCTGCGATAAACCAGTTTTTGCGCTTATGCGTGGGCCGATAGGGGCTTGGACAAATCCACTGCACAGTGCCGTGCCAGGATTCGGCAAAGGCACGTGCGCCTTCACCGTCCACACTCAACAGCACGGAACGCAAGGTATTATTTTCCGGCCCCAATTTTTGTTCCAGAACTTGCACAGCCAGCCAATGCGATTGCATTTTGATATTCGCTGCATCCACCTCTGCAAGCAAATACTGCAAGGCTTTGGCAACAGCCAGACAGCATTCAGCCGGGCCTTGTGCCGAAGATAACTGCAATAAAATCATCAGCAACCACCTCCCTGCGTTTTATACGTCAGTACCGGTTTGAAACGCGCTACCGGGGTAATCAGGTCGGCCTGAATCATCGACTCTAATACTTTTTCTATAGATTTATAGGCTTCAGGTGCTTCCTCGAACAAAAGATCCTTGTTCTTGCAAATCACCCGACTACCTAACGCTGTGCGATGAAGATCAGTAGCACGATAACGGTGAGATAAGCGATCTTTGCACTCGCTACGCATCCATTTTCGACCAGCACCATGAGCAAGTGAATATAAGCTCGCCTCGCTAAATTTTGGCTGCACCAGATAACTGTAATCACCTCGCGAACCAGGAATCATTACCAACCCAACATCTGCAGGTGTTGCGCCTTTTCGGTGAAGCCAGCAGCTCTCGTTTTGATAATTAACGGGTGATACAAGGTTGTGATTCACCTCCAGCACTCTTTCGCCACTTGCGCCCAGGCGATTTAGCATTCGCCGGGCGATAAGTTCGCGGTTGAGCATCGCAAAACGCAATGCCTGTTCGTGCTGATCCAGATAGGCAGTGAAGTCTTCTGTATTTTCTATCAGGCCTTGATGCGAAAATTTTTCGACATGCTGACGCAATATCCATTCGCCGAAACCTCTGGAACCGCTATGCACGAGCAACACCAACGATTTTTTATCAATATTGGTGGTCGCCAGAAGTTCTTGATCAAGCACTTGATCCAGTTGTTGGAGTTCGGCGAAGTGATTGCCACCGCCAATTGTTCCCAGGGACCGGTCGAATCCGGTGGGCGTCAGTCGTAAATGCTGCTGTCTTTCAGCAATAAGATCGGCCCAGGATGCATCAAGGGGTTCATCAATATCTAGCAATCGACGTTCGAATTTATCCAGATTTATCTTCCGGGTTAGCAGATCTGTTTTCCACAGCGCCATTCCGCAGCCGATGTCGTTTCCTACCAGCGCGGGATAGAGGCGTTGTCGCGTGAGAAAAACGGCGCCAATTGGATAGCCTCGCCCTGGGTGCAGGTCTGGCATACCCGCTGCGCTGACGATACCTTCAAGTTCTGCAGTTTTTTCTAATTGTTGGATCGCCTTACTCTCGATCCAGGTATCCGCAGACGCGACAAGCGTGACGCGCGCGGATAGAGAGCGTATTGAATTGCCCATATACCATTCCATTGAATGAATTATTCAGAAAATTGGATTGGCAGGCACGGTGACTGGGCAAAGCGGTTCTATTTGAAAAGGCGCTTAGCCAAGGAAAGGCCTGCAAAAGGGGGTGCGGGTTTGTTTCATGAGGCCGGGCTCCTTATGCAGTAGTTGTATGGGGGGGATAAACGTGGCGATAGTTTATGTGGCTCCCGAGTGAAATACAAGGGATTTAACTGGCGTCTTGATACCACGACAGAACAACTATGCCCAACAAATGCGATGCAAACGCTGAAAAAGCCAGGCACACGGAATTTTAGCGAGTGAAAAATTTTGAGCTGCATTATTTATCTCGGCAAGTATTTTCTCAGTAGCTAAATATTTTTGAACGATCCCTAGGGAGATGACGATGCCGTGAAGCTGTGCGCGCAGGCCATCCCAACGTTCACATAGCACTTGCCAATTTTTCTCGTCATACGTTCTCTGGAAAACGATTGCGCCACTAATAGCTTTGGATGCCCATGCTTTCGGTTAAAGGCCAATTGTAGAAAGCGTCGCGTAGCCGGTTATTTTTTCTCGTTCATGAGCCGTGCAAATCCACCTTCGGACGGTTGTATTCCTAATGCAACCGGACGCTGAGCTTGTTCCGAAAGCAGAGTTGCTCGCTACACGAAAAAGAAGAATATTTTTAAAATCAAATACTTGATACTCATCAATTGTAAATTTCATGACCATAGCATTGCCGTCTTAGACGAACAGCAAACGGGTGGATTCGCTACCCTGGGATAGCGTAGCGGCTAATCAATACGGACGGGTGAAGGCCGAGATTGAAAAGTACGGACGAATTGTGGCGCCACATGATCTATTGATCACAACGCACGCACTGTCAGTGAGTGCAGTGATGGTTGCCAATGATGGCGCTTTTCACTACGTTACCGAGCTGAAATGGGAAGACTGGTCGCTTTAATCAAAATCGAATCAAAGGCTCCTACCTGCACCGAATCATTTAGCGGCATCCCCAATGGGATAATAGGGTTCACAGTCAGCGATTAATTCCAAACGTCTGCTTTATAAAAGAGTCCAGAGAGGTGGCCGATTTCGACGTCTCTGAAGGCTAGCGCCACAGCCACGCCTCTGTGATTTACGCCTTACTTACAAACCCCCTTGTCCTGTCCCGCCGGAATGTCGCACTTCTTGGAGGCACAAACAACGTCTCGCTTGCATGGCTCACCTGTGGGTTGCGGTGGTTTGCACGCTGGTGGTGTCAACGCCAGAATGCATACATTCCCATCCTTGCAGTCGCTATCACTTTTACATTCATCCGCAGAAAAGGCCAACGACGGCAGCGTAGCGGCAACAATAACGGTCATTTGCAGCAACATTTTCTTGATCATGAAATTTTCCTTGTTTTCATTCTATAACGATGCGGTTGCAGCGCGACGAAAATCAATTGATCGCCAGACAACACGTCAAATATATCACCTAAGTGGTATATTGCCAGCTTCCCTCGTCAAATTTATGACACGTCCTGCCTGTTATTATTTAGCCAACGCGTCGGTAATCGATCATCCATCTGGTCGATACCCATCCGCTCTCAACTTCGCTACCGTTGCACTGTCAGCCACCAGAATCACAAGAAAGCTGAGGACAACCATGCAACGCACTAAAATCAAGACGCTCCTGAAAGCCGTCACCTTCGCAAGCGCCGCACTTCTCACCACCCAGGCAACCGCAGGCTTTAAAGTCGTCGGCTATTTCCCAACCTGGCAAGCTGACGTCAATACTATTCCCTATCAACAGGTTACCCATATTAACTATTCCTTCGTGCTGCCGACTGCCACCGGGCAATTGCAAGCACTCGACGGCGGGGGTTCACGCTTAAGCACATTAGTGCAAAAGGCGCACGCAACCAATGTCAAAGTGTTGATCGCCGTCGGCGGCTGGAATAACGGCGACGATTCGGCATTTCGCAGTCTCGCGGCCAACAGCAGTTACCGCAGCACCTTTATCAACAATCTCCTTAATTTCGTTGATCAGTATGGTCTGGATGGCGTGGATATCGACTGGGAATATCCTGATGGTGGTGAAGTCGCCAGTTTCAAGACGCTTATGCGGGAACTGGGCGATAAACTACGCGCCAAAGGCAAAATATTAACGGCCGCGGTGAGCGCCTACGATGGGGCGGGCAGCATCGATGCTGACGTCATCAACTCGGTGGATTTCCTCAATCTTATGGTGTATGACATCGGCACCCCCCACTCCACCTACGCACATGCCCAAAACGCACTCACTCATTGGAAATACAACGAAGGATTGCCCAAGGATAAAGCGGTATTGGGTGTTCCATTTTATTCGCACACGCAGTGGATTGCCTACAAAGACATTATTGCAAGATATGGTGCTGCTGCCGCGCAAAGTGATAGCGCCGGCGGTCTCGACTATAACGGCCAACCCACGATACGCGCAAAAGCAGAACTGGCGTCGGCGGAAGCCGGTGGCATCATGTTTTGGGAGATTTCACAAGACACCCGCGACAATACATCGCTAATGAAAGAAATTTGGTCGGTCGTAGGCAGTAAAGTGGGTTCTGGCGGCGGTGGCAGTAGCGGTGGAGGCACAGGAGACGGCACCACTACCAACGGAAATGTCTGCTTCTACGAACATAACAACTATCAGGGGGCCAGTGTTTGTACCTCGGCCAATAATGCCGGTATGCCCAGCGGTTGGAATGATCGTATCTCGTCGTTGAAAGCTGCGTCTGGCTATCAAGTTGAAGTGTATGAGCATGGCAATTATGGCGGGCGTAAAGTCACACTTAGCGGAAACATAAGTGAATTGGGTAGCCGAAATTTCAACGATATTATTTCCTCCTACAAACTGATCAGTGAATCTGGAGGCGGCACCACTAGCTATCCAAATTGGCAAGCTGGCTACAACTATAAAACGGGGGATATCGTCAGATATAACGGTAGTCTTTACGTCGCCGAACACGACAATCCCGGCTATGATCCAGTGATCAGCACTTGGTTTTGGGAGCCCTATAGCGGTTCGGGTGCAGGTACCGGATCAGGTAACACTGGCGGTGGTGGCGGCAGTACAGGCGGCACCACCGCAGGTTGCGCGGCGTGGGCAGAAGGAAAGACCTATAACGTCGGCACTAAGGTTTCCTATCAAGGGGCCACCTATAAATCACTGGTGACACATACTGCCTGGGTCGGCGCAAACTGGAATCCCGCTGCCACAACTACGCTATGGTCCAGGACCAGCGAGAGTTGTCAGTAACGGTGCGCAGGTTTGGTGAAGGTTAATATTCCAGTTCGATTTGATAAAGCAGTCGGGGTTCCGTTTCCAGGTACAGTTCGTCGATATTTCCACGCACGTATTCAGGCATGGCTGGCTGCTCATCAAAAATATTTTCGCAGCGCAGGCGGTGCGTTACACTAGCAAGGCCTGTTTTGTAGAGATCACTAGCTTGGTGTTGATAACTAAGGGTTGCATCGACGACGGTACTCGCATCGACGGATTGCTGAATCAACCCGGATTCTGCACTTGCGCGATAGCGAGCGACGGCTGAGAGCGTCCACTGACTCCAAGCCTTGGCAATCCCTGTTGCAGCGGAAAAATCAGGCGCGTACTTGAAATTGTAATCATCCTTGCCAGTGACTGGATCAAGCACCGAATCGCCGTCACCACCATCGACATAGCTGCCATTGACAAAGAGCGTCACCTGCGAGGGTGATGCATAACGCAGCTCGACCTCAATACCGTTGGCAGAGAAAGTATCTGCGTTGTCGTAGTAGTTGACACGGGTTTGTGCGTTTCCTTCGGCATCAATGATGTCGCCAAAATTGCGAAATACCTTGTCTTCATAAATACTGTGGTAAACATTGACGTTGATGAGCCATTCAGCAGAATGATCGATCGAGGTCAGGTAGGTAATTTCATAGGTTTCAGCGGTTTCCGGCTTGAGTTCAGGATTGCCAAACACTGACGCAACGCCAGAGACGAAAAAAGATTCAAACAATGAAGGCGCACGGTACGACTGCCCGCAGATAAATTTAATGACGTTGGCGTCGTCAAGCTGATAGATCCACGTGGCGCTCGCAGAGGTGTTGCTGCCGAACAGCTCATTCTCAGATTGCCTGATGCCGAGTTGCCAGCGGTGTTGCGTATTCACTTGGCGTCCCAACTGGCCAAACGTGCTGTATTCGTAAATGGATTGGCCAGCCATGTTCGGGTCTGTGGCTATACCGGTTCGAAAACCGACACCGCGATACCGATCAGCATATCGATAATCATAGTCTGCACCGATTTCTGCATCGTAGTGATCCAATAGTCGGGACAGATATTTTAGGTGGGCGCTACTGCGATAACCGCCAACGTCCGTGCTTGTCGTCAGGCTTGAAAAAGCTCTTTCGTGCTCATCATACTGCACGCTTGCAATGAGCCGTTCGTTTTCCGCTATTTCATGATCGAACTTGTAATGGATCGCGGACCCGGTTCTATCGGTGGTGCGTCCGGCACCGCTTTCCATAGTGATACGTGCGCCAAAGCGGTTGTCTTCCTGATCAAACAGATTGATCAGCAAATGGTGATCGCTATATTGATAGTAAGCGGTTGCATTGCGGATGTTCTGTTGGTCTTGCAGGGTCGCCTGATCTGTCAGGTCGCTACCATTAAAGTAATTTTCGCCGCGAAAAGGGTAGCGCTGACCGTCTTCATCGAATTGGCTGACGGCCACATAACCCTGCCCGCGTTCCCCGCGATAGCTATAGCTGGCGCCGCCTCCACGCCAGGATTGGCTGCCAAGTCCCACATAGACGCGTCCACCAGTTTGCGCTTCATCTCGCAGCACCACATTGACTGCGCCAGAATACGCATTCGTTCCATATTGCACCGAGGCCGGGCCCCTTAGAATTTCTATTCGTTCAACGTCCTGAATATTGATTCGCTCTATGACAGGCTCACCGGTAACGCCCGACCACAGCGGCACGTTGTTGATCATGAATAGAATTTTATTGGCGTAGCTTTCTGGCAACACGCCACGCGCAACTGGGACATCCTTGAAAATATAGCTGCGAATCACGTCAAAACCGGGGGCTGTCTCAAGTGCCTGGCCGACGGTGCGATAGCCATACCGATCCAGATCGCTTCGACTAATGATGCTGACGGTCGAAACCGAGTCGAACAAGGTTTCCTGCGTGGTGGATGCAACAGTGATCTTGACCTTTATCAGCTCTTCGAGGCTCATCTCGAGGAAATTCGTACGCGCCCAGCTGGTTGGCACCCCCCCGGTTGTCGCTAACACTAGGCTGAAAACAAGAGTATTTCGCATAGGCTGCACACGATCGTGACGTTCTTTGAACTATAGACCAGCGACCAATGCGACGACGATACCATCAATGATTCAAGCGGGATCAGAAACAAAAAAGCCCTGAACGATCAGGGCTTTTTGTTAACTCAATCTGGCGGTGAGGGAGGGATTCGAACCCTCGGTACGCTATTAACGTACACACACTTTCCAGGCGTGCTCCTTCAACCGCTCGGACACCTCACCGGGGACAACATGCTCTCTATTACAAGCTCTCTACTACTTCTACCAGACTCATAAAGCCCGGCACCAACGAAAAGAGAGGCGCGTAAATATATCCGTCTTGCCCCCTCAAATCAAGGCATTCCGGCAGGCAATCCAAAAAACACAGCGTTATCCCCTTCATTTGCTGACGGTTTCGGCATCTCCAGCGGGGTTCCCACATATAAAAAGCCGATGATCTGATCTGCTTCCCCTAGCCCAAACCGAGCTTTCACCGCAGGGTCTGAAGCCATCTCGCCCGTGCGCCACATGCACCCAAAGCCCATGGTATGCAAAGCCAATTGCAGATTTTGCGTCGCGCAACCCGTTGCCACATGCTGCTCCCACACCGGCACCTTGTGCCCCGTCACCACCTTGCTCGCCACCACCACAATCATCGGTGCCCGCAACGGCATGCCGCGCAAACGCTCTGCCTGCGCATCCTCAAGCTTCGGGTTTTGTGACTGAGCCGCTGCCACATACAACTCCCCCAACTGACTCAGCCCTTCCCCTTCAATCACAAAAAAACGCCAGGGACGCAAACGCCCATGGTCAGGGGCCCGTTGCGCGCAAGCCAAAGCCTCTATCATCTGTTCACGAGAAGGCGCCGGCAGCCCAAGTTTTGGTGTTGAAGCACGCGATTTGATCAGTTGCAGCAGGTCTTGCATACAGAAGTCCACGACAAGATAGTGAGCCTGCAAGCATAAATTATTTTGCCTCTCTTCCTAACACTAATTGATTTAGGTTAGACTTGGCCCCGCAACACGATCCCACACCCGGGCATGTGCGTGAGTCTGGGTGCGGTTATTAAGGGGGAATACCCTTCCCCCTCTTTTTTTGTGAACCGGCAGCCCTTCAAATCCAACAAACACTCTGCACAGCTCACCCCGTAGTCCCCATGATCCCCCATTGCCCATGACATTCCTTAAACATCTGAAAGTTGTGAGGCCTGCCAACTAGGCATTACACTCGCGCATTCTCAGCTAGACTTAAACGAGTTACCCGCCAGACCCAACTGAATGCGGCGGCGCAGGCCAATATCCTGCGCCTATAATGAAAAATTGCACGGATTGTGCGCCTGCAGGCGCGTAATTCAACACCGAACTGACGCACTATCGAACCGGTAGGCCATAGGATTTATAGGACGCATGCGCCCTCACCTGATGCTGGATTTCAATCCCATGAGTATTGTGCAGCAGGAGCTGTCACCACAATGGGTGCGGTTGATGGGGTATGGCTTTGGTTTGCTGATGTTCAGCCTTGCCATTTCACGCGATTTTTTTCCGGTTTCACTCTGGTGGACGCTGGGCGTTGCAGCGGTATACCCGCTCGCAAGCTACGCAGGAACACGTTATTTTCGCGAGCGCTACCCAGAGCGCACCATGGCGCTGCTGATCATGGGCGATTCCGCCATGGCCGGCGGTTCGTTCGTCATGATGAAATTCAACCCGTTCTGCTGCCTGCTACTGTTTTTGATTGTCAGTACCGCTACCATGGCGCTGAGCGGCGTGCGCGGTTGGTTGCTGACACTTTCCGCGATGCTGGTGGGGTTGATCGGTTCGTTAATCATCTTTGGGGTGCCCACCCCGTTGCTTGAAATGCCTGATGCGCTCACCACGACCGTGTTGGGGATTGCCTGTACCGTCATTGTCACCTTGCTTGGCTTTTTCTCACACCGTCAAGCGCAGCGTTTGATGGATGCACAAAACGAACTGCAAAATCGCCAAAACGAATCCATCACTCTCTCGCGCAAGCTGACCAAATATCTTCCGCCGCAAGTGTGGGGATCGATATTTTCCGGTCAGACCGACGTAAAACTGCAAACGCAGCGCAAACAGTTATCGGTGTTTTTTTCAGATATCAAAGGTTTTACCGAAATCACCGAAGAGCTGCAACCTGAAGCTTTGACCGAACTACTCAACAGCTACTTTACCGAGATGTCGAAAATCGCCCTCAAATATGGCGGTACCATCGACAAATTTATCGGTGACGCCATTCTTATATTTTTTGGCGACCCCAATTCGCGTGGCCTTAAACAAGACGCGATTGCCTGTGTCTCCATGGCCATTGAAATGCGCAAGCGCATGAAAGCACTTAAGCAGATTTGGGTTAAACAAGGCGTGACCAAACCTTTGCAAGTGCGTATCGGGATTAACTCAGGCTACTGCACAGTGGGTAATTTCGGCGCAGAAACCCGTATGGATTACACCATCGTCGGCAAAGAGGTCAACCTTGCCAGTCGTCTCGAATCCTTGGCCCAGCCGGGTGAAATCCTTATCGCCGAACCCACTTACAACCTGATACGTGACGTGGTGCTATGTCGTGATCGTGGTGAAATCAGCGTAAAAGGCTTCAGCAAGCCGGTGCTGATTTATGAAGTGGTGGATATGCGTCGCGATTTGGGCGCCACCCAAAGCTACATGGAATTCGAAACCGAAGGTTTTTCGATGTATCTGGACATCGACAAAATCCGCAACTACGACAAAGACAAAGTGGTCGCCACGCTGGAAGCCGCCGCCAAACGGGTCAAAGAAAAACTGATCGTTTAACTTCTGCGAAAAACCATCTCTGCAAAAAAACCATCTCTGCAGAAAAGCTATCTCTGCAAAAACTGCTTACCCGATAGCACGCCGGGCAAGCACGTCACAACTCCACTTGCGCCCCTAGCTCCACTACCCGGTTGGTAGGTAACTGAAAGAAATCCGTCGCCGACGCTGCATTTCTGGACATCGCCACAAACAGCTTTTCCCGCCAAATCGCCATGCCAGGTTTGGCGCTGGCAATGAGCGTCTCGCGGGACAAGAAGAAACTGGTCTCCATCATTTCAAAGTGCAAGCCTTTGGATGCACACAGTGAAAGCAATGCAGGCACATTGGGCTGTTCCTTGAAGCCATAGTATCCCGTGATCAAATAGAAATTATTGGCTTTGGTTTCAACTTCGACGCGTTCATCGTCATTCACAAACGGCACGTCCCGTGTGATCAAGGTCAGTAACACAATGCGCTCATGAATGACTTTATTGTGTTTGATGTTATGAAGCATCGCATGCGGAACGTTACGATGATTAGCCACCATAAACACGGCTGTTCCGGGCACCGTCGTCAATCCACTTACACCATCCTGCATGGAGGAAATAAACAGCTCCAAGGGTAAGGTTTCATCACGTAAACGATCAGACAAAATCAAACGGCCACGTTTCCAGGTGAACATCAAGGTGAAGGCAACCACCCCCATCAGCAACGGAAACCAGCCTCCCTGCATGATTTTCAACGACGTGGCACTGAAGAACACAAAATCGAGCGCCAAAAATGGTAAGGCGCACAATAACGCCAAGGCGGGGTGCCACCCCCACAAGCGCCAGGCTACCACCATGGCCAGCAAGGTATCGCATATCATGGTCATCGTCACCGCGATACCATACGCTGAAGCAAGATTACTCGACGATTTGAATGCCAACACCAGCAATACAATGGCGACATACAACGTCCAGTTAAGTGAGGGAATATAAATCTGCCCAATCTCGCGACTCGACGTATGTTGAATATGAATCCGCGGCAAATAACCTAACTGTACGGCCTGGCGCGCGATCGAAAAAACTCCCGAGATCACGGCTTGCGAGGCAATCACGGTCGCCAACGTCGAGAGCGCAATCATGGGGAACAGAAGATATTTCGGTACCAAATGAAAGAACGGACTCTCAACGGCGGTCGGGTCATGCAATAACGTGGCGCCTTGGCCGCAGTAGTTCAAAAACAGCCCGGGCAGCACCACCACAAACCAGGTAATACGAATGGGGCGGCGCCCAAAATGGCCCATGTCAGCATACAAGGCTTCACCGCCTGTCACGGTCAGCACCACTGCCCCCATGGTAACAAACGCAACGCTCTTGTGCGCAAGCACAAACGCTATGGCATACCCTGGGTTGATGGCCGCCAACACCTCCGGGTATTCCACGACTTTTACCAGTCCGAGCAATCCCAGCGAGGAGAACCACACCAGCATGACCGGCCCAAAAAACCGCCCGACCTTCCCTGTCCCGCTGCGCTGAATAGCAAACAACACGGTTAATACCGCAATGGTGATGGGCAAAATAAAGGGATCAAACACCGGGGTGGCAAGACTTAAACCTTCAACGGCAGACAATACTGAAATCGCTGGCGTAATAATGCCATCACCAAAAAACAGCGCCGCTCCGAAAATACCGACACAAATCAGAAAAAGGCGTCGATGCGATGCTTGCGTTTCAGTTCGCAATGTCAACGCCAGCAGGGCCATGATGCCGCCCTCGCCGTTATTGTCTGCGCGCATGATAAACGCAATATATTTGAGCGAGACAATAATGGTGAGCGACCAGAAGATCAGCGACAGAATGCCCAACACGTTTTCCACCGAAGGGGTTAAACCGTGACTGGCATGAAAGCATTCTTTTAGTGCATAAAGCGGGCTGGTGCCAATATCGCCAAACACAACGCCCAATGCGCCTAATGCGAGTAACGCAGTTCGTCGATGGGCAGACGGGGTATTTACACTAGTTTGCGACATGGTGCTCTCCTTGGTCCGGCGATGATACGCCGATGGATAGCAGTTAAACAGATGGGGGAATGATCAAAGTATTGGCACCTGCCGTTTCACATGCGCCAACGATGTAGCACATGTGAAACGGCAGGTAAGAGAGGCCCGTTACAAAAACGAATCGAGAAGCATCAGGCAGATTGCACAGGCTTGGGGGTAGCCACTGTGCCTGGACGCCGCGAAATTTTGACTTTCACCAGCAGATCCGCCATTGCCGGCAGCAGCCACATGGCACCAACCATGTTCCATACAAACATGAAGGTCAGCAATATGCCCATGTCCGCCTGGAACTTGATATCAGAGAAGATCCAGGTGCCCACCCCTACCGCCAGCGAGACAGCCGTAAAGGTAACCGCCTTGCCGGTTACGCATAAGGTATTGAAATAGGCCTCTTCCAGCGTTTGCCCTTGCGCAAGAAACTCCTGCATCTTTGAATAGATGTAGATGCCATAGTCCACGCCGATACCAACGCCCAGGGCAATCACGGGTAGTGTGCCTACCTTCAACCCCATGCCAAGCAACGTCATCAGGGCTTCACAGAGTATCGAGGTCAACACGAGCGGAGTGATAACACAGATAACGGCCGCGATGGAAAACCGGAAGGTCACCCAGCACATGAACACCACAATGGCGTACACAAACCACATCATGGTGCTGGCTGCACGCTCTACCGTCTGGTTGGTGGCCGCCTCAACCCCCGCGTTACCCGATGCCAGTACAAATTTGGCCACCTCAGGGTTGTCGTTATCCTTGGCAAAATCCTCCACCGCCTGCGTGACCCGTTTGAGCGTCTCTGCCTTATGATCGTTGAGGAACACAATCATGGGTACCAGACTGCAAGACGTATTCATAAAGCCTGCAGGTATCGTTTGCACCGAGTTGCTGAGTATTTCCTGTACTTTCGACAATTCCTGCCATTTCAGACTGCCCTCGTTGTAGCCCGTTAAAACACGTTTGGACACGGTAACCAACGAGATGGCCGACTGCACGCCCTTCACATTCTCGATGTACCACATAAAGCGATCCATCACTTCGAGCGCGGCATAGGAGGTGCATTTTTCAGGAGGGGTTTCGACCATCACCACCAACACATCGGCGCTGATCGAATAATTGGAATTCACGAATTTATCGTCCAGATTGTAGCGTGAATCCGGACGCAGCTCAGGAGCGCCGGGATCAAGGTCACCGGTTTTCAAGCCTTTTGATACATAAAACGCGCTAACGCCCAACACCGCAGCAACAAATATCGAAATGGCCGCTATCGATGGTTTGGCAAATTTTGACAGGGTTCTCCAAGCCACTTGGGGCTTTTCGCGCTTTCTATGCACTTGCGCAATAGCAGCTTTACTCACACCGGTGTAACTGAACAGCACTTTAACCAGTATCAGGTTGGTGAAGGTCACAACCATGGTGCCTGCGCCCGCGGCAATGGCCAGCTCCTTGATGACTCGAATATCAATAATGTAAAGCGTATAGAAACCAATGGCATCGCAAATCAATGCCGATGCACCGGCAGCAAACAACGATCGAAACACCAATCGGGCAGCCAGCAAATTGTCGTGCCCATCCGCTTTCGCCACAGCAAAACTTTGCACGATCTGCACGCTATGACTCACCGCTATCGCAAAGATGAGAAACGGCACCAGCATCGAATAGGGGTCGAGGCCATAGCCCAGTAACGTGATGATTCCCAACTGCCACACCACCGCCGTGACGGAGGTCAGTATAACGACCAGGGTGCTGCGCAAGCAGCGTGAATCAACCCACAAAAAGACAAAGGTAATGGCAACGCCGATCACAAAGAACATGGCGACTTCTATCGCGCCATCCATCATGTCGCCGATTTTCTTGCCGAACCCTACAATATGAATTTTGACTTTGTCGCTTTCGAACTTCTTGCGAATATGATCTTCGAGGTCGTGCGAAAGTTTACGGTAATCGTGTTTCTCGCCCTTGCTTGCATCTACATACAGCAGCGGAACATAGACAATGGCCGATTTGAAATCGTCCCCCACCAGACGCCCCACCTGTCCCGAGCGCAACACATTGGATTGTACCTGAGCCAGAGATTCCTTGGACCCATCATATTCAGGCGGAACCACCTCCCCACCGATAAACCCCTCTTCGGTCACCTCGACCCAACGCACATTCGAGGTCCACAAGGATTGGATTTTGGATTTGTCCACACCTTCAAGGTAGAAAGCTTCATCGGTTACCTTACGGAGGACTTCCAGATACTCTTTGTTAAATATGTCGCCATCAACGCTTTCAACGGCGATACGCAGGTCGTTGCCAAGGCTTAGCTCTTCTTTGTGTTTAAACCAATTCTGGATGTATTCGTGCTTCATGGGCACCATTTTTTCCAGACTGCTATCCATCTTGAGGTGGGCCGCGAAATACCCGAACACCACGGTACAAACCACAAAGGCTATTACGTAAAGTGCACGGTTGTTAAAGACAGTGTTTTCACACCAGCGCACAAATCGACTGTTTTCGATTTCAATCATGTTGGATGCCCTTGACCCGAAGTAGCAGCAATAAGAGATGGGATCTACCCGCCCTCCTAATATAGTTCAGAAATGGCAAGGATCTAGCCTGACTGCGAATTATTCAGATCATCGGAGCGCATCCGAGTAGTAAGTAACCCTCGGATTTAGGGGCAAGCCGGGATAACGATGGGAGATGATACGTCGCGTTTACTGCCTTACCAGACGAAGGTTTGTACTGCCAAGCAGCAGCGGCTCAGAAGCAAAGTTGCTGCGCAGGGGGTTGATATCGATGCCCCCACGACGGGTATAACGCGCATAGACAGTGAGCGCCCGTGGCTGGCATCGCGTTTGAATATCTTGAAAGATGCGCTCGACACATTGCTCATGAAAATCGTTGTGCTCTCGATAAGACACCAAATAAGCCAACAGCGCCCGCTTGAGTAACGGCTGGCCTCGATACCGAATAATCACGGTTGCCCAATCCGGTTGGCCTGTCACCGGGCAATTGGAGCGTAACAGATGGGAGTGCAACGTTTCTTCGACATCCGCGCCAGCCTCGATTGCGAGTAACTCAGGTGCCACATCGAATACCGGGTCTTGCAATATCTCATCATCAATGCAATCTCCAGGCGCTGTTTGCAAGGCGAAGCGTGACACTTCGCTCCCCGTTAACGATTCGAGGTGCACAGCCACCTGTGACGCCGTGAGGGTACCAAGATCCTTCTCAATCTGTTGCGCCACCTCGCCCGGGCTGTCAAAGCGCTCGTTATTGTACGAACCCAGATACAGCTTTAGCGATTTTGACTCGACGATGCAGGCACTCTCGCAAGGGACACGCAATTCCAACAAGGCCACCACCGGTTTGCCGAGCGCATCCAGCCAGGACACCTCATAGGCATTCCAGATATCAACACCGGTGAAGGGCAATGTCTGACCCACGATACCGATCTGCGCCCTGCCCGCCTGACGCGGAATCGGGTGCAATACCGACGGATCGTAGTGTCGCGGGTACTCACTGCGTTCGCCCAGAGGGCCATGATCGACGATGCTCATTGGCGCAAGCCTTTGCCCGATTCAAGTAAATAATAAGCCCAGACGGTGAGCGCCACGATACACCCCAGCAGAATGGAGTAAGTAACGCTCAGGCTGACGTCACTGCTGCCCAGAATGCCGGCACGAAAACCATTCACCATATAAACAATGGGGTTGGCGAGAGATACCAGCTTCCAGAACGGTGGCAACAGGTGAATGGAATAAAACACTCCCCCTAGATACGTCAAGGGGGTGAGTACGAATGTCGGCACAATAGAAATATCATCAAACGTGCGCGCATATACTGCGTTAATGAAGCCTCCCAATGAAAACAAGGTCGCTGTCAGCAAAAGGATGGAAGCCGTCACAAAAATACTGTGTATGCCCAAATCCGCGAAAAATAAGGCAATGATGGTAACGATGGTGCCGACCGCAAGGCCCCGCGCAATGCCCCCCAATACAAAGCCCCCCAGCACGATATAGTTCGGCATGGGTGACACCAGCATTTCTTCAACGCTACGCTGAAATTTGGTACTGAAAAAAGATGACACAACATTGGCATAGGCATTGGTGATCACCATCATCATGATCAAGCCAGGCACGATAAACTCAACATATCGATGCCCATCCATTTCACCAATGCGATCGCCGATCAGATTGCCGAAAATTAAAAAATAGAGGGTCACCGTTATGGCGGCAGGCAAGAGGGTCTGCGGCCAGATCCGCACGAAGCGGCGTATTTCTTTGACCAGGATAGTTTGCAGGGCAATGGTTTGTTGCTGAACATTCATGAATGAGATCTCACGCTGAGGCGGTGGCAACATTGGCATGGGTGGCCAGCATGCTAACGAACATTTCTTCCAGGCGGTTGGCTTTGTTGCGCATACTGCGCACTTCGATGCCCAATTGAGATAGCTGGGTGAACACCTGGTTTAGCGGGCGCGATTTGCACATATCGATTTCGAGGGTAACGTCGTCGATCAGCCGCGTCGTGCATTGATCCAGTGTCGGCGCCACGGTGAGGGGCTGCGCCAGATCCAGAATAAAGGTTTCGCGGTCGAGCTTGGCCAGCAAGCCTTTCATCGAGTCAGACGCAATGATCATGCCTTTGTCGATAATGTTAATCGTGCGGCACAGTTGCTCGGCTTCTTCAAGATAATGGGTGGTGAGGATAATCGTCGTGCCCTGCTGGTTAAGCAGGTTGAGATACTCCCATAGGGAACGACGCAGTTCGATGTCGACACCAGCGGTAGGCTCGTCCAGAATCAACAAGCGTGGTTCATGTATCAGTGCCCGCGCGATCATCAAGCGGCGCTTCATCCCGCCGGACAGATTTCGGCTCGGTTGGTCGCGCTTATCCCACAACCCCAACGCCCGCATATATTTGTCGGCACGCTCGGCCGCGATCGCGCGAGACAGCCCGAAATAGCCTCCTTGGGTGCGCAGGATATCCCCCACTTTCTCGAACTGGCTGAAATTGAACTCCTGCGGCACGATCCCGACATGCTGTTTTGCAGCCGAAAAATCAGTATCTATATTCAGGCCAAAAATTTCTACTGTGCCCGAGGATTTGCGCACGAGGGATGACAACACCCCAATGGTGGTTGATTTGCCGGCGCCGTTAGGACCGAGCAGCGCCATGAAATCACCTGCCTGCACATCAAATGAAATCCCCTTGAGTGCCTCAAGGCCATTGGCGTAACTTTTTTTCAGATCTCGCACGCGTAGTGCCAGCGTCATTGTCAGAATCCTCGGGATGGGAAAGGCAGGCATTATACCCGACCACCACCTATTCTCCCGGCCCAGCCTGCGCAACGCATCGTTGCAAATAGCGTCTGTTTCAAAAAGCTACATAAATAGCCAGCCCATCGAGCCAAGGGGTATTGCCAGTCCCCCATGCCTCGCAGCAAAATGTGACGCTCCGTCACGATTCGACGCCACGATACATTTGCAGCCCCCATGAATACCACAACCCGCAAGCAGCGCGAGTTTCTGGCCCGCGAACAGCTCTTTCTGAGCACCGCCCGCCGCATTGTGCGTGAAGAGGGGGTGCCTGCCCTGACCATGGAACGGGTGGCCGAGTATTGCGAGTATTCCAAAGGCACGCTGTATAAGCACTTCACCTGTCGCGAAGACATGCTGCTGGCCTTGTGTGTGCACAGTTTATCTGCCATGAGCGGCATGTTCTCAGACGTGCTCACGCTGCCCGGTGGCTCGCGCGAAAAGGTCACCTTTCTGGTATTTGCTTACCAATTGTTTGCACGACATTTTCCTGAAGATTTCGAGTTGCTGGTAGAATCCCGCCACGTCGAAATCATGCAAAAGGCCACCCCAGAACGCGCCGCCGAACGTGAACGCTTTGATCAATTACTGCGGGCGCTCATTGCTGCGCAAATTCAGCAAGCTATCACGCTTGGCGATCTCACACTCAAAGCGGGAATGACGGTCGATGAAGTCTGCTTTGGTGCCTGGGCGCAGAGTTTGGGTATTTTGCTGCTAAGCTCAAATCCACATGTCATGAAACATTTCGACCTGCCTGACGCCTCGTCTGTGCTGTTCAATCAAATCCAGCTGCTATTTGACGGGCTGAATTGGAAGCCCCTCAGCCACGAGCACGATTACTCCATCAGCCTGCACCAGGCAGAACAGTTTTTCTCACAATTCAATCAGCATCGGAGCCAACAAGAATGAATCAACGTATCGCTGAATTTCTCGTCAAACATAGGCTATTGTTTTTTATCTTTAGCATACTGTTGATTGGTATCTCTGCCACCGGCTTTTCAAAACTGGTCTACCAGGCGGACTACAAAGTCTTTTTTGCGCCCGATGACCCAAACCTGGTTGCATTTGAAGATTTACAGGACACCTTTACCCGCGCAGATAACGTGGCCTTTATCTTGATACCCAAAAACAAGGACATGTTCTCAAAAGAAGGTTTGAACGCCTTGCTTTGGCTGACCGAGGCATCCTGGAAATTGCCCTACTCCATTCGCGTGGATTCACTTAGCAATTTCCAGCACACCCGCGTCGATGGTGATGAACTGCTGGTCGAAGACCTGGTGCCCAAGGACTACGACGGTAGCAAGGAACAAAGCGATCGCATACGTCAAATCGCCATGAATGAACCCATGCTGGTGAAAAACGCCCTTATGCCGGGCGGTGATGCGTCCATGATGTTTGTAACGCTCGAATTGCCGGCAGACCAAACCAAAGCCCTGCCCATTTTGATGGAAGGCCCGGAAGGCGTTGGGCAATTGGTGGAACGTTTTCAAGCGGCTCACCCCGATGTCGAAATTCACGTCTCAGGAGTAGCACCTTCCAATTATTACCTGGGTGATGTGGCTTCGAAGGATTTTGGCAAATTGGCCCCCCTAATGTTGGGCGTTATTCTGGTGCTGGTCGGCATCATGACTCGCTCCCCCTCCAACACCGTGGTGACGTTGTTTATCATTGTTGTTTCAGTACTGACCACCATTGGCTTCGTTGGCCTCTCAGGCTATCCGTTAAACAACGTGAGCGCGATTGCACCCATGGTCATCATGACCTTGGCCGTGGCCGAGAGTGTACACTTGCTCAGTTACTACTCCATCCGCTTGCGCGAGGGTCATAGCAAAGTCGATGCGATGACCTACAGCTTAAGTAGCAATATGCGGGCGATTTTTCTGACCAGTTTTACCACTGCCGTGGGTTTCATGGGCTTAAACACGATGGATTCGCCTCCGTTTGTTGAGTTCGGCTACATCGCTGCATTCGGTATCATCATGGCGTATATTTTTGGCCACACGCTGCTGCCGCAGTTGGCGATCTGGTTCTCACGCGCGCATTCCGGCCCAGCGGAAGTGCATGACGACAAATTTCACGGTGCCGCTGCCGAATGGGTTATCAGCAATCCACGCAAGGTATTTTACAGCACCTTGGGTATATCGATCGTGTTGAGCCTGTGCACCTACCTCAATGATCTCAACGACGACAACGTTGGTTATTTCGGCAAGAACCTACCGATTCGTATATCCACCGAGGTCGCCGAAGAGAAAGGCCTGGGCATGAACTTTATCGAGTATGCGCTCGATTCCAAAGAAGAATATGGCATTACCGATATCGCCTATCTGGAAAAAGTCGACAAGTTTGTAAGCTGGCTTAAATCGCAACCTGAAGTGGTGCATGTCAGTTCCTTCACCGAGCTGCTGAAACGTCTGAATCGCAACATGCACGGTGACGATCCGTCCTATCAGCGTTTACCCGATTCGCGTGAACTGGCATCCCAGTATATGTTGATGTACGAAATGTCATTGCCCGTGGGCATGGATTTGAACAACCAGATCGACACGCGCAAATCAAAACTGCGCGTTACCCTTACCACCCGTATGATGAAGGCGCGCGAAAACCTTGCGCTCGAAGCCCGCATTCAGGATTGGTTGAGCGCGAACGCACCCGAACTGAAAACGCCGGGGGCAAGCCCGACCATCATGTTCTCCCATATCGGCCAGAGAAATATCAAGAGTGTACTGGGCGGTACCGCCATGTCGATCGTCATCATTTGCATCTGCATGATTTTCGGTTTTGGCTCGATAAAGCTTGGATTGATGGCACTGCTGCCCAACATATTCCCCTCCGCCATTGCACTGGGTTTGTGGGGTATTTTTGTCGGCGAGGTCAACATGGGGGTTGCCGTTATCTTTACCATCACCTCGGGCATTATCGTGGATGACACCATTCACTTGTTCTCGAAGTTTGCCGATGGTTTACGCAAAGGACTGGATGTCGATGACAGCATCCGCTACACGTTTGAACAAGCGGGTAAAGGCGTGTTGATAACGACCATCGTACTGTGCGCCGGGTTTGCGATGCTGACCCTATCGGATTTCACCGTCAACATGACGCTGGGTATCATGGTGGCCGGCACGATCGCGATTGCTATTCTGTTTGATCTGTTGTTCTTGCCGTCAGTGTTGAAGATCTTCCCGATCAATCCGGCAGACTTCGTGAAAAATGGCAAAGCGACAGCGAACAATAGCAACAACCTGAAGACAGCGGCATGACGCAGCTTTCATGCCGTTACCCGTGCATGGTCGCCTTCCTATTAGCGGCCATGCCATTAGTCGCTGCAGCGAGTGATATCGTTGCGGCGGCGCCCGACACCAAGCCACAACGCTTGGTGTCACTGGCGCCTCACGCCACCGAATACGTGTATTTTCTGGGTGCGGGTAATCTCCTGGTCGGCGCTGTTGAATACAGCGATTTCCCGGCAGAAGCCAAACAGGTTCCTAGGGTGGGTGGATACCAGACGATCAGCCTCGAAAAGGTCGCCAGTTTCGCACCCACCATGGTGTTAATCTGGCCCAGTGGAAACCCGGCCAACATCTACGATTCTTTAAAAGAACGTAACTTTCCCCTGTTTGAGACAGAACCCCGATCAGTGGCAGATATTGCCAAAGAACTGCGGCAACTCGCCAAACAACTGGGCCTCGGAAAAGCAGCCGAAGAAAAAGTGGTTCATTTCGAACAATCGATCGCCGCATTGCGCGCCCAACATGCGCAGCGCAGCAGCGTAAGCGTGTTTTATCAGGTGTGGGAAAAACCGCTCTATACGCTCGGTGGCACCCATTTCTTCAATGATCTGTTAGCGATCTGCGGTGGGCGTAACGTCTATGCCGATCTCGACGAGCCCGCCCCCATTGTCGCCTTTGAATCGTTGCTGGCACGTAAACCGCAGGTGATTTTGTCGAGCATACAGCATGGCAATACACCGCTCGATACCTGGCGTCAAAGCTGGCAACAATGGCAGCAGATACCGGCCGTGCAGCATCAGCACATGTACTATGTCGACGCAGATATTTTCACCCGCCCTACCCCACGCGCGATCGATGCCGCCATCACCCTCTGCGAACATCTCGAAAAAGCACGTCAGCGCTAGCCCAACAAGCTGACGACAAACTGACAACAACCGCCTGATCGAGATGCATTTAACGCCCCCGACAATGTCACGCGGAAAGCGTCAAATGACGCTTTCCGATGTTGTTGCGGCGCTTGCCAAATTCACGTTCATCCAGCATTTCGAGAATTTTATCCAGTTCGCGGCCAATAATGGTGGCGTTACGAATCATGGCCAGTTTTGGCCAGGTGCAACGTTTGCCCGCGAGAATCAGGTGTTGTACTTCGCTGTCCTGCGGAAAACTGAACAATACGTTACGCCACAGAAAATCCTTTTTCTCCAGAATAATATTCACATCACCCGTGTATTCCTGATCCAACACGCCATGGGCCAGCAAAATCGCCGGGCTGATAAACGATGCCCCGAATCGCGATAAGTAATTCTCGGCACTGCTCAACACATCCTTGGCCGTATTGATGACAATCCCGTTGGCCATATTACGCAGCCCTTTTTTGTAGCGGATTTTTGGGTCTTCCACAAAGGGAACGGCCAATGGATTAATCATGCTGACGATATAATGATTTACACCAAACAAACGTGACAAACGTTTGGCCGGTAAATCTTCAGCGAACGAGCCATCCACCCATTTGCGTGAGGCGAGGTAAGGTTTGGGTTTACCATTGGCGCCCTTCGCATATAACGTGACGGGCGGCACCACGCCTGGAATACTGCCAGAGGCATCAATCGCTGAACGGATGTAAACATTGGGAGAGGTAATCGCATTCATCAAACGCGAATTCTGGTGCTTCTCTGCAGGTGCGATCGAAATATTGATATAACGTCCAGTGTGCTCGTAGGCCTCCTGAAAGGTCATGTCGTTGTGAATGCTATTGATCGCACTTTCTTTTACCGACATGGGCGTTACACCGGGCTGTAGACCGGCAAGCACGCGCAGGGGGTTCAAATGGGTGGGCATATCATAGCGAAAACGCTCGAAATAACCAGAGCGCAGTTCTTCGTTGGTGTACATCGCCAACTGCGCTGACACCCACGACCCGGCACTCGCCCCTGATATCACGTTGGGTAGCAAATCTTGCTCAATCAACGTTTGCACAACGCCATGATGAAAATAAATCAAACCAGCGCCACCACTTAACATCAAGGCTGAGCGGCCATAACAGTGGCTGGCACGACGAAAAAAATCTACCTTCTCCGCCAGCGATATTTTGCTGTCGTCCGTGCGAGCAATGAAATGCAGAGAATCCACGATGACGTTGACATAGTCATCGATTAATTGTTTGGTACCGGTCAAACTTTGGTGGTAAAGAATGGGTTTGCCAATACCACTCATATTGCCGTGAATACCTTCATTTAAGGCATAAAGCAAGTCTTCGTGATTTTTGTCGCCCAGCAATGAACGCAGGTGGTTGTAACGTCGACGCACATCGGCATAATCATAGAGCGTCGTCTCGTCCCGGCTTTTCCACTCATCGCGATCAGAAAGCCGATCATGCAGACGGGCGTTGCGCTGCCAACTGTCATAGTCCGTGGCGTTGAGAATGCTCTGCTCCAACCGACGCAGTTCGCGGTTTTGTCCACCCATCCAGCGCTGCCAATTCAACATCTGCCCCTACCCTCTCTACTTGATGCACTACTCTACTAAATGAGCCGTTCTGCTTGATGAGCTGCTCTGCTCGATCACGGGATTGCCAACAGCTATGCCCGAAGACAGGCAAAACGATGGCTTACCCTGGCACAAACCAAGCAAGTGCTTGGTAGATTCAGTTTGCCATTGGTCAATGTCATTGACCAGTAGATAGACGTAATTTATGTGGGGTCAAAAACGGCAACGCCCTGTAAAAACAGGGCGTTGCCGACAAGATCGTGGGTTGACCGGCTTAAGAGGACAGGGGCGAAAGCCTCAAACCGGCATCCTCATCGACAACCGGCAACGCAGCCGCCGGCTCAGAGGTGGATTGCGATAAATCCCCCCAGCAATGACGCATGAAGTGCGCAATCTCCCGCAACGACTGCTTACTCTGAGGCACGATACCAGCAAAGATCTGAAACACATGCGGTGCGTTTTTCCAGATCTTGATATGTGCATTAACGCCGAAGTTACGGGCCCGATCCACAAAGCGCAGCGAATCCGAAAGCAATACTTCACTTTCGCCCACATGCACCAACAGGGGAGGCAGGCCGTGAAGCTCGGCAAACACAGGCGACAAGCGCGGGCTGTCGAGCGGAATGCCATTGGCATGCAACCTGGCGGCATGTTGAATCCGTCGCGCCGGTATCATCGGATCACGACTGCGATGACTGAAGAATGACTCACCCGAAGCCGACAAATCTGTCCACGGTGAAATCCCGATAATGCCCGCCGGCAGTGGCAAACCACGATCCCGCAGCGCAATGGTAGTCAGAAACGTCAGGTTCCCACCGGCAGAATCCCCGGCAATGGTAATGCGTTCGGCGGCATAGCCTTCGGCCAGCAAATAACGGTAAGCCGTCACGGCATCTTCCAGCGCATAGGGGAACGGGTATTGCGGCGATTTACGGTAATTAATGGCCAGCACCCGGCAGCGTCCATAACGCGCCAGGCGTGCGGTGATATTGCGATGGGTAATCGGCGATCCGACCAGATAACCGCCTCCATGCAGATAGAGCAGCACACGGTCTTTTGAAACTTCTGCGTGTTTTTCTGAATGCACCCATTCCGCACCAAATGCCCCCAGGCGAAATGGTTCAACCACCGTGTGGGCGGGCAATGGCACCAGCGATGCCAGGGCGCACAGCAAGCCCCGACGTTCCGCGATTTTGTTCTCATCAAAACTGATGAAATGCAATGCCGGTTTGACAGTAGCCTTCAACAACCGGTTAACCAACATCAACTGCGAACTCATGGCCAAGACCTCGCGGGCAAAATGACGATATAACCCTATGATCTTATTATAGACCAATCAGTCATTTGTCCAGCCCTAGCAGCAAATTGTTACATCTTGATGATGCCTGCTCCGATCGCATAAATCCTTCTACGACTTGAACTTACCAACAGCTCCCGCCAGGCGTTGCGCCAGTGATTGCAGTGCCGCACTGTGCTCGGCAGAGGCCTCCACCCCTTGTAGCGTGCCCTGTGTGGAGTGCCGGATATCCTTGACGGCGCTGGCCACCTTCTCTGCCATTTTGGCTTGCTGGACAGCGGTATTGGCAATGGCCGAGTTGCCCTCGGCGATCGCATCCACCGAGGCCATGATGGTATGCAGTGCCTGACCGGCGCTTTCGGCATGTTTACGGCTTTCCGACGCGTTGACGGCACTCTGGCTCATCAGGGTCACGGTTTGATGGGTGTTTTGTTGCAGGGCTTCGACGATCTTGCGGATTTCGCCGGTCGCTTCCTGTGCGCGCTTGGCGAGTTTACGGACCTCATCGGCGACCACGGCGAACCCGCGTCCGGATTCGCCCGCGCGGGCAGCCTCGATGGCGGCATTCAGTGCAAGCAGGTTGGTTTGGTCGGCAATATCATTGATCACATTGAGCACATTGCCGATATTCTCGCCATCTTTCACCAGCAGACCCGTCACCTGGGCAGCCTTTTCAACCTCTGTCGCCAGCGAATTGAAAGCATTCACCACATCAGAGACCAACACAGAACCCCGACCAGCCTGGGTGCGAGCTTCACCTGAACGAGTTTGCGCAGTCAGGGCCTGTTCCTGAATGAGCTGCACGCTCACCAGGAGTTGTTCAGCTCGCTGCGAAATCTCTCCACTGGACCGCAATTGTGCTGAGACTTCGCCACGGGCGGCCTGGGCAACATTGGCCATTTTGTCCACCGTCGTCTTCACATCGGCGCTGCACTTGTTCACTTCGCCCACAATCCCTTGCATCGTCGCCTGCATGGCATTGAATGCATTGGCCATCAAGCCGATTTCATCGCGCGAATCCAGCTCTACCCGACGATTGAGATCATGGGTGGATTGCACCTCGGTCATCGCCCGCGACAAGGCATCGACATGACGCATTACAAACTGGATCAACAATTGCGAACTGACCAATACCAATAGCATCAGTACAAATACAACGCCTGCATAGTAAGGTGCCTCTGTAAGAAAAATATGTATATAGTCAACAGGTTGACCTGCCTTTTCGAGCACGGCTTGCGATCTCAGCATGGCAAACAAAGTCAACAGGCACATACCACCGAAAGTGGCTACGTTGACCAGCCAGAATTTGAATTTAAGTGGAATATCACGCATCGCCAAAACCTGTGGAAATCATTTCGTTATGAAGATTAGTTCAGGGAGTGGATTCATGCCTGCCAGGTGCTTGCCCCCTCAATGAAAAGCAGCGAATTTACGCAGAAAAAACGCCTTGCTTACCGGCCTTGAATAAAATCTGTCGAACGCGTCGGCCCCCTGTAATACAATCGCCGCCCGAAAGTAGTCGATTCACACGAGGTTGTCGTCATGACCACGCAAAAAGTAGGATTTGTCAGCCTGGGTTGCCCCAAAGCACTGGTAGATTCAGAACGTATTCTTACTCAGCTGCGCATTGACGGCTATGAGATTGTCCCCAGCTACGAAAACGCCGATATCGTGGTGGTGAATACCTGTGGTTTTATCGATGCGGCCAAACAGGAATCCCTCGATGCCATTGGTGAAGCCGTGGCCGAAAACGGTCGCGTCATCGTCACCGGCTGCATGGGCGTTGAAGCCGAAAAAATCCGTACGGCTCACCCCGAAGTATTGGCTGTCACCGGCCCGCATGCGTATGAAGAAGTGGTATCGGCCGTACACCAATACCTGCCCAATAATCTGGGCCACAACCCGTTTATCGATCTGGTGCCCGCCACGGGCATCAAACTTACCCCCAAGCATTACGCTTACCTGAAAATCTCTGAAGGCTGCAACCACCGTTGCACGTTTTGCATTATTCCGTCGATGCGCGGCGATCTGGTCAGCCGCCCGATTGGCGATGTGATGGAAGAAGCCAAACGCCTGGTCGACGCGGGTGTGCAAGAATTGCTGGTGATATCGCAAGACACCAGCGCTTATGGGGTGGATGTAAAATATCGCACGGGTTTCTGGCAGGGTCGCCCGCTGAAAACCAAAATGTACGATATGTGCGAAGCCTTGGGAGAATTGGGCGTATGGGTGCGCTTGCATTACGTTTACCCTTACCCACACGTCGATGACATTATTCCAATGATGGCGGCCGGCAAAATCCTGCCTTATCTCGATATTCCTTTCCAGCATGGCAGCCCGCGCATTCTGCAATTGATGAAGCGCCCCGCCGCCGCCGAAAACAATCTCACCCGCATCAAGCGCTGGCGCGAGATCTGCCCCGATATCACCTTGCGCAGCACATTTATCGTCGGCTTTCCGGGTGAAACCGAAGAGGACTTCCAACAATTGCTGGAATTCATTGACGAAGCACAACTCGATCGCGTGGGGTGCTTCACCTACTCACCGGTTGAAGGCGCCCCCGCGAACAACTTGCCCAACCCGGTGCCAGAAGAAATCAAACAAGAACGCCTGGAACGCTTCATGACCGCGCAAGCCAAAATCAGCGCAGCCAAACTACAGGCCAAAATCGGCAAACGTATTGAAGTCCTGATCGACGAAGTCGACGAGGAAGGCGCCATCGGTCGCAGCCACGCCGATGCCCCAGAAATTGACGGCATGGTTTACCTTAACGGAGATACTGAGCTGCAACCCGGGCAACGGGTGATGGCCACCGTGTTCGCCGCCGATGAACACGATTTATGGGCCGACCGCGACGACAATGCTTGAATAACGACAGCCATAGGGCACCGCTCAGGTGCTCTATCGGAAAGACTGTGTTATTCCAATTTGTTGAAATCCAACAGCACCAATGGGCAGGCCTTGTTTTTCTTGGGCTGCAGATACCCTTGGATGATGGGTAGCACCCTGCTGTGGGTTGAAAACGGTTCGTAGGGCGAAAACTCTGCCCAGGAATAGGTTTCGATATCACTGAGACCATTCAGCCGAATCGCCACCAATTGCCCATTCTGCTTGACCAGAAACACCAATACCGGGCGTGTAATCGAACGCAGGCGATCTTTCGCGTCGGCGAACAATTCTTGCAGCCGGGCCAACGTGAACACGCGCTCGCGCTGCAACAGGTTCAAGGCAGCATCAACGCCCTCGGTTTCTTTTGTTGCTAACAATTTGTCTGCCAGCGCATGAATGCGTTGGTGCGGCTCATCAAAGTCGCGCATCAGATCGGCGAGCATGTCATCATCGGTGGTAAACGTGTCATACCACTTTCCGAATGCGCATTGATGGGGGTCACGGGCCTTGGTGAAAGGCGCCCCACTACGCAAACTTAGCTCCAACGCATCGAGCCAATCGATATGGTCCTGCTCGCGCTGCGTGAGGATGTCGATGAGTTCCTTGTTGGTTCGATAGACCGCCTTTCCTCCTGTCCATTCGGCAAAATCGAGTACAGGAATAGGCTGCCCTTCAAAACGCACCACATGATGCGGGCCTTTGTCGGTATCAATACGGGTCGTCGCCACGTTGTCTTTCTGAATGTACCGCACCTGCTCAATGGGAACGGCATAACGCGTGCCATCGGCCTCGAAGGTAATTACTTCCAATGTTTCCAGAGGCTTGGCGACGGCGGTAGTGTGGGGCGACATTGGACAAATCCTGGGGGCGAGACGGCATTCACGTGGCTTTGATGAAGTATAGATCAGGGCACGACAGAGATCAGGGCACCAGGAAGGTGATGCCCTGTGCCAACGGGATGTCACTGCCGTAATTGATCGTATTGGTGGCTCGGCGCATGTAGGCCTTCCAGGCATCGGAACCCGATTCGCGCCCGCCCCCGGTCTCTTTGTCGCCCCCAAAGGCACCACCGATCTCAGCGCCCGAAGTGCCAATATTGATGTTGGCGATGCCGCAATCCGAGCCTGCCACCGACAAAAACAATTCGATTTCCCGCATATCGTTGCTGAACAGCGCCGACGACAAGCCCTGACGAACGGCGTTATGCACATCAATCGCCTGGATCAAGTCGGTATAACGCCCGACATAGAGGATGGGCGCGAAGGTTTCTTCTTGCACAATCGGGGCCTGTAAATCGATCGCTACAATCGCGGGCTGCACATAATGGCCGCCAATAACGCCCTCTGTCAGCGGCATTCCGCCGAACAGCAGCTTGCCTCCTTGTGCAATGGCGGAGGCAAGGGCTTCTTGCATCGCCTGTACGGCCTTGCGATCAATCAATGGCCCGCAGAGCACTGCGTCCTCAAACGGGTCGCCAATTTTCACGCTGGCGTAGGCGCTGATTAAGCGCACCAGAAATTCGTCAGCAATGTGCTCATGCAAAAACAGGCGCCTGGCGGTGGTGCAACGCTGCCCTGAGGTGCCTAGCGCGCTGAATGCCACCGCCTTGAGTGCCAGCGAAAGATCTGCACTTGGCCCCACGACAATTGCATTATTACCCCCCAATTCAAGCAGGCTTCGCCCTAACCGTTCTGCGACCGTTGCTGCCACTTGCTTACCCATTCTGCAAGACCCGGTAGCACTGACCAGCGCCACTTGCTTATGTTGCGCCAATGCATGCCCCACCGCGGCCTCACCATTCACGACGGTACTCAACGCGGGATAGGTATGCTGCCAGCCACACGCACTCAAGGCTTCATCGACCAAACGTTGACAGGCTAGCGCACACAAGGGTGTTTTCTCCGAGGGTTTCCACACGACGGTATCACCGCAGACCCATGCCAATGCCGCATTCCACGCCCAGACCGCCATCGGAAAGTTGAAGGCGGTAATAACGCCAACCACGCCCAGGGGGTGCCATTGTTCCATCATGCGATGTTGTGGGCGTTCGGTGGCCATCGTCAGCCCATAGAGTTGACGGGACAAGCCCACGGCAAAATCACAAATATCAATCACTTCCTGTACTTCACCCAGGGATTCACGCAGGGTTTTACCCATTTCCAGCGTGACAAGATGGGCCAATACCGATTTATGTTGTCGAAACAAGTTTCCCAGCACCCGTACGAACTCACCGCGACGTGGCGCTGGCAGCATTCGCCAACGCAGCCAGGTCTCGTGCGCAGCAACGATCGCCTGCTCCATCTGCGCGGGGGATGCCATTGCAACGTCGGCAATAAGGGCCCCATCAATCGGCGAATGTATTAATCGCGACTCCGCAGCCTTTTCTATTACCGCAGTCGAGACACAGGCCGCATATTGATTTTCGATCAGGTAACGACTGACAAAGCTCAAAGCATGGGTGCGCATTGCGATCTCCTCTTTCCTCAAACGCCGCTGATCGGCTCCGCCACGGCATACACCTTGCCAAATTCATTCGCCAGAAAATACTTGAGCGACACATCCTCCTGACGCACAAACCCTTGGGTGGGTAAGCGCTGATCGAAAAACAGATCCACCACGGCACAAGCACTTGAAGCCGTGGTCAGTTGGATCGAACTCCAGGCTTCCCCCTGAATGTCACGGTGATAAATTTTGCGGGCATCCGTCACTTGTTCAAGCATGCCATGCCGCCAACCACTCACAGAGACAAAGGTGAGCACCACATCCTGTTTGGTGATGGGAACCGAGGTTTCAAAAACGTGCTTCAATAACGCCCGCCGTGAGCCGTCTCCCAATTGCAGTTCGCGAATCAAAAACTCCATTAAATACTGGTGGCCCTTATAGCGTACCGTCTTGTAATTTAATTCCCTGACTTTACCGTCGAGTGTCTCGCACAAGGTACCCAACCCGCCAGAGGTGTTGAACGCCTCATATTCGATGCCATCCAGAGAAAGATGTTCAAGCCCTTCCAGGGCTTGCAATTTCATGGCGTGCCCAGCTTCGATGGCATCGCACGGATTACAATATTCGTTGATCAACCCGTCGGTAGACCAGGTCAGGTTATACATCATCTTGTTGGAGGGGTATTTTGGCAGCGCTCCCACGCGCATCTTGATGACATCCAGTTTGTCGAACTGTGCGGCCATGTCGGCAGCCAAAATGCCTATAAACCCCGGCGCCAACCCGCATTGGGGCATAAATATCTGGCCTGGCACGGCTTTTTGCGCATGATGACGAATGGCAAGCGTGGTCTCCACATCTTCCGTCAAATCAAAATAACTGACACCTGCCATCAGCGCAGCATGGGCAATGGCCGCATTCACATCAAACGAACAGGCAGAAATCACTGCCTCCCAGCCCTGCAGGTGCTGCACCAACGCATGATGATTGGCGACATCAAGCTCCACTTTTTCGATGGCCGGTGCATGATGTGCAGAGGAGTGTGCAGCGGAAAGATTTGAGGAATGCGCAGACGGTAAGTCTTTAAGAAAAAGGCTGTTTTGCTCAATCACTTTGAGCTGGTAACGCCCGGAACGATGGAGCAGTTTGACAATCGCGGAGCCTATTTTTCCTGCTCCAATCACCACCACTTTGTGCATGACTTCACCTCTTACCGCCGGTAAGCTACAGACGGATCAAGCGACAATGCCTGATTTCAAGCGTGAGTCAGCGCAAGAGTCGAGTAAAGGATCATTAATTCATATCGGGACTTATTGATATGCCAGCCTGTTTATTCAAACCTCTCTGCCCACCACAAAACTGGCAACGGTGGTAGCGCTGCCACCGATGTTCAACGTTGCGACATTGCGGGCAGCATCCACCTGACAATCACCCGCAACCCCAGCCACTTGCCGCCAGGCGTCCACCAGCATGCGAACGCCGGTAGCCCCTACAGGATGCCCCAGTCCAATCAGGCCACCGCTCGGGTTAAAGGGCAATTTTCCGCCCTTTTCTATCCAGCCTTGCTCAATCGCTTGCCACGCCTTGCCGGGTGGCGTCAGCCCAAAATGATCGATCGCCATATATTCGGTAATGGCAAAACAATCATGGGTTTCCACCGCATCGAGAGCTAACACATCGTTAAGCCCCGCACGCCCCAACGCCTCCGTGATGGTTTGCCGTACATGCGGAAACATCCATTCACTTTGCTCGCTGTCTGCCACTTTACCGGTATAACTCATGCGCGCTGTCCGATGCCCCCACCCGGTAATTCGCGGCGTTTTCGCCAACGCCATTCCCTGCGCGGCTGCCACCCGCTCCCAGCCTCGTGCATTCACCAGTACCACGGCCGCCGCGCCATCCGTCACTTGACCACAATCGTTGCGACGTACCCAACCGTCAATCACCGGGTTGGCAATATCGTCTGCCTGAAAGCTATTGTCCGCAAAACGCCACTGTCGGGTTTGTGCCAACGGGTTCACCCGTGCATTACTGTAATTAATTTCGGCAATACGGCCCAAATGCTGATAATCAAGACCATAACGACGCTCGTAATCGGCACTCAAACCATTGAACATGTGTGGCCAGCAATAACGGGCCTGCTGCGCTTCCTGCCCTGTCCAGGCAGCGGCAGCCAAATGGCGTGCAGCGGTTTCACCCGGCACATTGCGCATGAGTTCAAGGCCCACCACACAGGCCACGTCATAGCGGCCACTTTCGAGATCCGCCATGGCGGCAAGCAGGGCCATGCTACCCGAGGCACAGGCTGCCTCGTGCCGGCTGATCGGAAGCCCCCTTAGTCCAGGCACGGCTTCTGCCAGTAGACCGCCGAGATGAGCCTGCCCGGTAAACAGATCCGATACGAAATTGCCAACATGGGCAACGTCCACCGCTCTGGCGTCGACCCGTGCCACCGCCAAGGCACCCTCGGTGGCTTCGGCCAGCATCTCCAGCAGGCCTTTGCCTTCGCGCGCCCAGTTACGGGCGAAGTCGGTCTGGTAGCCACCAAGAATGAAAACGGGATTGACCGTCATAAGCAGGAGCCCTCTTGCTTCGTGCTAACCACGCATGGATTTTATACACACCGTTCAGATTTCTGACGCATGATTGAACAGTTAAACCCGAATGACTGACGAGTTCAAGCGCTTGCCCACAAGAGTGACGCCTAACGGTATACAAAACTCATTAGTCATCGGTTTTTGGCCAGAGTTTAGGCTGACAATTCTAAAAACGGTTAGTACCATTGCACCGGAAATTCAGCTGCATTGCAGTTTTTGGGAAGCAAGGTGAGGACACTATGATTCAAGACAAAATCAAAACCCAACTCGATCAAATCAAAGGCCAAAGCGAAAAGCTGCAAGGCCAGTTGAACAAACAGTTGGACAAAGCAAAAGTGGAAGGCATCCGTATTCTGCGTGAAATGGGCGCCGAAGTGAAAGATGACCATCTGAATCTGCGCGATGTAGTGGCTGAGCTGCGCGCAGCCAACCCTACCCTGCGTCAATTCATCCAGAAGCTCGACGTCGCCACGTATGACAACCGCTTCCGTGCCTCCTGGAACGCCAACATGGGTGCTGCTTACGCCAAACTGCAAGCAGAAAAAACCTATGTGAAAGAACTGCGTCCCCGCATTGAAGAAGTGCGTACCAAAGTGGAAGAGCAAGTCAGCCAACTGCAAAGCAAAGCCAAAGAGCTGCGCGAGCGTCTGGCCAGCTAAGCATCGGTAACTCGGAATGCTAAAAAGCCCGCCTTGAAAAAGGCGGGCTTTTTTGTTTTGTAGCTAAGTTTGTTTTGTAGCTAAGAAGGATCAGGCACCCGCACTAACCCAACTCGTCCAACGTCAGTCGAAAACTCGGTAAAAATTTCTCCAGAAAATACGCCACTTCTGGCGTGGGCACTTTTTCGAAGTGCTTTTCTATGCGCTGCTTGGCCACGGTGAATTCGTGGTTGCCTGCATCCACTTCCTGCATCACTTTAATATAGGCAGCGAGCATATCGGCGGCTTTCACCAACTTGGTGATTTCTTCGGAGGCAACGCTGTGACTGATGTACGGCGCGTAGGTCGGCTGCATTTCTGGCGGCAACATGGTGATCAGTTTTTCTTCTGCGGCGTGTTCCACCTGCTTATAAGCTTCCGCCAAGCGCGGGTTGAAATACTTGATGGGGCCGGGCAGGTCGCCCGTTAGCACCTCAGCGGCGTCGTGAAAAAGCGCTACCACACACACCTGATTCGCATCGACGTTGCCACCAAAATAATGGTTGCGAATATTGGCAAGGGCATGGGCAATCACAGCCACGTCAAAACTGTGTTCCTTTACATTCTCAGGCTCGACGTTACGTTTGAGTCCCCACCGAAAAATGTACTTGAGCTTCGAGATATACGCAAAAAAATGATGCACTGCTGAATACCACCTTGAGTAAGTCTGAACACTAGCAACGTTTCGTAAGCTTTCACGAAGACGCTAAGTAAGAGTATAGCGACTGTAGGACGGTTACCGAGACAAGTTACCCGTTGATGTAATTCTTCCAATTCCCTTTATGTGGCAAGACGTTATGATTCTGTCGCCTGGGCAAAGTAATGCCCTGTGCGTACACCTCGGATAATAAGGTGTTCATCAGAGGTACTTTGTTTACGTTGACCGGTCGGCCCCCGAATAGGCTAAAGTTGAAGCGTTCGGCACACCCCCACAGGAGTTTTACATGTCTTTACCGCCAGTATTTGATCGTCTGCGATTGCCCGTCATTGGCTCACCCCTGTTTATTATCTCCAATCCAAACCTGGTGATTGCCCAGTGCAAAGCCGGTGTGGTCGGTTCGTTCCCCGCGTTAAATGCGCGTCCTGGCCCCGTGCTTGAAGAGTGGCTGCAACGCATCACCTCAGAACTGGCGGCTTATGATGCTGCACACCCGGAAGCACCTTCGGCACCGTTTGCCGTGAATCAGATCGTGCATAAATCCAATGATCGCCTCGAACACGACGTGGCACTGTGTGTTAAATACAAAGTGCCCATTGTGATCACGTCGCTGGGGGCACGCCCGGAAGTCAATCAGGCAATTCACTCCTACGGTGGCATTGTGTTGCATGATGTCATTGATCAAAAATTTGCGCGCAAGGCGGTCGAAAAAGGTGCTGACGGTCTCATACTGGTATGCAGTGGTGCCGGTGGTCATGCGGGCACCCAATCCGCCTTTGCATTGGTACAGGAAACCCGCGAGTGGTTCGATGGCCCTATCATTCTCTCGGGCAGCATCGCTACGGGTAACGCCATTCTTGCAGCGCAAGCCCTGGGTGCAGATCTCGCCTATATCGGCTCAGCCTTTATCGCGACCGAAGAAGCCCACGCCGACGCGGCCTACAAACAGGCGATCGTGAACAGCGGCGCCAGCGATATCGTTTACAGCAACCTGTTCACTGGCATTCACGGAAACTACTTACGTTCCTCGATTTCCAATGCCGGGATGGACCCGGACAACCTGCCGAGTGCAGATCCCAGCAAGATGGATTTCGGCTCAGGCGGCAATTCCAAAGCCAAAGCCTGGAAAGATATCTGGGGTTCAGGCCAGGGCATTGGTGCAGTCAAGCAGGTGGTGCCCGCCGCCGCTTATGTACAGCGTTTGACAGAAGAGTACAACGCGGCCAAAGCCCGCATTGCCAAACTTTGATTTTCTCCTGCCCTTGAATATTCGCGCCCCCACAGTAAAACGCCATGCGTTGCAACTGCGGGGGCGCCCTCCTTTCAATATTTGCTTCGCTGCTCTCTATTCGCCTCTCTCTATTCGCCTCTCTCTATTCGCTGCTCTCTATAGTCTGGTTACTGCCAGAGGCTTGCGCCTGCTACAGGTTTGCTTCAGCAAATTCGGCCAACTTCGAGCGGGGAATGCCGTTTAACCGCACATTCGCACTGTGTTCGAACCCTTTAAAACGCTCAGACATATAGGTCAAACCTGAGCTGATCGGGCTTAAATACGGTGTGTCAATTTGTGCGAGGTTACCGAGACAAACCACTTTGCTGCCTTCACCTGCCCGTGTGATGATGGTTTTCATCTGATGGGGTGTGAGGTTTTGGCATTCATCAATCATAATCAGGCTGCGCTGAAAACTGCGGCCACGAATATAATTAAGCGCCTTGAACTGAATGTTGGCACGGGTTTTCACATAGTCGATGCTGCCTGACGGATTTTGGTCGTCCAGATGCAACGCCTCGATATTGTCCGTGATAGCACCCAGCCACGGGTCCATTTTCTCCTCTTCATTCCCCGGCAAAAAGCCGTGCTCCTCCGCCAGCGGTGGCGTACTGCGGGTGACAATGATTTTATTGAACAGCTTTTGTTCCACCGTCATTTCAATCGCTGCGGCCAATGCCAGAATGGTTTTACCCGATCCGGCAGGCCCGGTGAGTGTCACCAAATGAATATCCGGGTCCATCAGGGCGTCGAGTGCGATGGCTTGATACATATTGCGTGGTTTCAATCCCCAGGCATTCTGGTTCATCAGCGTTTCACTCTGCAAATGCTTGAGCAAAACATGTTCCTGATCCACGCGCACAATTCGTGAGGCGAAGCCGAGCGCATCGATCACGTATTGGTTGCAGAACACATCCTCTGCAAAACAATTGCGCGCAATCGAGTGATAGGTAACACCGCCACGAGTGAACGTATCGACTTTTTCAACACCGTCCCAGAAGCTGTTCTCGTATTCCAAATAGCCTTTGTTCAGCTGTTTTACATCTGAGACCAGCTGATCGTTGTGATAATCCTGAGCGTCGATATTGCAGGCGCGCGCCTTAAGGCGCATGTTGATGTCTTTGCTGACGAGAACGTATTTGCAGTGTTTGTGTTCCAGCTGGCACTGGATGATGCGGTTGATGATTTTGTTGTCGTTTTTGTCGTTGGGGAGGTAGGCTTCGTGAGGTTCGCCACTTTTGTTCATGAGTATGGCGAGAGATCCAGAGGGGGGGTCAGTGTCAGATCGATGAATCGGCACCCCCGCTCGTATTCGTTCCGGTGGCTCATCTCGCAAGACCTGGTCGATGAGCCGTATCGCCGCTCGGCATTCCGCGCCGACGTGTCGACTGGTATTTTTCAGTGCGTCCAGTTCTTCCAGAACTGTCATGGGAATGACAACAAGGTGCTCTTCAAAATTGAGTATCGCAGAGGGATCGTGTATCAGGACATTGGTATCGAGAACATACGCTTTCTGTGCGCTTGCTGTCATAGGTTTGCCTGTTTTAGACGATGGAGTTTTCATAAGAACATTCTCCTGTGACGACGCTGTGACAAATCTGCTTTCTTCAACAGTGCATCTTTCATCAACGCTTTTTTCAACACTGCTTTATCAACACCACTTTTTTGGCGGCGCGCTTTAAACAGTGCTCTTTAAACAGAGTGTTACCGACTGCTGCTCTGGTCTTACACCCACTTCGTCACTGACAGCGCTATTTAACCTCCTGCACCATCAAATCTCTGCGTTAACTGTCTGAGCGCTTGCAGCTCATGCGCGTCACGGACGACCTTACGAACATTTCTGAAAGCAGTTCTACTCCGCTCTCAACTTTAGAATGATCAAAGGTTGAACAGCTGTCAAGTTCATCCAGGAGGTTTGTTTTTGCTGGTAAATTTGTCACCAAAACCTAGCAGGACAGCATCTGCATAAGGCGGGCCATTTCTGAATGGACACACAGAGACACAGATTTGGCGTGAGTGTCTTGCTATCTCTGGACTAGCTTGAATTGCAAAGCTATATTGAAAGGATAACCACTCTACTACAAAAAAAAGAAAGGGCGGGCAACCGATGACATTTCAACTCCCCACCGCCTCTGTAGCATTGGCGTCGTTCCGCATTTTGGTGCAGGAGGATAACCCGCTTGCCAGTTCGCTGGGAACCGGTGGAGCCACTCCGTTTAATCTCACCCGTGTATCCCAATTGCAGGACGCACTCAGTGCACTGGAAACGCGCCCATTTGATCTGGTGGTGATCGATTCTGTTGCGTTTTTTTCCAATTGCAAACGCGTGCTGGAATTGTTGAAAAAGCGCAAACAGGATGTGGCCATTATCGCCCTGGCTCCCATGGCCATTGCCGATCAAATGCGGGAGCTGATTTCCGCAGGGGTGAGCGAAGTCATCATCAAGCCCGTACAAACTGAGGTGCTGGTCAACAGCATGCGCAATACGCTACTGCGCCGCAAGCTCATGCAAGATAATGCCATGCTGCACGAACAATTGGCGCAAGCAGAGAAAATGCAAAAATTTCTCTCGGCGAACTCACCCGATATCGTGTACATGCTCGACAGCAATGGGCGCTTCACCTTTATCAATGATAACGCCACCCGTTTGCTCAACCAGGATCGCCAACAATTGATTGGCCAGCATTTCACGACACTTACAGGCGAAGAGCAATCGCGCCAGCTACCCTATTCGTTTAATGAACGCCGCACGGGCGACAGAAAAACCCGCAATAAAGAAATGCAGCTGAAAAAGCGCCTGGGCGCCGACCCCGTGAATGCACGCAAGTCGCTGTCGGTTCCGTTTGAGGTCAGTGCCGTGGGCGTGTATGAGCAAGTCCCCGGTACAGGAAAATCCCGCTTTGCCGGCACCTTCGGCGTCGCGCGCGACATATCGACACGCAAACAAGCCGAGTCGATGATACGCTTTCAGGTCTATCACGATCAGCTGACAGGGTTACCCAACCGCACTTTGTTTCGTGATCGCAGCAATACCGCCATCACACAGGCCAAACGGCTGAAGCACAATATTGTGTTGCTTACCCTCGATCTGGATCGCTTCAAGATCATTAACGACACACTCGGGCACCAGGTCGGGGATCAGCTCTTGCAAAATGTCAGCCGGCGCTTGCAAGCGTGCCTGCGCGAGAGCGATACGCTGGCGCGTTTTGGTGGTGATGAATTTGTGATTCTGTTGCCCCAAGCCAACAATAGCGCCGAAGAAAGCCGCGTGGTGGCGGAAAAAATTCTGGAAGCGTTGCAGACACCCTTTGTGGTGGAACATCAGCAAATATCGATGACCGCGAGTATTGGTATTGCGCATTACCCCGATCACGGAGAAAGCACCGATACTCTATTGCGAAATTCCGATATTGCCATGAATTACGTGAAAGCCCATGGCAAGAACGGTTTTCGCCATTTCGAACACAAACTGCAAGATACCCTCTCTCGCCGCATGACGCTGGAGATGGATCTGCGTGCAGGTTTGCACGAAAATCAGTTCTATCTGGGCTATCAACCGTTGGTGGATTCAGAATCAGGCGAACTGGTGGGGCTGGAAGCGTTACTACGCTGGCAACATCCACGCCTGGGTTTGATCATGCCAGCGGACTTTCTTGAGGTGGCAGAAGAAAGCGGTTTGATCATCAAGATTGGCGAATGGGTGCTCGCACGCGTCTGCGATGATTTACGTCGCTGGAACAACCCGGCCATCAAAGTATCCATCAACGTTTCGCCCAGCCATGTTGAACACACCCAATTTGTGCCGATGGTGCTCGAGACTCTGCGCCAATACGGCATTAACGGCCCGCAAATCGAAATCGAGATCACCGAAGCCTTGCTGCTTCGCCAACATCCTGAAATCAACGAAAAGTTACTGACGCTTTCACAGCATGGAATTCGTATTGCTATCGATGATTTTGGCACCGGCTACTCATCTCTGAGTTACCTGCATCGTTTTCCGATTCATACCTTGAAAATGGATCGCTTTTTTGTTGAGCGCGTCGACACACAAAGCAAGGAAGCCTGCATCGTCAAAGCCATTGTATCGATGGCGCAAGGCCTTAATATGCGTCTGGTGGCAGAAGGCGTGGAAACCGAACAGCAATATCGCTACCTGCGCAATGCCGGCTGCACCATGATGCAAGGCTTTTTGTTCAGTGAAGCCATTTCAGGCGAAGCACTCGAACAAATGGCTACCTCAGCGCGCAAGACAGAATTCAGGGATGTTGCTGCCATCTGAGCATCCTTTATTGCGAATCTGGTCTAAAGAGCCCGCACCGATTTGATGGAGGTCATGGTCAATCCCCCTGCACTTGCCTACCCTAACCCTATAATGCCAACAAAACTCCATTTATATAGCACTTAGGGATGCCACTGTGACGACACCGCCACTGATCATCAAAGACGTCGAAGCTTGCGTTGACTACATCCTCGAAACCGTGGGTAAAGAAATTCGCCTGGGACTACCATTGGGGCTGGGCAAACCACCGCAACTGGTCAACGCCATCTATCGACGCGCCAAGGCTGATCCCACTATCAAACTGACCATACTGACTGCGCTTTCGCTGGAAGTCCCCTCGGCGGGCAAGGGCTTACAAAAAGCCTTGATGGCGCCTATTTTCAAACGTGTTTTCGGCAACTATCCCGGTCTTGATTACATGCACGATATTCATGCCGGAACCGTGCCCGCCAATATCGATGTCCATGAATTCTTTTTCAAATCTGGTTCAATGTTGGGCAATAGCTACGCGCAGCAACGCTATATCAGCACCAATTACACCCATGCTCCCCGCGATATTCTTAACTACCACACCAATGTCGTCTGCCAGTTAGTGGCACATCGAAAAATGAATGGGCAGGATCAATACAGCTTGAGCTGCAATCCCGAAGTGAGTCTGGATTTGTTGGGTGGGCTGGAAGCACGCAAGGCCAATGGCGAGAAAATTCTAATATTAGGGCAAGTACAAGACGATCTGCCCTTCATGGTCAACGATGCACAGGTGAACCCAGACCATTTTGACGCCTTGCTGGTGAACCCCGAATACTCGACCACCCTGTTCGCGCCGCCTAACCAGCCTGTTAGCACCATCGACTATATGATTGGCCTTCATACCAGTGCGCTGATACGCGATGGGGGTACTTTACAGATTGGGATTGGCTCGCTGGGGGATGCCATCGTGTATGGCTGTGAGCTGCGCCATACCGATAACGCCTCCTATAAAGCCATACTCAAAGAGCTTGAGATTCCGCACAAATTTGGGCCGATACTGGAGCGCGTCGGCGGCACCGGTACGTTTGAGCGCGGTTTATATGGTGCCAGCGAGATGTTTGTTTCGGGCTTCTATCAATTGATAAAAGCCGGCATTCTGCGCAAGAAAGTGTATGAAGATCTGCGCCTGCAAAAAATCGTGCGCAAACACCGTTGGACTGACGAGGTGAACCCCACCCTGTTCAAGTACCTGCTGGAGGAAAAATCCATACACGAGCAACTCACTGAAGACGATGTCGAGTTTTTGGTGAAATATGGAATTTTTCGGGCAGGAACACATTGGGATCACGGTGAACTGGTTGCCCATAACGGTCAACGTATGGGTGTGGATTTACGCGATGCACCGCTTTATCAACGCATACTGAGTGAGTGCCTGGGAACACGGCTGTTGCACGGCCGCATTATGCATGGAGGTTTTTTTGTTGGCAATCGCGCGTTCTACGATGGCTTACGCGATATGAGCGAAGAACAGCGTGCGCAGATCAATATGACCGCGATCAGTTATGTAAACGCCCTCTATGGCAATGAAGAACTCAAACGGGCACAACGAGAAGATGCACGCTTTATCAATACGGTGTTTCTGGTGCATTTACTTGGCGCGGCGACATCAGACGGGCTGGACAATGGCAAAGTGGTGAGCGGTGTTGGCGGCCAGTATAACTTTGTGGCGCAGGCACACGAACTACAGGGTGCCCGTTCCATTCTGATGTTGAAAAGCACACGCTCCAAAGGCAGCGAAACGCAATCCAATATCGTCTTTAAATATGGCCACATAACCATTCCACGTCATTTGCGCGATATCTACGTGACAGAATACGGCATTGCCGATGTGCGCGGAAAATCAGATCAGGAAGTGATTGCGGCCTTATTGAATATAGCGGATTCGCGTTTTCAACCGGAATTACTCAAACAAGCGAAAGCTGCAGGTAAGATCGACAAGGCTTATGAAATACCCGAGTTGTTCCGCAACAATACACCGGATCGCCTGGAAGCCATTGCAGCGAAATATCATGCCAAAGGCTTGTTTCCTGCCTTTCCTGCTGGCTGTGATTTATTACCAGACGAGTTACGCATTGCCAGGGCATTAAAGGTCGTTGCCAAACGTGCCGAAAGCAAAACCGAACTCGCCAAAGCCTTGTGGAAAATGCGTAGCGATAAACCGGTATCCGCTGAAATCAAACCACTACTGGAGCGCATCGGTCTCACGCAACCGACCGATATCAAAGACAAAATCGCCAGGCAATTGTTGATCGAGGAGTTGTCGAAATAACCTGTCGTTGCGCTGACGTATGTTCAATCTACTGAGTCAAGGATGACTTTAAGGTATTGAGTTTGCGTCAGCTCTTCAAGCCCACTTGCTGATCATGTTCGCTAAGCAATTGATCCAGGGTGAGTACATAGTTGTCCACGAAGAGTGCCATAAACTTTTGCACTTCGGGTAACGGTAATTCACGAATACGTTTTTCAACATCCTTTAGCGCATCTTCAAATTCCGCATTGCCAAAGGCCACTTCCGACCGACATTTCAAATATGCTGAAATGTGGTCGGCCGCCTTTACAAAATCATGAACCACCGGATTAATATTCTTGCTGATCAACAAGCCACGAAAATCATCCTGTAATTCCTTGGGCAGTTTGGCCAGGATTTCCTGTTCGGCTTCATGTTCAATGGTGCGATACGCCTCCAGAATCACCTTCGATTTGTATTTGATGGGTGACGGCATATCCCCGGTTATGATTTCCGACACGTCATGGTATAACGCGACGGTTGCAATCTGCTGCGGGTCAACGTTTCCACCAAAAAAACGGTTGTTGATCAACCCCAGCATGTGGGCAATGCAGGCTGTATTCCAGCTGTGTTCGGGGACGTTTTCCTCCACCACATTCCGTTTGAGACCCCAGCGTTTGATCCAACGCAGGCGTTCAAGATAGGCAATGAACTTGCTGGCGCTCATATCATTTCAATCCTTTACCCGCCGCATCAAGGCACGACCAATAAAGCGTGCCTTGGCATTGAGCGGAAATCGCATCAAGTTGGTTTTCACGATACCTTCAGTGAATCGCGTGCGCTTCGAGTAATCGATATTGACGTCCACCACCACCGGAATTCCCTCGCTTGCCAGTTGCAGCGCCTTTGCAATGACATCATCGATCATGTTGTTGTGTTCCATCGCCAGAAAACGGCCCCCGGTCGCACGCGCCACACCTGACACATCGAGCTTACCAATCACCGTGCAGGTCTTGCGATTATAGGGAATTTCCTGCGCCTGGGAGATTTGCGATAATTCGCCGTCGTGAAACACGAAAAACACGGCACCGATGCGATGCGTTGCGGCGGTGATGATCTCCATGCAGGTCATGGTAAATGCGCCATCGCCGACGATTCCCACCACTTGTTTATCCCGATGTGCCATTTTGGTCGCGATTGCCGCCGGCACACAGTAGCCCATGCAGTTGAAATCGGTAGGTGAGATAAAACGCCGACTGGCATGTATCGGCATCAGTTCTGCGGCCAGAAAGGTGTGGTTACCATCATCGACCACCATATAGGCATCATCATTGAGCTGTTTACGCAACGCGGTGAAAAACAAGGCCGGATTGACCCGCTCGCCACTGTCATGGCGGTACCATTCCTGCAAATAGGTATCTTTATCGCGACGAATCTGATCACGCACATCGCTGCGCAGATTTTGTGGCGCGGGGGCGGCCTGTAGCGCCACCCATAACGCCTCCAGTACATGGCGTGCATCCCCGACTATCGCCACTTTGGCCGGGTAATTGGCATTCAACGCATGTGGGTTAATATCAATATGAATCAGATTGGCGGGGACTTTTACGCCAAACGAACCGGTGCAGATTTCGCCGAAGCGTGTACCGACAGCCAACATCACATCGCATTGTTTGAAGGCATTTTCAGCGGCAGGCACTGCCGAATGCCCAAAGCTCATGCCCGTATGCAGCGGGTGATTGGCCGGAAATGCACTCACCCCCTGCAAGGTAGTAGAAACGGGCGAATTAAGGTGCTCGGCAATGCGAATACACACATCCGTCGCATCTACCGCGCCCCACCCCAGAAAAATCCCTGGTCGCTTGGCCTTCAGTAACATTTCAACCGCTTTATCGAGCTGGCTGACATCTGGGTCGGGCAAAATAGGGCTTACTGGGCGATAGGCAGGCAACTCGCCGACATCACCGGTAAACAACTGCAAATTCACGGGCACTTCAATAAACACCGGGCCGGGCTCGCCTTGTGTCGCGATGTCATAGGCTTCAAAAAGTGTGGCGACGATTTCTTTGTGTGTGCGCACCTTGAAAGTTTTTTTGGTGATCGGCGCCATCATGGCCTGCTGATCCATGTCATGCAATTGATAACGATACGGCACATCGGTTCGCACGCCACCTGAAATCACCAGCATGGGTATTCCATCGAGAAATGCCTCGCCGATACCGGCAGAGGCATAGGCAGCACCAGCGGCAGGCACAATAACCATACAGCCAATGGCATCGGAGACCCGGCTCATTGCATCGGCCATAAAGCTGCCTGCTGCTTCGTGGGTCACGAGGATGGGCGTTATTTTTGATGAACTGCCCAGCTCATCATATAACTCGGTGTTGTGCACCCCCGGAATACCAAACGTATAGCGTACGCCCAATTGTTCCAGTGCGTATCGAACCAACCATGCACCTGTTTTTTTCATTATGCGGTCTCAAACTGATTACGGTTTTATAAAGCTTAATGTCTGCCAGCAGGCGCTATCATGTAGCGGTTTCTTGCTGTTGCACTTGCCATAAACGCCAATAGGGTCCGTGCGCGGCCAACAGTTGCGGGTGGGTGCCCCGCTCCACCACTCTGCCCTGTTCCAGCACGATAATCTCGTCGGCATCGACCACCGTCGATAATCGATGTGCAATGATAATGGATGTACGTTGCGCCGCCACCTTGGCAATCGATTGTGATATCGCCCGTTCCGCGACGGTATCCAGCGATGACGTTGCCTCATCAAACAATAGAATGCGAGGCTTTTTTAGTAAGGTGCGAGCGATGGCAATGCGTTGTTTTTCACCTCCGGACACTTTCAGACCGCGCTCCCCCACTTTAGTGTCATACCCTTTTGGCAACTGGGCGATAAACGTTTCCAATTGTGCAAGACGCGCGACGGATTCGATCTCGTCGCGTGTCGCATCTGTTCGGCCATAGGCAATGTTGGCAAAGATGGTATCGTTGAAAAGGACGGTGTCCTGCGGCACAACCCCAATGGCAGCGCGAACACTGTGCTGGGTGGCGTCACGAAGATCAACACCACCAATGCGAATAGCACCGCCGGTCACGTCGTAGAAGCGCAGCAACAAGCGCCCCAGCGTGGATTTTCCTGAGCCACTGGGCCCAACAACAGCCAGACGTTTGCCGGCAGGCACCTGAAAGCTCACGTTATGCAAAATGGGGCGCGCCGGGTCGTAATGAAAATTCACATTATCGAACTGCAAGCCATCTTGCTCGTGCAACACAATGGCATCCGGTTTATCACGAATATTGGGTTGGATATTAAGAATTTTCAGCATGGCCTCAAGATCGGCCAGACTGCGGCGGATTTCGCGATACATGAATCCAAGAATATTGAGCGGAATGAACACCTGAATCATCAGCGCATTGACCATTGCAAAATCCCCGAGAGACAGCAGCCCCTTTGAGGTGTCCCACGCGGCCAGCACCAAAATCAACGTCATGGTCACCGCGATCGTCAGCGCCTGCCCGGCATTCAGCAGTGCAAGCGAAAGTGCGGTTTTTACCTTGGCATCTTCACGCTCGCGCAGGCTTTCGCCATAACGTGCTTCTTCGTACGCCTCATTACCAAAATATTTAACCGTCTCAAAATTGAGCAAGCTGTCCACCGCCCGGCTGTTGGCGACCGTGTCCTTTTCATTGGCTTTTCTGACCAGATCGGTGCGCCAGTGCGTCACGATGACCGAAAACGTGATATAGCCCACCACCCCCACCAAGGCAATCAGCGCATACGTCCAGCGAAACTGCAGCAGCAGAATCACCAGTACCATTAGCACTTCCACCAAAATCGGTACAACGCTGAACACCAGTGCCCGTACCAAAAAACCGGCGCCGTTCACGCCCCGCTCGATATCGCGTGCAACGCCACCGGTGCGTCGCGACAAGTGGTATTCGAGATCAAGCGTGTGCAAATGGCGAAACACCTCCCGCCCCATATCGGAAAGCGTACGCTCACCAACGCGTGCAAACACGGCATCGCGCAGCTCCTGAAACCCAGTGCTGAGAAATCGCAGCACCCCATAAGCCAACACCCACCCCAGCGGAATCCACAAAGCGGCCGTGCCGGCATCTAGCGCATCGACCACGTGCTTGAGCGTGAGTGGCACGGTGACATTGGCGACCTTTGCCAAAATGAGCAGCGCCAAGGCAATCAGCACACGCTGCTTCCAGCGCCACAAATACGGCCATAATTTCAAAAATACCCGCCAATCCGCATCCGCCCCCAGATCCGGTGCCCCGCCGTGCATATTACGCATGCGCTCTCTCTTGCCTTCTTTTGCATTAAACTGTGCTTTTCAATCACCGCATGTTGCCAGGAAGCCCCACATGCCCAGCACGACCACCGCATTGAGCGCCCATCGCGGCGAAATCCTGCATTGTACGGGCAACCCATTCATTGACGGTGTCAACGCGATTGAACACCATGCCGATGGTCTGTTGATCATAGACCAAGGACACATTGTCGCCTGCGGTGACTACACCACACTGTTCCCACAATGGCAAACAAGACTCGCCGCGATGCCGGTCGGTGTTGAAACACATCAAGGGTTGTTGGTGCCAGGGTTTGTCGATTGCCACGTGCATTATCCACAGCTCGATATCATGGGCAGTTACGGCAATAGCCTGCTCGACTGGCTGGATCAATACACTTTTCCCGCCGAAAAGGCCTTCTCTGACAACCATCATGCAACACAGGTTGCCGCGCGTTTTCTGCAAGCCATTTTGCAACGCGGCACGACCACGGCGATGGTGTACGGCACCGTCCACCCCCAAAGTGTTGACACCTTTTTTCAAGCAGCTCAGGAACGCCATCTGCGCATGATCTGCGGCAAGGCACTGATGGATCGCAATGCGCCTGAATATTTGCAGGATACGGCGCAACAAGGTGTCCGCGACACCCAGACACTTATCGAGCGCTGGCACGGAAAGGCGCGGCTTGCAGTCGCCGTTACCCCTCGCTTCGCCCCCACCAGTACGCCCTTGCAACTCCAACTTGCCGGTGACCTGCTAAACGCCTGGCCAGATTTGTACATGCAAACCCATCTGAGCGAAACCCGAGAGGAAGTCGCCTGGGTAAAAACCCTCTACCCCGACGCCCGTCACTACCTCGATGTGTATGATCGTGCTGGCCTCATTGGCCCACGCAGTATGCTCGGGCACTGCATCTATCTTGAAGACGCAGAGTGGGCGTTATTGCATGCCCGCAATGCCCGCATAGCACACTGCCCCAGCTCCAATTTTTTTCTCGGCAGTGGCTTGTTTGATGCCCAGCGCGCCCGCCAGGAACACGTCTGTTTCGCCCTTGGGTCAGATGTTGGGGCGGGTACCAGCCTGTCCATGCTCGATACCGCCGGCGATGCCTATCTCACCAGCGCCCTGCGCGGCCAGCCCCTGCACCCAGAAGAAATGTTCTACTTGCTCACCCTGGGCGGGGCTCATGCGTTACACCTCGATGATCACATCGGAAATTTTTCCGCTGGCAAAGAGGCCGACTTTATCGAAATCGGCATTCCACCCGACCCTCTGCTCGAAGCCAACCTCGAACGCAGCGGTTGCCCGCTCGCACGCCTCTTTCATCTCGCCATCACCAAACAAGGCGCGCGCGCCGTGACTGCCGTCTATATAAAAGGAGTGAAACAGTAGCCGGGTTCAGCGATAATGCCCCACTCAATGCAAGGCCCATGGAGTAGCCATGAAACGAATCACTCTTTCCCGATACTTGATTGAAAAGCAGCGCGAACAGCAATGGATACAAGCTGATTTGCGCCTGCTGGTTGAAGTTGTTGCTCGCGCGTGCAAGGCGATCAGCATTGCCATTGGCAAAGGCGCCCTCGCTGATGTACTCGGCGGTGCCGGCAGCGACAACATTCAGGGTGAAGCCCAGAAAAAACTCGATGTGCTCTCCAACGAAATTCTGCTCGATGCCAACGAGTGGGGCGGCCACCTCGCCGCCATGGCGTCTGAAGAAATGGATGATCCGTTCACCATTCCCAATCGTTTCCCGAAAGGCGAATACCTGCTGGTGTTCGATCCCCTCGATGGCTCCTCCAACATTGACGTCAACATCTCGGTGGGCACCATCTTCTCGGTACTGCGCTGCCCCGAAGGCACCGTTGTCCCCACCGACGAATCCTTCCTGCAGCCCGGCACCAAGCAAGTGTGCGCGGGCTACACCGTTTACGGCCCGTCTACCTTGCTGGTACTGACGCTGGGCGACGGCGTGGATGTCTTCACCCTCGACCGCGAATTCGGCACATTTGTGTTGACCCAACGCGGCATGACCATCCCAGAAGACACCAAGGAATTCGCCATCAACATGTCGAATATGCGCTTCTGGGAGACCCCCATGCGCCGCTATATCGATGAGTTGCTGGCAGGTAAAGAAGGCCCGCGCGGCAAAGACTTCAATATGCGCTGGGTAGCGTCGATGGTGGCGGACGTACACCGTATACTGACCCGTGGTGGCATCTTCATGTACCCACGCGACCTGAAAGACCCCACCAAACCCGGCAAGCTGCGTTTGATGTATGAGGCCAACCCGATGTCATTCATCGTTGAACAGGCCGGCGGCGCTGCGACGACAGGGCGGGAGCGCATTCTCGATATCAAACCCGGCAGCCTGCACCAACGGGTTCCCGTCGTACTGGGCTCAAAAAATGAAGTCGACCTGGTGACCCGCTATCACGTTGAAAGCAGTCACAGCGAGCAATAACCACGACGAGTGTTAACCAAAACTCGTCGTGATTGACGTGCAATAAAAAAGGCGTCATGCGGGGCAAACCCGCTGACGCCTGCACGGACCTCAAATTCTTCCAAACCGAAATACCTTAAATTACCCTCAATTTTGACCCGACGCCAGCTTGGCGGAGGTGGTGTTTGTCACCGCCTGACTGGGCAACACACGCCCGTCATCGTACAAGGGTCTCGATAAAGACGCCCAATCAATCACGCCATCATCGACCAGATTTTCAAACTGCAGGATGCCCAAGGCTTCGTATTTTGCGCGCACGTTGTCTGTCAGTAAGCCGATACGCTTGAGATTAGGAATGATACGGGTAAATAAAAGCGAGCGGAATTTTTCCATTACTTCCGCTTCTAGTGCACGCTTGCGGGCACGCTCAACATCCCACCCAAATTGTTCAAACACATCGGTGGCCACCAGGCGTTCACGCATGACAACACAGGCTTCAAAGGCAAATTCAGCGCGTTCTTCGCGCTCCTTTTGCGAAAGCGATTTCACAAATTCTTCGAGATAATTCACACCAAAGGTGACGTGACGCGCTTCGTCACGAATAACCAGATGCACAATATCGCGCAACAGCGAATCGAGCGAAATCATTTTCATGGTATTGAATGCAGCCAACGCCAGCCCTTCAATAATGATTTGCATGCCCACAAATTTCAGATCCCAGCGCGGGTCGGTCAGCACCTTATCCAGCAACGATTTCAGGTTCTTATTCACCGGGTAGAGAATATTGACCTTTTCTTTGAGATATTTTCCAAACACTTCAACATGACGCGCTTCATCAAACGTTTGCGAAGCTGCATACAATTTTGCATCAAAGGTGGGAGCACAAGACACTAATTGCGAAGCCACCAGCAACGCACCTTGTTCGCCGTGTAGAAATTGCGACAAAGTCCACGCTTGGTTGTGCCAGGAGAATTTGAGTTTATCTTCGTCCGAGAGTCTGTCGTACTCATCGTAACCTATGAACGGATTGAAATACTGATCGACAGGCGCCTGACTTTTGGGAAAATTAATCGACCAATCGATATCGGTTTCAGCGTTCCAGTTCAGTTCTTTTCCAAGCTTATACAATTTACGAATGCGGCCGTCAGCAGATTCATAATCCCAGTTATAAGCGCCGTTGAGAGGTGTATGAAAAATCTCGACAATGGTGTCGAGATGCTCCTGATTCATACGATGTATCAAATTTCCTTCATCATCATAATCATTTAACGCTCGCGGAGCTTGATCTACCACCTTCAGTACCATTACAGCGCCCTCATCGGTTAACGGCATGTTCGACATTCAAACATCCCCTTTATTGTAGTTGACTGCACGGGAAACACCCGGTCACACCAAGGTAGCAGCCACAAGACAAACGTCTCAAGGGCGTATACCGACAGTAAACGCAATGAAAACGCGCTTTTGCACACAGGCTTTTGTAATCGCATGCATCGAATTTCGTAATGGTGATATTTGCCTTATAACCAAAGCCCTTATATAGTGTTTTTCAATATTCCCGACATTTACGGCGACGTTATGAACCACGCATTTGATTGGCAAGATCCTTTTCAGCTCAATACATTATTGAGTGCTGACGAACGCCAGATACAGCAAACCGCCCGCCTCTATGCCCAGGATAAATTGTTGCCACGTGTTAAAGAGGCTTACCGCAAAGAACATTTCGACCCAACGATCTATGTCGAAATGGGCCAATTGGGATTGTTAGGATGTACCCTGCCAGCGGCCTATGGCTGCGCGGGTGTGAATCAGGTCAGTTACGGATTGATCGCACGGGAAGTGGAACGCGTCGACAGCGGGTATCGCTCTGCACTGAGCGTGCAATCCTCATTGGTGATGTACCCAATTTTTGCCTTTGGCACGGAAGCTCAACGCACGCGCTATTTGCCAGCACTCGCTAACGGCGCCGCTGTGGGTTGTTTTGGTCTTACCGAACCCGACCACGGCTCAGATCCGGGCAGCATGAAAACCCGAGCGGAACGGGTTGATGGCGGCTACAAACTCAATGGCAGCAAAATGTGGATCACCAACGCCCCCATTGCAGATGTCATGGTGATTTGGGCGAAACTCGATGGCAAAATTGCCGGATTCATTCTCGACAAAGGCATGCCAGGCTTGAGCGCACACACAATTGAAGGCAAATTATCACTGCGCGCCTCCATTACTGGTGGCCTTAGTTTTAACGATGTATTCGTACCTGAATCACAACGTCTTCCCTCAGCGGCTGGATTGGCAGCACCGTTTGCCTGCCTCAACAAAGCCCGTTACGGCATCGCCTGGGGCAGCATGGGCGCGGCCGAAGCTTGCTGGCACAGCGCGCGCGATTACATTTTGCAGCGTGAACAATTTGGCAAACCGCTTGCCGCCCAACAGTTGATGCAAAAGAAATTGGCGGACATGCAAACCGAAATTGCGCTGGGTTTAAACGGCGCGTTAACCATGGGACGCCTGATGGATCAGGATGCATGCCCCGCAGAATTGATCTCGCTAATGAAACGCAACAACTGCGGAAAATCGCTCGCCATTGCCCGTGATGCACGTGATATGCTCGGCGCCAACGGCATCAGCGATGAATACCCTATCATGCGCCATATGATGAATCTGGAGACCGTCAATACCTATGAGGGTACGCATGACATTCATGCGCTTATTCTTGGGCGAGCACAAACTGGTTTGCAGGCGTTCAAATAATTCGAGAATAAAAAGGGGCCGCGAGGCCCCCTTTTTATTTGATTCAATCCCAAAAGCATTACTGCTCCATGGTTTCTTCTTCGTCTTCCTGCGCCCCACTCAATTCAAGCGGTGCAAACCCTGGATGCAACAGATTGAACAACGCAACAAACTCACGCGTTAATTTATGATTCGGCGCCATGTGTATCAACGGCTGCCCCACATCGTGACTTTCACGCATTTTCACTGACGATGAAATAAAGGTGTCGAGAATCGGTAAGCCTTCCGTGCGCAATTGATCGACGACGCGTTGAGGCAAACTAGCCCGTGGCTGATATTGATTGACAACAATACCCTCCACCTCCAGCTCAGAATTGTGATCGGCGCGGGTCTCTTCAACGTTTTCAAGCAAACTGTAGAGCGCCTGTCGCGAGAACTCATCACAGTCAAACGGTATCAGGCACCCTTCAGCGGCAATCAGGGCAGAGAGCGTATAAAAATTATAGGCAGGCGGGGTATCGATATAGATGGCGTCGTAATTGCGCAGGCCTGTGAGGGCTTCGCGCAATTTGTAAATTTTGTGTTTGGTCTCAAGCTGCGACATGATATCGCCCAATTCAGGGTTCGACGCCACCACATCCAGGTTTTCGTAGCGGCTACGGGTCACGTAGTCGCTCATCTCATTGCGACCGCGTAAACGAAATGACAACGTCTGGGCATAGAAAACGCCGATGTTACGCTCCGACGTATCCACCCCGGCCCCTAACAAATAGTGCGTCGAATTTCCTTGTGGATCGAGATCCACCAGCAAGGTCTTTAAACCTCGTTGCGCGCTGATGGCTGCCAGGTTGGAAGCAATGCTGGATTTACCTACACCACCTTTCTTGTTGAATATCACCCGGCGCATACGTACCCCACTTGATTTTTAATTGTTTTTTTGAAACAAGAACCAGCCGACATTGTATATAAGGCTAACAGGGCCGTCGAGCAATCGATCAGCATCATCATGGTTGACGTTGACCTCATCTGCCCTTAGCTTATAAGGCTCACATCAGAATAAGAAACGCACTGGCAGATCCCGCCGCATTTGGCATAATGGTCACAGCCCTGCACACCACCGAGACGGCCCATGAGCAAAACTGACGATATCAAGCGTAACTCCCACAAAATTTGGCTGGCCGGCATGGGGGCCTATGCGTCTATCGACGAAACCGGGCTGGCACATTTCGATGCCCTCGTGGAAAAAGGGCAACTGCTGGAAAATGAGAGCGCAACAGGCAAAGCCGCCAGCCCTGATTCAAAACTTGAAGAACTCAAGCTCAAAGCCAACCAGACCATGGATCGCATTGAGCGCTCTTTCGATCTGCGTGTCTCCTCCGCACTGAGTCGTTTGGGTATTACCAGCAAATCCGACATTGATTTGCTGCAAGAGCGCATCGCCGAACTTAACGCCCTCGTCGAGCAGCTCCGCGCAGAACTGAGGCAATAAGCCCTCATGCTTTCGCAACTTGGGGTCGTTATTGCAACTGCTGTGCTTTCAAGTCTATTCACCCTGGGCATCGGCTATCTGGTGCTGCATCGCTATATGCGCAGGCAATTTGAAGCCGGGCTTAAGGAAACCATCCGCCGCATCAACGCAGAGGTCGGGCCAGAAATAGAAGCACGCGTAAAAAAGGGCGTACGCGATGGCGTGAAATCACTCCCCACGCGTGAAGTTCTGAAAGAAACCACCTGGAACATGGCGCGCACTGGCGCCGAACTCGTGAACGAAGGTATCAAACCTTTCTTGAAGAAGCGACGCCCTCGCAGCGATGGCGAGATGGTCAACGCCGATGATGACGACTTGCTTTAAGCAGTTCGACACTTAAGTAGAGCAGATAGGCAAACAAAGCAGCTCTATCGGCGGCCCATCAGACGCGGCACCAAAATCACCAACGCCACAATCAGCATTAGCATTTCACTGAAGGCGGGCGTTGCAACAGCAATGTCAAAGCGTCCAGCATCCAGATAACCGTTATGCGCCAGAAACGCCGCCACGATCATCACCAATCCGATCACGGTACTCACCTGGCCTGCCCGACGATCCCGGTCGAGCTGGTTACGCAGCAACTTGATTTCTTCCAGCTGCGCCTGCTGCAGAACACGCATTTCGCGGACAGCTTGAACCGTTTCATTGGTTAACTGCGGTAAATGCTCAAGACGCGCCAACCAAGCAGGATCTTGCTCCCGCAGCAGGCGCAACAGATCTTCAAAGGACTGAAATTCGGGCAACCAGCGTTGTACGATTTTTTTGGAGACATGCCAAAGATTGAAATCCACGGCGACAGCAAGCAAATCACGCAGCAATTGTTCGTCGCCAGCAACACGCGCCTCACCCGCAAGGTTATCGCCCCCCCATGCCAGCCCACCCACCAGCAATCGGGCAAGCAAGGCTGCGGGAAGGCGCACACGCGCATTCACCATGTCTTCATGATGCATGGTCAACTGGATGCCACTTTCGCAGACGGTGAGATAAAAGACAGCATGCGGATCGACTGTCTTAACCCGAACCACTTTCCCTGTGTGATCTGCCAATTGTTCCAGGGCTTTGAGGTCATTGGTCAGCGCAAGGTTGATGGCGGACTCCATCAACTCTGTGACCAACATACCCGTCATCGACTCAGGTTGTTCGGCCGACATGATTGCCCCCCACAGACAAATAATTCGCTTGTGACAAAGACTTATTGTTGTTTTGGTGATTTTTGCGTCTGGCCATCGATTGTACGCCGAAGCCAGCGTGGGGCAAACAAGAAATCGCTGCAGTTTTGTGACGGAATCACGCTATAATCCCCGGCCACTATACACTGTGTGGCTTGACTGTCGCGCCCTCACTGCATTACGCCAAGGGGGACGTTATAGCTGCACCCTCTTGTGCTTCTGCGTAACCCGCAGGGATCGTCGCGCCCTTCTGAAAAAGGATTGAATGCGGATGTTGGATTTTATTCAAGCCTTCTATAACCATCCTGACTTTTGGGCCTACATGAGCATTCCGCTCTGTTCTGGCTTGATTGGCTGGTTCACAAATTGGGTGGCGATCAAGATGACCTTTTACCCGATTAACTTTATCGGGATACCCCCCTATCTGGGCTGGCAGGGCATCATACCCCGCAAAGGCAGAAAGATGGCCGGGATTGTGGTGGACAACACCCTGGCCAAGATCAGCTCGATGCGCGAGATTTTCGCCGAGTTCGAGCCACACAAGATTGCCCATCATATTGTCAAGGTCGCCGACGCGCGCCTGGAAGAATTCACTGATGACATCATGAACGAACGCAACGCGGTACTGTGGGAAAACCTGCCCAATATCGTCAAGAACCGCGTTTACGCACGCACGCGCAAACAAATGCCGCAAATGATGGATGACCTGCTGGAAGACATGCAGGAGAACATCGAAGACTTGGTCGACCCAAAAGAGTTAATCATCGAGCGCATGAGCGCCGACAAACACCTGCTGAATCGCGTCTTTCAGGAATGCGGAGATGCCGAGTTAAAGTTCATCATCAATTCGGGGTTCTATTTCGGCGCCATCTTCGGCATCCCGCAAATGATTTTATGGTGGTTTTATCCTGTGTGGTGGACCCTGCCCGTCGCCGGATTCGCGGTCGGTTGGGCGACCAACTGGCTGGCATTGAACCTGATTTTCCGCCCCTTGAATCCAGTAAAAGTCGGGCCATTCAAACTGCAGGGCTTATTTCTGCAGCGCCAGAATGCGGTATCGGAGGTGTTTTGCCGCCTGGTGACGACAGATGTTCTGACCATCGGGCATATCATGCGAGCGATTTTTCGCGGCCCCAAATCGGATCGCACCAAGGCGCTGATCAAAAAGCATTTGCGCCCCGTGGTCGACAATGGATTGCTCAAGACCATGGCGCAACTCACGGTCGGCGCAGAAGGCTATGTCGATCTGAAACACAGTATCGAAGAAAAAACCATCGAGATGTCCCTGGCATCGTTTGACGACCCCGTTTTCACCAAAGAGAGGGGCGTGGTGGTTGAGAAGATGTTTCGCGATCGCATGCAGGCCATGACCTCGGAAGAGTTCCAGAATCTGCTGCGACCGGCCTTTCAGGAGGATGAACTCATCCTCATTCTCGTGGGTGGAGTGCTGGGGCTCGCGGCCGGCATGGCTCAGCTGATTTTCGTCTTTGGCATCTGAACCCTGGAATGACGGGCAGAAACACCGGCGTTGGCCGTTATTCTGCCGAAGCAATGCCACGAAGCCATATCCCAAGTTGCTTGATTTGGGTACACTAATTGGCTGCACCATGAGCAGGCATTGCGCACCACAACGCAATCGCCGCCAAGGGTGCACACGCACATGAGACCTCGCACAATAAAAAAGAAACGGATGAGCAGGTAAGGCATGGCTTTTTGTGTAGCGCATTGCGCTATTGACGCAGAGCGACGCGTATTTGGACAATCTAAGCATGCCCATTGCTGAAGGGGTGTGGCTGGCTGCGCAGTTGTTGTGTGTGCCTGTACTGTTGGCCGGGGCGGGCTGGATCGTCTACAACCTTGCCAGTTTTCTTACCTTTCGCCCCCGCAACTTTGTCGGGCCAGGAAAACCCTTCGGCTGGCAAGGCTGGCTAGCGCGCTCACAATCGAATTTACAACGTCATCTGGTGACCTCGCTAAGCCCGACATTCAAACCGCTCAGCCAAATATTTGAATACCTAACGCCGCAAAAATGGGTCGTGCATGCGGTGCAGACCTTACGTCCGCAGCTCGACACGCTCATCGATGAAGCCATTGAAAAGCACAACAGCGTGCTCTGGGAAAACATGCCGGTCGGCCTTAAAAACCGCTTTTACGAGCGTGCCCATCGCCAGATCCCTGCCGTTATCGATGACATTATTGAAGAAATCGGTGATCAATCGGATCACTTGATCGATATCGATCACCTGTTCACGCTGGCGGGCCAACAAGCGCCTTACTTATCCACACGCCTCATGGAACACGCCGCCTCACCGTGGCTGCAAGCTGCCCGCTCACGGTTCTTCTTCTGTCTGTTGTTTGCATTGATTCCGGTATCCCTGGCGTATTGGTACTGGAATGACTGGCGCCTGTTGGCGATGGGAATCTATTGCAGCTTTTGTCTGGCGTTATGGTATCGCCACCGATCCGTTTGGTTGGGAGCTGCCGATGCCAGTAAAGGCAAAAAGCTAACGCCATTTCAGGAAAGCTGTCACGCTGAGTGCAAGCAACGCTTCTCTGCGACCGTTGCACCGCTTCTGGCCGACGAAGTCTTCACCCCCCGGCACTGGATGACGGCGGTTATCGATGGGCCGCGCGCCCGCCAAACCTACCTTGTCGCCAAGAAACACGTGTCACGACTGGTAGAAAACCTGTCGATACGCACCTTTGCGCAACTCACGATTGGTGCGAATGGTTACGTTGAACTGAAAACTTCCCTCAGTACCACGGTGCTGAATGCGTTGCGATCGCCCTTTGAGGACAATCGCTTCAATCAGTCCCGCTCTGCCCGCGTGTCGACGCTGATCGAACACAAACTGGCAGCCACCTTTCTGCCAGACATCAAACGCCTGTTATCCCCTGTGTTTACTGCCCAAACCACCATTGCAGTCCTGATGGCCCTTCCTTTTGCTGGTGCTGCTGCGTGGATTATCCAGTTGTATTTTTCGCGCTGATTTGTATGCGGGTTATTTGACATTTCCTGTATAGATTGAAAAACTGGGTAAACAATAATTAGTAGATCACTCCCCCCGGTTGGGGTACCAACCTAGTAGGGGCGCCACGTAGTAACAAGGGGTCTTATGGCAAAGTACAGTGTTGCAATCCGCTGGGAAAAGAGCCAATCCAATCAGGAACAGTATTTTTGGCATTTTGAAAACGGTCTTGAGATCCGAGCCTCCACACATGCTGGTGCGACAGCCATGGTGGACCCGGAATCAGCTTTCATTGCCTCTATCTCGAGTTGTCACATGTTGTCGTTGATGGCGGTGGCCGTGAAGAAGGGCTATGTCATCAAGCGTTATGAAGACAAGGCGGTGGGTGCACTTGAAAAAAACAGTGAGGGCCGTATCGCCATCACGCGCGTGTTACTGCAACCTTATGTAGAATTCGCGGGGCCAAACATTCCAGATGCGAGTGAGGTTGAGCGTTTGCACGATACAGCGCATCGCAATTGTTTTATTGCCAACTCAGTCATCTCGAAGGTGCATATAGAACCGCAGCGAATTTTACAGGAGTCATGATCGTTTATGCCGAGAGCCAGTGAAGTCAAACGTGGTGACGTTGTTGATATCAATGATGTTGCCTATATCGTGAAAGAGGTGGAGGTGCGGAATCCTTCGGCTCGTGGCGCGCAGACGCTTTATAAGTTTCGTTTCAATCATGCGCAGACGCGTCAGAAGTTTGAGCAGACGTTTACTGGCGATGACATGCTGAAGGAGGCGAATTTCGCGAAGCGCCCGATGCAGTATCTTTATCAGGATGCGGATGGTTATGTGTTCATGGATAAGGAGGATTATGCGCAGTACACGCTGGATGCGGATACGATTGAGGATCAGTTGCCGTTTTTAACGGATGATCTGGATGGCATTATTGGCTTGATGGTGAATGATGCGCTGGTCGGTATCGATTTGCCGCAGGTGGTGGTGCTGGAGGTGGTCGACACGGTGCCAGCAATGAAGGGTGCAAGCGCTACAGCGCGCACAAAGCCTGCGAAGTTGTCGACGGGGTTTGAGGTGCAGGTACCTGAGTATGTCGAGAACGGTACTCAGGTGCGGGTGAATACCCAAACCGGCAAGTTCATGTCGCGCGCCTGAGTGTTGGCGTTATTTGCATAATGAGCTTGTCATGAATTCTAGACTGACCGGGGGATGTGCACCTATGGTGGGGGTTGGTTCATGACACGCCGTAGATACATCCCTGTAGGCTCGACGGCGCCATCCATGGCGCCGACGGTCATGAACCAACCCCCACCATAGGTTCACCTTGAAACCCTGTGGACCCCACTTGCTGGCATTATTGTATAACACCTCAATTGAGCTGCTAGTACTAGCATTAGCGGTGGTGGCTTTCCCATAATTTATTCGACCTGACAACTTCGAATAATATTCCAACGAAAGCATAGTTGAGCTTACTGGTTCTCAGAGCAGCACGAAGGTTGATCTCACAAAGGTGGGCGGTGCAGGGGATGATGTTCATGAACGTCGCCGGCATGGATGCCGGCGTCGAGCCTACAGGGACGTACTTGCGGCGTTTCATGAACATCATCCCCTGCACCGCCCGCCACCCAAAGAACCAACAACAACCACAAATTCACCGCCGCCTAATTCCCTCATACACGGCATCAACCAGCGCCCGTGCACGCGGATCAACAAACACATAGGCCCCCATCTGATTCATCACATAAGCAAACCCCATCGCATTAGCCGGATCAGCAAACGCCAACGATCCCCCACTCCCCGCATGTCCAAACGCCGACGCACTCGGCCCAAAGCCTGATTCAAGATGCCCCACCTGCTGCAACATAAACCCCGGCCCAAACCGCGTCTCGGTATGCAACACCGGATCAAAACCATCACTCTCCACCCGCTGACATCGCACCCGTGCCGCCGACGAAATAACGCCCTCAGTAGCGGCCGCATGAAAAAACAGTGTCGCTAACGCATTCGCCGTCGCGTGCCCATTCGCCGAAGGCAACTCCATCTCACGCCACGCCGGTTTATTCGAACTCGACATCAATGATGCCGGATTCGCCATGGCACGCGCCGTCATTCCTTTTGGATCAGACATAATGCGACCGAACAAATACACGCGATCTTCTGTCGGAGGATTTCGAGCCGCAAACATACTGGCAACACGCTCACCTTGCGCCGCAGACAAACCAATATGAAGGTCCAGGTTTAGCGGATCGCTGATCTCTTCACGCAAGTATTGCCCCACGGTGATGCCCACTGCACGCCGAAAAACCTCCCCCACCAGCCAGCCCCAGGTCACCGGGTGATACCCATGGCGGGTGCCGGGCGTCCACCATGGGGTTTGTTCAGCCAGCGCGCGCGTCATCCAACCCCAATCAAACAAGGCCTCGTCCGGTAGAGGGTCTCGAATGGCGGGTAAGCCCGCGCGATGATTGAGGAGCCACGCGACCAGGGTGTCGCGTTTGTCAGGCCGGTTAAACTCCGGCCAGTAATAGCGTACCTCCCGCTGCAGATCCAGCAGGCCCTGATCAACCGCGCGCTGCACACACAGCGAGGTGACCGCTTTGGTGGTCGAGAAAATGTTGGCTAAGGTATTCTCTTGCCAAGGTTTTTCGGCCGCCTTGTCACGGATGCCACCCCAAAGATTGACCACGGGCTCCCCCTCCAACACCACCGACACAGCTGCACCCTTTTCAAGGCCGTCTGCCAGGTGACGAGCAAACACTGCCCTCACCTGCTCAAAGCCAGGTGCCACGTAGCCCTGTACGGTATTGCTGGTGCCTGGCTCGGTGGTCTTCGCCATGTGATCTCCTCAAATTTGCTTTATAGTATCGGCTTACAAACAGGACGCTGACTTTACGGGAGCGGTAATGACCATGGTCTCGAAACTGAAACCCTTTGCAGAAAAAATCTTTGCTCCGAGTGCGCTCAGCAATCTCGCCAACTTTCTCGATAACCGGTTTACGTTGCCAGGCACAAAAATCCGCATTGGCTGGGACTTTTTTATTGGCTTGATCCCGGTAGTGGGCGATCTGGTGGCAGCGCTTTTGTCATCGTACATCGTCATCGCCGCAGTGTATCACGGCGCTCATCCCTTCACCGTGGTGCGCATGCTGGTGAACATGGTGCTCGATTTCATGATTGGCCTGATCCCGATCATTGGCGACATGTTTGATGCAGGTTGGATGGCGAACGCGAAAAACGTGAGATTGTTGCTACAAGATCTTGAAAAACAAGGCGTAGCCCGCGACCAAGCGGTAGCGTGAGCGAATGGCAAATGCTAGTCTCATCGACACGTGCAACTGGCGGGCAATTCGCCAGTGATCGAGCAGATCTTCTGATTCGATCTATACTGACGTTTGAGGTGGAAACCCGGTGTTTCCATAAACCACTCCCTGATCTTTCTATTGGCGCACAATGCAAATCAAGTTGGCACTGGTGGTCGATGATTCGAAGTCGGCCCGTTTCTCGCTGAAAAAAATGCTGCAAAAACAAGGCATCGAAACCGATTTCGCCGAATCGGCTGGCGATGCCCTGAATTATCTTGAGACACGTCGCCCCGACGTTATTTTCATGGATCACTTGATGCCCGGCATGGATGGCTTTGATGCCACCAAGGCGATCAAGAGCAACGCATCCACTGCTGATATTCCAGTGATCATGTGCACCTCTAAAGAAGGGTCGGATTACGCCGAGCAGGCCATGGCCACCGGTGCCTATGCGATTCTGCCAAAGCCTGCCCCAGAAGCCACCTTGATGGCGGTTATCAACCAGCTTGAACTGACGGCAGCTGCAGTACCTGCAACGGTGGATGCAGGCGGCGATGCGAACAAACAAACGACCGGCGGCCCCGGCATGAGCCAACGCGCGATTGAGGCGATGGTCAAGAAAATGCTCGATGAAAGTATTGCCTCGTTGCGCAAAACACTTGGGGAATCGCTACAGGCTCAGGTGCGCGAGCAGGTAGAGGTGATTCTTTCGCAAACCCGTGAGGGAATCCGCAGAGAACTCTCTGACTCGATGGAGGGGATCATCAACGTCACCGCGCAACGCCATGCAAAGCAAGTCGCGACCGATTTGTTTGATTCGCGTTTTGATGATTTGGCGAACCATATTCAAGGCCAGGTGGTGGGTCAGATCGTAGAGATCCAGACCAATCTGGAAGCGTTACGCAAACCTTCCCCCGAATTGATCAACGAAGTAAAGAATATCGCCCAGTTCACCGCTGCGGCGGCCGCGGGTGAAGCAGCCAAAGTGACGGCAGCGGATACCAGTCAACGCGTGTTCGACGAGATTTCACGGCGCGAAATCGAAAAAATCAGGGAAAGCCTTACGCAGGAAGCGGAGGTACGGATGGCGCAGGCCACTCAATCCAGCCGTGTCATGGCGATCGTAGCGATCGTGATTGCGGTGGGGAGTGTGGCTGCTGCGTTCTTTGTTTAGTGCAGTGAGTTAGTACTGCTGCGCTAATACGGAGGCTCAAGTACAGGCCCGGTTCAGCCGACCTGTAGCACCCTGATGCTTTGAAGTATGAACGAGGTTTTTATGGCTTCCAAAATGTGTTCGAGAAATTCTGCCCTGAAACAGCTGGTTGTGGCGGTTGTCGCATCCGGCATCATGAGCGTCTCTGCATGGGCTGGAGATTTGACAACGGATGCTGCCATTGGCGGTGCGGTCGGTGGTGCCATTGGTGGCGCGCTGGGCGCTGAGGTCGGTGGGCGCGAAGGCGCTGTTATAGGTGCTGGCGTGGGAGCTGCCGCAGGCACAGCCATCAATACACGTGAATATAAAGAAGATGACAGTCACGACGGGCGTCGCGACTATCGCGAAGATCACTACCATCATTATGATGATGACCACCGCAAGGGCTCTGGGTTCTGCCCACCCGGACAGGCAAAAAAAGGGCGCTGTTGAGCGCCCCTACTGTGCATAAACTTTTACTGCGCAACAAAACGATCTAATTCAACACACAATGTCTGCGGGTATTCAATACCACGCAGACATTTTAACTATAGTGTTCCGCGTAAAATCCCCGACACCACCACGAATTCTTGTTTAAGCTCATCAAGTTTCTGTTGGGCGCCGTTGGTGGTGCCCTCTTTGCCCATGTGCTCGAGTATGCGTGCGCACTCAGACAATGCGATGGCGCATACGTTGCTCGAACTGCCTTTAATGCTGTGCGCGCTTTTGCGCAGTGCCTCTGCATCGGCCGCACTCACTGCGGCCTGAATATCGACGATGCGTGCCTCAGAATCCGACAGAAACGTATTGATCAACGTTTCATATTCAGATTCCATGATATCTTTCAGATCGTTCAGAGACGCGATATCTACGTGATCTTCTATATTTGCCATACCATGCCTCACTTCATTCTCAACGACGGCTCTCTCTCAACGCCAATAGGCAGACGCACTGCTACGCATCGATAAACCATTCGAAAATCACTTCAACCTTGTTGCCCTTGTCCAGATAACGCACTGACCTGCACATGGTACTGATCAGCGGAATACCGCGGCCACAATACCCGGATGTTTTATGTTCAGCAGCGGATTGTTTGCCCTGCCAATCAAAACCGGGGCCGGTGTCTTCTATCACAATTGTCAGATCACCGCCATTGTCACGTGGCGAATGATCGATATGAAAGCGCACATAACCTTCGGCCAGCTGCGCCAGACGCGAGGTGCGCTCGGCATAATAACGCGCAAACCCCAGGGCTGAGGATTTCAGATCTGAATCCAACCCCAAAATGCCGTGTTCCAATGCATTGGAGTAAAGCTCTGCAAGAATGGTGTAGATCTTGCCGCTGTGAGGACGCAAACCAGGGACTTCCATCAGCAAGTGGGTAATCAGGGGCAGCGGGTTAAAATCCCGCAGGGTTTTGGGGCGCAATTCATAGGTCATGCTCCAGTCTGCAGGCCCCCCTTGCAAACCTTTGGAACCGCGATCACCGAAATGCTCACCCAACTCCTCTTCCGTCACCATGGTGGCTTCCACCATAGTGTAGTCGTCGTCCTGCTCTGCCTTGCCGGTGTGTTCGTGCACTGAATTCAGCAGTTGTTGAAAGATCTGGTTGGGATCAGGGGTTTTCAGAATAACGTCGTGGATGCGGTCCTCACCGAACATTTGCCCCTCGGTGTTGGAGGCTTCGAGGATACCGTCAGACCACATGTAAATCTTGTCGCCACGATCGAGCGGCGTCAGGTAGGTATCGATATTGAAACGCTGGTTGCTCAATACGCCCAGCGGCAAATGACGCGACTTGACCTTGGTGATTTCGCCCTTGCCCGCATGAAAGATTGCCACATCGGGTAGGCCGCCTATCCAGAACTCTGCAGTGTTTTTGCGAAAATTGAGATCGACCATACAGGCGCAGCAGAATACACCTACAGGCAGTATGCGCTTTAGTTTCTGGTTGATCTCACGCAGGATGTCTTGCAGTGAAAAGCCTTTGGCAGACATGCCATAGAAAATTTCTGACACGGGCATGGCGCCAATGGCGGCAGGCAGGCCGTGTCCCGTGAAATCCCCCAAAAACACATACATGCCGCCCGAGGGTTTGCGGGACGCCAGGGCCAGATCCCCGTTGAACACGGCCATCGGCGACAACAGGTGTTTGAGGTTGGGTGCATCGATACAGCCTGGGTGCGCGATGTTATCGAAGACCCGCTTGGCGACCTCTTGCTCATGGATGAGGCGATCGTGGTGCACGGAGATTTCGTCGCGCTGCTTTTGCACGGTCTCATGCAAACGCCGCATCGCGGCAAAGGCCTTGATTTTGGCCTGCAGTATGACGCGGTTATAGGGCTTGGACAAAAAGTCGAGGCCACCGGCAGCGAGACAGTCAGCCAACGACGTGGCATCACGCAACGAGGTAAGAAAGATAATGGGCACCAGATTTTCGCCCGACAGCCGCTTGATGTTGCGGGCGGCCTCAAAGCCATCCACATTGGGCATCAGGGCGTCGAGCAGAACGATGTCGGGGCGTTCTCTTTCGAAGATATCGATCGCCTCGCGACCATCACAGGCGGTGTAAACCGTATGGCCTTCTTTGCGGACGATGGTTTGCAGAATCAGGCGGTCTGAGTCGTTGTCGTCGGCAATCAGGATACGAAGGTGTTCGACCGGTTGCGGACTGGGGTCGGCAGAGGTTGCGACGGCTGCTTCCATGAGGACGGCTTCGCTGGTGGGTGTGACTTGGTAGGTAAACGCGTGATGTCAGCGGCAGGACGCCTTGCAAAAGCGCCTGGCTGCCGCACATCGCGCACCCATTAACGAATCGTGAAAAGCTGTTCGAAATTGGAAATAGTGAGGATTTTCTTCACATCAGGATTGCAATTAACAATCTCGATCTGCGAATTGTCTCCACCGGCATGGTCGCGCAGAAGCAGCAACATACCCAGTGCCGAGCTGTCGAGGTAGGTGGTTTCCTTCATGTCGACCACGTACGCCTTGGGCTCCTCTTTCACCTTTTCGTAGGCGTCACGAAATTCCTGATGGGCGCTGAAATCAAATCGACCTTGGATTTTAATTGTCAGTTCACCACCAGAAGCGGCTGTAGACCAAATTGCCATTCTCTATACCTCGAGAAAAATTACCTGTTTCCCTGCCCCTTGCGGGGGCCATCATGAGCATTCTTTATTGAGAATAGACCAAAAATGCCTGTACTAAAAAAAAACGGACAAGAATTTAGGTTAATTCTGCTGACTGCTCCCCAAAACTGTCAAAATATTTTTTCAATTCAGTGAGTTGCATCTCGTTGAGTGGTTGGGAAATGCTCAAAATTCGCCACTCGGCCAGCACCTTATCAATCGCCTGACGAAGATTGAACAAATTATCACCCAACTCACCCAGTACACGTTTTACTGCATCCCCCAGTTGTAACCAGCGCACATCCAGACGGGTGTCTTCCTGATAGCGCTCCTGCATTTCCTGCACAGTATGTGAGGCGAATACCAGATACTCATCGAGATCCATCAGCGCCTGTGGCGACCAGGACATCGGCAGTTTGGCGCCTTGCGCCTCGATCCACAAACGCGCTACCGGTTGATCGAACACGGGCACGATTTGCATACGCGCGTGCAGTCTTGTAACGAGATTGCTGAGCTTTTGCAAATCGGTTTCGGAGCGCTCACTGATGCCCGACAAATCCCGCGATACAGTAACAAATCCCCGCCCTACTTCGCCACAACGCGCTGCGGCCAGCATGGCATTGGCCGCCAGCAATCCGGTGGACTTCGACAGATCAGCCGCTTTCGACAAATGTTGCGACATGCGCAGAAAAATCGCCAGTACATGCAGGCGTTGTTGATCGAAGCTCCAACAATGACGCTGAAAATCTCCGAGAAGATTGATGTAGTACACCGTTACCGGAGTGGATGGCACAGTGACAGCTGTTCCAAACGTCTCATCAAGCGGCTTCAATGGGGTGCCTCCTCCCGTGTGTTGTCCCAGTATCAGTCCAGCAAACCCCCAACTGATCACGACGGTAAGCAGAATAATCACATGAAAAATATCGGACGACGTTTTCCACAGTAGCAATACAGCAACCGGTGTCAGTACAACGGGCAATGACAGTGTCCTGATCACTACCTTTAATAGAGGCATGTTTGACATGATTAAGCAAGCTTGCTTTCGCTGCCATCCTGGTTTCGATTGGTAAGTTCCATCAGTCGGCGCGCGATTTGCGAAAGTGGCTTCACCTCACAATGCGCACCAATCTGGAAGGCAACGCCCGGCATGCCCCACACCACACTGCTCTTTTCGTCTTGCACAATGGTATGGCAGCCCATCTCTTTGAGCCGAAGCAGCGCCTGTGCGCCATCGGCCCCCATACCCGTGAGCATAACGGCGATGGTTTTACGCAACCCCAAATCCACCAGGGAATCAAACATGACTTCCACTGAGGGTCTGTGGCGATTGACACGTTCGCCATCGGACAAATGCACACTATAGCCGCCGTCGCTGGATTTACGAAATTGCATGTGCCGATCACCGGGGGCGATATAAACGTTACCCGGCAGTATGCGCTGTCCGTCTTGCGCTTCATGCACGGTCATGGCGCAGAGGCTGTTCATGCGCTGTGCGAATGACGTCGAAAACTGCGGAGGGATGTGTTGGGTAATGAGAACTGGCGGGCAATTGGCAGGCAGGCCCAACAACACATCCTTGATGGCCTCGGTTCCACCCGTGGACGCACCGATCGCAATCCACTGTCCGCCACGCGGGTTGTAATCCGGATATTTCTGGACAGGACGGACGGGGGCATCTTTGGCACGTTCGGAACGGCGTTCCAGCTCACCCACATTGACCCGAGCAGCGGCCCGAATTTTCGCGACCAGATCTTCTTCGTATTGCAAGATCCCCTTGCCGCCATCGTCTTTGGGTTTGGTAATGAAATCGTACGCACCGATATGCAGGGCTTCGAGGGTAACTTCAGCGCCGGCCTCCGTAAGCGTTGATACCATTATCACCGGCATCGGGCGCAGTCGCATGAGGTTTCGCAAAAAAGTAATGCCGTCCATGCGGGGCATTTCAATGTCGAGTGTCAGTACATCGGGGTTCAGCTGTTTGATTTTTTCACGAGCGATATAGGGGTCGCTCGCGACGCCCACCACTTGCATGTCGTCCTGGGCGTCGATCATGCCCGCGATCAATTGTCTCATCACGGCAGAATCGTCGACAACCAGCACCTTTATCTTCTCTGGCACGCTGATTTTCTGTGACATGGGCGACTCCTGCGCTTAGAACAGTTCCACATCGCCCTGTGGCGGACGTGTGTTGATACTCTTGGCATATTGCTGCTCTCTTTCTACCAGCACATCATTGCGGGTGGATTTGAGCTTACGGACTTTAACCGAGCCGGTATCGGGAAAATACAGCACCTTGCGGGGATAGATATCGCCCACGTCTTCGGAGGTAATGCGCAAACCTTCACTCTGCAGATACACATGAATAAAATCGATATTCTTCGCACCCACATCAATCAAGTTCATGTTGGAGAGCACTTTGCCGCCGCCGAATACCTTTACTTCAAGATTTTCCTTACGGCCGCCATTCTTGAGAATTTCGTTGATCAGATATTCCATTGCCCAGTTTCCGTAACGTGCAGACTCGCTGATCGGCGCCAGATCCCGCCGATCTTCGCGCATGATCGGCAACATGAAATGATTCATTCCCCCAATGCCTGTGACCCGATCACGAATGCAAGCGGAAATACAGGAGCCGAGCACGGTGACGATCATTTCGCCTGCGATGCTCACATAAAATTGTCCGGGGAGTATTTTGGCTGCATATACGCCCTGTCGCGGGTCCCAATAACGGTTGATATGCGCGAACCCCTTAGGGGCAGCAGGTTGAGGATAAGTCGGTTGTCGGGGTGATTGCGCCGCCTGATACATCAATGCGTTTTCCTGTACATCGTTTTACCCAGGGGATCAAATCGTTTGGATACGCCATGTAGGCTTTCGGAGTGGCCAATGAACAAATAGCCACTGTCGACCAAAATATTGGCATAGCGATCGAACAAGGTTCGTTGTGTATCCTTACTGAAATAAATCACCACATTTCGACAAAAAATAATGTCAAAAGCACTTTTCATGGGCCAGGGCCCGAGCAGGTTCAAATGGTTGAAGGTGATATATTCTTTAAGATGCGGTCGCACCTCATAGGCCTGCGAATGGCCTTGCATGACAGGCTGAAAATGTTCATTGATCAGACTATCGGGTAACCCTTCCACTCGGTCTTTGGTGTAGATGCCTTTGCGCCCATGGGCCACGACGTTGGTATCCAGATCGGTGGCCAGAATTTTTGCATCCCAGTTTTCCCTGCCCAGGAATTTGTGCAACGTAATGGCCAGAGAATAGGGTTCTTCTCCGGTAGAACACCCTGCAGACCAGATTCGAATACGCTTGCTCGCTTGGTTGCGTTTTTTTATGTCCGGAAGCACAACATCGAGCAAATAGTCGAAGTGGTGCTTTTCGCGAAAGAAGGCCGTGAGGTTGGTCGTTATCGCATTGATGAAATTGGTAAGCTCAGCATCAGGATTTTCTTCGAGATAGCGACAATAAGTACCGAAATCCGCCAGCCGCAGCGCGCGAATTCTTCGCACAATGCGACTGTAGATCATTTCGCGTTTGTGGCTACCTAGTTCAATACCCGTGCGCTCTTTGGCGATCTGCTGAATAAACCGAAAATCAGCCTCGCTCATCGGAAATTCACGATCGTCGAACGCTTTCTCTTTCGTACCACCGGGATCTTGAGAGGCTGTTGACTTCATTGGCGATCCTTAAAACTCTTGCCAATCATCACCATCATCATCCTGCATACCGGCACCAGGTGCTGCACGCACAGGCGAACGACTGGGGCGCGGCGCACGTGTGGGCTTGCCATAATTCGCAGCCGCCCCGCCCGACGAAATTGCCAACGCACCAGTACGACGCTCACCCGCCTTGCTCGCCATATTGTTACTCATATTGTGACCCAAATCGAAAAAGGCGATCAGATCAATCAATTGTTGCGCCTGTTCGGAAAGCGCTTCGCCTGCGGCGGATGCTTCCTCCACTAGCGCGGCGTTTTGTTGCGTCATTTCGTCCATTTGCGAAACGGCAACATTGACCTGCTCGATGCCGGAGGTTTGTTCCATTGCTGCGGTGGTAATTTCCTGCACGATAGAACTGACACGCTGTACTGCGTTAACGAGCTCCTTGAGGGTTTCGCCGGATTCATTGACTAGCTGCGTGCCATCTTGCACTTTGGTGACACTGTCCCGGATTAAATCTTTGATTTCTTTGGCAGCACCGGCACTGCGTTGTGCGAGACTGCGCACTTCGCCTGCAACCACGGCGAAGCCACGCCCTTGTTCACCTGCGCGCGCGGCTTCGACGGCGGCGTTGAGGGCGAGCAAGTTGGTCTGAAAAGCGATTTCATCAATCACTGAAATAATATCCGCGATTTTTTTGCTGGAAGCGCTGATGGCACCCATGGCATTGACTGCCCGTGCGACCACTTCCCCACCACGCATCGCCTTTTCACGCGCTTCTGACGCAAGGGAATTGGCGTGTTTGGCATTGTCACCGCTTTGTCTCACCGCACTGGTCATTTCCTCCATGCTGGAGGCGGTTTCCTCCAGTGACGACGCTTGCTCTTCCGTACGTTGGCTGAGGTCGGTGTTGCCTTGTGCAATTTCTTGCGCACCACTGGCGACCGCTCGTGCCGACACCGTGATTTGCTCAACAATGTTGACGAGAATATCGACGGTGGCATTGGTATCCTGTTTTAGCTTGCCAAAAGTGCCACGATAATCTTTCGCAATTTTTTCATTGAGGCGACCATGCGCCAATGCGTCCATCACACGCTGGGCATCGGACAATATTCCCTCGGCCACTTCGACCAGTTGATTGATACCGGTGCTGAGATTGAGAAAAAAGCCCTGCTTATTATTGAGATCAATGCGTCGGCTTAAATCGCCATCGTTGGCCGCCTGAATAACGGAGTTGAATTCTCCTTCAATGGCAACTTCCTGGGTGCGATCGGCCCATTCAACTACTGAGCCAATGCGCTCTTTATCATCGTTGAAAATCGGATTGGCGGTTAATGAGAAGGTGCGCCCGCCCAGATTGATCTGTGCGCGATACACCCCGGTCAACTGACCCAACAAATTGCGCTGATGTGCAGGATTTTTGTGGAAACTATCGTAGTTGGCACCCACCAGTTTATCGGCGTTGAAATGCGGCAAGGCTTTACGGATGTCACTTTCGGCATTTTTAAGCATATCGCTGACCGCGCGATTCATGTAAACGATGTTGCCATCCTTATCCGCGATCATCGTGTTGTTGGTGACACTGTCGAGGGCACGTTTGACGCGCAAGGTTTCGTCATTCTTGATTCTTTCGAGATCGGCCAAACGCAACTCTTCGGTGAGATTTTTCCACTCGATCACAGTCCCCTGACGAGCGCCTTTGCTGTCCATGATGGGGGTTGCAATCAAACTGAAGGTAAGACTTCCTACTTTGATGCGGGCGTGGTGAGGTGATACCAGATTGCTGAGCAAATTACGCTGATGGCTAGGATTTTTGTGGAACACATCGATATTCTGCCCCATCAATGTCTGCATGTTGAAGGATGGAAGGTTTTGACGCAGCTCGGGCTCAACATCCCGCAGCATGCGCGTTATGGAGTCGTTCATATAGATGATCGAACAATCATTGTCGGCCATCATGACATTGGTATCGCAGATCTTTAGTGCTGCCGCAATACGCGCGTTTTCTGCCGCCATCTTTTCTTGCGTGTCTCGCTGCGCATTCTGTTCGGTACGGTCATACCATTCGATCACAGTGCCTACACGCTTACGCTGTGTATCAAATAAGGGCGTCGCTACCAGACCGAAAGCCAGGCCGGCGACTTTGATTTCGGTTTTGTAGGTGGCCGTTAGCGACTCTATCAGGCGGCGTTGATGTGCGGGATTGGCATGAAAAATATCAACGTTAGCCCCCAGCAAACTATCAGCATGGAAGCCAGGAATTGCTGTGCGCAATGCGGCTTCGTTTCGGCGCATCATATCGTGCGCGGGATGATTGAGATAAGTGATATTCATCTGGTTGTCGGCAATCATGACGTTCGCCTGACACACATTCATGGCTTCGATAACGCGCGATGTGTTGTCCTTTTTGATCAGAATGAATAGCTGGTAGGCAGACAACAGCAGCAATCCGCCACACACCAGCCCCACCCCCAGCAAAGACCCGCCTTGCTGACCTAGACTAAATCGCAAATGGTCCCAACTGAAAATCAATCCAATCATAAAGGCCAGCATGGGTAACACGCTGGCTGCGAGTGTCCGCTGGAGATGTGTCATTGAGCCGTTCATAGCGTATTCCTTTTTGCTTCTCGCAGAATATCAGTTGAAATCATTCGAAGTGACCATGTGCAGGTCTTCGATATTGTCATTGCCAAGCAACTCGTTAATGTCGAGCAAAATCACCATTTTGCTGTCTACGTTGACAAGGCCTTTAATATAAGAGGTGTTGACGTGGTCGCCTAAATCGGGGGCGCCGCGTACTTCTTGCATGGAAAGACTGTAAACATCACTGACGGCATCCACCACAATACCCATGATGCGTTTGCCACGCGCGGACTCAACCTTCATCACGATGACGACAGTCATCGGCCCGTAGCTTACATCTGCGAGCCCAAACCGCAATCTCAAGTCGATAATGGGAACAATGGTGCCGCGAAGATTGATGACACCTTTGACATGTTGCGGCGCATTGGGAATAGGCGTTACGGATTCCCAACCGCGAATTTCCTGTACAGTGAGAATATCGACGCCATACTCCTCACCCGCCATGATAAACGTGAGAAACTGATCGCTCAGATGATTACTGGCGGCATTCTGCTCGAACTCTGTCTTTTCATGGTTGTCTGATGCTAGGGTCATAATCGTGTTCCTACTTCATGCAGCCCTGTCTCGATTTTTGACGAGGCGTAAATTCGTGTGTTTCTGGTGGTGTATGCCAGCCATCTTGATTAGGTCGGTAATTTCCAGAATCAGTGAGACGGTGCCGTCACCCAGAATAGTGGCACCGGATATTCCGTCGACTTTTTTGTAGTTGCTTTCCATGCTTTTGATAACCACTTGTTGCTGACCCAACAGATCATCGACCACCACGGCAACTTTTTCTGAACCGACCTCCACCACGACAAACAGGTTTTTGCTCAGATCGCGCGATAGTGGTTCTACGCCGAAAATCTCCGCCAGATTAATGATGGGTATGTATTCCTCGCGTAAACGAAATACATCACAGCCCCCTGCCACATGGTTGACCAGTTCCGGGCGGGCTTGCATGGATTCAACAATGGAAATCAACGGAATGATGTATACTTGCTGGCCGACCTGTATCAGTTGACCGTCCAGAATGGCGAGCGTCAACGGCAATCGAATCGTAAATTTGGTGCCTTTGTTGCGTTCAGATTGCACATCAATGGAACCATTCAATTCCTGGATATTGCGACGCACCACATCCATGCCTACACCACGCCCGGAGACATCGGTAACGGCATCGGCGGTAGAAAAACCGGGCTGAAAAATTAGCTCGTTGATTTGATCCTGTGTGAGAATTTCGTGTTCCTGAATAATGCCGCACTTGAGGGCTTTGGCACGAATTTTATCGGCATTCAAACCGCGCCCATCGTCAAACACTTCAATGACGATATTGCCACCCTGATGAAAAGCGTTAAGCGTGACGGTACCGGTTTCAGATTTTCCTGCAGCAACCCGCTCATCCGGCGTTTCGAGACCATGATCCATGGAATTACGCACCAAATGAACCAAGGGATCTCCGATTCTTTCCATCACGGTTTTGTCCAACTCGGTCTGTTCGCCCTGGATGCGAATTTCCACTTTTTTGCCCAGCTGTTTGGAAAGATCGCGTGCCATGCGCGGAAATCGAGAGAACGAAAAATTGATGGGCAGCATGCGAATGCGCATCACGCTTTCCTGCAACTCACGCGTGTTGTGTTCCAGCTGTGCCAAACCTTCTTGCAATTTCGCCATTTTACTCGGATCAAATTCGCTCCCTAACTGGCTCAGCATGGACTGGGTGATCACCAGTTCTCCGACCAGATTGACGAGCGAGTCGATTTTTTCTGTGCTCACGCGAATTGACGAGGCTTCAACCTGTCTGGACTTGTCTCTACTGGCATCATCATGCACTCCTGCCTCCGATTTTTTGGCTGCAGGCGCCTCCTTTGTAACGGTAACCACAGGTGGCGCATTACCCGCGTCGGTTTCACCTGTCGATAGCCCAGCGGCTCTAGGTGCCGCCACTGTCATGGTAGCGACGGACGTCGGTGAGGACAGTGCTTCAAGGACAATATCTGAATCATCCACGACCCACTCGAAAACCTCGCGAATACGGGCCTCGGGGGCGTCTGTATCGAGCAATATCTCCCAACTGAAATAACAGGCTTCGGGCGTAAGCGCTGCGAATTCCGGCAAGCGGTCCAATATTACCTGGGCGTTCAGGCTGCCCATTTCGGCAAGCTCACGAAACATACGCACCGGTTCATTGCCGGTCTGCAAAATGTTACTGCCGGGAATGAAACGAATTTTCCAACGTGTCACGCCTGGTGCCGTTGCTGTCGTTTGTTCACGTGCGGCATTGTCTTTATGTGAGGTGACTGCACCTTGATTGAGAATGGCCTGAAATTGTTGTTTTAGTTCTTGCGAAACGGTGGTGTCACACTTTCTTCCGCTTTGCAAATCCGTCAACATGGCCCGCAAACAATCCACCGATTCAAGAAACAAATCGACATGATGCTGTTCCAATGCACGTTTGCCTTCGCGAATCTGATCCAGCAGGGTTTCCAGCACGTGTGTAAATTCGGTGACATCGGTAAACCCAAAGGTTCCGCTGCTGCCCTTGATCGAGTGAGCCGCACGAAAAATCGTGTTGATCACCTCTTTATCCGGGCTACCGCAATCCATTTCGAGCAAGCTGGCTTCCATCACCTGCAAGCCTTCGAAACTTTCCTCGTAAAACACCTGATGAAACTGACTAAGGTCAATCGCCATGATGGCTTACCCCAACACTTTTTTGATCGTCGTCAGCAACTGATCAGGGTTAAACGGTTTGACGATCCAACCGGTGGCGCCTGCCGATTTTCCTTCCCCTTTTTTATCTGCTGCAGATTCTGTAGTCAGCATCAGAATCGGGGTAAATTTGTAGTTGGGTAGCGCACGCAAATGTTTGATCAATGTAATGCCATCCATGCGTGGCATATTCACATCAGACAAAACAAGATCAACGGATGCGGTCTGCGCTTTGGCGAGTGCATCTTCACCGTCGACGGCTTCAATCACTTTGAAACCAGCCCCCTGCAAAGTGAAGCTAACCATTTGTCTCATCGACGCGCTATCATCTACTGCGAGTATTGTTGGCATTTTGACTCTCCGATTTAAAGCTCGCGTTCCTACTATTTTTTCGTTCTCGTCGTGCTTTTCTTGCTTGACGGCTTATGTGCTGAACGTATTTTTTACTGGACGGCTGTTTGTACTGAACATTCACCTTGGTTTTTAAATTTCACCCTTGCTTAAATAGGGTGCATGGCGGGTAGATGCTTATCTAGCCCCAGCAGTTTTGCGTTTGACGCAAACACGTCACTGACGTTGATCAAACGAATTTTTCGCCCACGTTTTTCCATTGCTTGACAAAAGGCGACCAAGATCTGGAATCCAGTCGTGTCGATTCGCTCTACAACACCCGCATCTATATCGATGTTGTCACTGCGCTGAAGGGCTTCTTCAAATTTGCCGTAGATGTCCTCGGCTCTGCTGATATCCACGCGCTCCGCAAGCGAAATGACGTGGCTTGCGACATCCTGTTGATTGCTGCTCACGAGAATGAGGCTCCGGCTGATGATTGTTCAATCAAAAGCATAGTCATCGCCTGCAAAAATCCCAAAGGAAATGCAGGAAAGAATTGACCTAAATAGGTATTTTGACGGACAGCGCTAAAAATGGGCGCTATTAGAACGAATTGAGCTTATCGTTGGCATCTATTGCAGAATGCTACGTCAGAACGTTCCCGACCTGGAAAATCAAGGCTCTAGATTATTCGTGACAAACAAGCGGGTAGACAACTCGTCCACCATTTTTTGTTCGCGCTTATCTTCTTTTTTCTGCTCTTCCATGCGGGCTTTAATGATCAAACGTTCTATGGTGTCGACGTTGGCACTGGCTTCAATCCAACGCTTTTGCTGTGCACGAAAGGCGGCATCTTTGAGGGCTACCATCTGACGTTGGCGCACGATCGCGTCGTTCAACTTGACGATAAATTGCTGATAAGCCATCAAATCCTGCGCTGATTTGAACGAGACATTTCCACGCGAGGGGTCAGCGTAATAGCCTTGCAAATATTGTTCTAAATCATTCAGTTGACGGGAAACCGCCTGCAGCGCTTGTGTTGTCTGCGCCAACTTGCGTGCCTCCTCTTTGAGTTGGCGTTCGCGTAGCGCCTTGACGGGTTCCAGACGCTCTGATTTCTTTTTCACATTAATGCCTTAGGCTGCCTTTAGCTCTTCATACTTAGCTCTTCACATTCAACAAAATTTGTAGTTGCTTGAAAGCGTCATCGTAGGACACGGCCTCTGTCAGTGATTGTGACAGATATTTTTTCAAATGGGGCATTTTTGCAATCGAGAGGTCAGTTTCCGGATCACTGCCTTTGACATAGGCACCCACACTGATCAGGTCACGACTTTGTTGATAGCGGGCATATAAGCGCTTGAATCCCTGCGCCATTTGCAAATGCTGTGGTGTAACAATCTGCGGCATTGCACGACTGATCGATGCTTCGATATCGATCGCGGGATATTGCCCTTCTTCTGCCAATGCGCGCGACAATACAATATGGCCATCAAGAATAGCGCGGGCCGAATCGGCCACCGGGTCTTGCACATCATCGCCTTCGGTTAACACTGTGTAAAACGCCGTAATGGAACCGCCACCTTCGCGACCATTGCCGGCGCGTTCTACCAAAGCGGGTAATTTGGCAAACACCGAAGGGGGGTAGCCTTTGGTGGCGGGCGGCTCACCCACTGACAGCGCAATCTCACGTTGTGCCTGTGCATAGCGGGTTAACGAGTCCATAAGCAGCAATACGTTTTTTCCCTGATCACGAAAATGTTCAGCAATGGACGTCGCCAATACCGCCGCGCGCAAGCGCATGAGCGGCGATTCATCGGCAGGTGACGCAATCACAACGGAGCGTTTGAGGCCTTCTTTGCCAAGGATGTGTTCAATGAATTCCTTGACCTCCCTGCCCCGCTCTCCGATCAACCCCACGACGGTAATATCGGCTGTGGTGAACTTTGTCATCATGCCCAGCAGAACGCTTTTTCCAACACCTGACCCTGCAAACAACCCCATGCGCTGTCCCCGCCCGACGGCCAGTAAGCCGTTAATGGCGCGAACACCGACATCAAGGGGTTTAACGATGGGGCTACGCTGCAAGGGGTTGATGACTTCGCGCTGCATCGGCTCCGCGTCATGCATATCGAGTGGGCCTTTGCCATCAAGCGGTTTACCTCGCCCATCCAGCACGCGTCCCAATAGCTGCAGCCCAACGGGCACCCGTGGCACATTTTTGAAAGGAATTACCCGGTCACCCGGTTTCAACCCGATAACGGGTTCCACCGGCATTAAAAACAATTTTTCACCTGCAAAACCCACGACTTCGGCTTCGACATCGCCAACGTCCTGATTGCGAATAATGCAGTGTCCACCCACCGGCACCTTACAGCCTACAGCTTCCAGTGTAAGCCCTACCATGCGTTGCAGACGGCCTTCTACAATCGGCGCAGGATTGGATTGCGCATAACGTACATAATCTGCAAGACGCGCTGCGATCGGTTGCCGCTGACTTAAACGAAGATCAAAGTCACTCAGGCTCGCCGTTGGAGACGCTGGCGTCGGGCTCGCTGCCGCCGGTTTCTGAGCCGCTGGCTTCTGCACTGGCGGCTTCTGAGCGCCCGGTGGCTGGGTTGCCTGATTCTGGGCCTGCGCCGTCGCTGGCCGTTGGGGCTGTGGCTTCGCTGCGGGTCTGACGGGCTGTTTCACCGGGAGTGGTCTCACTTGAGGGTTTTGCGGTTTCGGAAGATTTTAATAACGGTTGTACTACGGGGCCGGAAGGCGGCGTCTCGACCTCTTCGCTAGGAGCGAATGTAGCAATTTCACCGAAGACCTGCGCCAAGCTATCGCGTGGTGTGGATTCCTGATTGAGCGCGGCTGCATCTTTCGAATAGATCTGATGCAGCAACGCACCCAGGCGTTTCTCTGCTCGTGCATCGACAATGGAATCATCGGTATCAATAATGCATCCGCCACGCGTGATGGTGCGATGCGCCAACAGACGCCATTGGTTTTCCCACTGATTCAGGTTGCGCAGCTCACGTTCGACGATATCGATATCATCGGGGTTGAGATGAATGCGAATACGTTTATTGCCGGGCTGCAAGCATTCCAGTGCCTCTTTGACAACCGCCATAACGCCGGATGAGTCGATTGTCAGTTCACGCTGGACGACCTGAGTGCAAATAGAGGTAACGAGCGATTTAAGCGCCTCCTCCAGCTGGTCATCATTGGCAGGAATAGGGTCGAGCAAGGCGCGGCATATTTGTCCCAAACGCAAGCTGATGGAGCGGACATCATCCTGGCCACTTTTGTAGCCTTCGTCATAGCCAAGCTTGTGGCCTTGTTCTTTTCCTTCTTTGTAACCGGTGTCCTTGCCTTCCTGATAACCTTCCTCGTAAGCTGCCTGGCGAATCGCTTCGACATCTTCTGCAGTCAGGGGGGCGACGTCTTCATGGGGCGACGCTTCTTGTTGTGCAGAGGCAGACGCAGCGTCACCCTTGCGTTTCAAAACAGACGCTATCGCAATTTCTTCACGTTCTTGTGGGGCGTCCATGTTGGGCAACACCCAACGCTCATAGGCCGACATTTTTTCTGGCGGCACTGAGCCTTTTCCCGACGTACCACCTGATTTACCGCCGATTGGGTGTGCCATTAAATCATCTCTTCACCGCCCTTACCACCAAGAGCGATTTCACCGCTTTCGGCCATACGACGGGCAATTGCCAGAATTTCTTTTTGTGCCGCTTCCACTTCAGAGATCTTGACTGGCCCACGCGATTCAAGATCATCACGGAGCAACTCAGCGGCACGTTTTGACATGTTACCAAAGATTTTTTCACGCACGGATTCATCTGCACCCTTGAGGGCGAGAATCAACACTTCTGACGACACTTCGCGCAGGAGTGTCTGTATGCCTTTGTCATCGACATCGATCAGGTTGTCAAAGACAAACATCAAATCCTGAATTTGCTGGGCAAGATCTTCGTCGACATCCTTGATGGATTCCATCAACGTTGATTCTACAGACGTATCGAGGAAGTTCATGATATCGGCGGCGCACTTGGTGCCTCCCAAATCACGGTTTGCTGACGTCGCTTGTGAGGAAAACTGCTTTTCAAGAATATCGTTTAATTCCTGCAGTGCATGTGGCTGCACCGACTCGAGTGAGGCAATACGCAAGATGACATCCAGGCGCACGCGTTCTTCAAAATAACCCAACACTTCAGCCGATTGATCGGAATCGAGATAAGCCAACACAATGGCTTGAATTTGCGGATGTTCAAAACGGATCATGTCAGCGACAGCGCGTGCATCCATCCACCGCAAGGTATCAAGACCTGCAGTATTGCCGCCGGTAAGAATACGATCGATCAACGCACCGGCTTTGTCTTCGCCCAATGCAGTGACCAGCATACGTTTGATATAACTTTCAGACCCAACACCCAGCGCCGTTTGCTGCGCAATCACTCCCAGAAATTCGGCAATCACCGTTTCTACCTGGGTTTTTTCGATATTTTGCATGCGCGCCATGGCAACCCCAATTTTCTGTACTTCTTTGGGGCCCATATGCTTCAACACTTCAGCGGCGTTTTCTTCACCCAACGACAACAGCAGAATCGCGGATTTTTCGATGGGATCCAGCTTCTGCTCGCCACCTCTTTTGTCTAATGCCTTGTTATCCGCCATTCATTGCCTATTCGCGAGCTACCTGTTTGTCAGCGTTCTGTTGAGCGCGATCCGTTGAGCGCGCCCCGTCAATGCTAACCGGTTTCTATCCAGTTTCTTACCACTTGAGCGACACGTCGCGGATCTTCTGCAACGAGCGCTTTGATGGCATCAATATGCTGTTCGAAACTGGCATCTGGCCCAGGCAAAAGCGGATTATTGGCACCACCGGCAAAGGTGACGTCGGCACCGTCATAACCCCCTGCTCCCAGCATTCCATCAGCACCGACACTCGCCAATGCGGATTCGAGGCCGTCAACAGAGTCTTCTTTTTTCTGAGCCGCCAGTCCTTTCAGTATAGGACGTAAAACCCCAAATATCAGGATAATAACCACCAGGAAACCTGCACCTTGACGCGCCAACTCGGCAAACCAGGGCTGCTGCCACCATGGAAGATCAGGAATCGCCTCGAATTGTTCGGGATGAAAGGGTTGATTGATCACCGAAACACTGTCGCCCCGCGATGCACTGAAGCCCACCGCATCCTTTACCAATAAGGTAATCCGCTCCAACTCTGCTTCAGACAACGAAATTTGCGAAGGTTGCGTACCTGGCGCAGCGCCCGGTGCCGGGTTTTGCCATTTGTCATCGAGCACGACCGCCACCGACAAACGTTTGATCGCACCCACTTGTCGACGCGTATGACTGATGGTGCGATCAAGTTCATAATTTCGTGTTGCTTGTTGACGTTGATTGCCCGAGGCATCCGTCGCGGTGTTGCTGGCTGCATTGGCGCCGCCCGTCGCCTTTTCGGGAACAGATGCAGCCCCCGGTGGCTGATTGGATAATGCACCGGGAATTCCCATAGCGCCGCTGGTTGCAGATTTTTCATTGAGCGTCTGCTCACTACGTAGCGCCGGTAAATCTGGGTTATACAATTCTGCGGTTTGCTCGACGACATTGAAATCAATGTCTGCGGTCACTTGCACCTTGAAATTTTCAGTCCCTACCAAGGGTTCCAGCAAGTCGCGCACGCGTGAAATATATTCCTGCTCAACATTGCGTTGGTAATCCAACTGCTTGGATGCATAGGCAATTTCGGAGGAATCACCGTTTTCTGACAGCAACCGCCCGCGTTGATCGACGACAGTAACATCCTTGCTGCTCATTTCAGGCACGCTGGACGCGACCAGATGCACAATGGCAGCCACTTGCTCCTTTTCGAGATTGCGCGTGGGATACAATTCCAGAAAAACGCTGGCCGACGGTTTGCGTTTATCGTTGATAAAGACGGAGCGCTTGGGAATGGCTAAATGAACACGTGCATTACGAACCGGGGTCAAACTTGAAATCGTTTTCGCCAGTTCACCCTCTATACTACGGAAATAACGGGTTTTTTCCATGAACTGGCTGGTGCCAAAACTCTGCTCCTTGTCTAGCAACTCATAGCCCATGGTGTTTCCGGCAGGAAATCCTTCGCGTGCCAATAACAGGCGCGCTTCATCAATTTTGTCCGCACGCACCAACACCATGCCATTGGTGGTATCGACTTTAAACTGGATATCTTCGCGCTGCAGTGCTTCCGATAATTCTGAGGCTTCCAGCGTGGTAATGTCGCTCAACAGTGGCTGAAAATTCGGTTCTTTGGACCAGAGCACCACACCAAAACCGATGGCGACGCTGGCCGCCAATCCGACCATGAGCCCTACCTGACGTAGCCAAGGTAGCTCAGCCAAACCATCGAGCGCCGTCATGATGGCGCCACTGGGTTTTGTCGAGATTTTTACAGTGTCTTCAGCCATTGCATCACTACTCTTTTAGAAACCTTGGATATATGTCTGCTCGCAGTCGCTACTGCCCTGCTTCAAACAGGCATGCTCATGATTTCCTTATACGCTTCGACTAACTTGTTGCGCACCTGTACCGTTGCCTGAAAAGCCACGCTGGATTTTTGACTCGCCACCATGACGCGCGTTATATCCGTGGCGCCGTCGCTGCGGATATATTCCGTTTGCAACGCATCCGTGGTCTTCTGCATTTTGTTGACGTCATCGAGCGCCGTCTTTAACAGGTTGCCAAACCCTGGCTTTTCGTTCTGCGTGGTTGACGGCGGCAGCAGATCAGGCGCTTTATCCAGACCAGCATTGCGGCGGATCTGACGCATCTGCGCCAGTACCTGATCGATGCTCATGTTCATGGAAGTGTCCATTGCAAACTCCGTAGATTATTTGACGGCCTTTTTTTGACGAAGAGAGGGCCTATGCACACATGCTTTCAATATCTATTCCATGTTCACGCATTCTTGCCAATTTGTAGCGCAAAGTGCGTGGACTGATACCCAGGCGAGCCGCCGTATTCTTTTTGCTGCCGCCTTCAAGCTTGAGAGTTTCGATGATGATCTGGAACTCGCGCTGACGTAAGTCCTCGTCCAGCAGACCTTTTCCATCTTCAAACATGCCCTCCTCCAGCTGAGCCACCATATCGTCTTCGACGATAAAAATGTCTTCCTCTTCAATTACGCCACCGGTGGCCAGAATCATGGCGCGCTGCATGACGTTATCCAGTTCGCGGATATTGCCAGGCCAGCGATGCGTCAATAATTTTTCCTTGGCGCCTTCACTCAGGAACGGGGCGATGGACGATTGACTGGTTTTCTTGCGCAGCATTGACTCTGCCAACGGAATAATGTCGCCACGACGTTCACGCAACGGACGCCAACGCAAGGGAAACACCGCCAGACGGTAATACAGGTCTTCACGGAAACGACCATTTTCGACTTCGGAGCGCAAATTACGGTTGGTGGTCGCAATGACACGCACATCTAGTGGAATAGCGCGTTTGCCGCCGATACGCTCCACCTCACGCTCCTGCAGTACGCGTAACAACTTGGCTTGCAAGGTAAAATCCATTTCCGAAATTTCATCGAGCAGCAGGGTGCCACCATTGGCTAATTCGAATTTGCCGGGCTGACTTTGGTGAGCCCCCGTGAATGAGCCTTTTTCGTGCCCAAACAGAATCGCTTCCAGCATGTTTTCTGGAATTGCGGCACAATTGATGGCAACAAAGGGTTTATCGCCACGCAGCGAATGGCGGTGAATGTAGCGCGCCAATACTTCTTTACCGGTGCCGGATTCCCCCATGATCAGTACGGTGGAATCGGTTTTTGCCACGCGATCCGCCAATTGAAACGTTTTGATCGACTCAACGTCTTTGGCAATGGGCTCTTCGGTATCAATGACTTCGGATTGCGGTACATATTTACCGACGATATCCAGCAATTTTTCGATGGAGAACGGTTTCTCCATAAAATCAACAGCGCCATTACGAATCGCTTGCACGGCATTTTCGACATTGCCATACGCCGTCACAATGACGACGGGCGTTTGTGGCCATTCACCGGCGATCTTGCGCAATAGTTGAAAGCCATCGACGCGTGGCATGTTGACGTCAGAGATGACCATCGAAAAGGGTTGCGCTGCCAATAGATTCAACGCTTCTTCACCGTTTTCCGCTTCCTCTACACGATAGCCGTGCAGTGACAGCGTTTCAGACACGGCATCGCGCAAATCAGCATCGTCTTCCACCAGTAAAATGGGAAATCTTGACATGTTACACCTCGAATTAGTGAGTAGTGGGGGCGTTCAACAGGGGCAACTGGATTCTGACCATGAGCCCCTGGGGCTGTATGTTGATCAGATCCATGGCGCCGCCATGGCCCGCCATTACGGCATAAACAACCGGTAATCCCAGACCGGTGCCATTTGCCTTGGTGGTATAAAAAGGTTCGAGTACTTTGGGCAGGTGTTCCTGACCGATACCCGGGCCGTTATCAATCAACTCCAGCGTCAATAAATTTTGATTATTGGCGCTGATGTTCAAACGAATGTCAGGGCGTATTCCATTTTCTTCACAGGCTTGAATGGCGTTTTCGACCAGGTTGCAAAAAGCGCTTACTAGATAGGCGCGGTTGCACTGCATCTGCAAACCCGCCGGGCAAACGCCTTCAACGCGTAGCAGACCGTTTTTGTTGTCGAGGATTTCTTTTGAGGCCACCACCAGCTGTTCAATTAACTGGGCAGCCTCGACGCGATCGTTCATCAGAAAGCCTGATTTCGAGAAAATCAGCATGTCTTTGACTTGCCTATCCAGCTGTGTCAATTTTTCCATGACACGGTGGGCATAGCGGCTTTTGCGTGAGCTGGATGCTTCGCCTGCCACCAGATGTTCGGCAAAAATCATTGCCGATGACAGCGGCGTTCTGATCTGATGGGCCAGCGATGCCATCATGCGGCCCATTTCTGAAAGCTTTTCAAGATGGTGAATTTTATTCTGCATGCGACGGGTTTCTGTCAGATCCGTCAACACCACTACTTGCCCACCTCTTTCTGAGAGCGGTTGGGTGGCGATGGAAACGACCCGGCCCGATTTCAGCAGCAATTCGTTGCCGCAGACCGTCGTGTCAAAAAACACTTCATCGATAATGCTCGCCCAACGGCGCGAAACAATATGCTTGCCCAACAATTCCAGCGCCGAAGGATTGGCGTCATCCACCATGCCATTGGCATCCAGCGTTATGACAGCGACGGGCATGGCTGCCAGCAATTTCTCCATACGCTCGCTGATCGATTCTTTGGCATGCATTTCCAACGAAAGTGCTTGATCCGCCAGGGCTAACTCACCGCGCAGGGATTCAACTTGTTGCGTCAGGGTTTCGTAAGAATCGGTCAGCTGTTCGGTGATGGTCTGAAACAATTGAATGGTGGCTGGCAGATTGCCGACAGTAGACTCGACGGTAGAGCCTTGCGCAGCAGGCGCCATCAGACGATGACCAAGCTTCTTGAATTCCAATGGAATTGCAGGGGAAGCGTCCTGTTTTTTGGCGATGGAGGGCATAGCGTTTATCCTTCAGACTACCTTCAGTACCAGTCAGAAAGGCAAACGCTGTGCCAGTGTTGAATGTGTGATTTATTTCAGGTGGTTAGCAATAACGGTAAGCGTGGAGAACCTGTTGCCGTCATTCGTTTGACAGATCCATATAGCGGCCAAGATCGTATTTACGCATTTTTTCGACCAGCGTCGTTCTACGAATACGTAATTTTTCAGCCGCTCGCGCCACAATACCGTTGGCGTCATCGAGGGCTTGCTTGATCATGCTGCTTTCCAGGTTGGCCAAATACTCTTTGAGATCAATGCCTGAAACGGGAAGCAATGGCACGGCATCCAGATTGGCATAGCCGGGGCCGCCGCTCTTCTGGATTTCTTCCAATTGTTCGGCTTTTTCTTCATCTATTTCATCGACATGGCGAAAACGTTTTGGCAAATCCGATACACCGACCACACCGTAGGGATGTGTGATGATGAGACGCTCAACGAGGTTCGCCAATTCCCTGACATTGCCCGGCCAATTATGCCGGCACAAGGCCATGATCGCAGCGGAATTAAAGCGAATGGAACCACGCTTTTCATTTTCGATGCGCAATACCAACTCGTTTAACAACAAGGGAATATCTTCAGTACGATCACGCAGCGGCGGCGTTTCAATGGGAAACACATTGACACGATAATAAAGGTCTTCGCGAAATTTGCCGTCTTCGATCAACTTTTCAAGGTTTTGATGAGTTGCAGCAATGACACGCACATCGGCCTGCAGTGTTTTGGTGCCCCCTACCCGCTCATAGGTTTTTTCTTGCAAGACGCGCAGCAATTTCACTTGCATATGCAGCGGCATATCGCCAATTTCATCGAGAAAAATAGTACCGCCCTGCGCCATCTCAAAACGACCTGCCCGGCTGGTAATGGCGCCGGTAAAGGCCCCTTTCTCATGGCCGAACAATTCACTTTCAAGCAATTCATTGGGAATGGCGCCGCAATTCACCGGCACAAACGGTTTGTGCCGACGATGCGAATTGTAATGCAGGTTACGGGCGACCACTTCTTTGCCTGTACCGGATTCGCCGGTAATCAAGACGTTAACGTCTTTGTCGGCCACCTGTGCCATTAATTCACGGACTTTAACGATGGCTCGACTGGTGCCCACCAGACTACGAAACAGCTGCGCTTCACGCCGTTGGGCGCGCACAGGATCTGCGGTGAACTGGTCTTTATAGACCTGCGAACGATGCAGGGTATCCATCATTTTGGTGTAATTGGGCGGTGTTTCAATCTTTGCAATCACGGCTTTACGCAGCGATTCGTCCGCGTCGTCATCCTTGTTATCTTCATCGACCAAAATAATGGGCAGGCTTTTTTCCCACGCCAGCACATCGTTGGCCAGTTTGGTCCACGGCCCTTTTACCGCACCGATCAACAGACAACAAAAACTCTCGCTGTCTTGCCCTTCAATAGCCGCACGCCATGCATCTGACGTCGCAGCAAACGTCTGTTCACCGACAAAATCCAGAATCACCTTGAGTTCATGGCGGCGCTGCGCATTGTCATCGACCACCAGTATTTTTATTTCCCGCCACATAGCTTTCCAAATTCCATCGCAACAACACCTTGGTTATACAACTCTGTACGGCCCCCAGTTTCCAGGTAAGGCTGCACCGAGCACTGTCATAACCCATGTGTCGAAATTTAATCAGTGGTCTTTGAAGTTAAGGTCACAAATGGCGGGAAGGTCAAATTTATGACGCAAAAGTTTTGGCTGCAGGCGACGCAGATAGCGTTGTCGTCCACAAAGGACGCGGCTTTCGCCAGAATTCCGACAACGCATCGAGGCTTTGAAAACGCTAGCGATCAGGCCCGGCCACGACCCCTGGCACAACTTTGGCCGGGTTACCCAGCACCGAGCAACCCGCAGCGACCGAGCGCATCACCACGCTACCCATCGCCACCGAAACACCGTCGCCCAGCTGCAGATTGTCTCGCACCTGAACGCCCAGCCCGAGCGTTACCTGATGACCAAACTGACAATTGCCACCGATCAGGCAACCCACTGACATCCATGTCTTTTTTCCCAACTGCACACCATGGCCGACGTTGCAAAGATTGCCAATCACACTGTCGGCCCCAATACGTGTACTCGACATGGCCCCCCGTGCAATCACGCAATTTGCACCAATTTCGGTGCCAGCCTCCACCAATACACCCGCGAGATGAGGAAAACGCAAGACCCGGCCATCCTGCGCCACATAACGCGCGATACCGGCACACCCCATTACGGTATTCTCACGCACGACCACGTCTTGCAATAACACGGTGCCCTGTTTGATAACGCAGCCAGCGGCGATTTCGCACCCCGGCCCGATCGCAGCATCGCCCTCGATGACGGCGTTCGGATGAATGCGCGCCGTGGGATCAATACCATTGATAGCGGGTTTGAGTGAAGTGAATGCGCTAATACGACACTGATTCAACAGTGTTTCCACCAGATCGATAAACGTGGCCCGTGGATCGTCACACAGCAGCAGCGTTTGGCATTGCAAACCCTCCGCCAATGCAGGCGGCGCCAATACGAAGGCCTGTGTCAACTGCTGACGTTGGGCTTCGCTGGGGGGGCGATCGACAAAACAAAGCGTATCCGGGACAGGATAACGCCCATTCGACAAGCCTTTTACCAGAACCGCACTGGATGTCCTGGACAATTGCGTTGCCAATGCTTGCAAGCTTAGGGGGTAAGTTAAAAGTGAGGCGGACGGGATTCGACCCAATAGCTGGTCAATCGAACAAGGCGGCGAGAGCGGGATATATTCAGTAAGCGCGGTCTCTGCAAGCGCTGATGTTGCAGGCCCTGATTTTGCAAGAGAGTAGCCTGAGGACATTCCCGCCTCTCCTGTAATAACGTCGTTATAGTCTGGCGTTGAGACTGGCGACAATATTGTCGACGGAACCCCAAGCACCAGACGACATATCCGCGTCACTGATTTTGATGTTGAACTCCTCCTGCACCGCCAGCAGGGCATTGATCATGTCGAGCGAATCGACGCCTTGTTTGCCAAGGGGCAAAGCCGGATCAAGTTTTGAAATATCAGCATCGAGACCGGCTGAATTCATGATAGAAACCACTTGCTCGCGCGTAACGTTAGCCATGACGACACCTATTCAAAATGGAAGTACCTGCCGACAACCCCACACCGAAACCGCTAATCAGCACCCGCGAGAACTGTTCGTCGTGAATGCGGTTCTCAAGCACCAAAGGAATGGATGACGACACTGTGTTCCCATACTCACGTATGACAAATGGAACTTTTTCAGGATTGATTTTAACGCGTTTCGTCAATTGTTCAACGATGAACTTGCTGGCCTGATGCAGCGCATAAAGATCGATCTCATCTTTCGTGAGCCCATTTTTTTCGAGGCAACGATCAATCGATTTGGGCAATTCGGTCATGACGAAGTTGAAAATACCCCGCCCATCCATATTCAGAGAGCCCGCCTCGTTCTTGCGCAACAACGGCCATTGGCTGCCATCGGAAAGAAAATCGGCTTTACCGTTGGCCCACAGTGGATTCGCGGTCAATAACGTCACCGAAGCCGCATCACCAAATAGCAAATCGGTGTTTTTATCCTGCGGATCGATAATTTTGGAATAGGGATCAGCGGTAAACAGTAAGCCGGTGCTCAACTCGTTCTGAATCATAAAAGCCACAGCGATGTGTAACGCATACACCCACCCTGAGCACCCCAGCGATATATCAAATGCTGCGCAGCGTGTTGGCAATCCCAGCTTGCCATGCACCATGGCCGATACATGGGGGATATTGATATCCGGCGTCTGCGTCACCACCACCAAGAAATCGACATCCTGCGGGTTGACCGCACGCTTCTTCTGCAATGCTTCAAAGGCTTTTACGCAGGCATCAGATGCGTATTGATCGGGCTCCAAACGGCTGAGCGACCGAATACCAATCTTGTCGAGCACGAAGTTCTCATCGGTGTCATGGCGTTTCAGCTTGTCGAGATTGTCCTCTCTCGCGTCTGGAATCCAGGAAGCTATTTCACTGATACCAATCATGTTGTCTCCTTTTTCCTGCTGAAATGCACGGTACCGATCGCAATTCGTTCTGGCGGACGTGACTCAGCAACGCCCCCTTCCGCAAAGATAGTCGCTTTACTGTTTACTGACGCCAAAATTGCCACTAAATGTATAGAAAGCGCTTGCAGTGAGGGGTTGTTGAAATAAGCAGGGGCCAGGTCCAGGCGAGTGAGCAACCATTTTCCAAATCCGGCACTTTCGAAGAGCGCGGCATGCAGACGCTTGTTTAACGATATGATCGTAGGTAAAAGCTCTCCCTTCAGGCCGTTCAAGCTTATGGTTTGCCCCTGCTGATCGAGCGTATAGCCGTTAATCAATCCATCTTCATCAAACGCCTGTCGTTTGGCGATCACAGCTTCACTCGGACGCAAGCCTACAATCCCCTCTGACTTCTCGCCACTGACTCTGAACGTTGCTACATACCCCGCCTGAGTAAGAGAACTTCCGCTGGGTACCTCCAGCAATTCGAACACACATTGGCGATCAGTCAACGCATGAAACTGTGCCGAGATTTGTTTTATTGCACCCAAATCAAAGTGTTGCGAACAAGCATGCAAGAGTGCCGGTATGATCGTGGTGCTGTGTAGGTAACTGCGCTCACCCAAAAATACCGCGTCGCAAGGCGCTGTTTGCAGAATATTCATGCTGAAAGTATCACATTCGATTCTGTCCCCCGACTGGCCGGGGGAGGCAGTGATGCTACCAACGCCGTCGCGTCGAAGCGGGTTTCACCCGAGGCCACCAGCTTTTCATGCTGCTCATAAATGGCCTGTACCGTGTCGACAAACATATGCTCCAGGCCAGTGGAGAAAAATACTTTTTCAAGATCGATATGTTTGACCAAATGCTCCAAAGCCGCGCGCTTTTCGTCGTCTTCAATCAGTGAAATCGCCAGGGCGATATAGGCCTCCTCATCCTTGGCCACGGTCCAGTCGGGCATACCCATGCGGTGCAACATATTGACATCAATCCGCGACTCTATGCCCTCACCATCCATTGCAATGATAGGCAAGCCCATACGGGCTGAATCGATATTGCCGTTGGTGTTGCCAAACGGGAACGGGCTCATATGAAAATCACACTGGCCGATCACCGTCAGATATTTATTGTATGCATAAGGCATATGCACGACCGAACCAGGCAAACGTTTATCCATCGTCTCCTTGAAATGAATATAGGTAATACCCGCCAGATAAGGAAAGAAGTGAAACTCCACTTTGCGTTTGCTGGCCTGGCGAATCTTGATCAGCATATCAATAAAACGCCCGGTCAATTTGATGGCAAATGACGGGATCGCAATGCGTATGGTTTTATCCTCACCGTCCTGCGCTGACAGCTTTTTCTCAGCCTTTTCGTGCGTCAATTGACCGCGCGAGGTAAACGAAAATGTGCCATTGGGCACCAGCATCAAACGCTCACTGAATTCAGGGCGCGTCGGCGCAATATCCTTAGTGACAATCGCATAGTCAATGGTTTCAACACGACTGGTGCACGGGTGCGCCATTAGAAACAGCTGAATCGGTGCCAACCGCAGGTTCGCCAATGGAATCGTATTATTTTGCATGCCGAGACTCAAATAGAGCATGATGTCGGGCTTTTGCTTGAGGATTTTGCCGACATTTTTCTTCATTCCGGCCACGGCATCTTCTTCGAGATAGACCGTGTTATCAAAGATCGCCATGGCCGCATCATCGACGTGCGTCTTGGTCGCGACACCCACGGTTTCAAAGCGTTCGCGCAGCGATTCCAGAGCTTTTCCATAGCAACGGAATACAGCATGGTTGGCGGTCATTTGTTCAATAATAACGACAACTTTAGGCTTTTTTACTTGCGTGCGCTTGACAGGCAAAATTGGTTCGGTAATTCCGCTGTTGAGCAGATAGCGTCGATATGCCTGATTGATCACGCCTTTGATATCATGCTTACGGGGGGTATGTGGGTAGGCCGAATACATCCACGCAGGTCCCGCGAAAATCAATGACAAATCATCGAGTTCCAGATCCATTCCGTTTGCTGAAATAATCTCAAGCAAGCGCTCACGGCGCTCTGTTGCTCCCCGATCCAGATAGCAATTCAGGGTCAGCGAATTGAACACCACATACTTCATCAATCCGGGATACGTTTTTATGTAATCCTGTAGAGGAATCTCGACATCCGAATAAACCGACCACAGAAACAGTACTTTTCTAAAGGTACACAAATCTACGGCCGATTTTCTGCCACCGCCAGCGTCCTGCCCAATCAACTGCCGAATGACATGATCGGCATTTTTATAGGGACTCATCATCAAGATAAGGGTAAAATTCCTGCCGAATAACGACAAGGCTGCATACCCCTGCTCACTCAGCCGGAATCCTTCATCAAGAAAAAATTGAAAAACGGCACTCGTCAATCGCGTAGCAACGTAGGCCGCCTCTTCGCGATTAAGTATCTCAAATATATGATCTTTCCTCTGCCGATGCACAGAAGATGACTTCAACAAGGTCAGCATTTTTTGGTAGGCTGGCTCATGCTGCTTTTCACGCACAAGCCGCTCGAAAGTGTCAAGCTCGGCAAGGATATCCATTTTTTTTCCTAAAAAGAAGTTTTCCTAAAAAGAAGTTTTCCTAAAAAGAAGTTTTCCTAAAAGAAGGTTTCCTGATAAGAAGTCATCTTGCAAGAAATTCTTTGTAAGAGATTCTCTGCAAGAAGTGTACCCGAAGGAAACTGAACTACAAGAAATCAGACGGCATCAATCGAGATGCATTTATTCTCAACGCTGGCAAGCACGCTGCTGATGACATGGCGAATATCATGTCGGCGTAGGGCGTTGTGGTAGGGAATGCCGACCACATGAGTCTGTAAAAACTCAGTGACCGCCATAAAATGATCGCCCTGCAAGCCAAACGTTTCAACGTGCGAGAAGGCAGGGTGATACTGAAGACTGGGGCAATACCAACGACGCGTTTGAACACCGCGTTCCGCCAGGTGTTGCACCAGGCTTTCTACGTCAATCGCGGCATTGCGTTTCAGACAAATCGCTGCGGCACCATAAAAGCGAGAATCCCGCAGTGGCACCACGGGCGCCTCACCCCAATAGTTATCAGGAAGCGACTGAAATTCAAAATGGGGCAGCAAGGCATCACTATATTCCTGATAGCCTTTGCGTAACAACTCACGACGTTTTTGCAACAAGGGCAAGCGTTTGAACTGCGCGAGCCCCACCGCGGCATGATACTCACTGAGTTTATAGTTGCCACCAGCATGCACGATGACGCCAGCAGAAAAACCAAAATTCGCCATTTGCCGGATGCGCTCACCCATGGCGTCATCGGCTGCGACAATCACACCGCCCTCACCCACTCCAAACGATTTGGTGGCATGCAGGCTATAGCAGACCGTAATACCAGGCGCGGTATCTTGCGCACCGAGCGCAGCGGCAGCATCGATCACCACGGGAATCCCAGTGTCACGCGAGAATTTTTGCCACGCCAGCGCATGATGTGGCATACCCAACGCCGCTACCGGCAAGATTACATCAGCACGTGAAGAAACCAACAGATGGCGTGCAATGTCGGGCGTAAGCTGCCAGCTTTTTTCATCCACATCGGCGAACACAGGGGTCAGACCCACCCGTATCACAGCCGTTGCAGTAGCAGGGAACGTGAACGCTGGTAATAGAACGCGAGCACCCGCAGGCAGATTCAATGCAATCAGCGCCAACTCAATGGCAGCAGTGCCATTGGAGCAACTGACCATGCGTTTAGAATCGGGTGGAAGCTCAGAGAAGAAGTGATGCTTGAGGAGTTTTTCAAACGCCAGACACAAGGGGCCAAAATTGCTGTACCACTTGTTATTGTCGATCTCGACAAGAAATGGAACGATCTCCTCCATCGGAGGCATATCAGGCACCAACAGTGCCACCTGATTCGCTGCTGCTTTTTGATTAGCGGTACTTATTGTATTGCCGGTACTTTTTTGATTAGCGGTACTTTTTTGATTACTGGTATTTGGCTGATTTGCAGTGCGCGCGTTATTGGCTGTGTCGTTATTCGTGCCCATCATGCTCACCTCACATGGCTATATAGTGGCTAGGGTGAATTGCCGTAGCGGATGCTAGCAACCTGCAAATAGCGGGCCGTTCCTTGCTTGTTGTTGATTGACTTGAGATATTCCTGTTTCGCTATCTCTGATTTTTCTTTACATACGTCGATTGCTTGACGGTAAAGCGCGATGACTTCGCGTACCTCCTTGACTGCATCCTGATGTGCATTGGCATCTTTCTTGATGAGTTCGAATACCTGCGCCGAAGCGTTACGAATTCGCTCATCCAGCGTCATCAACAAATGAAATTTTCCATCCGTCAATGCAATGTTAAGCTGCTGCTTTAATTCAACGAATTCAGTGATATCACTCATATCCGAGCTCATGCATCCGAGCCGCCTGCCTTATTTTGCTGGTGTAGGCGATTTGCTTCGTCCTTGATGCCTTCCCAGCCTTCACGCACGGTTTTCAACAACCCTGCGACTTCGTTAACGATCGCCACATCATTTTTCATGGTCGCATCGTATAAACGTACCCCCATGTAGTCATAAAGGCGATCCAGATTCTTGGCAACATCGCCGCCTTTTTCCAGATCAAGAAACCCTTGCAGGCCACCGATGATGGTGATGGCTTTGCCCAGAGCGACGCCTTTACCGGCAAAGTCTTTCCGCTCAATGCATCCGGTTGCCGTCATCAGGCTTTCCAGAGCGCCATCGTACAACATCATGATCAGTTGATGCGGCGTAGCATCTTCGATGCCGGTGCGCTTGCTGACGGTGGCATATTGCTTTAGTGCTTTGCTTGCAATCACGACAAACTACCCCTTCTATTTCTTGGAACCAGAAATACTTTCAAGTTGCTGTGTAAGAAAGTCGCCCGTGTTTTTGAACTGGGCAACAATGATATCCATGGTGGTGAACTGTTCGCGCAGGCGCTCGGTGAACGATGTCATGCGAATTTCAAACGCGGCACGTTGCTCGCCGATTTCTTTAAGTTGATCCTGAAAGGTCTTGTTTCTTGCAGTCAAGATGCCGTCGGTGCTGTTCACCATGGTATCGACAGCATCGTCGAGACCGGTCATCACGCCACTTTCACCTGCCAGCAAATTGGCAACGGCATCGAAATCTGTCGCAAGTGCTTCGGTCAACATGTCGCTGTCGAGCTGCATTTCCCCGGTACGACTGCGGGTAATTCCAATGGTGGCCAACGCGTTGAATTCCCCGGTGCCCTCAGTGTTGGTCGAGGTGATGGCCCGATTGATCGCCGTGGCCACTGAACGCGCAGCGGAATCCCCTGTCAGTAATCCTGCCTGTTTTTCGACAGCATCATATTCCGTAAGGTAATCAAAGGTTTTTTGGTAGGTGTTATACGCTTCGACAAAAGCAGCCACCTTGTCTTTGACGGCCGTGCTATCCACACCGACATTCAAGGTGTGGGTGTTGCCAGGGTCGGCAGACACCGCCGTAAGCGTGACGCCTTCAATCACACCTGAAAAGGTATTGCTCGAACTGGTGGCCTCAAATCCATCGACAAAAATACGCGCATCCTGTGCAGCAGTAACCTCTTCGAGATTTTCGGTAACACCTGGATCGTAAACCAGCTGGGAAAGCCCGGAGGTGTTGGTGTTGTCGCCATCATCGTCGGTAACAGTCACAGTGATCGCGTTGTCTTCCCCTGTTTTTTCGGAGGTCAACACCAATTTCGATACAGTGGAACCTGGATTATCCGGATCGGCAACGGTCAGGATACTGGCTTTGATACCAGGGTTATTCTCATCTTCGTTAATCGCATCGCGAATATCGGCAAGCGTATCGTTTTCAGCGTCTACAACATTGATAGAAAAGGAACTTCCGTTAATGGCCAGGGTAAGTGTCCCTGTGCCCACGACAGCGTCGGCGCTGGCGAAACCCGCAGAGACCAGTTTCTGCGCCTGCGCAAGGCGATCAACTTGAATCTCGCTAGACGTGGTCACGGCAGCGGTGCCAGCAGTTGCAGTAAATACGTCGGTATCGCTGGAGGTTGCGGTGCGCTTGTTGACTTCGCGAAGGGTGGTAAGACCTGTGAAGGATTTTTGGAGATCGGTGAGTGCGCCTTTCAGCGAATTGAAAGCAGTCACATCGGCCTGCACCTGTGTTTCTCGCACACCCAGGCGTTTATCAGTGGCCTTTCTCTCTGCTGCCGTCAGTTTTTCGACGAGCAATTCGATGTCGATGCCTGATCCCGATCCGCTTGCGCTGACGCTTGCCATATGGCACCTCGCTGTAACCTATCTTCTATATCGTCCGGTTTTCCGACTCCTTGATAGTCGCTCAAAACTATTTGCAGCACACTGCCTACAATAGTCAGTCTCGCGTCGCCACAGGGCAACGCTCAGTCGACGAATCCATTAATAGTAGACCGTCGTCTGCAATTCTTGGAGCGACGCAACATCAATAACCAGCTCTTGCAAAATAACGCTGCAAAATCCGGGCCGATTGTACTCATCAACCCATTGAATGCAGACAGCTCCACTGCAAGCGCATGGCCGTAAATTTGCACTCTGCTATCTCAAGCAACTCAGGCTTTCACCTTGAACAGCATCCCGTCAGCAGAAGGCAGCTCGCCGTTACTGATCTGGTCAGAAATATTCACCACGTCTTCGGGTGGAATCTGCCGGATCACCTTATTGGTTTCCCGGTCGATTACCGTGATAATGACGCGATTACTCTCTTCTGCCATTTCAAAATCCAATGAGCGTTGATTTTTCTTGATAAAATCCCGCACATTTTCAACAGCTTCTTTCACCTTCTCACGCATCGCCTGATCCACCTCTTCTTTCTTGACAGAGGTTTTCTCTTGAGATTTGCTGGTCTCTTGAGATTTGATAGTCTCACTGGCGACTTCGACGGGCTCTGCTGGTTCGACTGCCGGAGCAGTTTCGACCGGTGGGGCCTGTTTGGCTTCGACCGAACGACGCTCACTGGCTTTCGCCAACGAAGCGGTCTCGACCGGTTTGCTGCTTGATGATGTTATGTTGCTACTCATCATAACGACACCTTTTTGAAACGCGCTAAAGCCCGGAAGGGTTTCCCCCCCGGGCGTGTTTTAACTACCTGAAGCGACCTCTTCCGTGAGGTGCGACAGATTAACCGAGCAATGACAGTGCAGATTGTGGTAACGCATTTGCTTGTGCCAGTACCGATATGCCTGCTTGTTGCAACACTTGGTTTTTGGCCAAGGCTGCGGTTTCTGATGCAAAGTCAGCATCGAGGATACGAGAGTTTGCAGCGCTCAACGACTCAGATACGCTTGAAAGGTTTCTGATGGTTGAATCCAGGCGGTTTTGAACAGCACCCAATGTTGCCCGCATGCTGTCTACCTGTGAAAGTGCGCTGTCAACCGAGGTTATTGTCTGGTTGGCTGCCGCCACCGTCGTAATATCCGCGTTATTGATGGTACCCACAGCCTGAACGTTATCTTCTGAGCCGGTCGCCGCCAAGCCGTTGGCATCCAGTGCTGCAGTTGCTGCATCGTTGCCACTGAAATTGATGGTATCGGTACCCGTAATCGTTAATCGGCCCGAGACTCTTAGATCTGTCACGTTGCCCGAGAAGCGATCGGTGGTCAGTTCATCTCCACCACCAAACAAATCGTTGGTGACTTGTGCGGAGCTGGTATCGATAACGATGTCACGACCATCACTTGCTGTCAGTAGCAGCTCGCCGTTCTTGTCTACAGAAGCTTGCACTCCTGTTACGCTGCTTTTCGAGTTGATTGCGCTTACCAATGAACCGCTAGAATCGTTGGCTTCGAATTCAACGGCGCCGATATCAACTCCGTTAATGACCAAGTCGCCGTTTTGCAGTTCGCCTGCACCCACGTTAGTGGCCGTAGAGTTGGCATCCACCGTAGTGGCGGTCATGTCGTTCGAAGTCAGATCGCTGCCGCGGAAGGTAGTCACCGCCGAGGCATAGACACCTTGCATGGTAGCTTCGCCGCTGTCGCGAGCGCTGTTGATGCGATCAGCAAGGGATTTTGCAAGACCTGATCCGTAGTTGTCGCTGAAGCGGTCTTCCAGATCTGCCGTTGCTACCGATTCGATGTTGCCACCAAATCTGGCTGCAGCGAGGTTGACTTCGTCGCCGCTGTTGACGCTGGCCAGGCGGATCGAGAAGTCGCTGATATCGGTTGCACCGTTGCCGCCGGTATCTTCTTGTACGCCCTGGGTGCCTGCATCGGCTGCGGCAGAGATCAGTACGCGATTACCGGTTGATTGTACAACACCAGGCTGTGCGCCCAGGCGACTAGCGCGTGCATCCATTCCGGATACGCTTACTGTCTGGTTGGCGTCGGCGCCGATGTGGAAGTTCAGTTTGTCTTTGCTTCCGTCGAGTACTTTGGTGCCGTTGAAGGTGGTGGTTTCAGCGATACGGTTGATCTCTGATACCAGCTGGTTGACTTCTTCTTGCAACGATGCGCGGTCTGAGCTGCTGTTGGTATCGTTGGCTGATTGTACTGCGAGGTCGCGTATACGTTGGAGGGCTGTGGTCACCTCGCCGAGGGCGCCTTCTGTCGTTTGCGCGAAGGAGATACCGTCGTTCGCGTTACGAACTGCGATATTCAGGCCGCGGACTTGGGTGGTGAATCGGTTGGACGTTGCCAAACCTGCAGCATCGTCTTTCGCGCTGTTGATACGTAGCCCGGAAGACAAACGTTGCAATGAGGTTTGGAGTCCCGCTTGGGATTTGTTTAAGTTTCTCTGTGCGGTCAGAGAAGCAATGTTTGTGTTGACTATTTGCGGCATGGTTGTCTCCTGCTAGTGTCTCGGCCTCGGGTAGAGTGCGCCATGAGATACATTTAACTCGTGGCCTCTGATTGAGGCCGTAATTCATCGCCTACATAAACTGTATCGGCGTTGGGTTTGAAACCTTTAGAAAGAAGTTTCAATCTGGGGTATGTGGCTGATTTAGTGCGCTAAATAGGCGGTTTTGGGGGTTGTGGCGTGGGCTTTATTGGGATGATTTAAAGATCAGTTTGCGATAAACAATGGGTGTTTTATGGCAAATGCGTTGGGCCTGGAAGGGATTCGTTATAAAAAATCTTGGGTTAATGCAATATACGTCAAATACTAGGTATTTGGATTTGATGACTATATATAGTGCGCGTGTTTTTAGATTTTACTAAAGGCGCTTTGTGGGGGATTGTTTCTGGAATCGCTGCAAGTACGTCCCTGTACCCTCAAGGGGCATAAATAAGCTCGACGGCGGCATCCATGCCGCCGACGTTCCATAAACAATCCCCCACAAATCACCTACCAACAATTGTGGTAACACTTTTTCTGTTTTTACTGTCTTGTAAAAAATTCATAAAAAAGGCCGATTCGCATCGGCCTTTGTAATATCCCGGTTAAGGGATGTCAGCTTGAATTGTAAAGTCAGCTAAATTCTAAAGTCGGATCAGAATTTATAAGCAAAGCCGACTGCGTACACCAGTGGATCAATGGCAACGTCAAATTCAGCCGCATTCTTCACTACCGTACCGTCCGCCAATCTTGCATCGATGGTGGCAGTGGTTTCTATGTCGAGATACCAGATGGAAGTGTTGATCGATAGATTTTTGTCGAGCATCCAGTCGGCACCGATTTCAACGCCCAAGCCAGTGGAATCATCGAGATCCAAAGTGGTATCAACAACAGGTGCGCTGAGCACGGCTGCGACGCCTTCAGCGAATTCGGCGTTAGTGTCGTTTTCGAAGAACATTGTGTAGTTCACACCGACGCCCACATACGGTTGTATGAATGTGTTGGTTTCGATGGGATAAAATTGAACGAGCAAGGTAGGTGGCAGATGTTTGGTCTCACCGACTTTGGTCAGGCCGAGACTTTCTACTGTACCGTCGGCGTTAATGTCGTGCTGGAAGGGCAATGCACCCACCAGTTCTACGCCGAAATTTTTGTGAAACATGTAAGTACCCGTGAGGGTGACACCACTGCTGGCTTCGACTTCCACCGGATCAGAAATACCATTTAGCGCGCTGAAGGGTGAGTTGATATTACCCGCATCGGTGTTTGGATCCACATACGCGACGCCGCCACGAACAATAATATCGCCCGCCTCGTATGCAAATACAGGTGCAGAAGCAGCGATCAACAAGGCAGGAACTAACGTGCGAACTGTTTTCATGAGAACCCCAAATCAAAATTAACTTTCTTGCTAAAGCATGAGTAGGTTATCGCTACCTACTTTTCATTACATGATATACGTCAACGTGGTGGTGGGCTGATGAAGGGGCTTCTACTTTTGTTGATCTGTATCAGTATCCCCCCGCCTATTGAATTCGGTGGCAGACCCATTTACCTTGGCGTTAGCGCCCTCCCTGTCTGGATGGAAGAACGGTTTGAATTGAACAAAAAGGAACCTACTATGCAAAAGCGCCTGTTTACCACTACTGCGGGACTGATTTTGACTCTGGGCTTGGCGGGGTGTATGGGCTCGCCGCCTGAAACTGAGTTTGGCCCCTGCCCTTCTTCGCCCAATTGTGTGAGTTCAAAGGCGAGTGATGAGGAACACATTATCGGTAATTTGCGCCTCGATGATGTCAGTGACTGGTCGTGTCTGTTGGAGCAGGCCAGTAAGTTACCGGGGGAGCCACGTATCGTGGTGCAACGCGATGATTACGCGCGTATTGAATATACGAGCAAAACCATGCGGTTTGTTGATGATCTCGAATTGAAACGTGAACCCGATACGGTGCAGATTCGCTCAGCGTCGCGTTTAGGGTATCGGGATTTCGGGGTCAATCGTGAGCGGGTGATGGCGTTGCAGGCTGCGCATAAACAGCATTGTCTGGACAGCCAATAACAGCAGACCATCAACTGTCGACTAAATAACTGCCAACCATAGTGGCACCCGTCGACGGCTGATTTTCAGTGGTTGACGGGGTAACGCTCCCGATAAGCTCTGACGCGGGCTTGTACCGTGGCGGCCAGTTTATCGGGCTCGAATTTTGAGAGGAATTCATCACAACCGACTTTCTTCACCATGGCTTTGTTAAAGGTGCCGCTCAGGGAGGTGTGTAACACCACAAAGAGTGATGCCAGGCGCGGGTCATTGCGGATTTCGGTGGTGAGTCGATAGCCATCCATCTCGGGCATTTCGGCATCGGTAATAACCAGGGGGAAGCGTTTTTCCATGTCCACGCCCTGGTCAGCCAGTTTTTTCAAATAACGCAGGGCCTGTGCGCCGTCTTTCAGCGCAAAAACCTGTATGCCCATTTGATCCAGTGTCTCCCGTACCTGCGCCAGCGCCACGGTCGAATCATCGACGACCAGTACCTCCAGACCTTCTGCCAAGGTGCGAATATTGTCATCCAGCACGTTGGGGGCAATTTGGGTGTTGAACGGGGAGATCTCCTGCAGCACTTTTTCTACATCGATAATCTCGACCAGCTTCTCGTCGACTTTGGTAATGGCCGTCAGGTAGTGTGCACGCCCTGCCCCGCGTGGCGGTGGCATGATCTCCTCCCAATTCATATTGATGATGCGCTCTACGTTTTTGACCATGAACGCCTGAATATGATTGTTGTACTCCGTTATAATCACCGTACAGGTTGCACGGTCTTCCAGATTGGGCATGCCGATGGCGTAGCTCAGGTCGATCACGGGGATGGTCTTGCCCCGCGCATGGGTGACGCCAATCACAGCAGGATGGCTGTTGGGGATGCAGGTGATCTTGGGCATCATCTGCACTTCCTGTACCTTGAACACGTTGATGGCAAACAGTTGCCCCCTTTGCAGGCGGAACATGAGGATCTCTAACCGGTTTTCCCCCACCAATTGGGTACGCATATCAACGGTTTCAAGCACACCGGCCATGAGGGATTCCACCTGCCATTCAAGGGTTACATTTTGATCAGTGTAGACCACAGGATGAACTGGGAGTCAGTTAAAAAAACCTGCCGAGGTGGCCAACCTGACGAACAGAGGGACTACACTTCAAAGCTATGCATGTCCCAAAGCTATAGATGCGACAGTTAGACAGTGCGCCCGGCGGTACCTCAGGCGCATGCCCTTTTTAAGCAGTCCAGTGCACAAGACCCAGGCGCATGACCAAAGAATGCATTTTGCTCGCCAGACAGCCGGTTTACGACAAACAGCTGAACGTGACGGCGTATGAATTGCTGTTTCACCCTCCGGAAGGGGTCGACCCGAACACCTGGGATGCCGATCAGGAAACCATGGCTGTGCTCGTCAATGCCTTTACCGAAGTGGGGATCGGTCAGGTGTCTGACAACAAGTCGGCGCTCATCCACTTTACCCGCCGCTGGCTACTGGCACCGCCACCGCTCGACCCCCAGCATGTCACCATCCAGGTTTTAAAATCGATACAGCCTGACCCCGAAGTGGTAGAGGCAATCAAACAGCTCCGCGAACGCGGCTTTTCGATCGCACTGGAATGCACTGTCGGGATGCCAGAGTGGGATGCGCTCGTCAAACTGGCCGATGTGGTCATGGTGGATGTCGGGACACTTAAGGGCGACACGCTGGAAAAACTGGTCACCTATTTGAAGAAATTCCCTCTCAAATTGCTGGCGCAAAAGGTCGAGAATTACACCGTTTTTGAGCACTGCGCCAAGTTGGGGTTCAATATTTTCCAGGGCGGCTTTTTATGTCGGCCGCAATCGGTGAAAGGCAACTCCATTGCCACCAATAAGTTGGTGGTCATGAATTTGTTGGCCGCGCTGCAAAACCCGGATATCGATATCAAATCGCTTGAAGGCATCATCACCAATGATGTGGCACTCAGCGTTAAATTGCTTCGTATCTGTAATTCTGCGGCTTACTCGTCGCAAGCAAAAATTGACAGCATCAAGCGCGCCATCATGATTTTGGGATTGCAAAAACTCAAGTCGTGGGTCAGTGTGATTGCGTTGTCACGCATGTCAGACAAGCCCACCGAGCTGGTGATGCTAACCCTCACCCGCGCCAAGATGATGGAGGTACTGGCGCAAAAAGGCGGGTTGCCCTCAGAAAAGAGTTTTACTGTCGGTTTATTTTCAGCGATCGATGCATTCTTCGATAACGACATCAAAAGCATTCTGGATACGCTGCCCTTTGATGATGAAATCAAACAGGCGTTGCTATTGCACGAAGGCACCTTCGGAAGACTGCTGAAATTCATCCTGGCGCATGAGCGTGGTGAATGGGCCAGTATCGATTGGGATGCACTCACTCAATTAAAAATCGACAAGTCTATATTTGAAAGCGCATATATCGAGTCAGTGCGCTGGTCAAGCACGGTCATGCAATCCCTTTTGCACTGACTTTCGTTATATTCGATCCATTGCAAAGCTATCGACAAACCCCATCAACAGCCGTTTAGCGGCGTATTGCTGTGCCTACTTCCAGCGCATCGAACCAGTCGATAAACCGCTTTACCGATTCACCTCTGAACAAACGCCCGTGCTGAGGTACCATCATGTCGATATCCAGCATGCGCACGCGATCGATCCAATCTTTCTTGGCTGAATTTGACGGCATCCACCGCTGGTGAAATTTCACCATTCTCGGTACATGCGCATCGAAGTCATCCACTTCCATCGGGCCGCAAGGGGCTTCTAGCGCAGCGCCTACGTCTCCACTGAACAAGATTTTAGCCTTGGGATCATACACATGAAAATTGCCCGACGAATGCAGGTAATGCGCAGGAATGAACTGCAAATCGATATCCCCGATATGCAAAATACCTCCCCCATCCGCAATGGGCACATATTCAATTTTGTTCATGCCAAAATGCCGAATAAACCCTTCCCATATCCAGGAACAATGCAGGCGGGCATCATCCAGCACCTGATCCCACAACCCTAGTGACGAAATGATGTCAGGGTCTTGGTGCGAGGCAAATACGTCTGTCACCTGCTCAATGGGCACAAATTTCAACACCGCCGCCAGCATGGGCGCGAACAATTCGATGCCGCCTGGATCAAGCAAGAGCGCGCGTCCTGCCGAGACCACCATATATTGGTTGGTATCGATAATTTTATCGGGTTTTTCAGGGTCACGACCAAACATGATCCATTGATGTCCCTGATTGTATAACACAGTCGAAAGCATGGGCGTCTGAATCCAAGGTTGATAAGCCTAATACATGGCATCGTTCAATAGCGTCATGGAACGGGTAATATGCGCTTTGATATCGCTGGTTTGCTGCTGAATCGTATTGGCCATTTGCAATAGGCCTTCCTTGAATTCACCGGTGCGATGGGCCTCCAGCCGCGACGTTACTGCCACGACATCAATTGCACGCATATGTTTCTGAATTTCTTGAAGATCACTGTTCAATGCACCCAGCAAGGCTTGAAAACGTGCTTCTATGCCTGTGAGCTGTTCGGTGATGCGCGCTTCCAACGGCAGAATGCGCGAGCGAAACTGCGAATCCTGGGCTTTGTTGTAAGCCTGCCGGATGCGCGATAACGCGGTCGTTGTGCGCCATTCCGCCACGGTGATAACCGATAATGAAACGGCAGTCGTGTTGATGGCTCGCGCGAGCTTGATGGTTTTACCCGCCAATTCATCATAAAAACTTGAAATCACCGATAATCCTGCCGCCCGGCTTCCGGCCCGCAAAACTATGGCGGCTGCATTTTTGGCAGAGATGGTGAGCTGTCGGGCGGTAAGCTCGGCATAATGGAGTTCGGCAGCCACCATCGCTGCTGCGATGGTCAACTTGTTGTGGTCAACCTGCATAGGGATGCTCTGTGATTCGCCAGTAAGTGCCCGATCGAGTGATGCCTGATTGCGTGATGCAACCACTTACAGCCTAGGAAAGTTTTGTCGCGATTGCGAGCGTCAAGCGGCAAAAATGACACACCAGACGTCTGGATAAACAGACATGCTGGCGTGTTGCACGTGCAGGTTCAGGAGAGAAAGGCAATTAGTTGATCCACGTCAAATGGCCAGCCAAGTTCAGCGTCGATGGCATCTTCCCGCAATACCGGAATCCGCACACCATAGCGCGCCACTAGCTCGTCACTGTCGACGATATCGACCTGGTGTACCTCAAAATATTCAGGGTTGAGCACCGCTGCGCACAGGGCAGCGGCCTCTTCACACAAATGACAGTGCGCAGTGTGGTAGAGCACCAAACGTCGCCTCATGATCTTCTACTCCTGCATCCGGTCAATTCAATGTGTCGTCAGGAATCCTGTTTGTCAGGTGTTGCCGACGACGCGCTTGATGATCCAGTGGATTCCGGCGCAGCGGTGTTGGGTGCCGCCGACGTGCTCGCGGTGGCAACCGCACCTGCATCAAGGTTTGATCGTGCCTTTTTACCCTGTTTGGGTTTGCGTGGGGTTGAGCGCCAGTAACCGTCCGTACTGTACGCCTTCCAAGCCCAGGGCAACCAACGCAACAGGGTAACGGCCACCCACAGTGACCACGCCAACATCAAGCCTCGATACACCCACAATGGCACACTCACTACCCAAGCCTGCGGCAAGGTTTGTTGCATCACATCCTGATACCAGTTGAGTTCATAACTGTGCGACGCGTTGCCGACAATATCCATGTCCGGTGTCCCCAGCAAGCCCTTGGGAATCGCCACCACAAAGGCTGCAAACGCCAAAACGGTGAGCGCAATCAGCCCCAACTGCACGAGATTAAATACGGTCTCCGAGCTGTGGGAGGGGCGTTGTGCTCGCCAAGCCAGGGCAAAAAACCATAAGGTCACCGCTGTCAGCCCCCACCAGGAACCGGTCGAAAAGCCTAACACCAACAATATCCACTGCCAGCTTTTGAGCGGGCTCAGAGGGATTTTGCCGAGTACGATCGCCACGACCACCAATACCAAGGCCATACCCCAGAACAAAACCGCGGGGCCAATTGCGGGGCCACCCACAAACAACACCCAACGGCTATTGGGCACATTGACCGTGATATCCACGTTGCGCGCGATGCCCTCTGACAAGCTTATGGTGGGCGTTATCCAGCGCCAGGCAATGGCATCGTCGTTGCGCCACGCTAACGAGAGATTGTGCTCACCCGGCGCTATTTGCACCACGACATTGCGATTGGTTTCTTCAGAGGCTTGCGCCTGGCCATCGAGCAACACCTGCGTGAGATGGATACCTTCGGGCAAGGTGATGCGTTGTTCGCCGCCTTTACTGGTGCGCACATGCAGATCCAGTGAATAACTGCTTTCACGCGCCCCAGGGTTGGCTTGAAGGGTGACTTGATCAATCGTGGAAGTAGCACCCGGTTTGGCTGCCGGCTTTTGTATCGCCAAACTCAGCGTTTCACCCGGATACGGTTGCCAGGTCGGCTGCCAGCCCGTGCTGTTTTGCGCCTTGATGGCATCAATACCTTTGAATTCGACATGCCAGAGGGGCGAAATATCGGCGCTCCACAGTTCACTCCACTGCGCGGTTTGCACGGCGGTAAACGTCAACTGTTCGACCGGTTCGAGATTCGAGGTCCACTGAAAACTCTGCTGGTTGTCTTTCAGCGCCACTTTTACCTTGCCGTCCTTTACCTCAACATCGCGTGAAATGACCGATTCTTCGGTCAGCAACGGAATTTCCAGTTGAATGGCACCCTGCGCAGGTGCAATCCGTTCCACGCGCGTGTCAATTTGCCAGGTTAACCCCATGCGCAAATGGCGGGACACCTGCACAAAGGCCGGTGCAGCTTCTTGCGTCAGGGTGGGTGTCTCTTCGCGGCGTTTTTCAACAATATCCGGGGCAAACAGCAGCGCACCGCCTTGCAATCTGCCTTGATCGACGCCCTGCACCTCCCATCCGGGCGCCTGCACGCTGACGTTATGCGCGGGCAGCTCAAAGCTCAATTGAAAGCTGTCGCGCTGGCGCAATGGGCCACTTAAGGTAATGCGCTGACTGCCTTTGGGCACCACGATCCAATAACGCCCATCCTGCTGGCGCATGGCCAATGTCGTGGCACCATTGATAACGACCGACTGCGGCTGCCAATGCCCCTGGCTGTCAGGCAATGGCATTTCGACTTCTTCCACAGCGCCAACGCCGAGGGTCAACGTAAGACGCGTACCCTCAATTTGCACATTGACGTTTTCTACCCCCAGACAATCCGGCGTGCAATTGCGTGCTTGCCAGAGGCGCTCCCGCAGCGCTTCCTGCATAGCCTCATCGGGGAAAACCGTGGTCGTTTGTGCCTGCACCCTTGGGCTCGACACGCTCATTACGATGGCCAGCGGTAACACTAACGATGCCGCTACACGGCCTTGCAGAACGGCCGGATTGAAACGCCAACGGCCCTGACTTCGATTGACTCCAAACAAAGCAGCAATCAGCAAAACCAGCATGCCAACACGTAACAATGCCAACACCCGGTTTTCAGTGGGGCCGGCCAGCCACAAGCTCACGGTTTGGCCTTCGGCGACCGGGCCACTCCAGCTCAGCTCAGCCGTTTCCCAATACCAGCGAGGCAAACCGGGGCCCGTTTGAGCGGCTTGCTGCGGATCGATTTCATTGAGCACACTTTTGTCAGCAGGGACCGAGGTGCTGAATGCGCCGCCCACGCCTCCCAGCGATTTCATCAATGTCCTCTGGCGCCCTAGTTGGGGCTCAGGTGCCATGGCAGGCTTCGCAAGATCTGCCATTTCAGAATATTCTGCTGCGGGCGCAGCTGCCGCAGGGGCCGAATCAGTGAGACTGCCGTATGGCGCCCCTTCATATGACGCATAATGGCTGGCATCCGAAATACGGGTATAAGGGTTTTCCAGCTGTGGGTATAGCGAAAGGCGCACCTGCTGCACAATGAAGGGCAATGTCACCATCACCAATACAAAAGCGCTCAGTCGTACATAGGTCGTTACCCAGGTGCGCATGCTGCCGGCATCGAGCAAGCGCGCCAATGCCACGGCTGCGACCAGGTTCAACACCAGAAACAACAACTCAGGCGACTCGGGGTACACTAGCCCCAGCGCTACCAATGCAATGGCACTCCAACCCCATCCCAACACTTTGCCTACCGCTGCGACGGCAATCAGCAATAAAAAGACATCCCACACGCTCCAGTCGCCAAGCCATGTAGGCCACGCGTTATCAACGCCACCCACCGCCAGCAGGCGCCAGCCAGGCGGCAAGTGCACACGCGCAGACAGGCGTTGAAAATCTTCTTGCCAGCCGCTCACCGACAATGTCCAATAACGAGGTGTGCCTTCCGTCTCGATGCGGCTCACAGCCTCCATTTGCAAACTCGATTGACGCACCTCAACACCATCGACTTCTGCACCATTGTTTTTAACAGCGTCGTTTTCAATGCCGTTGTTTTCAACAGCATCGTTACGGGCCGCTTTCAGGCGCGTGATTACCTGTGGTTGACCATTCACATTGACTTCACCCAAGGCAAGTTGGCCATCGCCTTGCAATCGCCAATTGCGCAACACCTGTCCGCTGACACTGTCTTTAACCGTCCAGCCACCGCCATCAAAATCGAGCCACATGACTTTGTTCAAGTTCAGTTGATTGGGTGAAGGCTCTGGGTCACCCCGGCGCAAAACGGCAAGATTGAGTGGCTTATCCTGCGTCAGTCGATAGGCTTGCCATTGGCGCCACTCAGGAGGCAACGTGGTTTGCTGCGGATCGAGCGCATCGACGTTTTCAACGCGCACCGTGCGCAATGACGCTTGTGGTTCGAACACCCAGATTTCTTCATCAGGCCAGGGGGCGTTGGATGCTGGTTTTTCAACGCTGGTAACGGGGTTGCTCTGGTGCCCTGAAACACGAAATTGCCAATGCCCTGCTCGCAATTGCACACGTAACTGGCCACCTTCTTCAAGTCGGGCGGGCAACTGTGCTTCAAACGAACGTAGTTGATAGCCTGGCAGCAAAGCCGGGCCCAACAAGGCTTCGCGGGGTTTACCGCTGACTTCGGTTTCGACCACGGTTTCAACAGTAAAGGGCACGGCGTCGATTAATCGTCGATACACTCGCACCGTGATTTGTTCTTCCTGCGAGGGCGCCTGCACTTCTTCGACTTGCGGCTGTTTCAACCAGAAACGTCCTTCGCTATCCAAATTCGGGAACGCCACACGCTCGCCGTTACGCGTTACCGTCAATAACGCTGTCTCTGCAGGTAATGACAGGGCTTCGGGCAGTGCCGTCCAGGCAAAACGGCCGCGAATTTCGATGGCCCCGGCCGGTGCATGCACATGCGGGCGCTGTTCTTTTATTACGATCGCCGCAGGCTGCCCGTTAAGCGTGATGTCTTGTGGCCAGACTTTTTCATCGCCAGGCAGTGCCAGATAACCCGCCTGGTACACCTGCCAGTGCTGAGTAAAAGCAGCGCCACGGGGTTCGATATCAAGATTGAGGGAGGTGGGCCAGGCGCACACGCGGGCGTCAAAATCACCAGGAGAGAAGGGGCAAGGATAAGTGACGTTGTCGTGCATCACCCATTCGCGCCAAGGCTGTAACGCTTCTGGTACAGCCACCGGCCCGTAGGCGGCATGCGTAAAGTTGGTGACCACCGCCAGACATGCTGCCCACAAGAACCACACGGCCCGGGATAACGTGCGCATTCAACGCCTCCTTGTTCATATTCAAAAGGAAGCGCTGAGTATAAGGGGGCGCAGGGAGCGGATGCCAACCCTGCGTAACTATTCACAAAACCACTCACAAAACCGCAATCAAGCTGCCGGTGCAGTCACGCCATTCACAAACTGTTGCCAAGGCGCAGGCTGCTGTGTGTCGGTATCCAACGTCGTCGTGGCTGCGGTCGCACCACTCGGCAGTTGTCCCAACAATTGGCGGAACAGATCATTGCCGTTCACAAGACTATCAAGACTCGACATCAAGGTTTGCTCGGCTGCACGCACCTGGCGGGCAAAATCCACCAACGGCGCCAGCAAACTGCCCTGCCCCACTTCACCGCCACCGGCTTCAGCGACACCGACATAGGCTTGCGTTACGGCAACGGTTTGGGTTTGCGTCATATTGGCAGCAAATCCAGCTAATTCATTTTGATCGTAGCCAACAGCAAGTGCTTGCTCAAAAGCCGCCTCGACATTGCCTCCATAAAAGGTTTCTGCCACATCATTGACCTGAGCAAACAAGTCGGTGAGTGCACTCATTTCACCTTCATCGAGCTCACCTTCCACGGTGAACGAAAAATTGTCCTCCCCCGAAATTGTGGCGTCGAAACCTTCCGCCGAGACATCCTCATTCTCGAAGTTAGCAACCAGTGCGGCAAAATCCCGCGCTGATGACACATTGATTTTCACGACATCACCATCCTGCGTGGTGACTTCCATAGCGAATTCACGGCTGGAACTTACCGCGACACTACTTGCAGACCATTGTGTGCCAGTAGCAACGACATTAACCGGGCCAGTCACCACATTGCCAGAGGGGGGCACTTCTGTGGGAGTGGATGAGGCCGTGCCGGAGAGACGTTCTTCGATGTCATCGAGCCCCTGCTGAACGCGACCAAACGTCTCGAAGTAGTCATCGCGGACTTTGCCATTGAACATGCCACGGCTTTCCAATTCTTCACGGGCTTCCTGCATGCCTTTTCGCACACCTTCCATGCCTTGCTGCAGGCGCTGCTGCAATACCTCATCGGACGCACCGTTGGCTTTTTCCTGGGCCAGGCGTTGTTCGATAAAAGAGAGGATGCGATCCGTCACGGTAGCAGGTGAGAAATCTTCGCTTTCCGGAGGCTCGATGGGCGTAGTGGGATTGACTTCGGAAATGGCAGGCGCCTGGGTTGCGGGCAGTTTTTCTGCCAATCGCTGACTCAATCGCTCACTTAAAAACTGTTGCGCTTGTGCAATATCACTGTCTTGCCCGTTGTTTTCGTTCGCTTTGCCACGGCGCAAGCCGGGCAAGAAATCCGATCCATTAACATGCCGGCCTGCGTGCGAATGCGAACCAAGCAATGCACCAAGAACGTTCATGACGAGATTCCTCGCGTGGTGTGCGTAAGCACCTTAGTTGATAGAAAAGCGTTTCAGACTTTAGAGGGGAAGCGACCGTTAAAGAACGGCTTTTTCGAGTGTCTGAACTGGCTATCGGCCCACTTGAGGAGAACTTTAGAAGTTACCTGCCAAAAAATGAAAAAATCAAAACCCACACTAACCTGCGGAATAGCAAAAACTGAACCATACTATAGACCGAGCCATGCTATAAACCACGCCCTACTATAAACAGCGCCATAAGCAGTCAAGACACACATGAGTTTGGAAAATCTTCTCGCAATTCAGGCAGGTATCCTTGCAGTGGTCATCATTGCATTCCTGCTTATTTATATTGCAAGGCTCAAAAAAAACCTCACCAGTCTGCAAGCATTGTTCACCAAGTTAAAAGATGACATGGGCGGCGACACGCTGCTGCAACACCTGCAAGAAGCGCAAAAACAAACACTTAGTGCCTGCAAAAAAGAATCGGCGGCCTATAACCCCGAGCACGATCCTGTCGACCAAGCGATATCAATGCGTTCCATCGCTCTTGGTGCCGAAATCGCCTTTATCGAAGCCATGCAACGCGGCAAAGTAAGCTTTGATACGATAATGGCGCCCTACCGTGCTTTGGGCGAGCAACTCACGCGCTATCTGGCGGAAACCCGCGAGAACATCAAAGGCCAGACAGCAGCGGATTATCAACACAAAATCACCGAATTACAGCGCCAACTCGAAGCCGTCAACCGCAAATACAAGACACTGGAAGATACGCAGAAGCGATTGAAAAACCTGGTTGATCTGTTGGAGCTAGGCAATCAGACCGAGCGCAGTAAAGATCAAATCGAGCAAGCCCTGCATCTGGCATTGGCCTCGGTATGTGAATCGTACACCGACGCCGTAGGCGTGCGTGAAATCGTCTATCTCTACCATGAAGCGTATTTTGATCGACGCAACGGCCCAGCACCCGATGCGCTCAATGCACGCCTGGATGTTGCCAGTGCGGCAGGCAGCCATGAATCAGCCCAGTACAACACCTCGAATTTCGACGCCAGCCCCCATATCGACATGCTCAATAATATTATTGATGAGCAACGACAGTTAGTCGCCGAACTGCAAGCCCGTATCCTGCAACTGGAAGCTTCTCAAGAGCGCGAAGAAATCGAAGAGAAAGCCGACGCCATCAGCCAGCAGGTGCAAGAAGCCAAAACCTGCCTGGACATGCTTGAGCTGGAAATCAGCAAGCTTAAAGAAGGTGGTGGCCCAGGTTACCCCAGCGAAGAAGTGATGGATATCATTGAGCAATTCACCGAAGAATCTGCCGTAATGGTAGAACGATTGCACATGCTTAATAATCAAAACAAAATGCTGGCCACCGAAAATGAAGAGCTACGCCTGCAGATCGACCAGTCAATGGAATCAGAACAACCCATGGTCGCAGGCCTCAAAAACAAGCTGCAGCTACAAGCCGAAGAAATTCTCGATCTGCAAGCCAGCTACAAAAAGCTTGAAGAACAATACCTTGCTCTCTACGCCTCGACCCAGACAGCGACCGCTTCGTAGCACAATACTGATCGAATATGCTGAGCACTCCTCGGCCTACTTTTCTTTTTCTTTAATGTTGGCGGCTACCTTCGCTACATTCTTGGTAAAGGCCGGGTCCATCAATTCGTCGGGGTTAAACAAGCCTCGCAGAGCCTCTTCAAGTTTCTTGATGCGCGCAGTTAAAGTCATGCTTTTTGAATCACCGGGAGTAATCCCCAAACCACCACGCAAGTCCTGAGCTGCCAGTTGCAGGTGTTTGACCAAACGCAGTTGCTGTTTTTCCAGATTTTTGTGGATGCCTTTGAATACGTCGTCGCTCTTCATCAACAAACGTTCCATTTGAATCTTTTGCTTCTCTGCGGCAAGCGAGACGCTGACGGCTTCGGCCCGTGCGCTGGCACCTTTCAAAAGCGTCGTCAAATTATCACGCAAACGATCATAACGCGGTCGGTCATTGACCGGCATATCCGGCACCAGCAATACAATGCGCTCTTCATAAATAATCAGTGTTGCACCTTCCTCGACAATTTTTCCGCGATGGCGACGCGACTCAATGACAGATTCGGCATTGGTAAGCGCATTCGGGCCAGCAAAATATTTGGGCCCGCTGTCGGTCATAACGCTCACCGTCGGCTTGATACGATAGGTGGACACGGTGCGCAGGATTTCCGCGCCCAGTTTTTCGAAGGTGGTGGCCTGAAAGCTCGACAGCATGAAGAGGATGACGATACTCATGTCAGAACTGGCCATGTAGGCGTTATAGGCTTCCTTCGACATGTTGGCGACTTCGCCTTCCAACGTCTCTATGCGTTGTTGCATCAAGCCCGCGTCGCCTTCCGCATATATCGGCGAATTGATTACCGGGGTTGGCTGGTTGCTGGCGGTTGCCTCAATCGCATTGGAGATTTCAAGCGAATCAAGCTCGGCGCCCGTGGTGCGTTTGGCGGCATCAGCGGCCAAACGCAAATTGATGGCTTCTTCGCGATGGCGTTCCAGTTCGCGTTCGAGTTTTTGCATCAACTCGATCGTATGGTCGCGCTCGCCGACCACCGTCGAGAGCTCACGATCCTTGATCAAAAGCGCTTTCTGGTATTCTTGTTCGCGCTTTTCTAACTCCTTGATTTGGCGACTTAACTGGGTGAGCACATTGTTTTGGATAGAGGCGGCATCATCTTCGGTACGAAACTGGTTTTTATGTTGCTCATGCAACTCATTGGGCTCGACCAGTGCCGAAATGTCATTGTCATCGTCATCGCTCGCGTTGAATGCACCGGCCTTGGCACGGTTTTCAAGTTCGAAAAAAATGTCCCGAAAGCGTTCGGAGTTTTGCAAACGCTCCTTGTAGATGGCCATGAGCGCTTCGTCATTTCTCGGGTCGACCCCGGTCAAAACGCTTTGCACAAAACGCTCATGCGTTTGATAGGCCAATACCACCGGTTGTAGACGCGCCCGTATCACGCGCCAGTGGTTGGGGTCCGACGGGGCAAACTTTAATGCAGCACGCTCACCCACCAGGAACATATGCCGCAGCTGGGCCACCTGGTTTTGAATGGGATCTTCGGGGTCGAGCAAACCTTGTGGATCAATCCCCAACTCGCGCAAGCGCGCCTCAGTGACGACGATAGACTCCATCAACAATTGCTGAAGCAGGCGGCGTTGATCAGGGGAGAGCGCTTGATGCAGAGCAGGTTCGTTCATTCTCGACAGGCACAAACGGGATGATTCCCACCAGTCTAGCAGCACCTGCTCAGGTTTTCCTGCCGTTCGAATACGTCAACCCTATGACTGAAAACGTATTTCCCAACAACGATGAAGGGGCGATTCGGCGTCAAAATCGGGCGACAGCGTCGAGCGGGTGATTTCGCGAATCGCGTAGTCCCCTTCCAGGGCCTCATCGAGCTGAAACTTGCGGAAATTGTTGGAAAAAATCAACAAACCATCGCGCTCCAGACGACGCATGGCCAGATCAATCAATTGAACCTGATCGCTCTGCACATCAAAGTCATTGCGCGATTTGTTATTCGAAAAAGTCGGTGGATCAACAAATATGACATCGAACTGTTCACGCGTTTCCTGCAACCAGCGCATGCAGTCCGCCTGTACCAGACGGTGGTTGCACTCAGCCATGCCATTGAGGGCAAAATTTTTGCTGGCCCACTCAAGATAGGTGCGAGAGCTGTCGACGCTCACGCTGCTACGACAACCACCCACGCCGGCATGCACTGTAGCCGCAGCGGTATAGCAGAATAGATTGAGAAACCGCTTGCCCTTGCAAAGCTGTTCGAGGCGTAGACGAATCGGTCGATGATCGAGAAAGAGCCCGGTATCCAGATAGTCATCCAGATTTACCAGCAAACGTGCAGCGCCCTCTTCCACTTCAAGAAAGTGCTTGTTTTCCCCTAGTTTTTGATACTGATCGCGACCTTTCTGACGACGCCGGGATTTTACATGAATATAGCGGGGGTTAACGCCTAACACCTGCACCAACGTATCCTGCGCTTGCTGCAAACGCTGCTGCGCCTTGTCGGGATCGATACTTTTTGGCGGCGCATATTCTTGCAAGTGAATGTCGCCGTTATACCAATCAATCGCAACGTTATACTCCGGCATGTCAGCGTCGTATAAACGGAGGCACATAGGCTGCTCGTCATCGATCCATTTTTTCAGCTTTTTCAGGTTCTTGGACAAACGGTTAGCAAAATCGACCGCGCCCCCTTCCGCCACGCCCTCGCCTTTCAATGCGGGCAAACGGGGTGGCCGCGCCGGAATTGCCTTGACTGTGCCGCAACGCAAATACACACGTAAGGGGCCGTTATGCAGACGGTGTACTTTAGGTTGTTCCAGCCCTAGCCGATCAGCATCTTCCACCTGCGATGCCAACACACCACACTGCCAACCGACAAAATGCTGACCCAATTTACGGGCCAGCGCCTGATACAACCACGGAGCGGCTTCACGATCTGAAATCCGCTCACCATACGGCGGGTTGGTAAGCAATAAGCCGACGCCAGCGGGAATATGTTTTTCATCTAGCAAGGCAAGTTCGCGACGCTCGACATGTACCAGTTTTTCGAGACCGGCGCGCTGAAGATTGGCGCGGGCGACCGCAATGACTTCCCGATCAGCGTCATACCCGACAATACGTGGAGCAACACCCACTAAAGCCTGCTGACGCTGGGCCTGAGCGGCTTCTAAGAGCGTATCCCATAACGGGCGTTGTGCCTGTTTCCAGCCAAAAAAGCCATACCACGGACGTTCCAGGCCGGGCGCTATACCGAGCGCCATCATGGCCCCTTCGACCAGCAAAGTACCCGACCCGCAAAACGGGTCGAGCAAACCGGTCAGCGTGGCGTCAGGCCAGCCTGCCAATTTCAACATGGCGGCGGCCAATGTTTCTTTGAGTGGCGCCTCACCGGCCTCGGTACGATAGCCGCGTCGATGCAGGGGTTCACCACTAAAATCCAGGTAAACTTGCGCTTCGTCGCCTTTCCAATAGAGCGAAAAGACGATATCGGGCCGGTGAGAATCCACAGAAGGCCGTTCACCGGTTGCGTTACGCATGACATCGACGATGGCATCTTTCAGGCGCAGCGTTACAAATTTGGGGTTATGCGGCACACTGTCATGCACGACCGTGTTCACCGCAAAATAACGATCCACCTCCATGTGATCCTGCCAACGAATCTGCTTGCAGTGATGATAAATATCATCCGGGGTATGTGCGGTAAAATTCGCTATTGGCATCAGGATGCGCTCAGCAAAGCGTGACCACAAACATGCCTTGTATCCAAACTCTATGCTCGCCGCCACCGTGACCGCGCCGGCATGCTGGGCTTCGATGTTGCCGCCCAGCGACGCCAATTCATCTGCCAACACGGTTTCGATACCGGCACCGCAGGTGGCCACCCAGCGGATAGCGGTTTGATTCTTTGCGCCTGGATTCGTCATATCTTGCTTGCCGCTCACTGAAATTTTTACTACAGGGTTGACCGGAGAACTTACCAATAAGGATTCGCCAAAGATGGTTCGCCCAACTATTTTTGCGAACCAGTTCGCATTCAAACGCTCGTTTTGAACAAAGCGTAAACATAGTTAGTCAACTATGTCACTGAAACACATGATTATTCCGCATATCACTAAAAATCGTCGTTGGTTATGAATTTAAAGTCATAGCCAACCCAATCCGATTTCGCTATCAATAAAAAAGGGCCGCAAAAAACTGTTTCATGCTGACGGAGGATACACATACTCTTTGCTTTTTCCCCTCGCCACGTTGAGGGGGTGTCGCTTGTCACTGTTACTCGTCTGCACGCTGTGCGGCGAAAAAACCGGCCCGAACGTGACAAGCATTTACGTTCATGTTGTTTCGAATTTGACGAGGATACGTCCTTATGAGAAGACAAAAGCGTGATAAGTCCCACCGTGCCTATGCTCGTGGTTACCAAATCGGCAACAGTGGCCGCTCTCGTGAGCAGTGCCCATTCACCGATATGACCATGCGGCAGTTCTGGTTGAACGGGTGGCGCGACGGCCGTTCTGATCTGTGGTCAGGCATGTCTGGCGTCGCGGGGTTACACAAAGTAGCCAACTTGTGACTTATCCGCTTGTGGACACGGCAAGCCAATTTCGCAACACAGGTACCACGCGCAAACCGCGTATTGTGAAACGGGAGGGTCAAGCACTCACAAGCGTTACCACAACATAGCAACAACATCGCCGGTTCCACCGGCAAAAGCAGGGGGTCTCAAACCTCCACCGAACGGGGCTATTACACGCCCCGTTTTTTATTTGTGCGAGGGCCGTTACGTTTGCACACGTCTTGCTGGACAACGACTTCGCAGCGTTCAACCCGGCAAAGGGTTTTGCTGTTGCAAGGCCTTTACAATCTGCCAGATCAACGCGGGGCCCTGGTATATAAAGCCGGTATAGAGCTGAACCAGGCTCGCCCCCAGTTCAAACTTACGCAATGCATCTTGCGGCGACATGATACCACCAACCCCGATGATCGGCACTTTGCCATCCAGACGCGGCGCCAGCCACGACAAGACCTGATTGGATGCCTCGAATACCGGGGCACCGCTTAGACCACCCGCCTCTTTCGATACTGGATAGCTTTCTACGCCCTCCCGCGACATCGTGGTATTGGTTGCAATTACCCCTTCAATACCGCTGTCCAGCACCTGCTTGGCAAAGGTATCGACCTCCTCCTGCGTCATGTCGGGCGCAATTTTCACCACCAACGGCACACGCCGCAGGCAATGGCTGGCCTGCTTCTCCTGCTCGTTTTTCAGGCCGTCGAGCAGACGCGCCAAGGCATCGCCAAATTGCAGAGTGCGCAGCCCCGGTGTGTTGGGTGAAGAAATATTGACGACGATATAGCTCGCCAGGCGATAGGCTTTTTTCATGCAAATGAGGTAATCATCCAGCGCATTCTCGACGGGCGTATCGAAATTTTTGCCGATATTGATGCCGAGTATCCCGCTATAGCGCGACGCCTCGATACGCTGGCACATGTAATCTATGCCTTTATTGTTGAAGCCCATGCGATTGATGATCGCTTGTCGCTCGGGCAAGCGAAACAGGCGCGGTAACGGGTTACCCGGCTGCGGACGTGGTGTGACGGTGCCCACCTCGACAAAACCAAACCCCAATGCCGCCAAGCCATCAATGTAGTCACCGTTTTTATCAAGCCCGGCTGCCAAGCCCACCGGGCTTTTGAAACTCAAGCCCATCACGTTTACCGGCAACTCGGGTTGCGGGATCAAATGCGGCAACACACGCAGACGCTCGGCCGCCGAGATCAGATCAAGAGTGACGTGGTGCGACATTTCGGCGTCGAGTTGAAACAACGCTTGGCGAACAAGGGAATAAAGCATGCAGGGCTCACTTTAAGGGAAAGCGTTATGGCCGGAGGGCAGAATTATAAGGGAAAAGGACGAAAAAGGGGCGCGCAGTGAGCAATTGGGCAGAATTACGCACCCCCCGTTTACAAGCAGTGCAACGATCTTTGACAATCAAGCCCAGCCGCCGTGGTTGCCTCGCAACAAAATCTACCGATTGGACATCATGACAAGGATTAACACCAATGGAATGCTACTACTCGCCACTCACTAGCCCACTTACCACGCGAATCTCCACACAAATCGCCACACCAAAGATAGCCGTTGCACTTGACGAGATACTACCGGGCACTGATACACCACACACAGTTCGTGAACGCGCGGCCTATCAGTTTTATATCGATGTACTGTCGTCGCAACCGTCGGACGCAATGCTTGCCCAATATCGAGCGCTTGCGCTGCGCGGGGGCCTGGACGCTAACCACTTTGCCGGCATGAATACCTACTTGGAATCATTCAAACATTTGGCGATGGCTGCCCACGACGCTAACGCTCGTTTCGCCGCATATGCGGCAGTGAACAGCCAGGCGATGCTGCTGGCACAAATTCTATTTGTGGACAATCTGATCAAGGAAAACTTTCTTTCGCTGTTGGCACAACCCACCACCGATGACGTATTAACGGCATTGTGCAACCGTATCCACCTCATTTCTGACGGCAATGGTGCTGCTCTCTCAACGCAAACGACAGAATTCTACGCAACATTGTTTGTACTGCAGACCGCTTTCGATAAATTGTATGTTCCTGACACTGATATTGTCCGTTATGACACGACGAGCGGCAGGTATTCGGTCACAGAACATTACAGGCGCTTCACGGATTATTTAGGGCTCAGTGGCTGCAAACTGCTGAAAGCCGGGCCGGAAGAAATCACCCTCTGCTGCAATATCACTACTGGCTGGAGCGAAGGTATCGATTTAAACACCTGGAACGCACTCAACGCCTCCTACTATTCCGGCTTGTCTGCCACCACCGGCAAGGAGAACCTGTTTACGCGTAATTATGATCGTCTGCTGGAGCGCATGATTCCCCAGTTTGTGGTGGCCAAAATTCGTCTGGCCGATACGATATTGGGCTTGAAGCAGCCAAAACGCCCTTTGAAAATACTTGAAATCGGTGCCGGTTCAGGCGCGTTAGCCATTGATCTGATCATGGCGGCCAAGCGCCGTGACGAGCAGCTTGAACAGATCCACTATGTTGGCGTCGAACCCAGCGAGCATATGCGGAACAACTTTAAGCACAATTGTCAGCACAAAATTGGCGATACAGAGTTTCCCGAAAATTGGCAGCTGATAGAGGGCAGTATAGAATCGGTGACAGCAGAGCCAAGCCGTTATCTGGATGAGAATGAAGATACCCTCATCGTATTCAGCTTTAGCTTGCATCATTGCTTCGCTGATAGTGTCAAAGCCTTTTTCGCCAATGCTGATATCAAACAGCGGGTGGGGCATGTGTTGGTGCTCGATGCCAAAAAAGGTCATGGTTGGACCAAACCCTATTACATGTGGGCAGATTGTGAAAGCCCGGAAAATTTTGACAACATTCAGGAACATGGCCTCTGGATGCCCCAGGCACAATGGGAAGAACCAGGCAGTGATCAACGTGCTTTTGACGTGGATTATGGTTGGTGTTATTTACAGATGATGCAGTAGCCAGTGATGAAGAAGTTAGTGATGGAGAAAAATATGCATATTCAAACCGCCGTGTTGGCTGCTGTTTTTTGTGCTGTGCCCGTGTTTGCCGATAGCCCTAAACCGGTACCTATTACGCCGGAACAATTTCAATGGATCAGCCCGCCGCAAATTCCGGGGGCGCAAATAAGCTGGGTGGTCGGTGCTGAAAAGGCACCGGTACCTTATGTGTTTCGTGTGCAACTGGCGAAGGGAACAAAGGTGCAACCCCATACACACCCGGACGAAAGAATAACGGCAGTACTGTCTGGCACACTTTATGTGGGTTTTGGAGATAGTTTTAGCGAGGCCGATTTGGTGGCGGTGCCTGCCGGTGCTGTGTATATCGCGCCGGCGAATATGCCCCACTTTATTTGGGCAAAGGATGGGATGGTGAGTTATCAGGAGAATGGAACGGGGCCGACGGGGACGTTGCCGATCAAAAGGTAAATCAATTCAAGCATTAACACCCATTCAATCAAGCAACGATCAGCGCAGAATATTGTTCGCTGCTCAAACGAGCAGCGAATCCAATGCTGAAAGGATCACATCCGCAGTATTTACACCCTCAAAACGACTACGTACCTGCTGGCAGCGAGAGGTAATCATGGAATGGTTTTGCAGCTCATATAATGCGTCAGAAATTGCAGCGGCGTGGCAATCCCGGGGCTCCAGTTCACGAGCAACACCCAATGCTTGCACGCGTGCACTGTTGTCATGTTGATCGTGCGACATAGGCATCACCAACTGGGGGATTCCCGCCCGCAACGCCTGAGATAAGGTGCCAATGCCACCGTGGTGAACAATCGCTCCCATGCGCGAAAGCAGGCTTGAAAAGGGAACATAGCGCTCAACACGAAACCAGGAAGGCAGATTTTCCGCCAATGTTGGATCAGACGATAACAGAATTCCCGGCTTACCCAAATTATCACACGCAGCCATTGCTGCTTGAAACAAACTCGCACTCTCTTGCTTGCCGCTGCCACCGGTAAACAATATTGGAGCGCCAACTTCATCAATCCAGCGCAGCAGATCGCCGTTCACTTCTGGCGCTTCGCCACCATCAAACAAGGGGAATTGGCTCAATTTCAAACCCGGCACCCAGTCGGCTTGGGGGGCAGCAAACCACTCAGGAAACAGCGCGAGAGTGGCGTTTTCTTTATGTATCCACTCATGCAACAAGCGTGACACCGATGAAAGGCCATGGGTTTTGCGAAACGCATTGAGGGGCGGCAATACCACGCGATCGTAGTACAAGGTGTCGATCATGTACCACGTACTGTCTTTGGCAATGTTGGGCATCCACGCGGGCATCCACAATCCAGGGAATCGCGGTGGCTGCTGGTTAGAACGAAATATGGCCGGCGCCAAATGCGTTGCGATATAACGACAGCCCTTCTTTTCAGCTGCACAACGTGCACCGAAGGATATGGTCGAACCAATCACTGTCGTATCGGCGCTGGCATGCTGCATAACGTATTGAAATGCAGCGTCCATGGCAGGCATACCAAAGCCTTGCACGGCGGCGACAAATCCTTCGTTGGGTTTCCACAACCGTGGATCAGCCAGTGTCTTGTCGTAATCGGCTTGACTCAAAACAGCGACAGCCTCGACGCCGTTACGCTGCGCCACCGCAACAAACGGTTCGCAGGTCAACAATACCGCACGATCCCCTCGCGCGTTCAATGCTTTTGCCATTGCGACAAAAGGCAGTACATCGCCAGCGGTTCCCAGCGCAGAAAGTATGAAATCCATGATCCCTGATCCGTTAATGATGAGCCCTTAGTGGTTAGCCGTTAGCCCGCGCAGTGTTATAGGTTTGGTAGCCGTTACCGAATTTTTCAATCAAATAGCGGTTGTCGTGTTCCCATGGGTGAAAATCACGGCGGTAAAACGCGAGATAGTGCGGTAACAGGCGGCGAAAAACGCCGGGATTGCCCCATAAATAGTTCAGTCCGGATTTCCACATTTCTCCATTGGTCAGATGACCATCCTGACGCAGCAATTTCAGCAGCAATATGAAAATATCGAGCGAGAAGAAAATGGTGGTTTCCGTCATGCAATAAACACGGTGCAAATAGGTACCCCCATTTTGCACATAAACATCATAGGCAACGCCTTTGTGTTCGATCTCTTCACTGAAGTGCCAACGCCAGATTTTCTTGTCTTCTTCACTGGCACCAGCGAGAAAATCGGGATCACCGAGCAAACCATGCGCAAGCAACGCGGTGAGATGCTCAACGCAGACGGTAAAACACAACTGACTGCGTTTGGAGCGCCAACGTCTCACCAGATCAATCTTGAACTGCATGTGCGATACCAGCGCCTCAAGATCATAGCCGCGCTTGGCCAACACCTGATTCAGCGCCATATGTTCTTTGGTGTGATGGGCCTCTTGCGCAATGAAAGTGCGCACATCCTGCTGCAACTGGGGATCAGTGATTTTGTCTTCGTAGGGACGGACAGAATCAATGAAAAAGCGTTCCCCCACCGGAAATACCGCCGACAATGCATTCATCAGATGCGTCTTGAACGGATGATCGTCCAGCCAATACTTGCGCTCGGTAAGATCTGGTTTCTCACCCAATTTGCGACCAATCAGCGGAACAGACAATGAACGGGTCATAACGGTACTCCTTGGTGCTCGAAACGCAGATTAGCGGCTCGGGGCACTATCGATAAACAAGACAAATGGATCAGCTTCGCGAATGGATTTCATGTGGCCAAGAAAATCCACTTCAATGTAATTTTCCAACGGGTTGGCATCCATTAAGCGCTTGAGTGCTGGCGCACGATGCCAGGGAACCGTCGGGAACAAGTGATGCTCGGTATGCAGATTGAAGTGATAGCAGGTAATCAGCGAAAACCATGTGGGCAAACGTGCGGTCCGGCAATACTCTGCTTGTTCGTAAAGCGGAATCGCTTTGGGATGCGAGCTGGAAATGTGCTTATACAAGCCAGCGTGATGGGTGAGGTTGATGCACTCAAACCATACGTAAAACAGCACCAGCGCCGGCCCCACAGTGGAAAGCACCGTTTCCCAGCCAAACACGACGAAGGCCAGCACCCAGGGGGCAAGCGTGATGGCATTAGAGATCCAACCAATGCGCGCATTTTTACGATTCCCTGCTTTGGCCTGCACCAGTGGAAACATCCAAAACGCCTTGAATACACCGCCAATGGCCGCCAGCGGAAGGCGCAGCTTCCACAGCACGTTATAGATTTTGCGCATCGTGGGTGAATATTTTTTCACATCCAGGATGCCAACCGACGTTGGATCTTTGTCGACCACTCCCACCCAAATATGATGCTGGAAATGCACAATCCGCCAGTTATCCGCAGGAATCTGTGATATCACGCCGAAGATTCTTCCAAAGATTCGGTTCAAGTTTTTGGATTCAAATAAGGTACCGTGGCCGCATTCATGCACCAGTACAAACGCACGGAACATCGACACCGCCAACCACCCCTGCAGCAGCCAGTAAACGATGCCAAACGGTTGAATGCTTGCCAACAACAGTAACGTCACCACGAGCTGCGTACATTCGATGCCCGCCACGAGCCAGCCGTGAGCATCCGAGCGCTGCATCCAGCCGTCTCGAATCAGGGTATCTCGTAAATTCATATAATCGGTGCGGTTCACTTGACTACCTCAATGTAACGCCATTTCGAAGCCGGGCAACAAGGTGTGCAGGGATTCAGTTTCCCAACGGCTCTCTTTACCAGGAAAATAAAATAGATCCATGGCTATCTCGCGAGTACGGAAACCGCGAAACGCCTGCTCCAGCGCCAAGCCTTCCGGTATGAAGGCGCTGAAAAAATGTAAGGGTTCACCACGCAAACCCTGATAAACACCGCGTAGTAATGACTGGCACAACGCAGGATCTTCGTCCTTGACTTCAAAATGGGTCAACGACTTGTAATGAAAGCATTCGCCCTCTTTAGGTAAGGGCAGAAAATTACGCAGAAACGCTTCAGCATTATAGAGTTTGCGTAGCGGCACCATGCGACCAGAATACCCCTTGACGCGCGAACGACGGGTATCTTGTTCATTGTCATAAGGGGCCGTACAGGCGACCACTTCACCTTGCGCGTTACGAATAAAATAGAAATCGTCAATTTTCAGCCCAGGCCACTCGGCAAGACGACGCTCGATGGTGTCCTGCTGATACACAAACCCCATCACCCGACGCTTGGATTGTTCGGACAGAAACGCTTGTAGGGCAGGAATATCTGCCAATGTTGCACGCTCGACTTTATGCTTCGGCTTGTCGCCTTTGCCCACAAACTGCACCGATACCATGTTGTATGGGGTGAGCAATTTGCCTTTTGCGAGCAGCCGCGCCCCCTGAGCCCGCACGTTATCGCGCAACATGGCGCAAAAAATCACTTCTACGCCTTCACGTTGCTCCAGATAGCGACTGAACACCCGTACCGCAAGCGGAAATACGCGCGCTTTACGCCAGGTTGGCAACACGCGCAGGTCGCAGGCATAACCAATACGTCTGACTTGGCCATCCAGCCAACCTTCACGCACAATGACACTGCAGCAGCCTACGATTTCAAGCCCTTCTGGGCCCTTCGAGGTATCTTCGAGCACCACGGTATAAGGGATGCCTTGGTGCATGCGATGCAGGGCAAAAAAGTCGGGATCGCGCTCTTCGCTCAGTTGCAATTCGGCATTCATCTCAATCGAACGAAAGATTTCGCACAAGCGGGCGTTATCTGCCGGTGTCGCCAGTCGCAACTGCCAACCGTCGGTCTGATGAACTATGTCAGGATTCATCGGGATCTGTGCATTCATGTGGGGCATACCTGAAAAATTTCGTGCCAAGGCTGACGACCATCGAGACTGGTGGGTTTGATGTCACCCAGGCGAGCGCCACGGGCCATCAGTGCACTTTGAAACGTGTGCCAGCCACGTTGCACGCGTTGCCAGCGGAGGGCTTGCAACTGACCAAGATCGCGCGCATAACGGTAATGATGAGCTTCACAAAGCCGTTGTTCGAGAGCTGTCGCCAGCGCTTCAATCTGAGCATCTGGCGTAGCAGATTCAATATAGAGGGTATATTGCGCAGGGGTACCGGCACGCGGTGCGAGCATAGCGAAATCTGCCACGACGCCCATTTGTTGGCGCAACTCATCCAAATGCTGGCCGACCAAAGTGGCATTAAGTTTCTCACCGCAAACATCGGTGACACTGTCGTATTTACCCATGAATTCGAGCAACGGCGTTGCACCCACATGGCCACGACAAAGCACGACATCTTTCAGGTGATAACGGTATAGGCCGCCTGCTTGTGTGATCAGTGGCGAGTATTTTTCACCTGATTTCAATTCATGCACCAACAGCGGACGTTGTTCTGGCGCATCCAAACGCAGGAATTCGAGAAAATGACTGTTGATGGCGGCCACACCACCATGCAGTGTCTGGCATTCATCTACACGCGTAGCATGTTGGATTAAAGGGAAGGTGACGACACCTTCGGTCGCCAACAAGCCTTTACCCTGTATCATTACGTTTGGAAAATGCAATTTCAGGGTAGCGACGAATTGCGCAGAAGCGCCATCGTTCCAGCACGATAGCATTTGCAACGCCGGCCAGATTACTTCTGCCTGGGTAACAGCACCTTCGGTGGCTGCGAGCAGGCGACTGCGCGCACTCCCCTCGCCTAACGAACGCGCCAGATCCTGACGTTGCTCTCGCATGAAATTCAAAAGACTAATGATAAAGGTGGGGCTCCACACCGAGATCAATCCCAAGTTTTCACAACGGATGAGCTGCAGGGCGGTCTGGAATTTCCATTCCTGCATGTCACGAATTTGTTTAACGCTGCCATCCACTGCAAGACATTTATTGAGCGCCCAGCGCATCAAGGGATTGAAGTATTCGGTGTCGTCTTCAAAGCCAATCGGTACGCCACCTTCCGTGGTTTTTTCGCCTTGAAATGAGGGGGAAATGGACCAATACGAACGGGTTCGCAGCAAACCGGGATGATGCTGATACAAGTCCCACTGCCAGGCGCACGTTGCCGCCGAAAACTGGTTCAGCAACCCCTGCGTGTAGGGAATCAGTTTGTTGGCGCGGGTAGATCCGCTGGTACGCTCAAGCATTCGCACTGGCTCGGTCGTCAGCACCTGCTGCTCGCCTTTAGCAATGCGCTCAACCCAAGGCGCCAGCATGTCGTAGTCCACGATGGGAATCTGATCCTGAAAGCTGCGCACATCGCGCACTTTATCAAAACCAAATTCCTTGCCATACGCAGACCCGGCGTTATCAGAAAGCATCTTGGCCAGCATGGTAGCCTGCACCTGCTCCGGCTGCGCCAATGCTGTTTTCAGGCGACGAAAGGACGGCAACAGCGTCGCCGCATAGGCTGCCTGTATACCCGTGAGCAATCCGATCTCCGCCAGTGCATTCATCTTTTGCCGTGCCTCTATTTACCGGCCACGAACAGCCCTTGCGAGGGCGGGTAAAGATCAGGATAACGCTCACGGTACCAGTTACGCAGCGCCGGCAGATTTTCCAGCGCAACCGAAGGATGAATATGGTGCACAATGTGGAAACCAATATTGCGTGGCGCGAAGAACAACCGACCCAGCGGATCGAGATTATGATCCACCGTCGTTTTGATGATCGTTTCAATATTACGATCGCGTGCGACCACATAGTTGTGCTCTGCCAACACACGATGTGCATTGAGCAGCCCGGCAACCGTCACGGGAATAAAGAAGTAGAACAACACCAGATCAAAGTTGTACCAGGCAAAAATGAACAAAAGGGTATGGCAAATGACTTGTCCAACTTCGGCTTTGGCACACTCGATGACTTCATGGGTATTCGTCATGTCATCTTTGCTGCGATCCTGAAGAAATACATGGGCATAAGTATTTCGCAAGGCCGGTACAAAAATGGCGACGACGCCAATGTAACCACGCAAGCTCCAGAAAGGCACAAGAATGACACCGCGAATGGTCATCAAAAAATAGAGGAAGGGATTATGCATGACCCCTTCCTTGTAGTACGGGTCGGTCGCCATACCACTGTCACGATGATGACGCAAATGGTGAAAACGCATGGCATTGAGTGTCGACGCGATCGGGTAGCCAGTGAGGGCTTCTACCACGCGTACTTTGAATGTTTTTCCACGCAATGGCATATGGGTCAGGTCATGCAATAACACGCCCAGACCATGTAAACGTCCGGCAATCAACAGCACCCATATTGGATAAAGCCATGCAGGGGAAAGTGTCATGCCGATCCAGCACAGCACGATCCACCCCCAGTCTTCCAGCGCATAGCGCAGTACACGGTCGATACTGGCCGAGCCGGTGAGTTCTTTGGGTGCGTCTGCACGCTGAATGCGCGCCGCGTTCATATCTGCGGCGGACAACGCATATTCGAGATTATCGACCAGATGTTCTGCCTGGTGATCAGTACCAAATTGGTGCGAGGCGGCTACTTCGGTCATAGTTTAAATCCAGAATTCGATTTGACGGGTCATCGGCTCGGGAGTGCGCAGCGTGCCTTCGCTTTCAGCAAACTGGCGCAAGGATTCGATAAAAATGTGGAGAGTATCCGCAGGTGTGTTTTTGAAATCCGCTGGGGCTTCCTGCAGGGCTTTGCCCTGATTCGCCATAATGTCCACATCTTGCTGAATTACCTGACGGGTGTACCAGGGCAGCCAGGCTTTCGCGCCCAGGTTGAGCACACCCAGCTTGTAGCTGATAAGCGTGAATACACGGGTTTCATAATCGGACACCGGCGTACACGTTGAAGTGATGACAAAACCACGTTCATCATCGCCCCAGATATAGTCGACCCGCGTGTTATTGGGCATGTAGAACTTGTCGGTGTGCACCAGGGGCAGGCGCTTGGGATTGAGGATGCGATCATAGACGCCGATCTGATCCTGCTCCTGATGGTAGGTGACCAGCACGCTACTTTCGGTGCGCTCGACGGTGGCACGCACATGCTTCTTGGCGCGGCTGCGAAACCAACCTTGATGGACAAATACCGTATGCGGTACGTCCATAAAATTCTCGGCGAGATTGGTTACATTGTTGTTGAAGTCGGTCTGCATGTAGTACCGCTCCCAACCTTTGTCCTGATCGTGGTAGTGCGGCATCGGGAACGGCTCTTTGTCAGGCTCAGTGCCCGTACCCATCCAGATCCACACCAGACCGTAATCTTCGCGGCAATGAAAGCTTTCGACATGACGATTGGGATAGGGCTTGCCATTGATCCCTTCGGAAGGAACGTTGGTACACTGACCCTGCTCGTTAAATTCCCAACCATGATAAGGACATGCAATACAGCCATCCTTTATATGGCCTTCAGAAAGCATGGCGTTACGGTGTAAGCAACGGTCGCGCAGCGCCACTGTTTTGCCCTGGGCATTACGCCAGATGACGATACGCGTTTCCATGATGACCACGGAGGCGGATTTTTTCGTCGTCACGGTGTCCGACAAGCAGGCCGCGTACCAATAGTCACGCAGGTGGCCAGCACGCTCACGCATCGAACCAGTGAGTTGTTTAACCGCAATATTCATGTCTACCTAAACCTCTCAACCACAACCGGTGACAACGCCCAATGCTTAACGCAGGGCCGGAAATGCATATCCCGAACGCTGCTTGAGTGCGGCAAAGCTGCGGGACAACAATTTTTTCGGGTAAGACCACATTAGCTGTGCGTCGATTTTGCCCAGACAGCACAATTCATCGCCCTGCGCATGCCCCGCATTGATTTGTTCGAAGAAACGAATATCTGCGAATTTCCGCGCATCATCGGTGATGGGGGCGACATTGCCTTTCAGGCTACCCAGCGACTCTTCGAATTTAAGCACGCCAAGCTCGGGTTTCCAGGAATCGCCAAACATGTCAGTTGCCAGGTCGCCCAATAACTCCGTTTCAAAAGCAGGCGTCGCAGCATCATGACGCGGCCAGTAGTTCGGAAAATTGCGGCTCAGCAAGCAATAAGTTTTATAACCTTTGGAGATGAGGAACCAATAGACGTCTTTGGTGGGGTTTTTCAGGTAGGTCGACACCAGGAACGAGAAGAACGTTTTTTGCAACACGGTCTGCCCCCAGTACGCACGATGAACGATCGTGTCGCCGGAATAAATGACCTTCACGTTACGGTTGCCAATTTCACGGTCGTACGTTTTCAGTGTTGAAAAGCCAGCAATTTCTTTACCGGCTGTAATCAGGATGACACTGTCTTTTGCGTACAGGTCACTCAGAAAACGGTTGTGTTCAATATCAGCATAGTAGCTTTCGAACAGCTTCCACATGCCATCCAGTTGAAATTCTTGCAAGCTGGACACAGGTACAATAGAGGCACGTAACATCTCAAACCTCACAACAAGACGGGTCAAGACAACAACGCACCACCCACTTGAGCTTGATTCCCTGCTAAGCGTGGACCTCCTCCCTGATATGTCAAGCAACTCGAAACCTGCTGTTCCAAGTGTTCGAATGATGCATCGGTCAGTTCATTACGACACGAACTGTACCCACTGAAGTTCGTTTTCGCAAATCAGTGCCTTTTTACAAAATTGCGTACCAAATTCACAGTCTGATTACATAAACCCTGCCACAGCAGGGTCGACAAACATGAAGAAGTAAGGGAAATGTGCGGGAAATTAATGCTTTGTCAGTGACTCTCCAGTTTTTTGGCAAATGACTGACCGATCAGATGCAAAGCGTTACAAAGCCGCTTGCATAAATTTACAAATCAGAAGGATATTTTCGTTTTTGATCTTGAATGAACCAAAGACTTTGCGAATCCGAGTACACAAACTCAACCCTGAATGTTTCCGTTTATGACCTGTTTCTCAGAATTACAAGCATTTGGCTGAGTGAGTGCTCAGGCCAATTTCCAATTTATCGCACTCAAAGGCTGTCGAATAACTGGGGGCAAATACATTTCAAGCCAATCGTTTTATCTCCTTATAACGATTGTCCTCATCAAAATAGATCGCAAACGTCCCTCTCACCCCGGAATGGGTGACGAACGGCTGCAGAATTTTGGCGGGAAACTGTACCCGCCGCCCATCACGCGCCGTCACCTGTACACTTCGGGCTGCACCGCCGTACCATTTCTGGTATTCCGCCGGGCTGACATTCAAATCAAAAATAACGAAGCTCATCAGGGGCCTCCTGTATCCCCTCCAATGCCGCACACATCACTGTGCAAAGTCGCCTGCGCCAGATCCATCAATTCGCGCAGAGCCACCCCATACATAGCGAACTCCCGGCTATCCATCGACCGGATTTCAACTATGATTCGGCGCCAGCGCGCGATCATCTCGGTGTGAAAGCTACTCCACTGCTCCAGCTTCTGCTCGACCGATCCCTCGAAATTCGCGTTCAACACGCCCACAGTGAGGGTACGCTGCTGCCAATCAAGATCATCGCGATACGCTTCGCGCGCCAGTGCCTGCCAGTGATTATCGATCTGCAAACGATTGATCTCCTCATACATCCAATACAGATCCAGATAATTGCCAATGGCGAAGTACATCGACGCCGTCTCTTGGACAAGGCATTTGGTCAGTTCAGCCGCCTGAATAATCGCGAGCGCAGGTAACAGACTATCTATACCCGCGATATAGGTGGCCAAGGTATCAGGCACGCCTTTTGTCACCAGGCGCTGATGCCGTTCTTCCCAGACTTGGCGACGGGAGCCACACAGCACGTTAGGCATGCCGTTAGCGATTTCACGCACACCAGGACGGAAGCGTTTAACCACCTCCTCAACATTCATGCCGCAGCGATGATTGCGCAAAAACCAGCGCGTGGCGCGACGCATCAATCGCACCAGTTGACGCATCATATCCAACTGTTCTTCTGCGGGCACATGGGCATCGAGCTTTTCAATTTCATGCCACCAGTTTTCCATGTCAAACACTTCACGGGCAGCAATAAAGGCACGGGCAATGTCGCTGGGGGGCGAACCGGCAGCATCCACCATGCGGTGCATGAAAGTGATGCCCATATAATTCACGATATTATTGGCGACTTGCGTTGCGACAATCTGTGGCAACAGCTTATGCCGTAACAATGCATCGGGAAAACGTTCCACCAGCATGGGGGGGAAGGCCCGTTCCGCTTCTTTCCGCACATAGGGGTCGCTGTGCAAACTGCTCTGTGCCAGCTGATCTTTCAATATAGCTTTGGTATAGGACAATAACGTTGCCAGTTCAGGGCGAACCAGCCCCTTGTTACTGACAAGCCGATCATGGAGCTCGTCTTCACCGGGAATAAACTCCAGCTCGCGGTCGAGTTTGCCACTCGCCACTAACGCCTGTATATAGCGGCGGTATTCCCCCATGCGATACACCGATTCGGCTTTGGCAATGCTGATGCATTGTGCTTGTCGATAATTATCGAGCAACACCAGCTCGGCCACACTGTCGGTCATCTGGGCAAGCAACTGATTGCGGTGCTTGGTCGTAAGATCCCCGCTGCTGACCACGTCATCGATCAAAATCTTGATATTGACTTCATGGTCTGAGCAGTCAACTCCGCCGGAGTTGTCGATAAAATCGGTGTTCGATAGCCCGCCCTTCAAACCGTATTCGATGCGCCCCAACTGTGTCATGCCGAGATTGCCGCCTTCCGCGATGACGCGGGCGCGCACGTCGCAACCATTGACACGCAAGGCATCATTGGTTTTATCTCCGACATCGGCATTGGTTTCGCGGCTGGATTTGATATAGGTGCCTATACCGCCGTTCCACAACAGATCCACCGGTGCTTTCAGCAAATGTGAAATCAAATCAACGGGCGTTAGCTTTTCCACTGTGATGGAAAAGCGTTGCTGCATGGCGGGCGTTATTGCGATGGATTTGGCCGAACGAGTAAATATGCCGCCACCCGCCGAAATCAACTTGGCATTGTAATCGCCCCACGATGAACGGGGTAACGCAAACAAACGTTCCCGCTCAACAAAAGAAGCTTCAGGCTCGGGATCAGGGTCGATGAAAATATGACGGTGATCAAACGCGGCAACGAGTTTTACCGAACGCGAACGCAACAATCCGTTTCCAAACACGTCACCTGACATATCGCCGATACCGACCACCGTGATCGGCGCGGTTTGCACATCAATACCCAATTCGCGGAAATGTCGCTGCACCGAGACCCAGGCGCCTTTGGCGGTAATCCCCATTTTCTTGTGATCATACCCGGCCGAGCCACCCGAGGCGAACGCATCCCCCAGCCAGAATCCGTATTCCGCAGCGACACCATTGGCAATATCAGAAAAAGTGGCGGTGCCTTTGTCGGCGGCAACGACGAGATAAGGGTCATCTTCGTCAAGACGCACCACTTGCGTTGGTGGTACCAACTTACCTTCGATGATATTGTCGGTGATATCGAGCAAGCCACGGATAAAAATCTTATAGCAAGCAATACCCTCTTCCAAAATGACATCGCGATTGTCGGTACGTGGCATTTGCTTGGGAATAAAGCCGCCTTTCGCTCCGACCGGCACAATCACGGCATTTTTCACCTGCTGAGCTTTCACCAACCCGAGCACTTCTGTACGGAAATCTTCACGCCGATCTGACCAGCGAATGCCACCCCGTGCCACTTTGCCGCCACGCAAATGCACGCCCTCTACGCGTGGCGAATATACCCAGATTTCAAAATGGGGTAAGGGCTTGGGAATATCGGGAATCAAGCGGGGATTCATCTTGAAAGAGATATAATCCTTGGGATTTCCTTTGGCATCACTTTGGTAAAAATTAGTGCGTAGCGTCGCCAGAATCACATCCAGATAACGACGCAATATGCGGTCTTGATCAAGACTCGCGACTTTTTCCAGTTGCTCCTTGATGCGTGCGATCAAGGCCGCCTCTTTCTGGTCATCTTTATGTTCATCCCGTTTCAGAGCGGGATTGAAACGCAGATCAAACAAATCAATAAAGGCGCGAGCCAGTTCCGGGTGATCGACGAGGGCATCCTTGATATACATCTGGCTGAAGGGAAAACGTATCTGACGGAAATACTGTGCATAAGCCCGCAGCAATGCTACTTCGCGCCAATTCAAGCCCACGCCCAAGGTCAGGCGGTTAAAGCTGTCATTCTCAGCATTACCATGCCAGATGCGGTCAAACGCTTCCTGAAAGACGTGTTTGACCTTGTCCAGCTCGATCATGTGATCGCCGCTGTAACGCACATTGAAGTCATAAATCCAGACCTTGTCATGCCCCTTAGGCTCAACGGTATAGGGGTGGCCACCCAATACGCGCAAACCCAGGTTTTCCAGCATGGGCAACACATCTGAAAAGGCAATGGCCGAGCTGGAACGGAAAATCTTGAACCGCAACGCATCCATCTCTTCATTGAGGGCGCGGTAAATGGACACCGCCAAATCACGCTCGACAGAAAGCGTTTCGAGGTGATCGACATCGGCAACGGCGGTGCGGGTGCTGAACTCTTCCCGATAAGCCGTAGAAAATGCATCGACATAACGGGCAAACAAAACCGACGAACGCTCTTCACCAAAATATTCGATCAAAGATTCTGACAGACGATCCGTCCAGGACCGCGCCAGCTCAACCATACGATCTTCGATTTCTTTGAGACTAAAATTCCATTCGCCGGTTTCGCCTACGCGCATGACGATATACAAACGCGCATGGGTCGATTCAGTGAAATAAGTGTTGAATTCGAGATCTTGTACGTCCAGATATTCAGCTAACACTTGTTGAAAACGCTGCCGTAATGCCGTGGTATACCCTTCGCGGGGAGCATAAATAAGACAGGTGACGAATCGCCCGTATTGCCCCTTGCGCATGAACATTTTCAAACGACGTCGTTCTTGAATATGCAGTACGCCCACGGCGGTTTTAAGCAAATCCTCGGTGGGGGTTTGAAACAACTCCTCCCGCGGAAAGGTTTCCAATATCTGTACCAATCGCTTGCCATCATGACTGCCAGGCTCCAAGCCAGAAGCCTGCACGATGGCTTTTATCTTTTGCCCCAACAATGGAAAATCACGCGGAGAATTATTGAAAACGCGTGAGGTAAACAAGCCAATAATACGCGTCTCGCCCAACAGCGCACCGACTTCGCTGAAATGTCGCACCGCGACAAAATCCATATACACGGGCCGATGCAATCGCGAACGGCTGCCGGATTTGGCAAACAGTAAGGATTTACCCGGGCAGGTTACAGGGCCACCATCGGCCTCCATAAGGTCGATATGGGCGTTGCATTTGACCACACCCAAGTCATGTTGGGTTTGCGCCTCCATAAACAACCAGCCGCCCTGCTCTACCGCCTGGTATTCGCGCACCGCCAAAAAGGTAAAATGATTATCGGCCAACCAATGCAAAAAGGCTTTTACCTCCTTAACGCTGACGTCCTCACCTTTGGCACGATGGGTAAAGCTGTTTGCCAGGGCTTCAACCTTTTGCAACATGGCCGGAAAATCGGTCACTGCGCTGTCGAGTTCACCCAGAATATTTCTGAGTGTCTCCACAATATCGGCCAATACCGTCTCATCACTTTGACGATCAATCTCGATATGCACCAGTGCTTCTTTTGTCCCCACCGGATGTTCATGCAGCAGATGAATATGTTGCAGTCGGCCCTGTGAATCCCGCTCCGAAAAAAATGCTTCGGCCACCACCGAGTGAATGGTCAACCCACGACGGTTAAGCTCCATGGCAATGGAATCAACCAAAAACGCGCGATCAACAGACACAATCTCAACAATGGTGTGTGTGGTCTGCCAGCCATGATCCTCAAAGCGCGGATTGAACACACGAATGCGTGGCGGTGTGCCCGCGCGCAAATGAATGAAATCCCACATCGCCAGTGTCATACCGTACAAATCATCGATACGCTTTTTTGCCAACTCTTCAACCGGTGCATTGGCAAACATATAACGGGCAAACTGCATCACTTGATCAGCCAGGGTGGCATCGGAGGTGCCAAGCCGGGTTTGCATGATATCGTTCAAGCGATTGATTAATTGGGCAAACTCTTCTCTTGGGCTGGCAGTGACCATGGGCTTGCTCTCGGACATGTCGGATAACGTGAGGACTGTAGGCGCAATAGCACTGTATCGTGCTGTAAATAAAAAACTTAGGCCTGCTCTTAAGAGCTTAGTTCAGTTTGGATGAAGTGCGGATGCCCCGTCACAGGTTTGCAAGGGCGACACAAGGAGAAAGGAAGTCAGGCGATAAAGCCCGGCAAAGGGGGGGGTAAACTCGGCAAGCAGCTATCATGCAACAGATATGAGGGCGCCCTTCGCTGAACGTCAGCGTCCAACGAAGGGCACGGTGATCAACTTGGCCAGCTGATCACGCCCGTCATGGTCAATCCCAGCAATAAGGAGCCAAAAACTATGCGGTAGTAGGCGAAGATGGTGAAGTCATGCTTGGAGACGTAGTGTACCAACCCCCGCACCACCACCAATGCTGCCACGAACGTGGCCACACCGCCCACGGCCAACACCCCTAGATCATCAATCGAGAACAACTCGCGATGCTTGTAGATGTCGTACACCGTCGCAGCAAACATGGTCGGAATCGCCAGGAAAAACGAGAACTCCGCCGCTGCTTTACGTGACAGGCCAAAAAACAAGCCGCCAATGATGGTGGCACCCGAGCGGGACGTTCCGGGAATCATCGCCAGGCATTGCGCACAACCAATCTTCAAGGCATCCAGGGTGCTCATGTCTTCAACCTCTTGCACCCGGATCGTATGTTGGCGTTTTTCAGCCCAAAGAATGAGGAACCCACCAACGATCAAGGCAATGGCCACCGGCACCGGGAAGAACAGGTAATGCTTGATCATCTTGATCATGAAAAAGCCCACGATGGCCGCTGGCAAAAACGCCACCAGAATATTCAGCACGAACTTCTGCGCGGGCGGTTCAGAGACCACGCCACGCGCCACATTCCACAGCCGCAACCGGTATTCCCAGCAAATCGCAAGAATGGCCGCCAGCTGAATCGCGACGGTGAACACATCGCGCTTGTCCTTTTCCAGAAAGTTGATCAGCTCGCCTGTGATGATCAGGTGCCCGGTACTGGAGACAGGCAGAAACTCGGTGATACCCTCCACCACGCCCATCAAAATTGCTTTCAAAAATAGAATGATATCCACGACTACACCTTACAACGGCCCCGAAAGCGCCAGATGATACGCAATGTGGCGTGCAAAATCATCTAAAACGCGCCGACTGTCGGTCCAGCCACCCGGCCATCCCCGCCAACCCCTTCAAACCAGCGGAAGCCCTTTGCGCAAACGTCGCCGAAAATCCCACCAAACGACATACAGCGGCATCTGACGCACCACCCGTGGCAGTGGTTTGTTGGCAAAGGCAATGGTCTTGATCATCAGATCAAAGGCGTTTTGATGCGTCTCACTCCACTCCAGATGCATTTCATCGCGAATGCGGGGAGGCAAAAATCCGGTAGTAATAAATCGGTAGGTGGGTCCCAATAACAGACTGATGGAAGGATGCAAAAACTTGAGATCGATAAGCGAGTGCAGAAAGTTGCGTATGGTGTCGTCGATCTGCAACTTCTGGATTTCTTTCTCCCAATAGGCTTTGAATGCAGGAATATCGGCCGGCCATTGCTCGGGCCGCACCTGTAACGTCGTGGCCAGGGGTTGTGCGAGCGCCATCAGCTCGGCTGCTTTTTCGGGCGGCACTTCACCGCGAAACTTTTCCAGTGTGTCGAGCACGCCCCAAAAAAGACAGGCCGCCACCCACAACTGTAGATTGCCATCAAGGCCCCGATATTTCACGGGGGAGCTTTCGGTGGAATATACCTTCGCATGCATGCGACTCACGGCTTTGCGATAGGCCAGTTTTTCTTCGGTGGTCCCTAAAAAGGCAACGGCCAGATAGGTGAATGTTGTGCGCGCACGTTTTATCGGATGTTTGAACACTGCACCTGAATCCACACGACTCTCCTTTACCCCATAACCCACCGCTGGTAATGCCAATTGCATAATGATATTGGCCCCGCCGCCCGCAATCGCCAATGCATCGAGTATGCCGGGGAAGCGTTCATCCCACTCTTTGGGCGTCAATGGTGTCGGCCATTGGGTTTGTACTGGAGGTGATTTGCTGAAAACAACGTGCGGATTATCGACTGATGTCATGTGCCTTACCCAATAAGCGTGTGGAATGCGGGCCATCAGAAAAAGTGTACACCATGTTCACTAACATGCTATGACGCCTGATAGCTCATAGCCTGACAACTTGCATACAACTCGCATTTAATCGTAGCGCGCCACCTAAACTTTATAGCTTTAAAATCAAGGGATTCCGCCTGTTTGACATTTGCCCACCGCTCAACAACGCTTAATTCTGCCCTTCAAAAAATTCTGCTATCGCTTTTCAGGCCAACCCGTCAAAGGGCCTGAACGTGGGGACTAGCAGCCCTTGCCGACACCGGGAGTTTTTCGTGAACGTTTTCAAACACATGTCCGTCAAGTGGAAAATCTATCTGATCGCCGTGGTCAGCATCTGCGGCTTTGGTGGCTATCTGGGTTTTAACGTGTGGGTCAATACGAATAACGCCAAACTCCTGACTAGCTTGCGTGAGGCCTACTTCCCCATCCTCGAAAAAGCGACACAAAGTGATGTCAATCTGGATCGCATCTCGGAAGCCCTCAACAACGCCGCGATGACAGCCGAAACCGAGCATATCGATCAGGCGCAGCAAATATCTGACAAGATCAATGCCTTACTGGATGAGATATACCGACTGGAACCTGAACGCAAGCAGGCAGTTAAAACCCTGAAAACTGACTTCAACGCCTATTTCGCTGAGGCGAAAAGCATCACCAGTGACATGTTGAGCGGCGAGGCCAATATCAAACAGATGGTCGCGCGCGCCGCCACCAAAGAAGAAAAACTCGCTAGCGTCAATCGTCAGTTGGATGAATTCATTACTTATGCTCATGCCAAATTCAGTGGCAGTATCGATACCGCCAACCAGAACGCCAATACCATGCTCACCTCGGGATTCATTATCTGGGGCGTGTGTATTCTTATCATGGCAGTAACGGTCTATGCGATCGCGCGAATTATTTTGGGCAACATCAATCGGGTTTCAGATTCGCTGGACGAACTCGCTCACGGCAGTGACGATTTCTCTAAAAAAATCACAGTAGACTCCGAAGACGAAATCGGTAAACTCGCCGCCAGCTTTAATGCCTTGCTCGAAAATCTACGCATCAAAACCAATGATCTGATGTGCATGATGCAACACATGCACACCGGCTTGTTCACCATCAATGAAGACGAATCCATTCACCGCGAATATTCGGCTTGCATCGAACAGATTTTCGAAACTCACGACGTTGCAGGCGTCAATTATAGCGAGCTGCTGTTTCAACATGCGCTATTAGGCGCCGATGTGCGCGATCAGGTGAGTGCCGCCGTTACCAGTTTGTTGGGGGCGGACGAGATGATGTGGGGATTCAACTCGCATTTATTGGTCAACGAATTCAGATTGCAAGTCATCGACGACAACGGCACCACACGCGAAAAAATCCTTGAAGTGGATTGGGATGCCATTGTCACCGACGAAGTCATAACCCGTTTGATGGTCACGGTACGTGACGTCACCGAACTCCGCGCCATGCAAGCCGCCGCCGAAGAACAAAAAATGGAACTGGAAATCGTCGGTCAGATTCTCAAACTAACCCCGGCCCGCTTTAAAACGTTTGCTGACAATGCAATTAGCTTGCTCGATCGCAACGAAACCATTATTCGTGAAAACAGTTCAAAGAATCTGGGCGTTATAGCTGAACTGTTTGCCAACATGCATACCATAAAGGGCAATGCCCGCACCTATCAACTTAGCTACATCACTGACACCGTGCACGAAACCGAAACCACCTATGATCGATTGCGCAAAGAGGATGAGTTGCCCTGGCAACAGGCGCAACTATTCCACGAACTGAATCAGGTGCGGGACGCACTACACCGCTATATCAATATCCTGAACGACAAACTGTCGTTTGCCAGTGGCAGTGCTGCCGCCCTCCCCGCTGACAGCATCGTGATCAACAAAGCCGATATGCAATCGTTGCTGGCACACATCGAACCTCTCATGACCGATACGCAAAACAACCCCACCTTGTTCACGGCTTTCCGCACCGTTGCCAGCACGTTACGCCGCTTTGATACTCAGCCTTTGCCCAAGGTGTTGGAATCGCTGTTGGACACCTTGCCCAATGTGGCAGAACAGCTGGGCAAAGTGGCGCCACGGATTCAATTTGAAGGGGATACACCGGCCATCTTCAATGCACATACAAGTACGATCACCAATGTGTTTTCGCACGTGCTCAAAAACGCCATCGATCACGGCATCGAACCCCCTCAGGAACGCCAAGCCAAAGGTAAACCAGAACAAGGCACCATCACCCTACGCGCCACGACGACCACTGATCACCTGCGTCTGGAAGTCTTTGACGATGGCAAGGGCCTGAATCTGAAACGGCTCTGCGAGAAAATGAGCGAACAAGGCATGTTCGGAGCTGACTTGACCAACGTTACTCCCCAACGTGTGGCCGATGGCATGTTCATGTCGGGTGTTTCCACGGCGGAACAGCTGACGGATATCTCTGGCCGTGGCGTGGGGATGGATGCGGTAAAAAAATATTTGAATGGTATGGGGTGTGATATTCAGATTGAACTGGCACCCGATGTTACTTTCGAGCAGGTATCTCTAGGGCAAGGCTTCGTGCCCTTCAAATTGGTCGTTACCCTCGGCGATCAGGTGTGCCACCTCCCAGGGGCCTCCGCTGTAAACAACCGCAACGCCAGAAAAGCCTCCTGACGTTGCGCTTCAAATCACGCGTTATCGCAACCACACCTGCATGGCTCTCTCAATGGGAGCCTTTATAAATTGATTTATAAGGAGTTCGTACCGTCTGGACTAACCAGAAAACCCGCCTAATGTATAGATAACTTCTATCAAGAAAGGACTCGCTAATGTCGCGCTTCAGCCGTGCTATCGTGCCTGCTCTTTCAGCCTGGTGCCTGATTCACACCGCTTACGCGGTTGCTGCGCCGACCATCACGGCACTCTCCAACCTGGAGGTCAATCGGCAAGATGCAGCCACCCTTGTCGATTCTGACATCATGATTACAGACGGCGGCTCATACGCCGATGGCTCCCTCAGATTTTCACTGGCGGGCGCCACTGCAAACGATTTTTTTACCTTGTCCAGTAATGCCGACGTTAATGCGCTTGATGCGATTTCGGTGGAGGGCTCGCTGGTTTACCTCGGTGACGGCACCAGCCGGCGCCGCATAGGGGTCGTTGACACGATGGAAAACGGAAGCAATGGCGCTGCATTAAAAATTCTGTTTTCTTTTCCCCTGACGAATGCCAGCTTTGAAAACGGAACCACCGCAGGCTGGACCGTCTTCGAATCCCAGTATCCAAACGAAGCCAATCTGCATGGCGATAACATCCCCTGGGTGAGGCGCGCAGATAGCACCGGCGGCACCGGCACTATCAATATCGCCACCACCGCCAGCCTTTATTATTCCGTATCGATAGTCACCTCGCCCGTCAGCAGTGGTGCTTATGGAATGCGTTTATTTAGCAGTGGCAGCGTGGGATGCGCCAATGCCAGTGGCGCCAGCGCGATCTCCTTTAATGGATTTTGCTCCTCCCATGGGCCTTGGGTTGAAAGCAGCCCGTTCAGCGGTTCCAGCGGTGATCAAATATTTACTGACTGGGCAGCACAAAATGGCCAGGATGCCTACGAAGTGCAAGGCCACCTGGTGGGGGATGGCGCAGACAACACGTTTGGTACCAGCGACGATACCGAACAGCTGCTTTTCTCCCAGCGCGGGGACACCAAAATTTTCTCTGTATCGAGTGCCAACATCACTGCAGAAGATACCTACAAATTCCGATTTGTGTCTGGCAGCTACGATGCCAGCGGTGGCGCAGCGCTTGGCGCCAGTCTTTATGTCGACAATGTGCGCCTCGTCAGTAGCACCCCGGTGACTGACACGGTGGTGCACAATATCGCCCGAATGATACGCTTTGAAAACACTTCAGACAGCCCGCCTCACCAGGCAAGAACCTTAACCGTTACAGCCACAGCGGCCGGGGGTACTTCAGGTGCTGCGACGTCCACTATTACGATTGCCAGCAATGTCGCGCCCACTATTAGCAGCAACGCCGTCACACGCGCAACGCAAGGCAGTCTCTATACCTACAGCGTTATTGGCATGGATTCCGATCCAGACGCGGTTCTGACCTACAGTTTGACTACCGCACCTCACTTTCTTTCGATTGGCACAGCGACGGGGCAGATCAGTGGTACGCCGACGCCATCCGACCTCGGCGATCATTTAGTAACGGTTAGGGTAAGTGACGGCAGTTTGTCGGCGGAGCAGTCTTACACGCTTTCTGTGCTAGCTGATCTTGATCAGGACGGCACACCCGACATCGAAGACACCGATATCGACGGCGACGGCATGCCCAATGCCTGGGAAGCCGAACACGCGTTAAACCCCAGCCATGCAGGCGACGCCGCCGATGACGCGGATCAAGATGGTCTGAATAATCTTGGCGAATACCAACAAAGCAAGAATCCACGCACTGACGATGTCCCGCCTGTCGTGACAGCGCCGGCCGATCTTGAGGTGAGCGCAACGGAACTTTTCACGGCAGTCACATTGGGATCTGCCTCGGCCCACGATGCGAAAGACGGTGCATTAACGGCAAGTGCAAGTCGCAACGGACGGTTTGAGCCCGGCAGACACGAAATTGTCTGGTCAGCAACGGACACCGCCGGCAATACCGGTACAGCGATACAGGTGCTAAAAGTCAGACCCGTGGTGGAATTCAGCAACGATCAGCAAATTGGGGAGGCAGGCGCACCAGAGGTGATTGTCAGCGTTCACCTGAATGGCCAGGCGGCCGACTATCCGGTAATTGTGCCCTTCTCGGTTACGGGAACTGCATTAAACCCTGACGACCACAATTTAGTGGCAGGAACCTTCGTGATAACGAGCGGCCTGCAGGCGAGCATCGCGTTCAACATTGTCGATGATGGAGCAGGCGATGATAGCGAAACCATAACCCTGTCGATGCAGGCACCTACCCATGCCGTTATCGGGAGCAAACGCTTGCACAACGTCTTTTTGTCGGAAGGCAACAAAGCCCCGAAAGTCAGCCTGAAAGCGTTGCAGGCAAGCGATAACAATACCTCGATGATTATTACTGGCGGTGGTGAAGTGTTGGCCCTGGCCACGGTTCAAGACCCTGACGTGCTCGATACCCATACCTATGACTGGAGCCGATCAGACTCTCGGCTAACGGATCTGGATACCCAGGATAGCGCCTTTCGCTTTGATCCTTCGTTGCTCGCTGAAGGCGTCTACACCCTGAGTGTGAACGCATTCGATAGCGGTAATCCACCCCTTTCCAGCACCAAAAACGTCAGGCTTCGGGTGCAGGCAAAGGCGCCCATTCTCAAAATGGGAGTCGATACGGATGACGATGGTGAAAACGACCTGGCTGAGGGTTTTGCTGATAACGACCAGGATGGGGTGCCTAATTACCTGGATGCGACCTTGGCTACTAATGTCATTGAAGAGCAGCGGGCTAATGCCTACAAATACTTGATGGAAACCCATGTTGGATTACGCATTCGACTAGGCGCCATGGCGATGGGTGCGGGTAAGGCCGCCAGCAATCTGGACAAGGCAGAGCTCGTGAATCTGACGAGAACCCCCGAAGACACGATCGAGAACAGCGGCGGCTACTTTGATGTTGACGTTACCGATTTGCCTGTACCCGGTCAGACGGTCGAGATAGTGGTAGCCCTGTTTAATCAAATTCCTGAGCAACCCGTTTATCGCACGTTAACCAGCAATGGTGGATGGCAAAACTTTATTGAAAACGGCACCGACCACGTGGCCTCTGCCGCTGGCGACGCAGGCTACTGCCCTCCCCCCGGCGATCGCGCCTATACAGATGGCCTCAAACCTGGCCATTGGTGTGTGCAATTAACCCTTCAGGATGGAGGCGCCAACGACGACGACCAGGAAAGAAACGGTACGGTGGTCAACCTGGGCGGCGTGGGAACTAAAATTCCGACCCCACCGCGCCTATCGGGTGAAGACGGAGCTGGTGGTGGCGCGGGCGGTGGTGGTGGCGGTGGCGGCGCCCTCTCCTGCTGGATATTGCTGATAACGCTAATACTGCGCTTTCTCAAATCACCCAAACCACCTAAAGCACCTAAAGCACTAAGAGCACCCAAACCACTTATATCCAACCAGCCTGCCGTTATGCACCCGATCGACGCCACCAAAATCTTTTGATAGTGTCGTCAAATGTTTATCAGGGAGTGTGGCAAATGACACAGGTGTTTGATTATTTGGTGGTGGGTGGTGGTTCAGCGGGTTGCGCGCTTGCGAGCCGATTGAGCGAAGATGCTTCGACCAGTGTAGCGTTGCTTGAAGCCGGTAAAGCGGGCGACAACTGGGTCGTCAACGTACCCGCTGCCATTGTGATTGCCGTGCCTACCGGCATTAACAGCCGCAACCTTGATACTGAACCCCAACCCGGTTTACGCGGCCGAATTGGGTACCAACCCCGTGGCAAAGTATTGGGCGGTTCATCGGCTGTGAATGCCATGGTTTACATACGCGGCCATCGCAGTGACTACGATCATTGGGCTGCATTGGGTAATACCGGTTGGGCCTATGACGATGTACTTCCCTACTTTAAAAAATCCGAAAACAACGAAGTATTTTGCAACGAATGGCACGGCCAGGGTGGCCCGCTTAACGTCGCTAATCTACGCACCGACAATCCGGTGCACCAGATGTATCTGGAGGCCGCCCGGCAAGTCGGCTATCCCATCAATGATGATTTTAACGGTGCTGAGCAAGAAGGCGTCGGTATTTACCAGGTTACACAGAAAAACGGTGAACGCTGGAGTGCTGCACGCGCTTTTATTCACCCTTACATGAACCAACGGGCCAATCTCAGCGTTGAATTGCAGGCACAAGCACGGCGCATATTATTTGAGGGTAAGCGTGCCGTCGGTGTTGAGTTCGAACAAGGCGGTGTAACGCGCATCCTAAAGGCCAGACGCGAAGTCATTATCTGCGGTGGCGCGTTCCACTCGCCACAATTGCTGCAGCTCTCCGGTATTGGTGACGGTGGCGATCTGCAAAAACTGGGCATCCCGGTCGTGCATCATCTTCCTGGTGTTGGTAAAAATTTGCAGGATCACCCCGATTTTGTGTTCGGTTATAAAACTAAAAGTCTGGAACTCGGCGGGTTTTCACTGCCGGGCACTGCCCGCATGCTGCATGAGATCGGACGCTATCGGCGCGAGCGTCGCGGCCAGATCACCTCCAACTATGCAGAGGGTGGTGCATTCTTAAAGACTCGCCCCGATCTGCTGGCGCCGGATATTCAACTGCACTTGGTCACCGCGCTAGTAGAAGACCATGCTCGCAAAATGCGCTGGGGACACGGCTATTCCTGCCACGTGTGTGTGTTGCGACCAAAAAGCCGCGGAGAGGTTGGGCTGTATAACGTTGACCCTCACAGCCCACCCAAAATTAACCCCAACTTTCTCGGTGAAGAAGAAGATCTACGCGTGCTGGTGGAGGGCTTCAAAATGACACGTAAACTGATGGATGCCCCAGCGCTTTCACCTATACGGGGCGAAGAATTATTCACTGCTAATGTGCGGACAGATGACGAGATCATCAGCGTACTGCGTGAACGGGTGGATACGGTTTATCACCCGGTCGGGTCTTGCAAAATGGGTGTAGACGCAATGGCGGTGGTAGATCCGCAATTGCGAGTGCACGGTATTGAAAATTTAAGGGTGGTTGACGCCTCAATAATGCCGACACTGGTTGGCGGCAATACCAATGCACCTGCCATCATGATTGCAGAAAAGGCGGCCCACATGATTCGTCAAGAACAATGATGTGTCGACCAAAGTGATGCGTCGACACATGTGATTTGCGGCCTACGTCCCTGGCTCAGCGATACGTTTTCCGAAGATTACGTACCGCCTCCGCCAGCGCTGTTCTACTTGCCGAACACTTCCACTTCTGCGAGAGACAAATAGCCCGTGCCGTTTAGCTGAACATGCACGGTGGTCACACCACTTCCGGATATGTCAATGTCCGTGGTACGACCCGCCGTGCCCGTGTACGTCTTAACAGCGACATCGCGGCCGGCTCCATCCACTAAAAACACTGTGAAATTTGAGAGACGGGAGGTACAGCAGTCCGTACGGTTCCAGATTCGCACTTTGCTTACCTGATACCCGCGCCCCAACTCGACTTTCCAGAAGGCATTCTTCTGGTAATTGGTATGAGTGACCGAATTGGCACTCCACTCTCCGTTCGTGTTGCCGTCCACTGCACGTGATGCAGCGCCGCCGGTGCTGTAGGTTGATGATTGCTCGGCGTGTTTACCTTTGGCGACATTGGTGACTGCTGCCACATTTTTGTAATAGCCCCCTTTGGGAACGCCGGGAATCGGATCGCCAAAGTTTGCGTTGTTAAACACGATGGTGCCCGTCACGCCATACTTGTAATTGAATTTGCCGTTCGCGCCATAGGCCACGTCTACCTTCGTGCTGAAATTACACGACCCACCTTCATTGGTGCATTTGGTATAACCTGCAGGAACTGTTCCTGTGTCGGTGCCACCGCCACTGCCGCCGCCATCGCCGATTTGTCCGGCAACTTGGGTAATCCAGCCAACGTAGCTCGCCACTTTGGTATATACGCCTGGATAGCCACTTACGCAGCTCGCTCCAAAGCTGGTAATACCCACCTGATAGAAGCGCCCGCCTTTATTAATGAACAGCGGGCCACCGGAATCCCCATTACAGGTGTCCGTCTGTCTACCGGTGCCTGCGCAAATTTGATTATCATTTACAGTAAAAACATTTGCACAAGTTTGCAGCGATACGATCGGCAAATTCACTTTCAGCAAGGTTGAAGAGCCCGAACCAGGCGTGTTGCTTGTCCGGCCCCATCCTGCCGCGGTAACCATGGAACCCACCGGGGCGTCACTCAGTTGTGCCGGGTTGATCGGTGTGTACTTGGCGGGGATAGCCTGCGACAACCTCACAAGCGCAATATCATTGCGCATTGTGGCTGGGTTATATTGTGGATGAACGATGACTTGTTCAGCATAAATTGCCATTGATCCACTGGGGGCATCCCAGTTGTGCAAACCTACGAAAAGTCTCGTGTTACCGGGAGAGATATAGGGTGTGCAGTGGGCCGCTGTCATCACCCAGCGGGAGTTGATAATGGTACCACCACAGAACCCGTCGACAGACACCATAAAGGGGAACTCGCCAGGCGTTGCCTGCACACCACCTATGATGCGTGTATCGATGGGCTCCAAGTTTGCGGTATTTTCGTCAACCGACGCCGAGATGGCAGACGCTGAAAACAACAGCAACGGAACAGCGGCCATCAAAAGCTGCTTGCGTAACTTTCCCATTTTTTTAAGTACTTCAGGAATAGAATATTCTGACATGAGTGTTCTCCACAATGTGTTGTAATTATTTGCCATAAGCAGTTCGATGCCGGAGGTACTCAAAAAAAGCAGCCGCATGCAGCCTTCTTTGGTTCATCAAACAATTCCAATTGAACAGAAAAGATCTACAGCAGCGAATGAACGAATTGATGATTTCGCGCAAAATAAAAATAAAAATTGAAGACGTGCAGCACATACAGCGCATTTAATGCTTTTTTTACGCCAAATCTGGATTAACCAAATTCACACTGTAGGACAATCAGATAATTTTTGAACCAAGTATTATAAGTTACCGAGTTTTGGCGATAGACTTGTGTACACTTGCAATCAAGTTAATTCGTGGGCTGACCACATTATATGCTTATAGATGCAAAAGATTCGGGAACGGAGCCGCACCATGTTTAATGTCATCGTATGTAATAGTAAAGGCGAACCGGTCTCTACCACCTTCGTCGATCGTCCGCCCTGCTCCCTGGGTTCTCTCGCCGATAACACGGTGGTGCTCCCCGGTTGGAAAGTCGCACGTGTACATGCAGAGCTGCATCTAAAGGAAGATGGCGTCCATATTACCAATCGCGCCAAAATGACATCCTTGCGCGTTAACGACAACAAAGTCGAAGCCTATGGGCCGCTTACCCTCGGCGATACGATCAATATTGGTGATTATCAAATCAAAATCCAGGTCAAAGGTAATGGTGATCGCCAGCCACCAGAAGAATCCTTACGCTTACTCGAACAACATCGACGTCTACGTGAAAAACTCTACCGCTTTGTCGCCAATGGCATGGCCAAATTGCCGGCAGATTTACCCGAAGAAGACATTCACATTGCAGCCCAACAACTGGTGGAAGATGCACTGGAAAAATCACCTCACTTGCCAGAGAACCTAGATGTTAAACGAATCGGGCGTGCCGTTTTGAATGAGTTCGTCGGCATGGGGCCACTTGATGCATTAATGGCCATGAGTGATGTTTCTGAAATCATGGTGAATTCACACAACGAAATATTTTATCACAGCGACGATGGCACTCAGCGCGCCAGTGAAGGGTTTACCAACGATGATGCCGTTATCAATGTCATCAAGCGTATCGTGCGCAAGGCGGGTCGTCGTATCGATGAGCGCTCCCCCATGGTAGACGCGCGCATTGAAGGCGGTGCACGAATCAACGCGATCATTCCACCACTGGCAATCAAAGGCCCGTCGCTGACCATTCGACTGCGTAAAAATGAAAAGCTCACCGCCGCCCATTTGATCAACTATCAGTCGCTCAACCCGGCAATGATGAAATTCCTTGAGCTGGCCGTCAAAAATAAACGCAATATTGTTGTTTCTGGTGGAACGGGTTCGGGCAAATCCACGCTGTTGAATATTTTGTCCAACTTTATCCCCGAACATGAGCGTATTGTCACCATCGAAGACGCCGCCGAACTGGAACTATCGCAACCCAACCTGGTGGCGCTTGAAACCCGTTCGGCCGACATCGACGGGCAAGGGGCCGTCAGCGTGCGCGATCTGGTAAAAAACAGCCTTCGCATGAGTCCCGAACGTATTGTGGTGGGAGAATGCCGCGGCGGCGAAGCACTCGACATGCTGCAGGCCATGAACACCGGACACGATGGTTCGCTCACGACCATTCACGCCAATTCCCCGCGCGACTGTATCAACCGTATGGAAGTTCTCGTATTAATGTCTGGTTTGGAATTACCCTCCGCCGCCATCCGCGGACAAATACAATCGGGCGTGCATTTAATAATTCAACAAATGCGATTTCCGTGCGGAAGCCGAAAGATCACCAGTATTTCTGAAGTCTGCGGCATAGAATCCAATACGGTACAGATTGGCGAGATTTATCGCTTTCAGCAAGACGGCTTTGACGCCGACGGTAAGGTGCGCGGACGCTTTATAGCAACCGGTATTGTGCCGAATTTTATCGAGCGCTTGAAACACCAGGGCATCCCGATTGATTTTTCCATGTTTGAATAGGCGCGTCGCGTTAAGGCGCGGGCAACACTTTCAAGGCCTGCGCTATGTCGTCTTCGATCATGTCGATCAATGCGCTCAGCGCCACAAACCACTCGCGCGCTTTTTCCATATCGCTGCGCGCATCAACCAGTTCGAATTGCAGAAAAAGATTGGAAATGTTCTCCGCTCCGAGCATGAGTGCAGAGGATTTTCCGCGATGTCCCACCTCGCTGATTTGCCTAAAATCACTTTGCTGTAGCGCGGTCTCCAGATCCAGGCGATCCTTACGCACGGTTTCGACAAAAAGACGGGCGTATTTTTCCACCTTTTCGCGATTACCGTTCCACATTTTCACCAGTGCTGAAAGATCGATGTTGTTTACGGCTTGCCCTTTCTCTGGCAACAGATTTGTCTCTGGCAAAAGATTTCTCTCCGGCAACACATGCCTCTCTGGCAACACCTCCACCGGTGACGGCTTGTGGTTCACCCAGCGACTCAATGTCGTAAACAAGCGCTGCGGATTAACAGGCTTGGAAACGAAATCATCCATCCCGGCTTCACGGCAGCGAATGCGATCATCGTCGCGCGCATTCGCTGTCATTGCAATCACCACCACCTGCCGCAACGCCGGAGTCGCGCGAATAATTCGCGTTGCCTGATACCCGTCCATTCCAGGCATTTGTACGTCCATCAAAACACAATCAAACGTTTCGGTGCTCAGTTTCTCCAGTGCCTGTTCGCCGCTCGAACACACAATGACACTGGCGCCCGCTTGCTCAAGCAGTTCCTTGGCGACTTGTTGATTGAAGGGATTGTCTTCGACCAGCAATAAGCTCGCACCTTGCAAAAAGCCTGTATCGGTTTCGATAACGCCAGGGGTAGGCTCCGACTTCGCTGTGGCGCGAGCCAATCGAACGCTAAACCAGAAAGTACTGCCAACGCCTAGCTCAGACTGCACATTGATATCCCCTTTCATCAGCAACACCAATTGCTTGCAGATTGCCAAGCCCAAGCCGGTGCCGCCGTAATTGCGCGCGGTCGAAGCATCTGCCTGTTGAAACGGTTCGAATAATTGCGCCACCGATGCGGGTGTCAGCCCAATGCCAGTATCTTTCACCGTGAACTTCACCAACACACTGGCCTCATCGGCCTCCTGCAAATGGGCAGACACGTCAACCGCCCCTTGTGGCGTAAATTTGAGTGCATTGCCCGTCAAATTATGCAATACCTGACTCAAGCGCAAAGGATCGCCGATCAACGGAATATCCAGCGCTGGATCAATGTGAAATCGCAATTGCAGATTTTTTACCGTCGCACTGATCGCCAATTGACTGTAAAGCTGGTCAAAGACCGACGCCAGGTTGAACCTGACGGTTTCCAGCGTCATTTTGCCGGCTTCAATTTTTGATATATCGAGAATGTCGTTCAGAATTCCCAGCAGGTACTGCGCCGATTGCTCAATTTTCTGCACATAGTCACGCTGCTTCTCATCGAGCGCGGTGCGTAACGCCAGGGTTGCCATGCCGATGATGCTGTTCATCGGTGTGCGAATGTCATGGCTCATATTGGCCAGAAACTGGCTCTTGGCTTCATTGGCCACTTCTGCCTGGTGACGGGCTTCATCGAGTTGGCGCGTGCGCTCTACCACACGCCGCTCCAGAGTTTCGTTGGCATGCCTCAGCTCGTTTTCAATGGCCTTGATATCACTGATATCGGCGATCGTTCCCGATACGCGCAGGGGTTTACCTTCGCTGTCACGCCGCACCACCATACCGCGATCCAGTACCCATTTCCATTGGCCATTCTTGCATAGCAGTCGCAACTCGACCGAATAAGGATTCAACCCCGCCAAATGGCCTTGCAAGGCAGCGACGACACGCGCCTTGTCATCCGGGTGAACCCGCGATTCCCAGGCTTCGTACACCGAATCGATTTCATCGGGCTCATAGCCCAGCATTTTTTTCCATTGCGGTGAATAGGTGACGCGATTGGTATCAATCTCCCAGTCCCAAACGCCCTGGCCAGACCCTTCCAGCGCAAATTTCCAACGTGCTTCACTGACGCGTAACTGCTCTTCGATACGTTCGCGGTTGGACAGGTCTTGCAATAATATTTTCTTTGCTTCACTGACCGAATTCATCATGTCGAGAAAGGCACGCGACAGCACGCCCAGTTCATCATTGCGTTCATGTTTGAGTAAGGGCCTGACCGACATATCGCCATCTGCAATGGCACGCGTTGCTTTAACAAACGAGGTCAGCGGCTGGGTAATGTTCTTGCGCAATACCCACCACAGCATTCCTACTTCCATCAACAGCGAGATTACACCAATAATAATGATGTATTGCACCGTACTCATGGCGGCGCCGTTCATTTGTTGCTTGGGGTATAAACTCACCAACAACCAGTCGGGACCATCGATTTTTCCAATCGAGACAAAGCGCTCATGCCGGGTATCGTTGATCAGCGACTGGCCTGCATTTTCAGAAATCACCTTGTACAAATCCCGCAAGGAAGCGTCATCCTGTTCTTGCAGATAGAGTTTACCTTTTGTTTCGATCAGCTTTTGTTCCAGCTCAGGATGCGCAATCACCAGTCCGTCCGAACGCATGATAAAACTGGTGGAACCATCAAAACGGGTAGAGGCCAGGCGATGATTGATGTCAGACAAGGAGATATCCACACCAACGCCCGCAATATTGCGCTCTCCCAGCACGATCGGCGCAGTAAACGACACCATCCACACCTTCGGCACATCATCGCGATAAGTGCTAGACCATGAACTCCTTCTTTCTTCATAGGGAATATCGGCATTGAAAATCTTGCTGAAATCCCCTTGAGTTGCAAGATCAAACCCGGCGTTGAAATCCGGATACCAGGGCACTCCTGGCCAATACACCAACAGATCTTTTTCCGGTGTCACAAAATAGATATTGATGCTGGGCATGAAATGCTCTATCGCATCCAGCGGCTTGGTAATCCCCACTGCGTGCTGAAACAGCATCTCTTGCGCCAGTAACAAACGCAAACGGCGATCAGCCGTCATCGGAAAATCATTATCGATACCGCCCGAAAAGCCGCTGTAACGCTGCCCGTAGGGGCCAACTAGACCGGCATATAATTCTTCACGCGGATACGCGGTCGCATCGTCGTTGAATCGGAAATACCGATCGAAATCCCCCGCAGGCTCCACGCCTCCCAGCCGCTGATAACGGGCGATATATTCCTGTCGCAAATCGCTCAGTCGGTTTTCAAGAAAAACCAGCCATTGAGATTCTGTCTGCGTGCGTAACGAGGTAAACAATGACATCTGTTGTTTGACGCCATTTTCAATACTCACGATGGACTGGTAATAGCTGAAAACGCTGACAGCCAACACAACGACACTGATACGCAGCGCCATTTGCAAAACCAGACGCGCGGATAGCGAGCTGTGAGGGGTATCTGACTGGTTTCGATGGTCGTCCGTCGAGATTGCACGACCTGAATAATCAGACATTGACGCACTCCAAAACGGGGCCGGATGGCGTCCCTGGACAGAACGCAAACACACATTGATTTAACGAGAGTTCTTCGAAGCTTAGATCGACTCGTTCATCCGCGCCAGCAGCCCGGTGATCCCCGGCGCAGCCAGTCGCGGGGCAATATCAGCGTCGATTCAGTCGACAGCACCCGCGCATTGAGGTTATGTTTCTGGCTGACGACAGGAATGTGATTGATACCATGCCAAACAAAGGACAACTGCTTCATTTTTTAACGATGGTGGTGATGCTCATCGCTGCCCTTCCCGCCGCTTATGCCGCCAACCTCCATCTGGTGCAGGATCGCGCTGAAATTCTGCGGCCCGAGGCGATTGAAGAGCTGTCACGGCTCACGCAGGAGGTAGAGCAGCAAACCTCAGCTGAAGTGATGGTGATGACAGTGCCCTCCCTCTATGACGTGGATATTGATGCCTTCGCCACCAATATGTTCAATCAGATTGGCATAGGTCGCAAAGAGACCAACAACGGCTTGTTGTTCCTGATTGCGCCCAACGATCGACGCACCCGCATCGAAGTTGGCTATGGGCTGGAACCCTTGTTCACCGACGCATTGGCCGGCGATATTCTCGATACCTGGGTGATTCCCCGCTTCAAACAAAATGACATCGAAGGTGGAATCCTTGCAGGCACGCGTGAAATCGCCAGGATTCTGAAACAATACCCCGAAGCCGCCAAAGGCGTCCCAGGCTCAACCCCCCTCTACGTGCGCACCAAATTGCGGGATTTCTCCGCTGCCATATATTCGCTTGGGCTCGCAGCAACCGTCATTTTGCTGGGCTATGTCTTCGTCCGACACCGAAAATCCTACCCGGTACTGCTGCTGTACTTTCTGGTCGCGCTGGTGGTGGCCGCGATCGTGGGCGTTATCCTCGCCTACCTCGCGCTCGAAAACACCACCGACTTACCCTGGTTCGAAATGAGTGTGGCCGGGCTGTCGTTATTGGTGACCGGTATTTTGAACCTGCGTCAGTTTCGACGTTTTCGCCCACGACAATGCCAAAGTTGCAGCGGCCCGATGCATGTACTGGCAGAACAGGACGACGACAAACACCTCAACGAAGTGCAACGCCTAGAAGAACGCCTAGGCTCGGTGGACTACGATGTCTGGTACTGCCCAGCCTGCCTGAAAGCTGACACTGAACGTTATGTGGCGACCTTTACCTCCTATTCCCGCTGCCCGAAATGCAAGGCACAAACACTACAAGAAACCGTCACGACCCTGGTGCGGGCAACCACCAGCAGCACCGGCTCGGAACGTGTCGATTCAAAATGTGTCTCCTGCTCGCATACTGCGACAGAAGTACGCACCACGCCTCGCCTCTCCAGTTCATCAAGTTCAGGCGGGTCTTCCGGTGGAGGCAGCAGCGGGGGTGGGAGCAGTGGAGGTGGCGGTGCATCGAGAAGCTGGTAACCCAAAAAATGGCAGCCCTGCGCCATCAACATAAGGATGACCTGAAATGATTGCCACCACAGTGGTGGGTGTGTGTTGGGGAGGTTTTCTGCTGTGGTATCTCCTCGCCTATAACCATCTGATCGCCGTGCAAAAAACCGTGCCGCAAACCTGGGCCCACGTCGACGTTGATCTGCAACGCCGCTATGACCTAATCCGCAATCTGGTCGAAGTCGTAAAAGCCTACGCCAAACACGAGGCCGATGTGCTGCTGGCAACCACCCAGGCCCGCTCCGCAACGCCTGACCATGGTTATGGCAATGCGAAAGCGGCCAACCACGCCACGCATTCCGATACTGCCTTGTTGGGAAAAGTCATGCTGCTGGTAGAACAGTACCCGCAATTAAAAGCCGACCAGCAATTTCTTTCCTTGCAAAAAGAACTGGTAGAAACCGAAAACCGCATTGCAAAACGTCGTAACGCCTACAACGAGTGTGTCAGCCGCTATGAAATATTTCGCACCACCTTTCCTGCGTTAATCGTCGCCTGGGCTGGCCACTTTGGCGAGCACATCTTTTTCGAATCGCAGGATGAAGCCCTGCAAGCCGTGCAGGTGAAACTGTCATGAGACACGCCATGGTGCTGGGATTCGTCACGCTGTGCTTCGTCGTGATGGGTGTGTTTGCCTACCAGTTTGATCTGGCACGCCAAAGCGCCGCACACGGTGAGCGTTATGCCGATATCAATAAAGATTTACACAAACTTGAAATGCAATACCTCACCCACGCGCGCATTTTGATCGAAGCAATCAACCCACAGGACCCCTTGCTCACATTACTCGACAGCGCCCCCAACACGCTCAACGCTATTAATGATGTTCAAGAGCGAGATGCACAATTTCAGGCATTGGTCGCGAAAGTACGGGTAAAGCTGCTGACCGAACCCACCGATTTGATGGATGACACCGCCCTGCAAGAGTGGCGGCGCCTCTCCGACCAGATGAATGGCGCATTGCATCGACGCCAACGCTTGCTGGGTCAAATCAACGACACGCAATAGCCGGTTTGATCAGTTAGTGCATGCATTAACCCGGCAGGTGTGATAAACGCAGCAAAACCTGCGTCCCCACCCACGCCCCCTCCCAGAACTCAGTGGCGTTTTTGTAGTCCAAACGGCATAATCCCCAACCCTGATCCCATAAAAACAATTCCAAACCATTCTCCCCTGGGAGAATTTTGATCGGAGCTTTTCTGGCATGTCTGACCGCGCCGCACTGTTGTCTCTGAAGAACGCGCTCGCCGAGCGCATCATCGGTCAGGAACATCTTATTCAACGATTGCTGATCGCCCTGCTTGCCAATGGCCACTTACTGGTCGAAGGTGCGCCTGGTCTTGCCAAAACCAAGGCCATCAAATGTCTGGCTGAAGGGATCGAAGGCGATTTTCACCGTATTCAGTTCACCCCTGACTTGCTGCCTGCCGACGTCACCGGCACCGAAATCTATCGCCCCAACGACGCCAGTTTCGTGTTTCAGAAAGGGCCGATCTTTCACAACCTGGTATTGGCTGACGAGATCAACCGTGCGCCGGCCAAGGTGCAATCCGCCCTGCTCGAAGCCATGGCCGAACGCCAGGTCTCGGTGGGCGCATTAAGCCACAAGCTGCCCGATCTGTTTCTGGTCATGGCCACGCAAAACCCCATCGAGCAAGAAGGCACCTACTCCCTGCCCGAAGCTCAGCTCGATCGTTTTTTGATGCATGTGACGATTACCTACCCAGACGCAGCCTCGGAAAAACGCATCCTGCAATTGGCACGGCAAGAGGCGCAAGGCAATGGCCACTCCGCCAATCCTGCCGCTCGCCCCATCCAGCACCTGGTCACCCAAGCGCAGATTTTCAGCGTGCGCCAGGAACTCCTTAACCTGCACATGGTGCCGGCACTGGAGGAATACATCGTGCAATTCGTGATGGCGACCCGCAACCCACTTTCTTATGGCGATGATCTGTCGGGCTGGATTGAATATGGGGTCAGCCCACGCGGCACCATAGCCCTCGATGCCTGCGCGCGTGCGCACGCCTGGTTGAACGATCGCGATTTCGTTACCCCCGAAGACGTACAAGCCGTCGCCCACGACACCCTTCGCCATCGCATTGGCCTCACCTTCGAAGCCGAAGCTAAAGGGGTCACCAGCGATCACATCATCGATGAGCTGCTCGACCGGGTGGCAGCACCGTAAGGGAGCCACCGATGTCCACGCCCAACGCACCGTTTGTTCAAAGCAGTGGCGTATTGAAAGAACGCGACAATGCCCACCGCTACCCCGGCGTCTATGTGACCATGGAGGAGCTGGTGGGGTTGGCCAACGCTCACTGTCAACTCAATTTGCACTCGCAACGACGCGCCTTGGCGGCCATGGCGGGCAGCCATCGTTCTGCCTTTCGTGGACGCGGGATCGATTTCGATGAGGTGCGCATCTACAACCCCGGGGATGATGTACGCTCGATCGATTGGCGGGTAACGGCGCGCACCGGCCGCACGCATACCAAAGTCTTTCGCGAAGAGCGCGAACGACCGGTATACCTGCTGGTCGATCAGCGTCAGTCGATGTTTTTCGGTTCGAAGCAAGCAATGAAATCGGTAGTCGCAGCCAAAGTCGCCGCACTGCTGGCCTGGGCTACCCGCGAACAAGGGGATCGTCTGGGTGCCCTGGTCTTCAACGACCTGCACTCCCACGAAATACGCCCCAAAGAAGGCAAACGCGGCATTCAGGCATTTTTTCGGGTGCTGGTGCAATTCAATCAGTGGTTGGGCGCAGATATGCCCACTGCCCGTGCCACGCGCCAACCCGTGTCGCAAGCCATGCAAGCCCTCTCCCATGTGGTGCGCCCCGGCAGCCTGGTGTTTCTGATCAGCGATTTTCAGCATTTCGATAATATATGTTTGCAACAGCTCAGCATGGTCAAGCGGCATTCCGATGTCATTGCACTGGCGATTCATGATCCGCTGGAAAAACAACTGCCTCCCTCGGGCAGTTATGGCTTTACCGATGGTGAGCGCAGTGTGCGCGTCGACACCACCGACAAACAATTTCGCAAACGGTTTTCACTACGGTTTTTACAGCATCAATCCGATTTGCGCGATCAACTGAATTCGTTGGGTATTCCGCTGTTTGAGATCAGTACCGAAAGCGACTTACCCACCACGTTACACAGTGCGCTAGGCTTTCGCTCACGCAAGGGGGCGACATGAGCACGCCCGATTCCCCCATCAATCCGCCACCGGTTGATCCGACACAAGCAACCCAGGAAGCAACGTTGCGCAGCATTCACCTGCCTGATGAGGTGAACTGGTTTCCGCCTGCACCTGGCTGGTGGGCACTGTTGGTGCTCGTTATCCTGCTGATGGGGGTCGCCTATTGGCTATGGCGACGTTATCAACGTCAGGCGTTTCGACGCGAAGCACTCAAAACGCTGGACACCCTGCAACAGCAAACCAATCTGGCGCCACTGCAATTGATCGATGAATTGAGCGCCCTGCTCAAACGCGTGGCCATGACTGCCCACGGGCGTGAAGCCGTAGCGGGACGCAGCGGTGATCGCTGGCTGCAATTTCTGGATGAAACCGGGCAAACCAAAGGATTCACGCAGGGGCCAGGGCAATGCCTGGGCAGGAATCGCTTTCAACCGCAACCCGCGCTGGATGCGGCTGGTTTGATGAGCCTTTGTCGAGACTGGATACAAAAACAATCATGCTGATCATTTTGAAATGGTACTGGGTGCTTTGTCTGCTGCCGCTGCCTTGGCTGGCCCGCTGGCTGCTAACGCCCGCACGTACCGGCGCAGGCGCATTTCTGCGTGTGCCGTTTTACGAAGAAGTCTACGCGGCGGCCGGTAAAAAACATCGCAGCACGCAACGCCATACGCGGGCCATGCGCGCGTTGTATTTATTGATCTGGTTGTTGCTGGTGTTTGCCGTGGCGCAACCCCAACACGTGGGCGATCCGGTATCGATCAACCCCAAGGCGCGTGATCTGATGATCGCGGTCGATACCTCAGGCTCGATGGAAATGCGCGATATGCGTCTGCACGGCGACCCCGTCGATCGCCTGACCGCGATCAAAGCCGTCGTCGAAGAGTTTGTGAATCGTCGCGAAAACGACCGCGTGGGATTGATTCTGTTCGGCACACAAGCCTACCTGCAAACGCCACTGACGTTCGACCGTAAAACCGTACAAGTGCTGCTCAATGAAGCGCAAATTGGCATTGCTGGCGAGCATACTGCCATTGGCGATGCCATTGGACTAGCCCTCAAACGCCTAAGTGGCCACCGCGACGGCAGCAAAGTATTGATTCTACTGACCGATGGCGCCAACACGGCCGGCGCCGTTTCGCCCGTGCAAGCCGCAGAACTCGCCGCCAAGCAAGGCATGAAAATCTATACGATCGGGGTCGGCGCCGATGAAATGAAAATGCCCGGTTTGTTGGGTTTTGGCACCCGCACCATCAATCCTTCTGCAGATCTTGATGAAGGCACGATGAAAAAAATCGCCCAGCTCACGGGGGCCCAATATTTTCGCGCACGCAATACTGACGAATTACGCCGCATCTACCAGATGCTCGACAAGCTGGAACCGATCGAAGTTGATCCTGAAACCTATCGGCCTATCCGCAATTTATTTCATTACCCCTTAGGTGCCGCGTTATTGTTGAGCGCGTGCATGGCGATTTATTCGCTCAGCCGCTCTTTTTCCGCGCGTTCATCGTCCAGTATTAACAGCGCGGCATCAACCACCCAGAGCAGCCAGACCAACACTGCCGAGCCTTCGACGATGCCTTCCGATGCCATGACCTCGGAGCGTGTGCAATGAATGCAATCACAGAGGCTATTACCCAGTTTCATTTCTTGCGCCCCTATTGGCTCCTGGCGAGCCTACCCGCCGTGGTGCTGTTCGCACTGCTGTGGCGCCAAAGTGCCTTTGCCGGCGAATGGAAACGCGCTATTTCACCGCATTTGCTAGCGCATCTGGTGCAAGGCAGTCAAACCCGCGACAGCAAAACACCGCTGGTGCTTTTGTTGGCCGCCTGGTTGCTGGCCAGCGTTGCCATGGCAGGCCCTTCCTGGGAACAATTACCTGCCGCCATGAAGAAAAAGATCGATGCGCGCGTGATCGTGCTGGATCTCACCCTGTCGATGCTCGCCAGCGACACGCCACCTTCGCGTCTGGCGCGCGCCAAACACAAGCTCAGTGACATTCTCACCCGTAGCAAAGAAGGCGTCACGGGGTTGGTCGTATTTGCCGGCAGCGCCCACGTCGTTTCGCCCCTGACCGACGACAGCAATACCATTTTGTCGATGGCCAGCAGCCTCACCCCTGAAATCATGCCCATCAGTGGTAGCGATCCGATCGAAGCCATCAAAAAGGCCGCTCAAGTGCTGCAAGAGGGCGGGTTTCCTGAGGGGCAAATCCTGTTCATCGGGGACGACTTACCCGCCAATTACGCTACCGAACTGGAAGCGCTGAAAGACACGATTTCGCTATCGATTCTGGCGGTGGGCACCAGTGAAGGCGCGCCGGTCACCATGGGCAGCGGCCGTTATCTAAAAGACGCCAGCGGAAGCATTGTCATGGCCCCGGTCGACCACGCCCGCCTCAAACAGGCCAGCGCCCTGTTCGGTGGTCGTTATACCCCCATGACCGCCGATGACAGCGACATCAATCTTTTACTCACCGACTTTCTCAATCTGGATGACAACGTTCGCGAAACCCAGCGTGAATTCGATGTGTGGGATGATGCCGGCGGCTGGCTGGCGCTGCTGATTCTTCCGCTCGCGGCGATCGGATACCGCAAGGGTTGGTTGGGCGCCATGCTGATGCCCCTGCTAGTAGGCGTTAGTCTGTTGCAGTCCCCTGCTGCCAATGCCGATACCTGGTCCTCCTTATGGAAAAACGAGGATCAACGCGGCAAGGAAGCGTTTGATCAGCAGGCGTATGACGACGCCGCCCAGCAATTTGAGGACCCTGCCTGGAAAGCCGGCGCACTCTACAAGGCCGGCAAATTCCCCGAAGCAGAAGCTCTCTACCAATCCATACCGGGTGCCGATGCCCATTACAATCGTGGCAACGCCCTCGCCCAGCAAGGCAAACTCGAAGAAGCCCTCTCGGCCTATGATGAAGCCCTCAAACTAGATCCGGCCATGGCAGACGCCAAAGCCAACCAGGAAACTGTCAAACGCTTCTTGCAACAGCAAAAGCCACCGGAGTCTCAGCAAGGTGGTGATGGCGAGCAAGACGAATCTGAAAAAGACGGTTCAAAAGACCCGCAGGATTCGCAGAAAAGCGGCGATGAACAAAACTCTGATCAACAGAAGACTGATCAAGAAAAGTCTGACCAGCAAAAATCTGACAAAGGCGACGGCCAGTCATCTGACGGCCAACAAGATGAGCCCCAGGATGGACAGGGCGATGGCCAATCCGACAACAGCGAAAATTCAGAAAAACCAAACGACCAAAAGCAAGGTAAAGGCGAAGACGAGGACGACGCTGAAGAGCATGAAAATGAGTCCAGCCAAGCCCAAGGCGATGAAAAAGAAGACGCTGAGAATGGCAACGAGACACCCGCCAGCGCCAGCAACCAAAGCCCGGATACCGAAGATGAACAAGCGATGGAACAATGGCTGCGACGCGTCCCCGATGATCCGGGTGGCTTGCTGCGGCGCAAGTTCTATTACGAGTCGCGCCTGCGTCGAAACAACGAAAACCAGAACGGAACGCAATGGTAAGCCAAGTGAAACCGACGACTAACGAACATAATCATTCCCTCCGCCAACGGAGGGCGCGTTCAACCGGTTCGCGCACACGTCGCGCGCCCCTGTTGCTGGGCATTATTCTGTTGCTGCAAGGGTGGATGAGTGGTCTTGCCCACGCGCTGGTAGTGAGCGCCAGTGTCGACACCACCGAAGTGCGCCTGGGCGAAACCTTGCGTCTCACCTTGCGTATCGATGAGTCCAATAAAGGGAAAGAACCTGATTTCAGCGTACTTGAACCCGATTTTCGACTCTTGAACAAACAATTTGGCAGCAACACCCGCTTGACCAATCGCGGTATCAACACCGAAACCAACTGGATCATCACCCTGCTGCCCAAGCGCAAAGGCAGCGTGACGATTCCCGCGATCAATTTTGATGGTGTGCAGAGCAAGCCGATTACCCTCAACGTTATCGATCAACCCCAACAAACCCAGGCGCAAACCTCACAGCAACTGGTATTCCTGGAAGCGGAAGTCGACGCCAGTGAAGTGTATGTGCAACAACAGGTTATTTTCACCCTGCGGTTGTACAAACGCACCGAACTCCACGACCCCAGCCTGGTCATGCCCGATGTCGAAAATGCCGTTCAGGAAAAACTCGGTAGCCCCCGCTCATTCAGTAAGGTAGTCGACGGGCGCGACTATGAAGTGATTGAAAACCGATTTGCGTATTTTCCGCAAAAGAGCGGCACGTTCGTGATTCCGCCAGCCGAACTGAACGCAACGATCGCCGTAGGGGGCAGTGGTTTTCTTGATCCGTTTCTGGGCATGATGGGTAAACAAATTCGCCGGGAATCGAATGGCATCGAGATCAAGGTTCGTCCCAAACCCGATGGCTACCCCGCCAACGCCGCCTGGTTGCCCACCCGGCACATCACCGTAGAAGAAACCATTAAACCCGACAAACAAAGCTTCAAGGTCGGTGAGCCCATTACTCGCGTCGTTAGCATCGAAGCGGCAGGCGTCGCTGCATCATTATTGCCACCGCTGCCTGTACCGGAAGGCAAAGGCTTCAAGGTTTATCCGGAACCGGCCGAATCACGCGGTTTACCCGATGCCAAGGGCGTCACCAGCCGCCGCATCGAGACCCATGCCTATATCCCGACCCAACCCGGCAGCCTTACTTTGCCCACCGTGGAAATTCCCTACTGGAACGTTCAGGAAGACCGACTCGACAAAGTCACCCTGGCGGGTCACACCCTCACCATCACAGGCAAGGCGCCTGCGTCTGCGCCCGCCGTGACGCCGACGGATAACGTGCAAACTGAGGCGCAACCTCTTGCTGCTGACGCCTCTGTCAACACTGCTCAATCGTCGATCTGGCAATGGGTCAGCCTGGGCCTACTGGTGACCTGGCTGATAACGCTCGCCCTGTGGTTCATTCAAATCCGCGCGCAAAAAGCGGCAAAAACGCCAACATCAAACACTGACATCGCCGCACAGGAATCACTCTCGCGCAAGCGTGACGCCCTCCTGCAGGCATGCAAACAACAGCATCCAGTGGCCGCACGTAAGGCCTTGGTGGCATGGTTTAAAACCTTGCATACCGAGCACCCAGTGCATAGTCTGGGGCATGTACGCCAGCACGCCATGAGTGCACTATTGGCCACTGCCGCCCAAGCGCTGGAACAAACGCTGTATTGTCCCAGTGACGATGTGCAATGGAATAGCGATGCGCTACGCAAAGGCATTGCAGACGAAGAATCACAGCGGCGCATAAAACAGCGCGAAACCAAGAGCCAACTGCAAGCCCTCTATCCCTGACGTTGAACGAGTTATAAACCGTCTGCGATCAACGTGCTAAAAAAGTCTCCTGAAGGCGATCGGTCTTCACAACCTGCCCTGCTCCCACAGGGCATTTTTATTTTCCATATCCCCTAACAGGAATTAGCTCACCGCTTTACACTTTGACTGTGGAATAATGCATTGCTGTTCTACAGTGTCTGCAATTTGTCAGATAGATTGACCCGAGTACACGGTTAAAATGCTTTTTAATCAACTCCCTCGGCTACGCGCATGCTCTTCTGCCTCCGCCGCTCGCACGAGCAGGCGGCGTGCGTTTGTGCGCGGGATTGTGCGCGGGATTGTCATGTTGTTGTTTTTTAACCAGGTCGCTTGGGCGATGCAACCCTCTGATACGGAAATCAAGCTAGTTTACCTTTATAACTTCACAAAGTTTGTCAGCTGGCCCGATACTGCTTTTGAATCTAACAACGCGCCGTTTCGGCTTTGCATATTTGGTGATCAACCTGTTCAAGAACTAATCGCCAGCTTACGTTCCAAAACTACCGCTGGTCGTAATTTTGAGGTCTTATTCCCAAAACAGCTTTCCGATATATCGACTTGTCATATAGCGTTTCTTCACAGAATCTCGGCTACAATGTCTAAACGCATAGTACGATTAGCGCCCGAATCGCCTACGCTGCTGGTCAGCGATCTCGCGGGTTTTGCTAGCGAAGCAGGCATCATCGAGTTCATCATCGATGAGCAGAATCGTGTTCGCATCAAGGTAAATCTGGCCAATGCGAACCAGCGTAAACTTACTATCAGTGCGAAATTGTTGGAAACAGCGCTGCACACTTACCGTAAATGACTTACCGTGAATGACTTATCGTGACTCAGATAAATGCTTTCCATTGATCGCTTGTCGTTGCGTTCAAAAACTATTCTGATTGCCGCCATCAGCAGCATGTTAGTGCTCCTGATTGCGACAAGCATTACGCTGTACTATCAACAAGCCAATCAAACGGAAAAAGCCAAAGAAGAAATCAATGTACTGGCGCAAATTCTGGCCGATCGCAGCACAGCGGCCCTGCAGTTTGAAGACGCACAGCTCGCCTACCAACATTTGAGTGCTGCAGCGCAGCGCTCATCCATCGAAGCAGCATGCCTCTACGACAAAAATGGCAAGGTATTTGCTCATTACACCAGAAATGCAGGGTCTACCCACTGTGGCGACAGTTTGCACACGCTCAAACTGCATGACAACAACGACGAGATTTTCACAGCGCGCTCGGTCATGCTGGACGGCGTCAGTATCGGTGCCCTCTATCTGCACGCTTCGCTCCGCGACATCAAGCATTTGCTGTGGCTGCAGGCGGCGTTAAATGTTGTATCGGCTGCGCTTGCATTTGCGATTGCCCTCTTGCTGGCGACGCGGCTGCAGGCGACCGTTATTCGCCCGATCGACATGCTCAAAAAAGCAACGCGCGACATAGGTGACACCAATAACTATTCCTTGCGTGCCACCAAGACCAGCCAGGATGAGCTGGGCGAGTTGACCGACTCCTTCAACTCCATGTTGGAACAAATTGAAAGCAACAATCACGCTCTGCAGGAGAGCGAAGCACGTTTTCGCCTGCTGACCACCTCCTTACCGGTAGGCGTCTTTCAAATCGATGCCGATGGCCAACTGGTTTTTGTCAACGATCAGTGGCGCGAGATCAGCGGGATTCTCAAAGACCCGCCCACGCTGCATGACTGGGCACGTAACCTGCACCCTATGGATCGGCAACGTGTCGTGACCGGCTGGAAGGATGCACTGGCGCAACGCATTGAGTGTCGGCAAGAATTTCGCATGATCGGCAGGCAAAACCGGGTCAGGCATGTCATCAATCAAGCCAAGCCCCTGTTTGTCGACGCCAATACGTTCGAAGGCTATCTGGGCAGCATGCTGGATATTACCGAGCTAAAACAGGTGCAGGAGCAATTGAAGCAACTGGCTCTGTTCGACCCGCTCACCCAACTGGCCAATCGCCATCTGTTTCGTAACCGTCTGGTGAAAGCGTTGCAACTGCAACGACGCACCCACGAGAAATTTGCGGTGCTGTTTCTGGATGTTGACCATTTCAAGCGTATCAACGACACACTGGGGCATGATCAGGGGGACGCCCTGCTCGTTGCCATGGCTGCACGCTTACAGGCGTGTACACGCCCCACCGACACTGTGGCCCGACTGGGGGGTGACGAGTTTATCCTGTTGATTTCGGGCCTGCATATCAATCAGGAAGCCGATCAAGTGGCACGTAAAATCCTGCTTGCACTTAAAACGCCGATTGAGCTCGCAGGCGAAAGCATCACGATTTCGACCAGCATCGGTATCAGCATCGCGCCCGATGACGCCGAAGACGCCAATACCCTGATGAAATATGCCGATATGGCGATGTACCGCGCCAAGATGCTGGGGCGCAATAATCACCAGTTTTTCTCCAAAGAAATGAACGAAGAACTGGCGCGGCAGATGCGCGCCGAAGAGGATTTACGCCAAGCATTGAAAAACGGTGAATTTGAGTTGTATTTTCAGCCCCAGGTGTCGATGCACAGCAAACAGATCGTGGGTTACGAAGCATTGTTACGCCGCATTCATCCACAACATGGGGTTATAGCAGCGGAACATTTTATTCGGATTGCCGAAGATTCCGGGCTGATCGTACCGATTGGTGAATGGGTCATCGAAACCGCCTGCCGCTGTATCAGTGAAATGAACGCGCAAGGACTGCTGCCGAAAGACGGTCATGTTTCTATCAACTTGTCGGCACGACAATTCCGCGACCCACGCTTGATCGACATTATTCGTCAAAATTTGGAGGCCTCCAGGATCGATCCTTCCCAACTGGAACTGGAAATTACAGAGAATTTTCTGCTGGATACCACCGGTACTCCGCTGGAAATGCTACAAAAGTTGCACGACATGGGAACGTTTCTGACCATCGACGATTTTGGGACGGGCTATTCTTCCCTTAACTATCTGAAACGCTTGCCGATTCGAGGCATAAAGGTCGACAAGTCGTTTGTCAGTGATGTCGTGCACGATGAAGATGATCGCGAAATCACTGCCGCCGTTATCGCCATGGCGCATAAACTCGGTTTGCGGGTGGTAGCTGAGGGGGTTGAAAACGCGTCTCAAGCGGAGTTTTTGAGCAAAAATGACTGTGATCTGGTGCAAGGGTATTTTTATGCCAAACCCATGCGGATGCGCGACCTGCACGTTACCCCCAGCGTTTTACATTAGCGTCCTGCCATGAAAAGCGTCTTGCCTTAGTGGGTAGTCATTGATCCCAGCGTAACGAGAAAAATACGCCGCGCCCTTCCTGGGGTAGTAGTGAATTGAAATAACCGGCGCTGCCCTGCCACACGCCCTCTGCATCGAATGCGCCAGGCGCCAGACCCGCATCAGCCTGGCGCACCCCAGGGTGAAAATAACGCTTGTCGAAGAGGTTCTCGACCGTCAACGCCATCTGCAAGTTCTCTGCCTCCGAAATCCGGTAACTGACGCTACCATCCACAGTGGTGTAGGCTTTCACGCGACGTATCGGATTGGTGGCAATGGTGTCACGTTCGCTGAAGTAGCGCGAACGCATCGAGAGGCTCCACTGATCGAAGAGTGGCCATTCCGCCCCCAGGTGCAGCTTATGTTCTGAGATATCGGCAAAGGGCGAATAAGGCTCAACCACAGCACTTTCCAGCGTTTCTTCGACATCCAGAAATGAGTAATAGCTCCAAAAGCGCAACCAATCCCCACTGGGTAACGCAAACCGTTGCTTAAAATGCACATCCGCGCCGGTGATGCGTGCTTCCCCGGCGTTGGCCGCCCCGGCGGGAAAGTTGATGATCGCGTTTTTTGATTCCATCTGATAAGTACTGATCAGCCACATAAAACTCGGCCGGGCATATTCGACGCTCAGTTCTGTGGTGCGCGCGGTTTCTGGTGCCAAATCAGGGCTGGAACCCGAACCGGCCCAACCACTGTACATAACGCGCGGGGTTGGGGTTTGATACGAGTCACCAACGGCCATCAGCTTTACCGTGTAATCGCCATAATGACTAACCCAGCCACCCCGTAACGAGGTTTCACTACCGAACACGGAGTTATCATCGACCCGAAAACCGGCATTCAACAAATGAGAATCCACATCGAAAAAGGCCAGAGGAATACGCCAGGTGGTCAACGCGTAAAAGCTCAGGTCCTTGGTGTTTTCGGTATTGTCGTTGACCGTGTCTCGCAGTGGCCAGGCAGGATAGGCATAGTTTAAAGGATTGGCATTCTCGGGCGTGACAGCAGGCCCGTAATGAATTCGGGAGGCTTTTTGCAGATGTTTCCATTCTGCTTTTAGCCCGCCGTTAAAATGCCATTGATCGCTGAATGCCCACGACACGTCCTGCTGAAATTGTGTGCTTTCGTTTTGAATATTCCAAAGTGAGTAGGCTAATTGTCGTTCTACGCTGCCGTCAGCCCCCACGACATTGAATGCCTCCAGAAAATCGGAGGGTTTATCAAGGCCTGAGGTGCGATAGGCGAGCAAGGTTTTGCCCGTCAGGGTACGACTCAATCGCTGTTGGTGGCTCAGATACAAAAACTCATTTTTCTCTCGCCATGTGGCATGGTTTTGCACGCGATCGCCCGGGTATTCTGTGCCGTATCCACTGTTGAGAATTTGCTGTTGCGCCGCCAAGGTCGTGTTACCACTGCCCACACGCAAATCAATCGCCGTGTTGCGATGCGGCGAATCAAATTGTCCATAATCCGAGTGATGGGCGAACCCGCCCCATAGAGCCGGATCACTGTAGTATCGATCCTGTGTCCATTCATATTCATCGGTATAACGCGTATCGACGCGACCGATATCATAACGCGCAGCCACACTGGCAAAACCGGTGGTATTGGAGGCACTGGCATATACATCGGCAATTTGCGTGTCAAAACTGCCGGCTTTGACCTCGCCACGACTGTGCACACCGGCATCGGTCGCTCCGTGACGGGTAATCACGTTTACCACGCCAGCAAATGCATTGGCGCCATACACCACCGATGCGGGGCCATATACGACTTCAATGCGATCTACTGCGCTGATCGGCAGGGTCGCCAGGGTTTCAGCGCTGTTGTAATAGAGATCATTCTGGGTAATGCCATCGAGCATGAACAAAAATGGGCTGCCCAGATTATTGCGTATGCCACGCCAATAGTTGGCGTAATAAACATCACCATAGGGACGCACCACATCCATGCCCGGCAAATCGTCGAAGATTTGAGACAGGTTGCGATATCCACGCGCAAGTAAGTGTTCGCGGGTAATGACGATGGTGGTTGCAGGCGCGTCGCGCAACGCCTCGTCTGTATTGCTCACTGACGTTACGCGCATATCTCCCAGTGTTTGCAAATCGAGTTCGAACAAACTTTCAAAATCGGGGGCTGCAATAGCGCTGGAAATAGGGATAGAACACAGTGTTATCAGCCAGGAAAATTGCCCTTTGCGGCGTGAAGCAGGCGTTGTCATGGACGGTGCCTTACCTGATGTTTATTATTTTAGTTGCGACATCTTTGAACAGTTTAATGAATGGCATAGGTGGCTGCATTACATTTATTTAAAACCTTTTGCACTTTCAGTCTGCGATACTCACGGCGGTAAATGCTTATGCGCAATTTCGATAAGCGCTAACTCATGTTCGGCATAGTGCCCCACCATATCGGCCAGACCATCAACCAATGCCTCATAACTGATGGCAGGGTTACGTTCACTCAAATGATGCATCAGGGTATAAATGCCACCATGAATGAAAATGTAATTCATGGTGGGAATATTTCGTACCCGCATATAGCGCGGCTGATGCATGACGTATTGCAATATGACTTCCATCAATAATTTGGCTAACGGTTCCATGTCCATTTTCATGTCGGCCTGCAATGCATAACGCGCGCAACGCAGGTAGCGCTTGTCGTCCCGCTGCAATAAGGCTCCCACGGAGTAAAGAATGCGCCGAATCGCATCACTGATAGGCAGCGTGACCAATTCGGGTACGAGCGCCTTGATGGTGTGAGAGACCTCATTGACCAGTCGGGTGTACATCAGCTGGTAAATCTCATCTTTGTTGGAAAAATACTCATACAACGATCCGACGCCTATACCGGCGGTTTCGGCGATATGCCGGGTGGTGGTGGCCTCCAGGCCGCGCTTGGCGACACAGATAAACCCCGCTTCAACAATGGTTTCTACGGTGGCTTTGGCACGTTTCTGCGTTGGCTTGCGTGGCATGGTCGCACCTTCTCTCAAACCCGAATTGAATCCGAACAATTAGTCGGCTTAATTTAACAATAAGTGACCCATGGGTCAAAGCCGGTTTGTTTGCCCGATTGGAGAAGAGCGAGATATGAATACATCACACTTGAAGGCCGAGATGAAATCAGAATCCTGCAAGTTGGCGGGTGCCCGGGTGGGTATCCCGCCACGGCAAATGGATTTTCGATTTGCTGAGGACAGCCCACGCTACTTCTTTGGCAATAATGCAACGGCGACGATGTTTCTCGCCATGTTGTCGGGGATATTTCCGCCCGGTGAGCGCTTTTTCGTGGAGTCGGTACGCCGCTTCCGTGATCAGATTGAAGATGAAACCCTGAAAGCCCAAATTTCGGGTTTTATTGGCCAGGAGGCCATTCATGGCCGCGAACATGAACGTCTCAACGAACTGCTCAAAGCTCGGGGCATTGATACACGCATGCCGGAAAATGCGGTGAAATTCGCCCTGAGTCTGCTGGAAAGATTATCCCCCAGCACGCAACTTGCCTGCACAACCCTTATGGAACACTTCACCGCACTCCTCGGTGAACAGCTGTTGACCGACGAACGCCTGATGAACCAGTTCGATACACAGATGTTAAAGTTGTGGCAGTGGCATGCCCTCGAAGAACTGGAACATAAAGCCGTTGCCTACGATGTCTATGAAAAGATTGGTAACAATCATCGTGAGCGGCAAATTGCGCCCTTTCTGGTGCTCGTTACAGTGGGGCCAGCCGCTTTGGCAGGCTGGATCTATCTGGTCGCCAAAGAAGGAAAACTGCGTGACATTCCAGATCTGGTGAGTGGTGCGAGAACGCTGTTTGGTCCTGGCGGATTTATTACCCGCATTCTGCCCAAAATGCCGCTGTTTTCCGGCCGGCGGTTTCACCCCAACAAGCATGACACGCGCGCACTTGAACAACGTTGGCGCGATAAAATGTTTGGGCAGGCGGGGGAATTGGTCAATGAATTCCGCAATCGTACGGCGATCATGGGGAATGCTGCGATATAAGCCATCGCGTTGGTTTTGATAAAACAAAACCCCCGATATTATGCGTCGGGGGTCTTATGCGCAGAATAAGGCCCCTACACCCGGTAACGATGTATCATCTGGCGCAAATCACTGGCAAGGCCACCCAGTTGCTGTGCTGACGTCGATGTGCGTTCGGCATTTTCACTGGTGACTTCGGCGACTTCGGTAATATGCAAAATATTGCGGTTCACATCTTCGGCCACCACACTCTGCTCTTCAGCAGCACTGGCCACTTGCGTGTTCATTAGATTGATGCGGCTGACGGCTTCCGTTATTGCATCGAGCGAACGCGACATCGCGTTCACCTGCTCCACACTGCTGCGCGCCATGACATGCCCGCTTTCAACGCGCGCGACCGCATTCTGCGTACCGCTTTGCAACCGTTGTATCATCGATTGAATTTCTTCTGTCGAGGTCTGGGTGCGTGAAGCCAGTGTACGCACTTCATCGGCAACCACCGCAAATCCGCGACCCTGCTCACCTGCACGCGCTGCCTCAATGGCTGCGTTCAAAGCCAACAGATTGGTTTGGCCGGCAATATTGCGAATGACATCGAGCACGCTGCCAATGCGGTCGCTATCTTCGGCCAGCATGCGCATGACTTCGGCGGCTTGATTGATCTCGTTGGCAAGATTTTGAATGGCGCTCACAGTTGCAGATACATTCTGTTGTACACGGTCGGCTTCTTGCTCGGCAGATTGGGTCGCCTCAGCAGCGGCCAGCGCGTTGGATGCGACATCGCTGACAGTCGCGCTCATTTCAGTCATTGCCGTGGCCACCTGATCAGTGCGGCTGCGTTGATCTTCCACACGCCGCTGCGTTTCGGCTGTCACGCTCGACAGGTCGGTCGCGGCCTGTGCGACATGGTCCGACGCACGTGCCATCTCTTGCATGAATTGACGCAACGACTGCTGCATTTTGCCGAGCGCTTGTATCAGACGTCCCACTTCGTCCTGACTGTCGGCGCGAATCGTCTGGTCAAGGCGGCCTTCGGCAATGCGCTCGGCACACGCAACGGCGTTGGCAAGCGGACGGATCACCAAACGCTGTATTTGCCAGTAAATCATCAGTAACACAACGACACTCACCAGCAACGTTACTACGACCACCCCCAGGATCTGATCGGTGACCGCCGCCTCAACCTCTGCGAGTGGGTAGGCCGCAATTGCCGTATATCCCCACGGGGCAAATGCGGTGCGATGCGTAACCCAACCGTCTACCTCCCCCTTGGCCAGTTGTTCGATATGGGTTTTGTCAGCACCCTGAGTATGGCCACGCACCCGTCCACGATCATCCGCCAGCAATACGACGCCGCCCTGACGAATACGACTGGATTGGAGCGTTGCCTCAAGTGTTTTCATGTCGGCCTTATAGCCGACATACCAGGCGCCAATAATGTCACCATTGGCATCGCGCATTGGCTCGTAGGCAGTGAGAAAGGGATTACCGAGAATATCGACTTGCCCGTAAAACGGTTGACCATTGCGCAGTGCAACGATCGCTTTACCGTGTGGATCGAGGCGCGTGCCGATGGCACGCTTACCATCGGTCATTACATTGGTCGTTACGCGAACGAAATCACTGCCCTTCTTTACAAACAAGGTCGCGGTACCACCCGCAATGCGAGTGACCTCATCGACCAACGTGAAAATCTGCACTTGACTGGTATACCCAAAGCGCAGGTCAGGCACTGGCTCACCCAAGAGATCAACAGACTCGGCCAGAGCAGGTTCGCCCATTGCGCGCGCCCGATCTTTCAGCAAGCTCATGGCGCCGGTGACCCGCTCCGACATCAACACATCGGTGGTTTCGAGCAAATGCACCAGCTCGCCCACATGGCTTTTTGCCAGCTCGTCGGCATGTTCGTGAATAGCGCTGGCTTTCTGGTAACTGATTACCGTTCCTACAATTAATGCCGACGCCAGCACCACACTTGCAAGTGCCAATGACAACTTTGCCTGCAAACTCTGCTGCAACATACCGCCCCCGCTAAACTGACTAGGTTAGGTCAATCAATGACCTCGCCCAGTCAGTATAGACAAGGGGATAGAATCAGTACCCCAAATTGCCTTGAGGTACCGCGCGCACGTCCCCACTGGTATTGGCGACACTCTTTTTCAGCTCTGACCAACCACTGGCATTATTGGCGTCACGAATCAATGCAAACTCGCGTTTGTCGGCCTGGGTTTGATCCCATTCCAGCAGTTTGGGGGCAATTTTCTTGCGCCAGAGCGGTGGGATCAATGTCGACAAATAGGCCGTCATGAGTCCGCCAGGCATTTGCGGTTGCTCCGAGTGCGCGCGCAAGTCCTGATACGGGATTTGTGCGTCCGCATGGTGATGGCTGTGACGGGTCAGGTTGTAGGTGAATACACCACTGACAACGTGATTGCAGTTCCAGGAATGGCGGGGTTGCACCGGATCGCTGGGCACACGAATCAAGCCGTAGTGCTCGACATAATTAAGCACTTCGAGTGCGATTTTGGTGGCGACACACACAATCAAGTGAAATAACACGCCCATCCAACCGGCACAGTAGTAGGCAAACGCAGTCGTTGCCAGCGCCACCGCTGCCATGCGCAACAGCACGTTTTTTGGGGAGAAGAATGAGGCCCCGATTTTATCGAGACGGGCGGATTCGATATCCCACGCATTGACCACGGTGCGAACCATGGCTTTGGGCAAGTGCTGATATACCGAGTCACCACGTGCAGCCGTCGCTGGGTCTTTCGATGTGCCAACATAGGTATGGTGCCCATACACATGCTCAATCGGGAAGGCGATGCCCCAGTTGAAGGCCATGGTCATTCGGCCCAACCATAAATCGAAGGGGCGCCAAGTGCGATGCGTCAGTTCATGCCCCGCCAATCCACCTGCACCCGTCGCGGGCAAAGCGATTGCTGCGAACATCAACACATAGTGGTACCAAGGCGTAGCGTTACGCGCTGCGACCACATCAATACCAGTAACGCTCTGCAGGTAGGCCCCGGCACCCAACGCATCTTGCACGCCGCTGCCAGCGACCCAAAACAAAGCGAAATACAGCATGATCGATGCGGGCGTTGACAGATAGAGTGCCAGATCGAGAAAGAACTCGCGTTTATAAGGCGTTTCTTCAACATCGTGGGGGAACGCCTGATCCAGTGCAGCAATTGACGCGATATAAAGTGCAGCAGGCAGCCACAACCAAACACCCCCGAACAACATGGCAACCGATATGGCCATGATGGTGATCGGCGCGACATAAAATCTGACATATCGTAACATCGTGCTTACCTCTCTATTTAAATGATCTGGCTATTAAAATATTCTGGCTATTAGAATCATCTGGCTTTTTAAAATTTTCTCGCTATTAGAATGTTCTCGGTTAACTCGAAACAGATTGATCAGAAAACTTGTCAAAATAAATCTGTGCTCTATCCATGCCTTGCTCCGTCATACGGGCAATTGCAGCATCGATCATAGGGGGCGGCCCGCAAAGGTAGCCTTGGGCGTCATGGGTAACGGCCGGGGTGAGTGCATCGGTGACCCAACCGCGCATACCCGTCCAATCGCTATCGGCAGGCTCCTCGGATAACACGGGGATAAAGTCAAAACGCCCACGCCATTGCTTTTGCAAGGACTGGATCTCATCGAGATAGTAGAGATCGCGCTGGCTGCGGGCGCCCATTAGCAAATACACCGCGCGTTGATCAGCATCGGTACCCAGCGCGGATTCCAGTAAGGCGATCAAAGGTGCCAGGCCGCTACCTCCGGCCACACACACCAGTGCGTTTTGAGCAGGCCGTAAATGAAATTCACCCAGGCTAGCCTTGATTGCAACGCGCTGGTTAAGGGCCGAAGCGTCAAGCAACCAGTTGGACATACGGCCATTGGGCACAGCACGCACAAAGAAGGAAATTTCTTGCATGCCATCAGCTTGGCAGGCATGCGCAAACGAATAGCAACGTGCTGGAATATCACTGCCCAACACTTGCACCGACGCATATTGACCGGCCAAATACCGAAGCGGAGAATCCAGTGCCACGACAATCTCAGCAATATCGTGTGTCAATCGAACCTGCCTGAGAATGCGACCTTCTGTGTGCTGGTTGGCGAGAGGATTCTCTGGCAATTTGATCACAACGTCAGAAACTGGAACGCTCTGACAGCCGAGAATAAATTTCTGTTCAATTTCTTCTTTCGATAATAAATAGGACTTGTCAGTAAGTTCTTTCACCTTGCCAGACACCAGTTGGCATTTGCAGGCGGCGCAGCCCCCTACCTTGCAACTGAAAGGAAACGTTATACCGTGGCGTAAGGCACCGTTGAGAACCGTTTCCTTGTGGGCGAGTCCCACGGGTTGATGCGCATCGACGACCAGTGTGTATTCTTTTTTTGATAGCCACCCAAACATATCGGCCCCTTGCGTGCTGATCTATTAATGAATCACCTGCTGCTAGGGGGCCCGAAATATCCCCCCAAAGTGTGTCACTTTTAGCCAGTATAGGGGTGACCGGTCGTTCACTATAGTTGCAAACCAGGCCTAAAGGGGGTATTTTCGGCCAGATCAGCAAGAATCTGCTGTAAATCAAACTGACTATCGATGGTAGTCAATGAGCCTTTTTACGGCGTTTCACCTGGAAGGACAGCGTGCAAGATAAACAAACAGTCTACGGCATTTACCTCGCCTATATCGAGGATTACCTGCAAGCGCTCGGAGTGGACAGCCGGGCCGTATTACAGGCGGCGGGCATAGACGACACCTCGCATTTGACACCGGGCGAACGCATTACCATCGATCAACTGGCTGCCGTCATGCAGAGTCTGAATCGACAGGTGCGACGACGCAGTTTCTTTCTGGAGCTGGGCGCGCGGATACCCATCATGGCGCATGGAAACCTGGGGTCGGCCATCATGGCGTGTAAGGACGTGCGTATGGTCATGACGCTGATGGAGCGCTACGCCGCTATTGTGTTGCCATCGGTGCGTATAACGCTGCAACCCGGCCGCGATGAGGTGTCGATCGAATATCAGATATCCACCGGCTGGCCTGAACTGAACATTGCCTTGATCGATGCGCTTATTGGCACCACCAGCTACAACGTTTCACTGCTCACTGGGCAACCCTTTTACCCGCGCAAAGTGTCGGTCACCTACAAGCAGCCCGCTGATCCGAGTATGTATTACCCCTACACCCATTGCGATGTCGAATTCAATGCAGATCAGAATCGCATGGTCTTCTCGCAAGCGCAGCTTGATTTACCCATCAAGACCGCCAACGCACTCAATCAGCGTGTCATGGAGATGCAATGCGCTGATGAGCTGAAAAAAGTGCAATCCCACACCCAACTCAGTGAACGCATACGCGAGATTATTTCGCTGTACCTCGAAGAATCGCCTTCGATAGGATTCGTCGCCGAAAAACTTCGCATCTCAGAAAGAACGTTGCGGCGTCGACTCAATGATGAGGGTATTAATTTTCGGGACTTGCTCAAAAGTATTCGTCACGAGACAGCACTCTACTACCTGAGCAAAACGGACATGCGCATCGAGAATATTGCCTTTCGACTGGGGTATCGCGAGACGGCAAATTTTCGCAAAGCGTTTAAGGAACTGGCGGGAAAATCACCGAGGCAGTGGCGGGATGAGCGGGGTGAATCCCACCATTGACAGATCTGCCACCCGGCGGACATTGTGATAGGCAAAGCCAAGCCCGCATTGCTTTGCAATACCTGCCACGTTACCCTGCGCTCGACCGTAGCGACAGATCCACACTTACACCCCAAAGACGGCGACTTTACAACCATGCACGACCCTACTGTTCACGACGCCACTCCGCACGATTCTCAGCTGCAGAATTCAGAAATGCCTGTTTATTCCCTATGGCAGCTCATTCTTTATTTTCTGCAACTGGGTACATGGGGCTTTGGCGGCCCGGTGGCACTGGTGGGCTACATGCACCGGGACTTGGTCGAAAAACGAAATTGGTTCAGCGATGCCGATTACAAAGAAGGCTTGGCACTCTCGCAAATTGCACCCGGGCCATTGGCCGCACAGTTGGCGATTTACCTGGGCTTTGTGCACTACCGGGTGCTGGGCGCCACATTGACCGGCCTGGCCTTTGTCATTCCGTCATTTCTGATGGTCGTAGCCTTGGGTTGGGCTTATGTGCGCTACGACGGTATTGGTTGGATGCAAGCCGTATTTTATGGCGTAGGCGCAGCGGTGATCGGCATCATTACTATCAGCGCGCATAAACTTACGACCAAAAGTGTGGGCAAGGATCGCTTGTTATGGGGAATTTTTGTATTGCTCGCGGCAGTAACGATTATTACCGAAACAGAAATCGCATCACTGTTTATCGCCGCTGGGGTATTGGTGTGGCTGGTGCGTGTCAAATTCAAATCCAACACGCTTTTTTCATTGGCAGCCCCTGGGGCCGCGACGCTGGCGACGCCAAAAATCGCTCTGGCCAGCCTGACAGATGCTAATACACTCATACAGATCGCCTTGTTTTTTACCAAGGCCGGTGCGTTCGTATTTGGCTCCGGGCTGGCAATTGTGCCCTTTCTGTATGGCGGTGTGGTGACCGAATACCAGTGGCTCACTGAACGCCAATTTGTAGATGCGGTAGCCGTGGCAATGATCACACCAGGGCCTGTCGTGATAACGACGGCATTCATCGGCTACCTGGTGGCTGGATTCAATGGCGCCTGTATTGCGGCGGTAGCAACCTTTCTGCCCTGCTACCTGCTCACAATACTCCCTGCCCCCTATTTCAAAAAATATGGAAAGCATCCCGCCTTGATTGCATTTGTCGATGGCATCACAGCAGCTGCAATTGGGGCAATTGCGGGTTCGGTAGTGGTGCTGGCGCAGCGATCCATTACTGATATTCCTACAGCACTGCTGGCAGTTGGCACCGCTGTCTTACTATGGAAATACAAGAAAATTCAGGAGCCGATGATCGTTGCTGCGGCAGCCTTGATCGGATTAGTGGTTTACCCATTGCTACATTAAATAGCTGCATTAAAATGGAACCAAGCGGCTTGATCGCTGGCGACGAAAATCACCTGTCAGCAATACAAACCACTATCGGAAGCTCATAGGATACCTCATGCACGACCCACGCATTCCCGTCACGGTAATTACCGGTTTTCTCGGGGCAGGCAAAACCACCTTGCTTAATTATTTGGTCAAACAACCGGCGTTGCAAAACGCAGCGGTATTGATCAATGAGTTTGGTGATATCGGAATCGATCATCATTTGGTGGATCGCATCGACGACACAACGATCGTGCTGGATTCCGGCTGTTTGTGCTGCACCGTGAATGGCGATTTGCACCGCGCCTTGTGGGAGCTCTTTCAAAAAGCCTTGCGCAAGGAAATTCGCAAGCTGGAACGCGTTGTAATTGAAACCAGCGGCATGGCCGACCCCACGCCACTGGTCTACAGCATTATCAATGATCCGCTGTTGAACCAGCGCTATCGCTGCGATGGTATTGTCACGTTGCTGGATGCGACCAGTGGCGATCGATCACTTTCCGAGTTTCGAGAAGCACTGAAACAGGTGGCCGTAGCAGATAAAATTCTCATTACCAAAGCTGACCAGGCGAGCCCTGAAACGATAGCGCTTTTGCGTGCAAAAGCGGGATTGATCAACCCGTTTGCGAGCGTTATCCAGGTAGAAAATGGCAAGATCGACGCCAGTGAAGTGCTGTCGCTCGGCCTTTTTGATTTGCAGAAAAAGCCTGAATCGGTGAAGCAGTGGCTGGGCGAAGAAGCCGCCCAGGCGCAACACAAGCACCACGATCACGATCACGATCACGATCACGATCACGATCACGATCACGATCACGATCACGATC
>CAYYPW010000005.1:0-265412 GCA_964473645.1 uncultured Moraxellaceae bacterium
CACACGGCGGTTAATCGGGCCGTGTTGTCTCCCCCCCCCCATCTTGGGCGGCGACGTTTCTGAATCACTCCCCTTCACCCCGGACTCAGATTGGGCTCCGCACTTTGCGTTGATCCAGAGTGCAATATCGGAGAAGAGATTATGTTTGCACCGATACGTATCTGCTAGATTGGTTTGATGCTTGGGCGGAGGGGGATGGTGGGAGTTCCGGGAACGTCGCCGGCAGGGATGCCGGCGTCGAGCTTACAGGGACGTACTTGCAGCGTTTCCCGGAACTCCCACCATCACCCTCCGCTGACCACAAAAGCTGCGTAAAACAAGAAGGGGCAGATTTCTTGTGAAAATCTGCCCCTTCTTTGCGCCGTTACGCCGGCTGCGTCTGTTTTACAGAATCCGTTTTGAAGAATCAGTGATGTACTTTGCCGAGAATTTTTTCGAGGTAGTGAATATCCACACCACCCTTGCTGAAACCATTGTCACGCATGATCACATTGCGATGCAGGGCGATATTGGTTTCGATGCCTTCCACTACCACCTCATCCAGTGCGTTACGCATGCGTGCCATCGCCGTGGCACGGTCTTCGCCCCACGTGATCAGCTTGCCAATCAAAGAATCGTAATTGGGTGGAACGCGATAACCACTGTAAACATGGCTATCCATACGCACACCGTTACCGCCTGGCGCATGCCAGTATTTGATCGTGCCAGGTGAAGGAATGAAAGAACGCGGATTTTCAGCGTTGATACGGCATTCGAGCGCATGCCCTTTGATCTTGATATCGTGCTGCTTCAGACGCAGTTTGTTGCCGGCGGCAATGAACAACTGCTCTTTGATAATATCAATGCCAGTCACCATTTCCGTTACCGGATGTTCAACCTGCACACGCGTATTCATCTCGATGAAATAGAACTTCTCGTTTTCATAGAGGAACTCGAAAGTGCCAGCGCCGCGGTAGTTGATGGCTTTACAGGCTTCGACGCAGCGCTCGCCGACTTCTTTACGCAATTCATCAGGAATGCCAGGCGCAGGCGCTTCTTCAACGACCTTTTGGTGGCGGCGTTGCAATGAGCAGTCACGATCCCCCAAATAGACGGCGTTACCCTGCCCATCGCCCAATACCTGAATTTCGACGTGCCGTGGCGTGGTGAGGAATTTTTCCATGTACACGCTGGCGTCACCAAAGGCGGCTCGGGCTTCGGCGCGGGTCAGTGATACGGATTTGAGCAGATCGTCTTCGTTGTGAACGACGCGCATTCCGCGTCCACCGCCACCGGCAGCAGCTTTGATGATGACAGGGTAGCCAACACGGCGACCGGTTTTGAGGGTTTCGTTGTCGTCATCACCGAGCGGGCCGTCGGAACCGGGTACCGTGGGAACGCCGGCTTTCTTCATTGCTTCGATGGCGGACACTTTGTTGCCCATCAGGCGAATCGTTTCCGCTTCGGGGCCGATGAAAATGAATCCGCTGTCTTTGATACGTTCTGCAAAGTCGGCGTTTTCGGCCAGAAATCCATAGCCGGGGTGAATGGCTTCGGCACTGGTGATTTCGGCGGCGCTGATAATGGCGGGAATATTAAGGTAGCTGTCGGCGGCGGGCGCGGGGCCAATACACACGGCTTCGTCGGCCAGTTTGATATGCATGAGATCACGATCGGCCGTGGAGTAGACGGCGACGGTCTTGATCCCGAGTTCCTTGCAGGCGCGCAGCACCCGCAGGGCAATTTCGCCTCGGTTGGCGATCAGCACTTTTCCTAGCATGGTGAGGCGTTCCTGGGGTTAGCTGATGACAAACAGCGGCTGGTCGTATTCGACGGGCTGGGCGTTGTCGACCAGAATCGCGCTGATGGTGCCGGATTTGTCGGCTTCGATCTGGTTCATCATCTTCATGGCTTCAATGATGCAGAGCACGTCGCCTTGCTTGACGGTCTGGCCCAGTTCGACGAAATTTTTCGATTCGGGGGAGGAGGCACGATAGAAGGTGCCGACCATGGGCGAGCGCACTTTGTGGCCAGCGGGTTCGGCTGCAGCGGCAGGTGCCGCCGGGGCTGCGGGTGCACTGGCAGGTGCGGCGACTGGCGCAGCGGCCATTTGCGGCATGGCGTAATGTGTCGCGATGGTGGGACGGTGGCGGCTGATTCGTACCGATTCTTCCCCTTCCTTAATCTCGATTTCGTCAATGCCGGACTCTTCCAGCAGTTCAATCAGCTTTTTGACTTTGCGGATATCCATGTTTTTCACTCGGTAGTCTGTTCTAGTTGTGGTTATTCCGTGAGAGAAATGGCCTAACTGGCGAGGCTGCGTATGGCCGAAAGGAGCGCATATTCATAGCCGTCGGCCCCCAGGCCGGTAATGGTGCCCTTGGCCACATCGGAAAAATACGAATGGTGGCGAAATGGCTCGCGTGCATACACGTTGGAGAGATGCACTTCAATAAACGGGATGGCTGTCGCCAGCAAGGCATCGCGAAGGGCGACGCTGGTGTGGGTGAACGCTGCCGGGTTGATGATGATGCAGGAAATGTCTTCGTTACGGGCGTTGTGAATGCGCTCGATCAGCAGATGCTCCGCATTGCTTTGAAAGCAAACACAGCGGTGCCCGTTTGCTTCGGCAAGTTGCTTTACGCGTGCCTCGATACCCGCCAGGGTGACATGCCCATAGTGGCCGGGTTCACGTAAGCCAAGCATGTTGAGGTTGGGGCCATTGATCACCAGAAAAGTGGCCATTGCGAGCGTCTCCTGCATGGGAAAACAAGTGTCTTTTCTATCTATTGGGCGCCGATAGGGGATCGATTATAACCACGCCGTTGTGGGGTGGCTTGTGAATTCCACCCACTTCTTACATTCGTTTACAAGTTAGCAGACGTTCTCTGCAGGATTGCTGCAAGTCTGCTCAAGGCCGAACGGGCAGGGATTGCAGATGCGAAAGAAAACGCTCGGCACTCAAGCTACCCGTGAGGTGAAACGCTTTCAGTTCGCCGCCTTTGGCATCAAAGAACAAGTACGCGGGCGGCCCTTGCAGGCGGAAACGGTCCAGCAGTCGTTCTCCGTCGGGGCTGTCTGTCAGATCCAGTTTGATCAGCTGATAGCCAGATAACGCGTAAGCGACATCAGGGCGACTGAGGACATGTTTCTCCATTTCTTTGCACGCGACGCACCAATCCGCCCAGACATCGACCATCACTGGCATTTGGTTATCGCGCGCATCGGCCAGCGCCAGATCAAGTTCGGCTTCTGATTTCGCAGTGACGAAGTAAAGGGATTGCGCCTGCAAACCTGCGCTTGCGACCGATCGAACGCCACTCAGTGCCAGCGTGCCTGAGAGAATCAGACCTGCTCCCAACGCAGCTGCGCCCAGTCCAACGCCCTTGAAAAACTTGCTTTTGGAGTGAGTATGCGGATCGTTGACCCCCAAATACATGGCGCCCAGCATGGCCAATGCGCCCCACAAGATGAGCGGGATGCCTTCCGGCAACAGATGCTGGGTGATCCACAACCCGACGCCTAGCAGGATGACGCCGAACAAGCCCTTGACGTTATCCATCCATGCGCCCGCCTTGGGCAACATATTGGCTTCGGTAGTCCCCAGGGCGATGAGGGGAGTGCCCATGCCCATGGCCAATGAAAACAGGGCGAAGCCTCCCAGTGCTGCATCCCCCGTGTTACCGATGTACAGCAGTGCACCCATAAGCGGGGCCGAAATGCAGGGGCTGACGACCAGCGCGGACAATGCGCCCATCAGGGCTACCCCAATAAAGCCCCCGCCTTTTTGCTTGTGTTGGGCAAGGTGTAGACGGTGGCGAACAAATTCGGGCAGTTGCAGCTCATAGAAACCAAACATGGAGAGCGACAATAAGAAGAACACCAATGCAGTGCTGATCAAAACGGTGGGGTCTTGCAACCAAAACTGTACTTTGGCACCGCTCGCGCCAGCGGCCACACCGGCCACGGTGTAAGTGATGGCCATGCCGGCGACATAGCTGCTGGACAGCAGAAACCCACGGCGGGGCGTGACCTTTTGCCCTTGGCCCACAATCAAGCTGGTGAGGATAGGCACCATCGGGAGCACGCAAGGGGTGAGCGAAAGCGCCAGGCCGAGCCCAAAAAACACCAGCATGACCTTATAGATGCTGCTGGATGCCAAAAATTGTTCAATGCCCGAGGCTGTTTCGGTGTCGCTGGCCGAGATTGGGCGGGTGATGGCTTCGGCGGGGGTGGGTTCGAGGCGAGCACCCGGAGCGGGTGGTGTCGCATCGGCTGCGGTGACCTGGAACATTTCGGTATGGGATTGCGGCAGGTAGCACAGGCCTTTCTCGGCGCAGCCTTGGTATTGCACTTTTACTTCGGCAAAACCATCGGGGCTGCTAAGGACGGGAACGGTGACGGTAACTTCATCGTGGTACACGTCAACCTTGCCGAATTCCGGGTCGTCTTTGGGTTCGGCCGGGCGGGAGTAGCGCGCCTCTCCCAGCACGACCCGTTCATCCAGCGGAATGACGTTGAAGCGATGCTTGTAAAGGTAGTAACCGGGTTCTATTTTCCACTGAAATTTCAGCAGGTTGGCTTCGCTGCTGCCGCTGATGCGAAAGGCCACCCCAGGCGGAAGAAATTCCTCGTCGGCCGCTGCTGGCGTAGGCTCAGACGCTGCAGGCGGGGTGGTGGGGAACAGCGTATCTTCACAGTAAGCCTGGGGTGTGCAAACCAGCAGCAGTAGCACCAGCAGGGTATAAATCGGTTGCCGAAACAAAGTTGAAATCATGCGTATCCGTGTCCGGTTGAGCTGAGCGGTGTGTTGCTTTGACGTCGACGATCGTAAAGGGTTCTCGCCTGTCGCCGTCTCGGGCATGTTGCCTGAGCAACAATTGCTATAGTTAGGGTAGATGCTGAGCTACTTTACTTTAAAGCCTACCCTTCGTCTGAGAAAAAGGCCTGATTCCTTTATGACACCATGGCGCTGCGGGCGCATTCGCACTGTATTGTTCGCAGGGCTGTCATGCTTGTGTGTGACGGTTGCCGTGCGTGCTGAGGCCATGAGTGTCAGCCCTTCAACCTTGAAACGCATTGAGGCCGTGTATGGCTTCCAGGCCATTGATCGCTTGCGGCGCTGGTCGGATCTGCTGGATGCGTTGATGCAAACCTCGGCCGACGAAAAAATCGCGCGGGTCAATCAGTTTTTTAATGGCCTGCGTTTTATTCCCGATGATGAGCATTGGCAACAAGTCGATTACTGGGCGACGCCTCTGGAGTTTATCGCGTCCAACGGGGGGGATTGCGAAGATTTTGCCATCGCCAAGTTTTTTACCCTCAAAGCCTTGGGGGTGGATGGCGAGCGGATGCGACTGGCCTATGTCAAAGCGCTCGAACTCAACCAGGCGCACATGGTGCTGGTCTACTATCCTGCCCCAGACAAGGAGCCATTAGTGTTGGATAATCTGGTCAACGATATCTTGCCTGCATCGCAACGCAAGGATTTGCAGCCTGTGTATAGTTTTAACGCTGAAGGTCTGTGGCAAGCTCGTCAGCAAGGCGAAGAAACACGTTTGGGCACAGGTAACGATGTGCTGATGTGGAAGAAGTTGATACAGCGTATGGATAAGCAAGAGCGCTTAACCCGATAAATTATGGATGCAAGCCGATAAGCCATAGATATAAGCCGATAAACGTTAGATAAAAGTAAGCTATAGATAAAAACAAGCGAAAGATAAAAAAGACAGAACCCAAAAAGAAGAAGGCGGGAGAACGTTCGTGACCTTACATCGACAATTGGTCGTGCTGGTATCATTTTTATGGTTGGCATTGTTGACCGGTGTGTTCTGGTTGTCGGTACACAATGCCCGCGACATGCTGGAGCGCCAGTTGCATGTGCATGCGCAAGATACGGCAAATTCGCTAGGGCTTTCGATTGCACTGCCGCTGGGTAAGCAGGATAAAGCGCTGGTCGAAAGCATGATAGGCGCCATTTACGACAGTGGGTATTACCGCGAAATCACCCTGCGCAACGCACAGGGTGAGCTGCTGGTGGCCGAGCGGGAAAATCATATGGAACGGCGTGTGCCGACGTGGTTTGTGCAGGCGTTATCGATCACGCCAACGCCCGGTTTATCCGAAATCACCCATGAGTGGCGCGTCGTGGGCAAGCTCACTGTTTTACCCGATACCCAACACGCCTATGCCGAATTGTGGAAATCCACACAGCGGGCGTTATGGCTGTTTTTGGGGGTGGGTTCGTTCAGCATGGTGCTATTGTGGGCGATCGTGCGTGCTGCACTGCGGCCGTTACGCGACCTTGAAATACAAGCGGATGCCATCTGTCAGCGCGATTTCACCGCGCAACAGCCCCTGCCGCGTACCCGGGAATTACGGCGTGTGGTGCAGGCGATGAACCGCATGACCCGGCAATTGAAAACCCTGTTCGATGAACAGGTCGCACAGATTGAACAGGTGCGCAATCAGGCCTACGTGGACGGCATTACCGGCCTCGGAAACGGGCGCTTTTTCAATGCCCAATTGCAATCGCGACTGGAATCGGTCGAGGAACCGTTCGTCGGTGCGCTGATCAAACTGGAAGTTGGCGATATGGGCGCATACAACCAGCAGTTTGGCCACGACGCCGGCAACTGGTTGTTGAAACAGGCAGGCAAGCTGTGGCGGCAAAAAATGGATGGCGTCGAAAATGCCGTCTTTGCGCGTGTGGCAGGTGCGCGTTTTGGCGCTTTGCTGCCTCATGTCGAGCAAGCGCAGGCCAAAGGTTTGGTGCAATCGTTCGTGGACGAGCTGAAAGCGCTGGAACCCTTTTCGCAAACACAGGCGCCACTGGCGATCTATGCAGGTATTGCCTTCTGTGACGTGGGTACCGACCTGCAGGCGCCGCGCCCCAAAACCCTTGAATCGCAGGCCGATAACGCGTTGCTCAAAGCCATGGTCGATAACGCTGCTGCTGTGCAGGTATTCGACCCCAGTGGTGAGCAGCCAGCCATTTTCGAACGCCCTGCAGGCGTTGACGATTGGGAAAGCTTTTTGCGTGATGTGATCGACCAGCGGCGTTTTACCTTTCATTATCAGCCCGTGGTGTCTTGCCTGGATCAATCCTTGTTGCATTATGAAGTGCTGGCGCGCATCAAACTGAAAGATCAGGTGTTGGCCGCAGGGGTGTTCATGCCATTGGTCGAGCGTTATCGGTTGGTGCAGGCCTTTGATCAGGCCATCGTCGGCACCTTGGTCGAGCAGTTATTACGGAAGCCACCCGATCAGCGCATTCCCATCGCCGTGAATCTATCGAGCCATTCGGTGCGGGAAGAGCATTTTGTGGACTGGCTGCTGGATTTTCTGGCGGAACGCCCTGAGGCGACGCGTTATCTTATTTTTGAAGTTCCCGAAGTGTCTGTGCGCACAGCGCATGGACGTATGAAAACGCTGGCAGAAGGGCTCAAGCGTTTGGGGGCCAAATTGGCGATCGATCATTTCGGGTCAACCAACAGCAGTTTTGGTTATCTGAGTGGATTGCCTTTGTATTCTATCAAGGTCGATCAAAGCTATATTCGCGACATCGGTGACAATCTCGATAATCAGTTCTTCGTGCAATCACTGGTGCGCATTGCGCATAGCCGCCAAATCATGCTGACCGCCGAAATGGTCGAAAATGCGGTGCAATGGGATCTGCTGCGCCGTTTTCAGCTGGACGGTGCGCAAGGATTCTTTTTAGGCAAACCAGCGGAAATCAATTTATTATCTGCCTGAAAACCTATATACAGAATCAGCAGAATACAGAACACACTTTCATAAATATCACGATAGATTGAGGGGAAATAAACAATGGAAGCAGGTGGAAACCGCATGGTTTGGGCGGGCGCTTCAGGGTTGATAACGGCGATCGTGCTGGCATGTGCGGGCATCGGCTGGTATTGGGGGCAGGAACCGGATCTGCCTTCGGTAGAAGGGATCACCGCGCAGGCGGCTGCACAGCATTCCCAGGAAAAGGTGGTCGGATATGCGACCACCAGCGCTTTGATCTTTCTTGCAGAACAGCTGTTGGATAAGCCGGGAGGTTATCTTTCCAACGACATTCTGCCGCCGGGCGTGCTGATGGATAACATGCCCAATTGGGAATTCGGCGTATTGGTACAGATTCGCGATATGACGCGCGATTTGCGCAAGGATTTGGCGCGCTCACAATCCACCTCGGCAGAAGACCCGGATTTGATCCGTGCTGAGCCGCAATTTCATTTTGATAGCCAAAGCCATTGGTTCCCTTCGACCGAGGGCGAGTATCGGCAGGGGATCAAGTATCTCGAACGCTACCGTGGCCGCTTGAGCGACAAAAATAATGCGCAGGCACAGTTCTTTGCCCGTGCAGACAACCTGCGTAACTGGCTGACCGATGTCGAAACCCGCATGGGTAGCCTGTCACAGCGTCTGAGTGCCAGCGTTGGCAAGGATCAGCTCAATGTCGATCTGGCAGGGGAAGACACCGCGCGCCGCGCCACCGATGTGCCCGATCACATGCATGTGCAGACACCCTGGATGCAGATCGATGACGTCTTTTATGAAGCACGCGGCAGCACCTATGCGCTGGTTGTGCTGATGAAAGCGATCGAGATTGACTTTCACGATGTGCTGGCCAAGAAAAATGCCCTGGTGAGCCTGCAGCAGATCATTCGTGAACTGGAACAAACACAGGAGAGTGTGGGGAGCCCGATGATTCTGAATGGTTCAGGTTTTGGCATGATGGCCAATCACTCGTTGGTCATGGCGAACTATATCTCGCGCGCCAACTCGGCCATCACTGATCTGCGTGAACTGCTGTCGCGGGGCTAAGCGGCGCCCGCAGGCGTGAACGCACGATATAGGTAAAAAGGCAGGCAAAAAAAGGGGGTGGCTTTTGGCCACCCCTTTTTTCATTGAGCGCCCGCCGCAGTTAACAGCGTGCGCCGGGCAAGTGGAATTACTTCTTGCCCGCTTCAACAGCGGCGATAACGCTCTGGCGTGCAGCGTCTGCATCGGCCCAGCCGTCAACCTTGACCCACTTGCCGGGTTCGAGGTCTTTGTAGTTTTCAAAGAAATGCTCGATTTGCTTGATTAGCAGCTCGGGCAGATCGGAGTAGTTCTTGACGTTCTTGTACAGCGCGGTCAGTTTGTCGTGCGGTACAGCGAGGATTTTGGCATCTTTGCCGGCTTCGTCAGACATGTTCAGGATGCCAACGGGGCGAACGCGAATCACCGAACCCGGGATGACGGGGTAGGGGGTGACTACCAGCACGTCCAGCGCATCACCGTCTTCGGACAGGGTGTTGGGGACATAGCCGTAGTTGCAGGGGTAGAACATCGGGGTAGCCATGAAGCGGTCAACGAATACCGCGTCGTAGTCTTTTTCTACTTCGTACTTGATCGGGCTGGAATTGGCAGGAATTTCAATGACGACGTAGAGATCGTTGGGAACGTCTTTCCCTGGTGGAATGTCGTTGTAGCTCATGGTTGAACCCTTACAGTGGTGGCACGGTGTACAAAAAAGGTGGCGGGATTATACCTGAGCTTTTTCGGCCAGCCTACCCTGACTGTTCTGTATGATCTGCGAGGATCGTTCAGCTTGTGACGCACATCTAGTGAAAAGCGACCGTTCGTGCGATCGGCGTTTGCTGGCCGAAGGGGATTTCAGTACCATCGGCGCGAGAGGAACTGTTGCCGAAAAGGACTGTCAAACGGCAACAAGCGACTGTTGTGAAGGGACATTACAACGAATGGATGCATTGGAGAAAGGATTCATGGGTATGGACAACCGTAAATATCAACCCCCGCACGAAAAATCCGTGCTGCGCGAGCAGGAAACGCTCGCCGCCAAATTGGTCGCTGAGATCAGTCAACTCGAAAGCTGGCTCGATTCACAGTCCCGCGCTGAGAATGCCCGTGGCAGCAGCGTCAACGTTTCATTGATCCCCACCATTCGCACCCTGCTGGAAACCCGGCGCAAACTGCTCAACGCCATCGAACCTTATCTCTGAATAGCTGCGCCACCGCAGCCGTAAGCGAGCATCGGTTAGCTGGGGATAGCTATCCTCAAGAGGCGGCGCGCTGTTCCAACCAGCGCGTCATGGCGTCGGCGCTCAGGGCGACGCTGAAGAAAAAGCCCTGCACCTGATCACAACCTTCCCCTTTTAGAAAATCGAGCTGTTGCTCTGTCTCTACGCCTTCGGCAATGACCCGCAGATCCAAGCTGCGAGCCAGGGCGATAATGGCGCGTGATATGGCCATGTCATTGCTGTCCTTGGGGATATCACGCACGAAGGACCGATCGATTTTGAGCTTATGTATGGGCAAGGTCTTCAAATACGCCAGCGATGAATAGCCAGTGCCGAAATCGTCTATGGATAGCTCAACCCCTTCTTCGCGCAATTTTTCCAAATGGGCGATGGACTCGTCGCGCTGTGTCATGAAGAAACCTTCGGTGACTTCCAATTCCAGCCATTCCGGACGGCAACCACTGTCATGCAGGGCGCGCTCGACAGTGGTGAACAAATCCTTGCTGCGCAGCTGACGATCGGCCATGTTCACGGCCACTCGGAAGTTGCGCGGTTGTATGCCTTGCCATTCGGTCATTTGTTGGCATGCCTTGCGCAGAATGAATTCGCCAAGCGCCACGATCAGCCCGCTTTCTTCCGCCAGGGGAATGAACTTGCCCGGCTCAATCATGCCCAAACGTGGATGCTGCCAGCGCACCAAGGCCTCGACCCCAATCAACTCGCCACTGGCCAGGTCGATCTGTGGCTGATAGTGCAGCACGAATTCGCCCCGTTCGAGTGATTGTCGTAATTCGTTTTCCATGGTCAGGCGTTCGATGGCGCGGGTTGAAAGCTCCATGGTGTAAAACTGTAGGGTGTTGCGGCCGTTATGTTTGGCCTGGTACATCGCAACATCGGCATGACGGACAAGTTCAGCGGCGTTACTGCCATCGCGCGGGTACAGTGCAATACCAATCGAGGCATGCACATAAAGATCATTGGCGCCGACGGTGATCGGCTGCTGAAACTTGAGAATGATTTTTTCGGCGATCGCGCTCACCTGGTGTTCATCATCGATATCGGTGAACAACACCACAAACTCATCGCCACCCAGGCGCCCGACGGTGTCTGTTTTGCGCACCAACGAACGGAAAATCTGTGCAGCGGCCTTGAGCACATCATCCCCGACGTTATGGCCGAGGCTGTCATTGATTTGCTTGAACCGATCAAGATCAACGAACAGCACCGCCAGTTGACCACTGCCTCGCTCAGCTTGGCTGATGGCTTGTTCGAGGCGATCAAAGAACATCAGTCGGTTGGGCAAGCCGGTGAGGGTGTCGTGGCGTGCCAGGTGATCGAGATGGCTGCGGTTTTCGTAAAGGCTTTTCAGGTGATCGCTCAGCTCGTTTTGCATGGTTTGCATGGTCCGCGCCAGCAGGCCGATTTCATCCTGACGGGTGACAGGTAATGGCCCCATGGCATGCTCGATGCCGAAACGGCGAACGGCTTCCACCATCTGATTGATCGAACGGGTGGCGACGCGCGAGACCAGCATGGCGACCAATACGGCAATCAAGCTAAATGCCATGACAATGGTGAGCACGGTATTTCCGAGTGCATTACTGGCGCTCAAAATGTCGTTGAGCGGCTTCGACAACCCCAGCACCAGAAAGCGTTGACGATCAATTTCGCCAAAAGGCAATCGATGCAGGGCCACCACGGATTGTTCGTCGGTATCGGGGGTGGCAAGCCTCATCACCAAGCTGGATTGGGTGGCTGTATAGAGCGGCGTAGCTTCAGGAAACTGGGCTTGCAGTTGCTGGCGACGGCCTTTTTCGAAGCCAAAGGTGAGGTGCTTGTCTGGGTGTATCAGGTAGTCACCTTGGTCATTGGTGAGATAGACGTTTACCCTGTCGGGTAAATCGGTTTTGAGCAGATTGAATAATCCATTCAAATCGAGATTGATCACGATGATGCCAAACGTTGTGCCTTGCTTGTCGATCACGGGTGTGGCGATACGTAGTGTTGGTTGTTCCTGGCCTTGGTGCGCGCCCAGTTCGTGATTGAGCACAATGTCCGAGAGATAAATCTCGCCCTCTTTTAATTTCAATGTTTCGAACAAATAAGGGTTGTGGCCTTTTTCCTGGAGTTTTTCATCGCTGATACGCAAGGGCGAGAACTGATTGCGGTCTACACGCACCAGTTCTTTGCCGTGGTTGGCGGCGGTGATCAGGCGAATTTGAAAATACTCGGGATTCAACACCAGCATATTGGCAAATGTTGTCGCCAATTGATCAAGCACGACGTTGTCTTGCGGGGACTCGGCTACGGCCTGCGTGGCAGGCAGTGTGGCAAGCAATCGTGTGTTGCGAGCCACTTCCAGTAACGCAAGACTCATGCGGCGGCCTAGTACCTGGGTGGCGTTGACCAGTTCCTGTTCGGCGGCCATGACCAGTTGATGGCGGCTTTCCGCGTGAGAGTAATAACCGGTGATCCCTGCTGCCATAACGGCAAACAGGGTAAGTAATAGCGCTAGCTTCGTGGTAATACCATAGCGCATGGGGGCTTCGCTCATAAGGAGTCGCCTGAGCGGATGCTGTTCCAGAGCGTCGTGCGGCGGTGAATGTCTTCAACGGGTTGTAACCAGACCAGAGTGTCCTGCTCCCGGTCAGCCTGAGTTGCTTGCAAAGTGTTGTTGAGGCCTTGTCGCGCTGTCAACGCTTTACTTACGTCGGGCTCCAACATGTAGTTGATCCAGGCATGCGCGAGCTCGGGTTGCAGGGAGGTGCGCAGAATACTCCAGCAATCCAGCCAGGCAAGCGCACCTTCTTGCGGAATGATGTAACCAATGTCAGCACCCGCATCACGCAAGAGTTTGACTTGTTGACCACCGTAGTTGGCGAAGACAATAGCCACCGGCTCTTTGTTGAACCAGTGAACAACCTCTTCGGGTTGGCTGTAGTAGGTCAGTACATTGCGTCTTAGCGACACCAGTTTTTCGACCGCCCGATCCCAGTCGCCTGCTTGCAGCTGGAAAGGATTGCTTATCCCCAACGCCTGTGCCGCCAGCGAGAAATTGTGGCTGCTGCCGTCGTAGGCCAGCACTTTGCCCCGAAAGTGGGTATCCCACAGGGCGTTAATGGAGGTGGGGGCGGAACTCAAGAGCTTACGGTTGTAGATCAACCCCATCTCGGAATAGGTGTAGGGAATCGCATACACCTTGTCATCGGCAGCAATGCCGGGGATCGCCTTGAGGTTGCGAAAGCGTGGTAACTGATTCTGGGTATTGGGAATCTGGTTGAGCGAGAGTGGCAAACTCCAATTTTCTTTTACCGCTCTACTCAATTCGGCCGTGTTGGCGGCAAACACATCGAAGGGTTGGCTGTCGCTGTTCAGCAGGCGCTGCCAAAGGGCATCATCCGTGCTGATGTAAGTCACTTCAACCCGGGCGTTATGGCGTTGTTCAAAGGCCTTGACCAGATCCGGGTCGGCATAGCCTGGCCACGTGAGCACTCGCAGGGTATTTTGGGCGTGGACAAAGGCGCTTGCAAAAAGCGCAACCAACCCCACTATGCGGGTGATCCACCGGAATGTCATGCGTCGTTCCTGACCTGATCTAGTCCTGGTCAGTATAGTGGATGACCACCGGTGGTGGTATGAATCAGCAGGCAACCTCTACGCTATCCCCCTCGGTGCGGACCGCATAGGTGGTGAGCACCACGCTGCTGTCTTCGAGGCATTCGCCGGTACTCAGATCGAAGTGATGCTTGTAGATCGGTGAGGCGACCACGTCGCGGCCTTTCAGATCGCCAATGATGCCGCGAGACAGTACATTGGCTTCACTGAAGGGGTCGTAGTTGTTGATGGCATAGACGCGGCCATCTAGGCAAAACAGGGCAACCTGCTCGTCGCCGACTTTGGCACAGACACCCAGTTCGTTAGCCAGATCGCTGAGGTTGCAGACTTTTTTCCAGCGTAATGCAGTGGCGTTCATGGACATTCTCCTTACACGGCAACCATGGGAATACGAGAGGTTTTTTCTTCGGGGCGCGCAGGACGGATCTGGCCGCGTTCCTCGATGAAGACGACGTTGTTGTCAATGTCATCGCTGTTGACGAAGTGGCGGAAGCGCTTCACTTTTTCAGGGCTTTCGATGGTGGTCTTCCACTCGCACTGGTAGGTGTTGACCAGATGTTCCATCTGGCTTTCGAGTTCAGCGGCGATGCCGAGGCTGTCGTGAAGAACGACGTCCTTGAGGTAGGCCAGCCCGCCTTCGAGATTGTCGCGCCACACCGACGTGCGCTGCAGACGATCGGCCGTTTTGATGTAGAACATCAGGAAACGATCGATATATTTGATCAGCGTGGCATCGTCGAGATCGCTCGCCAGCAATTCTGCGTGGCGCGGCTTCATGCCACCGTTACCACACACATACAGATTCCAGCCTTTTTCGGTGGCGATGACGCCCACGTCTTTGCTTTGGGCTTCGGCGCATTCACGTGTGCAACCGCTGACGGCAAATTTCAGTTTGTGGGGTGAACGCAGGCCGCGGTAACGCTCTTCGATGAGGATCGCCATGCTGACGCTGTCGAGCATGCCGTAGCGGCACCAGGTGCTGCCGACACAGCTTTTCACGGTGCGCACCGATTTGCCGTAGGCATGACCGCTTTCGAAACCGGCGTCGACCAGTTCTTTCCAGATCAGCGGGAGCTGGTGCACTTGCGCGCCAAACAGGTCGATGCGCTGGCCACCGGTGATCTTGGTGTAGAGGTTGTATTTCTTGGCCACTTCGCCGATCACGATCAAACCTTCAGGTTTGATTTCGCCACCGGGAATGCGGGGAACCACGGAATAGGTGCCGTCTTTCTGCATGTTCGCCATGAAATAATCATTGGTGTCCTGCAGCTTGGCGTGCTCGTTTTTCAGGATGTAATCGTTCCAGGTGGACGCCAGAATCGAGCCCACCGTGGGTTTGCAGATGTCGCAGCCTTTGCCTTTGCCATGCTTGTGCAGCAGCTCATCAAAGCTTTGAATGCCTTCGGCGCGCACAATGTGGTACAGCTGTTGGCGCGTGAAAGGGAAGTGTTCGCACAAATCGCGTTTGACTTCGATGCCTTTTTTCTCCAGCTCGCGATCGAGCACTTGCTTGACCAGCGCCGAGCAACCACCGCAACTGGTCGCGGCCTTGGTGCAGGCTTTCAAGCCGGCCAGCTCAGTGGCGCCGGTATCAATCGCAGCGCACAAATCAGCTTTGGTCACGTTGTTGCAAGAGCAGATCATGGCGCTGTCTGGCAGGGCATCTACGCCCAGACCAACGGGTTTGGCACCATCGCGTTGCGGCAGAATCAATGTGTCGGGGTATTCAGGCAATTCGATGTTGTTGAGGGCCAGTTGCAGCAGCGTGCCATAAGCGTCGGCTTCGCCAACCAACACCGCACCCAGCAGGGTTTTGCCATCGCTACTCACCACCAGCTTTTTATAAACTTTGGCGCGGTCATCGCAGAATACATAACTTTGCGCGCCGGGCGTCGTTGCGTGCGCATCACCGATGCTAGCGACATCCACGCCCATCAATTTCAGTTTGGTGCTCATGTCGGCGCCTTCGAAGCTCACCGAATGGGTGCCGGTAATGGCTTCTGCCGCGACTTTTGCCATGTGGTAGCCAGGGGCGACCAGACCAAATAATTTGTTGCTCCAGAGGGCGCATTCGCCAATGGCGAAAACATCTGGGTCAGAGGTTTGACAGTAATTATTGATAACGATGCCACCGCGTGGCCCCATCGCCAATTCACTTTGTTTGGCGAGTTCATCGCGTGGGCGAATACCGGCCGAGAACAGAATTAAATCGGTTTCCAGCGCGCTGCCATCGGCAAAACACATTTTGAGGGCGCGTTCGCTGCCGTTTTCGATACATTGGGTGTTTTTCTCGGTGTGTACTTTGACACCCAGTTCTTCGATCATGCGGCGCAATAATTTGCCGCCGCCATCGTCGATTTGCACGGCCATCAGGCGTGGTGCGAATTCCACGACATGGGTTTCCAGACCGAGATCACGCAAGGCTTTGGCTGCTTCCAAGCCAAGAAGACCGCCCCCGACGACCACACCCACCTTGCTTTTGGCTGCGGTGGACTTAATGGCTTCCAGGTCTTCGATGGTTCTGTAAACCAAACATTCGGGGCGGTCTTTGCCTGGAATTGGTGGAACAAAGGGGTACGACCCGGTGGCGAGCACCAATTTGTCGTACGTGTATTCAGTGCCGCAAGCGGTAGAGACAATCTTGCGGGCGCGATCAATGTGAGCGGCTTTCTTGTTGAGCAGCATATTCACATTGTGTTGTTCGTAAAAGCCAGCAGGCACCAACGATAAATCTTCGGCTGTTTTGCCAGAGAAGTATTCAGAGAGGTGAACGCGGTCGTAAGCAACGCGAGGCTCTTCGCATAACACGCTGATTTGCACGGATGCGCCGCGTGGATGTTGAGCGAGGGATTCGATGAATTTATGGCCCACCATGCCGTTGCCAATCACGAGTATGCGTTCTTTGTTCATGGACCTGCCCTCAGTTCTGCTCGGGTGACTTCTTTGTTGCACGGCCGGTGCGCTTGGCCCTGACCGTGTTCGCAATGTGCTTGTAATATCTTCTTTGCAAGCGCGTTGTTCTCTCCTTAGCAAACGCTGTGCCTGTTTTTGAAAAGTCTTTAAATTCGCGAGTTTCTGTGGGTTTTTGGTGTGGTTGCGCGGTTTTGGTGCGGCTTTTTGGGGGTGTGGCTGCAATCTGTTGGTGCGTTTTGAAAGCCGTGCGCACAACTATGGGCAGGGTTGCGTGCTGCAAAATGGTGCGCATAGTTTGCGATCATAAATTCCTGTACGGTCGTTCGGTTCGCGTCATGCTGGGTGGGGTGGAATCAGCGGGTTGAGCTGAAGTATTGAACTGAAAAATTGAGTCGAAAAGTAGAGGCGAAAACGTTTAGCCAAAAAAAAGGCCCCCGAAGGAGCCTGACAACTTGGGTTTACTGGAGACTGTTATTTTATGCGGTGTGTTGCTTTCTGAGCTGTGTAGTTTTCTGAACCGTATAGTTTTCTTGACAGTGCAATTTTCTGGAGCGTGTGGTTTTCTATCGCCTGTAGCTTGATTACCTATAGTTTTTCTATCGCGTGATTTACTTGAAAGTGTGAAATCACGCGGGTTTGGCCAGCAGCGTCTTGAGTTCGGGCAAACAAGATCCGCAATTGGTACCTGCTTTCAGACATGCGCCAATTTGTTCGGTGCTGGTGAGTTTTTTACTCGCAATGGCATTACGCAATGTATTTTCGCCCACGCCGAAGCAGGCACAGACAATGCGACCACAATCTTCGCCGCCCGGGCTCTTGCCTGAGAGGATGCCGCGCCGCTCCGCTGGGCTGACAGTTTCAGCTTCGAACAATTTGTTGAACCACTGAACATCGACATTTATATCGTCGCGCCCCAGGAATGCCACAAATTGCAGACGCCCGTTGCGGAAGCCAGCCCAGCGTAGCGTGCCAGCACTGTCGTCCTGGAAATGAATCAGGTCATCGCTTTGCAGCAGCGCGGGCTGATTCCAATACTGAGCAAAACTATCAATATCAGGACAATGCTGGCTGCCTGCCAGGTTGAATTGCAAACACTGTGCTTGCGGAATTTTCACCGCGTATTCTATGCCTGGAATTGAGATCGCATCGGTAGGTGCAGCGACCAATACTTTGGCATACCAGCTGGCACTCCAGGCCTGAATGTTGGCAGGCGTGTGTTTTAGTTCCGGTTGGCCAGACCACGGGTCCACCACGGGATTCACCAAAGCGCCGGTGCGCGCGAGACTGGCAAATTGACGGTTCCAGTGCATGGGCAGAAATATTTCGTTGCGGCGTACAGCGTCCGTTATTGCTGCGCGTACCAGCGCGGTTCCGAATTGGGTTTCGACTTTGACCAGACGGTTGTGGGTAATGCCAAAGCGTGCAGCGGTGTCGGGGTGAATTTCGACAAACGGCTCTGGCAAATGCTGATTGAGGCGAGGTGCCAGCGCGGTGCGCGTCATGGTGTGCCACTGGTCACGAATACGGCCGGTGTTGAGCACCAGCGGATAATTTTCATTATACGCATGGCCCGGTGCCGTCGGCCTGGTGGCGATGAATTTTGCCTTGCGATCGGGCGTGAAAAATAAACCATCGCCGAACATGCGCGCGGTGCCATTCATTTCATTGGTGAGCGGCCACTGAACCGGTTGCAATGCATCATATTGGGCAGCTGAGAGCGTTGCGAGGGCGCTGATATCAAAATCCCGCAACGATTTATCGTGGTTTTCGAAACCAGAGAGTGCTGCATGTTCACGAAACACATCGGCAACCGTGTTGTAAGCGAACGCATTGCCAAATCCCATGCGGCGACCGACATCTGCAACGATGTCCCAATCAGCGCGGGCTTGGCCCGCTGGCGGCAACAGGCGACGTTGACGAGAAATTCTGCGCTCGGAATTGGTGACCGTGCCATCTTTTTCGGACCAGCCTTGCGCAGGCAGTAAAACATGCGCATAGGCATTGGTATCCGTATTTTCAATGCAATCTGACGCGACTACAAATTCACAGCGAGACAATGCGGCTGCCACACGATCGGCGTCAGGCATGCTGACCACCGGGTTGGTGCCCATGATCCAGACCGCACGTACACGCCCCTCATGGATGGCGTTAAACAGGTCAACCGCTTTAAGCCCAGGGGCCGTAGCCATGTTGCCTGCTTGCCAGAAGCGACCCACACGCTCAACGTTATCGGGGGTGAAATCCATATGCGCGGCTAGCTGGTTGGCCAGGCCGCCCACTTCGCGCCCACCCATGGCATTGGGTTGACCAGTCAATGAAAAAGGCCCCATGCCGGCCTGCCCAATTCTGCCTGTGGCCAGGTGGCAGTTAATGATGGCATTGACTTTATCGGTGCCGCTGCTCGATTGATTTACACCTTGTGAATAAAAGGTCAAGACGCGTGTGGTTTGGGTGAACCATTCAAAAAAAGTTGCCAGCGCTTCACTCTCGACGTCGCAGGCCACTGCAGTGTAGGCAAGGCTCGTGCGAACTGCGCTGAGTGTGTCTTCGAAACCGTTGGTATGTGCGTTGATATAGGGCTGATCAAGGGCATCATGATCGGCCAGCCAACTGAGCAACCCGTTGAACAGAGCAACATCGCTGCCATGGGCGAGCGGGAGATGCAAATCGGCGATTTCGCAGGTGGCTGTGCGACGTGGATCAATAACGACGATCTTGAGGTTTGGGTTGGCTGCTTTCGCGCGCTTGATGCGCTGGAATACGATCGGATGGCACCAGGCTGTATTGGAACCCACCAGTACAATCAAATCACTATGATCGATGTCGTCATAACAGGTGGGAACGGTGTCGCTACCGAACGCACGCTTGTGTCCTGCCACGCTGGACGACATGCACAAGCGGGAATTGGTGTCGATATTGCCCGAGCCAATAAAGCCTTTCATGAGCTTGTTGGCAACATAATAATCTTCAGTCAACAATTGCCCGGAGACATAAAAAGCCACAGCTTCGGGTCCATGTGCTTCACGAATGGCCGAGAAACGTTCAGCGACCAGCGTCAATGCGGTATCCCAGTCGCTTTCTGTGCCGTGTATCTTGGGCGTTAGCAGACGACCGTTCAGGCTGACGGTATCGGCGAGTGCAGAGCCTTTGGAGCATAAGCGACCGTAATTGGCCGGGTGTTGCTCATCACCACGCAGGATTAACTGGCGTTGGTTACGGTCAATATCGACCTGGATGCCGCAACCGACTCCGCAATAGGCGCAGGTCGATGCGATGGACGATGTGATAGAAGAGTGTGCTGCTGTCATGAAACGCCACCTTTGCTCAAATGCATGCGTCGATGGCTCAGGCTGCCTGTGCGAGCCCGGTGAGGTCGCTGTCACAGTAGCTCTTGCCGAAAATCAGTGTGTCACGCAAGCCCGTGATTGGCGTATTGCTGTTGATGATCTCGAAGAACCAGCCCCCGTCCTGGGTGTCGCCATAAAGTACGGCGCCAATCAATCGGTTGTCACGAATAACAAGACGTTTATAGTGCCCTTGCGCCGGATCGTGATATTGCAAGTATTCGCACTTGTCATCACCTATAAAATCCCCGGCGGAATATACATTGATACCGGTGATTTTCAATTGGGTGGCCGTAGGTTTTTTGACATAAATGGCAATGCCCATTTCGGCCAAGTGATTGGCGCATACCTTGGCTTGCTCAAATAGCGGTGCCACCAAACCAAAAATATCGCCCCGGTGTTGTACGCATTCGCCCACCGAATAAATGGCGGGGTCGAACGTTTGCATGGTGTCATTGACAAGAATACCGTGACCGGTTTGCAATCCACAGCTTTTGGCCAGCGCCGCATTCGGGCGCACGCCCACGGCCATGACCACCATGTCTGTTTCAATGCGGGGGAAATTCTTGAAGGTAATGGCGCATGCCTCACCCTCGGCGTTACCTTCGATGACCTCGGTCTGGGCATCGATCAGAAAGCGGATGCCCTGTTTTTCCAGCGTTTTCTGTAACAAGCCGGCAGCGGTTTCGTCGAGCTGGCGGTTCATCAGGAATGCCATATTGTGCACGACTGTTACGTCCAGCCCTTGGCGCAACAGGCCGTTGGCGGCCTCAAGCCCCAATAGCCCACCACCGATCACCACTGCGCGTTTGCGTGATTTAGCCAGCGACAGCATCGCATGCACATCATTGATATCGCGAAACGTGGTCACGTTCTTCAGGTTGTGGCCCGGCAAGGGAATCACAAAGGGAACCGAGCCCGTTGCAATCAGCAATTTGTCGTAGGCAATCTCGCTACCTTGCTCGGTATAAACGATGCGTTTGCGGCGGTCGATGCGTATGGCCTTTTCGCCTTTATGAAACCGAATATGGTGACGTTCATACCAGTCGTCATCATTAAGAATGATATCGGCAATGGTTTTCTCACCCGATAAAACAGGCGAGAGCATGATGCGGTTATAGTTGCCATGATGCTCTTCACCGATCACGCTGATGTCATAACGATCCGGTGCAAGCTTGAGCAATTCCTCTACGGTACGAATTCCGGCCATGCCATTACCAATCACTACCAGGCGTGGGCGAGGGCAGTGCGGTGATGCAATCGGTGTGTTGGATAGCGGCGTATGGGATAGCGACATACTAAAGGCTTCCTGAAACTACGGCTGGAACTACGATAAGGGTCAGTGGGGTAATAGCAAAGCCTGTGCCAGCGCGCAGCGTCCCGCAAACCGTCGCTTTTCTGATCTGCGTGTAAATGGTGCAACCCCCGGAAATACTGGGGTTCCAGCATGACGTGCACCAAAATGGTGAATAAATGAGGGTGGCGTCTGCACAGCCTTGGCGCTCTCGGTTTGCGAGTGCGCCCTGTCCTGGGGCGCGTGTGCGCTATTGAATTGCAGTCCCGCAGTGCAAGTTGGCTGGCGAAACCGCCTAGGCTCTGCGACAATCTTTGCACCGGCTTTCTTTACAAAGATAACCCCCAACCTGCTTGTCAATCAGGCAGTTACCAACGAGTGCCGCATGTTTTCGCTTGTATCGTTGTTCTGGCGTTTGACCACTTTCAAAATCGGGCCCTCTGAGGTGCCGCCGGCGTCGGCGCTGCTCCCCGTGGTGTTAGCTGCCTTTTTAATGGTCAATATGGGGGTGCGCCTTTGGTTATCGTATTACAGCGCCTGGTACGCTTTCGCCAGCAGTATGTTGATCCTGCTGGTGTGGGCTGGGCTGGTCTATGCCTTATTGGTGTTTAAGAATGTTCAGGCCCGCTTTCTGCAAAGTTTTGTGGCCCTGCTTGGTGTTGATACCGTCATCACCCTGCTGAACATCATTCCTGGGGGGCTTAGCTTCTTCGTTACGACTGATGCGCCCATCAACGACCTGTTACGCATCATGGTGGTCGTACTTTTTGTCTGGGATATGTTGGCCAAAGGTGCCATATATCGCGAAGCCCTCAATCTGGGACCGATGCAAGCCAATCTGTTGGCGATGTGTTTTGCCTTTGGTTTCACCTACCTCGATATCACCTTGTTTTCCCCTGTTCCCGCACAATAATCAGGATTTGGCGATGCATATTCATATTCTTGGAATCTGTGGCACCTTCATGGGTAGTCTGGCGTTGTTGGCGCGTGATTTGGGCATGAAAGTCACCGGCTCGGATGCCAATGTCTACCCGCCAATGAGCACTCAATTGGAGAGCCAGGGCATCACCCTGATGGAAGGCTACGATGCCTCGCATCTAAAGCCTGCGCCACTTTCGTCGGCACCAGATTTGGTCGTGGTCGGCAATGCCATGTCGCGCGGGAACCCGGCGATCGAATATATGCTCAACACCGGCCTGCCTTATATGTCCGGCCCGGAATGGCTGCGCCAATATGTATTGCAAGGACGCTGGGTCGTCGGTGTAGCTGGCACGCATGGCAAAACCACCACCTCGTCCATGGTGGCGTGGATTCTCGAACATGCCGGCTTACAGCCAGGCTTTTTGATTGGCGGTATCCCCAAAAATTTCGGGATTTCCGCGCGCCTCGGCGCACAGCCTTTTTTTGTTGTCGAAGCCGATGAATACGATTCTGCCTTTTTCGACAAACGTTCCAAGTTTGTACACTACCGCGCCCGCACCGTTATTTTGAACAATCTCGAATTCGATCATGCGGATATTTTTGAAGACCTTGCGGCGATTCAACGCCAATTCCACCATTTGGTGCGTACCGTGCCAGGTGAGGGGCGCATCATCGCACCCGCCAACGATGGCAATTTACAAGACGTACTAAAAAAAGGATGCTGGACCCCCGTAGAGCTGTTCGGTGAAGACGCCTCTGAAGGTTGGCAAGCGACTTTGCTGGAACCTGGTGGCAGCCATTTTCGCGTAAGCATCGCTGGCGAGAACGTGGGCGAGGTGAAGTGGACAATGACCGGCACCCACAGCGTCAATAACGCCCTGGCTGCGCTGGCCGCTGCACGCCACTGCGGCGTACGCCCAGCCGATGGTGTCGCTGCACTGTGCGCCTTTGACGGCGCCAAACGCCGCATGGAACTGGTGGGCGAAGTGGCAGACATCAAAGTGTTCGACGATTTCGCCCACCACCCCACCGCCATTGCCACCACCCTGGAAGGCCTGCGCCGAAATGTAGGCAACGCCCGTATTTGGGCCATCATCGAACCCCGCTCCAACACCATGCGCATGGGTGTGCACAAACCGCAACTTGCCCCCAGCACCGAGACGGCGGATCAGGTGATCTGGTATCAACCACCAGGTCTGAACTGGCAACTTGACGATGTGATCGCCGCAAGCAAATCACCCGCCTGCGTCATGCAATCATTGGATGACATCGTTGCGCGCGTGGTGAAAGAAACGCGAGCAGGGGATCAGGTCGTCATTATGAGTAATGGCGGTTTCGGCGGCGTGCACAACAAATTAGTAGCTGCATTAAAAGCACGTTTTTCCGGGAATTAATCGAATCCAATTTGCGCTGAAGCTGGAAGGGGCTTGGTGGTAGTTGGTTTCTGGAACGTCGCCGACATGGATGTCGGCGTCGAGCCTATTTATGCCCCTTGAGGGTACAAGGACGTATTCACGGCGTTTCCAGAAACCAACTGCCATCAAGCCCCAAACATCGAACTAATTCAAGGATGGTTTTTAGCGTTGCACCAACCGTTCAAGCCGAGAGGTGAAAATTCACTCTTTGTGCGTAGACTTCCCAACAGAACGATTGCCAATTCTTATTGCAACAGGTGGTACCATGAACTCCCGGTCGCAGTTTTTTGGTCGGGAGCCAATCTCTCAAGAAAAGAGAGCCACCCGACACAATAAGGAAAACATCCATGCCAATACAAGTCATTACCCGATGGTTTGTGTTGCTTTGCGGAATGCTGCTGATCACCGCGTGCGACCGGATCACCATCACCCATAGCCCAGCCGTTGCAAAAAACAACGAACAAGTCACCTTCACCGCTACCGCCGATACCACCGCCACCAATTACGAAATACAAATCATCGTAAATGCCGCCCTGGTAAAAACCTGCACCAGCAGCCCCTGCGTCTACGTCGGCGGCCCATACCCCGCTTATGAAGGCACCACGGTGTCATTCCTCGCAAATTATATCGAGCATGACTGCTCCATCTCTTGCGATGCCAGCGACGGCTACAACTATTTTGCCATCACCGACACCAACTACAACTGGTCACAACCCTACATGCCCGCGCGATGGTCCGGTTCCACCGCCGATAATGAGGATCTAGTGCTGCACATGGCCAGTGATTATGTCGATAACGGCAAGGATTTTGAAGACTTTGTCGATGATGTCACCAACAAGATCTACAACGTTTTTGGTGCCCAAGCCATCGTTGAAGATAATCTTAGCAAGATGAATATCTGGGTCTATACAAAAGAAGCAGAGGCCGACGGCTGCGGCACCGTACACAGCGATGCCGCAGGAGATATGCCCTGGCGTAACGACGATGGTGTACTGCACGATGACACGTTCCGCGATTGCACCAATGGTGGCCTCACCCACTTCTCAGCCGAAGGATTCAACACCAAAGCCTTTTTACACGAAGCAGGGCATGGCGTATTCGGCCTGGGCGATGAATATTGCGGCGATACCAGTTATTTCCAGCCGGCCAACGAACCCAATATCTGGGATCTGGAAAGTACCTGCGAAACCGAGCAAAACAACAAAGGGCGTGATCCCAATGCCTGTTATCAGTTTTGTTCCAATCAAGGGGGATGGTGGGGCACGCATACAGGCACAACCGTCATGGTCAATGGCATGACAGGCGAGTCCTGGGGCGTGGAAGGTGAAGAACGGGTGAAATGGTTCTTTGACAATCTGTAAGGACGACGCTAATGGAGAAGAAAATCATGAAGACGAAGCGCTTGAAAACGTTTGTCAAACCCGTTCTGGCCGCCAGTCTGGGCGTTATTGTCCTGTCAGCCAATATCGCCAATGCTGAGCTGATACGGGCGCAAAGCTACTTTCTGTTCAACGTGCAGTTTAGCGAAAATGGTTATTACATAGAAGAAACGGTACGCCGGGTCGCTTGCCCCATCGTGCAGGAAAGCAATCGTGGTAACGGCAATGACTCGGTATATTTTGTGCGAGATGTGACCGGGAAGGTCGTGGAGCAAGGTGTGATAGTGCACCCGCGCGTGGCGTACATTGAAAGCGGTAATGAACCGGTCGGCATGTTGCGACGTGGGCGGGTCGAATTTAAAGTCCCCATAACGGCGCAGCTCGCTGGCTTTGAGTTTTGGGAAAGTCGCGATCAACAAGGTCCATCGGTGCGAGTGGATTTGTCACAAGCGGTTGATGTAAAACCTGTATGTGAACTGACGCTTCCACCCCCAGACGCCTTGCGCCAATAACGTAGCTGTTCGCACGCTCGGGAATTAGAACATTCCCGAGCGTTCCACTAACCAGAATATGCCTGCCGCCGCAGCCATCGCGGACATGAATAAACTTCCGCGACGTTGTGAATGTGAGCGGAACAGCCAGTAAAGTAGCGGCGAAAGCGCTGCGAGCACGATCAATTGACCTGCTTCTACGCCCAGGTTGAAGAGCAGCAGGCTCGACACAGCATTTTCACCCAAACCGATTTCCTGCAGCAGATACGAAAACCCGAAGCCGTGTAGCAAACCAAACCCAAACGTGATCAACCAGCGAAAACGCAAGCGGTGGCTGTACCAACTGCGCGCATCCACACTGGCGGGTTGTGCCCGCACCTGCAGAATATTCTCGACCGCGGTCACCACGATGGAGAGTGCAATCATCCATTCGGTGAAGGCGGGTGGCAGACTGAAAATATGCAATGCTGCCAGACTCAATGTTATCGAATGCGCCACAGTGAAACCGGTAATGATCAGGAGTAGCGATTTCCAGCGCAAGGGCAGGGCAAATAACGCCAGCAGAAACAGCAGATGATCGAAGCCGGTGAGAATATGCAGTGTTCCCAGTTTGAAATAGCTTGGATTAATGCTTTCCGGTTCGGCGTTGATATCGTCCTCACCTGGTGTTGCGGCCAGAGGGGCATTCCATTGTTTCAGCAGCTGCTCAACGGGGAGCGATAGGGTGGTGTTTTGCTGGCTCAACGTGATGGATTGGTTGCGACCAGCCATGCGCACCCGCACGAAATTTTCATGCGTTGCGTCATTGGTAGCAAACAGTTGATAGTTGAGCTCAAGGGAGGTCATGGGTTGCGGGCATTGATAGTCGATCCAGAATTGCAGCGACTGTAACGACGACAGTGATTGTTGTTTTAAAAGGCGAGGTAAGCACTCGCCTTGTGAGCTGGTTAGTGCCAATCCTTGCATAATAGCGTGTGGAATATCGGGTGCTGCGACGGGCAACTCTTTCAGATTGTCCTCTGGGGTGGTGAAAATAACCCGCACACTGGACTGGGTGATTTCAATAGCCGTATCGGTGATCCCGGAAAGATGCGCGTGGGTGTTACAGGCTGCCAGTGTCGCACAGAGAATAAAGGCAATTTGCAGCAATGACGCTGCTGCTTGCTGAGGAATTTTGATAGGCCTTTTTTTGACAAGGCAAACGGGTTTGTTCATCATCGGGTCACTGATTTGAGCGGTTGAGGGGAGGGAGTATTGCCTATGTATACCGGAATTGTCGCGGGTGCTTACCCGCTTGTCGAGGTCATTGAAAAGCCCGGTTTGCACACCCTGGTGATCAACCTGCCTCCCGAATTATTGCAAGACTTGGTACTTGGCGCGTCAGTCGGCATGGATGGCGTGTGCCTGACAGTCACCCATATCGACGGTGCGCGCGTGAGCTTTGATGCCATGCAGGAAACGCTCAATCGTACAACCCTGGGCACGCTACGCGCCGGTGATCGCGTCAATATCGAGCGATCGGCCAAAGGTCAGGGCGAGATTGGTGGCCACATCGTGTCAGGTCATGTCGATGCCACCGCCACGCTTGTTGCGATCGAGCGTCCGACCAATAACTATGTGATGACCCTGCAAATCCCGCCGGAATACACCTCCTATGTATTCAACAAGGGTTTTATTGCGCTCAATGGATGCAGCCTTACGGTCAGTGAGTTTGACTCGAAGCGCGGACAATTCAAGGTCTGGCTGATCCCTGAAACTCTGCAGCGCACGACCTTTGCGAATAAACAGATAGGTGATCAGATCAACATGGAAGTCGATCGCCAAACACAGGTAATTGTCGATACCGTGCGGCGCTTTTTGATTGAACAGCAGGATCGCCTGCTGCCGTCCTGAGGGTTGCAGGATTGTGTTCGCGAGCGTGCCACGCCCAGGCGGACCTCTCGGCAACCATGATAAACTGGTGCCTCCCGTCTTGACTCTACAGGAGGCCAGCGCCATGAATCACACTCCCCACGCCGATGACCTCTTTCAGAGCGAGCTTGGCGGTGTTGCCCCCCTCAAACAAGACAAGGTGGTGCTGACGCCCGGTTCGATTACCCCCACCGAAGCCCAGCTGGCGCGCCGTGAAGCGGCCGCTCGTGCCTTGTTGCGTGACGAAAACCACCTCACCGAAGAATACGTCGAGATGCTCGACCCCAACGATGTGCTCAGCTTTCAGCGTCCTGGCGTGCAGCATGGCGTGTTTCGTAAGCTGCGTTTGGGGCAGTATCCGTCAGAGGCGACACTCGATCTGCATCGCCTGATCGTGCGTGAAGCCCGCCACGAAGTGTTTCAGTTCATCCGAGACGCCATACGCATGGATTTGCGCACGGTGACCATTCTGCATGGCAAAGGGGAGCGCAGTAATCCCCCTGCGCTCATCAAGAGCTACACCGCCCGCTGGTTGACTCAGTTGGAAGAGGTCATGGCCTTTCATTCTGCGCAGCGTCATCATGGTGGGACAGGTGCCGTGTACGTGCTTTTGTGCAAGAGCGAGCGCAAAAAACAGGAGAACCGCGAACGTCACCTCAACCGGCGCGGCTGAGCTTCAGCGCTAGGGGCCTGCGCGTAGAGTGGGGGCGGGCGTATTTTCGTTGGCGGCGCTCAGGTATTCCGAAACCTTGTCACGCAGCGCGCGCATTTCAATGGGTTTGCTCATGTGGTCGTTCATGCCGACTTCGCGGCAGCGATCCTGGTGTTCGCGCATGGCATGGGCGGTAAGCGCAATGATCGGTACCTGCGGCAGATTCTTGGATTTTTCAAAGGCGCGAATGGCGAGTGTGGCGTCGTAACCGTCCATTTCTGGCATTTCACAGTCCATCAAAATAATGTCATAGGGGCGCTCTGCTTGCGTGAATAGCTTGATCGCCTCCTGGCCGTTGGCCGCAATATCGCAATCTGCGCCCAATTTCTTGAGCATGTTTTTTACCACCATCTGATTCACCGAATTATCTTCAGCCACCAGAATCTTGCAGCCTTTGATGGGCATAGACAAGGGTTGTTGCGTCTTGCTGTTGGCGTTATTTGTTTCATTGCTCAACAGATTCAGAAATGCTTCTTTCAACGCTCGAGCCGAGGCCGGTTTTTGCATGGCGGTGGCAATACCGGCGTCGAGTAGTTTTTGTCTCTCTGGCACCAGTCGCATCGCTGTCAGCAGAATTCGACGAATGTTGCGAAGTTCCACGCGGCCTTGCATGGCGTTGGCAACTTCCATGCCTGTCAGCCCCGGCATGTTCATATCGAGTGATACCAGCTCAAAGGGGTCACCCGCTTCGGCGGCTTCATTCAGATATTGCAAGGCTTGTTCGCCGTAATACGCAACGACCGCGCGCATTCCCCAGCTTTCGGCCTGTTCTTTGAGGACTTGTACAAATTCGGCGGAGTCATCTACCAGCAATACTTTGCGTCCTTTGAGGACGGAGACAGGAACATAATGTTGTTCGATGAAATTCTTGTCAGCTTCTTCGCTGTGTATCGTGAACCAGAAGGTCGAGCCTTTGCCCGGTTCACTGCGTACCCCTATTTCGCCCCCCATCAGTTCCGCCAGATGCTTGGAGATACTTAAACCCAGCCCGGTGCCACCAAACTTGCGCGTTGTCGTGCTATCGGCTTGCGAAAACGCCTGAAACAGTTTGCTCACCTGTGCAGGGGTGAGGCCAATACCGGTATCGCGCACTTCGAAACGCAGCATAAAGCCCTGATCACTGCTGCTGACTGACTCGCGCGAAACCCGCAGGCTTACACTGCCCGCATTGGTAAATTTGAACGCGTTGCCCATCAGGTTCAACAAAATCTGACGCAAACGCGTCGGATCACTCTTGATGAACATGGGGGTGCCTGGTTCAATCGATGACATCAGCTCCAGCTGCTTTTTCTCGGCGGTAATACAGAACACCGACGCCACATCCAGACACAGTTTGTCGAGGTCGAAATCCACTGACTCGATTTCCATTTTGCCGGCTTCGATTTTTGAGTAATCGAGGATGTCATTGATGATATTAAGTAACGCCTTTCCTGAGCTTTCAATGACATCGATATACTGGCGTTGCTGTGGCTGCAAATCCGTGGTTTGCAGAAGTTCAGCCATGCCCAGTACGCCGTTCATGGGAGTGCGAATTTCATGGCTCATGGTGGCCAGAAACTGGCTTTTGGCCTTGCTTTCTGCTTCCGCCTCAATGATCTTCTGGCGCGCTTTCATTTCGCCTTCGGCTTTGGCCAATTGCAATGTCATGTATTTTTCTTGCTCGGAACGGGCGCGCTTTTCATGTTCCAGCGCCAGTTGCTGGGCGGCAAATTTTTCTTTGCGTTCCATGGCGATGCGATCGGCGAGAGCGAAGGAGAAGAAAATTACCTCCATGACATGGCCGACCTGAATGCCGTATTCGGTAAACACGTTTTGCGGCAGTACCCCCGATTTGTTTAAAAGCAGCGCCATTAGGCCGACCAGAAAGACCAACCATGCCACCAGAAAATAACGGGCTTCCTTAACCCCCTTCAACCATAGGTGCGCGCTTGCGACCACGGCAAACAAAATTGCAGGCCCGGCTAGTGCAGCGCCCATTTTGATCGAATACTGGTAGGGAATAAACAGGCTGAGAAATACAACCGCCAGCAAAGAATATGTGAAGAATGATAAAATCTTGTAATATCTGTGATGAATGCGCTTGAGTCGTAGAAAATGGTTGGCAAAACAACATCCGGAATAGCCAAACAACGCAATTGTAAATGCAATGATAAATTGATTAATGGCAGGCGTGTCTGGCCACAAAAACTGAAACGACAAACCGTGCAAGGCCGCTTGAAACAATCCAAATGCCACTACCGACAAGGAGTAATAGACATAGCTCGCATCGCGCACGGTAAAGAAGATAAAGAGGTTATATACAGCCATCACGAATAAAACACCGAGATACAAGCCCTGTCCGACCAAATAGGACTGCTCTTGCACTTCGAACGCACGCTGATCCCACAGTCGCATGGGCACCTGCAACGAGCCTGAGGATTGTGCCCGGATCAACAATTGCACCGGCTCTCCCGGCGGCAGCGTCAATTCAATCAGAAAATTGCGATTCTTGATGTCGCGTTCATCAAACGGCACCACGTCTCCAAAATGGTGACTGTTGCGCACGCCTTCCGGCCCGATTAAATAGACCGTGACATCATCGAGCACCGGGTACGAAATTTCGAATAAGGCCTTTAGTGGCAGTTCGCGTGGATTCTTGATCGACGTGCGAAACCAATACGAGGCGGTGGTAAAGCCAAAGCTGGGGACTTCAGTTTCGACGGCATTCCAGCCGGGCAGGGATGGGTTGCGCGCATCCACCAGCGTGAGCACGTTTTTGTCATCCCGCAGATACTCCACATGCCCCTTGAAACCCACCGACGTAAACTCAGCGGGAACAACAACAGGGGCCAGGTCAGCCTGCGACGAAAGGGGCCAACTCACTGTCAGTGCCAACACCAGCAGCAACATAAGCCGTTGTATCAGCGAGGCGCTGGCAGGAATTGAGGAGGAACAGGTCATCTTTTGGTTAAAATCCAACCAAATGGGGTTCTTATCACTATAGACCATGGTGCAGCCTAAACCATTCAGGTGCTATGGCCATGTTAGAACCCCCTTGGTGGGTAGGAACGCTCAGACCTTGGTGCGGTTATCGATCAAGTCTTTAACCACGTTGGGGTCAGCCAGCGTGGTGGTATCGCCCAGCGAGTCCAGCTCATCGGCGGCAATTTTGCGCAGAATCCGGCGCATGATCTTGCCCGAACGGGTTTTGGGTAGCCCGAAACTGAACTGAATCACATCGGGCTTGGCAATCGCGCCAATCTCTTTGGTGACCAGATCCAACAGCTCCTTGCGCAGCTTGTCGTCGCCCACGATCCCTTGCATCGGCGTAACATAGGCGTATATCCCCTGACCCTTGATGGGGTGCGGGTAGCCCACCACAGCAGCTTCGGCGATGGCATCGTGTAACACCAACGCACTTTCGACTTCTGCCGTGCCCAGGCGATGCCCCGACACGTTGAGCACGTCGTCGACGCGGCCGGTGATCCAGTAGTAACCGTCTTCATCGCGACGTGCGCCATCGCCGGTGAAGTAATAGCCTTTATAGGCCGAGAAGTAGGTATCAATACACCGCTGATGGTCGCCATACACGCTGCGTATCTGGCTGGGCCAGCTGGCGGTAATGACCAAATTGCCCGAGGTGGCCCCTTCGAGCAAGTTCCCTTCGGCATCGACCAGGGCGGGCTGTACACCAAAGAAGGGCAGGGTGGCCGACCCCGGTTTCAAGGTGAATGCACCTGGCAATGGCGCGATCATGATGGCGCCGGTTTCGGTTTGCCACCAGGTATCCACGATGGGGCAGCGTTGCTCGCCGACAACCTGGTAATACCATTCCCAGGCTTCAGGGTTGATCGGCTCCCCCACGGAGCCCAGCAAGCGTAACGACGCACGTGAGGTGGCGGTGACCCATTGATCCCCTTGCGCTTGCAGTGCACGAATCGCTGTAGGTGCCGTGTAAAAAATATTGACCTGATGTTTATCGATGATTTTCCAGCAGCGCGATGCATCAGGATAGGTAGGGATGCCCTCGAACATCAGCGTTATCGCGCCATTCGACAGCGGTCCATACACAATATACGAGTGCCCGGTGACCCAGCCTACATCGGCAGTACACCAAAAGACGTCGCCTTCGCGATAATCGAGTACATATTTGTGCGTCATGGTGACCGCCAACAAATAACCCCCGGTGGTGTGCAATACGCCTTTGGGTTTGCCGGTGGAGCCCGAGGTATAGAGAATGAACAGCGGGTCTTCGGCGTCCATGGCTTCGGGTGCACAGTGGGTGGGCACGGTCGCTGCGATTTCGTGATGCCATACATCCCGGCCGTTAGTCCAACCGATATCACCGCCAGTACGCTTGACCACCACACAGGTGTGCACCTTGGGGCAATGGGCCAATGCTGCATCTGCGTTGGCTTTAAGTGGCACTTTACGGCCCCCGCGCAAACCTTCATCGGCGGTGATGACCGCGCTGCAATCGGCATCAATAATGCGGTCTTTCAAAGATTCCGGCGAAAAGCCGCCAAACACGACCGAATGCACGGCACCAATACGTGTGCAGGCCAACATGGCATAGGCCGCTTCCGGGATCATCGGCATGTAAATGCAGACGCGGTCGCCTTTCTTTACGCCACGTGCACGCAGGATATTGGCAAACTTGCAGACTTCGTCGTGCAGTTTTTGGTAGGTAATCTTTTTGTCTTCAGCAGGGTTATCGCCTTCCCAGATAATGGCCACTTGGTTGGCGCGTTCTGGCAGATGGCGATCGATGCAGTTGTAGCTCACATTGAGTTTGCCCCCCGCAAACCACTGCGCACGGCCTTCCAAAAAGTTGGCATCGCAGACTGTTTGCCAGGGCTGAAACCAATGCAACACCTCTTTGGCGCGCGCCCCCCAGAATTGCTCGGGTTGCGTGATGGATTCCTGATACCAGGCTTGATACTGCGCCAGGGTGATGTTAGCGCCTTTGGCATAGTCCGGTTTTACGGGATGATTTTTGATTTCCAGCATTCCCCACTCCTGTAGCTCAAAACGAGATAATAAATGACCCGGCATTGTGTTGATGGCGTGAGTGGCTTTTTTGGACTTACCGGCTGCTGTGTCCGCCACTTGCGTAAGGCCCTCATCATACACAAGAATGGGCGGCGGGCTAAACACTCCAACGAGGGTGTCAACCTGGCAATGGGGCGGCCCTGTCAAATCCTCTCGGCGCGGTCAATTAAAGTAGTAAGGAGACACGTAGTGACAGAAGGGACCTCTAACGACAACCTGCGCAAACGCACCTGGAACACAGCCAAACTCGCCGCCCGCCTGGGTTTTGCCGCCGCCACACGCCAACTGAATATCGATCTGCCGCAAAGCCCCGAACAAGCGGTAACCAAAGCCCTCGCGCTGGCAGAGCAGTTTGATGGCATGAAAGGCTTGATGCTGAAATTCGGGCAGATGGCCAGCTACCTCAACACCGGGTTACCACCTGAAGCCCAGCAGGTCATGGCCAAGCTACAAGCGGCAGGCACAGCCATGCCTTTTGACCGAGTAGAAAGCCAGATTGTCGACGCGCTTGGCGCCCCCCTTGTGGATCTGTTTGACGAGTTCGAACCCGACGCCTTTGCCGCCGCCTCGATTGGACAAGTGCATCGTGCCCGTTATAACGGGCAACCTGTGGCAGTCAAAGTACAATACCCCGGCATACAACGCATAATCGAAGCTGATCTCAAAAATGTAGGCATGTTTTCACAGCTACTGTTTATCGGCACGCAAATGGACGGGGAGGGTTTCGCTGAAGAGCTTCGCGCGCGTTTGATGGAAGAATGTGACTACCGACTGGAGGCGCAGCGACAAACCGCTATTGCAAACCTCTGGAATCAACAACCCTTCAGCTCGGTTCCCACCGTGGTTGCAGAACGATCGGCGACAACGGTATTGACGACACATTTTGAACGAGGCAGCAATTTCTATCGTTATATAGAATCGGCCAGCGAAGAAAGTCGTCGCAACAGCAGCATCGCCATATTCACCAACGTATTTGGTGGTATTTTCAGACACGGATTTTTCAATGGTGATCCGCACCCTGGTAACTATCTGTTCCACGATGATGGTGGTGTCGTGTTTCTGGATTTTGGCTGCGTAAAAGTGTTTCCGGATGAATTGCTCTGCAACTGGAAAGGCATGGCCAAATCCATACTCGATCAGAATTTTTCACGCTTCAAAGAGCACGTGCATGCCTTGGGAATGGTGGGCAATGCCAAAAAATTCAATTGGGAATGGCAGTGGGATTTGATGCGGCATGTTTATGAACCATTCCGTTCGACCAAGCCTTATCGATACAACCGCGATTATGTGAAGGAAAGCTATAAACGTATTTTGTGGGAAAACGAAAACAAACGACATGCCTGCATGCCGCCCCCCATGTTGTTTGTCAATCGGCTGCAATGGGGGCTGCACTCGATCATGGCCGATCTGGGTGCAGCGGCTGTCTATGCCGATATCTTTCGGGAAGCCGTCGAGGCACCGGTTGAGCGGGTGCCGGGGGTGTAGGGGCTTTGTTGTAGCAAAAAAGGTTGGCTAGGAGCGTTTGGGTGCATCCAAATGCTCGTATTGAACGTATAGGGGTAGGTACAAAAACAACAAGGATCTCGCTTATGGGTACCATTGCCGCCTCCGATGCTTGTTTCAACGTCGCCTCCAGCGTCATCGCCAATACCTCGTCGTCACGACATTTTCTGTTCTGCACACAGCCTATTATTGGGCACATCGAACCTGGATTGGTCATTGCCGATGCCTTGCGGGCGCGTGGGCATACCGTCGCCTGGTATACCGGAACTTGCATGAAAGCCTATATTGAGCGGCGGGGTTTTCAAGTGTTTGTCATCGAAAGCGCATTTGACTACGACGGTGCTGACCCTAACCAGTATTTTCCTGATCGCAATGGCCTTACAGGGATTGCTGATCTCAAATTCCTTCTCAAACGCGTTTTTGCAGCCGCCATGCCAATGCAAGCCGACGATATTCGACGCATTTTAAAGGTGTTTGCGGCCGATGTGCTGGTGGCTGATTTTGTAACGTTTGGCCCGCGTGTAGTCAGTGAACAGATCGGCATTCCGTGGGCCGCGTATGGGTTTTCGGCGTTGTCCTTGTCTAGCAAAGATACGGCGCCCTATGGGTTGGGCTTGGCGCCTTCCGCCAGTTGGCTGGGGCGGCTGCGAAACGGAGTTCTCAATGGTTTGATGCGCCGGGTACTGATGGCCGACGTTGTGAAATATCACGATAGCGTTCGGCAATCCATCAGGTTGCCCGCGCTTGGGCTGGGCCCCACAGATACGCCGCTGTCACCCTACCTGTATTTGCAGGGCAGTGTTCCCGAATTTGAATACCCGCGTAGCGATTTGCCTGCACAGGTACATTATGTAGGCGCACTCACTCCACGCCCGCAAGCCAAAGCGTTTGTGCCCCCTGCGTGGTGGGCAGAGGTAACGTCTGGGGCTCGCCCCGTTGTGCTGGTGACGCAAGGCACAATGGATAACAAGGATCTCGGCGAGCTGATCCGCCCGGCGCTAAAGGCGTTGGCAGACGAAAACATCTGGTTGGTGGTTACCACCGGGCGTGAAACCACGGCGGAGGAGGTCGGCCCGGTGCCAGCTAATGCCCGTGTTATCCCGTTTGTGCCATATCACGAGCTGTTGCCCCACGTGAGCTTGATGCTGTCCAATGGTGGCTATAACGGGGTATTGATTGCCCTCAGTAATGGCGTCCCACTGGTAGTGTGCGGTTCACAAAGCGACAAACCAGAGATCTGCGCGCGCGTGGAGTGGTCTGGCGCAGGCATTTGGCTGCGCGGAAAGCAGGTGAAAGTGGCACAAATTCGTGAGGCGGTGCGCAAAGCGCTACAGGATGAGCGTTATAGGTCGAGAGCAAAAAAATATAAAACCTGGTTTGGTCAGCATCGGGGCGGGGAAACCAGTGCGCAATTGCTGGAGCAGTTGGCAGTAACGCATAAAGCGGTGGTTTAAAAGAGACTAAACTCTTTGGAAGTGCAGACAATCGCATGCTGGAAGACATCGCAAACGATGTTGTTCAATACGCTTTGTACAATCGATAATTACATTCTCGGTTGAGTTGCTGTTTGAATAGCCTTGCAGGATTGCTTTTGTGCAATGCCTGCAAGGGGTTGGTTTCACAGCAACAGCAATCAATGCCCGGCCAATAGCATTTGTTATTGCAGTTGAATCTTCACGGCTTCTTCATCACATTTTTTGCCCATGGCATCGCAGGCTTTCAGCACCAGATAACCGTCTTTGGGAAGTGTATTGACGAAACTGGTGACGTTAGTAGTAATGATATTACCGGGCAGACCGCACTCCATCTTGTTTTCATTCGTGAATTTGCAAGGATACTCAGCGCTGAACGATTGGCAGTCGGAGAGGGTAATGTTGCAGTTGCGAGAAAAAATACGGCGGTCAGTCGAATCATCTGAGATCGCATCTTCACTCAGGTACAGATTTACGTGATAAAGTTTTTCTGCACTCAAGTTCCAGCGAAAGAGGAATTCACCGTTGTTGATGCCGGCATTGATCTGGGTGACATCTCCGCTGGTGCCGGAGCCGGTGACAGAGAAAGAGTGAATGACCGTGTCGCTCTGCGAATTGGCTGCGGGTGCAGTGTCTTCACTGTTACCTCCGCCACCACAGGCAGAAAGACCCGAGACCAGTAAAGCCAACGAAAGTTTTTTGAACAAATCCATTTAATCGTCCTTGAAATTAAGAGTACATACTGGGGTTGGCGTTGTATGAGCGTCGCCCATACAACGCCATGCATAATAACGATGGCGTGTGTTGTGATCAACCAATGATCGTCACACATTGTGAGCGTTCACCCGTCGGTGCCGGGTGCGATTTTGGCAGCGAAAAACGTTTCTTTGTTTGATGATGGCCTATTTGGGCAACTGGGCCCGGCAATGGCAGTGGTGGTCATGCTCTGGCAATGGTTAGCTCGTAATTGCTAGCTGGTAATGATCAAAGCGTCCACCCCTGCAAAGTACACCCCAACACTGTTGACCTATTCTGACGGTCCTTCACACGAAACTTTGCCTGCACCTCGTTTTCTGTCAGCGCATCAAGCGCCTGTGCAGTGGCTTTTGCGTGCCAGATTTCGCAGGTTCCTGCACAGCTATAGCCTGGGCATATAACACCAGTATCGGCATTAAACGCAATCTGCGAAGAATCTGGCGACCAGTGACCGTACGAACTGATGCCCGTATTAGTAAATTGTCTCAAATTACTACCATCGGTATTGGCGATCCACAAATCGGATTCGTTGATGCCACCATCAACGGCTCTTACTATGCAACGCAGCAGGATGTGCGAGCCATCCGGGCTTACATCCACGTCTATTATTTCACGTTGATCGGGTGGTACCACCGAACCTGTTGACGTTAATGCTCCCCCAACAACGCCGGTCTGAAGGGTGCCCGTGCTACTGACACGCAGATAGCGCCCGTCAGGTAGCCAATCGACAAAGGTGTCTTCCAGCGCGAAATCATCTAGCACCTGTTGCTGTGCTAAATCGTAGAAAACAGCATAGGCTGGTGCAATCGAGTCGTCGCCCCAAGTAGCGAGAATAACGGACTTGCTCAGGGGCGATGGGCGCACATCCCGCAAATATCCTTCTACTGTCCTTGTATATAGCAGTGCACCATCAGCCAATGCATGCACCTTCAACACGGTATTATCGGTATCTGAATCCGTGGTCGCATATTGGCTGCCATCGGGCCAAGGCCATGCTAACAGTTTAGGCGTTACTTGCACGGGTAGGGCCCCGGACAATGAAGCAATTTGCGCGCCTTCGCGATAATCGAGGGCATAATTATTGTGCCAAAGACGTCCAGTCACATCGCTTTGGGTATCATCCGTCGTGGCTGGCGGCCCACTATTGTCACCACCACCACCACCGCCGCCTCCACCACCGCAAGCACCAAGCCATAACGCTGTCGCGAGGATGGCGGCTGTGCGTATCCCTCGAATGAACACCATTTCATTTTGCATGGTTTTACAACGAACTGATTCCATTGCCGTCGCTCCATCATGAATACACTTGACTGGGGCGTTATTTTGTCACCAATTCAAGAGGAGCGACAACAGGAACAATTATTGGACGGGTGCGCTTGAGAAATGAGCAATTACAGCCAAACGCTTTGTAATTCCCGCATTTACGAATGCCGAGGACGATGGCTGTAGCGGTATTTTGTTGCACAGATAACAAAATGGGCGGCATTATTCCCATTAATAGGAAGCCACCATTATAAACGGCGGCTGTTCGTTGGGAGGCTGGTTAGGGCGCTTCTAAATAATGTCAGCTTGAATTTACAAGCTCATCGATTATTCAAGAGGCGCCCTTAGACGTTTTTATCTCCGTATTACGATACTTCGGAATGTCTCAAGAAATGTCAAAGTCGATGTTGTCAATCAGACGTGCCTTACCCAATTTTGCCGCAGCGAGTATCACCAGCGACCGATCGACAGCGGTCGCCAATTGCAAATTGTCAGCACGGCAAATATTGAAGTAATCCGGCACAAAACCGCCGCCACTCAGGGTGGCCGTTGCATGCTCCGTTAATGCAGAAAAATCCTTGTTTCCAGACTTAATCGCATCACGCGTGTCGCGCAAGGTTTTATATAGCAGCGCCGCCTGTTCCTTTTCAGACGCCGATAAATACCCGTTGCGCGAACTCATCGCCAACCCGTTCGCTTCACGCACTGTTTCAACACCCACAATCTCAATATCAAAGCACAAGGCTTTCACCATGCGGCGTATGACGGCCAGTTGCTGAAAATCCTTTTTTCCGAACAGAGCTACGTGTGGTTTAACGATATTGAACAGCTTTGAAACTACCAGCCCCACGCCATCAAAATGACCAGGTCGGCTCGCACCGCAGTGACGAGTGGTAATGTCCGTCACTAATACCTTAACCCAGTCGTTATTCTGGTCCGGGTACATTTCGGCCACGCTGGGAGCGAACAACACATCGCAACCTGCTGCCGACAAACGCTCCTGGTCGGCAGCCAGCGTGCGCGGATAGCTGTCAAAGTCTTCGCCAGCACCAAATTGCGTGGGGTTGACAAAGACACTCGACACCACGAAATCACTGTATTTGCGCGCTTCACGCACCAAGGTGGCATGACCTTCATGCAGGTTGCCCATGGTCGGCGCAAAACCAATACGCTTGCCAGCTTTGACTTGTGCGGCAATAAGAGCACGTGTTTCTGCGATGGTATTGATAGTCTGCATTATTCGAATCCGTGTTCTGGTCCAGGAAAAGAACTGTCTTTCACTGCTTTAACGTAAGCCTCGATGGCGCCGCGAATGCTACCGCCGCCATCGGGCATAAAATTACGCACAAATTTTGCTGTTTTGCCCGGATTGAGCCCCAGCATGTCATGCATGACCAATACCTGGCCATCCGAACTGTTGCCAGCACCGATGCCAATGACCGGCACCGTTACCTTCGTCATTATTTCAGCCATTAATTCGCTGGGAATGCATTCAAACAAAAGAATGGCAGCACCGGCTGCTTCTGCAGCGATGGCATCTTCAATCAATTGCTGACGAGCTGCTGGATCGCGCCCCTGGACTTTATAGCCACCGAATTTATTCACGGATTGTGGGGTCAACCCCAGGTGAACGCAGACGGGAACGCCGCTATCGGCAAGCTTTTTTACCAACGGGCAGAGCCACTGCCCCCCTTCGAGTTTGACCAGATGAGCGCCTGCTTGCATCAGTTTGCCTGAATTATCCAGGCCTTGCGCATCCGTCGCATAACTCATGAACGGCATATCCGCCATGATCAGCGCCCCTTGGTTGCCACGTTTAACGCAGGCCGTGTGGTAGGCCATCTGCTCCACCGTTACTGGCAGCGTCGAATCGTGCCCTTGCAGCACCATGCCCAGCGAATCACCGACCAGAATCACCTCAACGCCGGCAGAACTCACCAAATGAGCAAACGTGGCATCGTAGGCCGTTATACAGGTGAACTTTTGTCCCTGCGCTTTAATCTTGTTGAGCGTACTCAGTGTAACAGCCATGATGAATCTCCTTTGCAGCGAACAGGCAGTAAGAGGATAGCCATTGCATAGCGGAGTGACAGCGCTATAGGGAGATAGCGTAACAGGTCAACACAGCCATTCATAAGCGCCAAGACAGACAGAATGCTTCAAAATATAAAAGTCGGCTGCCGTGCAGCGGCGAGCGACGACTCTGCGTGCAGCCAATGGATGGGTGATAATGGGCGCTATGGACGGCATGTATTGAGAATCAGCGTGCAGGTGCCTGCAGCAAAGGTGTTATCCCAGCCACACCGCATACCGCTAACAGGGTAGCGATGGCGCGGCCATCCGGCAGGATTAAATCGGGTGCCAGATCCCATAGTGGTCGCAACACGAAGTTGCGATTTGCCATCTGGGGATGCGGCACGGTCAGGCGCTCGCTCTCGATCACGACATCATCGAACAGAAGCAGATCAAGATCGAGGGTGCGGGCGGTCCAGCGCAAGGCTCCGCGAACGCGCCCATGTGATTGCTCAATGGCTTGCAATGCCTCCAGCAGCGCGATGGGGGGCAGCTTAGTGTTGAGCGCAGCCACTGCATTGACGTAATCGGGTTGTTCCCCGGGGCCGATGGCGAGAGAACGGTAAAATGGGGATGCAGTCACCTGGGTGATGCCTTCTGTGGAGGCCAAGGCCTTCAATGCAGACTGTAACTGCTGGGCCGGGTCTTGCAGATTGCTGCCCAGCCCGATAAAGGCGCGGGCCATCAGGACGCTATCTTCATTTGGATACCACCTTCAAGATGGCGCGGAGGGACGCGGCCCATAGCGACGCCCGCGGCGACGCCCTTTGCGCGGAGCTTGTCCGACGGGGGCGTCGAGTTGGCTGATCATCGTGCGACGCCCAACCTCGTCCATTTCCTGATAACGCGTCCACCAATCACCCAGGCCTGATTCGGTTTCGCCGGATTGTTCACGCAGCAATAGAAAATCATACGCAGCCCGAAAGCGGGGGTGTTCCAGGGTTTGGTCGGCGCGTTTGCCCTGGCGGCGAGGCAAGCGAACCTGTAGATCCCAGATTTCCCGCATCGGGATCTGGAACCGTTTGGGAATGCTGACCTGTTGATTCTGAATGCCAATCACATTCTGGGCCGCTTGTTGAAAGGCTGGTACCGGGTGAACGTCCTGCGCTTGCAGGCGTTCCCACTCTCGTTTGAGGGGAGCCCACAGTAATACCGCCAACAGAAAGGCAGGAGTTACCGGTTTGTCCTGTGCCAGGCGAATGTCGGTGTTATTCATGGCAATGACAATCATCTGGCGTTCGGCGTCTGACAAATCCTTCAGCAAGGGGAACAGATGCGATTCGAGCCCGAATTCCCCCAGCTTTTGCCAGACGGCGCTGGCGTAACCCGATAAAAACAGTTTTTGGATTTCTTCAAACAGGCGGGCGGCCGGCACGTGATCGAGTTGCGTGCCGAGAATGCGAATGGGGGCCGCTAATGTTGCATCGATAGTGAAATCGAGTTTGGCGGCAAAGCGAACGGCACGAAGAATGCGCACGGGATCTTCGCGAAACCGGGTTTCCGGGTCGCCGATCAGCCGCAGCCGGCGCGACTGAATATCGTCAAAACCGCCGACATAATCAATGATGGCGCCATCTGACAATCGGTAAAACAGGGCATTGGCGGTGAAATCGCGGCGAATGGCATCTTCCTGTACGGTGCCAAACACATTGTCACGCAGGATCAGCCCTTCATCGGATACCGATGCCTTGTGGCTTTGCTCTTCTTCGATTTCGATCTGGTGATGATGGCCACGGAAAGTCGCGACCTCGAGAATTTCGCGGCCAATGCGCACATGGGCCAGGCGAAAACGGCGCCCGATCAGGCGACAATTGCGAAACACCTGCTTGATCTGTTCGGGGGTGGCATTGGTCGCAATGTCGAAATCTTTCGGGTGCACGCCCAGCAAACCGTCGCGAATACTCCCACCGACCAGGTAGGCCTCATAGCCCGATTCAGCTAAGGTTTCGAGCACGCGGCGCGCGCCAAAGCTGACATCACTGGCCGGAAAACTGTGCTCGCTGGCAGGAATCACGCGGGGACCGGCAGGCGCAGCAGCGCTCCTGCTCGAAAACAGGTTTTTGATTTTATTGATGAGCCGTTTAGGCATGTGCAATCTGTAGCGCCAATTGAAGCGGTAACACGGTGAATTAGAAACCACGCAAAGCCGGTTTCTGGCCTCTTCTGAGTCTAGCGTAACTTATGAGAAACATTGGCAAATTTCGCGGGAAATACAGGCCAGTTGCAGATGAAAAGATCGCCAGAGCAGAAATTCGGCACCATATTAACACCACTGCTGGATCTATAGACAAATTTTGTGGAATTTCAGGCCAGTAGGTGGATGCGGGTAGCAAGGAAGGCTGAGGTGATCGGTAAGAAAGGGAGAGGGGGGGAATCTGAGAGCGGAAAGTAAAAAGGGAAGGTGTTAACCTTCCCTTGCGCTTAATTTTTCTACTTTTCTTATTCTTCTAGGGGCTTTTGAATTATTGTTGGGCTTTTTGTTACACGATTCTGTTATTTTCAGGAACCGGGCCCGTAGGCCCGGTCCTATTATGTGCCGACTCTTTTTATTGTTTTTCAGCAGTTTTTATTGTTGTTGCGTTGTTTTTATTATGGTTAGGTCGCTGTTTTTCTTGTTATTTCAGTGTTGCTTCTTGTTTTTATAGTCGCTTACTTTGCTGTGCTGTTTTTGACCGGTATGGCAGTAGGCTGGAATCGGAAGCCGCTCGTTGTCGTTGTTCTATGCGGTTCCTGCCTTGCGGCGCCTGTTGTTACCACTATAAAGTCCGATCGGTTTGTTACCTTGCCGCGTTGTAATTATTGTTGTGCGGTTTCGGGAACGTTTTTTGCTTTTCTTCTTGTTGTTTTCTTTTTTATTGTTCTTATCGAGCTATTTGTATTTTAAAAATTTTGTTTCGTGTTCTTATTGTTTTTGAGTGCTGTACTTTTTCAGTGCTGTTTTTTTAGTTCTTATTTTTGTTTTCTTGTTCTTCTTGCTGCTTTTTTTTCTTTTTATTTGTCCCGATCTTTTTGTTGTTGTTGTCTCGGTGACGCTAAACATATAGCAGGTAGCGTGCCAAAGTCGCCAAAAAACATAATATCGTTATAAATCAATGAGTTGGCAATGTTAAGTTGTGTAACTGGGGCCTGGAGTCAAGAATTTGTTACCAAGCCTATCAGTGAGTGTTCCTGTATACCGGTAACACGGTAACAGTAACGGTGACATTCCCCCACGCGGGTACCACTGTTCAATTAAGCTAGTTAGCTGTTTTTCAAACGCTTGATGTGTTTATCAGGCCGAAGGCACGCGCACAGACACAAACTAAGCACATGGCTGGCTTCGCCTGACCGGGTAATAAGGAAACAGTGGATTGGGGACGGGAAGCAGAAAAGCGTCGGAATTCCGGCGTCAATTTCCTGTAGAGCCGCTGCGCAGCGAAGGCTTTTTGCGAGGAATGCCAAGACGTTGACGTCTCTCCCACAAACACTTGCGGCTGATGCCAAGTTTTTGAGCCAACTCGGTTTCTGTCATGTGATCCTGGTGTTCGAGCACGAAACGCTGAAAGTAATCTTCCAGTGACAGATCTTCTTCGGGTTCCTGGCTGTCGACCACATTGAAGTGACCGGTTTCGGAAAAGGCGGGTGGAATAGGGGCTTGGGGCGTGTAGGTCTGATCGTTGTCGGGTTCGATAGCGAGCAAATCAGGGGTAATCTGGTTACCGTCACACAGGATCACCGCACGCTCAAGGGCATTTTCGAGTTCGCGGACGTTGCCCGGCCACGAATAATGGTTGATGGCGTAGAGCGCATCCTGGGTAAAGTGCATCTCGCTTTTACCCATGCGACCGGCCGTGCGTATCAACAGCTCCCGCGCCAATTTCTCGATATCGTCCATACGCTCGCGCAAGGGCGGCAGATACAGTTCAACCACGTGCAGCCGGTAATACAAGTCTTCGCGGAACTTGCCCGCTTTGGCCAGCATTTTGAGGTCGCGGTGAGTCGCTGCTACCAGGCGTACATCAACCGTTTTGGCTTGTACGGCACCGACGCGGCGGACTTCTTTCTCTTGCAGCAGCCGTAACAAACGGGCCTGCGCTTCCTGCGGAAGCTCGCCGATCTCATCCAGGAATAGCGTGCCGCCGTCTGCGGCTTCTACCAGGCCTTTGCGATTAGCGTTGGCGCCAGTGAATGCGCCCTTTTCATGGCCGAACAGTTCGGCTTCGATCAGGGTTTCAGGAATGGCGGCGCAGTTCACCGAAATAAGGGGGCCATTGGCTCGGTAGCTTTGGGCATGGAGGGCGCGCGCCACCAGCTCTTTGCCGGTGCCGGATTCGCCACGTACCAACACTGTGCTGTCGGTGGGCGCAACCTTTTGAATTTTCTTGAAAAGCTCCTGCATGGGCAGGCATTCGCCGATCATGCCGTTGACAGGGTAATCGCGGGCGACGGTCGTGCGCAGTGCGGTGTTTTCGCGTTCGAGGGCTTTTTCTTTGAGGATGCGCTCAACGGACATGAGCATTTCGTCATGGTCGAACGGCTTGGCAATATAGTCGACCGCGCCCATTTTCATGGCATCGACGGCGGATTTGAGGCTGGCGTAACTGGTCATTACCAGTACCGGCACGCCTTCGGCGAGCGGTATGACATCGGTGCCGGGGGCGCCGGGTAGACGTAAGTCTGTGATAATCAAGTCAAAATTGTTGAGCTGATAGGCGTCAGTCGCTTCTTTGACGCTGCCCGCTTCGCTGACCCGGTAGGTGTGGCGTTCCAGCAGGCGCTTGAGCGAATGCCGGATGACGTTCTCATCTTCAATGATCAGGATATGACTCATTGCCACCGCTACTCCTGGGAACCAGTGTTACCGTTACCTTCTGGGGACTCCGATGTTACCGGTGTTACCGTAGAAAAGGAACGGGGTAATGTAATGGTAACACGCGTTCCTGAATTGTTCTTGTGTATCGGGCTGGTGATTTTAATTTGGCCAATGTGTTCTTCAATGATGCTGTACACCAGTGCCATACCTAACCCGGTGCCTTTGCCGGGTTCTTTGGTGGTCACAAACGGCTCGAAAATGCGGTCGATCAGTTCGGCGGGGATGCCGCTGCCGTAGTCTTCGACGTCGGTGATGATGGTGTGTTCCTGGGCCCGCGTCTTCACGGTGATGGGGAAATCCGGGTGGCTGGCATCGCGGGCGTTGCTGAGCAGGTTGATGAAGACCTGGGTCAGCTTTTGCGGGTCGCCCTTCACGATGTGGGTGGGGTCGCATTGATTGATAAACTGGTAGTCACGGCGTTCTTTGTTGAGGCGTAACAGGTCGATGGCTTCCTGAACGATGGCGTGCAGGGTAACGGGCTCAGGCTCGATGCGGTGGTGACCGGAGTGGCTAAAGCTCACCAGGGAGTGAACGATGCGTGAGATGCGTTTGGTTTGCTCGACAATCTGGTCGGCAGTCCAGCGCGTGTCCTCGTCGGTGCTTTCGGAGCGCAGGTTTTGGGCCAGGCAGGCAATGCCGGTAACAGGATTGCCGATTTCATGGGCGACACCGGCGGCCAGGCGCCCCACCGAGGCCAGGCGTTCACTGTGCGCCAGACGTTGTTGCAAGGAGCGCATTTCGGTGAGGTCTTCGAGCACGATAACCCAGCCACTTTGTTGGCGGGAGGCACCGTCGACTTGTACCAACGCTTTGTGGCAGGAGATCCAGCGGGGCATGCCTTTGTAGTCGAACTGCTTTTGCAGGGTGGCGGCGTCTTCTTCCAGAAAGCTGATCAACAGGGGGCCCCATGGGGCGGGTAGGCTGCTGATGTGGGAGCCGACAATGGCATAGGCCTCCACCTGGGTGAGGGATTCAATGGCGCGGTTCCAGCCGACGACTTCGCCGTCGCTGCCCAGGGAGCACACCCCGATGGGTAGGTCGTGCAGGGTCTGGCGGTGAAAGCGGCGCAGGCTGTCGAGTTCGGCGGCGAGGCCGGTGAGTTTGTCTTGGTAGTCTTCGAGGCGACTCTCGATAAAGTGGATGTCTTTTAAGGAGGTGTCTTCGGGCTGAATCTCATAGGGCAAGGATTCTTCGATAATGTCGTGCGCCACTGAAGGGCCGAGCAATCCCGATAAGTTGCTCTCCATCTGGTCGCGAAGGCGGCGCAGTGCGTAGGGTCGCATTTCGTTCATGTCCATCGACAGGTCATGCAAGGCGAGTTTGACTTCGCGATCGGCCGTGGCAGCACCGAGTGGGCCGCTGAGTCGCTGGATCACTTCCTGCACATTTTTTACCGGCAGTTCCCAGCGCATGGGGCGTCGCAGGGTGTCGACGTTACAGGCGTTGGCGGCGTTTTGCTCCTCGGGCGAGGTTTCGTTGCTCATGGATACCAGTGCAAATATCACTGAATTCAAAAAGATGGCAAAGCTAGCCACCATGTAGCTATTGTCGGGCGTGGGGAATTTGTCGTTGAGCAGCAAGGGAATGTTGAGGTGTATCTGGAAGCCAAACAACACCGGTAATAGCAACATGAAGAACCAGACGCCGAAGCCCGCGCTCAGGCCGGCCAGGAATCCTTTGCGATTTGCGCGCGTCCATAGCAGTACACCGACCAGTCCCGGCACGAATTGCATGGTCGCCACGAAGGCCAGAAATCCCAATTCTGACAGGCTGTTGCGATTGGCGACGGCATAGTAGAAGCCGTAGGCCGTCAGAATAATGACAGTGATGAGGATGCGACGTGTCCAGAGCAGCCAGCTGTAGAGGTTGCGTTGGGTGTTGACCGGCGAAAGCGGCAACACCAAATGGTTGAGGAACATGGCAGAGAGTGCCAGTGTGCAGACAATGATTACACCGCTGGCGGCAGACAACCCTGCCATAAACACCAATACCGCGAGTCCGCGCTGATTTTGTGCTAAGGGAACGCTGAGACTCAGGTAATCGGGGTTCGCGCTGATATTAAGGGCTTGCGCACCCCATACGATCAGCGGCACGAACAGCGCCAACGCCAGTAAATAGAGGGGGAGGCCCCAGCTGGCGGTGATGAGCGCGCGTGGGTTGATGTTTTCGGTAAAGCTCATGTGAAACATGTGTGGCATAACTACGGCCGCAACGAAAAAGGCGGCGATCAGGCTGCGCCATGGGCCTTCAAGAAGTGGCGTGTAGAGGCGATCAAGCGCTTGAGGGTTCTGGCGTAACCATTGATCAACGCCTTGTGGGCCATCAAAAACGGCAAATGCGACGTAGAGACCCAAGGCTGCCATGGCAACCAATTTGACCACCGATTCAAAGGCCATGGCCACGACCAAACCTTCGTGTTTTTCACGCAGGGAGATATGGCGGGCACCGAACAGAATGGCGAACAAGATGATCAAGAGGCAAAACAAAAAAGCCAGGGTGTCTGTTTGCGATTCGCTGTTCAGCACCTGAATGGAATCAGCGACGGCTTGAATTTGCAGGGCCAAGAGCGGTATGACGCCAATGAACATGCAGAGTGTGACCACTGCTCCGACCACTGGGCTGCGATATCTAAAGGCAAACAAATCGGCCAGCGATGCCAGCTGGTAAGTGCGGGCGAGCCGCATCATGGGGGCCAGTAACACCGGTGCAAGCATGTAGGCGCCCGACATGCCGAGGTAGTAAGCCAGAAAGTTGTAGCCATGGTTGTAGGCATAACCCACGCTGCCGTAGATCGCCCACGCACTGGCGAATACACCGAGCGACAACACGTAGGTTGCGGGGTGACGAACAATGCGAGAGGGCAGGTAGCCGAGTTCGGTGATGTAGGCGACAAGAAAGAAAAAGGCGAGGTAGATGATCCCCATGGAGAACACCTGGGTGAGACTAAAACCCATCGAGGTCACGGCTCCTTGCTATCCAGTAGGTTACGGCGATCAGTAGGCCCCAGACCAGAAAGGGGCGGTACCAGACCACGCCGCCGTCGATCCACCATTGCATGAGAGCAGGGGATAGCACGTAGGCGCCGACGATGAAGAGTAATATCAGGCGATCAATGTACATCGGTGGGGGCTCGGGGGTGTGGACCTGTCAGTTTACGTGTTCTGGCAGTTTACGTGTTTTGGGAGGGGGGAGCAAAAGCGTGCTGGAATTTGTGCTTGCGTGATGGAGACCGGGCTGGTGATGTGAGAGGTTAATCGCGAGCAGATGAAGATGGGTGGGTAGAAGATGGGGCATCCTTGCCCACCCATGGTTGTCGTTATTTCAGGTAGTCGTTATCGAATGGTCGTTATGTGTGGATCAGGGCAATGTGCCCGACATCACCACCCCGGTACCCAATACAGGCCTACCGCCTACGATGCTGGTGGCATCGTAATGCACTTTGGTAACTTGGCACCCTGGCTGTGTGCAATAGCTTTCTGTCCAGGTGCCGGAGGCTTGAAGTGTTTTGCTGACGATGTTTCTTCGTTCATTAAGTGCGCCAATCAAGTCACCCGTTACCTGTAGGTAAGGGTAGGTGCCATTGTTGACAACAGTAGTAACTCCCGTGCCCGACCAGTTGAAAGTGCCTGTGGATTGGCCGCGTACCGTTAGCGTTAGGCCATTGGCGTTGATCCGGCAATTGTTGAAGGTTTGGGTCTGTGCGCCGCTGAGTGCGATGTTCCAGACGAAGGTGCCGCCGCCTGAACAGTTTAGTGTGCTGTTGGAAAGCAAACCACCTGGGTTGGTGCAATTGGTATTACCGTTGCGCCAGTTGTTGTGATCGCAGATCGCCTTGTAATACCAGTTGATCCAGCCTTCTGCCAGCAGACGGTTGTAATCTGGAGCATCGCAGGCATCGCCAATACCATCGCCATCGGAATCCGTTTGGGTCGGGTTGACCGTGGTGCGACAGTTATCGATAGAGTCCATGACGCCGTCGCTGTCGGAATCGTCGCATACATCGCCTAAGGCATCACCGTCAACGTTGGCTTGGTTGCTATTGGCGTTGCTGGGGCAGTTATCCCCAGCGTTATTGACGCTGTCGCCGTCCATATCACTATCGCAAGCATCGCCGAAGGCATCGCCATCAAGATTGGTTTGATTTGCATTCGACGTAGTTGGGCAATTGTCGGCAGCATTTTGCACACCATCGTTATCCAAATCGAGATCGCATGCATCACCGACATTATCGCCGTCGCCATCCGCCTGATTGGCGTTCGCATGGCTTGGGCAGTTATCGATATTGTCCGCAACGCCATCACCATCAGAATCCGTGCTGGAATCGCACGCATCACCGATGCCGTCATTATCACTGTCGGATTGAGTTGGGTTGGCTAGCGTTGGACAGTTATCTGCACCGTTATTCACGCCATCGCCATCGCTGTCAGGATCACAAGCATCGCCCAGGCTGTCGCTATCTTGGTCGAGCTGATCAGCATTTGCCGTGGTGGGGCAATTATCGACGCTATTTGCTACGCCATCGCCATCGGTATCCGTCAATGCATCGCACACATCGCCGATGCCATCGCCATCGGTATCAATTTGGGTTGGATTTGCATTATTGGGGCAGTTATCTGAATTATCGGCAATGCCGTCACCGTCAGAATCCGTGAGGGTATCGCAAGCATCACCAATACCATCGCCGTCACTGTCGGTTTGATCCGTGTTGCTGAGCTGCGGGCAGTTGTCGCTGGCATCTTGAATACCATCGTTGTCGTCATCATTGTCGCAGGCATCACCCATGGCGTCGCCATCGAGGTCCTGTTGTCCTGGATTTACCGTGGTGGGGCAGTTGTCACTGTTGTCAGCGACGTTGTCCCCGTCAGAATCCGTAAGTGCATCACAGGCATCACCTACACCATCGGCATCAGTATCGATTTGGCTGGCGTTGGCAATGTTCGGGCAATTGTCTGTGCCATCTGCGATACCGTCATTATCGGAATCTTGCAGGGTGTCGCACGCATCACCCAGTCCATCGCCATCTGCATCGGCTTGGTTCGGGTTGGCAGTATTCGGGCAATTATCTGTGGCGTTATTGGTACCATCGCCGTCGAGGTCGTCGTCACAGACATTGCCAATACCGTCGTTATCCTGATCGGCTTGATTGGTGTTAGCTTGGCTTGGGCAATTATCTGCACTATCGGCAATGTTATCGCCGTCAGTGTCGGTCATGCCATCGCAGGCATCTCCAATACCATCACCGTCGGTATCGATCTGGTTGCTATTGGCCAGGTTCGGGCAATTGTCCGTAGCATTGTTAATGCCGTCGCCATCAATATCAGTATCGCAGGCGTCGCCGATTTGATCGTTATCCAGATCGGATTGGTTGCTGTTGGCAACACTGGGGCAGTTATCCACGACGTTATCAACGCCGTCGCCATCCGTGTCCGTTATCGTGTCGCAGGCATCACCGATGCCATCACCGTCGGTATCCGTTTGAGTGGCATTGGGGGTGGTCGGGCAATTGTCAGCATTATCTGCGACGCCATCTTGATCACTGTCGTTCAAGGTATCGCACGCATCGCCAATGCCATCGCCGTCGGCATCTTGCTGCCCTGTATTGGGCGCGTTAGGGCAGTTATCTACATCGTCTGCAATATTGTCGCCATCGCTGTCATTCAGTGCATCGCATGCATCGCCAATGCCGTCATTGTCGGCGTCGGATTGATTGCTGTTGGCGGTGGTGGGGCAATTGTCGCTGTTATCAGCGATGCCATCGTTATCGCTATCTGTCAGCGTGTCGCAAACGTCACCGATACCGTCATTGTCGGCATCGGCTTGATTGGCGTTGGCATTGGACGGGCAGTTGTCGTTGGCGTCGTTGACACCATCGCCATCCGTATCGGTGGCGGCATCGTCGATGACATAGACGGCAAAAAAGATTTCGCCGGCCACATCATCTTTTTTAAGTGGCAGGGCTTTTAGGGTCATCGACGTATTGACGGCAACAGGGCCGGTGTAAAGCGTGCTTGCTGGGGTAGGGGTTGAACCGTCGGTGGTGTAATAAATTTTTAGCGCGTTGTTGTGCGTAATCGTGACGGATTGCGCCGTTTGATAGGTGCCCGCCGCCGGGGTGAAGGTTCCCTTGTCGGGGCCGCAGCCTGCGCTAATGAGGACAATGAATGCGATTGTCAGCCAGGCTGACAATCGAGAGGTGAAGCCGGTCATTTGACCTTCCTTGACGATGCGTCGGTTAATTTTTGTTTTTGTTGGGGTGGCGGCGAGTACATCACGCGAGCAAGATGACTGTCCAGTTCTGGTAGGTGGTACGTTTGTGTCATTTTGTAACGAGGGCAAGCGTTGACTAAGTTGAGTAATTGAACTTGGCAGGGATACATGGTGTTACCTGGTCGCGGATGCCGCCGATGGGCGGGGTGTTCTGATGTAATTACCAGCGTTGCAGCGAATCCCCTTCAATCGCCAGGCGTTTGGGGATATTCGCAAACGACCAGTGCTCTACCGCCCACGCCAGTATTTCGTGAGGGGCGGCATCGGTTAATGCGGCTTCCGTCTTTTGCCCCAGTGTTTGCAGAATGCGCTGCAATATGGGCCCCCGATGTTCACGCGGAAGTGCGCGGGCAAAAGTCTGCTTGCTGAGCTTTTGGCCTTGTGCGTTAGTGAGAACCGGTAGGTGCGCATATCGTGGAGTGGCCACTTGCAGCCAGCGTTGTAAAAGCAAATGGTAAGGCGTGGAATCCAGTAGATCCGAACCTCGCACAATATCGGTGATGCCCTGTGCCGCATCATCGACAACGACAGCGAGGTGGTAGGCGAAAAAGCCTTCTTTGCGCCTTACGATGAAATCACCGGCGTTTACGCCAAAGTGCAGACAGAATCGCCCCTGCAGTGCATCGTTGAAACACAGGTTTTCATGCGGAACGATGGCTTTAATGGCGCTGGGTTCAGCAGGCGGGTGTATTTGGGGATGGCAGGTGCCGGGGTAAATCGGGTGATCGGTCAATTGTTTGCGTGAGCAGGTGCAGTAAAACAGATGTTGCTGTTGCACCAGTTGTTCGAGGGCTGCTTGATAGGCATCGTGACGATGGCTCTGGTAGATCACTTCGCCATCCCAGTGCAGAGCGTAATCATCGAGTGTGCGCAAGATATCGTTGCTCGCGCCGGGTACTTCACGCAAAGGGTCAAGGTCTTCCATGCGAACCAGCCATTGCCCCTGGTGTGCACGCGCGTCGCAATAACTCGCGACGGCAGTCAGCAACGAGCCAATATGCAATGCTCCGGTGGGGGAAGGAGCAAAACGGCCAATATAAGGGGCGAGAGCTTGGTGCATGCGTGTATGCGCGGCATTGGGCAATAAAGGGTGAAAAGCAAAAAGGACGCCCTAGCGCCCTTTTTCGAAAACATGGGTTATCTATGCGTATTCAGGTGCCCCACTGCTTTTCTTTGATTTCTTCTAGCGTTTTGCAATCGATGCACAAGGTGGCAGTGGGGCGGGCTTCGAGGCGGCGAATGCCGATTTCAATGCCGCAGGCGTCGCACCAGCCGTAATCGTGTTTCTGAATGCGGTCAAGCGCCTGGTCTATCTTGCGGATCAATTTGCGTTCGCGGTCGCGCGTGCGCAATTCCAGGTTGAATTCTTCTTCTTGTGTCGCGCGGTCGGCAGCGTCAGGAAGGTTCAATACTTCGTCCTGCATATGGTGCAGGGTGCTGTCGACTTCTTCCATCAGTTGCTGGCGCCATTTGAGAAGAATCGCCTTGAAATGGTCGAGTTGCGGATCGCTCATATACTCCTCACCGTCTTGTGCCTGGTAAGGGGTAAAACTGGAGCGGGACAACTCGACCACGGCTTTCTTTTTAGACTTCTTGGTTGACATGAGTGAACTCCTCGCAACTGCATAAGCCTTCATCTATAGCAACAATGAAGGGGGTTGGCAATCAAAAAATGTACAATCCTCGGTGGCCGTTCGCTCTCTGAGATCGCGAACGCGGGCCCAGAAAGATAGCATATAACGTGCTGTTATAAAGTTGACGAACAAAATACGCCGAATCTATTACAGGGTGACGACTGACAAGCAGAAGACTGCCAACTACCTTCTGCTATAGCGCGTCGCGAATTATCATGCGAGAGCGATGGCTTGTGAATACCGGGGCGCAATTTTGTTTGCGTATCCCCTCTGACCATAGAGAGTTGACCATATAAAGGGAGCGTCGTTCACGTGAAGTTAGCCCACCGGGTGTCCAATATTCAGCCTTTTCATGTCATGGCATTGCTGGCGCGTGCCAAGCAGTTGCAGGCACAGGGGCATGACGTTATTCATCTTGAAGTCGGAGAACCCGATTTTCATACGCCAGAGCCCATCATCAATGCGGGAATAGAAGCCTTGAAACAAGGCAAAACCCACTACACCCCGGCGACTGGATTGCCCGTGTTGCGGGAGACCATCGCGCGCTATTACGAAAAGCGCTTCGGCGTTGCGCTGGACGCCGACCGTATTGTGATCACACCTGGGGCGTCGGGGGCTTTGGGGCTGGTAACGGCAGCCTTGTTCAACCCGACCGATCGCGTGATGCTGGCCGACCCCGGCTACCCCTGCAATAGCAATTTTTTGCACTTGATCGGGGCACGACCGCAATGGGTGGCGACCGGTGCCGATACCCGCTTTCAGTTGACCGCGTCCCTGGCTGAGTCCCATTGGAAAGACGATACCGCCGGCGCATGGGTGGCGACGCCTTCCAATCCTACCGGGACGTTGTTGAGTTTGCAGGCGTTGGGCGATTTGCATGAGGTGGTTCGGGAGCGCGATGGTGCGTTGTTGGTGGATGAGATCTACCAAGGCCTCACCTATGGCGTCGACTCGGTGACGGCGGTGGCCTTACCGCATGCGAGCGACGACGTGGTGGTCATCAACAGTTTTTCGAAATATTTTGGTATGACGGGTTGGCGGCTGGGGTGGATCGTTGCGCCTCCTGCGCTGGTGCCCGTGCTCGACAAGCTGGCGCAAAATTTTTATCTCGCGGCCCCCACGCCCAGTCAATATGCAGCGCTGGCGGCTTTTACCCCCGAGACGCTTGGCATACTCGATGCGCGTCGTAACGAGTTGCATGCCCGGCGCGATTATCTATTGCAGGCTTTGCCAGCCCTTGGATTCAAGATTCCCGTGGTGCCCGAAGGGGCATTTTATATCTACTGTGATGTGTCGGCGCTCACGCAGGATAGCTTTACTTTTTGTCAGAATTTGCTGGAGCAAGCCTACGTGGCTGTGACACCGGGCAAGGATTTCGGACACCAAGGTTGCGAGCGTTATTTACGTATTGCTTACACCGCACCGATTCCACGCTTGCAGGAGGCGGTGGCGAGAATCGCCAGTCATCTGCAAAAAGGCTGATTCCGCACTCAGAAATGCCCCACACATTTGGGTGAAGAGACGCAGGATGAAGGAATCTGCTAAAGTCGCCGAGGTTTTGGTTTTAGTATGCCAGTTTCAGGTTGCCAGTTTTAGGAGTATGAGGTGATTGATTACAACGAAATGGCGATCTTCGCCAAGGTCGTGGATGCAGGCAGTTATACGCGTGCTGCCGACAAGCTGGGCTTACCCAAATCGACGGTGAGCCGCAAAATTTCTCAACTCGAAGAACGTTTGGGGGTGCGGTTGCTGCATCGCACCACCCGGGCCATCAAACCCACCGAAATGGGCAAAGCCTATTACAACCATTGCTCACAAATGGTGACCGAAGCCGAAGAGGCACAGCGTTCCATTCATCAGTTACAAGCTGAGCCCAGTGGGTTGTTGCGCGTGACGGCGCCGGTGGCGTTTGGTTCTAGCTTTCTGGTCGAAACGATACATGCGTTTCTGACGGCCTACCCGCAGGTGAGGATGGACGTTATTCTCGATAACAAGGTGCTGGATCTGGTCGAGGATGAAATTGATGTGGCGTTTCGTGTCGGGCCCATGAGTGATTCGTCGTTGGTCGCGCGCAATCTGGGGACTATTCGCATGATCATGTGCGCATCGCCGGAATATGTGAAAAAACACGGGGCGCCCAAGTCGATTGTCGAACTCAGTCGGCATAGTTGCCTGATGCATAACAATATCCCCTGGGTATTAATGGGACCCGGTGGGCGTGTAGATGTTGATGTTGATGGTCGCTTGCTGGTGAATGACATGGACATGACCAAGCGCATGCTGGTGAATGGCTATGGTATCGGTCTTTTACCTATTACGATGGCTTGTGATGAGTTTGACCGTGGGCAATTAGTGCAGGTATTGCCGGATTATTATTTTCCGGATCGGGACATTTATCTGGTATATCACAGCCGTCGTCAATTGCCGACCAAAGTGGTAGCGTTTATTGATTTTGTCATGTCGCGCTGCAAACCTGTTGCGCCGTGGGAGATACACAAGACGACGTGCGCCGTGCGCTGATGTTTAAGGTAACAGCATGACGGCAGAGTGTTGGATATTTTAACGAGAGGGAGTTAGAAAGATGGGTGGATCAGGTATTACGGTATTGATCGCTGTTGCGCTGGTGGTGATCTTCATTCTCAAAGGCATTAAAGCGGTTCCGCAAGGTTATCAATGGACGGTGGAGCGTTTTGGACGTTATACCCATACCCTGAATTCTGGCTTTAATCTGATTATTCCGTTTATCGATAGTATCGGGCAAAAGCAAATCATGATGGAGCAGGTGCTGGATGTGCCGCCTCAAGAAGTCATCAGTGCTGATAACGCGCAGGTAACAACGGATGCAGTGTGTTTTTATCAGGTGCTGGATGCGGCCAAAGCCTCGTATGAAATATCGGATTTGCGAGGTGCCCTGCGCAATTTGGTAATGACCAACATTCGGGCGGTACTCGGTTCGATGGAACTCGACCAGATGTTATCGAACCGCGATCAGATTAACATTGCCCTGCTGAACAAAGTCGACGAAGCCACCGACCCTTGGGGTTTGAAAGTCACCCGCGTGGAAATTCGCGATATCTCACCCCCGCAGGATCTGGTGGAATCCATGGCCAACCAGATGAAAGCCGAGCGGGAAAAACGTGCTGCCATTCTGCGTGCAGAAGGGGAGCGCGAAGCGGCCATCAAAGTGGCTGAGGGTGAAAAGAAAGCGGCCGTGCTGCGCGCCGAAGGTGAAAGAGAAGCAGCATTTCTCGAAGCGGAAGCTCGCGAACGTACCGCCGAAGCTGAAGCGCGCGCCACCGAAATGGTATCGAAAGCCATCGAAGGTGGAAGTCTGCAAGCAGTGAATTATTTCATCGCTCAAAAATATGTGGATGGTCTGGCGCAATTGGCGGCCTCACCCAACACCAAGGTGATCATGATGCCGCTGGAAGCCACTTCAATTCTGGGTGCGCTGGAAGGCATTCGCGATCTGGTGAACAAGAGCACAACCTGACAGGAGGACGAGGGATGCTTGAATCCATCGATAACGCTGGTTGGTACTGGCTGAGCTTTGGCTTGCTGCTGATCGCTGGGGAAGCACTAGGGGCTGCCGGTTTCTTGCTTGGTGCAGCTGTCGCCGCGATCATGATCGGGGCCTTGGTGCTGCTGATGCCGACGATGGATTGGCATGAACAGGTGTTGGGGTTTGCGCTATTGGCAGCGTTTTTGACGGTGGTGTATTGGAAGCGTTTTCGCCGCTTCAATGAGAAAACCGACAAACCCCAACTGAATCAGCGGTTGCACCAAATGGTGGGCACGATGCACGTGTTGGATGTGGCTGTGCAAGATGGTGTCGGGCGGGTAAAAGCCGGTGACACGTTGTGGAAAGTGCATTGTAAGCAAACGACGTTGCCGGTCGGTACGCGTGTGCGGGTGGTGGGCGTAAAAGGGACGCATCTGGTGGTGGAGGCTGCACCATGAGCACTGAGTCGGCGCGTTATGCCTTGATTACGGGCGCCGGGCGTCGCCTGGGGTATGAACTGTGCCGACATTTTCTGGCACAGGGCTGGCGGGTGATAGCTCATTACCGCAGTGCAACGCCTGAAATTGACGCGCTGGGATCGCTGGGTGCCATCACCTTGCAGGCGGATTTCGAGGATGACGCCTCAGTGTTGGCGTTACTGGAACAGGTCAAGATGTCGATTCCGCATCTGGATTTGTTGGTGCATAACGCATCGTGTTTTTACAAGGAAACCGACGATCTCGCCGCTAATTTACGGGCGATGGATGCCTTTTATCGGGTGCATATGAAGGCGCCTTACACCCTTAATATCGGGCTGGAAGCACATTTAAGGGCAAGCCCGCAGACCTATGCCGATGTGATTCATATTACCGATATTTTTGCTGACCGCCCTAATGCAATCTATACCGCTTATTGCGCCAGTAAGGCGGGGCTGGCGAATTTAAGTTTGTCCTTTGCCAAACGTTTTGCTCCCAACATCAAGGTGAATGCCATTCAGCCGGGGCCGATCAAATTTCTGGAAAGCCACAGTGAAGCCGCCAAGGCCGCCATATTGCAGGAAACCTTGTTAGGGGTTGAGGGCGGGTTTGAGCCGGTAGTGCAGATGGTCGATGCCATCGTCAGTAATCCCTTTCTTACAGGCGCTGCGTATAAAGTCGATGGTGGGCGCTCGCTCGCGTAGTGTCGATCTGTGAGGTAGTAGACAAAGGCGACCGCAAAAGTCGGTCACGACATCGCCAGCATTAACACGTAGAATCCAGACACCGCTGATTTCAATGGCATGCACGCAAATATCTTACACAACAAGAAGGACACCTCATGAAAACACGTATTACCGAGCTATTTGGCATTCAACACCCTATTATCCAGGGTGGCATGCATTTTGTTGGCTTCGCTTCGCTGGCGGCTGCAGTGTCCAACGCGGGCGGCCTGGGCGTTATCACCGGATTGACCCAGCGTTCCCCCAAAGATCTGGCCAACGAGATTGCCAAATGCAGGGATCTGACCGACAAACCGTTTGGGGTTAATTTAACGTTTCTACCTACCGTTTCTTCTCCTGATTACCCCGGTTATATCAAGGCGATTATCGAAGGGGGCGTTCGCATTGTGGAAACCGCTGGCCGCAGCCCAGAAGCCTATATGCCTGCGCTCAAAGAACACGGCGTCAAAGTGATACACAAATGCACATCGGTGCGCCATGCCTTGAAAGCAGAAAAAATTGGTTGTGATGCGGTATCGGTCGATGGCTTTGAGTGTGGCGGCCATCCCGGTGAAGACGATGTTCCCAACATGATTCTGTTACCACGCGCTGCAGAAGAACTGAAGATTCCGTTTGTTGCCTCGGGTGGCATGGCGGATGCGCGTTCGCTGGTCGCGTCGCTGGCAATGGGTGCCGAGGGTATGAATATGGGTACGCGCTTTATTGCAACGCAGGAAGCGCCAGTGCATGAGAATGTCAAAAAAGCCATTGTTGCCGCCAGCGAGCTGGATACCCGTCTGGTGATGCGTTCTTTACGCAACACCGAACGCGTACTGAATAATTCCGCGGTCGAAAAAATTCTGCAGAAAGAAGCGGCGTTGGGCAAAGATCTCAAATTCGAAGACATCATTGAAGAAGTTGCCGGCGTTTACCCGCGCATCATGCTGGAAGGCGATATGGATGCAGGCGCGTGGTCTTGCGGTATGGTCGCCGGTTTGATACACGACATTCCCACCTGCAAAGAACTGATTGATCGCATTATGCGTGACGCGGAACAGTTGATCAGTAAGCGATTGGTGGGTTTGCTGTAATCCGTGGCTGCGTTTTAGCGGCGGAGTATTTTCGACACATTTTATTGTCGGCGCGTTATTCAAAAGAGCTGTAAAGAGCTGTAAAGAGCTGTAAAGAGAAAGCCCCCGCCGTTTTTTTGCGAACGGCGGGTGTCATTCATCGTTTAATTCAGCCCCTCTACATCCAGTCTCTGTAGCAGGTCGGCGAGCCTGTCTTCTTCCTGCTGACTTATTTCAAGGTAGTCTGCGTGCTTGAGTGAAAGCAACGACAGTGCAATGTCCTCATGCCCGATAGAGTTTGGATCTGCCAAGCGTGCCTCAATAAGATCGTACATTTCACGCCGCACATTGGGCGATGGGTCGAGCAGGTGATGGGTGTTGATGGTGGACGGCGCGTTAGACTGATGCGCGCTGTACCACACCTGCTGATTTCTTGCTGCTTCTCTTAACGCCACTTCGGGGTGGTCGGAAAGTTGGTTGAGATAGTCGTCGATATCGGCTACATAGGGCACTTCGTCGAGGGCATTCAGGTCGGCAATCAGATCAATGATACGCGCTTTGAATTGCGGGTTTTGTTCCGTTGCGTCGCGATGGATCAGATTAACGATCAGTGTGGGGTCCTTCAGGTCGGCGTCGAGAATGAGATTGTGCATTGTTGCCGCGAGGGTGGGTTCTTCGCTGGTGAAAAAAGTGTCCACGAGCAATGCTTGGCCGGTCGGTGATGCATTCCATTCGCGAGCGGTTTGCTCCAGCACACGCTTGTCATCGGTCGAGAGCAGGCCAGCGGAATATTGGCGCAGTTGTTCGACGAAGTTTTTTGCCGCTACGGAATCGAAGGCTGGTGCTGCGAGATTCTCGGCCTCTGAAGATGGGCCTTGAGCAAATCCATCACTATGATGAGTGTTGACGTTATTGATAACGCTTGAGGTGGGTGTCACCGGGTCTGCCGCCTGGGCAGAAACCACCGCTCGCGCTGGCGTGTCTGACGAAAGCCATCCGTATGACGCCAGCACGCTGCAGGCCACTAAGGAAAACACAGTCATCGATTTTTTCATGATCATCTTTTCACACCTAAAGAAAGGTGGGCAGGCATTCCAGCGGTGAGTCAGGAATGCCCGCTTTGTTGCGCCTTACTGAGGACGAATCGTCAGTGACACGAGCGCATCTTTGCAGCCCGATGCACCACTGCCGATCGTTCTGCGTACGCCGGTTGGGCCGTCAGCAGACAGAATACCACCATACAGAAAGCCTGCTTCATCGCTGTTGCTCACATAACCAAAGGTGGACATACCGCTCGGTGCGCCAAACCGGTCTTTACTGACGGCGTCGTCGAACGATTGTGACAGCAGCAACATGTCACCTTTGCGACCATCGACCGAGGGGAACAGGCTGTCGACGTCGTTATCGCATCCTTTGTTTGCCCAAGCACGAACCGGGGAGCTGGTGTTGGCGCCACGCAGCGCACTGAGAATCGCCCAACCCGGATGACCGCTGGAATCCTGGTTCATGTTGAAGCTGTAGGACGACGGCTCACTCGATCCGGCGGTGCGGGTATAGATGACCTGCGCCAAGTCGCGGCCGTTATATTTTGACTGGAAGCGGGTGCAGAAACCGCCTGAACTGCTAGAGCAATCGTTGATGGTCAGGCACTGGTAGCCGTTGTCTTCCTTGTAGCATTCCGCTCGTCGTGTCCACCCGCTGACGGCATAGGGCAGCACGTCATCGGTACGGTGCAGCGCCAGGACAAGCAGGTCACCGGCACGGGTGTTTGCAGGTCGACTGATGCGGACGTTTTGACCGTCACCATCCCACACCTGGGTGGTACCGACATGGGAAATGCTGCCGGTGCTGCCACCCGTATCACCGCCACCGCCTTGCTCCGTTTGGGTGCTCCAAACCGCCGCGTTGGTCGATGTGTACAGCACGAAGTTGCCGTTATCCTGCAGCACGGCGCGGTTAGGCCCCTTGCCGTTGGTGCCGGTCGCCCACACAGGCGAGCCGCTGGTGGTATAGAGCACCAGGTTGCCGTCACCTTGCATCGAAAGGCGCACGCCGCCCTTGCCATGGGTGGCTGACGCCCACAGCGCAGATCCCACCGCATTGCGGAGCACCAGATTGCCGTCGCCCTGCAGGTAGAAGCGATAGCTGCCATTCGCAGACTGCAGAGACTCATTCGAACGCATGCTCTCACCCACAAGCAGCGTGTCTTTGGCATTGGCATACGCACTGCCAATAAGCATTAGCGTGGCCGACAATGCCACGCAGATTCGTTCTCTCATGATGTCGCCTCTATGATTATCGTTATAGGCTTTGTTTTTGTGTGACGCCGCCTGTTGAGCAGCATAGGGAGGAGTTGAACAAATCCTGTGCAGCATCGTCATGAATTATCTGATGAACCTTGCGGTGAGCTAACGATTTTAGGGAGTGAGTCACGTTTAGTGCAGGTGCGCCGGCCACCAGACATGAAAACTACCTGAAGTCTTGCTTTACCAGTACCCGTTTACAAATAACCTTGTTGCCGCGCGGCTGCCAAGGCCTGCGTGCGGTTTTTCGCGTGCAGTTTTGAATAGATGTTATGCAGATGCCACTTAATGGTGCCTTCAGAGACAAATAATTGCTCGGCCATTTGTTTATTGCTCTGACCACTTTCAAGAAATCGCAAAATCTCAATTTCTTTGTTGGTGAGCGATTCCATGGGTGGGCTCTGTTTACCCTCGGGTTTGGCGTGTTTGAGCATTCGGTTGAGAAAGGAACCGTAGCCTTTTTTTATGGGCAGCGCTTCCACCGTCGTAAGCAAGCGTGTCAATGCGGAGTAATCGTCGATAAATAAACGAAAATAGTTTTGCTGAGCGGCGATTTGTAACGCCTTGATTAGCGCTGCCTGCGCCTTTTCGGGGGATTTGTTGCGCTCCTGCGCCATCGCCATGAGTTTATGCCACTCAGCACAGCGACGCTGGTGTTTGAGTTGTACACTGCGTTCGATTAACAATTCCAGCAAGCGTACGGCTTCGCTCGCGTTGCGCCGCTCCAGCAGCAGGTAAACGCGGCTGCGTGCCGTCGTGTTATGGGCTGGAATCGTTGGGTCAAATTCGTCGGCACTACGTTGCAGCAGATCAAAATGGCTGGCGTAACGCTCGGCATCTGTGGCGCGCCGCAGGCGGATCATCCAGACCACCATTTCATCCGCAAGGCGCAATTTCAATCGTTCAAGGCGCTGGCTCTCAGCCCATTTGATGCCGTCTTTGAGAAAGCCTATGCCTTCCTCGTGGGCGCCCTCATGCATTAACAGTCGCGCGCGAGTTTCAAAGGCAGCAATCAATAAATCGGTGGCACTTTGTTCTTTCAGTGAATCGAGCGCGTCTTGTAAATAGTGTTCTGCAACGGGCAACGCATCGATTTCGTAGTGGATGGCAGCTATCAATGCCGCGAGCCCAAAACCAGGATGAGATTTCTCACCCAGATTATTTTGTGCAAATTGATAAGCGTCGAGCGCCTCTTTTAGCGCTTCACAGTGAAAACCCTGGCGAGCATAGTTGACCGCGATCATCGAACGCACCCACGCTTGCCCCCACGGGCTGCCATAGGCATCGAAATGATTGTGCGAGAGGGTCAGTGCTTCTTGAGCTAACGCAAAGGCTGACCGGCATTTGGCGCAATAGCCTTTTACCAGCCACGCAAACCCTAATTCATAGTGGTAGTCGTTGGGGGTGTCATAATTCGAAATGTCGTTCCACGTGTCTAGCCAGCGGCTGATGTCAGCCTCGACTGAGATATCGTCCTGCAATGCTTTGGCGCAGCAATAGACCAAATCAAGCGTGCGCCCCAATTCGCGATTGACGGTGTCGCTGTACTCCTGTTTGTACTGGTGAATCATGGCAATTTGTTCGGCAACCGCCAAGTAGTGGCGACCAATGCTCAACGATACAATATGCCCCAGACGAATGCGTGGGTGCGCCCGTAACACCGATTCCGGCAGGGATTTTATCCAGTTTAGGTAGGTGGCATGTTTGCCCCGACGCACTACCGTCGTCGGTAGTGCCTCTTCTATCCAGCGTGCGGCAAGTGCAGGGGCATTGGCTTGTAACGCCAGGGCGATGGCTTCTTCATCGCGGGCGGCATTTTTGAACCAATGGGCCGCCTTGAGTTGAGTTTGTTGTAGATCTGCCTGCGTGAGCGCCAAGGCGGACTGTTTGCGCAAGAAGACGCAAAACATCTGTTGAAAACGAAACCACTGCCCACGTGCGTCTATGGGCGCAACAAATGATTGGTTCTGCAACAAGGCCGTTACTTGTAACACGTTTTCGTCAGGATCGCTCAGTGTGTGGCAGAGTTCACTGTTAAAACTATCCAGCATCGACAGACGCAAGAGTAAACGTTGCATCGATGCGGGCTGGCGTTCATATATTTTTTCGACAAAATAGCGATCAAAGGCCATGGGGCCATTTTCCAGATCCGAAATGAAAGCCAGCAGATCTGATTCGCTGGTCAAGGTATTGGCGGCAAAACAAATAGCGGTGGGCCATCCTTCGGTGAGGGTGGCGAGTTGCCGAACCCATGCATCCGTGATAAATGATCGCCCCAGCAGTTTGAACGCTTGCAGAATTTCGTCTGTTGAGAAGCGCAGCGCGGTGGTGGGGATCAGCGAAACCTGATTTTCCAGCAGCAAATGTGAATAAGAAAAACGCGGCGGCTTTGCAGTGGCAACATAAAAGTGTACGGCTGTTGTGCTGAAATTCAGCAAACTATTGAGGATATCAATGGCACCGCTATCAACAAGAAAATCAGCGTCGTTGATAAACACTTTAAAATGCTCAAGGGCATTCATTTCGTTAATCAGCGATTTTATCCAGGGCGTAAGCGATGCCAAGGCAAATCCATCAAATTGGTGCAGTGGTGCTTTGCCGCCGTCAGGATGGATTTTTGCCAGGGCTGCACTTATCTTTTCCAGCAGACTGACCGGATCATTGTCGGATTCACGAATATTGAGCCAAATCGACGGACTTTTATCGCGATGAAACAGCTGGCTGAGCAACGCCGTTTTGCCATACCCGGGCGCTGCTTGCACCAGCGTGAGTTTGCGCTTTTCCTGCGTTATTTGCTTAATCAACGCATCGCGCTGCACGTGCCCGGGGAAGGGTGGCGGGGAGATATCCGTTTCATCGATGCTCGGTGGCAACATGCGTATTCTCTAAGGCGGAATCAATCTTCCGCGCAAGGATTCATTGCGCAAGTATAGCCCACGATTTTTGTTATTCGCACAGCGAAAAATCTGATTTCGACGCGGAACAATCGGGGCAGGTCCAGTCCTCGGGAATGTCTTCCCAGCGGGTGCCAGGCGGAAAGCCCTCGTCAGGCCAACCCGCCGCTTCGTCGTAGGTGAGACCGCAGGTAATGCAACTGTATTTCTTGTACACGTGAAAAATCCTCTGTTATTTAGCCGGCGTTTCGATGTCGCAGATCATTCGCAAGATGCTGCGTCGAGCGCGATAAAATCCGGCTTTTCTCGCACGAAACAATCCGGGCAGGGGAAATCTTCAGGAATTTCACTCCAGGGTGTACCCGCCGCGTAACCTTCGCGCTCGCAACCTTCGTTTTCGTTGTAAATGTATCCGCAATCTGGGCATTGATAGTGGGCCATGCGATATTTCCTGCATTTCGAGTAGTCGGCGGGTGTTAGGGTGTGGCGTCTGCCGGGTGATGATATTGAGCAAACAAAGCATCCCGTTGCGTTGGATCGAGGTTCACCTTGTTCATGTCTCCCTTTGCCCATTGCACCACGCGCGGGTCCATGATGGAACGCCATGCTGCTGGGATCATCGCCATCGCCATCATTGCGGGGTAACCGTGCGGCAGCTGGGGAGCATCTGGGTAATCTCGCAGAAATTGATATGCGCGAGTAGGGTGCGCATGGTGGTCAGAATGGCGTTGCAGGTGCAGCGTGAGTAGATTGGACGCCTTGTAATTACTGTTCCAGGAATGATGGGGCTGGCAGCGCTCATAGCGCCCGTCTGCTTTTTTCTGCCGCAGCAAACCATAATGCTCGATGTAATTGGCCAAGGTCAGCTGGAACCAGCCGAGGGCAGCCGTTACCAGCAAAAAGGGCAATGCTATCCAGCCACACAGAACGATCATGGCACCATAGCCTAGCGTGGTGATCGCTACTACCTGCAGAAGCTCATTGTGCGGTGAAAAGACGCTGCGTTTTTGCCGCTGTAAACGCTCTGCCTCTAGCGTCCACCCGCGCCGCGCTGCACCAGGCAATTCACGCAGGGCGAACTGATAAAGCGACTCTCCCATGCGTGAAGAAGCGGGATCTTCGGGCGTCGAGACATCTTTGTGGTGCCCTTTGTTGTGCTCGATATTGAAGTGTGCATAGCCACATACGGCAGAACAGATTTTGGCAGCCAGCACTTGCTGTTTGTCATTTAATTTATGGCCCAATTCGTGGCTCATGGTGAGCCCGATCGCATGCATGCACGCCACGCTGGCGACTGCACCCACAATATTGAACCACGACCAGTCGCCTTGTGTAACAGCGTAGGTCATTGCAAACAAGCCAAGCCATTGACCGGCGGTAGCCGCGTGAAGCACGCCTGTGTAGTAGCGACTGTCTGCTGCCAGTTGCTTTTCTTGTTCGGCGTCAGGATTGAAGCTATCGCTTCCCATAATAAAATCGACCACCGGCACCACGATATAAAAAATCACGGTAATCAACCAAAACCATTGGCCAGCGTCGTTTTTCAGCGCCATGAGCGCTGATAGCACGGTCAGCGACGGCACCAGAAACGTGATGAGATACCAGTATTTTTTGCGGGCAGCCCAGCGCTGCTGCTCAGGGGTGGGTGTGGCTTGTGCGTTGCCATCGAAGGCAGCTGCGACGGTCGTGCTGGCGGGGAATATGTTTGGGGGGGCGCCCATGGTTCGCTCCTTGGCGTGGGTTCAGGATTACCTACAGTGCCAAGTATGACGAGCGGAACAGCAGAGCGAGCCTACCGAAAGTTAGGTTTGAAGCTTGGGATGGAAGCGCGATTCGGCAAGCCAGGCTTACCGAATCGCTGAGGCATCGGTGGCCCTTCCTTATGCAGCAATGGCCCCTGGTGCCGTTTTCCGCAACAATTTTGGCATGGGGATAACATCGGCTGCCTTGGCAAGCACGGTGTCTGCCAGGCTTTCACCTTTGCGGCGGGTAGGAAGCGAATATTTAAAGATGCGCTTCACCACGGAGGCAAACTGGGTGGTAAACGGTCCGGTGTTGTAGTGTTGCCCATAACGAGCACAGATTTCTTGCACCTTCTCCGCCATTTCCGGGTAGCGCAGCGCTGGCACATCCGGGAACATGTGATGTTCAATTTGGCGGCTTAGGTGGCCCGTCATGAATTCAAAGGTTTTGCTGCCGGTCAGATTGCTCGAACCGCGCAATTGACGCAAATACCACTCGCCACGCGTTTCGTTTTCGATGTTGTCGGCAAACATTTCCACATCGGCAGTAAAATGACCGCAGAAAATGATGCCGAATGTCCAGATGTCGCGAATCGTGTTGGCGGCGATATTACCTGTTAGCACGGGCAAAAAAGAGGGCCCGGCCAACAGGGGAAAGAATACGTAATCTTTACTCACCTGGCGCACAATTTTGCTGGCGAAAGGTTTCAAATCCTCGCCCAGCGCTGCCAGCGTTTTTTTACCGTCGACGACTCTATCCAACTCCAGATCATACAGTGAGATACCCCACTGAAAATTGAATGCCAGAGCGGCAGCGCTAATCGGTTGCACGAGATGGTAAGGTTTCCACGGCTGTTCGTCGGTCAAGCGCAACACGGTATAACCCACATCGCGATCACGACCGACAATATTGGTGTAGGTGTGATGCAGGTAATTATGGGAATGTCTCCACGCAGCACTCGATGAGGCATGATCCCATTCATAATTGCTGCCGCGCAGGCTCGGATCATTGATGTAGTCATATTGGCCGTGAATAACGTTGTGGCCAAGCTCCATGTTTTCAATGATTTTGGAAACGCCAAGCAGGGCTGCGCCTGCCAGCCAGAAAGGCGGCAACCAGCCCAACATCAATGAGCTGCGACCGGCGATTTCTGTGTAGCGCACGATGTCGCGCACGCGATAAATATAATCTGTTTCTCTCTGGCCTACGGTGGCAAGTGTTTCCTTGCGCAGGGTGTCCAGTTCGTCGCCAAAGGATTTTATTTCTTCGGCGGATAAGGTGCGGCTTTTGTTGATGGCGCCCATGGTAATCCTCTCTTGATATCAGTGGTGCATTCCCTGCGTGGAGGGAGCGGGTAAAAAATTAAATATCCAGTGTGACAGGGCTCAAAGGCTCGCTGACACAAATGCGAATTTGGGAATTGGGTGCGTCATCGATCGCACCAGTGATTTTGTCGCGTACCACCCCTGATACTTTGGTGCAGCTACAGGTCTTGCAAATTCCAATGCGGCAACCATAAGCAGGGCGGGCGCCTGCGGCTTCGGCGCTTTCCAGCAGGCTCGGGTGGGTGTTGAGCACGACTTGCTGGCTGCGACGCAAGGTAATTGGCATGGCATTGCCCACCACGTCACTGCTTAATGCGGCTGGGCCGAACAGTTCCTGTTTGAGCTGCGTGTTGATGCCGCGTTCCGCCCAGGCATTACTCACTGCCCCCATCAAACCTTGTGGCCCGCAGATATAGGTCATGCGATCACTGTAATCAGCCACCACGTCAGCGAGTTGTTGCGGGCTAAAGCGCCCTTTATCGCCGTCAGATGCAAGCGCGACGTGCAGCTGCATGGCGGGATGTTTGCTGGCAAGCGCCTGCATTTCTTTGCCAAAGGCCAGATCCTGGGGTGTATTGGCGTAATACATCACGGCAACATCCAGATCGGGTTGGCGCTTCAGTGCCTCGACCAGCAAGCTGTAAATCGGCGTAACGCCGCTGCCACCAGCGATAAGCAGTAATTTGGTGGGCAGCTGCGCAGGGAGTAAAAACTCACCCCCGACATCGCCCAACTCGATGACATCACCAACTTTTAGATGATCGTGCAGCCAATTGGAGACTTTGCCCTGTGGCTGGCGCTTGATTCCAAGCTCAATAACGCTGTCCGTGGGGGCGCTCACCAGGCTGTAGCAACGTTCGTGATAGATGCCTTCAATCATCACTTTCACCGACACAAATTGGCCCGCTTCAAAAGAGCGCCAGTTTGCGTTTGGTGCCAGCACGAAACGTTTGATATCGGGCGTCTCATCTTCAATCGCAACGACGCGTGCCAATACCCGATTGACCGCCAGCATCGGATTGATGTGACCCACTACAAAGTCGATCCAATCCTCTTTGGCGATGGTTCCAGCGATTCGGCGTGCGATAGGGCTCAGTACTGACATAAGGACTCTCTTTACTAAAACATGTGTACATATGTGTACTGAATATAAAGCATTTGAAATCTTAGTCAACAAGTGTTCACTGATTTGGGGGCGCGTTTTTATTGATTTCGATCAAATTGCTTGTTTTATCAGATAAAAATAATACAAATATCGAACGATGTGTGTTTTGTAAGCGGGCTGAATGTCTGCTTGAACAGTGCCATTGGACACTGTATCAGGCATGACGGTCACGTTTGAGGGCGGGGTAAAGACGAGAATGCTAGGTTAGTGTGTACAAATGTACCGACCGGCTGGTCAGCGCAAGGCTGCCCGTTACTGTGAGATATTGCGTGCCAACCGATAAAAACGAATCCTGCTGGCAGGGAGTATCTTGTTGTTCATGGCAACATCCCCGATAAAAATCAGGGTTTTATCATTTTCCCAAGGTGCGTATGGGGTTAGTGCCTGTTTCGAGGCCGGATAATAAAAATTGACCACCAATGAAACCTTATTCTGTCGCTCCCAATCAGTCTGCAAAAATGGATTCTTTTGCGAGTGCTGGGTGCCATGGGATGCTTTTACTGCATGCTCCCACCAGGGCGCGTTACGCGGGCACAGGAACTCTTTCGAATACGGCGACTTCAGGGAAATGGCAGGATTAAACTGCCCGCGTTTGAATATAACGCCGGCCACGCCTGATCCATAACGTCGAGAGAGGGCGGGAAATTTTTCGCTTAACCGCACCCGATTCATCACTCCCCATGCAATGCCTTCATACACCACGGGATCCTCTGGAAATCCCGTCGATATACTTTCGGCATAAACCAGTCGCGCAAGCAGTTCTTCTTCTGGTACAGCATGCGCCATGATCTGTGATTCGATCGACGACGATGCGCTGCGCTCCACGCACACGGGAAGTGTCGGGGCCGCCCTCAACCCTGTTGTCGTCAACATCAACAGAGCGATAGCGACGGAGCAATCCAACGGATTTTCTAGAGTTTTTTTCATCCGTTTTCCTGTGCTGGATGGCGATTCTCGCCTTTACAGTGGATTAAAGTATGGCGTCCCCGTGGCGGCTTGAGTGCGTTCCCACATCTGCAAATAAGCTTCTGCTGAGTTCATGATCGCCTCATACGTCGTGGTCCCAGAGCGTTCACGAATGTCCTGCATCAGGTCGGCTAGCATGCCGTAATGTGCCATGCCGTCGGTATTCAGATCAAACGTGCGGTTTCCGGATACCTGACGATCGAACACAAGCCCGAACTCGTTGGTAAACGGATAACGTAGCGGATTGGTGGCGACGCTTGCGCGCGCACTCGGCTGGCCACCCAGTCCGGACATGTCCGAACCGATGCCGACGCCGGGCCAGTAAGAGGTCTTTTTCACTGCATCCAGGTAACGGGTAATCGCCCCACGGGTGCCGTCTGCATTCTGGTTGTAAGGTGCGGCAAATCCGCCTGCGTTCAACATGCGTTGGAAATCAGCATGCAATGAACCATTTTTTGCCGGGCGCATAAAACTGTGCGAGCTCACTACACCGCTGTAACGGCGCGCTTCGACGATGTCCATGACCTGGCCGGCGGCCTTCGCGCTGAGGTGATCGAGTTCTATTATCATGTTCATATCGATCATCCGGTTAACCAGGTACACACCCTTGTCAGTCAGGCCGCGAATATTGCAATGGTTGTCGTGGTCGTCGTAGTGAGGGGCTGCGCCGATACGTTCCACCAGCGTGCTGATGACCGGGACGTTGCCAATCAGCGGGAGGCCGGAGGTCATACGCTTGCCCTTGGTCTCGGTATCGCAGTGCTCTGTCTCGTAATAGTGACCCGTTGAAAGCGCCTCACCGACGTTGATAAACCCGTTTTCCAGCGTCGCGCCACTGAGTTGATTGTCAAACTTGTGAGCCGGGAATACGCTGCGGATTCCCAGGTTGTACAATTCTTTCAATCCGGCATCGATCGTTGCTGTAGTGCAGTTGTCACGCACACCACAGTTCAACGTTTCCGACGCCTCCACGCCCATCACCACGGCCAGTTTGCCATCTGCAATGACGCGCCTGGCTTCGGCCGGAGAAAAGACCAGCCGGAAAAAACCTTTACCGGGGCCACCGGATTGCGCGTCGATATAGTTCTGCATTTCACGCAGGCGTTTTGCCTGCAACCGGATGCTGTCCATTTCGTTGCAACTGTTCGCGCCTATCCAAGCGATCGGATTGATGGTGGATTGCACGTTGCAGAGCACTTCGTTTTCTACAAGATGCGTCACTGTCATCCGCAGGCCGGACAGCCATGCGCGTTCGATCCACTTGTAATAGTACCCCGAGTGCGTCAACTGCTCTGGATTGGGCCACCACGGAAAGTCCGGCCAACCTCGCGTGTCGTACTGCTTGGCGGGGGTGCCATAGACGAAGATGTTGCCGATCAAATCCAGCGAGCCGTTGATTCCGTGCGTGCGTTTGCTGTCGTCAAGTGCATACGGCACGCCCCAGCGGTGGAAAGGTGAACCGTGCATGACCCTCCCGCCCATGAATTCATAAGACGTGATGTGGGTGTGGGCATCAATGTAGCCGCGTACAGGCGCATTCACATTACCCTTGAGCAGGTTGCGGTCGCCACGCACATTGGATGTTATTTCGGGGAAGGGACGGCAGTCAGACTGGGCAAGGAGAGTGAAGTTTGTGTCGACCGCTAATGTCAGCGTTGGGTACCCGCCCCACCATGTCTTTACCCAGCCGGATTTCATGTACTCGTGCCGGATCTTTTGCCGCGTAAAACGGTTTTCCAGTTGAAAACGAAAATTGTTGGCTGATATCTGTGTGGCACTCAGTGACCATTCGGCCGAGAGACTGGGCGTCGGTGCTTCCGTCTCTACCGACGGTACAACACTGGCCAGGAAGTTGCCGCGGCGGTCTGTCAACAGAAACTGCCCCATGGCGGCTGGTTTGAAAAAGAAATGCTCGGCGTCGCCAATGGACACCGACCTGAACTTGTACACGAGATCGCTGCCGGGCAAACCCTGCATGCGCGCCAGGTATTCCCCGGTTCCCGGCGATTGTAGGGCGAAACAGCGTTGTGCCAGATCGTTCGTGGCTTCCGTTGCTGTGATTGCCAGCGCAACGGGCGCTGATAACGTGGTAAACACCATGCCACACCACAGGGTGAGGGTACGCAGATTCGAGGCGCTAGAATTGTTCATGTTTTTATCCGTCAGTTATTGTTTTTCTTTGGTCGATAAGGGCTAGGCACGGTGTTGCTGGGGATAGCGCTGCGCATAAAAAAAATCTTATGGTGTCATGTGTCGCTAACACCTGGAGCAGCGCTTTATACGGTGATGTGTCTTTAAGCTATACAATTGCAGAGTGGGATTGCATGAACTTTTTGATGAGTAAATTATGCTTTCTGAATTTGTGTGACCGACAGAAGTTCGCCAGGATTTTTCATATCCTCTCCAAACACGCGGCGCGAAAGGAAAAAACGTTCGGAGGTGGTGCTATGCCTCCAGCCCCAGTTTGATAATGCGATAGCGCAACTGACGCAGGCTCATGTTAAGTAGTTGTGCGGCGCGGGTTTTGTTGCCGCGCGCGTCGCGTAGTGCGCGGAGAATGTCTTGTGACTGCGTTTCGTCGACCCACTCATAGTGGCGACCCTCGGTGCTAACCGCGACGCTGGGGCGTGCGTCGCGCTTTTCACTGCGTGCATCCGGTGCGTTGATCGACACTTCATCGGCAAGAATTTGCTGAATGTCTTTACCCGTAATTAATGCGCTCTGTGTCATTAACATGGCACGTTCCAACACGTTCTGTAGCTGGCGGATATTGCCGGGCCAGTCATAGCGTTCCAGTGTGCGCAAGGCCTCCAGTTCCAGTGAGATATTGCGGGCATATTGGTGATTGAGCTCATTGAGAAAATGCAGAGCAAGCTTTTTGATATCGGAAATCCGCTCACGCAACGGTGGCAGATACACTGGCACAACGTTGATGCGATAAAAAAGATCCAGCCGAAATCGGCCGCTGTTAACAGATTCCTGCAAATTGACATGGGTGGCGGTAATCAAACGGAAATTTACTGCCATGCCTTGCACGCTGCCAATGGGATCGACTTGCTTGTCTTGCAATACGCGCAGCAACTTGGATTGTAACTCCATGGGCATGTCGCCAATTTCATCAAGAAATAGCGTGCCACCGTCTGCCAGTACAATTTTGCCTTTCTTCGCACTGGTGGCGCCAGTGAAGGCTCCTCTTTCATAGCCGAACAATTCTGATTCCAACAAATCTGAAGGGATCGCAGCACAATTAATACATATAAAGGGCTTTTCACGGCGATCGCTCTGCTGATGTATCATGCGCGCAAATTTTTCTTTGCCGGTGCCAGATTCACCCAGCAACATGACGGGCGCTTCACTTTTGGCGACTTGTATGGATTGTCTAACGGCGTCCATTAGGGCCTTACTGGAACCGATAATGCCATGGCTCAGACTTTTGTTGAGCATGCCTTCCATGGCAATGCTGTTTTTCAATGACTGGTTTTCTTTGACCAGATGTTCTGTCTGTTCGAGCACATATTTGTGAATGCGAATGACTTGGCCGACCATCGATGCCGCGACACGCAGTAAGGCAACATCGCTATCAAACGGGCGGTCGTGGATGCCCTGGCGTTGTACTGACAACACGCCAATGGGGGTGCCCGCTTCCAAAATGGGGACGGCTAAGAAAGATATGCGGTCGTCATTGTTGAGTGGGCGTTCGGTGATGCGTTTGATGAATATCGGTTCCTTGTCCACATCAGGCACCAGCCCGATCGACCCCGTCCGCATGACATAGCCGGTCACCCCTTCATTAAAGCCAACGGAATAACGCCCTTGTAGCAGGCGAGAATTCGATAGCCCATAAGAATAGCGCACCTCCAGTGTGCTGGTTTTTTCGTTGGGTAGCAGCACGCGCCCGTAATTGAGGCCACGCAGCTGCGACAACAATCGCAAGATGCCCGCAATGGTTTTGGGCGGATCTAGCGGCCGCTCCAGCAGCTTGGCTATCTCCAAAATGACGACCAACTCCTCTTTCATTTGTGCTTGCTCTCTCGCCTGGGGTTGCAGCACGGCTTTCACCTCGACAGTTAGAAAACAGAGAACGCGTCAAAGCGATGCAAAGCAATTCTCTGGCCATTCTGCATACCGTCAGGGTGGCTGCCCCAAATGAAGCATCTAAATAACTGAATAATATAGAGTATTTTTCTAGTGGCTGATCATCCAGGGGCGTCGATTGCCAACGGGCGCCTTAAGTGTTTGCGCAGTGTTGGTGCGTGGTACCTCAGCGGCAGTCTTCTTGTGATGGCTGCAATGGCCAGACGCGCAGCACGAGGAGGCTTTGTGCACCTTGGGTTCGTGCTGGCTGCGCTCATTGGTTTCGTGTGCCTTGCGTTGGTGTGGGCTAATCACGCTCAATCGCGGAAGAGAAACTATGCGTGCGCTGGATTTACCACACTGTGGGCAGTAGGCTGGCGCTTTGTGCTCAGACAGAGGGCGCAACTGGTCAAACACACCACATTCATTACAGTGGTACTCGTAAACGGGCATTGAGTGCCTCCTTATGTTCAATAAAATGCAACGGCTAAACTGAGTGCCAACAGAGCGCTTGGCACTCAGCATGCGGATCATTTTTTCCAATAAGAAATGGGGATGTCGTCAGTGGATTGCACAAACGGCTGTGGCCCGGCAGCGTTAGGCAGGATATCAAAGGCAAATATCTCGGTGGGCAGCCAGACGGTTGCACACACATTGGGAATGTCCACGATTCCGCTGATATGCCCTTGCACAGGTGCCGTGCCGAGAATGGCGTAGGCTTGTGCTGCTGTGTAGCCGAATTTCTTCATATATTCGATGGCATTTAAACACGCTTGGCGATAAGCAACGTGCGCATCCAAATAGTGTTGCTCGCCTTTTTCATCAACCGAAATGCCTTCGAAAATCAAATGCTGCTTGTACGTTGGGGTCAATGCCGACGGTTGGAATACCGGATTTTTGATGCCATATTTCTTCACGCCCTCTTTGATGAGACTGACCCGTAAATGTATCCAGCCTGCCATTTCGATGGCGCCGCAAAACGTAATTTCGCCATCCCCTTGCGAGAAGTGTAAGTCACCCATCGACAAGCCCCCGTGTTTGACATACACAGGGAAATAAACGCGTGAACCCTTGGTGAGATCCTTGATATCGCAGTTGCCGCCGTGTTCACGTGGAGGAACGGTGCGCGCGCCTTCCATTGCTGCTTTTTGTGCGGCTTCACCCTTCAGGCGACCCATATGTGCCGTTGCAGGATAGGGCGGATTGGCCAACGGCGGAACCCGATCGGGTTCTTTGTCGATGAGCGCTTGTTCGCGCTTGTTCCACTCGTCGAGTAATTCCTTGGAAGGCAGACAACCGATTAATCCTGGGTGCATTAATCCCACAAACTCAACGCCAGGCACGTGTCGCGATTTGGTGTAAATACCATTGAAATCCCAAATGGATTTTTGTGCATGCGGGAAATGCTCAGTAAGAAAGCCGCCCCCATTTTCCTTGGCAAAAAAGCCATTGAAGCCCCACAGTGAATCCTGAAATACGCCGACATCCATAATGTCGACAACCAGTAAATCGCCGGGCTCGGCGCCTTCTACGCCGATGGGGCCACTGAGATAGTGCACCTTCGATAAATCCACATCGCGGACATCGTCGGCGCAATTGTCATTTTTGATTTGACCCCCGGTCCAGTCCACGCATTCGACAATAAAGTCGTCACCCGGTTTAACCATCGCGACCATCGGAATATCCGGGTGCCAACGGTTATGTATCATGTCGTTTTCTTCCGGTGGACGAGACAAGTCTACTTTGATGATGGTGTCAGCCATTGGATAACTCCCTAACAATAAGTCGGATGATGGAGTGACAAAGCGGATGACATTGTATGAAAGGACGCGAATGTGTCATCGACAATGACCAACAATGTAATTGCTTTGTAACTGCAACAAGTAGAGCAGTTACCGTGCCAACGTAATAAATTCGCAAGAAAAGCAGAGGATTTCAGTGTTCGGCCGACAATTGCACCTTTGGATTAAAAGATCGGCCTACATTGTCAGGGTGACATTGTCCGACATTGTCAGACAATGTCATGTTTGATTGTGTACCTATTCGTGGTTTCGAGACCTGTAGCGCAGCCAATGAAAAAAACATTTCATCCCTCAATGCGTTGCCTGGTGCTGCTTGCCGAACGTTGCATTAGAAAATAATCAACATTTTTATTCATGGTGTATTTCCTGGCACAGCCGTTGCTCTTGGTAATACGAGTGCGACAGATACCTTTGCTTGCGTACTTTCATGTTTGGCGGCGTATAGGTTTGCCGACATGCGTGCTTGTTGTCGTTATTGCTGTTGCGTGTTGCATTATCAATATGGAGTGCTTGACTATGAAAAATTATCGATCTCGTTCATCGCTATTTAAACGTTCTGCCTCATGGCTGCTCGCCGGTGCACTGGGGCTTAGCGTTTCACTGCTTGCGCAGGCAAGTGATTTTCCCACCGCAAAAGTGAATACCACTGGCTTGTCGGTGACTGACGCCACCGTAAAGGTCGGCATATTGCACTCGGTGACGGGCACCATGGCCATCAGTGAAACCGGTTCGGTGGAAGCAGAAAAGTTGGCGATAGAACAGATTAACGCCATGGGTGGGGTGCTGGGCAGAAAGATAGAAATCATTCAAGAGGACGGCGCCTCTGATTGGCCAACCTTTGCAGAAAAAGCCAAAAAGCTGTTGGTACAAGATAAAGTGGCGTCGGTGTTTGGTTGCTGGACCTCGGCATCAAGAAAAGCTGTATTGCCGGTATTCGAGAAAGAAAATGGCATGTTGTACTACCCCACCTTTTATGAAGGATTGGAGCAATCCAAAAACGTGATATACACCGGCCAGGAAGCCACTCAGCAGATCATCGCGGGCCTGGATTGGGTAGCCAAGGAAAAGGGTGCGAAAACATTCTACCTGGTCGGATCGGATTATATCTGGCCGCGTACCTCCAACAAAATTGCCCGCAAACACATTGAAAACGTGTTGAAAGGCAAAGTCGTCGGCGAAGAATACTATGCCCTTGGCAGCACTAACTTCGGTTCATTGATCAACAAAATCAAGTTGAAAAAGCCCGATGTGGTGTATTCCATCGTGGTCGGTGGTTCCAACGTCGCCTGGTGGAAGCAGCTGAAAGCGGCCGGTATTACCTCTGATAAGCAAACCATTCTGACCATCTCAGTGACAGAAGACGAAGTGCTCGGTATTGGGGGTGAAAACATGGCAGGCTATTACTCCGCAATGAAATATTTTCAGTCGCTCGACAACGCCAACAATCAGGCATTTGTAAAAGCCTTCAAAGCCAAATGGGGTGACGACAGCGTTATTGGCGATGTGACACAAGCAGCTTATCTCGGCCCCTGGTTGTGGAAAGCTGCCGTCGAAAAGGCAGGTAGTTTCGATATCGATAAAATAGCCGCAGCGTCACCTGGTATTGAACTCAACACCGCTCCCGAAGGCTATGTGAAAGTGCACGAAAACCACCATCTCTGGAGCAAATTGCGTATCGGCGTGTGGGATAAAGCCGGGCAGGCCAAAGTGATTTATGAGTCTGATTTGATCGAACCCAACCCGTTCCCGAAAGGCTATCAGTGAAAACGCGGGGCGGGCGCAGTGTCGCCCGCCCGCAAACAGAGCTGATCCAATGCAGTTTAATGATGTTGCCGAGGTGTGTGTATGGATGGCTATACGTATCAGGAATTGACCAATATCTTTGTCATGCAGGGATTTGCAGGATTAAGCCTGTTCTGTGTGTTTTTGCTGATGGCGCTGGGATTGGCGATCATTTTTGGGCAAATGGGTGTGATCAATATGGCGCATGGCGAGTTTCTTACGTTCGGTGCCTACACCACCTATTTAATTTCCGTCTTTATCAATGACAGCTTTCCGGCGTTATTGCCTTATTACTTTCCGTTCGCCATTTTATGCTCGTTTTTAACGGCATTTTTGCTTGGCTTGCTGGTGGAGTTTTCGTTTATACGCCATCTCTACAAGCGCCCACTTGACACCTTACTTGCAACCTGGGGTTTGGGGCTTATTCTGCAACAGATTTTTCGTTCTTCATTCGGCGCGCGGGAAGTGGGTATCACGCTGCCTGATTGGCTGTTGGGGTCATGGCAGCCGTCGGAAGGCATCGACATTCCCATCAATGGCATGTTTGTCATGGGGGTGACTGCTGTATGCACGTTCGGCGTTATGTTGTTTTTATTTCGTTCCCGTTGGGGCATCAAGGTGCGGGCCACCACCCAGAACCGAGTAATGGCAAATGCCGTCGGAATTAATACCGATCGCGTGGATCGCATGACGTTTGCCATCGGCTGCGGCATAGCAGGTGTGGCAGGCGCAGTATTTACGACGATTGCATCGACGGGGCCTACAACAGGATCACTCTATATCGTTGATACTTTTTTAGTGGTGGTGTTCGGTGGTGCGGCCAGTTTGTTGGGTACGGTGGCGTCAGCGTTCGGTATTGCCCAGGCGCAATCCATTCTGGAGTTCTTTCTTACGGGTTCCATGGCGAAAGTCATCACCTTGTTGGTCGTCGTGGGCATTCTGATGATGCGCCCACAAGGGTTGTTCGCACTTAAGGTGCGTCGTTAATCGCAAGGCATGAGAGGTTGCAGATATGAAAGCATTAAGCGAGCGTTTTGGCGGGCGATCCGCGCTGATTAAAGTCGGTCTGCTGGCGATACTGCTGCTGGTCGTGCTGCCATTGAGTGTCGATATTTTTCGCTTGAATTTAATCGGAAAATATTTGAGTTATGCCTTTGTCGCGGTGGGGCTGGTGTTGTGCTGGGGCTATGGCGGCATTCTGAGTCTGGGGCAGGGCGTGTTTTTTGGCTTGGGCGGTTATTGCATGGCCATGTTTCTCAAGCTTGAAGCCTCTGACCCCGAAAGCACCAAAATTCAAAGTACCCCGGGTATCCCAGATTTCATGGATTGGAACCAGATAACGTCGTTGCCGTGGTTTTGGGAGCCGTTTCATCATTTGAGTTTTACTGTACTCGCGATATTTCTGGTGCCGGGAATTTTCGCCTACTTTATTGGGGTCGCAATGTTCAAGCGGCGAGTCAGCGGCGTGTATTTTGCGATAATCACCCAGGCTTTTGCGTCGATTCTTTCCATACTGATCATTGGTCAGCAGGGCTTTACCGGCGGCGTCAATGGCATTACCGATTTGCGCACCTTGCTGGGTTGGGATATTCGTGATGACAGCTCCAAATATGTTCTCTACTACGTGTGTGTCAGCCTGTTGTTGCTGTGCGTGATGGCCGGGCGTTTCATACTCGGTAGTCGCCTGGGGCATATGTTGATTGCGATGCGTGATCAGGAAGATCGCGTACGCTTTTCAGGGTATGACGTATCCAATTTCAAGATTTTCATTTTTGTCGTGGCCGGGATGTTTTCTGCGATTGGCGGTGCAATGTTCACGTTACAGGTTGGGTTTATGTCGCCCTCGTTTGTCGGCATCGTTCCCTCCATTGAAATGGTGATCTTCTGCGCAGTAGGGGGGCGCTTATCGCTGGTGGGAGCGGTGTATGGCGCCTTGTTGGTGAATACCGCAAAAACCTATCTTTCCGAAAGTTTTCCTCAATTGTGGACGATCCTGATGGGGGCCTTGTTTATCGGTGTCGTGATGGGTTTCCCGATGGGGCTTGCTGGGCTGGTAGAAAGTCATGGCCGCATGTTCATAGACAAACTCAAACAGTTTTTCAGCACGCTTGAGGCGAAGCCAGCGCCGTCAAAGAAAAAGCCACCTGTGACCAACAGTAGTATGCCTATGTCTTTGAGTATGCCTTCATCCGCATTGGATACCACGAAAGGACATGTATCATGAATGCCATCGTTGCTTCACCTGCCAGTCTTGCCTCACCGATTACCCTTGCCATTGAGGACTTAACGGTTTCATTCGATGGTTTCAAGGCAGTAGACGGTGTGAATCTCTATGTCGAAAAAAATGAGTTGCGTGTCATTATCGGCCCGAACGGTGCGGGTAAAACCACATTATTGGATTTGATTTGTGGAAAAACCAAAGCCTCCTCAGGTTCCATCAAATTCAAAGACAAGGAACTCACCAAATTGTCTGAGCACCAGATCGTGCATGCAGGTGTGGGTCGTAAATTTCAAACCCCCTCGATCTACGAAAATCTCACTGTCCGCCAGAATCTAGTGCTGTCCTATCCCCGCGGAAGAACGGTGTTCAGCAGCCTGTTTTTTCGGGAAGACGAGCGAGTGAAAACACGTGTATCAGAAGTCGCAGACACCATTTTTCTCGCTGATCAACTGAACAACATGGCGGGATTGCTGAGTCACGGGCAGAAACAATGGCTGGAAATTGGCATGTTGTTAATCCAAGACCCAGAACTCCTGATGCTGGATGAACCGGTTGCCGGCATGTCGGTGTCAGAACGCCAACAAACGGCCAAACTGCTCAATACCATTAGCCAGGGGCGCTCAGTCGTGGTCATCGAGCACGACATGGAATTCGTCAAAGATATCGCACATAAAGTGACGGTGTTGCATCAAGGCAAAGTGCTTGCCGAAGGCCGCATGGACGCCGTGCAAGCCAACGAAAAAGTTATTGAAGTCTATCTCGGGCATTGATCGCATTAGAGGTGAACCCTATGTTGGCAGTCAAAGATTTACGCGTCGCGTATGGCATGAGCGAGGTTATTCACGGTTTGTCATTCGAAGTCGGCAAGAGTGAAACATTGGCCGTGATGGGCCGTAACGGCATGGGTAAGACCACGCTCTTCAAATCATTGATGGGCGTTATCCCAACCAAGGCCGGTGCCATTGAAATGCAGGGCAGCAACGTGGTCGCCATGAAAAGCTATCAGCGCGTGGCGCGTGGACTGGCGTATGTGCCGCAAGGACGCATGATTTTCCCCGCTCTCACGGTCAAGGAAAACATTGAAACCGGGTTAGAAGTCACCGGCAGTCGACGCATCCCGGAGGATATTTTTGCCTTGTTTCCGGTGCTCTTTGATATGCGCGCCCGTAAAGGGGGAAATCTGTCCGGGGGGCAGCAGCAACAACTTGCCATTGCGCGTGCGCTGGCCTCGAACCCTCAAATTTTGCTACTGGATGAGCCCACCGAAGGGATTCAGCCCTCGATCATCAAGCAGTTGGCGAAAACCCTGAATGAGATAAAGCAGTTGAGAAGACTGAGTATTGTGGTATCGGAACAAGTATTGAGTTTTGCCACCGAGGTGGCGGATCGTGTGTTGGTGATCGACAAAGGCACCTTTGTGCACGAATCGCTAAAAGGTCAATTCGATACCCGCACCATTAGCCAATATCTTTCCGTGTAACGTCTTGCCTGCACTCAGGGCTTACAGGGTGGCGCGCTCCACCCTGAAGCCTTTAGCGTCCTGCGATATATGAAAAAGGCCCAAGCCCAGCCGCTTGCCTGCAAAGCTAATACTAATGACGCTGGCGTGTGGGGCCATGCCCCTCAGCACTGGCGTGAGAGGGGCGAGGTAAGGGTCTTCCACCTGTAAGTCTGAAAGCGGGCACCGCGGTCCAGCATAGAGAATGTCCAAATCGATGGGGCGATCCTTGGTTTTTTTGTCGGGATCATTGCGATTGCGTCCCAAGGTTTCTTCTATACCGTTAAAGAGGTGTTTGATGGTCGCTGCATCCTCTGCTGATTCAAACCAGAACAAGGCATTGTAAAACGGTTGTGTGCTTTGCATGCCGTGCGGTTCGGTTTGTATCAGTGGGCTCAATGTCAGGGGTGCCACCTGTGTCACCATGGCCTCGATAGCGCGACACACATTGGTGTCGGGTTCGATATTGCTGCCCAAACTGCAAAAATAGAACATGACCTATCCCTACACTGGCATCCGTTGGCCCTGGCGGGCAAAGCCGGCGAAATCCCGATTGATCTGCGCTTCGTAGTCACGCCAGTGATCTTCATAGCTCATCAGATACATTTTTTTACGCGTGCTTTCACTATAGGCATTCATCAATGCCGGTACCGCTGCATGCACCGGGTGCTCATCGCGTAACGTAACATCATGAAAAATGGCTTCAGCTGGCAGGTGCTCAATAACGTCAGCGATGGGGGTGGTATCGCTGGTAAAGATCACTTTTTGGTTGATGTGCAGCCCATAGCAGGTTTTACGTGGCGTATGGCGGGTATGAAAAAGCCGTATATCCACCCCGTTATAGGAGAAATGGTTGTCCTTGAGTACCACGACATCAAAAAAGTCCTGCAAGGTGTTTTCACCTTCACTGGCCAGCCCCATCGAACCCTTCAGCGTTTGATCCCACAATTCTGTGAGCAGGGTTTCGCGAATGAACAGTTTGACGCGCTTGCCATAGCTAAAACGTGATTCATAGCCAATACGCTCCAGACCAAAGACATGATCCCCATGCACGTGGGTGATAAACACCGCATCAATATCGGGCAAGGTGAGGCCCTGATCCCGCAGTGCATATTTAATGGTAAATCCACAGTCGATCAGCATGTTGCCTTTGGCGGTCGCCAGCATGGCGTTGGTGTTCCAGTGCTCGATGGATTCGGAATGACCAGTACCCAATATCAATAGCTCTGATGCGATGCCCATGAGGATCTCGTAGTGGTGGTATGACTGGGGAAAAGGCGGGTGCGGGTTCGATGCTAATGAGCGGGTACCAGTGGGTCAAGCTTCGCCGTCAAAGTTTGAACCGGTTCATATTTACATTGGGCAATATGTCACATTTATTCGTTACCAAGAATCTATTGCGCTTTTGGCGATGAAATGTGCAAAATGTGCTCCAGATAACAGTCTTGATGGCTATTTTAGTGCTAGCAGCGGCCAAAAAAACCGGTGAGCTAGGTGATAAGCGGCTGATTATCCTATAAAATAATTGAACCCGGCAGGAGTAAGTAGTTGATCCGGGTTGGCCCGTTATCTGTTTGTGTGATGCTTTTTTAATTACTACGCAGAACACAAGCCACTACGTTAATCAGGAAATCTCATGGACGCACCCTGTTTAGTCGTGACCACCACGCCTGTGCGCGGTCAAGGGTTTACGCTTAAAGATGCATGCCAGTGGACCCTGGGCAATGATAGTCGTGCCCAGCTGCGCATTCGTGATCTCACCATCGCTCCATTGCATGCCCGCATCGCTTACACCGATGGTGAGTGGCAAGCCTCTTCCCTGTCTAAAGAATCACCCTTTTACGTGAATGATGAGCCGGTCTATGAAGCGGTGCTTGAACATCGTGATCGACTTCGCTTTGGGCGCATTGAGTTAATGCTGCTGCTGGATTGATCTTGCCTGTTCCCCTCGTTACCATGGCCGCGGTAACCGAGGGGAACGCCGTGAAAACAGATCTATTTAATACCATCAAGGAGTTGGCAACAGGCAAACCCTGCCTGGCTGTCATCATATCGGGCATTGCGCTCGGCACCGTTGCCTGCTCAAAAGGGTCGGACAGCCTGCGCAGTCTCATACCACCCACCGGCGTTGCTGCCGCCGTTCAAATCGATTTACCCAGCGATAGCCAGCAAGCGCAGGTGGCTGCGACGGTGTATAAAGATGCCGTTGCTCAGCCCCTGGTAGGCGGGGACGTGCTACAAGCCCGCACCGACCAGTCGGTAGCGACCTTGCATTCGGTGTCCAATCTCAGTGGCCACTACACGGGCACGTTGTTTGTTGACCATGCCGATACGCCTGTGGACGTTGCCGTGAATTACGATCAGGAAGCCTCCGCAGAAGACCGCTGGTTTGCCAGTGATGAACTGCTGGTGAATCCTGGCCCTGGCAGTCTGGTGGGGTATGCCGTTGATGGCATGCGGTTTCCACCCGTGATTGCGTTTGAGTCTCCCGCTGAAGGCACCCGTTATGTCACCCGCGCCGATACTGTCACTGTCAACTGGACGCCCGTCAATGAAGGCGATCAGGCGCGGCTGACGGCGGCCGTTGCGTGCGTTGCCGGAAGCAAAACGTACCGTTATGGTTTGGCCTTCAATATTGGTATTGAAGGGGAAGATGCTGCGGCAGCAGGCAGCTATTCCCTCACCATCGAAGATCTGGTCAACGTCGCGCCCGTCGTGGCCACCCTGGACAATGTGGTGGAATACATCAGCTTGTTGATCACCGCCTCCTTCCTGGGGTTGGAGCCGAAAACACTGTTGGCCAACGAAGATCTGGTCACACAACCGAGCGAAGTCAAACGCTGTGATATCGATCTCACCCTGTTCCGTGAACACAGTAATACTCTACCGGCGGCCTTCAGTGGCGGTTATGCCATTACCAGTCGCAGCGATACCATAAGGATTGCGTATGACCCTGAATAAGACTTGTCAGGCCCTGCTGGCCGTGGGTGTGCTGGTGGCGTCGCCATGGGCGTCGGCACGTTTTGCAGTCGAGCCGCATTGGGCCGGGGCCCAGTTGGGCTTGGCCAATGTGAACGCGAAAGGGGGTGATCTGGACGTGGGCGAAGCCTTTACCCTTGAAGTGGGTCGCTGGTTCACCAATAACTTTGGCGTGGAAATGGGCGTATCGGCCCTGCGTGACGCCAAAGAAGAAGGCTCGGATAATCGCGGTACTTACGAGTTAAACCTCGAATCTGAGGAAACCTATGTGGGCCCGCGCATTTCCACCAACCACTTTGATACCTTTCGTGTGTTCGGTAGTGGGGGTGTGTTGTACAGCCGTGTGAATATCGAGGTGAAAGAAGAGTTTTTCAATCTGAAACCTGGTGGCAGCGCGTCAGACCGTGACGAAGGCATCGGGTATTACCTGAGTGGCGGTGTTTCATTCGCATTGCCAGGTCGGGTTGATCTGAACGCGGTGCTGCGTTATCGCCAACGCCTGGATGTGCTTGAAACCTATGCGGGAGATGTCGATCTCAGCGATACCTCGCTTAATATCGGTGCTGCTTTCCGTTTTTGATGGATACCCTCTGCGTTGCACAGCCCTGTGCGGATTACTCCGCCAGGGCTTTGTCAAACGTGCCCGCCCGCAATAATTCTGTCCCTGTGAAGTGCGACTCGCGCAACACCCTTAATTGATCTTCGCTGGCGCCTTGTTGTAGCAAGGCTTCGCGCGCCTCGCTGTAGGCGTTATAACGCTTGAGAAAATCGGCATTGGCCTCGGTTAAATCCACCGATGGGGTTTCAAGCGTGGCCGCTGCATTGGCTTGCACCAGCATATTCCAGGCTTGTGTATTGTTGGCGAGGTTTGGGTCTTGTTGCAGCGATTGTGAGAGCTGATTGAGCATGGCGTCGACTTTGCCGCGCACCGTTTCCGGCAATTTGCTAGCGTCTTGCTGCAAATCGACCAGCGTGGCGAGGGGGGCGTTACCATCGCCAAAGGCCGTGACGGCTGTCTCGGTAAAGTTTTCCAGGGCGATTTGATCGGCGAACAGTGCGAGTTCGCTTTCATTGAAATAGGCGTCACGGGCATTGCGCACATTGGCCAAAATATTGTCCCAGGTGGGTTCGCCTTGCACGCTCATCAACTGGAGGGCGAGATTCAGTTCTACATATTGATCCAGCCACCGGCTCAGTTGCTCGCGGGCTCTTACGGGCAGTGCTTCGGCTTGCTGCAGCGCGTTGGGTTTCCATTCTTCATAACGCTTGGATTGGGTGTCGGCGAGCCAGGTGTTGAATAACTCGACCAGTGCCGGTGTGGGCAATAAGGTGTCGCCCTCCAGCATCAGCGTTTGTTTGCCGATGCGAAATGTGGGTTCGGTGTTGGTGGTGGCGGTTGGCGCGGTGGTCGATGGCGTTAACTCTGGCGTGGCAATGGTGGCCGGTGGCGTATCCAGTGCTGGAGGTGGCGTGGCTGTCTCAGGCCACAGCATGAAAATGGCAGCAGCGGCAACACTTAAGCCAATCGGTAACAAGGCGCGTTTCATGGTGGGCTCCTGCCTCAGGGGCGGCGTTACGAGCGCTCGCCGGAATGTAATTCGATGACGTTGGAGGTTTTGGCCGGTAACAGGCTATCGTGGTGCCAACGGTTGCGTCCTTCGCTTTTGGCGCGGTAAAGCATGGTATCGGCGAGGCTGACCAGCTTGTCCGGGTGCAGGGATTTTACCGGCATGACGGTGGCGCCGCCGAGGCTGACGGTGACAATATTGGCGACTTTCGAGCCTTCGTGCGGAATGGCGAGTTTGTTCAGCCGTTCCTGGATACGTTTGAGGTTGATCTGAATTTGCTGCTCGTTGGTGTTGGGGTAGAGCAGCACAAACTCTTCGCCGCCATAACGGCCTACCAGCTCGGCGGGGCGGGCGGCTTCTTTGCGCAGGGCGCGGGCGACTTCCGTCAGGCAGTGATCGCCTGCCTGGTGGCCATAGAAATCGTTGTACTGTTTAAAGAAATCGACATCCAGCAGCACCAGTGATAATGGCTTTTTCTCGCGCTGGCAGCGGCTCCATTCCTGGCGCAGGCACTCATCGAAATGGCGGCGGTTGGCGAGCCCGGTGAGGGCGTCTTCACGCGAGAGTTTTTCCAGGTCGCGATAAAGGATTTCACGTTCCTTGTTGTCGATGTCGAGCAGCAGCGATTGCAGAAACATTGTGCGTTCCCGGTGTTCGATGATATAGGCGATCCCCATGCCCACCAGATTGGAGGAAATGAAGTACGAACTAAACGCAAACGACGATTCTTCGAGTCCGTGGATTTTCAGCGCCAGCACATGCAATAGCCCCGACAGGTTGCACCAGATCACTGCATTCTGAAAACGCATTTTGGACATTGCATAGACCACAATGATGCCATCAATGGCAATGCCATAAGAGAGTGCCTGTAATTCGGGATTGGCTACCGTTGGCGGAATATGCATGACCGACGCCAGCCCTATGGCGGCCAATGGCCCGGTGTACCAATGGAACATCGTATTGAGACGGCGAGCGCGTGACACCAACACCAGACTGCCCAGGCACATCCCGGCGATCAGGTAACAGGGTAGGAACACTTCGAGCTGGCCAAACGGCGAATAGGCATACGCCAGCACGCCAAACAACCCATAAACAATGGTAACGAACAGGCTATAGGAACGCAGGTTGGCGACCGCTAACCAGCGATAGCTTTCACGAAAGTGGTGTTCGATAAATGCGGGAAAGCGCAGCAGGTAAAACCCTTTCTGCAGGACGTGATTGATCTCCCGTTTCAGCGCCGGGTCTGCAATGGGGGCAGAGTGTTCCTTGAGATAGGGGAGATGAGCCATGTATGCAACATACGCCTGCAAATACGCGGGGGGCAATTTATAGCGGATTAGACCAGGGAAAACGAGAAAATTACACCCTGATTACAGAATATTCTAAACGCATTTGTTTTTATTCTGTGCGAAAAGAGTTTTCCAAAACGCTAGGCCCCAAAATAGTGCTGCGCCAAACGCTGTGCCCTGGCTCGCTCAGCGTCCGGCAAAGGCGCGCTGAAACCAGGCCTTTTCGCGATAGTGGCTGTCCCCTGGCAGTGCCGGTAGGCTGCCTTCTATGGTGTCTTTCTCGGAGGCAGCCAAATCGATTACGCGTTTGCCCAAAAATGGCCAGAAACGGCGCTTGCCCTCAAGCACCAGCACGACAGGGCGCAGGCGGGCGTTCGGGCTTTGCGAGATGACCATCGCCATGCGATCGCCATTGAGTTTGACCAGCGAGCCTGTGGGGTAGAGGCCGATCGCCTGAATGAATTCGTCTATCAGACAACGATCAAACAGCACATCACGGTCGGCGTTAAGTTGGCGAATCGCCTCGGTCGACGCGTAGGGTTGGTCGCGGTAGTCATAACTGATCAGGTTTTCGTAATAGTCGGCGAGGCCGAGCAACTGACCCAGAAATGGAATGTCGCGGCCCTTTAAGCCGTTGGGAAAGCCTGAGCCATCATAACGCTCCAGGTGATTGGCCACCGCCTTGGCAACGCGGCTGCTGAAATCTGTGCCGCTCTGCAACATGTCGAGGCCGGCCAGCAGGGAGTGCTTGCGCACTTCTTCGATGGCGGGCGGCGCACTGCCGCGCATGGCGTTGATGTCGGCGTCGAGCGTGGTGTAGCCAATTTTGCACAACAAGGCCGCCACCGCGAGATCGTTGAGGGCTTCGCGCTTAATGTCGAGGTGGCGGGCGACCAAAATGGCCCAGGTGGCCACGCGTATGCTGTAGTTCAGCAGGTTGGCGTGTTGTGATTCCATGTGGGTGAGATAGGCAAACGCGTTGGGGTTGCGAATCACGCTTTCCACCAACTCGTTGGCGACCGGGCGTAAGTGGTCGATCGCCAGTTTGCCATCGTCCACCATGCTGCCCAGCACTTCGGTAATGCGGGTTTGCAGCTTGGAGTGGATCTTGCGGGCGTGCTTGATTTCCTGGCTGACGGGGCTGCTGATCAGATAGGGTTTGCTGTTTTGTAACGGCCGGATGCGGCTATTGATGATCTCGCGGGCAGGCTCTTCGCGCGTTAGAAAGCGGTTGCTGATTTCCTGGCGGGCTTCGTGCAGCAAGCGTGGGTCGATGCGGGCGCGAGATTTCACGGAGTCCACCTCGACGAACTTGCACAGGCGTTTGACCAGTTCGAGCTGGTCTTTGCTTTCAATATGAAAACCCTGCAGCGGGAAAGGCGTGTCTGACCACGGGCGATCAATGCCCGACACATACATGCCGATCTGCAAGGATGAGCTTGGAATTTTCTGGCTGTCGAAAATGGCCATGATACCTTCACCGATACTGTTGCGGGTAAGGCCAGTCACACAGGCGGGACCGATCGGGATTGGTTGGCGTCCGTGTGCGCAATTGTCTTGTTAATGTATAAGGATTAAACATGACATGCCGTGAATCTGGTCAAATAATGATCAATTATTGAGGCCTTAGCAAGCTATAAGGACAGTCGTTTGCTCAAGACAGTCGTTTGCTCAAGACAGTCGCTTGCTCCAGCCACTAGCCTGTTTCAGGTAATCGGCGACGCCAAGCAATAGCAGACGAACCCGATACCATGCGTAGACTGCAATGCAGGCAAAAGGTGCAAATTAAATGAGGGTAAAAAAAGAGAATATAAAGGGGGGGATAGGGGAAGTGGTCTCCCTCGTTTCCAGCGTGGCTATTTTATCTCTAATATTCACCACACCCGGCCGCCGAGGGAGTGACGCGAATCTTAACGAAAACTGAATGGGGTTCCAACTACTTTGCAAAGAAGATTTTGTTACAGGCGCCGGGTCTCGAAAGCCGCTGCCGCAAGAATGATCGATCCCCCTAAAAGCGTATAAAAACCAGGCATCTCCCCGAGCGTTAACCACGCAATCGGCACGGAATAGACAGGCCCCAGGCACCCAATCAAACCCGCGGTTTTGGCCTTGAGAACGCGCAGGCTGCTGGCGAAAAACGCGTGCGCAACCGCGGTGAAAAACACCGCCAATATCAGTAGCAGCCCCCAGTCATTGGCAGGTATATCCAGCGGTGACACTGACATGAAGGGGAGTGCAACGGCGCCGGCCGCAAAGCCTTGCCAGAGCATCGACACTTCTCCCGGGTAACCCTGCAGATAATGCCGTTGCAGGGTGTTGCGAGCGGCGAACAAAAACGCAGAGAACAGCCCCCAGGCAATGCCCACCGTCACCCCGTCGTCCAAGCTGAAAGTAGGTACCATCAAACAGACACCGAATACCACCGCCAAGGCCGCCAGGATGTCCTGCCAATGCGGGCGCTGCCCGTGCAGCATGGGCTCCATGAACACGACGAACACCGGGTAGGAGTAGAGGGCAATCATGCCGACCGCGACCCCGGCCACCTGCATGGAATGGAAAAACGTGATCCAGTGAACCCCCATCATGACGCCAAGCAACATCATGAACGGCGCATGGCGGGGGGTATGAAAGCGAAGCGAATAGCCGCGTAACAGCACGAACAGCAGCAATACGCTGGCGCCGAGCAACCCTCGCATCGCAATGATGTCGTTGGCGCTCAACGCAATACGTTTGGCGAAATAACCATTCCCGGCCAGTAGCAGGGTGGAGATGTGCACTTGCCAGAGGGCTTTTTGCTGCGGCGTCATGGTGAGTCTATTGCGTTGAGCTGGGGAGCGTAATCGAGCAGTGCCTGATCAAGCGAGGGGTAGATGTGGAACGCACCAAGCGCAAGCCATGTCAGCAGCGTTACTCCGCACACCAGTAGGGGATGCACCCGATTCACGCTGTCGCGCAGGTGGGCGGGCGGGTTGTGCAGCAGCAACCAGCAGAACGCAATCACCCCAGTGCCCAAGGCCCAACCGGCCAGGATATCGCTGGTCCAATGTACGCCCAGATATAAGCGTGTACCGGTCATCAGCACCACATAGAGTGCCGTGCCATGCAGCGCCATGCGCTGCATGCGGGGTGTCAGGCGCGACCAGATCAGCACAGTGATCAGCCCCATGAAGACCAGCCCCATGCTGGCGTGGCCGCTGGGAAAGGAATAGCCATTGGGAACGCGAAATGAGAGGTGCGGGCGTTCAATGCCGATGCCGTATTTCATCAGTTGCATGAGGGCGTTGCCACTGAGGGTGCCGATCGCCCACACCAGCGAAGGCCACCATGCACGCTGAAGGGCCAAGGCTGCAGCGACGGTCACCCCCCAAATCACCATGGGTTTCATGTCGCCCAGCAGGGTGAGAGCGACAAGGAAGTGGTCCACGGTAGCGTGACGTAGGCTGGCGAATTCAATGGCCAGCCAGTGATTCAGCGGAATAGCCGCCTGGGTGAGTACCGTGAAGAAAAGCAATACCAGTATCAGCCCGGACAGCGCCAACACCGTGAGGCTGGCAGCGTTTGCCTGCCGGGGTGTGCGCTCACGCGACAGAAATCGCCGCGCCAGCTCAGCGGCGACAAAGCTGATGCCAATCAGGCCGGCGCCAAATAGGGCCAGTTGTTTGGCTTCGCCCGCCGGTGCCCCGGCCGCGCTGCCTACCAGAAAGCCAGGGGTAAGATAGACAGCTGCCCATAGTGGGCCAGAGAAGAGATCGAGTGCCAGAAACCGCAGAAAGGGCAGTTCCAGGGCACCAGCGATCATGGGCAGCACGGGGCGTAACGGCCCGATAAAGCGGCCCACAAACAGCCCGTAGAGGCCGTATTGGTGAAAGAATTTTTCGGCCTTGTCGAGCCACTCTGGGTGTTGTTTGAACGGGGGGATCGCCACCATGTGCTTGTGAAAGCGGGCGCCGAGAAAATAGCTGAGGACATCGCCCAATACCGCGCCAATGTACGCGGCCAGTATGACCTGCCAATAGTCGATGTGAGTGCCGCCCGCAGCGGTGCCCGCAACAAACAGCAGTGCGATGCCTGGCGAGAGAATGCCCACCATGGCCAACGATTCAAAAAACGACACCGCAAAAATGCAGCCAAGAATCCAGTCGGGGTGCTGGGTCAGCCAGAGCTGAACGACATCGAAATTCACGAGGCGTCAGGTGTGTTCGAATCAGCAATCAGTGATGCCTTGTGATCCTGGCTGACCATGAATGCCATTGCTGTTTGAAGAGGGAGATTTTCCATTGCTACATAGCTCTCGGCTACTGGGACACATTGATGTTCTCTACCGGTGACGGTTTTACACCGTGATCCCGTATCGAGTGGGAGCGCTCACGGCCGCCCACAGGATACCAAAGAACGACCGTCCTGTGACAGGGATTGCGGTTCCTCGCTTTTTGGCGGCGTTGCTCATTTTTTGTGGGGTGCTTTTGGGGATTCCCTTCGTGCTTGACCCACTGCTTCGTCATAACGCCTTTCGCGTGCATGAACTAATTGATGATTTACTGCGATCAATCCAGCCTTTCGATGCGTGTGTCGTTTAATAATCTGTGGTGACACCGAATTCATTAAAGAGAGTTTTTCGCTGTTTTTGCGCGGTGAATGCGCGTCTTTGGCAACGACAATTTTTTGTGTTCATCAGTCACGAAAGCTTTTTTAGCTGAAAAGCTAGCGACGCCACAATCGGATTTAAGAAGATGCTGAGATTGGGCGAATGTTTACGAAAGTCCATCAGAAAAAAAGATAAAAGTAAGGTTTAATGGCGTTACACATTAGCGCATCTTCATGGAAGATTTTTGTGTTTATAAGAGGAGATGGAAAGCGCTTTTTGTTTGATCTTTTTATTCAGCTGCACGTTTCAATAAGCGCACAAGTGGCAGTGAAGTAGTCTGCCGGTTAGGAAAAACGTTACATGGAGACTCGTATGACAACAATAAAAAATTCGCTCACTGTTTTTATCACCTTATTCGTGCTTGTGGCCTGCAAGTCCGAGTACGTTATTCAAACTCCCGCCAGTGGATCGGTGCACACTGAAGTGCCTGCGCAATTCAGAATCACTTACCCGGCGGCTCCTGCGAGCCTTCCACGCATCAATCTGAATGGCTTTGATGTGCGAGAGCATTTTACCGTGGGCGCTACCGAAGCGACGGCCAATGGCGAGGATTTCGCGGAGTATCTTGAAGAGGGCGAAAACAGCTTTCAGATCAATCCGCCTGCTGGCCCGACGGTGAAGTTCGTTTATGACACCCAGGGGCCAGATATTGCAATATTGGGATCAAGCATTGACAGCGCTGCCACGATTCACGGGGAGGGCCTCGACAAGCATGGATTAACCTCACTGACGGTCAATGGCGTGACGGCCGCGTTAGGGGGCAACAATGGATTTTCGGTAACGCTACCGCCCAGCCCGATTTATGAATATCAAGCCACCGATACATTGGGCCATCAAAAAACCACGCATTATGCAAGCCTGGGGCAGATCTACAGTCCCTCCATGTCGTTGGGGGTTTCCCAGGGGGTGCTGGATGCGGCAACGCAACAAATGGTAAACGCACTCAATTTATTCGATTTGAATAATGCGGTGGCGGGTACGGTGTTGTTCAATGCCACCTGGCAAGGTTTGTTGGGCGAAACCTATGGCCCCGAGGTGGTCATACAAACGATGGATTTCAGTGCCGAAGAGGCGGGTATCGATCTGGCCAACGGTGCGGGTGGTTCACTTTATAGCCACAACAGCATTGAAGGTGTGTTGCTGTTCCGTTGGTACAATGGTTTTCTGCCTCCTATAGAGGTGAATGCTGCGACTACCCTCGGGCCGATTTCGGTGACGGCTGATGTCAATCTGAACGTTGTCGACAACGCGCTGGATGTCGATGTCGGAAATTTTTCAAGCAGTACGGGAAACCTCGCAATCGCAGGCGTCAATCCACCCTTCACCTCTCTGCTGGCAAGCATAAGCACCATATTCAACGGCGTTTTCAATGTCGTCATTGCCCCACAGATTGAATTGGTGTTTCAGAATGTGGTGCCGCTGTTGTTGGAGACTTCCATCAGAAACAGTTACACCATTAATATTCCCGATTTTTTCACGGGACATTCGCTGGCCATGGCATTGCAGCTGGACGGGGTGTCGACCACCGATGAAGGCTTGTTCGCGAGTTTAAGAGGCAGTGGCGTTCCCATTGCGACCAATCCTCTGGTGCCGCAGCCGTTGGCAGGCGTTATTTACAAACCTGATCCGCTGCCCAACGCGCTGCTGTCGGGTGGCCAGTTTGCCTTTTCGTTGAATACCAATACGATCAACCAGGTGTATGCCTCGGCCTTTGCCGCAGGTTTGAATCACGTCAACCTGTCGGGTGGACAAGTGCAATATGGCTTGCCGCGCAACAACGCCCTCGGCGGAAGTGCAGCGAACAAACGAGTGCTGGTGGATTCGGTGGTGCCGCCAAAAGTTGACATCAGACCGCTTACTGACGGCGCCGCCATCAACCTGTTAACGCATGGCATGGAAATCAGTTCGCAGACCAAGCAGGCCGATGGCAGTTTCAGGAATGATTTCAGCGTGAGGGTTTCCAGCCGATCGTCGTTGGGATTGGGTTTGAACGAGGATGGCAGCATTGATGTGTCATTTCCGCGCGCACCGCAATACGAAATCAGCGCTTATAAATTAGGTGATGGTGCTTGGACTAATAATGCCGTAAACGCTACCGTGAACACGTTTATCAAATCCACCATTGGATTGGTCTTGCAGGAAATCGCCAAGCCCTTTGCCAATATCAGGATGCCTGCCTTCTTATGCGTGCAATTTACTGCCAATGACATTTCGGCTGTGGGAGGGGAGCAATCGCATTTGAATTTTTCAGGCAGTTTTGGTTTGAACCCGGATTGTGCCACCACACCGCCGACGACGCTGACCGCTTATGGACGAGGCGAGAGTGTCGCTCCCTATTGTGCCGACAATCAACAGGAAGATGGTGGATTGTGTTACGCCACTTGTCCTGAAGGTTATGTAGGGGATGGCGCAACCTGTTATGAGGTCGATGCTGCACTTGCGGTCGATCAAGTGGCGTATGCGGCGGCACCTACCAATGGATTTGGCACTAAGCCCCAGCGTTGTGCACCGGGCGAGGAACTGCAAGGAAGCGTTTGTTATCCGCGATGTGATGCAGGTTTCAAAGGGGTTGGTGCGTCGTGTGTAGCGCAGAAAAAAGCCGTCTATAACCGCGCGCCTGAAACCCCGGTCGATGTGTTTAACGGTGTATGTGAGGCGCAACACGAGCGTGTAGAGGGTTTGTGTTATCCGCGCTGCAAGCAGGGCTACAGTGGCGAGGGTGCTCAATGTAAGTTGTTAGTGCCGTCTTACGCGCGCGGATTGGGTAGCATTCCCGAAGTGTGCGCTGCGGGTGAACAACTGAAAAAAGGCCGTTGCGTCAGGGAATGCACAGGCCGCACGGTGAGCGTGTTCGATAGTTGTGTCGCCGTTACCAACCGGTCTGTTTCGCGTGGCACGGGCGCGTCTGCGCAGCGTTGTGCTTCCGGCTACGAATTCCAGGCGGGGGTTTGCTACCGGCAGTGCGCGCCAGGTTATCGCGGTGAAGGCAATGTTTGTCGGCGCAGTTAAACTGCGTTAGACCCATTGGGTTGCTGAGGAAGGTGTAGTCGAAGGGAGCTGTAGTCGAAGGGAGTTGTAGTCAAAAGGGGCTGTATATGCAGCCCCTTTTGCTTTAAACATACGACGGACATGCAGGTGTGCCCGTCGTTTTTATTGATGCAGAGTCAAGCCGCTAAGGTCTGCCGTTAGGAAAGTAAAGATTCACGATGTTCTGCACATTTTGTTTTATGGTGTTGGCATAGCTTTCGTTCCAGGTGTTCCACAGCCCCGCATGATAGGCTTCGGTTTTGTATCCTGATGCCGAAGGCTGCTTACCCCACCACTTGGTAGCCAAGGTGCGGAATTCCTGATTGGTGTTTGGAACGCTCGCCCGGTAGGCCATCAGCATGTCGTAAATTTTCGCGGATGCCGGCAGCCCTGCCTGAGCGGTTGCGGTTCTCAAAGCGCTGACGTTATTGGGTTGCGTTCCCCAGAAGTGAATCAACGGAGCGATATCCACACCAGCGGCGCGCGACATCCTTAACATCAAACCATTATTCGTATCATCGATTTTCGGGGAACCTGGCACCGTGTTCGTCGGGCTGGTAGTGTTTTCGTACTCTTGATTGATGGATCGCCAGTAATTGCCGAGAACGCCCCAGCCAAACTGCTTCGCGATTTCGACATATTTGGCGTGACCGAAATACTGATATTGCATTTCGATCGCTTCCATCGGTCTGCCCAGACGGAAGTTGTCGCTGGCCATCCAGGCGAACGCGGTCGTTGCCAGGGTGTCGGTCTTGCCCACGCTATCATTGAGCGAGAGGTGAAATGCTTGATCCAGGGTTTTACCGAACTTTTGTGTGAGCACCGGCACATACAGCAGATTGACAGCCGCTTCGACTTCGCCGGGGAATTTCTGGAACAAATGACCGTGCCCAAGCTCGTGGAACTCGACATCAGCGCCACTTGCAGGGCCCGTTAGCAAAAAGTTATTCACGTTGCCGTTGTAAGTCTGCCTCGGATCATAAGTTTCATTGACCTGCGGATAACCAGGCGAATAGGCGCCGGCCCGAATGATCACGTCCACTTGCTCATACAGCACTTCTTTGCCTCTCAGCGCCGGATAACCCATCAGATCCGACACCGCATCCATCGCCTTGTCCCAATCTGCGAGCGCCTTGGCGGGGGCGGCATAATTGGTAATCCAGCTGGTGGGCACTTGCATCATGAATTTTTCAGTCTGGAAGTCGGCCCAGGGTGCGCCGTAGCGACGTTCGATATTCTGCCACTCGGACAGGGACGTGGTTTTGAAACTCTGCATGGAAAAGAAGGGGGAGCGAACAGCATTTTGCACTCTGATGTCTACGTTACCCGCATTCGCCAGGTAGGGCACTTCGATGTAAATGCCGCCGCCGAGCGGGCTGGCGATCTTGGTCACTGTGCTGGTGATGGGATACCCGATGCTTGAACGATCCAGACGACGCACAAAGGGCTTGCTCGACAGGTCATAAGAATGCGCACCCACGCGGATGGCGTAGCCCGTATTCACTAAGGATTGCGGCACCGTAACGCTGGCGATGCTACCCGGTGCGAGATACGTGCCGGTTGGCTTACGGGCGGGTAAATCGGCATGCATGATCAGATGGCCAAAGGTCTTCAGGTAGCTTGCGTCGATACGCGTGGTATGAACTTGGTTAGGGTCGGGAATCGCTGTCACTTTCCCCGGAAAATGTTCAGAGCTTCTGAAATTGAACCCTCTGAGACGGGACTCGAATTTCGCGATATTGGCCGGGGTATAAACGCGATCCACGATGCCTTGCATGACGGAGAGAAGCGTCGTGTGAATATCCGGCTGGAACGTGCGGCGATCCCAGCCCCAGCCGTCGATGCGGGTGGCATCGTTAATGAACAACGGGCCGATGATTCGTTCGTATTGACTCACGAGATCGAAGGCAGAGGAGATCGACTCCAGATCGTATCCGACATTGGCGATATTACTGTCGATGATGGCTTTTTGATTGGCGATCTCGGCGTCCGACAATATCGCTAGACCTTGAATATGCCGACTGATGCGTGTGGTCGCATTTTGAATGGCGAATGCAGCATCGGGTTTGGGCATGCGCGAGAGCGCGCTGGCAGGAATCAGCTGTTTGGAGAGGCTCGGCCCTTCATAAAACACCTGCAAGCCCACGCCGCCCCGATTTTCAAAATAGTCGACCCGAATGGCATGTCTGCCCGCCCTCAGACCAATCTGACCCGAACGTTCGAGCGAAGGGTGTATGCCGTCATTGATAACAACGGCCGTGTTACCGATGGACAAGCGGCTGCCATCATCGGAATTCAGGTAAAACGTGTACACGCCATCGCGAGGAATATTGATGTAGCCACTGAAAACGTACCCGAAATAATCGCCGGACAGCGCGCCATTGATGTCAAAGCTAGACCGGCTTCCTGTTTCGATAACCGGGAGCGAGGCAAAGTTGGGCAGGTTCTCCCAATTGCCCTGGTAATACTGATAGAGGAGCCCTGCGACGGTGCCAGAGGGGTTCTCGGGCGACCGGTAGTTGGTGTTGGCAGCTGGCCTGAAAAAGCCTGCTTTGGGCTGCCCCGGGTTCGGGTCGGTGCCAAAGGTGGCATTGTCAAAGCGAATAGCGCCCGAGACCCCGTTTTGGAAAACAAATCGTCCCTGGCTGCCATAGGCGACATCAGAGAGGGCACTCAAATTACAAACGCCACCCTCGTTGACGCACCAGGTGTATCCCGCAGGGCCGCTGATAGGTGGGGGCGTGGTGTTTCGGTAGGTGGCCGTGATCCGCACCGCTTGTGTCGGTACGGTGAGAAGCATAGTGGGGTTGCTCAGGCTGGAAACGGCAGGATTGCCTGCGTCAACCACCCAGCGGTCGAAGACCTGATTGGCCGCGGGGGCATCGGCCACGAGGGTGATGATCTTGCCTGCCTTGTAGCTGCCATCGCCGCTACCGTTCACGACGTCGAGCCTGAATTTCTGGGTGGTGTTCACCGCCGCCTTGTAATAGCCCGACTTGGGTATTCCCGGTATCGGGTCGGTGAGCGTGGTGTTATTGAATACGACTTTGCCCGTGACGCCGTATTGGTATTTGTACTCCCCGCGCGCGCCATAAGCGACATCCACCTTGACGTTGAATCGGCAGCTGCCTCCTTCGTCGGTACATTTCGTGTAACCCGGTGGCGTAATGTCGACCCCGATGGTGCCGCCCGGAGGGGGAACAGTCCCGGTAGACGAAGACAATAGATTCACCATGGCCTCGCCCATGGCATCACCGATCAGCAGATAAGTCTCGCCGTTATGGTTCCAGTGAAATTCAAAGTCAGACGGCGATTCAGATGCCCTGCGCCAAAAATCACGGGTGTCGACGGCTACCACGTTTTTCCGGCTTTTGAGGCGATCATCCAAGGGTACTGACAACTGGGCCTCAATTAATGCCAGTGGCTGTGGTTCGCTGAGTGCCCAGCCACCCATGCCCGTGGTGGCAATAATGAAAGGCAGCTCTGGGCTCTGGAATTCTTGCCGTAAATCATTAATCAGGTTTACGCAGTTGAGCTGGTACTCATTGGTGGCCGCTGTGTTGATGCGATCATTCCAGCCTTGGTGCCAGGCGACGCCCACGATGTCGTAACCATCGCCCTGATAGGTAGGGACATAAGTGCGCAGGTTGTTCAGTACCTGGCGCACTTGCGACACCATTAGGGTATAGCTTGCACCGACTCTACCCGAACTCGGCGGACGAAAATCTTCATAGAGGCTTTTGCCGCCCCAGGCTGTTTTTATCAGTAGCACGGGTTCGTTAAAATACGCGCCCACACGTTGGCCAAAACCGAATTCGGGACCGATGCGATCATTCTCTGCCCCGTACCCTACCGTTAGCGGGCCAATGCGATTTCGATCCAGGTACGCAACTCTGACGTCCTCGCGCACGGTCCAATTTCCCGATGAGTCGGTAAGCTCGTAGGGGACGGAAAGTCGGCTGGGATTATCTACGAGGTATTTGAGCGAGCCCATGCCGCCATTCTTCGTTATTTCGCTAGCGATGGGTGTCACTTTGCCGTGGCCCTGCATATTCGATTGGCCGGCAAGAATGAACACCTTGACTCTGGCAGATGCCTGACCGGGCAGAGCGAACCCGACACAGGTAAACAGCAACAGGAGAAGGAATAACAGGCGCTGTGGTGTTGAGCGCGCGCAGGGCAATGCTGGAGGCGGCAGTAATGAATGCATGGGAGAGCCCCTTATGCGGTTTATGTTTATTGTTATCGCGGATTTTTGCTGGACGCAGCGATTAGATTAGGAGGTGGTAGCGGGCGCAGGCTTGAAGTTATTGCTGATTTTCAGCGGGTTTTTGCGGGAAATGGCTAATGGTATGATCAGTCGAGCGGGCAGGGGGTGGCTATAACGCTAAGGGTGCAGTGCTGTGTTTGGATCTGCTCTCATGCGCATTTCCAATACAGCACTGCACGACATCGAAATTTACGAGGCAGCAGGTTTGTTCGAATCAGGAAGCAGCGACGCCTTGTGTACCTGGTTGACGTCTTCACCTTTGTGTTGCAAATCTGCATGGTAAGACGAACGCACCATGGGGCCGCTGGCGACGTTGGTAAAACCAAGCGCTTCACCGAACTGGCGGAACTCGTCGAATTCCTGCGGGGTGACGAAGCGTTTGACCGGGGCATGTTCCTTACTGGGTTGCAGGTATTGGCCAATGGTAATCATGTCGACGTTATGGGCACGCAGATCGGTCAGCACTTGCCGCACTTCTTCATTGGTTTCGCCGAGGCCCACCATGATGCCGGATTTCGTGGGCACATGCGGCACGCGTTCCTTGAAGCGCTTGAGCAGATCGAGCGACCACTGGTAATCCGAACCGGGGCGAATTTCGCGGTACAGGCGCGGCACGTTTTCAAGATTATGGTTGAACACATCGGGTGGTTCTGCCGACATCAGATCCAGCGCGACATCCATGCGGCCGCGAAAATCGGGTACCAGTACCTCAATGCGGGTGTTAGGCGATGATTCACGAATGGCACGAATACAGGCGGCAAAATGGGCTGCGCCGCCATCCCGCAAATCATCGCGATCGACAGACGTGACCACCACATATTTGAGTTTAAGCGCTAACACCGATTCAGCGAGATTTTTCGGTTCATCGGTATCCAGCGGTTTGGGGCGACCATGCGCCACATCGCAGAAGGGGCAGCGGCGGGTGCAGATGTCGCCCATGATCATGAACGTGGCGGTACCGCCGCCAAAGCATTCGGGCAGGTTAGGGCAAGACGCCTCTTCACAAACGGTATGCATTTTCTGCTCGCGCAGCAGGTTTTTAACCTTCTGGATTTCTCCACCGGAGGGGATGCGCACGCGTATCCAATCGGGTTTGCGCGGCAGCGTTTCAGTCGGAACGATCTTGACTGGAATGCGCGCTACCTTGTCGGCCCCCCGCAGTTTTTCGCCGGTTTCAATGCGTTTGGGGCGGGAGGGGGGCGTCTCGCTCATGAATGTGTCCAGGGTTCTGTGGTGAATTCGCGGCTAGTATATCCGAGTTTTGTATATCCGAGCTTTTCGCTCAACTGATCGCACAGTTCGCGCTCGAGTGCGGGCAAATCGGGGTGGGGAATGAAATCTCGCACCTGCACCATTTGCAGGCCGGCATAACCGCAGGGGTTTATGCGTTGGAACGGGCTTAAATCCATGTCGACGTTCAGTGAGAGCCCATGAAAGGAGCAGCCTTTACGGATGCGTAATCCCAGGGACGCAATCTTGTGGCCGTTGACATAGACGCCAGGCGCGTCGGCCTTGGGGTAAGCCTCGATTCCCAAGGGTTGCAGGCTAGCAACGAGGGATTGCTCAATGCGTGAGACCAGCTCGCGGGCACCGATATGCAGGCGTCGCAAATCGAGCAGGGGGTAGATCACGATCTGACCAGGGCCGTGATAAGTCACCTGGCCGCCGCGATCGACCGCAATCACTGGAATATCGCCCGGTGCCAGCACATGCTCGGCTTTGCCTGCCTGGCCTTGCGTGAACACTGGGGGGTGTTGCACACACCAGAGTTCGTCGGGGGTCGTCTCGTTGCGCGTATCGGTAAAGGCACGCATGGCTTGCCAGACCGGGGCGTAATCACGTATCCCCAGCAGGCGCACCCTTAGCGAGGGGCTTACAGCTTCCATGAGATTTCGACACGGGCATTCAGCGCGCGATAGATGTTTTCCAGTTGTTCACGTTGTTCGATGCGCACACTCACGGTAATGGAATGGTATTTACCGGTGCGGCTGGGCAGCGTACGCACATCTTTGGGGACAAAGTCGGGCACTTCGTTGCGGATGATGTCGGTCACGATATCGATCAGCGGGTGCTCGGCCAGCCCCATTACCTTGAGGTTGTGATCACAGGGAAATGTCCACAGGTCTTCGCGCAGACCCTGCTGTTGTTCGCTCATAACGGTTCGCTCATAAAAGTTCGCTTATAGCGGTTCGCTGTTTGTGCAGGCTGACGCCGCCGCGCCTGTGCCGATGGCGGCGGGGTGAGGTTAGCCGTCGATCAGCGTTTGGCGGTAGCGTTCGTACAATGCCGCCATTTTACGCCAGAGCGGGCCCGGCCGGCCATTGCCAACCGACTGACCATCGAGGCTGATCACGGGCACGATGCCTCGCGTTGACACGGTGAGCCAGACTTCATCGGCGTGGTGGAGGTCTTCACGGGTCAGCATGGTCTCAGTAAAGGGGATATGTTCGCGTTCGGCGATTTCAAGGGCGATGCTGCGGGTGATACCGCCGAGAATCCATTGGCTTTCGGGCGGAGTAAACAGCTGCTCATCGCGTACGATAAATACATTGCTGCTGGAGCCTTCGGTGATAAAGCCGTCGCGCACGAACAGGGCTTCTTGGCAGTCGGCATCGCGGGCGGCCTGGCGGGCCATCACGTTGGCGAGCAGCGCGATGGATTTGATATCGCAGCGTTGCCAGCGCAAATCGCCCAGGGTGATCACGCGTGCGCCTTCAATCGCATCGAGATTGCTGAGGTCGGGTACGGGGAGGGGTTGGCAAAGGGCCAGCAGCGTGGGCGTTATATCGGCGGGGTAGGCATGATCACGCACGGGGGCTTCACCACGAGTGACTTGCAGGTAGATCGCGCAATGGCCGCCGATATTCTCGATCTGGGCTTTGTTGTGCATGAGCAGGTTGTTGATGACGTGGTGCCAGTGCGTGAGGCTGAGTGGCGGTGGCATGCCAATGGCATCCAGGCTTTGGTTGAGGCGCTGCAAATGCGCATCGGCCCGGAACGGACGCCCACTGTAGCAGGGGATGACTTCATAGACGCCATCAGCGAACAGGAAACCGCGATCAAGGGGGGAAATTCGGGCTTGCGCCAAGGGGAGAAATTGGCCGTTCAGGTATACCGTTTCAGGCATTGCAGGCACCTTTTTTATAATCAGGATCAGATAACTGCAAGAATACGTCAGTTGATCATGAAATAAGAAGGTGTGATGAGGAAAGGACATGAGCGAAGACTGACTCTTCGCTCACTGCGTCACTGGTTCAGGCAAACAAACCTTTCACAAACAAATACACATGGTGCCAGATTTTCTTGATGAAACCGGCTTCTTCCACGGGATCGAGTGCGACCAGCGGGGTTTCAGAAATCACTTTATCCTTCACCTTGACGCGCACCAAACCGAGTTGCTGCCCCTTGCTGATCGGTGCCTTTAATTCCAGCGGTTTGTAATCCAGCTCGGCTTTCACATCTTGCTGCGTGCCACGCGGAATAGTCAGCAGCAGATCTTTTTCAAGCCCCAGTTTTACCGTCGGCGTGCTGCCAAACCAGATTTCCGGTTCAGCCAACACTTCGTTGGCGCCGTAACTACGCACGGTCTCATAAAAGCGGAACCCATAGGTGAGCAATTTCATGGTTTCACCCGCACGGGCTTCTTCACCACTGGTGCCCATAACGACCGCGATCAGGCGCATGCCATCGCGTTTGGCGGAGGCTACCAGGCAAAAACCGGCTTCTTCGGTATGGCCTGTCTTAATGCCATCCACCGAGCTGTCGCGCCACAACAGCAAGTTGCGGTTCGGCTGACGAATGTCGTTATAGAAAAACTCTTTTTCGGCATAGAGCTTGTAGTCTTCAGGATGATCGAAAATCACATGCTGCGCGAGTTTGCCCAGGTCACGCGCCGTCGTGTAGTGATCCGGGTCAGGCCAGCCGGTGGCATTCCTATACTTGGTACCCGTCATGCCCAAGCGCTGCGCCGTCTGGTTCATCATGTCGGCAAAGGCTTCTTCGCTGCCGGCGAGGTGTTCGGCGATGGCAATAGAGGCATCATTACCCGATTGAATGATAATGCCGCGCATCAGATCTTCAATTTTTACCTTGGTGCCGACGCGGATATACATTTTGGAGCCGCCCATGCGCCAGGCTTTTTCGCTCACCAGCACTTCATCATCCCACTTGACCAGGCCTTCCTTGATTTTGTCGGCCGCGAGGTAAGACGTCATCATCTTGGTGAGACTGGCGGGAGGCAATCTTTCATCAGCGTTATGCTCGATCAGTACCTGCCCACTGGTGGCGTCGATCAGCAACCAGGATTTGGCAGCCAATTGTGGCGGCGCCGGCATCAATGTGGGCGCAGCTGACGCAACGCTGGTAGCGAGCATGGACGCTATCAGCAGGGAAAGTAGCAACAGGGTGTAGCGCTGAACGCGCAAAAATACTTGGGCATCCACGGTGGAACGGTCTCCCTTGGGCGTTAGAAGGCGGTGTGATTTTGTTGGATGCAATAAGGAATCCATCACAGAATCAACAGGCTGGGGATGATACCACAGCCTGCAGGGGGGCTCGACCCGAGATTAACGGCGGATCAAGAGCGGGTTGGCAAGTTGACTGTCGCGGATCTGCGCTAATGCCTGACGTGCAGTAGACTCGTCGCTGAACGGGCCGACGTGCACACGGAAATGCGTGTCGTCATTCTTGGCGACCTTCACTGGCGCATTAACCACCTGGGTCAACCGGCTTTGCAGATTGTGGGCCGCCTGCTGATCAGAAAAAGCGCCGGCTTGCAAAAAGATCTGCTTGTCAGCCAGCGCAATTTGCAGGGGGGCTTTACTGGTAACAGTGCTTGCCGAGGGCGCAGGTGCTGCGGCAGTGATGCTGCCCGCCGCCGTCGGTTCACTGTTGGCCAGCAATAAATCGTTTTTTGCTTGTGCTGTAATCACCGCCGGGCGGCTAGGCGCAATCGCAACGGCAGGTTTAGGCGGCGTGCTTGGACGCGCCGCCAAAGTGCTGGCCGGTGTCTTGTTAAATGGTTTACGTGTTTCGCCGCGGGTGATCATCGGCACATCATCAAAAGTAATCGCCTCTACTTTGACCCGCGCCGTGCCTTTTTCGGCATACCCCAGCTTTACCGCCGCCGCGTAAGACAGATCGATCACGCGATCATCGACGAACGGGCCACGATCATTCACTTTCACGATCGCGCTGCGATTGTTTTCGAGATTGGTGACACGCACAAACGTCGGTAACGGCAGGCTTTTGTGTGCCGCCGTCATGGCATAAAGATCATAAGGCTCCATTGTGGACGTCGGCTGCCCCTGAAACTTTTCACCATACCAAGAGCCAATACCAGATTCGGCATACCCTTTGGCCGTCGGCATCAGATAGTAACGCTTGCCCAACACGTCATAAGGCGTGTGATTGCCATAACGTGCCAGCGTTACGGGCTCGGGCACAGCATCAATGATTTCGTCAGGATTGAGCTTCACCAGCGGTGCGCGATCTTTGGCAGGACGGCGAAACTCTTCAGGTTTATTGCTGGCCGGATATGTTTTCAGGCCATAACGAACCTGTGGTGGTGGTTGGTGCGCACACCCTTGAACCAAAAGTGTGCCGCAAACCAGCCACGGCGTGATCCTGCGAAACAGGGTCATAGTTTTTCCTTGATCTTCTGACTTAACTGATGTGCCGCCATTGCATAGAGGCTACTGTGATTATAGCGCGTAATCACATAAAAGTTATTCAAACCAATCCAATACTGAATACCGCTGCTCCCTTCCAAGCGCATTGGGCTAACGACCATGGCCGGTGGCAACGGCGTTTTTGGTTGCAAACCCAATGCCGCCAGTTGACCCGCCTTAACGCTGGGCTTAAGCGACTGGTTAAACATCTTGTCGAGCTTGGCCAGGTTCGCAGGGGAGCCGTTAAAACGTGCACGCTTCACCACCGCCTCACCCGTTTGCCAGTGATGCTTGCGAAAGTAATTGGCGACACTGCCAATCGCATCCACCGGATTGTTAATCAGATCCACCCGATTATCGGCATCGAAATCGACCGCAAACACCCGATAGCTCGACGGAATAAACTGCGGATACCCCATGGCCCCGGCATAACTGCCGACCGCCGTATCCAGATTGATACCCGCCTCACGCCCCAGCAACATAAACTCCCGCAACTGCTGGCGGAAGAACGTCGCCCGCGGCGGATAATCAAACCCCAGCGTACTTAACGCATCCACCACCCGAAACGTGCCCTTATTCTCACCGTACTTCGTTTCAACCCCAATAATCGCCACTATCATCTCAGCGGGAATACCGTACTGTTTTTCAGCACGCTTCAACACACTCTTGTGCGTGTTATAGAACGCCACCCCTTTGTTGATACGATCTTCGGTGATGAAAATCTTGCGATACCGCGCCCAGGTCATGGTGTGCTCGGCAGGTTTGGAAATCGAATCAATAATGCTTTGCTGATGCACAGCACTCTTCATCAGTCGGGTGACTTCATCCCGATTGAGCTTATCTTTCTTGACCAGATCGTTAATGAATGCCTGCACCTCTGGGCGGTTGTCATAAGATTGAGGATTTGCGTGGCTAACGGCCGGCATCAGGGTGGGGGACAGGGCGAAAACCAGCGTGGCTGCAGCCAGGCGAAACTTGGAAAAAAACAAGCAGGAATCCTCAGAGGTGAAATGGTTGGTCGAAGTTTGGAAGGAGCATCGGCGGGGAGGGGGTTGGTTTCGGGAACGTCTGCGCCATGGATGGCGCAGTCGAGCCTACAGGGACGTACTCGCGGCGTTTCCAGAAACCAACCCCCTCCCCGCCGATGCGTCACAGTTATCCATATCTTCTAAACTTTAGGATCAATGGACGCAATAACGGTTCCCGATTATAGGGAAACAAACACACCTTTTTGTCATCACGCCAACATTTTTCTATGCGTATGTATCGACATCAGAATCCCGAAACTCGCCAATAAAGTCACAATCGACGTACCCCCATAACTGATCATTGGCAACGGCACCCCCACCACCGGCAGCAAACCACTCACCATCCCGATATTGACAAAAATGTAAACAAAATACGTCAGCGTAAACGTCCCCGCCATCAGCCTGTCACTGCTGTTCTGCGCCTGCATCGCAATATAAGCACCACGAAAAATAATAATTATGTACACAATCAACAACGCACACACACCCGTAAACCCAAACTCCTCCGCCAACGCCGCAATAATGAAATCCGTCGAACTTTCCGGCAAAAAATCCAGATGCGACTGCGTACCGTTAAGCCAGCCCTTACCATCAAAACCACCCGAACCAATCGCCGTCTTCGACTGCATGATATTCCAACCCGTCCCCCACGGATCACTCTCAGGATTCAGAAACGTCAGCACCCGCTGCCGCTGATACTCATGCAAAAACTCCCATAACACCCAGGCAGCCGGAATACTCGCAGCAACCAATGTGGTAATGATTCGCCAATCCAGACCCGCCAGAAACAACACAATAAAACCTGAACTCGCAATCAAAATGGCCGTTCCCAAATCGGGCTGCTTGGCAATCAACAACGTCGGCACCATGATCACCAGCGTTGCCAACAACAACTGAGCCCATTTGGGCGGCAACGTTTTGCCCGCCAACAAGGTCGCCACCGTTAGCGGCACCAGCAACTTCATAAACTCCGATGGCTGGAAACGCCCAATGCCAGGCACTGACAGCCAACGTTGCGCCCCCTTGGCATGTGTCCCCACGACCAACGTTGCCACCAGCAGCAACACGCCAATGGCATAAAGCTGAAAACTCCAGCGCCGGTACGTGCTGGGTGGAATCTGTGCCAGCACCGTCATGATCGTCAGCCCAATACCCATGCGAGTGGCCTGCCGGATAACGGTATGCATGCTGGCGCCGCTGGCGCTATAGAGCACCAATAACCCGCCGGCCATCAGAATGATCAGCATCAGCAGCATAAAGCCGTCGATATGGATGCCCTGTAAAAAGCTGTCGCGACGGGCGCCCAACGCGTGCGGGGGCAGTTGACGCAAATAGTCGGAACGTATCATGGGACTGTCTGGCCTCCTGTAACGGTGGGCATAACGCGTGGGCCTTGGTTGCTGCCCGCCGACGCGGGTTTGGCTGCTGCTGCTTGGTCAGGCATCGGTTCAGTGGACGTCGGTTCAACGGGTGGCATCAGGGGCGGGCCATCAGGATTGCGCCGCTTTTCTGAGGCGAAATAGGCATCCATCACCGCTTTTGCTACCGGCGCGGCAGTGGCGCCACCGTGGCCACCGTTTTCCACCAATACCGCGACGGCAATGCGTGGATGATGCGTGGGCGCAAACCCCATAAACCAGGCATGATCGCGATGCCATTCTTTCAGGCGTGATTCTTGATAGGTTTCACCCTGTTTAATGTTGACCACTTGCGCGGTACCCGTTTTGCCTGCCATATCGTAGCGGGTGAGACGCTTGCCAACGCTGTTCCAGGCTGTTCCGCGTTCGGTGTGTACGACGTTGCGCATGGCCGCAATCACCTTTTGCCACTGGCTATCGTCTTTTAGCTGGATTTGTTCAATTGGTGGCACTTCGAGAGCATGCGATTCGACTTCTTTTCCGCTGACCTTTTCAACCACGCGTGGTTGAATGATACGGCCGTGGTTGGCAACGATGGCGGTGGCGGTGGCGAGCTGTAACGGCGTGCTTAACATATAGCCCTGACCAATGCCCACGCTCAGGGATTCCCCCGGATACCAGCGTTCTTTGCGGGCGCGTTGTTTCCATTCGGTGCTGGGCATGATACCGCCGGCTTCACCCGACATATCAATCATGGTGCGCCGACCAAAACTGAAACGTGTCAGAAAATCGTGCAGACGGTTAACGCCCATGCGATGGGACAACTCGTAAAAATAGGTGTCGCAGGATTGCGTGATGGCGGTATCGAGATTGACGAAGCCGTGACCCCATTTTTTCCAGTCGCGGTAGAAGCGGCCGTCTCCGTTGATTTTGTACCAGCCTGGGTCCCAGATGGTGTAGTTCCAATCGATAAAGCCTGCATCCAACCCTGCCAGACCCACCATGGGTTTAACGGTAGAACCCGGGGGGTATTGACCCTGCAGGGCACGATTGAACAGCGGGCGCCAACGGTCAGTCTGCAGGGCAGAATAGTTTTTGTGATCAATGCCGGTGACAAACAGGTTGGAGTTGAAACCGGGCACACTCAAAAATGCCAACACACCACCGGTGTCGGGTTCAATGGCGACAACGGCGCCACGTTTGCCGAGCATCGCTTGTGCGGCGGCTTCTTGTGTCGGCAGATCGAGATAGAGGTGCAGGTTTTCACCGGCAATGGGATCGATTTTTTCCAATACACGAGTGATTCGACCGCGCGCATCGGTTTCAACTTTTTGGTAGCCAACGGTGCCGTGCAGACGATCTTCGTAAAATTTCTCTACCCCGGTTTTGCCGATATATTCGGTGGCCCCGTAATCATTGGCGTCGACTTCTTTCAGTTCTTTTTCATTGATGCGCCCGACATAGCCAATCGTGTGTGAAAACAATTCGGGTTCCGGATAGTGGCGCACCAGATTGGCTTCGACAATGACGCCCGGTAATTCATGGGCACGTACTGACAGGATCGCAATTTCTTCTTCGGTGAGATTAAGCCGCAGGGCTACCGGGGTGAGAGGACGTCGGCGTTGCTGTAAACGCTTGCGAAAGCGCTGTTCATCCCCTTCGCTGAGAGGGATCAGTTTACGTATGCTTTCGAGCGTGTCATTGAGATTGGGGGTGAGTTCTTTAATAACGCTGATCGCGAAGGTCGGGCTGTTATCGGCAAGAATGGTGCCGTTTCGATCCAGAATCAGGCCACGGGTGGGCCCGATGGGTTCGGTTTGAATGCGGTTGCGATCCGAAATGGTTTCATAAGTGCTGTATTGATATATCTGCAAGTAATACATGCGTGCCAACAACACGCCCACCAAGGCCAGTACGCCAAAGATGGCGACCACCAGCCGCCGGTTGAATACCGCGTGCTCCCGGCTGTTGTCGCGAAAAGTAACGTTGCGCACCATGCAGTAAAGTGTCGACTCTTGTTATGACTCTATTGTCCAAGAACCGGTATTGTTATCAATGAACCGGTATTGTTGTGTTTGAACCATTAGCGCTGAATCGCTGTGGCGGGTGACCAGGGCGTTAGCGATGGTAAGGGTGGCCTTTGATCACCGTCCAGCAGCGGTATAATTGTTCGGCGAGCAATACTCTCACTAACGGGTGGGGTAGCGTAAGCGGTGACAGTGACCATTTTTCATCAGCGCGGGCAATACAGGCGGGTGCGAGGCCTTCCGGGCCACCGACTAATAACGTCAGGGGTTTGCCCGCCTGCATCAGTTGTGCAAGTCGGGCGGCCATACTTTCGGTACTCAGCGCTTTGCCTTTGACATCCAGGGCGATGATGTGTTCCGACGGATGCAGGCTCGCCAGCATCTGTTCCCCTTCTTTGTCGGTAAGACGCGCAATGTCGGCGTTTTTGACGCGTTTACCCGCGGGGATTTCCACAATATCGAGCGTGAGATCCTGCGTGAGACGTTTGCGATATTCTTCAACACCCGCTTCGACCCAGTCGGGCATGCGTTGACCCACCGCCACTAATCGAATGCGCACTCAGGGTTTTTCCTGGGCGCCGCTTGAGGTAGGCGTTACGCTCCACAGTTTTTCGAGATCATAAAAGCGGCGTGCGTCAGGCATCATGACATGCACGATCACATCATTGAGGTCGACCAACACCCATTCGGCGGCTTGTGCACCTTCAACGCCCAAGGGTTTGATGCCGATTTTGCGCACTTCGTCTTCAACGCGATCGGCCATCGCCTTGACGTGCCGGGTTGATGTCCCCGAGGCCACCACCATGAAGTCAGCCATGCTGGTGAGTGGCTTTACGTCCAGGCACACGACATCTTTGGCTTTCATGTCGTCGAGGGCAGTGAGTACAGCGTTCTTGATATCTTCGGCGGTAGCAGTCATGGGGGGGCAATAGTCTCCAATGATAAATAAGGGGTACACAGCATTAATGAGGGGCATACAGCCCGTGGGTTTCAATATAGTCGCTGACACTCTCGGGCAACAGAAAGCGCGGGCTGAAGCCCTGCTGCAGTTGTTGACGCAGGTAGGTCGCCGAGATGTCGAGGGCTACCGTACTTTGTACATGAATGCGGCCGCTGGGGGAATGGGTGAGCGCGGCGGCATGTGCGATGCGTTGCTGTAAAAGCTCGCCGGCGGGCTGCTGGATATCGGGGGTAATGCTGCCTGGACGATGGCCTATCCAGAGGTGGCACAGGGTGAGAATGTCCTGCCAGTGATACCAATTGCAGAAACCGCAAAAGGCATCCATGCCCATGATAAAGATCAGCGGTCGGTCAGGGCCCACTTCGCGGCGTAATTCACGCAAGCTCTCGACGCTATACGACGGTGTGTCTTTGCGCAGTTCGCGCTCGTCGACCACGAACTCGGGGGTGCTGGCACAGGCCCGCTCCACCATTGCCAGCCGATGGCTGGCCTTGCTGGCAGGATCACCACGGTGAGGCGGCATATGACAGGGGATGAAACGCACATGATCGAGGTGTAACTGCTGGTAGGCTTCCCACGCCAGGCGCAAATGTCCGTAGTGGATGGGGTCAAAGGTGCCCCCCAATATGCCAATGCCTCGGTGTGCGTTAAGCGTCATGCGTGACGGTTTCCTGTGAGCTTGTTCGAGAACGCTTTTGTTGAGACGCTTTTATTGAGAAGGCCTATTCGTGTGACCAGCGGAACTGGAATTCCAGTTCTTCGTCGCCGTCTTCACGTTCGTGTTCGATGTTGAAGCGGGCGCGTACCGGCACATAGATGCGTTCGCCCGCTACCATGATCTCAAACGGTTTGCCCTGTTCCAGACAATCGGCGAGCCGACGCAGTTTGGCGACGGTATCAGCGATGTTATATTCCTTTTCAATGTCACGATCAGCTTTTTCTGACATGTGTTTCTCCATAATGGTTAGCTACGAATGTGGCCGTCGCCTAAGACCACATATTTCTGTGTCGTTAGGCCCTCAAGACCCACGGGGCCACGCGCATGGATCTTGTCGGTGGAGATGCCAATTTCAGCACCCAGCCCATATTCGAAGCCATCGGCAAAACGGGTCGAGGCATTCACCATGACAGAGCTGGAATCCACTTCGAGCAAAAAGCGTCGGCTCTTGCTGTAGTTTTCCGTGATGATGGCATCGGTGTGCTGTGAGCTATAGGTGTTGATGTGATCAATGGCCGCATCAATGCCGTCGACGATTCGAATGGCAAGTATTGGCGCCAGATATTCGGTGCGCCAGTCTTCTTCGCTGGCGGGAATAACGCCCGCAATGAGTGCGCGTGTTTTTTCGCAGCCGCGCAGCTCGACATTTTTCTCGCGATAAAGTGCGCATAACGGTGGCAGTGCACGGGCAGCGATGGATTCAGCGACCAGCAGCGTCTCCATCGTGTTGCAGGTGCCGTAACGATGGGTTTTGGCGTTGAGCGCGACCTTGATGGCTTTGTCGAGGTTTGCATCGTCATCGATATAGACATGGCAGATGCCATCCAGGTGTTTGATCACCGGCACGCGGGCGTCTTTGCTGATGCGTTCGATCAGGCCTTTGCCACCGCGTGGCACGATGACATCAATGTATTCCGGTTGCGTGATCATCGCGCCAACGGCTGCGCGATCGGTGGTTTCGATCACTTGCACGGCGGTTTCAGGCAGGCCGGCGCTGCTCAGGCCGGCACGAATACACTGCGCCAGGGCCTGGTTGGAATGAATGGCCTCGGAGCCCCCCCGCAACACCGTCGCATTGCCGGATTTTAGGCAGAGGCTGGCGGCCTCAATGGTCACATTCGGGCGCGACTCATAAATGATGCCAATGACACCCAGGGGCACGCGCATACGGCCAACCTGGATGCCGCTGGGGCGATAACTCATGCCGGTAATTTCGCCGACCGGGTCCGCCAGGCCAGCCACTTGGTGCAGGCCTTCGATCATCGTGGCAATGCGGGAGGGGTTGAGTTCGAGCCGGTCAAGCATGGCTGCGTCCAGGCCGTGCTGACGGCCGTTGTCGAGATCGCGAGCGTTGGCAGCGAGCAGGGCCGCCTGTTGCGCACGAATGGCATCGGCAGTGGCCAGCAAAGCGGCGTTTTTGGCTTGGGTACCGGCCTTGCCAATCAGGCGCGAAGCGGCGCGGGCTTGTTGACCCACGCCTTGCATGTAGGCGTTGACGTCCATGGGGGTTCCTGGCTAATGGGCGTAAAGAGGCGGGCATTATAACCTGAAGGGATGCTGCAAACAATTTGCATTGTCAGTGCACATTTAATTGCAAAAATAATCCGCATTAAAGTGGAACTCGTACCGTAAAAATGACCGGAATTTTCGTGTTTGTGCAGATCGCGACAGGTCTTGCAAATTAACCTGCATTACTCTTTTAAAAGTTCACCAAAAATCTGGATTTAAAGGAGTATAAAGTGGTATGCGCGTTGACGATTTTTTTGCATCGAGACTATATTTTGGCTGCAAGTGCACAAAAGCAAGTGCACAGTGCGAGCGAGAGCGAAATTGATTTACGCATAATGCCATTGGATTTTTCGTAACGCCAACACTGGCGTTGAACGTTGGTAGCAGGAGGTGTGTTGTGGAGCTGGTCGCCGTATTTTCAGTTTGCTTTTTGATGAATTTTCTTGGGGTGTATGCAACCACGGACGCATTTCCCGTCACACCTGTGCAAACCGCCGAAAACCCGGTGAAAAAGACGCGTATCGCGCACATGGGCAACGCTGAACGTGGGTCGTTGATGGAAGCGTTCATGGCACATAATGAGCAAAAGTGAAGGGCTCAGTGAGTTTCGAGGACTTGGTTTTGCTGCATTAACGCCTGTATTTGCTCGGTGGACATGGGTTTGAAGTAGTAGTAGCCCTGCACTTCATCACAGCAACGCGATCTGAGAAAATCCAATTGCTCCTGGGTTTCGACGCCTTCTGCAATGACCTGCATGCCCAGCTTTTGTGCCATGGCAATAATGGCTTCGGTAATGGCAATATCGTTCTTGTCGTCGGGAATACCTTGAATAAAGGCTTTATCTATTTTGAGTTTATTGATGGGCAGCAATTTGAGTGAGCTCAGGCAGGAATAGCCGGTACCAAAATCATCAATGGTGATGATGACACCCATTCTGCGTAAGTGATCTAGCGTACTGATGCAGGCGCCTTCACTTTGCAACACACTTTCGGTGATTTCAATTTCCAGCGAATCGGCGTTGACACCGGTTTCATGCAGGATGGTTTCAATGCGATTGCAGAACTGCAATTTTTTAATGTGAAATGCAGACACATTCACCGCGACTGGAATGGGCGGAATACCGATTTCAGTCCATTTGCGCATTTGGTTGCACACTTCACGTAATACCCATTCGCCAATATCGACGATCAGCCCGCTATCTTCAGCCACCGGGATGATATCGGCGGCCCCCAATAACCCTTTTTCCGGGTGCTGCCAGCGAATAAGGGCTTCCAGGCCGACAATGTCGCCGGTGGCCAGGGCGACCTGCGGTTGGTAATGCAAACGCAATTCTCCCGCTTTCAAACCACGATGCAAATCATGGTTGAGCGCCATGAAACGCATCGCTTTGGCCAGCATCAAGGGCGTAAAAAATTCGTAGCAATTGCGACCGCGTTCTTTGGCTGCATACATGGCGGTATCGGCAGCGCGTACCAGAATGTCACTTTGCTGGCCGTCATCAGGAAAAAAGCTCACGCCAATGCTGCAGGATATTTCAACGGTGTGGGGGCCAATGCTAATGGGGGCGGAAACCGCGTTGGCAAGTTTACTTGCAACAATTGCTGCGGACTGTTCATTGTCAACAGGATCAAGTATTGCCAAAAATTCATCTCCACCCAATCGCCCTATGGTGTCATCGGCACGCAGACAACGTTGCATACGCTGCGTCACGGATTGTAGTAACTGATCCCCTACGTCATGACCCAGCGTGTCGTTCACCCATTTGAAACGATCGAGGTCGATGAAGAGTATCCCAATGCGCTCGCTATGGCGTTTGCCGCGTAACAATGCTTGTGCAAGGCGCTCCATCGTCAACAGTCGATTGGGAATATTGGTGAGGGGATCGTAATGGGCCAAGTATTGCAGTTTTTTCTCGGCGCTACGAATCGGAGTAAGATCGGTGAGGATCAGCACGAAGTGAGATACGTCGCGGGCCTGTGAATTGCCATTCACCGATGCTATTGATAATAATGCAGGAAATACTGTGCCATCCTTTTTAAGAATGCTGACTTCACTACGCCACTTGCCGCCTTTGCGCAAGGTCACTTCGATATTGTGTTGCGTTTCCGGTGGGGTGGACGGGTGGGTAAATATTTCGGGCGACTGGTCTTTCACGTCGTCTAGCGCATAGCCTGTCATGGCGGTAAAACCGTAGTTGCAATTAACAATAAGCGAATCTTTGTTAAGGAGTAGAATTCCATCTTGTGTTGCTTCAAAGACGGTTGCCGCTTGTTTGAGAAAATGTTCAGTTGCTTTGCGTTCAGTAATATTCTGAATAATGCCAACTAGCTGCGGTTCCTGCGATGGGGTTTCCATCATTTTACCTTGCAGACGTAGCCAGCGTTGGTTATCACCCAGCTGTGTTGTGCGAAATTCAATTTCGCAGGCGCTATTATTGGAGATACTGTTATCGATAACCTGGCTGACGCGTGTACGGTCATTGGCTTCGACTAGCGCTATAAAAGCTTCACGGGTGCCAGAAAACACCTGTTCTGGATAACCAAGTATGTGATTGGCTTCGCCAATATAGAGTGTTTCTTGCTGAGTTTTGGCTTGGCGAACTTCCCAATCAGCCATGTTCGCAGCAGCTAACGCGAGCCGCAATCGTGCTTCACTGAGATTCAACGCCATTTCTACCCCGTGACGTTCCAGCGCCATTTGTATGGTCGCGTGCAGTTCGCGTTCAGAAAAAGGCTTGAGCAGATAGCCATAAGGGCGAGTGGCTTTGGCGCGCGCGAGGGTCGTTTCTTCGGAATAGGCGGTGAGAAAAATAATGGGAATATGGTATTTCTCGGCCACCTGACTGGCGGTTTCGATGCCATCAAGTGGGCCTTCAATATGAATATCCATCAAAATGATGTTGGGTTTGTATTGTTCGATGGCGCGTAATGTTTGTTCTGCATTAACGGCCAGTGCCGGCACCTCATACCCCAGCTTTTGCAAACGCTGCTGCAAATTGAATGCGACGATGCGTTCATCTTCCACGACGAGAATACGGGTTATCGCGGGAGGGGCCTGCGTGGTCCGTAGTGTATTGACGGATAGGGATGACGTTGGCATAGATGAGTTGTACCCTCTAGTTCTGGCTCAGCTTGAAGGTGAGTGCAAATCGTGTTGGATTTGCGCGACCGATACTGAGTTGTGCGTTAATCTGGTCGGCGAGCAGGCTGACCAATTGCAGGCCCAGGGTGGTTCTCTTGTTCATGTCGAAATCCTCCGGTACACCTACGCCGTTATCACTGACCGCCAGTAGAACGTTTTCTTCCTGTTTGAGTAGTTCTATTGTTATGTTGCCTTCTCGTCGCTGTGGAAAGGCGTGCTTGAGTGCGTTGGTTACCAATTCATTTACGACCAGACCGCAGGGTATGGCGAGATTGAGGGGTAACAAGACCTCATTCGCATTGATCGAGAACAGAATGGCGCCGCTGTCGATACCGTAGGATTCCATCAACGAAGGCACCAGCACCTCGAGCACGTTGCTAAAATTGACGCGCGCGAAATCGTTGGATTGATAAAGCGTTTGGTGTATCAATGCCATTGAGCGGATGCGGTTCTGGCTGTCGCGCAGCATTTCCAGAACGGATTCGTCATCAATTCGTGTTGATTGCAGGTCCAGCAGGCTGTGAACGATTTGCAGATTGTTTTTAACCCGGTGGTGAATTTCACCCAGCAGAATGTTTTTTTCTTCGAGCGCTGCTTCGATTTTCTGTTCTTTGGCTTTGCGGTCAGAGATATCGACGATGGCCGAAAGCACTTTGGTCCCTTCATCGGTTTCAATGGGGTTCAAGCCAATTTCAACCGGGAATTCGCTGCCATCCTTGCGTCCCGCAAAAAGATCGCGACCTTTACCCATGGGGCGTGAGTGCGGGTCTGAAAAAAAGAAGCTGCGCAGCCCTGGATGTTGTTGTCGAAAGCGGGCAGGCATGAGCATTTCTATGGGCTGGCCCAACATTTCCGTGCGCAAGTAACCAAAGATGCGTTCCGTTTGCGTATTGACCATTTCGATGATGCCTTCGTTGTTGATCATAACGATGGCGTTAGGGGCGGACTCCACGACCTGACGGAAACGCTGTTCCATTTTGTGGCGATTGCTGATGTTGCGGGTGATTTTGGCGAACCCGCGCAGTTTGCCGTCAAGATTCTTCAGGGGGGTGATACTGATGTGTGCCAGAAACACACTGCCATCTTTGCATACGCGCCAACTCTCGTTTTCGTAGGGGCCTGCGCGTGCCTGTTCCAGTTCACGTTCGGGAATGTGCTGCGCTATATCCTCCTCCGTGTAGAAAATGGCGAAGGACTTGCCGAGAATTTCTTCGGAACGATAACCCTTGATGCGTTCGGCGCCCTTGTTCCAGCTAATGACGTTGCCTTTGGCATCGAGCATGAATATAGCGTAATCCTGAACGCTTTCTACCAGCAGACGAAAGTGTTCTTCGCTCTCGTGCAACGCGCGGGCGAGTGACTCTGTATTGATTTCTTCAACGTCCATGATGAGCCCAGGTGTTTTGTAGGGGTATCGTGTGCACCAGCGACGTGGGTCGGATTTATTGACCAAGGCAATGTTTTCTAGTGTTAGTGATTCCACCTGCTTTTACAACCGGGTTTAAAGATCGATTTGATTGGTTGGATATGTCGAAGAGATATAAGTTTGCTTAGGGTTTGTAGGGGTATACGGTTTAATAGCGACAATATCGATATAAAAAATAGGATGATTCTTCAGTAGCGAACAAGCATCGACGCCTTAATCCAGCGTTCGTCTGAATCGCTTCAAACCGATCATCATCACAATCCCCATGAACAACATGAGAGGCCAGAGATTGGGCCAGAGTTCGGGCAATGTATTGCCTTTTAGCATAACGCCGCGTATTAGACGCAGAAAATGGGTTAACGGCAATACTTCGCCGATGGCCTGTGCCCAGTCAGGCATACCCCGGAAGGGGAACATAAATCCGGTCAGCAGCATCGAGGGCAAAAAGAAGAAGAAAGTCATTTGCATGGCTTGCGTTTGGTTGCGCGCGGTACTCGATATGGTAATTCCTACGCTGAGGTTAGCCAAAATGAACAGCAGTATGCAGCCAAGCAGAATGGGCAAGCTGCCAACGAACGGCACCTCAAAAATCCCCCAGGCTGCCAGCAAGATGACTGTAACCTGCACATAGCCTATGACAATGTACGGGGTGATTTTTCCAATCATTACTTCAAGTGGGCGTATGGGCGTTGCGAGCAGGTTTTCCATCGTGCCGCGTTCGACTTCGCGGGTTATGCCTAGCGCCGTCATCATTATCATGGTCATGGTGAGAATAACGCCCATCAATCCGGGCACGATATTGTATTGCGTGATGCCTTCTGAATTATAGCGTCGATGAATCCTTAACTCGAAAAGGTTTTGCCCGCTCTCACCGCTCAGCAGCGGGCCGTGCAAATCGTGACGAAAGGCGGTTTGTGAAATTTGCTGCACCGCTGCAATGGCATTGCCGGTCGCAGATGGATCGGTGGCGTCGGCTTCCAGCAGTAACACCGGTTTTTCGCCGCGCACCAGACGTCTTTCGAAGCCTGCTGGAATCGTCAGCGCGAATTGCGCATCACCTGCGGCAAGCAATTGATCTGCCTTATCATCCTGGTCGGTGGTCATGATGATGGTAAAGTAACGACTGTTCTCCATGGCGGCAATGAGCGAGCGTGTAAATTGGCCTTGTTCATGGGCAACGATGACGGTGGGCAAATGTTTGGGGTCACCATTGATCGCAAAGCCAAATAGCGTTAATTGCATGATCGGGATGCCCACCATCATGCCAAAGGTCAATCTGTCCCGCCCGAGTTGAATGAATTCCTTGATGATCATCGCCCACAGGCGATACAGACTGAAACGTTCAGCAAGCGGCCGGGTATTTTGAGTCAGCACGTTCTCAGGCAGTTCATGGTATTGCTGCTTATTCGGCGGTTGCTCGTTATGAGGCATAGTTGTCGGCCGATTGTTGCATCAGATGAATAAAAACATCCTCCAGCGTCGGGTCATTGTTGGTCCATTCCAGTTGTGATTCACGTTGGTAGGGGGCAATGGCAGTCGCCAGAATCAAGGGGTCTCTGCCGCTTATGTGCAGCGTTAGGCCAAATCGTGTAACCAGATCGACCCCCGCTGCATTTTCAAGCATATTGGCGAGGGGGTTAAGCAAATGACTCGGTCCATTCACATGCCAGGTATGCAGCGGCGAGCGTTGCACCAGTTCATTGGGCGTGCCTGTAGCAAGCAGGCGTCCATACGCGATATAGCCCAGGCGGTGGCAACGTTCAGCTTCATCCATGTAGTGAGTGGACACCAACACTGTGATGCCGCTGTGCGCCAGTTTGTTGATCTCATCCCAGAAATCACGTCGCGCTTTGGGGTCTACACCGGCCGTGGGTTCATCCAGCATCAGTAAGCGGGGTTCATGCAGCATGCATGCCGCCAGGGCGAGGCGTTGTTTCCAGCCACCTGAGAGTGATGCAGCGAGTTGATGTTGTCGTGTAGTTAGCCCCAGTCGTTCAAGCGCCTGGTCGATACGCTCGCGTCGCTGGCGCATGCCATACACGCGCGCGACAAAATCCAGATTTTCCCGAATGCTGAGGTCTTCATACAGGCCAAAGCGTTGTGTCATGTAGCCCACTTCACGCTTGATGGCAGCCGCATCTTTGAGCAGGTCGTAACCCAATGTCTGGCCGCCCCCTGCATCGGGCGTTAACAGGCCACACATCATTCGGATCGAGGTGGTTTTACCGGAGCCGTTTGGCCCGAGAAATCCATAGATCTCACCACGCTTCACCTCCATGCTCAAATCATTGACGACCCGTTTTTCACCAAAGCATTTGGTGAGACCATGCACATTGATCGCCAGGGGTGGGCTGGTCATGGTGCCACCTCGACATCGACCGGTTGCCCAGGGTGCAGCTCGGCAACATAGGCCGGGTCAGGGCGTGCTTCTGCCATCCACACCAGTTTGCTGCGATTGTCATTGTTATACATCACAGGTGGTGTGAATTCGGCTTCTTTTGCCACGAAGCTGATCGTCGCAGGGATCGGGTTATTACAACCATCGCAGCGAAGGTAGACTCTATTGCCTTGCGAGAAGGCGGGTATGCGCGCTTGAGGAATAAAAAAGCGCACCTTGATAGCAGCGTTATCGATGATGCTTAATACTGGGCTACCAGCGGGCACCCATTCCCCCGTTCGGTAATAAACCTGTTCAATTCGGCCACTCACCGGGCTTGTTATACTTTTTTGTTGCAACACCCAGCGCTTTTGCGCGACAGCCTGTGTGGCCGCATCGGCATTGCTGCTGGCGGCGATAATGGTTTGTTCGCGTCCGGCCAGGCGTGCTGCTGCGAGTTGGGATTGTGCTTGCGCCACTTGCGCAGCATCGGCATCACGTCGCGCTTTCAATACGTCGAGGGTGGATTGCGACACGAATCCACTGGCTTTCAGTTCTGACTGCCGTTTGAGTTCAGCTTCCGAGGCGCGCAGGTTGGCTTCGGCGACACGAAGGGTAGCTTCGTACATGCCTAATTCTTCCGGGCGTTTGCCGCTTAACAGATCTTGATATTGTGCTTTGGCTGTTTGGGCGCGGGCATCGGATTCGGCCAGCGCGAGCTGTTCGCTTTCAGTATCCAATGTAAAGGCTAACTGATCGGCGTTGAGTATTTGTCCTTCATGGACTGTTTTCTGCAGACGTCCTGCGATGGGTGAGGCTAGCCGAATGGGTTGTGTTTCGACGTAGCCATTCAGAATGTTGTTGGTGTCAGACCCGCATGCGCCGAGCATAAGCATTGTTGCGCTGAACCACGATAAGCGAAGCATTTTTTTCATGGCGCTATCTCCCTTTGCGCAAGCACTTGAATGCCTGCCCAGGAAAATCGGGTGATATGTTGAATGAGTTCCTCAAGGCCGTCGTTACGCTCGTAAAATCCAGGCCTGAACAGTTCAACCAGGGGGCGCAACCCCACATAAATGACAATTTGTCCGATAACGCTCAAAGCAGAGCGCGCCAATAAATCCTGTTTTGCGTGGCCTCCAAAGCACTCTTGTAGCAGCGCAAACACGGCTTGCGATTGCGGTTCGGTGTAGCGCTTGAACATCATCTCTAGCGCGCCGGTAGGGTTGGCGGCTTCGCGTACAAACAGGCTGGCGATGCGTGATGGGTTGGCAGGGTCAAGAAAGCGAAGCACCAGCACACGTACGACATGCTGAAAGCGATTCTCAAGGGAAAGCGCCTGTGGAAGTGCAGTAAGCGGGGCGTATGTCAGCGCCAGCTCGGCATGGTGTTGCAACACGGCGTGGTAGAGCCCTTCTTTGTTGGCAAAGTGATAGTTAATGGCCGAGAGCCTGACCCCCGCGCGCTCAGCAATCGTTTGCACCCGCGCTGCACGAAATCCTTCGGCCAGAAACTCTTCAGTAGCGACTTGAATGAGCGCCTGTCTGGCGGCTTCTCGCGTGGGTCTTTGCGGAGAAGCGTTGTCATTGGAGGGAGCGCTTGCCTTTGCCATCGTCATAAAAACTGCCAAATTAGAAAACATTTTCTATATTTTGGAAAAAATTTTCTAATTTGGCAAGGTGATTTATTCAACGATTGTGTAGTAAATAGTAGACGAATCCGTTTAGGGTATTGGTCAGTGTAGAACTATTGGCATTGAATTGCCGGTTTATCGATTAAAATTAATACATTGTTTCGACCGACGGCCTGGGAGGGCAATTCAATGACACTAGATCGCTATGACCGCCACATTCTTGAATTGCTGCAGGCGGATGGCCGGCTGAGTAACCAGGAGCTTGCCGAGCGGATCGGGTTGTCTCCGTCCCCTTGTTTGCGGCGGGTGAGGGCACTGGAGGAGTCGGGCCTGATCGCCGGTTATCGGGCGATTATTGATGGCAAAAAACTGGGCTTGAGCCTGATGGCGCTGGTGCATATTTCGATGGATCGGCATACGCCAGAACGCTTCGCCAATTTTGAGCAGCGCGTCGCTGCCTTGCCGGAGGTGTTGGAGTGTCTCTTGATTACCGGACAGGAGGCTGATTATCAGTTGAAGGTGATCGTGAAAGACATGGATGGCTATCAGGATTTGCTACTGAACCGGATTACCCGTATCGAGGGGGTCACCGGCGTGCATTCGAGTTTTGTGCTGCGACGGGTGATTGATCGGACGGCGTTGCCGGTTTAGGGCTGGTTGACGCCGGACCCTAGTTGTGATGCCTGTCTCCTTTTCTTAGATGTGCCTTCAGCCCCACTCCCCGTTTGTCCTATTCCCACTACCGCTGGTACCTATTGCCCCTCGTTTGTTTTTTGACCTGTCTATTATTTGATCATTGGGTGTACACAGGTATCGCCTGTGTCATCGATCAATAATTGATGAGGTTTCTATGCAACGGTTGCGGGGATTCACGCTGATTGAGCTGATGATGGTGATGGCTATCGGTGGGATTGTATTGGCGCTGGGTACACCTTCCTTCATATCAACCATTCAGGAAAATCGCTTACGTTCGCAAGCATTTGAAATGGCGAACCTTTTGGCTTATGCACGGAGTGAAGCAGCAAAGCGACCAAATACGACTGTGACGATATGCCCGGCGGCAACACTAACTTCAACGAGCGGTTGCTCGAATGTAAATACTTGGGAGAACGGCTGGATTGTGCTTAGCGATGTAAACGGTAATCGCAGTTTCGATGCTGCTACAGACACTGTTCTGAAAGTCAGCCCAGCCTTGTCCAACAGTAACAAGCTAAGAACAGTGGGCTTTGCAAGCCTGAACTATATCCAGTTTGACAACCAAGGAATGCCTGCCAATTCAGGTACTTTCGTCGTCTGTGATACTCGTGGCGCCACGAGTGCAAAAGCGTTGGTTATTAGCGTATCGGGTCAGGTTCGATTGGCGGTTGATGAAGACGGCGATGGCATAGTTAATGCGCATGATGCATCAGAAGTTGCGTGTCCGTGAAGGGGAGTGCCGATATGTCAGTATTATTCAAAAAGAAATTTGAAAAAAAACTATCCTCTGGGATGACCTTAATTGAAATCCTAATCACCATGGTGATTCTATCGGTTGGATTACTAGGGCTTGCGGGTATGCAAGTAAATGGTTTGCGCTCAAATCAAAGTGCATATCTTAAGACGCAGGCAAGTATGTTGGCAGCAGACATGGCTGATCGCATGCGCTTGAATGCCGAACGAGCGGTGGCCGGTGATTATAATAATTTTACAACGAAAGGGTATACAGGTACGAAACCGTCCTGTTCGAGTGCCACGACCGGTTGTACCGCAGCGAATCAAAGCACTCTTGATAAGGTTGAATGGGCTTCGCAAATAAGCGGCAGTGGAGGTGTAGCGTTATTACCCGATGCTGTTGGTACAGTTACGCGCGGTGCGGGGAATATGTTTACGATCACCGTGCAGTGGGTTGAAACCGATTGGACAGACAGCACGACCAAGTCGACTGCCACTCAAGCCTTTAGTACAAATTTCAGTTTGTAATAGGAATTGCCATGACGCACACGCCTAAACTTGCTGCGCAAGCGACAGTTCGCCAAGCTAAGGGGCTTACCTTGGTAGAACTAATGATTTCATTGGCACTAAGTTCTTTTTTGGTGCTCGGTGTTATGACGCTGTTTGTTGATAGTCGTAGTACTGAGCGTTACGGGTCTTCATTGGCGCGCGTGCAAGAAGGAGCCCGTATTGGCTTTGATATGATGGCCTCAGATATTCGCATGACCGGTTTTCAAGGGTGTGCCGATCCAACCAATGTAACACTTAATATTATTGCGAATAATGTGACTGTTTCTGACTTTGCGCAGTCATCGCTGCGTGGCTTTGAGGTTGTCGATAACAACTGGGCGGCAGGGACTGAATTCGATGGTACAGACGTTGAAGCCGATGCGCGAGTTGGCAGTGATGTCATCGCAATACAAAGAGGAGAGCCAACGGATATTTCGATCACTGGAAATATGACTTCGGTCAATGCGAATTTGCAGGTGGCAGGAAATAACGGCAGGTTTGTTCAAGAAGATGCGGTCATGATTTCTGATTGCGAAAATGCGGACTTATTCAGGATTCGGAGTAATGCTGATGGAACCTGGGCGCATTCTACGGCAGTCAATACCACAAATTTTCTCAGTAATGCTTATGATACAAGCGCAAGAATTTACGAGTTTACCTCTGAAATATATTTTGTGGCAGATACAGGGCGCAACGACAGTAATGGTAATGACATTTTTGCATTATATCGGGAGCGGGATAGCCTGATTAATAATGCGACGCCGGATTTTGAACGCGAAGAGCTTGTGGAAGGGGTGGAGAGCATGCAGATTCTATATGGCGAAAAGCTTTCCTCTGGAAATATCCGTTTTGTCCCTGCAAATACAGCTGGGTTGGACATGTCCGCTGTCGTCGCTGTCAAGATCGGTTTACTGGTTAGTGCTACAGAGAGAGTATTGAATTCTGATGACACCAAGTCTTACGTACTCCCAGGTCAAACAATTACCCCAGCTGCAAGTGGTGGAGCTGTTACCTATCCCAATGATCGTAGATTGCGTCGCACGTTTGTTTCGTCGATCAATATCAGAAATCGCAGCTAATTGAGGGTGAAAGCATGAAATCGCAACGTGTAGGCATCAATAAGCGACAATCAGGTGTTGCACTGGTCGTCGGTTTGGTGATGTTGCTTGTGGTGACTCTGATCGCGGTTGCCGGAATGAGTTCGTCAACAATGCATGAAACCATGTCGGCCAATGCCCAAAATATTAACCGAACCTTCCAGGCCGCTGAGAGTTCGGTGGGGGCATTAACGGGCGTGTTGACTGGCGGTGATATTTCACTGTTGCAAACTGCGCTGTCTGAAGGTGAGGGTGTCATGACCGACACCACCGCTTTTGACATCGATGATGAAGAGATATCTGCTGACTACGCTGTCACCTACTTAGGCGAAGTGGCTGTAACAAGTGGTAGTTCAATGGATGCGAATGAGAGTACTACCTTGCTTAAGGGGTACCGATTTGAACTGCAAGGTACAGCGACAATCGCAGCGGTTAATGCAAGAACCAGAATATTCAAAGGTGTTGAGTATCACTAATCTTATCGCAGTGGAAGCCAGGCCCAACGTTTATCGATTATCTGAGAGACAACCATTATGAAAAAATTCTCATTCAAATCTGTCGCCGTGGCGCTCAGCATTGCCGGTTGCCTATGGGGCGGAAGCGCAACCGCTGATTCTGATCATATACCCATGGAACTCGTTGACAGCGCAATAGAGGTTCAATCTATCACGTTGGTGAAAGGTTCGGACGGAAAAGTGGGTGAAATTGTCGCGAAAGCATGTCCAGTTTGCGCACCAGTTTCATTTTTGATCGATAAAGAATTTACGTGTCTGCTACGGGGTGAAGTCATTACTCCGGAACAGGCCTATCAAGCTAATGGTAGCGCTGGAACGGTGATATTTAACATCAAAACCAAGCTGGCCAATAAAGTCATTCTGATGTCTAAAAGAGGTCAATAACTATGAGCGCCTCACTTTTTATGCGCACTATTATGATCATGACGGGTGCGTTGCTGATGTCCAATGTATCAATCGCTGACGATACAGAGATTTTCTTTAATACGTCATCGGCGTCGACCATAAAGCCCAATATACTGTTTATTATTGACAACTCTGGAAGCATGGATTCAAAGGTAACGACAACGACAGTGTATGACAATAGTGTTGCTTATAGCGGTGATGCATCCACAGACAACATCTATTTCAGAAAATCGGGTAGTTTTTACAAAATTCCAAAAACGAATAACAAGTGTAACGATATTCTGTCCAGGTTAACAAGCTACGGCATGGCAACCAGTTACCGAATGGCGCGTTGGTACTCAGATAAAAAGCGCTGGCGTAACCTTACAGATGCAAATGTATCTGTAACCACTGAATGCGAATCCGACGCCGGATTGCACGGTGTAGATGCAGCGAGTGCCGACAAATATGCAAGAAACCATGCAAATATGTGGGGAAATGAAAGCAACGAAATTGATTGGGGTAATATTGATTTTAACAATTTTTATTCGGCTAACTATGTCAATTGGTATGAAAACCATCGTGACGCAACCACAAGAACACGTTTGCAAATAGTGCAAGAAGTTTCAAAAAATCTCGCTGATTCCATGAGTAACGTTAATATTGGGCTAATGGTGTTCAATGTGGACGGAGGCCAGGATGAAGGTGGTCGCATGTTGGTGTCAGTTGGTGACATTGAACAGAATCGAGATACGTTTAAGGCGGCTGTCGATACTTTGACCCCCTTTACGTGGACGCCGCTTTCAGAAACTCTATTTGAAGCAATGCGATATTATCAGGGCGGCGATCCATTCCTGGATAAAGATCCTGTTATTGCTTTGGATGCAAGCGGAAAATATACCACGCCAATTACTAGTGATTGTCAATCAAGTGCAATTGTTCTGCTGACGGATGGTGAACCCACAGAAGACGGAAATCATAATGGCACGATGGATGATGTAGTGGGTGCATGTACCGGTAATTGTCTTGATGAAATTGCAGAGTATTTACATACGAAGGATCAATGCAGTCTGACGGGGACTCAAACTGTAACTGTTTATACCGTTGGGTTTGAATCCGATCAGGTTTTGCTTTCTGATGCCGCTCGGAAAGGGGGTGGAAAGTATTATTTAGCGGATGACGCAGAATCGCTAGAGGATGCCTTTACCTCTATTGTGCGTAGTGTTTTGCAAGTTAATGCAACCTTTGTTTCCCCTGGTATTGCGGTAAATACGTTCAATCGCCTCAACCATTTGGATGCTCTATATTTTTCAGTATTTCAACCAGAAACAGTTCCATCCTGGTCAGGTAACCTGAAGCGCTATCGCTTGTCGTCTGATGGTGTGGTAATGGATAACAGTTCACCCGCCATTAATGCAGTTGATCCAAATTCTGGATTTTTCAAGAGCACTGCAAGAAGTTGGTGGCTTGAGGACAGTGATCAAGCGGATGGATTTGACGTGGATATCGGTGGAGCATCAGGTCGTCATCCTGACACGAATGCTAACCGCAAGGTGTTCACTCATTACCCAGGATCAAGTAGCGATGTGCTTTCGAATTCAGTCAACGCTGTTACTGTTGCTAATAAAGCCAACCTGACAAAGACAATGTTCGGTAATGCAAGTATGACTGATACTGAACATGAAAATTTGATTAATTGGACACGTGGTGCTGACGTATTTAATATTACGGGTAATGGTGTAACAGCAAGTAGGAAATATATCGCTGATCCTTTGCATTCTGTACCACAGCTTACTATCTATGGGGGTACAGCAAATAGTCCAGACGTTACAATTTATTTTGGTGATAACCAAGGCTATTTGCATGCAGTTGATGGGGCGACGGGCGATTCATACTTTTCCTTCATACCATCAGAATTGCTCGTCAATCAACCTACTCTAATGGCGAATGATGAAGCAGTTACCAATCGTCCCTATGGTTTGGACGGCTCACCAACGAGCTGGATTAAGGATGATGGTGATGGTCAGATTGCATCGGGCGATGGCGACCACGTGCGAATTTATACTGGTATGCGTCGTGGAGGAAGAAATTACTACGCGCTGGACGTTACAGATAGAGCTAATCCAGAGTGGTTATGGACCATCTATGGAGGCACAGGTGATTTTCTTGAGTTGGGACAAACTTGGTCAAAACCGGTAAAAACAAAGGTTACCATTCAGAATTCACAAAAGGACGTGCTGATCTTTGCCGGCGGCTATGATACCCAGCAAGACACACTGACAGTAAGAGCTGTTGATACTGTGGGTAGAGCTGTGTATATGGTGGATGCAAACACGGGTGCTCTATTGTGGTGGGCTGGCCCAACGGGTAGCGGTGCGACGCTAACCCTGGCAGATATGAAATACAGTATTCCTTCGTCCCCCAAAGTAATTGATGTGACAGGCGATGGGTTTGCTGATCAGATTTACGTTGGTGATATGGGGGGGCAAGTTTGGCGCTTTGATATTACCAATGGTAATCAGGCGCGTGACTTAGTCACGGCGGGTGTAATTGCCGATTTTGGTGGATCAACCGCAGCTAGCCACCGTCGCTTTTATCATTCGCCTGATCTTTTTGGGTTAAAAATTGGCAGCACACGTTATCTTGGCTTGGTAATCGGTTCTGGGTGGCATGAACATCCACTAGATACAGCTGTACAGGATCGCATTTATATGCTTCGCATGACCGCCGTTACTGGTGCTCCAACCATACCCGTTGGTGGAGTTGACGTCGTCACTTACACGAAATTAACTGAAGCTAATCTCTATGATACAACTGACAATTTGATTGGAGAGGGCACTGACGCTCAAAAAACTACAGCCCTTAATTCGCTTACTAATGCTAAAGGGTGGTACATACGATTAACTCGTTCTGGCGAAAAGGTACTTTCAACTAGTCAAACAATCGGCAATCAGACATTTATAACCACATATGAACCAACACCCAATAATGCCGAATGCGTACCCTCTGCTGGCACTCCTCGTCTTTACCATTTCAATGTGAAAGACGGTACGCCTGTGGTGAATTATGATGATGTAGGTTCAGACGATAATCTAACCAAGAGTGATCGCGAGCTGGTGTTGAAAACGCCTGGATTACCACCTAGCCCACAACGTATGAGAATTGACGGCAAGGATATTATCTGTGTGGGCGCCGAGTGTTTGCCAGTAACTTCGGTTACCGGCATTGTAGAAACCTACTGGTACGAGGATTGATACAGTGATCACACAGAACACAAGTTGGAAGCCAAGTCTCAATGGATTTACTTTGATAGAGCTAATGGTGATTGTGGCGATAGTTGGAATATTGGCAGCAGTTGCCTATCCCAGTTACAACGAATCTGCAAAGAAGACCAGGCGCGGCGATGGAATGTCTGCGTTGGTTGGGTTTGCGAATGCCATGGAGCGGCATTTCACTGAAAATAACACCTATGCTGGTGCTGCGACTGGCGGCACCAGCATAGGGGCGCCTGCAATATTTTCAACGGAAGCACCGATAGATGGCAGTGTAAAGAACTACAACCTGACCATTCAATCGGCAGATGGTACCAGCTATACGTTGCGTGCAACGCCAAAAAATGCACAAGCCGGGGACGGTATACTAGAGTTGACTTCTTTGGGGGTGCGGCGCTGGGATAAAAACAATAATGGCAGTGCCACTGATTCGGGTGAAAATAGCTGGGAAAAGTGAAGGCCAAATGATTCGTCGTAGCGACTATAAATCGCTTTATATCGGTTTATAGTCGCTGGCACCGGTCAACGCTATTGATTCGACGCTTGAGGTCCTGCTATGCATCGTCTAGTTGTTTCTTTGGCGTCGCTGATTTCCCCCTCCGAAACCTTCCAGGCGTTTGCCCCGTCCAGCGTTTGAAAGCACGCTGAAACACGGCCTGTTCTGCAAAACCCAGCATGAAGGCAATTTCAGGCAGTGCCACCTCTGCATCATTAATATAATGAATGGCGACTTCCCTGCGGGTTTCGTCGAGCAATTGTTTAAATGTCCAACCCTCATCCTGCAGTTTACGTTGCAACGCCCGTGGGTGTAAGCCTAAATGCTGCGCCACCCCTTCAAGCGTAGGAACCGCGTCCGCCATACGCAGTGCAAGATGTGCCTTGATTTCATCAATATAGGTATTCCGCTCGCTCAACTGCGCTAATAAATTTTCAGCATGACGGGTCATCATCTCCCGCATGGTGATATCGGGTTGCGGAATCGCTATGTCGATATAGCTTAGTGGAAACGTTACCCCATTGAACGTTTGCGAAAATAAAACGGGACAACCAAAAAAACGTTCATGTTCTTCAGTCGAAGCTGGCGCAGGGTGGGAAAAATGAATCGACAAGGGAGGGTTGCGCGACTGCGTAATCCACCAGGCGTAGCTGACAATGGCCGTTACGTGTTGTTCCACCAGTTGTGGGTGAACCGGCGTAATGTTGGGACGCCAGCACAGCTCGACAGTCTCACCCACTTGCCTGGCCATCGAATGCCCCACATCGCCAACGAGCCGTTGATAGCGTTCCGCCTGCCGTAACACTTCACCAAAGGTATGACAGTTCATCACCACATAGCCCACCACGCCATAGTGGCCGGGCCGGATCAACTGGCCGCAACGCAACCCAAAGTTGGCAAAACCGGTAAGGTCGGCAATGCGGCCAAATAAATCATCGTACTGCCGAGCGGTCACGCGATAGTCGCTGTCCGAAAGCTGGTCGCCATCAATGCCCACGTCTTGCAATAACGTCGCTGACGACATCCCCAGCATGCTGGCAAATTCCAGAATCATGCTTACATACGACGACGCAACGGAGTAGTGGGCCACGCTAAGGTCTCGAAAGTTTTATGTTTTTTTAATTTGAGAGCCAGCACCCCTGGGTGTGCCTCCGGCCCCTTTTATAGCCTAGCCTGTCGCGCGAAATCAATTGTGCTCATTGAAGATCAATACGGCGTACACCACAACCGGCACAATGCGCCAAAGGCACGGAGGTGCCAATTCTAACAACTATGACCCTTCAATACACGGGCGTTTAATGACAGCGCAATTAATGACAGGAGAGTTAACAATGAGCGCGCCACAGCGTTTTTCTTTGCAAATCGCTTTTTCTTCGCGAATCGCCATTGGGGTGACTATTTTGACGATGGTTTCTGGCAGTGTGTGGGCGGCCTACCCGGCCGATGCGCCTTGGCCAGTGTTTCGTGGGGACAGTAAAAATTCAGGCCATGCCGCGATCGACGTTGCTTATAACGGTAAAAAACCGTGGTCTTATCAAACCGGCAAAGGCATTTTTAGCTCGCCAGTCGTCGATGGATCGGAGCGCGTTTACATTGGTTCTGCGGATCGTAATTTTTATGTATTCAATGCAGATGGCAGCGTGGCGTGGACGTTTCCCACCAGTGAAATCATTGATTCCGCCGCGGTACTCACCACCGAAGGCGAGGATTTGCGTGTCACCGTGCCCTCAGGCGATGGCTTTCTTTACCACCTCAATGCCGATCCCTCCATTACGAATCCGCAAGATCGCGTCTTGTGGGCCTTCGACGCCTCCAAACACCGTCACCCGAAAGACATTGGCTATAACTGGTTTGAAGGCAATGTAGTGGCGGGCCCCGATGGCACACTTTACGCCGGAAATACCAACTGGAATTACTACGCACTAGACCCGCTCACCGGCCAATTAAAATTTCGTTATCTCACCAACAACATGAATTGGTCAGCGGGTGCGTTCGATGATGAAGGCAATATCGTCTGGACGTCGCTGGATTTTTTTGTTCGTAAATTTGATCCCCTTGCCCAGCAAGAACAATGGAAATTCATGGCGCTGGGTTTTATCTCAGCCTCTGTGGCATTAGGTAGCGATCAACGCGCCTATGTCGGAGCCTTCGACAATAATTTTTATTCGCTCGATCTCGCCACCGGCAAACGCCAATGGAAATTCCCGACGACCGATCATATTTATGCATCGGCGGCATTGGGTCAGGATGAAGCAGGCAATACCAACGCAATCTATATCACCTCCACCGACGGCCACCTCTACAAACTTGACACCGACGGCAAATTACTATGGAAATACGACGTCGGTGATACCGTGAGATCCTCACCGGTCATCACCCGAAAACCCGCAGGGGAGAGCGGCGAAATCATTTATTTCGGTGCAGCCGACGGCCATCTGTACGCCATCAACTCCGAAGGCAGCTTACGCTGGGCGTTTGACACCAATGTCGATACTCCCGAGCTACGTGATCGCAACGACCTCAACGCCTCACCCGCCATCGGGCGCCAGGGCTTATATATTGCCGGTGAACACGGCTACGTCTGGCATGTGCCCTTCGACTATCCGCTTCACCATCCCGACGATGCCCGAAGCGTATCAGGCACGACACAACCTGCAAATCTGGTAGATATCCGATTCAGCACCCCCGGCGGCTCGGCGTTAGAACAAGCCCCCTACGCAGTGCCGGTATCGAGCATTGTTCACGGCCAGCTTAAGGTGCGACAAAATGGCGAAAGCCTCGACGCATCACTCAATATTCGCAACGCCAACGGCCTACGCGGCGAAGATGTCGTCAAAATCACACCCAACGTTCCCTACCATGTCGAACGCTCTGCCGATGGACATTATTTCCACCTGATTCCCGATGGATTCCTTACTCCTGACACCGACTACACCATCGACATCAACGGACAATACACCTGGGGAGGCAAGCGCATCGGCGCACTTGAATTCGCTGGCACACAAAAACAAAACATCAGCGATACCTTAACCTTCCGCACAGCGCCAGTGCAGCTCGAAACCTTGCCCTTGCAAGTCAACGACCAGCAGACCACCACCGTATTGATGCGACGCCTGGCCGTACCGTATCCCAGCATGTTGACATCCCTCAACCAGATCGGTTTCGACAGCCTGACCTGGATACTGAGCCTCGTCAGCAAAACCGAACCCGACACCAACGGCGAAGGCCGCTTTGTCATGTGGGCCACCGGCGCCGAACTTAACGAGCAAGGTCAGTGGCAACCCATGAAAGGCACAGAATTCGTATTTCCCCTTTACGGACGCTACAAACACGACGCCTTCATATTGGAAAATCAAGGCACCCCCTTCGACGTCAGCGGCATCCATTTACCGATGGAAATTTTCCAGCTACGCGGCCAGTGGGACGAAAACTTCCGCCTCCGTGAAGGCGGCACCCTCTACGCCGAAGTCAACGCCCTCAAAGACCGCACCTACGGCCCCTTACTGGCACTGGGTGGCCTGCTCAACGCCAACCTAAAACTGGTCGCCGCCGGCACCGTACTCACCGAAGCCTACAACGCCGGAGCCCTCGACCAACGCCCCAATAGCATTGAAGTCGCATCCCTCACATACCAGCAGCCCACCTTCTGGCGTAACGGCACCCTTACAGTAAATTTCAACAACGGCTACCTGGCAGAAGAACACCTCACCAAAGTCATGCTGATCGATCACGCCACCAGTAAGCCATATTTCCTAGACTATCGCGCACAAGTATCGGAAGTAAAAGACAACAACGGAACCCTGCGCTCAATCACGCTAACGCTGCCAGAAGATACCGTCATTGGAAAAAATACCGATGCCTACGTGATGACTGATGCCTTCCCACTACACAAAGCAGACTTGGCACCCTATCACAAAGGATTCTGGGCCTTATTAAAGGAGTGGTTGGCGAAATAGGGGGCGGCTTGCAAGGCAGCTCGCGTGTACCGTTACCAACAGTGAAAACAAACTCGCCAATTTAGATACAGTACAAACTGATGTTGGAGGGTCATTGGTGGGGTGTTGTTTATGGAACGTCGGCGCCATGGATGGCGCCGTCGAGCCTACAGGGACGTACTCGCGGCGTTTCCAGAAACAACACCCCACCAATGGCCCCGAAGCGAGAAATAAAATACCCTCACTCTAATAAACAAAAATCATCACCGCTCGTCAAAAAAGGCCACTCAATATGACCGTTGCAACAACCACTCCGCCGTCTTCTTCCAAACAGTAGCAGGCGCCTTACTCCCACTCATAATCCCCGTATGCCCCCCCGGCCCCACATAAAACTCCTTATCCACACTCCCCACCACATTCATCAAAGCCTTACAACAATCCACATTCGCCAACGTATCACTCTCACCCGCCACACCCAACACATTCGCCGTAATGCTATCCAGCCGAGCCTGCTCACGTCCCAATGTAATGCACCCACGAGCCGTCTCATTCTCCATCCACACCGACGCCATCCAATCCCGAATCACCCCGCCCGGATACGCCTCAAGATTATCAATAAACGCCCCCTGCGTCGCATGCTGAGACACATACTCACGATCATGCAAATTTAACAACAAATCCCGATAACCGCGCACACTGCCCACAGGATCAGACAATTTAAACCCAATCACATTCAACCAACCCGGCGAATACGCCAATTTTGGTGGAATCTTGCGAGCACTCAAACGAAAACGATCCAGCCATTGCGACAACACCTGATACTGTCGCCCCAGCACCCCATTCGCATGCCCATCAATCGCCGTCCCCGTCGCAATAATATTGCGAATATCCTTATCCCCATGATAAGCCGTATAGGCCAGACACAAGCCGCCCCCCATACTCCAGCCCTGCAGAGACAACGTTTGCGTACCGCTGTGCGCACGCACCTTGGCAATAAACTCCGGCATTAAACGCTTAACATACGTCGACAACGTAAAGTGCGCCTGCGCCACCCCAGGGCTACCCCAATCAATGAGATACACCGCAAACCCCAGCGACGTAAAATGCCGTACAAAACTGCGCTCAGGGAATAAATCATACACCAACATATTCACCGCCAACGGCGGCACGATAACGAGCGGAACACGTGGCGCGGTATCGCTCACCTGCGGGCTTGGCGCATAGAAGCGCAGCTTTACCAAGCCGTTATCATGCAACACTTCATACGGGGTATTGCCGGTGCGAATCAATTTATCCGGATTCAACAAACGGTCACGTGCATTGCGAACGATATGACCAGCGTGTCGAAACTCCAGCGTGCGAATCATGCTAATAGCGCCCATGCCTAAAGCCTCAAGCGAAAGGGTTCAAGATAGGCGCAATGCTAATGGAGGCAGGGGAGGGGGAAAATGGCTGGGCGTGCCAATCAGGCGGTCGCCGCAGCCAAAATAGGCAAACGAATTACACTTTGCGGCGCTTGTTCACCATCCAATCCAGCTGTTCAACGACCGTGTTCATATCCTTGACGCAACCCATGGTTTGATCGGCCGCCTGCGCTGTATCCGAAGCCCGATTCGACAACCCACGCAGACGCTCGGAGATGTTCTGCGCCACCGCATTTTGCTCGGTAGATGCAGCAGCAATCTGTGCGTTCATCGAATCAATAATCCCAATCGAATCAACGATCGTTCCCAATAATCCCCCCAGGTGATTGACGTTGGCCACACTGGCTTCGGCCAGATTCTCCCCAGTACGCATAGTGTGCACGGCTTCCTGGGACGCGTCGGCCAGACTGGCAATAATCTTACCGATCTCCTGGGTTGCGGTCTGAGTGCGTTGCGCGAGCGTGCGTACCTCGTCGGCCACCACCGCAAAGCCGCGCCCTTGTTCACCGGCACGGGCTGCCTCAATGGCAGCGTTCAGTGCCAGTAAGTTGGTTTGTTCAGCGATGGTGCGTATCACCTCGACAATGCTGGTAATTTTGCGCGAACCCTCATCCAGTTTCATTACCACATCGGCAGCGTTAGCCATATGAGTTGACAGTTCACGGTTGGAACGAATCGCCTCCTCAACCGTAGTGCGTCCTTTTTGCGCTTGCTGATTGGCATTTTGCGAAGCATCGGCAGCCTGCGTGGCGCTGCGGGCAACGTCATCCGATGCTTCGTTTAATTGCTGGGTCGCCATCAGCACCGTCGACGTTTCTTCGACTTGTGTGCGCATATCATCGCGGGTACGGGTGGCGGTGTCGGTGAGTTGCGGCACGACGGCGGCGAGTTTGGTTTGGGTATCGCTCACGATCTTGATCAGGTTGGTGCGCATCTGCCCCATGGCCGCAAGCATACTGGTGTTGTCGCCGGGCTTGGTTTCGACTTTGGCATTCAAATCACCCGAGGCCATACGATAGGTATGCAGAATGACATCTTCTAAATCTCCCCCCACCGTAACGTTGATCTTGTTGATCACCTGCATGCCATACCACGTACCGCCGATCGCCATGGCGACAACGATACCGGCGATTAAAAGATTGGATAAGAGTAACCAGGTGTCGAGATCCGATTGGCTGGTTTTCAGTGATTCCGTGAGTAGATCGCTGACCTTTTCATTGCGCACTTCAAGATCTTCAAAGGCGGCTTCGAATTCCGCCAGGGCTGCATCTGTGTTGGTGTTGGGGGTGAATGCGGCTTCCACTAGCGATTGGGCCTGACGTACATAGTTCTCCAGTGTCGGGCGAACCTCATCAATGGCCCGGTGGCTCTCTTCTGACAGGGGTAAGGCCTTGTTTTCTGAAAGTAAACGTAAAAACCATTCGCTGTGCTCGCGCAGGTCTTCGCGTATTTGCACTGAGTTCCCTTTTTGCGTGGCGCTGGCGAGAAGGGCGGCGAGAGCATCTGCCCGTATTCCGTCGTGCAACATGTCCATCTCAACATGGTTGCGAATTGCGACGCCTAACGTAATGTTCTGATTTAAAACCGATTGTAGCTTCCATTCCACCAGCAAGGACACAGCACCGACCAACACGGCCGCGAGAGGTGCAAGCAGCATGAGAACGAAAATACGGGTGCGAAATTTCATGGGCATCCCTGTTGTGTGGTTATTTTGTAAAAGCATGGCCAGTGCGTGATGGGCGATAAAATGAGGAGCACTGATGCATGTTGAAAAGAATAGTGCAGGCGATGGTTTTCTACCAACTTGGGGATACTGGTCTTGAAGGCGCTTGCACGGGCGCCCAAAAGGCATCGATTAGCGTGTAGCACACGTGCATTACCGCCGGCTCTTGGTGAGTAGAAACCGCTGATCGAATTGCGTTGCGCAAGGCGTTTGTTAGGTGTTGGCGGTGGGCGTATTTGATCAATAACGCTTGGGGTGCATCGCAATCGATGAGCATTGATAGAGCTTGGCGGATGGCGGTTGATTCCATATTTAATGACGCAGCAGCGTTTGAATCAGCTACAACCTTTGAATCCGCCGTAAGCTCTGAATTAACTGCAAACTGTGAATTAACTGAAAATTATGAATTAACTACAAATTATGAAGTCGCCGCAATCTTTGAATCAGCGACAAACGTTGAATCAACGACAATCTTCGAATCGACTGCAAGCTGGAGTGCAGAGTCAGAAAAAACAAAGGCCCCAATCAAGGGGCCTTTATCTGTCGATAGCTGTCAATCGAAACTATCAATGTAAGCTATCTATCGAAACTTTGGAGCGGGAAACGAGACTCGAACTCGCGACCCCGACCTTGGCAAGGTCGTGCTCTACCAACTGAGCTATTCCCGCAGGGTGAGGCGCGCATGATACGGAATCAGAAACGCCTGTCAAGCCCTTTTTGGCAGCATGCGCCTGCGATCCCACCGTTAACGGTATTCACACTTTTGCCTCCACCACCCTGACATGACTGTGACGGGTGCTGCGCGGAATGGGCAGCGTGTCATAAAACTGTTCCGGCTGGTGGGCTGTCACTTCGCTAAACCCGCACATTTTGAAACCCTCTTCAATTGCATCATCCGATTCAAAATGCAGATTCACATCGGCGCGGGCCACCTGGCCCAGCAGCAACGTGGCTGCATTGACCAATGGCGCCGCCCGCCCATGCACTTCGGGGTAGAGATCCGTCAAATACCAGGCTGCCGGAAAATCATGGGTCAGTTTGGCGATTTTGCCCCACACAGAGCTAATGGTGGGGAGATCGAAGTAATTCACCAACCCTTCGGTAACGATCACGAGCGGCTGCTTTTGATCGAAATGCTGGCTGAGTATCGTTTCCAGTGCGGCAGGCGTGTCTTTTTCAAAAAAGTTGCATTCGACCACCGAATGATTGTCACCCAAACGCTGATTTTTCTTGAGCAAATCCCGTTTGCGTGATGCCATGCCCGGTAAATCAGCTTCTATATAGCGCACCTGTGGAAATCGACGCGAGAATTGCGTGCCGCGCGGCGATAACCCGCAGGCAATTTCCAGCACCTGAGTGACACCGTTTTCCTTGATCAAATGCTCCAACCGGTGGTCGAGAATCTGATGGCGTTGCAACAAGGTTTCGGCGATGTTCACTCCCACCAGTTTGCGTGCTGCAAATTCCAGGGGTTGCATGGCCCAATACAGCGCATGACTGGCCGGAGATGTCAGAAAAGACTCTGACATCTCATTGGCATACCAGACATGGCCCGTGTAAAGCGCAGTAAAACTAATGCTGGAAGAATCCATGTGCAACCTCGACTGTTGTTCAAAAGGGGCAATTTCAAAAGCCGCCAGGAATTTCATTCACCTCAATCACGCCGTTATTCAGTGTAAACGGCACCGGAATCAATGATTGCCCAGGGCAGGGGCCAGCCACACAGGCACCACTGTCGATTTCGAACAAGGCTCCGTGATTGGCACACAAAATAAATCGCTGCTCACTGTCAAGAAAATCGTCGGGCAAAAATTCCAGTGGAATCCCGATATGCGGGCAAGAATTTACATACACAAAAATCTCGCCATCGCGCTTTACCGCAAATATATGTTGCTCGCCGATTTCAAAGCCGCGTGCGCCCGGATCATCAATTTCATCAATGGAACAAAGAGGGGTGGTCATGCGAACCTGCCTGCATGAAAGTGAAACAGAATAAGCGTAGTCGTTCTTCGAGGCGTAAGCCTACGCAAGCGCGAGCAAAATGTAAACACGGTGTTTGTTTGGGTGTTGGTTTGAGGAAAGGATAACAAAAACAGTTGACTCTTAAATGATAATAAGTATTATTAGCGTTATGGGTGCGGCAGCCGAGGTCACGTCACTCCTTACACGGCCCCTCTCTCCTCGTCGCGGATACGCGTGGCTACGTCGGTATTCTCTATCGACTGCATCCCCGCTTTCGGCTGCCGTTACCCATCCACTATAATCCTCCGTCGCCCACGGAGGCCCGCGTGAAAAAAAACCTCTCTCTTCAGTTCGAGTTAGTCCTCCTGGGCGCGCTTATGCTCAGTTTTGCCTGGTCAATGCTCTCTGGCGCGGTAGTGCTGCCGTGGTCAGCGTTGGTCGATGCCTGGCAAGCCCCTGAGTCTGCTGACGGCATTATTCTGTGGGAACTGCGCTTGCCACGCGCCATCCTGGCGGCTCTGGTCGGTGCGGCGCTTGCCGGCGCAGGCGGTCTTGCTCAAGGCTTGTTTCGCAATCCGCTGGCCGATCCCGGCTTGCTGGGCGTGTCCTCGGGGGCAGCTGTCGGCGCGGCGTTGGTGATCGTTCTGGGGGCAGCAGGCAGTGGGTGGGCCATCAATATCGGCGCATGCCTGGGGGCGGCACTTTGTACCTGGTGTGTCTATCGGGTGGGGCGCACACGTTGGGGCCTGCACGTCACACGCATGCTGCTGGTCGGTGTGGCGGTGAATGCACTGGTCAGTGCGGTATTAGCATTTTTGTCGTATGTGGCTGACGATCATCAGCTACGTAATTTAATGTTCTGGTTGCTGGGCAGTTTTAATGGTGCTGGCTGGAAGGCCGTGAGCATGACAGGCTTGGCGTTATTGCTGTTGATCGTCTTGTGCCAGCGGTTTGCAACGCCGCTGAACGTGCTTGCCCTCGGCGAATCCGAAGCGCGGCATTTGGGTATCAATGTTGAGCGGCTGCAGCAGGGCGTTATTGTCGCCGTGGCGGTGGCGGTGGGCATTTCGGTGGCGGCTGTGGGCACGATCAGTTTTGTCGGCCTGGTCGTGCCCCATGCAGTGCGTATTTTGCTGGGCCCTGACCATCGACGTTTATTGCCCGCGTGCATGTTGCTGGGGGCCTTGGTGATGGTGTTGGCGGATTTGGCCGCACGCATGATGCTAAGCCCGGCGGAGCTACCGATCGGGGTCTTCACCGCGCTAGTGGGAGCACCATTCTTCGTGATGCTGGTTGTAAGAATGGGGCGTTCGACATGGTGATCTTGCAAGCAGAATCGCTGCTATTACGCCGTGACCTACGCACGCTGGTGCAGGACGTCAATATCGCAGTGCAAGCGGGCGAGATCATTATGTTGGTGGGCCCCAATGGCGCAGGAAAATCAAGTCTATTAAAAATACTGGCAGGCGAGTGGCGACCCGATGTTGGGCAGGTGAACCTGTATGGCAAGCGTTTGTCTGCTTGGGCTCCGCAGCAATTGGCACTGCGTCGTGCAGTGATGCCGCAGCATTCGCCGCTCACCTTTCCGTTTCGCGTGCGTGAAGTGGTGGCGTTTGGGCGCACGCCGCATGATACCGGTGTGCGTGAAGATACACGTATTGTCGAGCACTGGTTGCAGGCCTGTGATGTCTATCACCTCGCTGATTCTCCCTATACACAACTTTCGGGCGGCGAAAAGCAGCGGGTGCATTGGGCGCGAATAATGGCACAGCTAAGTGGCGTTGAGTCGCCCTTGTTGTTGATGGATGAGCCGACCAGTGCGCTGGATTTGTCGCATCAGTACAGTTTGATGGCGTTGTTGCGAGAACGTGCTGCGCAAGGATTAGGGGCGGTGGTTGCCGTGCATGATCTGAATCTGGCGGCCCGTTTTGGGGATCGTGTCATAATGATGAAGGCGGGCAAGGTAGAGGCCTTGGGTACGCCAGCCGAGGTGTTTACGTCGGGGATCGTTGAGTTGGTGTTTGGTGTGAAAGTTTCGATTCTGCCGCATCCTGAAGGGAGATTTCCGCTGGTGGTGGTTTGAGGTTTTCTCGTGTTTCAGGCGCAATTAATCCTGCGGGTAAATATATCGCCCCCACGAACGCTCCATGGTTAAGCGATATATGCTGGTACATTTGCTTCAAAATTTGAGATGAAATTTGTTTAAATAATGAAAGGGATCATTCAATGAAAAGTATTTTTTACCCCGTGTTGCTGTCGTTTTCGCTATCCGGTTGTGGATCTTTGGCTACTTTGCTATCAAGCGATTCGAGCATTGAACGAAATCTTGAAAGGCGTAACACTTACTGTTCATCTATTCCTCGTGTTTATAGCGGAGTAGTATTTGGCATGTGTAAATTACATGCGAAGCCAAATGATACCTACAGCGATCCACTTGTATTTATGTTTGTAGGGCTAGACCTGATGCTCTCTGGTGCAGTAGATACGCTTGTATTGCCATACACAATTTATGAGCAATCAGAGATTGGCAGTAATCAGTTGTAGTAAAGCCAATATAGCACTTCGCCACACTCCCATTCTTTTGCTGCATGGGCGCCGCTACGCGGCGCCCATGCGCTCAACGAAATGTTTACTTGCCGGATCAATGTTGATCTGCAAAATCGTCACCTTCGGTTAAATACTGGATTTAACTCCAATTTTACAAAGCCGCTTCCGGCAATGGATGACTGAATTTACGGTCTCCCCATGTCTTGCATTGTGCATCTGTGCGGGCACCGCCCAGCAGCTTCTTCGTGAAAGAAAATTCACCACCGGCCTGACCAGAAAATTCCTTTACCACCTCACCGGTTTGAATATTACGAATCACCCCTGTCACATGGGGAAAGTGCTCCTGAATGAAATAAATGCGTGTGCCAATCGTTTTGTTGCTTAAAATCGGTACTTGGCGTGATCCAATCTCTACATGGGCTTCGATACGATAAATATCATTTTGCGCAACAATTTCCGTATTCTGTGGCACGCATTGTTTGGCGCGGGCATCCCACTTCCATTGCGGATGATTCCAACCCAGTTGGCCATCGGTGGGGCGAAAACGGGCGGCAACCAATTCACCCTTGTCATAGAAACTCACATCCAGAAAATCCATGCTTTGCGAGCGATGATACGTTTGCATCGACATCAACACGCCTTGATCTTCAAATTCCGAAAACACCATGAAATCCCAGCCGTCGATCGACAATAACCAGGTGCCCCAGGAATCTTCGCGATAACCTTTCGCATCAATGTCGATGACCTCGTTGGTGGCCAATACTTTCATTGTGCCTTGAACGTCGGTGCGAGGCCAGATGGCATCCACCGCCCATTTTTCCGTTTTGAAAATGCCAACGTCATTGCCGTGAGCGACGGTAAAGGCTGCGTCATGCATTGTTCGTGCGCTATCGCGTTCCTGCCAGTCTTGCTTGACGATCAAGTCCCATTCGAAATCGGCTGAGCGTCCTGTCATGTGCAGTGCTGGCTCAAGCAGAGGGCCTTGCCCAAAGGCGGGTTCTATTAACGCATACTGCCCTGTACGTGGGTCGTTTGCCGCCAAATAGCGTTCTGTTTTGGAATAGGTAGAATTCGCAAAACCGAAATTGGAGTAGTTGGAGACAGGCGTTTTGCCATCGATTTCTGCGACAACGGCCATGTTGCCGCCATTCGGCACGATCTCGATGAAATGCTTCAGATGCTCACGAGGATTCGCCACCACATACCCGACAATGCCATTAAAGCGGCCGTCACGGTTATGTATCATGAAGTAATCCCACTCGAAGCTGACGATATCGATGCCAGTATCTTTCTCGAAATCATCTTGCAGGATGCGCCACCCTAATGTGGGTTGGGCTGATCCTTCATCGTAGATGCCCGCAAGGCTGGTAAGTGGTGTTGCGCTCGCCAATAGGCAGACGCCAAGGGCTGCGGATCTTGCGTCAAACAATTTTGCATAAGACTGTTTTGCGAAAGACAGTTTCGCACAGGACAGGGGTACGCAGAGATCGGTCAGGTTGAGACCGGCGAGATTTAAACGTAAGGACATGACAGTTGCTCCAGTTCGACATTAACCCAAGGTGTGTGGCCGGGGGTGTCGATAAGGGCAGCTGTGTGCTTTTTTTAAAATATCCGTGGCGCAGCGATATGACAAGGGCGAATTACAATTCGTCACGATTTGTTTGATGTGGGTCAGTGTGGCGCTGTCGGTATTCGCTGGGCGCCATGCCGTGCCAGCGTTTGAAGGCATTGCCGAAATTCGATGGGTCTTGATAGCCCAGCAGCCAGGCGATCTCCTGCACGCTATGGTGTGTTGATTGCAGATAGCGCTCTGCCAATTGGCGGCGGGTATCATTCAATAACGCTTGAAAAGAAGCGTTTTCTTCACTTAGCCGCCGACGCAGCGTGCGTTCACTGATACCGAGTTCACTGCATAGTTGTGACAGTGTCGGCCACACGCCTGGCGAGCGCAGCAAGCGCTTTTGTATGCGCATCACCAGGCGTTGTTGATGGCGGGAAATTTCCAGTTCGGCTTCACACTGTGCGAGGGCGCGCTGTAACGCCAATGGGTTGCCCAACACCAGCGGTAATCCCAACGCTGCGGTCGAAAATTGCAGGGCGTTTTCGTTTTGATCGCCCACCACAGCGCACTGAAAAATATCCTGATAAACCGATACATAATCGGGGATTGAATAGCGCAAATGCACGCGTTGACAGGTGAGCTGCCCAGCACTCAGAAAGCGCAGGGCAAACCACAGGGTAGACAGCCCAAGTTCGATGACAGGCCTATAAGCGATACCAAGCGGGCGGCTTTCTTCGATGATTAAACGGGTGTAGTCGGTATGTCGTTGCAGCGAAAACTGTACCAGATCGGTTTGGGTGGCAGCGTATTTTTCCAATAATTTCAATGCGCCATCCACCGTGGGGCTGCTGAGAAAGGCGAGTCCCAGCGCGCCGTGTGCATTGGGCGTTATCTGCTGTCCGGCTCGCAAGGCAAAGCCGTCCACACCTGCATGCGTTACCGCATTGTTCATGATGTGCTGGAATTGGGCGAGCGTCACCCGCGCACGCGTGTCTTCCATGTGAGTGATACTGACGCCGCTGCCCCGCACCAGCGCTTCCTTGCTGTGTCCTGCATTTATCCAGGCACTAAGCAAATCGCTGAAATAGGTGTTGGAAACCTCGTTATCATGCGCCATGAGCTTGCCGTCACCCCCCATTTGAATCGTACCGCGCTGCAGGTTAGCCGTTAGCCTAGCATAGCGTTGGCCGAAAATCACCGATCAATGGCTACCACACACCTTCGAATGCCGAGGCTGGCCCGCGATACTGGCAGTGTGTGGTGGGGGTGTTGGTAAGACGGTTGTTGGCCATGTGAGGTATACAGTGTAATCTTTGTTTGTTTTATTTATGCGTGGGTCAGGGGCAGTCTGGCGGGTTTTGTTACAAAATCAAAACAATTGAGGGCTGGTCAAGGGGGGACTGCTAGGTCACACTCGGTATGTGACACTGATTGCTGTAAAGGTTCCGCAGTCACAAGCGGCATCGTTTTAACTGCCAGTAAAATAAAAAGCAGGTGAGTAGTATGACACCCCACAAGATTCCCCATCGTTTGAGTGTCCGCGCGAATGCGTTTAATTGGATGCTTCGCCTCACCGCCAAACCGGCCATTTATTTTTTTGATGATCATCCGGTAGCACTGAAAGCTTTCGATACTATTTACAGCCAGGCATGCACGCTGTTACAGCTAAATCACACGCCCAAAGCGATTCGCACCTATACCGAAAAACTCACGCATTGCGAAGGCGAATGGGTGATGGCGAAAGGGGTGAGTGCCGATAAAGTTATTTATTATCTCCATGGCGGCGCCTATTTTCTCAGTTCACCCAAATTGCACCGCTCGATTACCTGGCGGTTGTCTTCTTTCAATCGCCGTTGCGTATTTGCGCTCGATTATCGAACGGCACCTGAGCACGATATTACTGACTGTCTTGAAGATGCAATCGACGGTTATCAGCATTTGCTGAAATCGGGTTTCAAACCAGAAAATATTATTATTGCCGGCGATTCCGCTGGTGGTCATTTGTCACTGCTGACCCTGCAATATTTGCGTGATCACGGATTGCCATTGCCTGCAGCGGCCGTGCTGATTTCACCCTGGACGGATTTAGCCTGCGAATCCGATTCCTTACACCACAATAACCTGCGCGATCCCTATTTTTGGGGTAAAGCGATTCGTAAAATGGGTGGCTTTTTTGCCGATGCAGGCGCAACAGAAAATCCTTTATTAAGCCCGGTGAAAGCCAGTTTCGCAGGGCTGCCACCCATGATGATCATGGTAGGCAGTATCGAAGTATTACGCGATGATGCGCGACGTGCCGCACGTAAGGCACTCGCGGAAGGCGTCAGCGTGTGTTACGAAGAATGGCAGGACATGCCCCATATCTTTCCGTTTTTCTCGGCTTATATTCCAGAAGCGCGCCGTGCTTTCAAACATATGTCTTCATTTATCAGCGCGGTGGATGCCAATCAGGTGGCCTGGTATGTGCGTGAGCATCAGCAGCTGCATGATGATCATCCCTCCTATCAAGGGGTGGCAATCCCTACCTAGAAGCATTACTCTCCCAAGACGTTAAAAGGTGCGCAAAATCAGCGCACTACTCTCTTGGGGGACAGGTAGCAATGAATAGAGCTTTCAGCTTTTTCCGCGCAGGTGGGTTCAACCAGGTGCGCTTCGACAGTGGCGCCGATCTGCTCGCCATTGATCAACTCGACCAAAAGCTATGGGTGGCCCTGGCGTGTCCCACCAAGGGTCTGGTCTTTGATCCACGCACGCTTGCCTTGATCGATACCGATCATGATGGCCGCATTCGTGCGGGGGAGCTGATCGCAGCCGTTAAGTGGGCAGGCAAGTTGCTGAATAATGCGGATGAGCTGCTGCGTTCGCCTGCAGAACTGGCGTTGTCCTCGATTAACAGCTCCCATGATGAAGGGCGTCAGGTACTGATGGCGGCCAAAACCGTGTTGCAGGGCTTGGGTAAAGGCGATTCCCCGGTCATCAGTGTCGATGACACCGCCGATGCCTTGAAAGCCTTTAACAGCATGCGCTTTAACGGGGATGGTGTGATTACTGCCGACACGGCCGATACCCCTGAAGCACGTGCATTGATCGAAGATATTCTTGCCACCGTCGGTGGTGTTGATGATTGCAGCGGTAAACCTGGCATCAACGAAGAAAAGGCAAAGGCCTTTTTTACTGCCGTCGGGGAGTATTTGCAGTGGTATGAAAAAGCGAGCCAGGATACGGCCTTGCTGCCTTTGCAGGATGCAACCCCACAGGCGTTTGATGCCTACCTGGCGGTTCGCCATAAAATCGATGACTTTTTTGTACGATGTCAGATTGCTGCCTTTGATGCGCGCGCAATTGCCGCGCTCAATCGCGAAGAAAAGGAATATTACGCGCTTACCGTGCAAGACCTCGTCATCACCAGTGATGAAATTCGACGCTTGCCACTGGCGCATGTCGATGCGGCGCGCCCCTTGCCCCTCTATGAGGGCGTTAATCCCGCGTGGTCGGCCGCCATGAACACGTTTGTCAATACGGTGGTGAAACCACTGTTTGCCGATGTGACCACCCTCACCGAAGTGAATTGGAACGATATTAAATCGCGCTTTGCTCCCTTTGAAGGCTGGCAAGCCAGCAAGGTGGGCGTCGTGGTAGAAAAACTGGGATTGCCACGCTTGCAAGCGGTGGCTGACCCCGCCACGCAACAACATCTCGACGCCTTGTTCGCGCAGGAAAAAGCGCAAGAAATCACGGCCAAGGCGATAGCATCGGTCGAGCAATTGGTGCGGTATGCGCGCGATATTTATAAGCTGGCCACCAATTTTGTGAGTTTTCAGCAGTTCTATCAGCGCAAGGCCCCCGCCATTTTTCAAATCGGCACCCTCTATCTCGATCAGCGTGCCTGCGAACTGTGTGTGCGTGTGGATGATGTCGCAAAGCATTCTGTCATGGCGCCGTTGTCACGGGCTTATTTGGCGTATTGTGACTGCACGCGCCCCGCCACAGGTGAGAAAATGACGGTGGCGGCGGCATTTACCAATGGTGATTCCGATAATTTAATGGTGGGGCGCAATGGGATTTTCTATGATCGTGACGGTAAGGATTGGGATGCCACCATCGTCAGGCTGGTCGATAATCCCATTTCGTTGCGTCAGGCATTTTGGAGCCCGTACAAAAAGTTGATGCGTTTTGTCGAGGATCAAGTGGCCAAGCGTGCCGCGGCGAGCGATACAGCGGCAAATGATATGCTTGCTGGTACCACCACCAAATTGGCCGATGCTGCGAGCACCGGCAAAGCCGATGCAGTCGCTCCCAAAAAATTCGATGTTGGTGTGGTGGCCGCAATCGGTGTTGCAGTGGGGGGCATAACGGCCGCCTTTGGTGCCATTCTACAGGCATTCTTTGGTTTGGGGCTGTGGATGCCGTTGGGCATTGGCGGTATTCTAATGCTGATTTCCGGCCCCTCGATGTTGATTGCCTGGCTCAAGCTGCGTCAGCGTAATGTGGGGCCCTTGTTGGATGCATGTGGTTGGGCGATCAATTCCAATGCACTGGTCAATGTGCCTTTTGGTGGTTCACTGACGCGCCTGGCGATGCTACCCAAGGGTTCACGACTGGATAGCGTAGACCCCTTTGCTGAACGGAAGCGCCCCTGGAAAACGTATGCAATATTGGCGGGTATCGTTGTCGTTGCCTTGTGTTGGTTGTTCGGCAAGTTCGACCCGGTGCTGCCAAAAATAGTACGAAGCGAAACCGTGTTCAGTTGGGTTGAGCCGGTGACGCAGACGTTAACGCCCGCACCGGTCGAAGCCGCAAAACCCGCACCCGCTCCTTGATTTTATCGAGAGGGGCTGCGTCGATAAATGTGCTGCTGCTGATTGCCTGTGAATTCGCAGGCAATCAGCATAAGTTCATTGTGAAGGGGAGGGCAGTCAGCTATTGAATGGTGAAAACCGCCCGCACTGACGTATCCAAAGCGCTTGCATCGATATAGCCAATGGCGTTCGGCGTTTCGGCAACGCGCTTTTTAATGGCGGCATCGTCTTCCAGGGCTTGCGGCGGATTACCACGCCCGGTAAACAACAAACGGGTCCAGTAAGCCTTGATCTGAACTGGCGATTTCTGGAATACCACAGATTCAAAACGCTTGCGGGTGTCGGCATTTTCTTTGGGAATGACAGGCACCGCTTGTTTTTCATTGGGATACGTTTTGGTTTTCGCCAGGAATATTCGCATCACATCTTCTTTGCTCAGTTCTGTAACGCCCACCGATGGGTGCGTGATTACCACAATGTCGCCTGCGATCGCATATCCACTTTGAATGAGTGAAAGGCTCAAGGTACTGAGTATCAGCGTAAAAGTCAGTTGGCGGAGTGCTTTTTTCATGGTCGTGACTCCTTAAAACGTGGCGTTCAACGCTGCGCGAAACAGGGTGTTTTTTCCGACGGCATAGGTGTCGCCCTCGAAAAGCTCTTTTTCATCGATATGGGTAATCTCGAATTTAAGCGCCGTATTTTGCGAAGTATCTATGCGTACGCCCACAGAGACCGTATCAACGTTGCGTGCCATTGATCCGGCCAGGGTCGATTTGAAACGTGCCGCCATCAAATCGGTGTAATCCGAAAAGGTGGGTGAAGCGGGCAATGTAAAGGCCACATCGGCACGCACATCTTCATTCGGAACAGTTTTGCCTGAGGCCAGAGTGACGTGGTAGAGCGCGGGGCCAAAGCGTACACCGCCCGTTATATAGCGGGCAATCACATCATTGAACAAGTAAGTATTGGTGTGAATTCTGCTGAGCTCGGTCATAAGCAGCCAGCGTTCGGTTTCAGCGCGCAGTGCAATATTGCCATAACTGATGTCGAAATCTTCCAGGTTCAGGTCTTCGTCGATGATTTTTGTGCGGGCATCTTCGAAGAGTGTGGGGGCGATGGCGTCAATTTGTGCGTCGTTAAAGCCCATGTTGGTGAGCGCTTTCTCTATCTCGCTTTCGATAGTCGCATCGATATTTTCGTCTGTGAGAACATCCATTTTGAAAGTGCTTTCCGCACGGTAGAACATGGCGCGAAATGACAACCAATCACCGGTAGACGCACTAAATGCCGTACCAAGACCATTGCGGGTGATGATTCGCGTGCCAATGATTCCCAGATATTCATCATCGGCGCCTGCCAATACTTCGGCAGACCATTCAATATCATTCCAGACGTTTTGATAGATATAGTCGATGCCGGTCACTGTAGTGTCAAACGGGTATACGGGTTCTGGTGGTGTTACCCAGTGGTAGGCGTAGCCCACATTCAGAAAATCAGAAAAATAGTAGACGGGTGTGCCAATGCGACCAATACGAAAAGTTGAGTGGTAGGTGGGCGTGAAGGTCACATACATCCATTTCACGTTCGCCTGGTAGTGATCGATGTCGCCCTCGGCATAGAGCTGCATCGTTATCGAGGTTTTGTCATCGAGTTTCTTCTTTGCCTGAATCCCCGCAGAACTGTGTGGATCGAAGGTTAAATCTGATTCATAACCTTGATAGCTCGGGTACTGCTTTTCGTCAGTAAAATCCTTGACGGGTTCATCTTTCAGCATGCCGCCGACAATATTGATAAATCCATTCCATTCAATACCATAGTCTTCAGCCTGGGCGGGGGAAATACCCACGCACAGCAGCGCCGCCATGGCATGGGCCAATGTATGCTGTTTCAGACGTTTCCAGACGGGTTTATGCATCGTCGTATCCTTAGAACGTCGCGTTCATTGCCGCGCGATATAATGTGTTTTTACCGACGCCAATCTCGTCGCCTTCAAACGACTCCACTTCTTCGAGATTCGTGATCTCAAATTTGACCGCTGTATTGGCTGAGGTCTCCAGCCGCACCCCGACGGAGACGGTCTCCAGGTGTCGATAAAAAGCGCCGGCCAACGTTGTGCGGATCTTGCTGGCGAGCACGTCTGCGACAGCATCAGTGCTCAAATTTGCCGGCACTGTTTTGGCACGGTCGACGTTAACGTCGCCATGAGGGTTGGCGCGACCGCGTGTGAAGGTGATATGAAAGAGGGCGTCACGGTAACGCATGCCGCCCGTTACAAAGGCGGAGACCAGATCGTTGTAGAGATAGGTATTGGTTCGCACCGTGATGGCTTCGGTCATCAAAAACCAGCGATCGGTCTCAGCGCGTAATGCCAGATCGCCATAGGTAATGCCGAAGTCTTCGAGATCAAGGGCGCCGTTATCCAGTTTGGCTTGCGTGGCGGTGATCAGGCCGGGGCGGATGGCAGCGGCAACATCGGCAGAAAGGCCGGCTTCTTCCAGGGCGGTGTCGGTGGCGATTTCAATACTCTCGTTGAGTTGATCCTCCTCCAGTGCATCAACTTCAAAGGTGCCACTGGTGCGGAACATCATTGCCCGTAAAGACAGCCACTCGTTGGTTGAGACATTGAACCCTATGCCATGGCTTTTACGTGTAATAACACGCGCACCGATAATCGGAAAATAATCGTCGCCAGAACCCAGTATCAATTCTGTTGACCAGTCAAAGCGCCCCCAACTGTTTTGATAAACATAACTAATCCCGTTCATACTGGTGTCAAACGGATAGACACTTTCGGGCGGCGTTATCCAATGATAGGCATAGCCGATGTTCAGATAGTCGGAATAGTAGTAAATCGGCGCTGCCAGTTTACCTACCCGTAGGGTGGAATTGTAAGTGGGTTCATAGGTCACATAGAGCCATTTCATGGTGGCTTTATATTGGTCGTTATCCCCTTCGGCATACAGTTGCAGCGTTACAGCGGTTTTCTCGTCCAATTGCTTTTTGGCTTGCAAACCCGCGGAGCTGTGCGGGTCAAACACCAGATTGTCTTCATAGCCCTGATAATTCGGAACCTGCTTTTTGTCGCTGAAATCGATGACGGGCTCTTCTTTGAGAATTCCGCCCACCACATTCAGAAAGCCATTGAATTCAACGCCAGAGTCGTCGGCATGGCTTAATGGCGCCGCAAGCGCGAGCAGGGCGATGCTCAGCAGAGACAGTTTTGTCGGCATGGAGGCTCCGGGGCGACGTAAAAGCGTGTTGTCACAGCTTTTAACCGTAGCCCCAGAGTCGTAAAGGGGCAACTCTGCAGGGGACTAAAATGACACAGGTTTATGGGGGCAACATGGCGATTACAGGCCCATGCTCACAAGGGCGTAAACACTTTGATGAACCATGCCGTTATACGTTCGGTGATGGCTGCATCTTTGGTCTCGCAGCGCGGGTCAGTATTTTGCAGGGACGTGAGCGCCAAATCGTTTATCGGCAACGCCGCGCATCCATGGTCATCTTCGCAGATCAGGTCCCACTGGGGCTTAGCCTGGATATGGCAGGCGAAACAATTGCCACCAAAACGGTTGACCACATCCTGAAAGCCGCGCTTGCGAATGGTGGAGCCGGTTTCCGCGACATCCAATTCGAAAAACTCCCAGTCTTTGGTGATGGGGTTATAGCCTTGCTCACGCTTGACCATCACCTCATTCGGAAACAGCTGCACCACCGATCCAGGGGGGTAAGTCGCGCCACCGGGCGCATTGGCAGCCGCCAGGGTGCCGTCGAGATTGCCGGCAATGTTATCGACGAAAAAGCCCCTGACCGGCGTCATTTCATGAATGCATTTGAATGATTTCTCTGTCACAACAATGGGTTCGCCCGTGGCGTGGGTGCTGGGCGCGGACCCCTCGGTTTGCACCGTGCTGGCCGCTGGGGGATCACCCTGGCAAGCCGCCAGCAGCAACACCATGGCCAATCCGCTCAGTGAGTGAAGGCGTGGAGTGAGTTTTACTGCGTTCATTATCGTGTCCTTCTGTTTACGCGATAATGCGCAATTTTAGCCGCCTTGTTGATGGCTTGAAGGGCCATAATTGCCCGCTCCCAACCCAGGTGGCGGGTAATTCGTAGCCGTTAGCCAGTGCGTTCGCCAGGCATACGCGATTTCGAATAACAAGGCATCTTCAAATATCGCTCACCACACCGGATTTGAATTCTGGCGCAGGCGCTGCCGGTGCTTCCGTGGCAACGGGGGTTTCAACGGCTTCTGGCGCAGGCTCTGCTTCTTGGATTTTGCCAGCCGCTGGCGCTTCCGACGCCATTAATGCATTGGCATTGGCCACAGTGGTCGGTGCGGTCTCTTTGCCATTGGAATTGTCATTGGATTTTGTATCAGTGCCGGCTGTTTTGGCTGGCACGACCAATTGCGTCATGGTGACATCTCCCTCGCCATCCCAGGTGGCTGCCAGCGGCACCCGGTTTTTAACAGGGGAGGCGGTTTGGGCCAACAGCTTTTCAAACGAACTTTCAGCGACTGAAACCGGCAGGGTCAGTGCGCGGGGTTGATTGGACATTTGCTGGAGCAGCGCATCGTTGATCACCAGCAGGTCTTTTTTGCCCGTCTTGCTTTTGTGCTCGGCGCGGGCGTGCTTGATCAGCTTTTTAACGCGCGGGGTGTGATCCCGCTTATCGTCTTCCAGCACCGGATACGACTGCAGATACAGCGTTTCGTTGCGAAAGCCCGCCAGATAGGGCTCGTTGACGACCGTCACTGGTGTGTTCACGGGGACTTTGTCGTACAGTGCGGTGATATCTTCGGGATACATACGCAAACAGCCATGCGTGCCACGCATGCCTATGCTGGCCGGCTTATTGGTGCCATGTATTGCATATTCAGGCCAGCCCAGGCGCAGAACGTGTGACCCCATAGGATTATCTGGGCCTGGCGGCACCGACGCGGGCAGTGGGTCACCCTCTTTTTCATGTTCGCGGCGAATGGCGGCTGTCGGAACCCAGGTAGGTGCTTCGGCTTTGGCGACGATACGGGTTTTGCCTTGCGGTGTTTTCCATTCGATACGACCAATGCCAACCGGGTGAGTAATCACGCGTTGTGGCTCATCCTTTTGGGCCGGCGGAAAGTAAAACAGACGCATCGCCGCCAGGTTGATCACAATGCCTTGTCGTTTCACCTCGGGCAGCACCCATTGCGATGGAATCACCACCTCGGTGCCTGCACCGGGCAGCCAAGGGTCAACGTTAGGATTGGCGGCAACGATTTCTTCATAACCCACGTTAAAACGACGTGCGATATCCGAGAGGGTATCTTCCTGGTGGGCTCGCACGCGTTGCAACTCGCCAATGACCTCATCGTCACCAGGGGTGAGTTCAAATTCGTTCATTGCCCCAGGCAGAGGCAGCAGGGCTTCGGGGTCTACCGGGGCCGGCGCAACAGGGGGGGGCGCCGTTACACAAGCGGTCAGCAGCGTGGTCACCAGCAGTGCAATAATAAGCTTCGCCATAGGTCGATGTCTCTTGATACGGGCGCCCGTCAGGTTGACGCTTACTCTGAAATACAGTCAGGTGAGAATAGTAACAAATTCCTGCCCAAATCATCGACAACAGAATATTGGCTTAATGTATCCAGGCAGTACGCAATATTTGCACAAATATCGATCAATTGTTAAATACCCATTGAGGGAACCTTATGTGTGGCCGTCTTTCGCTACATCATCTGCAGGCGGTGTATACCCTGATGGAGTTGCTGCAGGTGCCTTCCCAGCAAATCCATCTGGACAATATCGAGCCCCATTACAATTTCGCACCGACACAGCGCTTACCGGTATTGGTGTCGCGGGAGCGGCAATTATCGTTGTTCCCGATGACGTGGGGATTGTTGCCCGCCTGGGCGGTACGCAAGGGTAGTTCGACGCGGCTGGTCAATGCCCGCGCCGAAACCGCGTTGCAGTTGCCCACTTTTCGAGATTCCATGCGGGATCGGCGTTGCGTCATCATCGCTAACGGGTTCTTTGAGTGGCGTCGTGATGCGAATGATAAACCCCTGGCGCCCTATTATTTTCACCCGCGCGACGCCTCATGGCTGGCGATGGCAGGCGTGTACCAATCAGCGGTCAGTGATGGTTCGCCAGAATGTTGTGTACTGACCACGTCTCCGAATGCCGAAATGGAGCCCGTGCACGATCGAATGCCGTGTATCTTAAGCGTTAATGAAATAACGGCCTGGCTGCAGGCCGAATCAGCACCACAGGCGGCGCAATATTTGCGCCCGGCCCCCGCTGGAACCTTACAGCGTATTCAAGTATCGCAACGGGTCAATGCAGTTAGAAACGACGACCCCAGCATTTTACAGCCTGATATCACCTCCCCGCAGCAGGGGCGCTTGTTTTAGCGCGCCCGCTTTAGATAGCACGTCGCAAAAAGCCTTCCCTCTTTGATGTCGCTTATGGTATACACCGTATACTTCGGTTGCGTGCATGCGCCCCGATTCTGAACTGAGTGACACCAAAACAACAACGCCAGCAGGGGGAACATATGGGATTCGAATTTAACGGCAAGGTGGCAATCGTTACCGGCGCAGGGGGTGGGTTGGGATATGCCTATGCGGCGTACCTGGCAGCAAAGGGCGCCAAGGTCGTGGTCAACGATCTGGGGGGCGGCACCTTTGGCATTAACGGCCAACCCACGGCCAGTGTGGCTGAAGAGGCCGCGGCAAAGATTCGCGCGGCGGGTGGTGAGGCCATCGCCAACAGCGACAGCGTGGCCGAGCTGGTCGGGGCAAAACGCATGGTGGCACAAGCCATCGACACCTGGGGGCGGGTAGACATCCTCATCAACAACGCTGGCATTGCCAGCACTCAGGTATTCCCCGAGGTGGATGCTGACGAAGTGCAACGACACCTGGGCGTGCATGTGCTCGGCGCCCTCAACACCATGCGAGCCGCCTGGCCCCACATGGTCAAACAAGGGTATGGCCGTATCATCAACACGGCATCGAATTCGACTCTGGGCTTCAGTCCGCAAATCTCTTACCCTTCGATGAAGTCAGCGCTGTTTGGCTTGTCAAAATCGGTGGCGCTGGTCGGCAAACCCCACAATATCGGGGTGAACGTGATTTTACCGGCAGCCTTTACGCGATTGTCGGCCATGCTCCCTGATTGCGATTTTCGTCAGCACCTGGAACGGGATTTTCAACCCGATCGCCTGGCCCCCGTGGTGGCCTGGCTGGGTCATGAAACGTGTGATGTGAGTGGCGAAATTTTCAGTGTCGGAGGTGGCAAGTTTGGGCGTGTGGTGTTTGCCGCCGCGCCCATGCAATCCGTTGACATGAGTATGGAATCGGTTGCCGCAGGCATGCAGCGTACTTTCGCTTCGCCTGAATTGTCGGTGCTCAATAACACCTTTGATGATCTGAAAAACCTCGGCTTTACCGATGATGAGTGCGCCTTGTTCCTGGATTTGACTGCCACGCAAGGCGCGCGTGATGAGACTGCCCATGTCGCCGTCAAAAAGGACAGTATCGATCACGTGTGGACTATTGTGGTTAAAACCCCCATCGGTGATCAGGCGAGCACACTGGTGCTGAAATCTGAAGGCACGCGCTTGGTGGGGTTGGTTTCTAACGAGCAGTATGGGGCGCAAGTGGTTGAAACGGGTGAATTACAAGGGGAAACCCTCAAGTGGCAAGTCAATACGACCATCCCCATGCCGCTGACCTTGACCTACACCGGAACGCTTGATGCCAATGATAACATGCGCGGTCAGGTCGAAATGGGCGTATTCGGCACCATGGAATTCACCGCCACGCCAGCCGATGCCGCGACGGCGGCCAAAGCACGCGATGATGCGCGAGCCACTCTGCAATCCGCGACGGCCAAGGCGAATGAGGATGCGCCACGCAGCGAACCCGTTACGCGTGTGATGCCCGATGTACTCAAATACAAACCGCAGATACTGCCGGATTTCGACAAGCCAAGCTACATTGCGGTCAATGGCATCGATCTTGCGATTTATGAAGGCAAACCAGCGGGTGAGGCGCACCCTTACCCAGTGATTCTCTGTCATGGTTACCCCGAACTGGGCTACTCCTGGCGTAATCAGGTTAAGCCGTTGGTCGAGGCCGGTTTTCACGTGCTGGTGCCTGATCATCGCGGATTCGGCAAATCGACTGTGTTGCCGCGTAAAGAAGACTATGTGCTCTCAGAAGTGCTCAAGGATATCTGCGGCCTGCTGGATCATTTCGGCTATGAGAAAGGCATTATTGTGGGCCACGATTTTGGTGGGGCGATTACCTGGGGCATGGGCTTGTACCACCCAGACCGCGTAGCGGGTTTGATCGCGTGTAATTCGCCCTTTGCTGACATGCCAATGAATCCGCTGGATCTATATCAGCAGCTCTATGGGCCGAAAAACTATTTTGCTTATTTTCAAACACAAGCCTGCGAGGATAAATTCAACGAAGATCCTGCGCGCACCTTCCGTTTTTACATGCGTCGCGATACGGGGCAGGGCACCAACCTGTCGCGCAGCCGTCAGCATGACGCAGAAAGTATTGGGCATGTGCACTGGATACACGACGATGAAAGCACCTGGCCAGGTGAGGTCATACTCGATGATACTTCGATGGCCTACTATGCCAATGCCTATCGAAAAACAGGGTTTGGCCCGGGCTTGAATTGGTATCGTTGTCTGCCGTATGGTTATGACCTTCAAAAGCAAACCTTCCCGAACGGATTGCCCAAAATTACTGCGCCAGTATTGGCGGTGGGCGCGGAGCTGGACTTTATTGCGGCCTATCATTTCTATGATCTGCTGGATAACTTCTGTACCGACTACGAGAAAACCCTGGTCAGCAACGCCGGCCATTGGGTGCAACAAGAGAATCCCGAGGAGTTGAATATCGTGCTGGTGGATTGGCTGGCGCGACGTTTTCTGTAAGGGTGCTGCCGTTATTTCGCCGTTGTCATGGTGCGCGAAATAACGGCTATCATCAGCGATGACGCTATTCATTAGCGGCTAATGACTATTGAATAGTGAATAGCGCGTAGTAAATAACTGGCAATGAAGAGGCGGCAATGAAAAAACAGGTGTTTTATGGCGTATTGGCGTTAGCGGGAATATCGTTGACCTGGTATTACAACATTCAGTTTGCGTTGCAGCACGGCAGTATGGATATGACAGTATTCATCGCCGAGTGTTTCGCCAATCATGCCGCCAGTTCGATTTCGTGGGATGTCACCATAGCAGCAATCGCGTTTTTGACCTGGTCCAATATTGAATCCAAGCGACTGCAAATGAGAGGCTGGCCGATCATCGCCATACTGACGCTCGGTGTGGCACTGGCGTTTGCGTTCCCACTGTTTTTGTTGTTGCGCGAGCGGCAACTGGAAAAGCACAAGTCAACCGCATTGGGTTGACTTGTACTTTTTGCGAGGTGTGATATCGAGGGGGATTGCGCCTAAGATCAAAACTCGTATTTTGCACCGATGGCGTAAATGGCCACACCTTCATCGGCGGTGATGTAGTCGACATCCAGAAAACCGGTCAAATCGGCAGTGAAATACAGATTTTTCGCAATCATCGGATAGTCAAAGCCCGCGCCTATCATGATGCCTTCTGATTTTTCGCTTTCATTCACCTTATAGGGTTGTCCGTTGGTCACGAAAGAACCCGTCGCGCTCACATCCAGAAAATAGGTACCTAGTTTCAGGTAAGCGCCAAGGAAACTCTTGCTTTCTCTCGGGGCTCTGAGACCTACGGCTGCAGTGAAACCATCCACTGAAATGATAACGTCGTTGTTGGTAGCATCTTCGTTGGTGACGTCGGCATCATTGAAGTGATGCACGGTGCCCTCAAAAAAGAAGGGCATGTCTGGAACCTGAAAGCCACCCACAAACGTCAACGCGATCGTGTCGTCGACTTCGTCGGCACCTGGGGACGCACTGCCCAGGTTGCCCCCCAAATAGAAACCCGCATGAGCGGCAGAGGTCGTCAACAAGGTGAGCAGGGAGGCAGCGGCGATTCTTCTAATTATCATGAGGATTATTCCAGTTGTTTTACTTCATGGATGAGCTGACTCACCCCGTCGCCGGATTGTATTAGAGTTCGGTTTTGAAGAACAGGCACTGTGTCATGCTTTATTGCTCTATCAGAGCATGGCTGGGCTTACACCTGCGCTTATGCATGTTGGCGCTGTCGGGACGACCTGTTTTCTGCAAGCGTGGTCTGCAAGGGCTTCAACACAGTTGACCCTGGGGCCGCCAGTAAATCGTGGCATTGCTATTGCCAATGGCGCGCTGGGTTTGCGATAAGCGCTGCATCCATTACTAATAAAAGAGGACAGGCATGAACATTTTGATTACCGGCGCCAGCGCCGGCCTGGGCATGGGAATGGCCCGTGAATTTGCAGCGCAAGGACATTCGCTCGCATTGTGTGCACGTCGCATCGACGAGCTTGAGAAACTCAAGGCAGAATTATTGGCGGCGCACCCTAGTATACGCGTTAGTGTGCGTGTGCTCGATGTGAATGATCATCCACAGGTTTTCAGTGTTTTCAATGCCTTCAAAGAGGAATTTGGTTCGCTTGATCGCATCATTGTCAACGCGGGCGTTGGCAAGGGCCAACCGATCGGCACGGGGCGCTTCGACGCCAATTTGGCGACGGCAGAAACCAATTTTATTGCCGCGCTTGCCCAGTGCGAAGCCGCCATGCAAATTTTGCGCGCGCAAAATGCCGGCCATTTGGTGACGATTTCATCGATCAGTGCATTGCGTGGCTTGCCAAAAAATATGGCGGTTTATGCAGCCACCAAGGCGGCATTGGCCTCCCTTTCAGAAGGCTTGCGTGTTGAATTGATGGGCACACCCATCAAAATCACCACGATTTACCCGGGCTATATTCGTACCGATCTCAATCGCTTTGCCGGTAAATTGCCGTTTGAGGTCGACGAAACCACCGGCAGCAAAGCCATCGTGCGGGCTATCGAAAGCGGCAAGCAGGAAGCCTACGTGCCCGAGTGGCCTTGGTCATTGGTGGGGCGCGTGCTGAAACATATGCCGTTGTGGATGGTCAAGCGCATGGTGTGAGCCGTGGTAATTCATTTTTGTTGACTCTCTTTTTGTGTGAATTGTCCCATCGAGTGCCCACGGTCGAGACATATCGATAAACACGCGTTACCATACCCTTTGGGGTTAAGCTCAAAGGGAAAGGCGACGTCATGGCTAACTGGCATGAATGGATGAATCAACTTAGGCAACTGGTCTCGTTGCCTGTCAGTCTTGCGGGATCGTACGTCAATGCATTTATTCCGGTCGCGGAAAATCTGTATGGCATTGATCCCTATCTCATTTTGCAAGAGGCGGGCATTTCACCGCAGATGCTCGCGCAGCCGGGCTTCCGTCTCTCGCTATATCGTACCTTTAAACTGCTAAAAATGGCCGAAGAGCGCACGGGCGATATGCACGTGGGTTTACGCTTGGGCCAGCATGTGCAGCCGCGTTCCTATGAAGTGCTGGGTTATGCATTAATGAGCCGCAGCAATTTACGCCAGGCCATTGAGCAGTTGATCCGCTTTGATGCACTGATTTGGGATGTAGAGGGCACCACCTTCCATATTGAAGGGGATGTGGGGTATTTATGTCTGAATCCCTTGCGTGTGCCGTGGGTGCCACCACAGGCGTTTGAGTTGGCCATGAGCGGTCAGGTAGCCTTTGGGCGGTGGATCACCGGCACTCAACATAATCCCTTGAAAGTGCAGATGCGGCATTCCCCGCGTGGCGATAAATCTGTCTATGAAGAGGTTTTCGGTTGCCCGGTGGAGTTCAATGCGCCGCGTTATGCGGTGGCCTTGCCTGTCGAGTATCTGCAATTACCCTTGCGTTACGCAGACGCTGCCCTGGCCCAGATCATGATTGATACCGGGCAAAAAATTCTGGCGCATTATCCACGTGAGGCCAATGTTGCCAACGAAGCGCGTGCTTTGATTGCCGAATTGTTGCCCCTGGGGCAGCAGGATCTTGAAACAGTTTCGGCGCGATTAAACATGACGGCACAGCAATTGTCACGACGACTGCAAAGTGCAGGCTATCGTTATAACGATCTGGTGGAAGAGGTGCGCACGGATTTGGTGGGGCATTATTTAAATACCGAAGATCTTTCGTTGACGGATATTGCATTTTTGCTGGGATTCTCGGAACAGAGTGCATTTACGCGTGCATTCAAGCGTTGGACGGGACAGGTGCCGACACGTTATCGGCGGAGTCAACGGATGTCGGCAGCCTCCTGACATTACGTCAGGAGCTGCCGATGTTACTTTTTTACGACGTGATTAGAGTTGAATTACACCACCAATCGTGCCGGGATCGATCACCGGTGGGAGACCACCTTGGCCAGCCGGTTGAATGCGCGCAAACACGCGGAAGAACCGATTACCCTGTGCATCCACTTCCAGCAGATTGGCGGAATAGCCTGCCACCGACGGTAAGCGAATTTGCTGAATCGCATCGGCCAGGCGCGGCATCACCAGCGGAATCGCATAATCTACCAGGTCTTGCACAAAGGCTTCATCCATGACCAAGGAGGATTCTTCTTTGTCGACCAGATGAATATCGATGCGTGGGTCGGTATCAATTAATACTCTCACCCGGTTCGAAGCCAACGCCAGATCAACATCGGCGCGTGCGTTTGCAACGATCCGAATAAGCTGCTGGAACGCTTGCCCGGTGGTGACATTACGCGCCTGTACACTGATTTCCACGTCTTTGGCTTGAATGCTGGCCAAGGCAGAGTCAGCGCGTGGCAGTGGCAAATCAATATACGGTGCAGCAAGGGGGCGTACCGAAAGTTGCAGTTCGTAGTCTTTGAGTTTGCTGCCCAGTTTGGGAATCGAGCTGCCAGCCACCGTGGTGGATAATTTATCCATGCCGGTGCGGTGTGCTTCGTAGACAGTTTTATTGAGGATATCCCAATCCAGCGTTAAACCCACATCGTAAGGCTGCCCGCTGGGGGTAAGATCGCTAAAGCTCGGGAAGGCCGCAACGCGATCATGTGAATGATAGCCAGGTTCACGCGGAACGGAACTATCAAATCCACCGCTGGGAATGCTCACTTCTGATTGATCGATTGCCACTTCAAGCCCTGCGCTGCTGCTGGTGACAGAGGCTTCCATCAAGGAGAAATTCAGCGATTTGCCACGCAGCGCGATATTGAAATCTGAAGGAATCAGCGCCAGTTGTTCATTGATTTTCTCGGCGGCTTTATTACCCACTTTGTCGCCGATGAATTCCACCAGTAGGCCATCGATGGCTTCAAAAATAATGCCTTCCAGTTCATCGAGACCCGGCACATAAACGCTAAAGCCAAAATCGATCGCTTCAAAATCGCCACCGCTGACACTGAGATTGGGTTCGATGCTGTCGACAACCAACACTGGATTGGCATTAGGATTGCCATCGACACGGAATCGCACCAGCACATCGCCCACAATATCGGCATTGTGCAAACCGGTGGGTACACCGACACCTGGATTAAAGGGGCCAGGGATATCGGCGACCACACGACTCCAGATACTCACATCCAGATTTTGAACATTGATGGGCACTCTTACATGGTAACCACCATCACTGGTCGGTTGAATGTTCAGGTTAACTGAATCGACATCAAAATTGGTGACATCGAGTTTGAACGAAAATATCCACCAGCCTGCATCAACCACAGGGTTGCCGGCTCTAATAAGTTGTTCGAGGTTGAGGCCATTAACGGCTGTTTGCACAGCGGGTGTAATGACATTCTGGAATGCACGGGAGGTAACGCGTGCCTTGGCCATTTTGGGCGTATTGATGGGCGCAGAGAATGCATCGTTACTACGTTGGTTATGGACATCGTAAGCGCGAAATACGAGCGGAATATATTCGCCAACGCCTTTGGTGGGATCTTGTTGCAATGTCACTGTCGCAGTGAATTCGTTATTGTCATTGATCGTGATAGGCGCGACGGTATGGAAACTCCCTGCGCCTGTATTTAGCCACACCATCGGTGCATTGGAACCGGTTTTTTGAATGGGCGACAGATCAGTGACATAGCCGCTGAAGGTAACCGTTACGCCTGGCAGCATTAGCCAGGGGTCTAGCCCGGTGACATGAAATTCAGGGCCGGTGCGATCGACATAAAAGGTCAGTGTTTTAGTAATGGCTGGCGTTGAAACCACCAGGCGATTTTTTTCATCGAGCAAGTTGGTCGCGAGCAACGTTGCAGTGGCTTTCGCGCCAGTGGCGTCGATCGCGAACTCGCTCGTCACATCGGTACCGTTCAAGGTGAACGTTGCATCGGCGGGCGACACTTTGACAAAACTGATATCAAGACCGACTTGATCGGTGCGACCAAAAACGCTGTCCTGTTGGGGTGTGTTGAATACGATGTTTTCGCCGCAGCCGGTGAGCAAGCCGCACAGCAATAGAATGCTGGCCAGCGAGCGCCAAATGCGCGCGTGAGTGAAGGAATAATGCATGACGTGTGCTCCCTGTTGTCTTTTTCTAGTTGGCGCGCCATTACACAGCAGCAGAAATGGACGTTGGATCGTATTATCAATGGGTGGACGTTAAGAGAATTGACCTCAACGATGAAAGAAAACGAGGGGGGATGTCAAATTGGAAAGATACTGCCTCCTGATGTGATATCGGAGGCAGTATCTTTGTGACTTAATGGTGTGAATTAAGAACAGAACGTCATTGTGTGTATCATGGGTGTGACTGATGAGTATTAAATAAGGTGCGATCAGTTGGGGCTGATGAGCACTTCATATTCGATGGTGTCATCGCTGTTCGAAATAATGGGCCCCACGCCAATCGGGCCATAGGTTCTGTGCTCGACATTGAACGCACCACGTGATTAATGCAAGGTCACCGCCCCGCAGCATTTCTTGTACTTTTTACCGCTGCCACAAAAACACAGATCATTGCGCCCGGGCTTGGTCGCCGCGTCGTTGCGGGCTTCCCCTTGCTGGGCTTGGCGCTGCGGCGCCCAGTACGCGTAAATATCGGCCAAATTGTGGCTGAGCTGATGAGCCAGGGCTTGGCGTTGTTCGCGCGTCTCACGCAAGGCTTTTTCGGCGGGCTTGAGGTTAGGTGAGCCGAGCAGGTACAAAGGCCTCAATAGCGTTTCGGCAGAAGGGCTGGTGAGCAAGGGCTTCCAGTCGGCCATGCTCAGGGACATGCCTTTCATGAAACCGAAGGCCCACATGTCCGCGTCGATGAACTCCTGGTCGTTGTCGTCAAACGTGGTGATATTGAACAGGGGCTCAAATTGTTTGGGGTCGCGCATAAAGCACAACATGATGCCGTTCAGGTGGCGAATCACCAATTCTTTGATGCGCAAGGCTTGCTGGGTACTGCTAAAGCGGGGGGCATGTTCTTCGCGCGATCCCCAAATGCGGGGTAGCCAGGCGACTGGCTTGAGCGGCGTGGGGCCAACGACAATAGCGGTCAGATAGCCATCGAGCGCATCGAGCATCAGTGTTTCACTTGAAGTGGCGTCTGACATGAGAAAGCGATCGAGCTCGGTCAGTTCATCGGGCGTGAGGGCATTGATACGTAGCGGAGCAGGAGCAACAGACATCGGCGCCGTCCTAATGAGGGGATTCATCCCGCTCAGAAAGCGGGACCATGCGTCTGGATTGTAATGCTTTATCCGGCTCCCTTCACTAGCGCTGTTGGCAAATTGCGCAGCCCTTTATTTTTCGTGGCTTTAGCCTGGGTCGTTCTTATTCTGGTGGATTGTCTGTGAGGTGTGCTTATTTGGATGGCGCTCGCGATGGCTGGCTGAGGTGGTGATCGCGATGGATGCCGACTTGCTGATGTTGCTCGCCAAACATGGCTGCCAACGCTTGCAATTGATCGGTACGGCCTTTTTCTTGTTGCCGTTCCCGCAGTATCGGTAGCCAGCGTTGCGCACTGTAATGAGCCAGCCTTGGCAGAGCAGTAAGCAAGGGAAACCAGGGGGTGACGTTCGAGGGTAGCCCGAGTTGGGCCATTTTCTGTTTGCCCAGAAAGTAGCGGCTCACACTTAAATGTTGGTGATAAGCCAGTTTCTGTCGCAGTGAACGCAGGTGGGGATACTGCCGATGTAAGGGTTCTTGCGCCAGCGCACCGGCCAGTTCGCGGCTGGTCCAGTCGGGGCGGCTTTGCGTCATGAAGGTGTGGCTCAGTAATACGATGCCATCGCGTTCGTTGAACACCAGCCATTTTTCATCCACCCCCATCAGCCAGCCTGCGTACGCCCACAGGTGCATCACCGCCCGCGATTCATGAGGGGTGACCGGCACACCGAGCTGACGCAGTCCGCCCAGCATGACAACACAGAATCCCAGGTAAGTGGCCACCATATCGATCTGATTAACCGGTACCCCCCATTGTTCGGCGTCCCACTCTTGGCGACTACTCAAACTGCGACGCACCATGGCGTGCACCAAGCGAACATGCAACGTCGATTTGAAGCCAGCGCCAAAGCGCTCCAGCCCGCCCGATTCGGTGCAGTCGATCCACCATTTGCCGGTTTCGGCGATGCGTAGCGATGCATCCTTGTTTAGTGCGCCGGTCATTACCAGCACATGATTGAATCCCGAAAGCAGATAGCCGCCCATCAGGGCCAGATCGCGTAACACATAGGGCGCCGCCAAGCCTGTGCCGTGAATAAAACGCACGGCGTCCTCCAGCAAGCTGCGATCAAGCCATGCAGGCGGGGTCTCGAGGGTATTAAAAAAATCCCTCAGTGGCGCGGGTGCGTCGGGCACTGTAGCGATGCCGTTATCAATGGCCTGGCTTAACAGTGCACGCGCTTTGCCGGGGCCAAAGGCGTACATCCATTCGACAAGCGTATCCATGGCCGCGTCGCCCTCCCACAGCGCACTCACCACCGCATCGTATTCAGCCTGGCTGGGCGAAAGGTCGCGTCCGATCAAGTAGCGTTGCCAGGCCGGGGTTTTGACGCGGGCCTTATCAAACGGGCGGGCACGTTTGGGGATACGAAGTGGGGTCATGGTTATGGCAGCTCTTGGCAGTTGTTGTGAATACCATAATGCGAAACATTATTCGCATTCAATTCGCGTTTGGAGATGGCTAGGATCGCGCAGGCTATTGCGTTGTGTCGCAGTTTCGCCAAATGATGGAGGTATACTGCAAAAAAAAGGAGTAACCCGTGAAAGACCTCAATTGGATACCCCCCACACTGCTGACCGCAACGGGACAAGAGCGACGGGTGGGGGTCGAGCTGGAAATGGCCGGGCTGGAACCACAGGAGATGGCGCATTGCATTCAGGCAGTGTTTGGCGGCGAGTTGCAGCGTCTCAATCGTTATGATTATCGGGTGGTCGATACCTCGTTGGGCAAATTTGTGATCGAGCTGGATGCTACGTCGCTTAAAACGATCGGGCATCATTTTGAGAATCGAGGTGCCGAAGGCGTCGAGCTGTCACTGCAAAATGCAGCATCGGATATTCTCACTGCTGCGGCAGAAACACTGGTGCCCTGGGAGATCGCCAGCCCACCGGTACCCATGTCAAAACTCTCGCAATTAATGCATTTATTCGATGCCCTGCGTAACGCCGGGGCCAAGGGTACCCGCAGCAGTGTGGTGTATGCGTTTGGATTACACCTGAACCCCGAGCTGCCCAATGTCGAGGTGGACACCTTATTGCGCTATTTACGGGCGTTTTTGTGTTTGTACGATTGGATTGCAGCGCACGATGACACAGATCTTACCCGGCGTCTGACGAGCTATATTGATCATTTTGACAAAGCCTACATTCTCAAGGTGATTGATCCGGCTTATAAGCCCGACATGCGGCAATTTATGATGGACTACCTCGCGGCCAATCCAACCCGTAATCGCACCCTGGATTTTCTGCCACTGTTTGCTTACATCGACGAAGCCTTTTTGCGGGCGCATATTGAGGATATACGGGTAAAAGCACGCCCGACCTTGCACTATCGCTTGCCTAACTGTGACATCGATAACCCACGCTGGAACCTTAATTTGCCCTGGCACGATTGGCTGTTGGTCGAGCGTTTGGCAGAAAAGCCACATATCATTACCACTATGTGCCAACAATACCGGCCGTATCTGGAGTCGATAGCGCTTAACCTGGACGGCGGCTGGCGCAAAATCGTGGAGCGTTGGTGGGGTGGCTTTTGACAGAGGAATTCTTGAAACGACCATTGGTGGCGGTGACGGGTCCGCACGCGAGGCTGAGAACAGCATGGTGGGCCACGCGGTTTATGTTGGCCATGCAGGGGCTGCGTGCCACCTATCTCACCGCACGCGATCCATTACCGCGTGAACCCATTTACGGCATTGTGATCGGGGGCGGCAACGATATCGAACCCGAGCATTATGGGGGCAATGGCCTGCCAGAGCGTGTGTATGATCCTGAGCGCGATATATTCGAGATGGCCATGATACGTCGCGCCATGCAGGACAATATTCCGATGCTGGGTATTTGCCGAGGGGCGCAATTGATCAATGTGGTGTTCGGCGGCAGCCTGCACCTGGATATTCGCCATTTGCGCAAACACACGTCCAATCGGGATAGCATTCGACCGGTAAAGTGGGTTGAGCTGGAGGTAACGAGCCGGTTGCATGCCCATGCCAACACCTCCCGCCTGCGGGTAAACAGTTTACATCGGCAGGCTATTGATCAGCTGGGGCAGGGGCTCACTGTGGTCGGGCGCGATGATGACGGTTTTATACAAGCCATTGAGGGAAATTTCGGTTTTTTGCTTGGCGTGCAATGGCATCCAGAATATCTGCCTTATCTGCGTAGCCAACGACGTTTGTTCGGGTTGTTTGCCGATGCGGTACGGCAGACCAGCCGTGAATTGATCTTTACGGAATGAGCTACGGGGAATGAGCTACAGAATGAGCGCGTCCTGATGATGTATTTCACTCTCTTCATGAGCGCTTTTCTCGCGGCGACATTTTTGCCGTTTTATTCTGAAGTGGTACTGGTCACCCTGGTCTTGGATGGCCACCCAGTGTTGGCGTTATGGGTCGTGGCGACGGCGGGTAATACCCTGGGAGCGGGCTTTAACTGGGTGTTGGGGCGTTATTTGCTGCATTTTCAGGATCGCCGCTGGTTTCCTTTCAAGGCAGGGAGTCTCGACAAGGCGCAGTACTGGTTCAAGCGTTACGGGGTGTGGACCTTGTTGTTGTCATGGTTGCCGGTGGGAGGCGATGCCTTGCCATTTATTGCAGGCATGTTGCGAGTGAATCCTTGGCTGACGTTGCTGCTTTGCGGTATTGGCAAGGGCGGCCGATATGCGGTGTTGGTAATGCCATTCTAATCATGTTCATGGGCGAAGCGACCATCGCGGTGGCGAAAATACGGTCTAAGTTCTAGGCTTACCAATTAGTGGGTAGATTCTTATAGTGGATAGGCTTTTAGCGGGTCGATTTTCTTCAGCAGGTTTTTCTGCCTATCCCTGATACGTTTTGTCTTTCCCTGATAGATGTATATAACGCTTTTCCCTGTTTTGAATCGGTTTTCGCGCAATGCGAGGTTAGCCATGTCCTGGATTCGTAGCAGTCTTTTCAACCAATTGCTGGTCATTATCGTGGGTGGATGCGCCCTCATTTTGGCGGCTGCGCTCTACTATTACAGTAATGTGACAGCAGGAATCGACAGTTACCGTCGTTTGATCGAGCAAGAAGTCAGCCACCGGCATGAGGTGGCGCTAGTGCTTTCTGATTTCAAGGTTCAGGTACAAGAGTGGAAAAACGTTTTATTGCGCGGTCATGATGAAGAACAGCGGAAGAAATACTGGGCACAGTTTTTAGCACAGGAAGAAAAGGTCCAAAAAGGTGCGCTTACATTGGCAACCCACTTGGGCACTACGGAGGCGGCGCGTAAGCTTGAAAATTTTGCGCGCGAACATTCGCAAATGGGACACAAATACCGGCAAGGGTTGGATGCCTTTATTCAGGCGGGTTTTGATCATCGGGCCGGTGATCTTGCCGTCAAAGGAATAGATCGTGCCCCTACTGAGCTGCTCGATCAGGCTATTGCATTGATCGGCGATAATGTTGCCAAGAGTGCCCATAACACAGAAAAGGAAGTGGATAACGCCAGCGGTATGGCTGCAGCCTTGTTGTTTGGGGCGATAGCGGTATTTATAACGCTATCCTTGTGGTTGATCAATGCGGGCATTGTGGTTCCCAGCCAACAGATTATTAACACTATAGAGCATTTGAGTCGGGGAAATCTGCAAGCAGGCATACGCATGGTGCGCGCTGATGAATTGGGGCGACTGGCTAAGGCTGCAGAGGTATTACGTGAGTTTCTGCGTGGCATGGCCGAAGAAATGCAGCGCAGTTCTGCGCAGTTGCTTGATGTCAGTCAACGTGTTACGGCTGCCACTTCTGGCATTGCGGAACATACGGGGCATTCGAATGACCGCATTCTGTTGATCACGACCGCGATGGAAGAAATGTCGGCAACTTCTAGTGAAGTGGCGCGGCATGCACAGCAGGCGGCTGGTGTTGCCAATGATGCCAATCTAGCCGCAAACGCCGGTAAGGTCGCAATGCAAAAAGCGCAGGATGTGATCGACAAGCTATCAAGCCAGATTGGTTCTTCAATGAGAACCGTCACCAAACTGGATACTGATACGCGCAACGTTGGCAGTGTTTTGAGTGTGATTAAGGCCATTGCCGAGCAAACCAATTTGTTGGCACTAAACGCTGCCATAGAAGCGGCACGGGCCGGAGAACAAGGGCGCGGATTTGCCGTTGTCGCCGATGAAGTACGCACTCTGGCGCAGCGCACACAGCAATCCACTGCTGAAATTTAGGGCATTATTGAAAATGTGCAAGCAGGTGCACGTGATACTGTGCAGGTGATGGATATGTCACAGCAAATTTCGGATCATAGTGTGGATATTTTTCGTGATGCATCAGGCCAACTCAATCAGATCACGGATGCGATCGGTGATCTGAGCGGGATCAACGCGCAGGTGGCGACTGCACCGTGGCACATGACATCGCGCGTAATATTGCCGATGTGGCGGAAGGCACCGAAGAAACCGCACAGGCTGCCTCGGGCATGCATGAAATTGTTTCGATGCTGACGCAAATGGTTAATCGGAGCGAGTCGCTTACGAAACGGTTTACTATTTAACTAGGCTGTTTTTCACTGCAGAACCGAGCAAGCAGAAGTAGGGGCGCACACTGCTGCGCCCCTTGTGTTGCCGGGCTATTTAAATAACACTTATGTCAAGTCGACTATTTCAATCCCATGCAATTGGCATAGTAGGTCACGGTTCCCGGCCAGTCAGAAAAGATGCCTTTGATTCCTACCTCTTTTGCGAGCACGTGTAGCAGTTCATAGGTGTCGCCTTCGTTGTTGAGAGCCGGCTTGATTGACAGGTAATACCAACCGCCATCACCGTCTGCGAGAATGCCGGAACGTTCCAGTGTCCAGGTAATAATATCCATGCCTGCCGCCCTGGCGTCTAACGCGTACTGTGAGGGTATGATTTTGTTATCAGCATTGGTCGTGACCAGCGCCCAGGTGGGTGGTGCCACAATATTGACCCCTTGGGCGTGCAGGGCTTGCAATTCGGCAAGCGTAGGTGCGCTATCGTTGTTCGGGTTGGCATCGGTCGGATCGATATCGTCAAGATAGACAGCTTGCTTGCCAAACGCAGGCTCATTATTGATCCAGTAAAGTACATCATTCAGATCAAAGGATTGCGCCCACACATGGCGCGCTGAGATGCCAGCCTGACGGTACTCATTAATCATCTGTTGTGCATATTGTGCTTGGGTGTAATCCCCCACACCATCGCCGTTACTGTCGAAGGGCATGCTGACGCTGGGCGATTTCAGTTCAGGCGTCATTTTTGCGCCCAGTGATTTAAACAACTGAATACTTTCTTTATGCGTAAGCAGCGTGCCGCTACTTGGCCCGGAATAAAGGTCAGTACGGAAACTGGCAGTGCCACCGAGATATTCATCAACGGTGCGTGCCTTGTTATTGGACGCATCCATTTTGCCACGAAGTGTTTTGAACTCATCCAGGGTGATATCGCTGGTGCAGCACACAGCCGAAGCCGACTTGATCAGGTTGCCGCTGGCATCATATTCCGCTGGTGAAAAGGGTGTGCTGCATTTGGATGCCAGTGGGGTTGCCAGAATATTGGTGGTTGTGTGCAAATCGCATTGGGAATGTCGGCAGACCAGTTGCTTGTCCTTGGTGAAGGTCACATCGCATTCTAATATGCCTGCACCCATGCGGGCAGCGGCGACATACGATTCCTTGGTGTGCTCCGGAAACTGTAACGGCGCACCACGGTGGCCGATGGAGAAGTTCGAGGGTTTCAAGGATTGCGCTTCGCAGCGTTTAAGTTTGTTTTTCAGTGGGCTTGCGTCCATGTCGTCGACCAGAAAATACGGTCGTGGTCCCACCTGAACATTTTTGATCGTGTTGCTGGCGTTACCTTGGCCAGGCCAAAAATCACCTGCATTCGCATAGAAAGTGTGCAGGCTGGCGAAGGCCAGCAATGCAAACACAGAAATTATTTTCAACATGGTGATACCTCTAATAATGATTTGGATAAGGGAGCGAAGTGAAATTCGTCCCCGTATTTGAACTGTGTTGAATTATTGATGGTGCCGAAAAAACAATAGCGACGATTAATTGCCGGTATATGCCGTACGAATACGCAACAGGATCAAGCGAAGAAGATCCGCAGCCGTAATGTATCCGTCATGGTTGAGATCATAGGGATCATCACTGCCGTTCGCCGTTGTTCTCAGGCGTTTCATCATCAGGCGAATATCGGTGTTGTCGATATCGCCGTCATGATCCAGATCACCTACGATTTCCACCGGCAAGATATCGAGCAGCAGTGGGTCATGATCAGAGCTACGATATGCATCGGCGTTATAGAAGCTGCTTATCTGACCCGCTGATTTGAATTCGATGTTGTAATCCAGCGCCCGGGGTTCATCAGCGTTAATGTGGTGTTCTTCGACGTGCTGTACTTTGGCCGCTAATTCAGTTGTCGCCAATGCATGATCGAGATACCCCGACTCCGCGTTGAACACAAATGAATATGCGGCCTGACTTCCTTCGCCAGGACTCCCCTCGACAGGATTCCCCACGACCTGTTGAATCAGATCGGTATAACCCAGCGACACCAATTGCTGGATGGGATCTTCTTTGGCATAAGCGTTAAGATCACCGATGATCACGACATCGCCATCGACATGTCCGTTTGGATTACTGTTGATCCAGGCGGAAAGATCATTGGCAGCAGCGACACGGGTAGGATTCCAACAGCTTTGGCCGTCGCCCTGATCCTGATCTGCGCTACCGTCAGTGGGGCAGCTGCCTTTGGATTTAAAGTGATTGACGACCACTGTAAATGTGTCGCTACTGCTGTGGCGACGGAAAGACTGCAACAGCGGTTGTCGATTGCGGTCGGCAAATGCACCGGTTGCGGTGGTAACGGCAGGCCCGATCGGCATAACGCGAGTTTGCCGATACAGAATGCCTACCGTGATTTCATCGCCGCCAATAGCACCCACGCCGGGGTCCACGAATCGCCATTCTGATCCAAGACCATTCACCAGATCCTGAATGGCGCTGGTGTCACCGAAACCGTCGTTTTCCATTTCCATGATGCCAATAACGTCAGCATTGAGGGAATGAATGGCAGCGATAGTCTTGCTGCGTTGACGGTTAAATTCATCCAGGCTATTGGCGCCTCGCGAAGTAGGAAAACCACCGCCCATGCCATCCCCGTTGAAATAGTTCAACACGTTGAAGCTGGCTATGCGCACCTGTCCCGCCTCAGGCATGCTTGTGCCTGCAGGTCGGGTGTTATCACTGGTAAAGACGGGGGTGCTGGTGGGGAACAAGCGGAAAGCACTAAAACCATAGCCCAGAATGCCGGTGACTCCACTCACACTGTCACCGGTACGCAAGCTGTTGCTGGCTGACAAACTGCCGTTAGGGTAGACCACCGGATCAGGATTTTGCACGCTACTGTTATCATCCAGCACAAGGCGGTTCAACAGGTTGGTGGCGGCCACGGCGTTGGCTTGAGTGCCAGGTGTTGCCACTTGCGTCGGAATCATCAGTCGCCCGTTGGACAGCGTGACTTCACCGAAACGGGCCAAATTGTAGGTATCCGATACGGTTAATGTTTGCGAGGGGGTCACCCGCATACCTTCATAGGCTTCTGGCGCGTTCGCGTTGGCCCAGGGAAGGTTGATGCTCGCTGGTGTGGGCAGACTGGCGGTACCGCAGGCGACAACAGCGGTGAGACTAGCCAGTTGGGTCTGCCCGAACGTTTCAGAAATCACGCCAGCAATGCGCACGCGTTCCCCAGCGGAAACCGCATAACTGTTGCTATACACAAATACACCTTCGGAGGTGGTAGCATCACCATCCGTATCAGCGTCTTCTTCCTGCAGATAAAAGCCTGAGAGGCCATTAGTGCCCTGGAAGTCGCCCGTTACAACGCCTTCCACTATGACGGACTGACCCACCAACGGGCTGGTATCGGTGCTGCCCTGAATAGCATGAATTCGTGTGGCTGCGTCACCACAATTGCCTGCGCTCCCATTGCCGCCGCCATTGTTACCGCCACCACTGGTTCCGTTATGGCTGCCGAGTCCATCAACGGTATTGTTATCGAAGCCATCCCATTCCAGCGCCGGGTCGAAAAGGCTGTAGCCATCACTGCGCCCTGCATCAATGGCGTTCTTTCTGCGTAGGGTATTGTCCGCTGTGCTCAGCGTGCCTGTGCCCCATTCACTGCCCGGGTCAACACCAATCTGGCCGATCACATCCACCGGTACACCGCCATGGAGTAATGCAATGGCATCGTCACCATTAAACATACCCGCCCCCGACGTTTGCTGCGCCTTGTCGAGAATCGTACTGATCGCGCTGCTATGCGCAAACACGAAAGTGGCGCCCTGGGCAACAGTGCCGGTCAATGGTACGGTCAGACCGGGCGTTGTACTGCCATTGAAAAACATTTGTATTTCATATCCGGACAGATTTACGGTGTTGCCGGTGTTATTAAAGATTTCCAACGCCTTGTTGTTGGATGACCCTTCAATATATTCAGAGAAATACAGATCGCTTGCCGCCACGGCAGAATTGCATCCAAGCAGTGCCAGGGCGATGCTTAACGGTTTGAGTGAGTGCATCTAAAGACCCTCTTATATTGTTGGAGTGCTGCATTCGGCAATCGATGCAGACACGCCATCCAGAGGGTAAAGGGGCAATTGTTAAACAGGTGTGAAGATTTGAAGACAAATCAACGACGTTATTTTAGAGTAGGCGAGCCTGTCATATTGACTGAGATTTGAACTGCCGACTGGATTTTTATGGAAATGACCCTCAATACACCGGCCTTGCTGTTTCCGGCTGTGTCGGTACTGTTACTGGCCTATACCAATCGTTTTCTCGGTTTGTCGAATGTCATTCGCAGCTTGCACCGGGAGTATCAGCAAAAGCCGGATGAAAAAATCGTGAAACAGATTGCCAACCTGCGTCAACGCCTGGTGCTGATTCGAAACATGCAGACCATGGGGATATCCAGTTTGGTCATGTGTACGATCTGCATGTTGATGATCTATTTGGGGTGGGCAGTCGCCGCGCAGTGGTTGTTCGGTGTGAGCATCGTCACCATGGCCTTATCGTTGACCTTGTCCATTATCGAGATTCAAATGCAAGGGGAGGCCCTGAACATCTTGTTGTCCGACATGGAAGCGGCCCTGCGCGCGCACGAGGATGACTAAAACGCCTTGCAGCTGCTACTCATCCTTGAGTTGGCTGGCCTGCATCCGCTGCGGAGCCTAATTCACGGAGAACGCCGTCCAACCTTCCCACCATCCGCGTTGCATGCCTGGACGCGCTGCACCTGCATAGTTTGCGCCTTCCTCCCAGAATTCTTCCTGCGGAATCGACGCGCTGAATTTGCCCGACAGTATGCCTGTAACGGGCGTGTAGCGGGGCATGATCTCGCTGGTCGCTTCTGGCGGGAGTGCCGCTTTGTTGGCAAACAGAAATTGTTGCTGCACATCGTGAAAAAACTGCGCCTCATCAAATCCGTTATCATCGTTTTGCTCGTGTTCGTCTGCAAACCAGCGGCCGCTTGCAATAGCGCGTTGTGAATGCACATAGATGTGTGAAAACGACAGTCGCTGGCGATGGATGTTGTCGATAGTGGTCGAGTCTTGCAAATCTATCGTGTCATCGGCGTAACCGTGCAACAACACGTTATGAAATTCACCTGCCGTACCCCGGCGCAATGTCATGGCACGTTGATACCGGTCGGCACTGTCGGGGCTGATCAACGTAATGTTGTGCATGACGGGCCGGGAGGTAGGTGTTGCAAAAGGATTACGTTGCTGATTATCTCCTTCAAAAGCACTGTCGCCCTTGTCTGCATATTGTTGTGCAATCAGAAACTGCACGCGTCCCGTCCAGCCCAGATCCCAATCCAGACTGTCGTCACCTGCACCCGTAATGACAATGTTTTTCAGATCGACGTTTCCGCCGAAAACTTCAATGCCATCGTCCAGCGCGCGATGCACTTGCACGTTGCGTATCAGCGTGGCAGCGCCGCAGCCCCCCAGCGTTAGACCGTTGAGTTCGTTATCGGTAAAGGCTTCAAACCCTGCATATTCGATACGCACAAACTCCAGCACTCCGCAGCCACTGGCAGGGTCTTGCCCGCCAAACTTGCCATAGGGGTGTTCGGCGGCAAGACCCTCAATGTGTGCGTTATCAGTGTTGACCGGCGCACTGCCCAGCATGACGATCCCCCCCCAATCTCCCCGTTGTCGTTGGCCTGGTTGATTGGCGGATGTGAAAACCACCGGGGCGTTATGGGTTCCGCGCGCAAACAACATGGCACCGCGCGTTATTATCAATGCTGCGCCAGGGCCGCCTTTGATCTGGGTACCGGCTTCAATATGCAGACGTGCGCCCGGCTCGAAAAAAACAATACCGTCGAGTATCCAGGTGCGGTCTGCCGTCCAATGATGTTCGCCGCTAAAGCGCCCCTTTACCTGCGTTTCATTGCCCAACCAGCGGGCTACAGAGCCTTGAAACAATAAGCCAAGCAAGCCCCCCGCAATAATCAGCACACCCAACAGGGGCCATAACAGTTTTACTGTGTGGCGCGCCTGAGCCGGCTGTTCGTTTGCGGTGTGTTGCCACTGATAAAGCACCGTTTCCACGATATCTTGATTCAGTGCCGGTTCTTTCAGCGCGTGCGGTAAACGTTCAGCCTTTTTGGGCACTGCCTCGGTCGTGTGTTCAAGCAATTCAATGCCAAGTTGGTGCAGTAGCGGGTGAGTGGATTGGGTTGCGATCAAGCACATTTCCAGTCGGTAGTCATGGTTTTGCATGAGTTTGGTGTAGTGAATCGGTGACGGGTGCCCCGCAGATTCAAATGCAAGTTTGAGGCGCCATAATTTTTCGGCGCGATGAGCGCGCTCGGTATCTGCCAGTGTCATGCGTTGCCCTACTGCAAAATGGATAGGTGGCTGGTGTTTGGCTGGAATGAGAGGCGCACTATCGGGAATCAATGTTACAGATTTATTACAGTTGTATTTTGCTTTTTCCCGGGCGTGAAGTGCCGGGTGTTGTCAAATGAATACAGGCCATTTTTTCGATGAAAACAGGCATTTTTTACATTGGTGGTGCACATGGGGGGTGCAGATAGACCTGTTGCTTGCCGTAATTTGCAAGACCGCGCCCTTGTAACGATGTGTATGAGGGTGCCGCTACGCTGGGCCTGATGACTGTCACAGTCAAACACGGAAGACGTGGGGTGCAAGGGTTGCTCTCTTTGTAATCAAGCTTTCATGTTGCTCATGCAGGCTAGGTGATTCCGTTTGCAGACCGACCTTTTTACGCACCTATAAGAGAGAGAACCCATGAACACCAACGACAAGACGATTGTCATCCATGACACGGATGATATTGGCTCCAATCCTACCAACAACGATCATATTCAGGATTTGATCGAACAGCGTGTCAGTCGCCGCACTGTATTGGGTGGGTCTGTCGCGGTTGCTGCCACCGGCTTTTTTGGCGGTAGCATGTTGTTATCCGGCAATGCCCAGGCACAGGAAAGCTGCGGCAAAGCCCTGCTGGGTTTTAGCGAAGTCCCGGTCAGTTCAGAAGACTCTCTGGTGGTGCCCGAGGGCTACGCATACGAAGTGCTTGCCCCCTGGGGAACGCCATTATTGCCAGGCGCGGTCGCGTTTGCCGAAGACGCCTCCAATACGGCAGAAGAACAAGCGAAGCAAGTTGGTTTCAACCATGATGGCACTCACTATTTCCCGCTGCCTTTTTTCGGCAATCATCGCGGATTGCTAGTGATGAACCATGAATATACCGATGCCAACATGATTTACAGTGCCGCGCAGGGCGGTGATATCACCAATGATGATGCAGGCCGCGAGAAAGTAGCGAAAGCCCTGGCGGGTCACGGTGTGAGTGTAATCTCTATCCGCAAAGGCGAAGGCGGTCGCTGGGACATCGATCGTCGCGATCCGCGCAATCGTCGCATCACCGGCACCACGCCAATGGCGTTTTCAGGCCCGGTCCGTACTGATCATCCGCTGCTGAAATCCACAATAACGCCTGCTCCCAAGGGCACGCTGAACAATTGTGCGATGGGATACACCCCCTGGGGCACCTATCTCGCCTGTGAAGAAAACTGGAACGGTTACTTCGGCACTGATGACACCGCATGGACAGCAACCCGCACAGCTCTTGAAGCGCGTTATGGTGTGTCAGCGGCCGGTTTTGGTTACAACTGGCACAAGGCAGAGCCGCGTTTTGATTTGTCTGTCAATCGCAATGAACTCAATCATTTTGGTTGGGTGGTAGAAATCGATCCCTATAACCCCAAATCGATTCCGGTCAAGCGCAGTGCGCTCGGCCGCATCAAGCATGAAGGCGCCACCTGTACAGAAAGCAAAGGCCGTGTCGTGGTGTATAGCGGTGACGATGAGAACGGCGATTATCTCTATAAATTCGTGGGCAATGCACCGTGGCGCAAATTGCGCGCCTTTGGCAAGAGCCCGCTCGATCATGGCACCTTGTATGTCGCCAAATTCCAGGCTGACGGCACGGGTGAGTGGCTGCCGCTGGTGCATGGGGTTGGCGCCTTGACAACGGCTAATGGCTGGCTCGATCAAGCAGACGTGCTGATTCGCACCCGCATGGCGGGCGATGCGGTGGGTGCCACGCGATTGCACCGCCCCGAATGGGTGGCGGTACATCCCCATACCAAGGATGTATTTGTAACACTGACCAACGGCTCGGGTAACGGCGCGCCTGTGAACAGCGGGCGAGATCCTAACCCTTACGGCCATATCGTGCGTTTTCGTGAAAGCGATGTGGATACCGTTTTCAGTTGGGATGTGTTCATGCTGGCCGGCGATGCTGCCTATGACGCGGCAGTGCCTGCGGATCAGCCGGTATTTGGTTCACCTGACGGTATCTGGGTGGATGATGGCGGCATTCTGTGGATTCAAACCGACATTTCGAACTCGTCGCAAAATCGCGCTGATCGCGGCTATAACAATATCGGCAATAACGCTATGCTTGCCGCTTGCCCGCAAACCCGAGAAGTGCGTCGTTTTCTGACGGGGCCGCGTGGTTGCGAAATTACCGGCGTCACAATGACGCCTGATCGTCGCACCATGTTTGTCAACGTGCAGCATCCAGGTGAATCCACCACCTATTGGAACAATCTGTTTGGTGCGCCGAGCATTGCCAATCCCTCATCCGTGAGCCGTTGGCCTTTTGGCGGTCGTCCTCGTCCGGCAACGGTCGTGATTCGCAAACTGGATGGCGGTACCATCGGCAGTTGATAGGGGCCGTTATTGGAAACCCCTGGTGGCAGGCGCCACCAGGGGTTTGCGGTGCTTCAAATGCAGCGGCAGGCTTTAGAATCAGCGACTAACCCAGCACCAATTCCATTTTTCGGCAGGCCGGTACGCGCGGATCATTGCCCGAAAACTGCTTTTCTTTTTTCACCAACAGGCCCAGCTTGCTGTACAGCGCTTGCGCCCGTGGATTGGTGACGGCGACATCCAGACCGAATATTCGGTAGCCTTGATCGCGCGCGTGTTGGATTTTCTGTTCAATCATCCGCGATCCTACCCCTTGGCTGCGGCACGTTGCGTCCACACCGAAGTTGGCCAGATACAATTCGCCGGGTTTCGGTGGCTTCATTGAACTACTGGTATGACGTGCGCGCCAAAGTACCGGGAGCGCACCCAATACACCGAAAAAGCCAAAGAAATTTATGACTGAGCCGCCCATCATCGCGTTGTATGCTTTTTTGTCATAAAAGCATCCGGTGCCGACCACCTTGCCGTCCTGTACCGCGACTGTCACATTGTGCCAGCCACAGAAGCCAGTCCCTTGTGCAAATTCATAACGAATAAACTCCACGGCCTTGTCACCGTAAAGAAAGTCGTAGATTTCCGGGCCGGCGCTGTACATGAGTTCAGCGATAGGGCCTTGGTCGGTGGGAAGGGCGGGGCGGATCTCCAGTGTCATGTGAACGCTTCCTGCAAAAAATTAACAATCGGATGGGCAGTTTAACATAGTGTTTCGGCATCGCATGAGCTTGGCTATGGGGTGTCAACGCGGGCCTCAACCTCGTATAATGCCGACCTGACTGATGATTCATCGATGACTCTCTCTAAAGGATCGTCCACACAGGATTGTCCCTCAATGCTTATCCATTAATGACAGGAATTTCCCCATGCAACGTCCTTTCAAAGTGCTCGGTGTCCAGCAAATTGCTATTGGCGGCCCCTCCAAAGACAAGCTCAAGAAACTCTGGGTCGACATGCTGGGGCTTGAAGTCACCGGCAATTTTGTGTCGGAGCGGGAGAATGTCGACGAAGATATCTGTGCGATGGGCGCAGGCCCTTTCAAGGTCGAAGTGGATCTGATGCAGCCGGTTGACCCCGACAAGAAGCCCGCCGTGCATACCACCCCGCTCAATCACGTGGGGTTATGGGTGGATGATTTGCCCAAAGCGGTCGAGTGGTTGAGTGCCAATGGCGTACGTTTTGCGCCCGGCGGCATTCGGAAAGGCGCGGCAGGTTACGACATTACCTTCTTGCACCCTAAAAGCAATGACGAGTTTCCTATCGGGGGGGAGGGGGTACTGGTCGAGTTGGTTCAGGCGCCACAAGAAGTTGTCGAGGCGTTTGCGCGACTGGCTGCTCAGTAATGGCTTAACCAGCAAAAGCTAGAAAACCCTATAAATAGCTAGAAAACGCAACTATAAAGCTAGAAAAAGGCTGCGCAGGGGAAGGACGGCCGTCCCCTGCAATTTTCCCGCAACCTCATTCTTCCAACAGGCTGCGCAACATCCACGCGGTTTTCTCGTGTACTTCCAGTCGCTGCGTCAGTAAATCTGCAGTGGGCTGGTCATTTGCTTCATTCACTACCGGAAATAAATCGCGCGCGGTGCGTGCTGTTGCTTCTTGTGCTGCGACCAAATAACGGATCATATCGGTGGCCTTTGGGGTGCCTTCGACTTCTTTGATTGAGGCGCGTTTAACAAATTCTTTGTAGGTGCCGGGGGCAGGGTGTCCCAGCGCGCGTATACGCTCGGCGATCATGTCCAATGCCGTCCATTGTTCGGTGTACTGCGTCATGAACATCAGGTGCAGACTGTTGAACATGGGGCCTGTCACGTTCCAGTGAAAATTGTGCGTCATCAGGTAGAGGGTATAGCTGTCTGCGAGCAGAGCAGATAAACCTTCTGCTATTTTGGCGCGTGCATTGCTGCTGATACCGATGTCGATACTGCTGGTTGCCGATTTTTTGGTTTTCTTGCCTTTCATGATCTTGCCTCTGGTGGGGTGATTCTCAAGGGGTGACGGTCAAGGGCTGCATTTCAAAGGGCAGCGTTCAAAAAAATCTCGGGCTTATAATGCGGGATATGCGTGTCGCGTAATGAATGAGGTTAGCTATTGAGGATAGCTATTGTAGATCGCAATTGAATATAGCATTTCAAACAAAAATCAGGGACGATCAACCGGTGGCAACAATCCGGACGCAATAAAAAAGGCGCCTGAAGGCGCCTTTTTTATCATCAACCGAAGTTGAAGCAGATCAGATGGCAACGACGTTGGTTGCCTGCAGACCTTTTTGTCCTTTCTCGGTAGAGAAAGTAACGGTCTGACCTTCTTTCAGGGTTTTGAATCCGCTGCTAGCGATAGCGCGGAAGTGTACGAATACATCCGGACCACCGTTTTGCTGCGTGATAAAACCAAAACCTTTCTCTTCGTTGAACCACTTAACGGTTCCAGTAGAAACTGACATGTAGATGTCTCCTAAATCAAAAAATAACGGCGTAAAACGCCACTTGCTAGCCGTGTGATAGAGTCGCGCGAAGAAATACATGCATGATGAAGAGTAAAAAATCAGAACAACGAGACTAGCAGCACGGTGTAGAGATAGGAAACAATCAGCAATGTTTACATAAAGCGGGTCTATACAAGACTCCACTCAGATTAACACCTCGGCGCGGCTTGTCAAGCAATTACGCTGTTGGGCTAAACGTGGTCGTTACATAACATCGCTACACTATCAGCGTCTTAGCCCTGATTTTCGTCGTTATTTGTGCTGCCAACTTAGAGGCCGCTGACCGCGTGACGCCATCAACAATAGCGATGAATCATGAGTCACAGCCGCTCAGCCCAGTGTTGTATCCAGCACCATCATCAATGCAAAGCCCACCATTAGGCCGACGGTAGCTGTGGTTTGGTGCCCGTTGCGATGGGTTTCCGGGATCACTTCGTGGGATACCACAAACAACATGGCACCGGCCGCAAGCCCGAGCCCTATGGGGTAGGCGAGTGCCATTCCGCTGGAAAGCCCCACACCCAACAATGCACCGAGGGGTTCTAAGGCACCGCTCAAGCCCGCCACCAACACGGCCAGGAGGGGCGAGAAACCGGCGCCGCGAATGGCCAGCGCCACGGCCAGGCCCTCGGGAATGTCCTGCAGGGCGATGGCCGTGGTGAGGGGCAAACCCACAGACATGTCCCCTTGCGAAAAGCTCACGCCGATGGCCATGCCTTCCGGCAGGTTGTGCAAGGCGATGGCGAACACAAACAGCCAGACGCGACTGCATTGTTGATAGCCCGGCCCACAAGGCCCCGTTTTATCGTGTTCGTGCGGGGTAAATTGATCGAGACCCAGCATCAGCAATACACCCAGGGCCATGCCACCCACGACCACCGCTGCCCCCATGGCTTTGCTGGCGAGTAATTCTGTGCCTGCATCCAGCCCTGGCAACAACAGCGAAAACGCGCTGGCGGCGAGCATCATGCCAGCGACAAAGCCGAGCAGGCTGTCTTCAACGCGTTGAGGCAGGCCGCGCAGGATGAGTGCAGGCAGGGCCCCCAATGCAGTCGTTACAAAACCAGCCATGCCCCCAAGCAGCGCCAACCGCAGCCCAGCAGGGGCGTTACCAGCGATGATTTGTGCCAGACTTTGCCCCAACAGGTATAACACGGCCAGTAGCGATAGCCCCAACCCCAACGCGGACGGAATATGTTGGCGCGCATGTGCATGTAATTGCGTGATCCAAGGCGCGGCGGGTGTAGGAAGGGACGTGCTGGGTGTGCTCATGAACGCGACTCCTGATCGGTATTCGCGGCGACGCAATCCGTCGCCGCGAATAGGGTTGCCTTAGTCCGCTTCGGAAAGCGGAATATCTAAAGCCTTGGCGATACCTGCGCCATAAGCCGGGTCGGCCTTCAGGCAGTGGCGTATGTGACGCAATTGAATCTCACGGGGCACCCCATGGATTGCGCGCGCAGTGTTGTCAAACAGGGTTTGCTGTTGCGCGGGTGTCATCAACCGGAAAAGCGCGCCGGGTTGTGAAAAATAATCATCATCTTCGCGGTGATTCCAGTGCGCTGCAGCACCTTCGATGCTCAGCGGTGGTTCGCTGAAGTCGATCTGTTCTGCCCACTCACCCTGATCGTTAGGCTCGTAACCCAATGTGCTGCCATGGTTGCCGTCGACCCGCATTGGCCCGTCGCGGTGGTAGCTGTGCACCGGGCAGCGTGGTGCATTCACTGGGATCTGGTGGTGATTTACGCCCAGACGATAACGCTGTGCATCACCGTACGAGAACAAACGCCCTTGCAACATTTTGTCAGGCGAAAAACCGATACCCGGTACGATATTCGCGGGGTTGAATGCAGACTGTTCGACTTCGGCAAAGAAATTGGCGGGGTTACGGTTTAATTCCATTATGCCCACTTCAACCAGGGGGTAATCTTTATGCGGCCAGACTTTGGTGAGATCAAACGGATGGTAAGGTACTTTGGAGGCCTCTTTTTCTGGCATGATTTGTACGCACAATTTCCATTTCGGAAAATCACCGTTTTCGAGGCTGTCATAGAGATCGCGTTGGTGGCTTTCGCGATCCTTGCCGATGATAGCTTCGGATTCAGTGTCACTAAGGTTTTTGATGCCTTGCAATGATTTCAAGTGAAACTTCACCCAGAAACGTTCGTTATGGGCATTGATGAAACTGAACGTGTGGCTGCCAAACCCGTGCATATGGCGATAGGTGGCGGGAATGCCGCGATCGCTCATGACGATAGTGATTTGGTGCAACGCCTCAGGTAATGAGGTCCAGAAATCCCAGTTGTTTTTGGGGCTGCGCATGTTGGTGCGCGGGTCGCGTTTTACCGCGTGATTCAAATCCGGGAATTTGAGCGGGTCACGCAAGAAGAACACAGGGGTGTTATTACCCACCAGATCCCAGTTGCCTTCTTCGGTGTAAAATTTTACGGCAAAACCGCGAATATCACGCTCGGCATCAGCGGCGCCACGTTCGCCTGCAACCGTGGTAAAGCGGGCGAACAGTTCGGTTTTCTTGCCGACTTGGGAAAATATTTTGGCGCGGGTATAGCGGGTAATATCATGGGTGACGGTGAAGGTGCCATAAGCGCCGCTGCCTTTGGCGTGCATGCGTCGCTCGGGGATAACCTCACGGTCAAAGTGGGCAAGTTTTTCGAGAAACCAGACATCTTGAAGCAACATGGGCCCACGCGGGCCTGCGGTCATAACGTTTTGATTGTGGGCAACCGGGCAGCCGGCCGCGGTGGTGAGTTTCTTGCTCATGACAGATATCCTTATAGCGAACGGTTTGAAAATACTGCGTTTGTTACTGCTGTTAAATCAGTTAAAACTGCTGAATAGTATTGTGCTGCCATCGATCAGGAGTACTGCTAGGCCAGTGATAGTAATCAGGAGGCCGACAATTTGTCGAGCGCTAACAGGGTGCGCTTTGGATGTGTGGGTAAGCGTTGCTGTGTTCATCTTCACTCTCCCGATGCAATGATCGACCGCTTCAGTCTAGGGATGGGGAGAGTGTTTTTGAAATTAATTGATTTGTTGTGTTTGATTGAGTTTGGCTATTGATGCGTTAGCGGATTTGCCAAAATGCGATCCGCGCCGATTTCAGCGATCATGACGGTCGGCGCGTGTATGTTGCTGCCGGTAATGGTGGGCATAATCGAGGAATCGATGACCCGCAGCCGGTTGATACCGCGTACTTTCAGGTCGGCATCGACGACGGCCATGGTGTCGGTGCCCATGGCGCAGGTGCCGGCCGTGTGATAGACGGTTTCAACATGTTCAGGAATCCATTGCCGCAGCCCTTTGTCACTGGTGACGGCGGGCCCTGGGCTTTCTTCGCCTCCGTGAAAGGCTTGCATGGCGGGTTGTGCGAGTATTTTGCGTCCCAGGCGGATGCCTCGCACGAGGGCTTCCAATTCCTTCTCCTGCTCAAAATATCCTGCCTGAATAATCGGCGCTGTGAAGGGATCTGCATTGCGCAAGGTCACTCGCCCGCGGCTGTCGGGGCGCAAATGGCATATGTGTAAAACATAGCCTGCGCGCATAGGGGTAAATAACCCGCGGCCATGGGGTTGCATGCGTATCGCTGCGAATTGCAGCTGCAGGTCGGGGATAGGCTCGTCCGGGTGGGAGCGGACAAAGCCGCCGCAATCGGTGGGCGTGAAAACAAAGGGCTTCTGGAACAGCATGCGGGTAAAAAACGACAGGGAACTCGGCGTGGGTGCGACCGCCATCGATGTACCGGATTTATCCAGACAGCGGATGATCACATCGGGGTGATCCTGAAGATTTTCGCCAACGCCCGGCAGATCCTTTACCACCGGAATGCCGTGCGCTTGCAGTTCAGCGGCGGGCCCGATACCGGAGAGTTTGAGTAGGTGGGGCGAGTTGATCACACCTGCACTCAAAATAACCTCTTGGCGGGCATTGAGGATTTCTCTCTGTCCATTTGCGTTGTTGCGGCTGATTTCTACGCCTGTCGCCGTGTTCCCGTCAAAACAGATCCGGGTCACGTACACATTCGTCATAACGGTGAGGTTGGGGCGCGATAGCGCATCCTCCAGAAAGGCGTAGGCGCTGTTGGCGCGCTGGCCAGTCGGTGTCTGCGTTACCTGAAAAAAGCCGCAACCCTCCTGTTCGGCGCCGTTGAAATCCTCATTCAACGGCAGCCCGGCCTCGCCGCAAGCCTTTACAAATGCGGTGCTCGCAGGGAACCGAAAGTTCGTATCCACCACGTCCATGCTGCCTTGATTGCCATGCCACGGGTCAGCGCCACGTTGCTGCCGCTCCGAATGGCGAAACCACGGCAGTACGCTCTGATAATCCCACCCTGCATTACCCAATGCGGCCCAATGATCGTAGTCACGCGGGTGGCCACGCGTATAAATCATGGCATTGACCGAGCTGGAACCCCCCAGGGCGCGCCCGCGGGGCCAGAAAAAAGGCCGGTTGCCGGTGCGCGCTTCGGGTTCGGTGTGGTAACCCCAGTTGTATTTGCGGCTGTTCATCAGAAGCAGCATGTTCAGTGGATTGCAGTTGCGAATCCAGTAGGTACGGTCGCTAGGCCCGGCCTCAATCAGACAGACCCGATTCTCCGGTCGTGCCGAGAGGCGGTTGGCCAGCACGCACCCTGCGGAGCCTGCACCGATGATGATGTAATCGAACATGTGCCTCTTCCTCGAAGGGGACGGGTAGGGCTCAGGGCGCGATCTTGCGCTTGAGTGCCCGGGTCACCGACAGCGGCAGGCTCGGCAGGGAACGGAGTATCCATGGCAGGAGCTTGCGTTTGACGCCATTGAGCGACTCTGGCACCACCACTTCGATCAAATGGGGGCCGGGGTGTGCAAGGGCATACTCCATTGCGATCACCAGGTCTTCCGCCGTGCTGACGCGTACGCCGTGTACGCCCATGCCTTGCGCCAGTTGGGCAAAGTTCAGCACCGGGCCGTTCAGGTCGAGCTGTGATTTAGCTTTCTCGCCAACGGACTCTGCACCCACGCGTTCCAGTTCGATGTTCAACACTGAGTAGGACGCATTGTTGAATATGATCGAGGTGACGTTGAGTTTTTCGCGCGCCATGGTCCACAGCGCTTGATTGGTGTACATCGCGGTGCCATCGCCGATGAGGGCAAGCACGGGCCGATTGGGGCAGGCGATCGCTGCGCCCACCGCGTTGGGCAGGCCCTGGCCGATGGCGCCGCCAGTGAGGGTGATCACGTCGTGACGGGGCGCGCCAGCAGTCATTGCCGAGAGCATCAAGCCCGAGGTGATGGATTCATCGACGATGATGGCGTTTTCTGGCAGCAGGTGGCCGACAGCTTTGCAGACCTTTTCTGCTGTCAGCCGACCGCGGGGGCGGCCGGGGCGCTGGGCGGGTTGTAACGCCGGGGTGATGTTGCTGGCACCCAATACCGTAGCGAGTTTGTCGAGGCTGGTGAGCGCGTTCTGTTCGGGGGTGGAGAGGGTCAGCACCTTGCAACTATCGGGTACCAGATAGCTCTTTTTGCCCGGATAGGCAAAGAACGAAACCGGTGCTTTGCAGTCGACCAGGATCAGATGCTCAACATCGGCCAGTTGCACTCCGGCCAGTTCCGCCAGATAGGCGATGCGCTCGACAGCAGGCAGGCCTGCACCACGTTCAATGCGGGTTGGGAAGGTTTCGGCCAGCAAGGTCACGCCACTGTGAGCAGCGATACGCGCTGCGGCCATTAGGCTGGGTTCACGCAAGGCGCGTCCCCCCAGCAGCAGGGCCACTTTCTTGCCGGAGCGGATCGCGGCGGCCACTGCTTCGACCGCGGCATCGTCGGCGGCTGGCGCTATTGGCTGTGGCGGTACAGCACAGGGCATACCGCCTTCGCCCCAGGACACATCCGCCGGCAGAATCAAGGTAGCGACCTGCCCCGGTAGACCCCGGGCGGCGGTGATGGCGTCTACAGCATCTCGGCACAATTCAGCCGTACTTTTGGATGTACGCACGAAGCCCGGCGATACGTTGCGAGCGACCGTCTCTATATCCGACTGCAGCTGGGCGTCATATTGCACATGGTAGGTTGCGTGATCGCCGACGATATTCACGACGGGCACTTTGCCCTTGCGCGCGTTGTGGAGATTGGCGAGACCGTTGCCCAAACCACATCCCAGGTGCAGCAGGGTAGCCGCAGGCTTGTCGGCCATGCGGGCATAGCCGTCGGCGGCGCCAGTGGCCACACCCTCGAACAAGGCCAACACCGCCCGCATCTTGGGCTCGCTGTCGAGCGCCGCCACGAAATGCATCTCGCTGGTGCCAGGGTTGGTAAAGCAGACCTCGATACCGGCATCGACCAGCGTTTTCATCAGGGCTTGTGCGCCGTTAGGCATGGGAAATCTCCTTTAACGTCCAGAAATAATGGAACGGGCCGCCGCGCGGGCCGTCATGATGCAACCGGGCAGGAAGGTGCCCTCAAGCGAGCGCTTGCCGTTGGAGCCGCCCCCGCCGAAGCCGGCGGCTTCGCCTACGCAATAGAGGCCGTCGATGGGCTGGCCGCGCGCATCGAGTACGCGGCTGTGAAGGTCAGTTCGCAACCCCCCCAGACTTTTACGGGTGATCAGCTGCATGTGAATGGCGATAAATGGACCCGCGCCCGGCGCCTGCAGAGGCTTGGGTTTGCAGGTGCGCAAACGGTCGGGGCCCCATTGGCGGGCATGCAGAATCCGGCGGATCTGATCATCATTTTGCAAGCGCAATCCCCCTTTGAAGTTGGCATCAAAGGCATCGGCAGTCGCCTGCAATACGCTGGGGTTGATGTCATGCGAGCAGGTGAGAGCGTTCATTTTCGCGGCCAGCCCCGCCAGCGTGTAATCCACCAGGAAATGGCTGCTTTCGCGCTGCATTTGGTGCACGAGCCGATGGTTACCCAACAGGGTTTCTTTCAAAAAGAGTGCGAACTGCTGATCGCGAATGCGCTGGTTGTGTTCGGCACCGGAAATGGCGAATTCCTTGGCGGCGATGCGCCAGTTGAGCAGATGCCAGGTCCAGGGTTTTTCCTGGGCGGCGACGCGCTGACACAGCCAGTGCGTATCAAAACCGGTGACCAAGGGCTCGGGGCCGATGCGTTCGCCCCGGTGGTTGAGCCAGAGAGCCGACTTGCAAGGAATGGTGGAAAGCCCGTGTCCCTCGAAGTGGGGGTAGGGGTGTGGGAAGCCGGCGGCGTAGTTCCACATCTCGCCGGCATGAGTGATTTGTCCATCGAGCCGATCGGCCACCCAATGGTGCAACTTGCCATCGGCATACGGGTGCGCGCCGTTAAGCAGGGTGGCGGGCTGCGGGCGGTTTTTGGGCCAGTTGGCGCGGCATTCGTCATGATTCCCGTTGATGCCACCCATGGCGAGCACGACCACCGGCGCGGTGAAGCGCACTTCTTCGCCATTCACTTCATTGATGGCGAGGGCTCCGCTGATCTTCCCGCCTGCGTGATCCAGTGCGGTGACGCGGTGACGGTGCAACAACGTCAGACGTCCACCGCTGTTGGCACGGTGCAGAGCTGTCACCATGCAGCGCACCAGTTCACGGGACGTGCCCCACACGATGTGATACCTCGGCAAACTATTGCCTTCACCGTTCAACCCGCGTTCCACCCAGTTGACCGCGGGCGCAAAGCGGATGCCTTCATTTTGCAGCCAGTCATACACTTCGCTGCAGGAATGCTCGACGTAATAGCGCGCCCATCGCAGCGGCCATTCGTCTTGCGGGTCGAGTTCGCCAAAACGCAGCCAGTCGCGCAGCGCCACTTCGGGCGTGTCCGGAATGCGCATTTTGGCCTGCAGGGGCGTACCCACGAGCGCCATACCGCCAAACGCCCACAAGGCCAATCCCCCCAGTCGCTCCGGCGTATCGCGGTCGACCAAGGTGACGGTTTTACCGGCGCGCAGCGCCTCCAACGCGGTGACCAGACCTGCCAGACCGCCGCCGGCAATGAGGACATCTGAGGCGATGAGCTTTGTCATGTGGAGTTGGGTTCCCGTGTTGTGGATTATTAGTGGGGCTGTCAGTTAGTGGGACTGTCAGTTAGAGGGATTGCCAGTCACGAAGATAGCCCGATACACTGGCCACAACATTGACTTTGAAGGACACAAAATTTGACTTTAAAGGCCAGCGTATCGATGGGGTGGGTTAACACGGTCATCGCAGGCGTTCAGCGCTTGGGCGTTGACAGACAAGCACTCCTGACGGCAGCGGGCATTCCGCTGGATGCGCTCAACGCAGAACGCTGGCCCATCGATTACATCACCAAGCTCTGGCACGCTGCGGAACGTTGCACCGGCGATTCCGGCCTGGGCTTGAAAGCAGGCGCAGGGGTCAGCCCTGCCAGCATTAGCGTAGTCGGTTTTGCGATGCAGTCTGCGGCAACATTGCGTCAGGCCATCACCATGGTGCAAAAATTCCAACCCCTGATTTCTGATGGGGGGAGATTTCAGATGCTCGCGGGCCCGACAGCCACATGGTTGGTTTACCATCCCCGCCAGGGTGAGCTGGCCTTCAGCCCACATCAGATTGAAGCTGTGCTGGCGGCAGTGGTGACCTTCGCCGGTTGGGTGACCGGTATGGCGCTGCGTCCGCGCCGCGTGCAGTTCAGTCAAGCCCGATTGGGTCCCTTGAAAGGCTACCGGGAGGTGTTTGGCTGCCCGGTTGATTTCGAGCAAGCGTTTAGTGGGTTGCAGGTGGATAACGCCGTACTGGACAAGCCGCTGCCTCAGGCCGACCCCCAACTGGCCAAGATGCATGAGCAGTACACCTCGGCACGGCTTGCGGCACTCACCATGAGTGAGGTGTCGGCAACCGAGCTGCGGCAATGGCTGGTCGCCCACATGGGGCCACAGATTCCCCGACGGTTGCAGGCAGCACAGGCACTGGGAATGAGCGAGCGCACGCTGGCACGGCGGTTGAAGGAGCAGGGACATACGTTTGAAAGTCTGCTAGACGAGGTGCGTCGAGATTTGGCGCTGCAGGCAGTGGCAGACCCGGATCGTGCACTGGCGGATATTGCACTGGCCTTGGGGTTTGCCGAATCCAGCACGTTCTATCGCGCCTTTCACCGTTGGACGGGTATGCCGCCCGCGAAATGGCGTAATCGACGTTGATGGGCTCGGTTGGGGCTTTCAGTTGTTTTATGCAGGTTTTTTTAGGTATTGTTGATAGTGCCTGTTGTGAACAGACGTAATCCGGTATCCCGCCATAACCAATAATGACTGCAAAACTGGCCGACAATAAACAGCATCATGACCCATTCGAAGGCGTCTTCGATATCGTCGTAGCGTGCATAAATGGCATCCAATATCACTGTGGTCAAACCGATCAATAACAGTGCCCCTGCGCTGCGGCGTTGCCAACGGAATACGGTGGTTTGTAACGGAGGTGTCGCTGGGGGACAGTGATTGACGCGCGCCAGAAACAGCAGTTGGGTGACGAAGGTGAGTGAGAAAAACAGGGTGATGCCGATGCGTCGTGCACTGGCATAGGCTTGGCCGGCTTCCCCGAGGGCGGCGACGTAGAGCATCAGAAACAAGGCGGCGATACTGCCTGTGTAACGCATGCCACGCGCACTGCGTCTGCCACTGTGAACCAGCCATTGATCTGCCAGCCACCAGAACGCGATGATCATCAATCCGGTCGGTAACATGATGAACTTGAACACCAGCTTTTCCGGCAGCTGGCGCCCCGTTGCACTGATTGATGTGCAACTGTCCCAGTAGGGCAGGCACCAGGCGACATGGCCGTGGCTGGCTGCGATGACATAGGTCAGGTGGACGCAGAGCAGTGGCAGCAGGCCGGTGAGCAAGGCAAACGGAGCAACCCGCATGATGGTATCCCCCAAGGTTGATTCTTGTCGTATCGTCACATTGTTTCGTCGACCATTCACCTAACATTCCATCACTTTTGGACTAGCCTACTATATACACAATGTGTAGGAGGTTGTTTCATGTTCGGTAAACCACGCGCACAAACCCCCAAAAGCCTATCCATGTTGACCCGTGTCGTGCGTTTTGATTACGCCTCGGCCATGCGACAAAACCGTTATTGGCACGGCAACGATCCTGTGACAACCCATTTTTTCAATGCGCTACAAGCCTTGTTCCCCGAGGGAGAACGCTTTTTTATGGATTCTGCGCGTGATGTGCGCGATATGTTGGGCAAAGAGAAAATCACGCCCGCCCTTGAGGAGCAGATCAAAACCTTTATTCGACAAGAGGCCATGCACGGGCGTGAACACGATGCCTGGACAAAAGCCTTGATCGATATGGGCTATTCGGCCATGGAGCGTTTCGATCAGAAAATGAAGCGCGATAATCATTGGTCGCGTAAAAAGATTCCACCCTTGTGGCGGTTGTCGATGACGGCCGCATCAGAGCATTTTACTGCATCGCTGGCACACCTGTTTATCTATGAACGCCCCGATCTGGTGGAGAATGCTGAGTCGCCGTTCCGCGAATTATTGGTGTATCACGCGATGGAAGAAGTCGAACACAAAGCTGTGTGTTTTGATCTCTACCAGGCAGCCAAAGGGGGCTATTTTTTGCGTTGCGTGGGGATGGTGTTCGTAACGATCGACCTGCTTATACGCCTGCGCAACCGTCAGGAATATCTGCTGAAAACTGATGGCCAATGGAATGCCGATACGCAAAAACGCATGCGCGATTTATTGTGGGGCAAACAGGGCATCATGCGGGTGTTGGCGCCTTATCTGCTGCAATATTTCCGACCTGATTTTCACCCCTGGGAGACTGATGAGCGTCGTGACCTGAGAGCTCGCTATGCGGTAGAAATGGCGGTGGTCGATGCGCAACAGAAGCAGATTGCGGCTTCCTAAATCGATGCAATCAAAGTAGGCGTTCAGTTGGGCGTTGCTTTGATTGCCATTCTGCAAGCTCTGAGGGGCGCAGCCCATACCGGGCCAAAACGCCCTCGTGCAGTCGCCGGAGTTCCTCTATCACCAGGGCTTCCACGTTGTTCCGATCTGCGCCGAGTTCGTGCCTCGATAGGCATTCCCTAAGCACATCAAGAGGCTCGTGTGTCGGCTGCTGAACAACCTCTCGGACAGTTTGCTTGATCACATCACGCCACGCCAAGCGAAGCGGATCGGGTTCAGTCAGATCCTGCTTGATGGCAAGATACTCCTGGGTTGAGCGCTCGTAAGCCCATAGGTACAGATCGCGTAAAAGTTCAACGCGCGTCAATTCGTAAATGCCAAGAATGGCACGGCTATAAGCCTGCTCAGGCACGTCGAGAAACGTCAGTGGACAGAGATTGGCACGAATCAGCGGCAGGTTGGCTGCCAGCCGGGAGGTGCGCTTGTTGATGTCTGCGAAGGGCTGCAAGTAGGGCAAGTGAACCATGGCAAAGAAGGATTGCTCGAACGGATCATTGATCCGATTCACTTTGTCCAGGATCAAATCTGTCATCTCGCTGATCTGAGCTGGCACAGAAAGTGGGCGGTACACACTCTTACCAATCTCTACCGCATGTAATCGCAGGCGCCCTTCGTCGGCAGGGTTGGGCAACAGGTTTTCGGCCAGAGCACTGTGCAGATTTAACAGGGTATAGCGATTGAATCCGACCGTATCAGCGTTTTCCACCAGTAGCTCGATGGCTGCCTTGTGGTTCAGAATCATTTGCGTTTCGATGGCGTCCTTGCCTTGCGCGATCCGACCATGCTCAATCAATTCTCGCGTATCCAGCCGGGTGTAGGTGTTCCCCTCCAAATGACTGGATGCCCAGGACAAGTCGATCAACAAACGATTCAGGATAGCTCGGCCGTAGGTGCCTGCGGGCAAACGCGTCTGTCCGGTGTCGCCCATCTTGCGAAGCTGTCGACGCAACGGTTCGGGCAGATACCAGGTTTCATTGGGCTGATAGGCATCCAGAAAATCGCGCTGATAACCGACAGGTTTGCGCGCTTCCAGGGGTTGGTCGATATAAGCAAGAATGTCGCGGCTGTCGGCCGAGAGCGTGATGTACTGAGGAAAAAGGTCTTCACTAGTGGATGATAGTGTGACACGCAGCGAGGCAGTGTAACGACGGGCGCGCCCCGCACCAAGAGCAACGACCTTGCCGTCGGACACCCATTCGTTCAACCAACGCTGAGCGGTCCGTCGAGCGAGTTCTGGGTGCCTGGTCAAAATGTCAGTAATGCTTAAGCCGCCTGGGGAGCTTTGGAGGATCTGAAGGAGTTCTTCTCGGGTTACCATGAGAATCTCTGGCGCGATTTGGAGTTTGATGGCGCGATTATGGCGCGAAACCCTGAATCGCGCCACCTGTCTTGGCGCGATTCAGGGTTGGACGGGCCGCTTGTCATCCAAGAACAAGCGGGCATTTCCACTCGCTGTGCCCTCCTGAGGCAAAGGCCGGACGTTCGAATCGTCTCGAGCGCCATATAAATCAGGCGCTTAGCGGATATTCCTATCCTACAAAAATCGACGGGCTACAACAGGGCTACCAAGAGAATCAGTGCAGTTGTTTAACTCGCTCGCAACTCCTTCCGTAGCAATACAGGTTTTTCTCAAAGTCTAACTAGCAGTCCCAAGTATGCATGAGGGAAAACGGTATAGATTTTGGTGAGCTCAATTAAGCCGAAACTTGGACTCTGCACATCTGTCTTTCGGTTGCTGCGTTCGGCAAAGACACTCATCCCTAATTGAGCCGGCTTTTCATCCTACCTAAATTGATTTAGCCTATCAGCTGGTCGAGTCACGAGCTTGCAGTAAGCCTATTTTACTGTACCAGCCTGTCTCGCTTGGTGCGCCTAGTGTTGGACAGCGGTTGCGAATGAAAGCCCGCCAACCGCGTTCTCCCCCAATTAACTGGAGTGCTTAGTGGCCATCGCTCGCGAAGACGTGTTGATTTGCTGGATAGGTGGCAATGACCTCAAATCTACCCAAGTGGCTTCACCTGGCCCGATCATGGCAACGATCAAGGACCGCTCCTTCGACCGCATTGAACTGCTCTACAGTTATCCAGATCGCGAGGTGAACCATTATTTGGCTCACCTATGCAGATACGTAAATGCTCCAGTGACAGCTCACAAAGAGAATCTTTCGTCACCGATCGTCGCCTCAAAGCCATCCTCGATGAGATGATTAAAGCGAACCCAATCCTGCAGAAAATCTACCGGGGAGAAGCGATCGCCGACACCGAGTTGATAACACTCACCTCGACGATACTCACGAGCCACCCAGGCGTGAACCTCGATATACTCAATGAGTTTTACGGTCGCACGGCTGATCAACTTCATTTGACCCTACAGGAGCTTATCGGTATCGACCCGCTGGCAATAGAAGCCCATTTCACAGGCTTTTTGCATACTTACCCCGAGCTAACGGCCAAGCAAGTGCAGTTTATGAATTTGCCCAAGAACTACATTGCCCAGCACGGCAGCATTAAGGTCGATAGTTTGTATGATCCACCGTTTACCAGCGTCTCCCATGCGGGAATCGATGGCGTGTTCAAACCAGAAGACGTCAACACCCTCATAAGCGTATTAAAGCCGTTCTTGAACGAAGCGAGCGGCCCGTGATGCGCGGTTCCCCACGCCTTACGGATAACCAACCAAGTTGAAAGCAATTAGAGCTTCTGACAACGAGAGTCAGTCATGACAAAGAACACAATATTGCCTGCCAGCCTTATCGCTGGCGTACGCCAGGTGTTAGAGCAGGCGCGATCAGGCATTCAGCAGCAGATCAATCACCTGATGGTGCAAGCCTATTGGCATGTGGGGCGGTTGATTGTTGAACATGAACAGCAAGGCGAAAACCGGGCTGCCTATGGCAAGCAACAATTGCAGATGCTCTCAGACACGCTCCAGACCGAGTTTGGCAGAGGGTTTGACCCACGCAACCTGCGTAATATGCGGGCATTCTATCTGGCCTACCCAATTTGGAACGCAGTGCGTACCGAATTGAGCTGGACGCATTACCGCACCCTAATTCGCCTCGACAACCAGGCTGCCCGCGACTGGTATGCTCGAGAATCCATCGAGCAAAACTGGAGTGCGCGAGCGCTAGAGCGGCAGATAGGCACACTCTACTATGAGCGTCTGCTCTCTAGCCAGGACAAAGCCTTGGTTGAACAGGAGGCCCGTCAAAATACGCAAAGACTGGCGCAGAGCCCGCGAGATTACTTGCGTGACCCGTACATATTCGATTTTCTAAATCTGCCTACACAGACACTTCTCGAAAGCGAAGTAGAGCAAGGCTTAATTAACAACCTGCAACAGTTTCTGCTAGAGCTGGGTAAAGGGTTTGCTTTTGTTGCACGCCAGCAGCGCATCAGCACTGAAGACCAGGATTTCTATGTGGATCTGGTTTTCTACAATTTCAAATTAAAGTGTTTTTTGCTGATAGATTTAAAGCTCGGCAAGCTCAATCACCAAGATGTTGGTCAGATGGATACCTATGTACGCATCTTTGACCAGCATAAAAGAGGCGAAGACGATAACCCCACCATTGGACTGATTCTATGCAGCGAAAAGAGCGAGGCAGTCGCGAAATATTCAGTATTGACTGATAGCGCCCAACTCTTCGCATCGAAATACATGCCTTACTTACCCACCGAAGAAGAATTACGTCGCGAACTGGAGCGTGAACGTGCTCAGTTGCAGCTGCAGAAAATTAACTGATTACCAGAAATAAAGAGACCCACCGAATGTTGACAGGCGCAATACGTAACGATATCGATATGCTTTGGGAAAAATTCTGGACAGGCGGCATCACCAGTCCATTAACGGTGATTGAGTAAATCAGTTATCTGATGTTCGCCCGCATGCTCGATATGCAAGAAGAGGTAGCTGAGCGAAAAGCGGCTCGCCTTAAAAAAGACTTTGATCGCGTTTTTCCCAACACTAAAAAAGATCAGTTGCTGCGTTGGAAAAATTTTAAAAATTTTTCAGGCAAAGAACTGCACAAACATCTAAAGAATTACCGGCATGCAATGAACCGGTAACGATGTGGTATAGAGTAGTACTAAATCGAATTTTAATGTTATTGTTGTGATCTTTATATCAAGGGCGGTCGTTGAGAGGCGCTGCGCTGCATAGCTTTGCGGAGGCTATTTCAAGAGACTATTTCGATGGGGTTACGAGAAGCAAGAAACCCGCAAATGGTTGGATCGGGGTATACCTCTAGAACCGATGACATCAAGAAAATTTGCGGTCCATAGCCGAATTGATATGTGCAACATCACGCAATGACCACCAATTGAAAGTGCTTTTCAGACTTTATAGATCCACTGCCAGAAATGGGGCCAAAATCAGTCCAGTAGCATTGCGGTGTAGCGGGATAGAGCTTGACACAGCCAGATCGCAAGTTAAGCTCGGTCAAGACGTTACCGCATAGCTGCCTGATTCATAAAACGTAAGTTTCGCCCTCTGAAGGCGAAGTTGGCACCCCCTGAGGAGGATCAATCCCTTCGTGGCGGAGCACGTTGGCCAGTAATGTTTCCATGATGGCGCGTGCTTTCGCAGTATCGCGATAGATCGACAGGTGCAGTGCCGCATCGTCCGTGTTTTGATTTTCACACTGGTTGCTATAGGTTTCGAACGCACTCAAGGCGATGACGAGTTCAGACAAATGACGGGGGCACTCGCATTCCACACGACTTTTTAAGGCTGCCAGGCGGGCAAGCGTGTCGTCGTTGAATTGCCGGGGCGCAATCTGGTCTTGCGCCGTCGTCGCCAGATGTACCTGACTAACGGTTTGCCTCAGTGGTTTCAGCAGCGCTTGCAGGAGTGCGTCTCGGTCTACAGGCGCGTTCCAGGTGTGATAGCCATGCGCGCGCAAACGTTGTAAATCTTTCAGGCGTGCATAGCGATAAATAATGTGCACGACACCAGCGCTGGTCTGTTGTGCTACCTCAATGAGCCTTTGACTGCTGAGATCCGTCATGCTTTGTTCATCTACCACCAAGGCATCGGCCCGGTTGCCGCTGTATAAAGTGCGCACTTGTTGCAGGGAGACATAGCGTTCTATGGATAACGGTGACTCTGTGCGCAGGCTGTCGGCATTGAGCAATTGATTGGCATAACTACCGACGACGCAGAGACGTCCGGTGGGTGATCGGCGATCGGCATCACTGCCTTCAGTGAGCGCAGTCAGTGTGGACCTCAACTCCTCATTCGACAGCGCCGCAATATGACTGATGGTTGCACCACGGTCGGTACACCCTTTCAGCATCAGCAGCCGCTCGATGGCGGTATCGTCATACTGGCGTCGCCCGCCCTCGGTTCGCACTGTATGAATGGCGTTATGGCGTTTTTCCCAGACTCTCAGGTTGTGCACGCTCAAACCGGTCAGGCGTGCAACGGCGCCAATGTTGTATAGCCTCACTTTTTACTGCTCCAATTTGTACGCTTCAAAAATCTGTCTCCTCCGCCAGTTGTTGGCGCAGTTTGCTCAAGGCCAGTTTTTCAAGTTGACGGACACGCTCACCACTGATCCCCATCACCGGTGCGATTTCGTGCAAGGTATAGGCCTTTTCTTCGCCGATGCCGTATTTGAGTTTAAGCACCATGGCTTCTCGTGCTGGCAGCAACGCCAGATAGCGTTCAATGCGTCGATGTTGATCGTCGCGTTCGAGTTGTTGTTCGGGCGGTGGCAGTGTGTCATCCTCACTCAAGATGTCGAGCAAGGTCGTGGATGTATCGTCCCACAAGGGGCTGTCAGCAGAAACGCAACGGTTGGAAAGCATCAGCAGATCTTTCACTGCCGATGCACTCAACCCTGTGCTGAGTTGAATATCACGCTTGTTTGGCCAATGACCGAATTGCAGCAAATAGCGCTGGCGAAAGCTATGCACACGATTTAGCTGAAGATTGACGTTATTAGGAAAACGAATCAACGAGCGCTGTCGGGTGATGGCCTGACGAATCGCCTGGTGTATCCACCAGTAGGCGTACGTTGAAAAACGCGTGCCAGCATCGGCATCGAATTTTAACGTGGCACGGAACAAGCCTAAAATGCCTTCCTGCACCATATCTTCGAGTTCCATGCCTTTATCGAGGTGACGACGAGCGATGAAATACACCAAACGAATATTGCGGGTAATAAATTCATTGCGCAGTCGATACAAGACCGCTAGCTGACGCGCTAGCAGATACTGCGCAGAGGCTTTCCCCACCTCTTGTTGAACGCTTGCTTCGGCCACGTTCAAGATCAAATCACGCGTTAGCGGAAAGTGCTGTAACGCCTTTATCAGAGTGAGGTGCTGGCGATCGGCCGCATCTTGCAGTGTGGGATCGTTAGCCGCGAGATATTGCATGACTTGCCACTGATCATGATGGGTGACAATGTGATCGCACTGTAGCGCTTCTTCGACAGGCATTGCGGGATCACTTTGCCAGTGCTCGTGGGTGACATGAACAATCAATCGTTCGAGGTGAGTCGGGCTTGCCACTAAGGTGTGTTGCAATGCCATGAATGCTGCCTGGATTTGCTGGGCGAGGGCCACTTCTTGCGCGGCGCTCAACAACGCGTGGTCGGCGAAATCATGATGATTGGCAGCCTCGGGCGATTCAGTGTCGTTCCAGGATTCGTCAGTGCCGACGATCAAATCCGCTGACGGATCGAGGAATGGGCTGTCTTGCCGCAGCAATGTGAAAATTTCCTCATTGTCGTCAGCGAGGGAGGAGGGGGTGTCTTGGGTGTGCCAGGTGAACATATGTCTACCTTTTTTGGCGATAACTCAAAGAGTGTTGAAGAAGAATAGAACATGGCTGGCGGCTAAGTCAGGTAGCTCGGAAGTCTGTCTAGATAAAGTATAGAAAATAATTTGATGATTTTTTGATCTGTCTGGGCTTGCAAATGTTAATTGTTATCGTTAGTATTAATTGCAAGATTTGTCTATCGATAAAGCCAGCGAGACAGTGCCATGATCGTCTGTGTCTGCAAACGTATTTCTGATTCTCATATTCGTGCGGCTATTCAAAGCGGTGCTGCCAGTTTTGAAGATGTTCAAGCCCAGCTGGGTTTATCCACTTGCTGTGGTCGCTGCGAATCCTTCGCCCGTGATTTGGTGAGTGAGCATACCGGCAGCAGCGCGCCCTCTATTTTCTACCCCGCGGGAATGCAGTTGCAGATGGCGTGAAGGTGGTTTAGCCTCTCTCGGTTGTTGTTACAATAACAGGAGAGGGGTGTCATGAAAGGCGACCAAGGCGTTATCGATTTTCTCAATGCGCAGCTCAAAAATGAGCTGACTGCCATCAATCAGTACTTTCTGCACAGCCGTATTTTTCGTCATTGGGGCTTACAGAAACTGGCCAAAAAAGAATACGAAGAATCCATCGGTGAAATGAAGCATGCCGATAAATTGATAGAACGTGTTCTTACACTCGACGGCCTGCCCAATTTACAAGACCTGCACAAGGTTATGGTGGGCGAACAAACCGAAGAAATCCTGCAATGCGATTTGCGCCTGGAACAAGGGGCGCAAAAAACCGTGAAAGACGCCATCGCTCATTGTGAAAGTGTGCGTGACTACGTTTCGCGAGACATTTTGCAGGACATTCTCGACGATACCGAAGAACATATCGATTGGCTGGAAACGCAACTGGAACTGATCAAGCGAGTTGGTTTGCAAAATTATCAGCAGTCAATGATGGACAGTTAATTGTTGTAGAGATGGCATCCTGCCAATGCGATTGCGGGGTGCCTTTTTGATAGCATGTTTAATTCTCAAAGAAACCAGAGACCCGCTTGCATCTTTTCGCTGATCTGTTAATGTTAATAATTATCATTAACAACTAGGCGGAGCCCTGTCATGCACTTTCTTTGCCCTACGCACCGTGAGCTTTATGTTGGTCAATCCGATGATCAACTCAGTCAGAGGTGGGTGGAGTGGATGTACTCAGCTGGGGTCTATTACGAGTGCACTGAGTGGCGTAAGGCTCTGCCGTTCGCCGGTAGTGCCTTTGATCTGGCGCGCATGCGTTTGCAACGCTGTGTGCCCAGGCACCATGAAGCGATTACGCAGGTGGCCTTGTCGGCAATCTACGTGGCCAATGTATTTGAGCACCTGAAGCTCACCGATGATGCGCAACATGTACGCTGGCTGGCGTCTGAGAGTTTGAGTCTGGTACAGCCCCAACTGGATATGACAGCTAAATCTGAATGCAGTACCTGTCGGCGCTATTTGCACGATATTGAACGGCAGGGGTGCTTTTTACAGCACTATTTGAATATTCCGTTTGAGCCGGTAGGGAAATGTCGGGCCGTGGTAATGCATTGAAGGCCCTGCACCGAGAAAAACTCGGCACAGGAGGGGCGTTATTAGATCTGTGATTCCTCCAGTGATCCGGTTTGATCTGGATCGATCGGTTCAAACGTTTCGCTCGAGCTTTCGCTACCACTCTCGACCAACGGTTGGCAGGGGGTTTCCGGAATCGTGAGAAAAAGCGCACCGGTACTGGTGTCATCATTGCCGAAATAAAGCCAATCGGTGCGTGCATCCATACAGTCGTTGCCGTTGAGATCCATGCGCACCGAGAAACCGCTGTCAAAATAGCGGGCCACTATCGCAGCTCTCGTTTCCCCGTGGGACAGGAGGTATCGTACATGGCCTGTCATAGGCAATATATAGGCCTCATTTTCCACGATTCTTTGATTGTCGAGAATGCCGCCTTCGCCAAAGGCGTAGTCGCTGTCTTCGATCAAGGAAATCTGCAGGCTTTGATTCGCCATCAGGCCATCCACGATGCGGGTATTAAAAACGCTGTTGGCCAGTTGAACAGAGGCATTGCTCAATCCGCGTAGCCACATGCTGATGTCCGCACTATCGAAAATGATGGATTCCCTGTCATTTTCGATTTTGGTGTAGCGATCATAGCGCAGGCGCCGCTCACCACTGACGTCAGCAAAGCTGTAGTTCGAAAACTCGATACTACCGCTGGTGGACAGGCTTCCGATTTCTTGCTTGTCGATTGTGAAGTTGTAACCGAAGTTGGCATTTTCTGGCAGAGGCTGGTAGAAATTGTTGTCCGCCAATGTCAGCGTGTAAGTGGCTTCGCCATTTGTCGTGATTTGATCATCAACACAGGCGTTTGCAGTTTCAATCACAGGTCTTTCGAGGGGTGGAATATCGCCAGAGTTAAAATCGACCCTGCCTTCCCCTGTCTCTACGGCCACGGTGTATTCACCGCCTTCAAGACAGTAACGGGCGGGAGAGGGGCGCTGACGATCAAGAATGGGGTGATCCAGCACCGCCTCTTTGCCAAACACGGTATCGGGATCTGACAGCCTGCCAATGAATGATTGGCGTTCCAGTATTGCTCGCAGTACATCGCCAGGGTTTAAATCAGTAGGGGGGGTAGCATTGTCATCATCGAGAATGGTCAGCGTGGCATTCGCTTGTACTTTTTGTCCATTGATATCGGTAATAACGTCCAGTATCAGTGTTTCGTTGCCTTCCTGAGTATCATCATTCACCAGTTCAACGGGAATATTGGCGCTGATTGTGCCAGTGGCTAACGTGAGTTCACCAGTAACTTCGGCAAAATCCTCGCCACCGACAGCACTTCCGCCACGCGTGTTGTAACGCACCACCAAGGGGGCGGTGAGCGGTGTGGGCATGGTCAAAGTGAAATTGAAGGTGCCAGCGGCTTCTTCTGCCGTGCCGCCGTTCAGCAATAACGTACTGGCAAGGGGGCTTATGGTGATGCGCACGGTATCCTGGCTGCTGCGGCCCTGATTGTCAGTCACGGTGAGCTTGAACATCATCTGAACAGTGTTTTCAACCAGTGGACTGATAAATTGCGTATTCAGTGAGTCAGTGTTTTGCAGAGTGACAGCGGGCCCGGTCAATTGTTGCCACTCAACGCGCGCCAGGCTCGCGCCTTCGGCGAAACGGGCGGTGCCACTCAACAGCACGACCACACCCGTGTCGGCTATTTGACGGCTGCCCGCATCAACAGAGGGTTCACCGTTGGGGCCGCTTGTAGGTGGCGTTACTATGCTGTTGTCAGGTGTTGCGTTGGTATTGGTGTGGCTGGGTGAGTCTTTGCACGCAGTCACCATCAACCCAAGCGCCAGCGCAAGGCCGGTCTTGGTCAATGTAGCTAGTCGGTGCGAAAAAACATTATGCATGTGAATCAAACTCCATTTTACTGCGGGCATTAATATTCGTAGCGGGCGCCTACACTGAGTTGTGCGGCGCGGGTGTCGTCATAGCCGAATAGATGTTGATATTGCGCGTAGGTGGATAAGCCGCGGGGCAATACTGCAACGACGCCAACATTGGCCAGAAAATATAAACTGTCAGTGTCTTCGGCATTGATGGCAAAACGATTGGTCGGATCGGTGTCGTAGGCAAAACGCCCATACACCGTGTCTTGCGATCCGCTGACTTCACTGTGTGCAGACAGGCGCGCTTGCGGCACCAACACCCCCCAGGATTGGTTTTGCACCAGGCTGGTATCGATGCCCAGTGCCAACACGGTTTGGTCGCGTTGTTGTTCGCCCAGTTCCACTTCCCAGCCGCCGGCATTGTTTTCACCAAAGGCATCGAGCGTGGTCGTTACATAATCGGCGCGTCCAAAGGGATTAACACTCAAGGCACCCCAGTTCAGCTCATATTGCAGTTGCGCACTCAGGCTCCATTGTTCACCGCTGGTATTGCCAGTGGCCTGCGTCACCAAGGAATCGGTGCTGCTGGCATAGTTCACGGCACGTAGGGTATCGAAATCCATCGTGGCATAACCGAGTTGGCCGTCGAGGCTCCAGTTACCGATGTTCCAGACGGTGTAGCCAATCAGTGAGGCGATCGTTGCATCAATGCTGCCGCCGCGATCCAGGAATTCGAGTTCGTTGTCTGACCAGCTGAAGGCTGCACCCACAAACAGATCATTGCGCAAGCGATAGTCTGCGCCCAGAGTGAGGCCTTGGCTTGAACTGTCGAAGCCGGATTCACGCTCGGTTCGCTCCCGTTCGCTTTCGCCTGTTAATGCCGTGGCAAAAAAATTCAGGCGTGATCCGGGTTCGGCAGCATCGCCGGCTGCACCACCGATAGGGCGTCCGGCCTCGTCGACATCGTGCACCAGGGCCAGTCCGTTGACAGTAAAGTCGCTATTGCCACTTGCCAGGTAAGCCTGACGCTGGCTGACCGCTAATGCCTGAGCGCGAAAAAATTCGCTGGCCTGTCGGATTTGTGCGCTGACTTCCTCGGGGGCTATTTGCCACAACACTGCATCCACGGCGCTCGAATCAATGCGTGCTTGCTCAACCAAGGCTTCGCAGCGTTCCAATAATTGTTGCGCGCCTGCGCTCAAACTTTCGCTGCCGGCCGCACGCAAGCGGGGGCACAAATCGTCGATGGCCGCACCGATCGATTCATTGTTGTCGCTACTGCCCAGCGATTGCAGGCTGACATCAGTGACAGTGATGAAAACGGTAGCGACGCCGAGTTCCTGGTTGGAATCACTCACGGTATACGTAAAACTGTCCGCACCGACAAAATTGGTGTTGGGTACATAACGAATGCTGCTGTCCTCATTCAGGGTCACTTGGCCATGGCTGGGCGTAGAGACATCCGTTACGAGCAGGGTGTCGCCATCGGCATCAGAATCATTGGCCAATACGTTGATAGTGACAGTGCTGTTGACGAGGATGGAGCGCGCATCGTTATTGGCGCTGGGCGCGGCGGCAAGCGCCAAATTATTGGACAACGTGGCGACCGTAATGGCGCCAAGCAAAAGCGTTTTGCGGTTCAAAGAGTACACAGCCTTGTCCTTCTGGGTGTGGTTGCGAGGGTGTGAATGATTTGGGCGGATTACACCATAGTTTTTGGTTGCTAGTAGCGGCCCGGCAGACGCGGGATTGTAGGGTTTTGTATTGATTTGTAGGAGTTTTGTTGGCGGGTATGTCAAAAAGTGAGAAATTCCACGTTTTCGCGACGCTTGGTGTTTCATTCAATAGCGGGTAGTCGTCAAAGCCGCGAACTGACTGGCCTCAATACCCCTACTAAAATTGTGAAAAATAAATGCGTCAAAAGGGCCCGCTGCCATGGCTGCATTATTGCTCTGACATGGGCTATCGTATAAAGAGGATGGAGCCATAAGCAGTCTCGCTACGCTGAACGAATCGCCTACATTCAATGAATAAATAGCGACCCCACCTTAAAATCAAAATGGGTCCTGGAGCCAAATGCCATGCTTCGCAAAGTGGCAATCGTGGACGATGATCAACAGTTTGCCGACATGCTGGCGTTGCTGGCAACAAACGCTGGTCTTGAGACGCAGGTGTACACCAACGCGCAGATATTTTGTCAGACGCCGCACGACGCTGACGAGTTGATCATTCTTGATTTATGTATGCCCGATATGGACGGCATTGATGTGCTGCGCCAATTGGCGGCGCAAGCGAATCATTGTCCGTTGATCTTAATCAGCGGGCAATACAAAGGCGTTTTGCGTGCAGCAGAGGATTTGGCGGTTGCTCAGCGCCTCAATCATCTCGCCTCCTTGACCAAGCCCGTGCAGCTTTCGGAACTCAAGGCCGTGTTACTCAAACACCTCGATGGCGCCTGGGACCATAAGGAGCGGCGTTTGAACGCTGCATGGGAACCCAGCGTACACGAATTGCTCGGCGCCATCGAAAACCATCAGCTTTGCCTGCATTATCAACCCCAAATTGATTTGCGCACGCGCGCGCTGGTCGGGCTTGAGGCCTTGGTCCGCTGGCCACATCCGCACCATGGCATGATTCCGCCTGCGAGTTTTGTGCCCTTTGCCGAAGCACGCAATCTAATGAAACCGCTCACGGATTGGGTGTTGGCGGCAGTGGTGGCGCAGGCAGCGAAATGGCAGGCGGAGGGGGCGGATATCAGAATTGCGGCCAATATTTCAGCGGCCAATGTGGCGCAAGTCGATTTTCCTTCGTTTTTGCGCGCGTTGTTTGAAGGGGAGCGATTGAACCCGCAACAATTGATATTGGAAATTACCGAGAGTTCGGTCATGACCGAAAGTGTACTTTCACTCGATGTATTGACGCGTCTGCGAATGAAGGGGTTTGCGCTTTCCATTGATGATTTTGGTACCGGGTATTCAACACTGGCGCAACTGCATCGTATTCCTTTCAACGAGTTGAAAATCGATCGCAGCTTTGTCATGGCGTTACTCAAAGACAATGACAGTCGCACCATTGTTGAAACCTGTATTTCGCTAGGCCACAAGCTGGATATGCAGGTAGTGGCCGAAGGGGTTGAAGACGCGGGCACGCTCAATATGCTTTGTGAAATGGGGTGCGATTTTGCTCAGGGCTATTACATTGGCAAGCCCATGCCAGCGGATGCAATTGACGCATGGCGAGAGCAGTGGGCAAGGGCAGCAACCAATAATTGAATTGCCTAGAAGTGTCGAATACCACTAGTTCATCGCACACCTATTTGCGACGAGGTGTGGCACACTGGCTGCGGCGTTAGATCCCGCTTAACGCTTTATTCGATCAAAAATTCGATCAAAAAACTACTCAACGCATTCTACAAGGCCAACCTTTATGCATCCCAGAATGAGCATGATTACCTTGGGGGTTTCTGATTTGCAGAAATCCATATTGTTTTATGAGAAAGGCTTGGGGTTTCCAAAAATGGATTCGCCCCCATCGGTTGCATTTTTTACGTTAAATGGCACCTGGTTGGCGCTCTATCCACGACATTTGCTGGCAGAAGATGCGACGGTTTCAGCGGTCGGCAGTGGCTTTGCCGGGTTTACCATTGCGCATAACGTAAACACTGAGGCAGAGGTGGATGCCGTATTACAGCAAGCCGTCAATGCCGGCGCTACCTTGGTTAAGCCTGGTCAAAAGGTTTTTTGGGGCGGTTATTCCGGCTATTTCGCTGATCCCGATGGTTTCTTGTGGGAGGTGGCACACAACCCGTTGTTTTGGGTAGGGCCTGCCGACGCGTAATTCAGTTAGGGTAAGCTGCTTCAATCTCTGCCTGAGCGGCGCGATCCAGTGCCGCCAGATCAATGCCCATTCTATTGAACGCCCGCATAGCAACCCCTTGTGAAATCGTGGTGGCCGCTACAATGACGTGCGCACTCAACAACGTTGGGCTGGGTTGCTTTTTTCTCTGTTGCAACATTTGCAGCATGAGTGTTCTTACTGCAGGTTTGGCCTGAAACAGGCCACTTTGGTGGGGCGTTATGCCCGAGGCATCATTAAACGATGACATACCAGATGTGTCTATTCCTACGCTCTTTAAGGCATCGCGATATTGTTGTGCAATGGCATCCTTGAAATCTTCTGGGTTTGCGCCAACGCGTTCGAAGGCTTTGCGCGCAGAGCCATCCGGCAGTTCGAGTGCGGCTAAAATAAAATGTTCGACGCCGGGAGTTTGTTGACCCTCTGTGTTCGCATGCCGTTCGGCATTGAGAAACAAAGTTTTTATGGTTTTCATATCGTGTAGTCGTTGTCTGAGTCGACGTAGCATAGAACGTCCTATTTCTTCGAAAGTTGTGCTTGAATGGCCGGTGACAGTCGTTTATGCGCTGCTTGCTTGGTGACGCCAAGCGCTTCGGCAATTTGTGTCCATGACCATCCCTGTTCGATCGCTTTTGTTGCTGCGCTCAATTCCAGTTTGTCTGCCAACAGGCGCAATGCAACCACCGCCGCTAGCGCTTCGGAGGGATCTTCGGGGGAGGGTAGGGAGTTCATCGTTATCATTCGTCAACAATAGTTGACGGCGCAGCTCGTTGTCAATCTCTGCAAGTTACCGGACTAACTCGGTTAGCTGTACGCCTGGCAGGCTAAATATTGTTCAACAATCTGGTTTCGTTTGAACGGTTCTTGTGTATAATTCGTGCGGTCAAATTTTGATCGCTCCGTTTGCTTCGCAATACCGGGAATCGTTAATCAGTTTGCTAATGGACAAGCATAGGCCTCACATGAAAACCTCTTCAGTATTCACTCCGACACTATTCACTTCATTATTGCCTGCATTATTTGTCGGGCTTGTCACGACAGGTTGTGGCGGTGGGGGTGGCGATAAGCCAGCACATGCGGCTGCTGTTAAATCTTATGATCTGTCAGATAATTGGGTGCTGATTGAAACCGTTAAGACTAACAACTGTGGCGACGCAGTCAGTTTATCCATTGGCGACGAATATGTTAATCAATACGAAATTCGCCAAGCCGGTGAAACCATTTCGCTCTACCTGGAGGGCGATCTGGTTGCACAGGGAACGCTTCGCGATGACAGTGTGAGCATGAGCGGCCGCTATGTCGACCCCAGTGTAGACCTGGAACTGATTACCTCGTTTTCATTGACCGTCGTCGATGATAATCGTTTGACGGGTACTGAAGTTGCCAATTTCAAAGACACCAGCAATGGTTTTACCTGCCGTGTTCAATTGGGCATTACGGGTGAGCGCGGTGAACTAGCAACGGATAGATCCAGGCAATCAGAAAGTGCTGATCAAAAATCGGTAGCGTTGGTATTGGATGCCGCCGCTAATGATTCGGTTAATTCTGAAATCGATCCGCAGGATCGTTACCGTTTGGTTATTGCTGCAGGCAGCCGTGTTGATGTGACGCTGAACGGATATGACGCCACCGGCAGCAATCTGGATTTGTATGCTTACGATAAATTCGGCAATGAATTAACCTCATCACTCAATGCCGGCGATGCTGCTGAAACGATTCAGTTGTCAAACGAAACCACGCAAGACGATTATGTGTTTGTTGACGTTGTGGCGCAGGATACGGCAGCACAAACCATTGAATACACACTTCAGGCGACGGCTCAGGAATAATCCTGCAGCGATGCCTCTACGCTTGCAATCTAACAGCTAATGCAGCGCAAATACCAGCTGCATTGGCTGTTAGCGGTACAGCTGTTTGCATCACGCCCCCGGCCGCAAACTCACCGCAAATAACGCCGCGACCAAATCCGATTGCGTCAACATGCCTACCACCCGGCGCTGCTCGTCAACGACTGGCACCGAATGTAATCCCACATCAGAAAACTTTTTCACCAGCTCGACAATGGGTTGTTGCGGGCGGGCAACGATTACGTCTTCGATCATCAGTTGGGTGACGGGGAGATCTGGATCTTGATACACAGGTGCTCCCGCTAACGGTTGATTGTCGTGGCCAATAAAAAAGTCATGCAACGAAACAATCCCCACCAGCACATCATTGTCAGTGACAACCGGTATTGCTTTTATTTTGTGTCGCGCCAATTTGCTCCAGGCTTCCTGTGCTGGGGCGTCGACGGATATCTTCACCACATCACGCGACATGATGTCGTCGCAACACACGTCACCGAAACGACGTTGATAGGCGCGATGTTCGGCGGCGATTAAAATGGCTTCGAGGTCGCTTTTGCTGATATCCAGCACTTCGCCACGTGCGGCCAGCACGGCATCCAGGTCGGATTGGCTGATACCCAATCGTTTGCTGGGCAGGGGATCACTGGTGCGGTGCTGGTTGCTTTGATCGACCGGCCTGTGAGGGTAACGTCGTTGCAGCATATTATTGAAAAGCAGTGCAACCACAAGCATTGCCAGTGAGTTGGTCAGCACGGGACCACTGACAAATTCCCACCCTAGCGCATTGATGTCGGTGCCCCCCATAACGGCCGTTACCGCGATGGCGCCGCCAGGAGGGTGCAAGCAGCGTAATGGGAACATGACCGCAATGGCGACACCTGCTGCCACGGCAGCGGTGAGGCCATTGATACCCAAGATTTTGGCACACAGCACGCCAATTGCCCCCGACACAAGATTACCCCCCAACATGGGCCAGGGTTGCGCCATGGGGGTAGTGGGCGCTGCGAAAAGCAAAACGGCCGAAGCCCCCATCGGCCCAATAAACCAGGGGTTGAGCCCGATCAGCATTTGTTGCGAAATCCATTCACAGCACACTAAGCCCAGCAGTGCGCCGACAACGGCATAGATGCGCTCGCGCATCGAAATCAGCGATGGCCCCGGCAGAAAACGCCGCCAGCCGCTCACGGAGGAATTGGGCATGATTGCCCTCCATTCAGGGGAGAGACACTAATCTCATTATGGGTATTAATTGGACGATGCTATTAATAGTTGAGCGATCGAACAATCCAGTAGGGAGGTAAGTGTTTGGAAATAAAGAGGTAGGCGATCGCCGTCCTGCGGAATCTCGCTAGCAGGTGGGAGTGCAAGTCATCGTGCAAGGCCTGTGCAAGGATTGGATTGCTCCTGGGGCGATTTGTTTTTTGAATTTCACTATTCGATGGTTTTCTCGAAATACTGCAACCCTTGCAGGGATTTCGTTTGGTTGGCTCCCTTGGGCTCGGCATAGGCGCCCGGCAAGCTCGCAAGTTCTGCTTCAAACTGCTGAAAGCACAGGTCGATCCCCAGCCGTTGCTGATATTCAATGAATAAGAGTCTGACTTGATCGATTTCATTGGGTTGAGGCTTTCTGATCATGGATTTCCGATACTTGACGATAAAGTAAATAACGCAGCCATCACAGGGCGAACATTCTTACCCTGCCGGCAGTGGGTAGCAACCGGATTTATGTGATGCTACCCTTAAGACCGAACAGCGCTGATTGCCAACCGGCCGATAGTCGGGTTAACATCAGTTTTATCTAGATCCGAAAACGCATTGAAGAGCCCTATGAAGACCGCCACCCGTTATCAAACGATGACCTCATTTGCCCACGTAAGTTGGCATGGTGGTTATCATTTTTGGTTTAACACGCGTTAGGCGGGTCACCTCAATCATTGGGAGACTCGTTTAACCAAACGGTCTCCCGGATCAAAAAAGCTCCGTGAGGCCATGCTTCACGGGGCTTTTTTTATGCCCTGTGCTCACTCGAATAACCACAGGACGGAGACCTCAACATGCAAGCAGTGCTTGAAACATCAACGTGGCAGAGACGATTTAGCGGCGCCAACGCTGCCTATCGGCGCGTCGGGCAGCATTGGCGATATTGACGCTTTTGCACACGCTATTTCTCTATCCTTTTGATTTTTGAGACACTTTATATTTGAGGCACGGCTATGTCAGTTTCCAATGTTTCCGTATTGAATCCTTTATCGACCTTAACCTGCGAGCGCCCGCCAAGCACTTCGCGCAGAATACGCAGCCCACTAGAACTCAAACGTTGTGTTCCTATGACCGAGACCGATCGCCGACGTGTTGAAGCATATCGCAGGCAAGTGCGCGAGATAGTGCACGGGCGTGATGATCGTTTATTGGTGGTGGTGGGCCCATGCTCCATTCACCACCCTGAAAGTGCGCTGGAGTATGCCGCGCGTTTGCAAGCGTTGAGTGAAAAAGTGGCTGACCGTCTGTTGTTGGTGATGCGCGCTTATTTCGAAAAGCCACGCACAACCATTGGATGGAAGGGCTATGCCCTCGATCCGTTAATGGATGGGTCCTATGACATGGATCTTGGGCTGGAACGTTCGCGTAAATTGCTGGCCGATATGTCCCGCTTAGGATTGCCGTTAGCAACCGAGGCCCTTAGCCCGGTCGTTGCGGAATACTTACAGGACTGGGTGAGCTGGACCGCGATTGGCGCACGAACCACTGAATCGCAGACGCACCGTGAATTGGCCAGTAGTTTAGATGCAGTGGTCGGGTTCAAAAATGCCACCGATGGTGGAGTGCGGGTGGCTATTGATGCGATTAAATCGGCCAGCCACCCCCACGATTACCTGGGTGTTGACCATGAGGGGCGGGTGGCGATTCGGCAAACCCCGGGCAATCCAAACGGCCACATCGTGTTGCGTGGTGCCATTGGTGCGCCGAACTATGATGCGATCAGTATTGCCCGCTGCCGTGATGCGTTGCATTCCGCTGGGCTCAAGGCGCGAATTCTGGTGGATTGCAGTCATGACAATTGTGCGAAGGATTACCGCAAGCAGCCCGCTGTGTTAAATGACGTAGCGAAGCAAATTCGTGCGGGCAATAACGACATCATGGGAGTCATGTTGGAAAGTCATATCAAGGAGGGACAACAAAGAATGGCAGGTTGCCCCACACGATTGGACCCACAACAATCAGTGACGGATGGCTGCATGGGCTGGGAGGTCACCGCGCGCCTGATCGAAGACTTGCGTTCAGCGCGCGATTGAGTCTCTGGAGCGAACGACACTAGCAATGCACCGATAGTGTGCGTTGCTAGCCAATGTTGTGCACCAATAAAGTTGCCAAGCAGGTCAATCCTGCCAGCGATAAACCGATGTGTGCTGCAATCATCTGTTTTAGTTGTGTTTTTACAAGTTGTTCAGGCATGGCACGTGTCCTTTGGGTTGGGCTTCACTCCATTCCTATCAAAAAGCGTGCCGAAAACGAACTTTGTCGAATCAATGGCATAGCCTTGGGGGTGCTACGAGGTCCGATGAGGGCGTGAGGGGATTCGCTATACTTAATTTAACCTGTCTGCATGATGCGCCGGGTGATGAGAGGTTTGAAGTTTCGATGCTTGAAATTCCGCAGCAATATCATAAAAAGCCAGCATGTTCCGCCAATTACATGGAGATTTTCTTTCAGGTGATGACGGAACGGGGGATCAATTTTCTAAGTTGGTTTCAGAATTCGAGTATTGATCCTGATTTACTGATGAAGTTTACTGGCTATGTCTGCTATCAAGATCTGGAAAAATTCGTCAATCAATGCCCGCAATTTCTAGAGGTTGAGGGCTTGGGTTTGTCGGTGGGGGAGAAGCTGGATATCGCCGCGCACGGTACACTGACGTATGCGATTCTCAGCAGCGAATCCTATATAAAGGGATTTGAGATTTTTCGCCGATACCAGAAAATATGTACGCAATTCATCGAGTTTAATGTGCTCAAGCGAGAGAACTCAATTGCATTTGAGTTCTCGGTGACCGAACGCATGTCCGCACCGCTCTATCGATTTTATATGGAGAGTGCGTTGTCTGGCACCTATACGTTTCTCAAGCAGTATCTGTCTTTGCCCCAGTTAAAGGTGTCGTTGTTTTTCGACTACCCTGAACCCCCTTATGTGGAGCGTTACCGGCAATTGTTTGGTAGCGAGGTGTATTTCAATGCGGGCAAAAATGCATTGACCTTCAGTGCCGATTTGGTAGACCGTGCCCCGTTAACCGCTAACGACAAAATATTCTCACTGGCTGAACAACAATGTCGGGCCATGCTCAACGAGCTGAATACCGATGCCAGTCTGGTCGAGCGTATTTACAATTATCTGCTGCAATCACCCTGGGATTTCCCGTCGCAGGAAACCATTGCGGCACAGCTTTCCATGAGTATGCGAACCTTGCGTCGGCGCCTGAGTGAACTGGGCACCGACTACCAGACCTTGGTAGATGCTGTGCGGGAGACGCTGTCCAAACAATACCTCGTCGAAACCGATTGGTCCGTGCTTGAGATAGGCAAGATGTTGGGTTATTCCGAGGCGACGAACTTTAAGCGCGCATTCAAGCGATGGACAGGGTATACCCCTACTGACTATCGCGCCGCTCACAAGCCCGTGCAGGAGGATAAGCCCTGATCACCTGCATAACGAGCAGGCTGCGCTTTTTTGCTTTGTAGTGTTACCGAATCTCCTCCGATTGTCGTGCAGATCGAACGGTTGACCAAGGGCTCATCTGGCCAAAGTGGGGGATCATTTTCGGCAATACGATTCGCAGGCTTACTTATTGTAATAATTGGATAATCTTGTTGTTTTCCGCAGGCCGCATATTTGTATTTTTTTGTAAAAAATGCGTGCTGAACGGGCGTTCCATTAGGCGCGTGATCTGCAGTGGTCCGGTGCAATTTAAAGCGCAAAAATACATTCAGAAAGGAATCGTGAGGTGTTGATTTACATTGTTTTACGCCGTGGTCCTGCCACTCGCTTCGAGTGAGGCAACAGGTTATCAGTCTAAATAAAAATCTCGTCCATGCGCGTTCGAAGTCTTCTCTCATGATTTTTGGTGGCATAGACAGAACAAGTATCTCTGATTAGTATCACTCTCATTCACTGTCACCAACATAATAATAAAGTGTGATTAACCATGAATGATGCATTTATTCTTACAAGCTGGGTGGGCATGTGCATGGGGGCTTTCAAAGAGCAAGGCCTGCCCCTCACCGAGTTATGCAAGCGTGCGGGCGTCAGTCTTGCATTATTGGATAAACCACTTTTTCCGATTGTGGCGGCCAATGCCCTGTTCAAGGTTGCCCTGGAACACACCCGGGATGCCAGCATAGGCATTGATGCCGGTCGCAACATCTCACCTACGACTTTTTCTGCATTGGGTTTTGCGGCCATTGCCAGCGAAAACCTGCTGGAGGGGTTTTCACTGATTGCGGACCATAGCTATGGGGTCACCGATGTTACTCAGCTATACGTCATCGAACAGCCTGACAGCTATGGATTTGGTTTCGCACCAGCACCCTGCGGTCTGGATTTGCATGAAATAGGGTACGATGCTGCGCTTTGCATGGTGGTTCGTATTTGTCGGCAATTACAAGCGGGGCCCGCAGCGATCAAAGAAGTTGCAATTGCGCATGCCCGCCCTGTTGAATGGCAAAAATTTGAGAACTATTTCAAGGCCCCTGTGCGCTGGAACCAACCGCATTACTGCATTTATTTCGAGAAAGAGTATTTTCTGCGCCAGAATCGGCACGCAGACCAACGTTTAAAGGATGCCAGTGTGGCATTGGCTGCCCAGTATTTTGGCAGTTTGCTTGGGGCAACGCAGTATACGCATTTGGTGAGACGCCATATTAATCAGTCGCTGGCCGATGCGACACTCACCTTGGCCGATATTGCTGACACTTTGCATGTCAGTGAGCGTACCTTGCAGCGTCAGCTTAGCCAGGAGGGAACGTCGTTTCGGCAGCTGATGGATGACGTTAAGAAAGAGGCTGCCCGTCGCTCCATCCTCGGCAAGCAGACAAGTGTTTCGGAAATCGCTTTTGCGTTAGGTTTTAATGATTCAGGCAATTTCAGTCGTGCGTTCAAGCGCTGGTTTGGCTGTGCGCCGCATATCTATCGTCAACAATCGCTGGCGACTCTTTCCCAAAGCGAATACCACGCGCCAGCACATTGAGCCGGTTGCGAAAGGCTGCCTATCTCCGCCTGCTTCATTCGTGGCAGGCGGAAAACAGGTATATTTTGTGCGCTGATAGTGTATCAGTCGACGTGTAGCAGGGTTTCCAATTCGTCAATCGCGTGTACCCAGTCAGCATCTTCTATCCATGCATCACGAATAAACTCGGCTTGCGATTCGTTCCAGAACGGGGCGGCTTGCAAGTCTTCGTCGCGATGTAAGGTGTGCGTGTTGACAAATTTTCGAATGGCTTGGGGCGAGTTGTCGAGCCCAAGCTGGCTGAATAAGTCTTGCACTGTGTAGTTGACTACGTTCATGGCGGCCTCCTCAATGTTAGCTGCCAGAAAAGCATAATGCGCCAATTTGCTGCAGTGAAAGAAGCATGTGGAATGTTGGATATCGGATTTGGTTATAACGTGCTTTGCGATACTCCCAGGCTCGCCCCGTTTGAAAAGGGCGGCGTTCGCTACTATTCAATGCCGCTTGGCATGACTCTCCGCCAATGACTTTTCGGCAATGAAGCTGCCGCAATGAATCGCCCACCATTAAGTGCTTGAAATCAATTCGTTGATTGACGTGCCGCAAGGGTCAGGTTAGGATCTCGCGAACTCTGAGGTGCTTCTTTCTCTCTAAAGAAAGAGGTTAAACGGGAAATCGGTGACTACACACTCGTGGGTCGCTGGTAGTCGTCGTTACTACCAGACGCAGCCTTCGCCTGCTGCGTAGAAATCCGATACTGCCCCCGCAACAGTAAGTGAAGACAAGATTAGCGATATACCACTGTGCGTTGCATGGGAAGGTGCTGATCGGGTAATTGTCTGACAATCACCCTTCATGAGTCTGGAGACCGGCCTCAATTTTTGCTTGGTAACCTGCGGAGGGCAGGCCAGACCGGTTATTTAGTCTAAGCTGCTTCCCTGACTTTACGCCCGTCTTGTTGATTCCCCTTCGCTATTTATAAACGCTTGGTGTGCTGTTGGCTTGTTGTGCCATTGGCTTGACGTATTGTCGGGAGGTTGCATGCAAAATTCTCGAACGGAATCACAAAAAGATATTCGCTATTGTCGCAGTTTGATGGTGACCGCGCCTGCGTCCGGTCAAGGAAAAACCACAGTAACGGCGGCACTCGCACAATTATTTCGTTTGCGAGGAATGCGTGTGCGTGTGTTTAAAACCGGTCCGGATTTTCTCGATCCACAAATACTGGCCTGCGCCAGCGGTGCGCCGGTTTATCCATTGGATCTCTGGATGGGCGGGGAAATTCACTGTCGTGAATTGCTGTATCAAGCGGCTGCAGAGTGTGACGTTATTTTGATTGAAGGTGTCATGGGGTTGTTTGATGGAGAGCCTTCGGGGGCGGATCTTGCAGAAACCTTTGGGTTGCCCGTTTTAGCCGTTATTGATGCCTCAGCCATGGCGCAAACCTTTGGTGCAGTAGCATTCGGACTGCAACGCTTTCGACCATCGCTTAATTTTGTAGGTGTTTTAGCCAATCGTGTCGGCAGCCCCGCACATGCAGCGTTAGTGCGTGATAGCCTGCCTTCCGATTTGCCCTGGTGCGGCGCCCTGTTGAGTGATTCCGCCATTACTATTCCTTCGCGCCACCTAGGTTTGAATCAAGCAGGTGATATTGTCGATTTACCCGAACGCATTCAGCATGCTGCAATTTTGTTGGAAGATGTACTTGGCTCTGATCTTGGGGATTGGCTGCCACCGACCGTTGCCTATTCTGAACCCGTTCAAACTTGCCCGATGATGTCGCGCATCAAGGCAGAAAGACCGCTGCAGGGTGTCAAGATAGCGATTGCGCGCGACGCCGCATTCTCTTTTATCTATCCCTCGAATTTGGATGTACTGCAACTCGCCGGTGCAGACCTGTGCTTTTTCTCGCCCTTGCAAGATAGCTTATTGCCTGACGCAGATAGTCTGTATTTGCCGGGCGGATATCCGGAATTACATAGCCAGAAATTGGCAAGTAATACTGCAATTCTGGAGGCTATTCGTGCACATCATCACGCCGATAAACCCATTGTCGCGGAGTGTGGCGGAATGCTGTATTTGTTGGAATCCCTCATTGATCAAGAGGGCCAGTCTGCTGCCATGGTGGGTGTATTGCCTGGCCAGGGCATAATGCAGGACAGGCTACAAAATATTGGCATGCATCAGGCGCTGTTGCCCGAAGGGCAGGTGCGCGGGCATAGCTTTCACTATTCGCGTATGGAATCACCGCTCTCTGCCACGTCATACACAATGGGAACCCGCGGTCAACCAGAGGCGGTATATCGAAAAGGCAGATTACACGCTTCATATTTACATCTGTATTTTCCTTCGCATCCTGACGCTTGTGTCGAATTGTTTAAACCGACCGCCGGCGGCTCAGAAATGAAGAGCGCTGGATCACAATATTCCAAAATGAAAAACCCAGGCAAAACCAACGAGACGGCGTGCCCAACGCTGGAGAAGACACATAATGGATGAAGATAAAAAACAACGTCATGCAGAACGTATGCAGCGTAAAAAGAACGTAGTCGATGCCGCCATTGAAAAAGCGCAGGAGGAACGGGGTATCGTCATTTTGATCACGGGGAATGGCAAGGGCAAAACGACATCTGCATTTGGTACCTTATTTCGTGCGCTGGGTCATGGTCATCACGTCGGTGTGGTGCAATTTATCAAAGGCACACAAGCGACAGGAGAAGTCGTTTACCTGCAGCAACACAATCCGCATTTGCATTACCATGCGATGGCAACGGGTTTCACCTGGAATACTCAAAATTGGGATGCGGACAAAGCAGCTGCGGATGTTGCATGGTCACATGCAAAAGCAATGTTGCAGGACGAGTCTCTGAATCTGGTGGTGCTCGATGAAATTACCTACATGTTGAAATACAACTATCTGGATACACAAGAAGTGGTCGAAGCCATTCGTCAGCGACCTTTTATGCAAACGGTGATTATCACCGGGCGTGGTGCCAAACCTGAGTTAGTCGCGCTGGCAGATACAGTGAGCGAAATTCGTGACGAAAAGCACGCGTTTCATGCAGGCGTGAAGGCGCAGCCAGGCATTGACTTTTAGCGCTGCATTCAGGGTGTAGCCCAATACAGGGCTACAAAGAACACAGCATTACCGGCGGCTTCCCGTTTTATGTTCTATTAAATGGAGCAGGGAAACACGAGGGTGTTTCATTTGGGCGTGTATTTTTCGAAGACTTCTGCTTCGGTCATGACACGCGTCTTGTTGGAGAACTCATAGTAAGATGGCTTTTTGTCGATGAATATCTGCTCTTTCAACTCGAAGCCTTGCTGATCCTGAAACAATCCGGCGGGAACGATGAATTCGCTGGCTTGCTTGAGTTTGTAATACAAATGTGTGCCACAGGTTTTGCAAAACGCGCGCTCGGCCCACATGGATGAGTTGAACGCGCTGACATGGTCGCTGCCCTCTATTTTGACATCATCGCCACAATGAATGGCGATGAGGGGGCCGCCTCCCCAGCGACGGCACATGCCGCAATGGCAGGCTTCCACTTCTGTGGTTGCTTTTGTCGTCATTGTCACTGCGCCGCAAAGACATTTCCCTTGCATGGTTTTTGCTGTGGTCATCCGTTTTCTCCTGATAGAATAATGTGCAACTAACGCTAACTATGTGTGTCCTTTGTATGCCGTACCCACGGCCCCCTAACTGACAGGAGAGTTTTATGAGCACGTTGGTGAGCTATCAAGACTACGACAAGATCGCCCTGATTACCATGGATGATGGCAAAGCCAACGCTGTGTCCCCTACATTGTTGGAGCAGCTTCATGCTGCGCTCGACGAAGCGGAAAAGAAAACCCAGGTCGTGATTCTCACCGGGCGGGTTGGAAAATTCTCCGCCGGATTTGATTTGGGTATCATGGGGCAGGGCGGGGTGGCAATGGGTAAGCTCGTAGCAGGTGGTGCCAAATTGGCGCACCGGCTGTTGGCGTTTCCGACACCGGTGGTGGTGGCCTGCAATGGGCACGGTCTGGCGATGGGAGCCTTCATGTTGTTATCCGCCGATTATCGCGTAGGGGCAGAAGGCGCATTCAAGATCGGGCTCAACGAGGTGGCCATTGGGTTGACAATGCCCTTGTTTGGCGTGGAGCTTGGTCGTGGCAGGCTGAACCCGACATACCTGAGTCGCGCCGTTATTAATGCCGAGGTTTACACACCGAGTGCAGCGGTTGAAGCAGGTTTTCTCGATCAGGTAGTGGCAGAAGAGAATGTGCAGAATGAGGCCATGCAAATCGCAGCCAAATTGGCGATGTTGAATATGCCTGCTCATCACGGTACCAAGCTCAGGGTCAGGGAGCCAATGCTAAACGCCATTGCGGACGCGATCGAGAAGGAGTTTGGGGCAGCGTTACGGGCTTAGCGCGAGCGCGATTTGTTTTTTTATGCTATTTGCTCATGAAAATATCAGGTAGTGCGGTGTTGTCGGTCGACACCGAATATTGATAGCCCCCGTGAGCAATCGAAAGATGAACGCCGGAATCGCCGGCTTCATCGCTTTCCAATGCTGGCGGAAACTCATTGTCTGTTACCTGTGCACAGAGCAGTGGATTGAGGGTGTCGCACAGATCGAATTGACTGGCGACATTGGCTCCTATTTCTGTCAGCCACACGGCCCCTGCGTTTTGATGAATTGATGTGTTGAGGGCATTGCTCAGTACGGCTTTATCAACATGATTGAAATTGTTGTGATCACCTACTGAAAAAATAGTGACCGTCGGGGCGAGTGCATTGAGAAAAAGCGGGTTGCTGCTATGGCTGGAGCCATGATGATTGCCGCGCAGGACGTCGACACGGTTGCCATACTTGGCTGCAAATGCTGCGTCTTGCGCGAGGCAGGTTTCGGTATCGTGGTAGCGATAACCAAAAGCGGATTCATCATTCTCGCCTGACTGATCACCCGCCACATATAAATTAAAAGCGCCATAATTCAGCATAAAGCCCACCGACAAATCATTTTCACTGGGTGTGACCAGATCCCCGGATCGATCGCCTCGAGCGAGATATTGCGCACCGCCAAAATAAGTGGCTGGATCGCAGCCGTTCAGGTTGCTGGGTGTAGCCGTATCCACCAGTACAATGTCGGTTTCTATGGGGCTACCATTGATCGTGCCCAGGTTGATTTGGTGTGCCCCCAGTTCAGCCGTTACCGGATTAAAGAGCTGCCTGCCTTGCGGTGATTCAAAGAGGGCCCGCCAGTTTCGATAGGCTTTGCTGCCACCATTGGCGGGTGTTTTATTAGGGTTATGGGCTTTGTAATCGCGAATCACAGTTTGTTTGACTGCGAAGCCCAGGCTGCCAACCAAATAGGCATAACCGCTCATAAAGTTTGGATTCAGTAAATTATCCCCCTCCTGATAAGCGCCACCTTCGCTATTCAAAAGATTGCCTTGGCCATCTTCTTCGGGTTGGATATAGCCGATATGGTCAGTATGCAGATGGCTGATAACGACATAGTCGAGGGTCTTGCAATTATCTCCATATCGACGGGCAATTTCAGCGGCGATTTTGGTGGCATCGCGGTGTGAGTTCCAGTAGGTTTCGCCTGCATCGGCCAATAGCAGTTTGGTTTTTGACGCGATGAGCGTTGCGTCACCTTGTCCTATGTTGATAGAGGTAATTTCCAGTTGGTCTGGATAGTTGCAATTCGTATCGGAGACGTTCTCTTCTGCAAAATAGCTGTTGACCTGTTTGGGGGTGCCTAAGCCTTGGCTGTAAGCATAAGTGGATGTGGTCCAGCTGGCGGCTTGAAAACCTGGGGACGTAAATTGGGTTCTTTCCATGGTGGCTTTGCTGGTGTCATTGCCTGCAAACCAGGACGTGACCGCATCCATGGCTTTGTTCTGTGAATTTAGTAGCACCAAGCCATCGGCACTGGTTTTGAGTGCGCCGGTAAATATTTGATCGGCGGGTGCTTCTGGTATCGTATCGTCAGAACCGCGTTCCAGTAATATATAGCCGTAAGGTGGAATAGTGGTCGATAACGTGATGGTAAATGTGGTGTCGGTATTGCGTAGTGTCCAGCCTGTGAGATCAATAGCCGTGCCAGTTGTGTTGAATAGCTCTATCCATTGATGGTCAGGGGATGCTGTGGTTCCCATCCAGGCAACTTCATTAATCAATACGGTTTGTGGGATTTTGGAGCAGGCGGCGAGTGGGAGTAACGTCAAGATATATAATGCTTTTTTCACCGTTTTCTCCTGTCCTGCCTTTTTTGTTTTTATAAAATATGCAGAATCTTGCAAAAACGTCGCCGTTTTTGAGTGTGCATTATCCTGCTTTGATGCTGTGACGCTATCAAAGATAGTGGGAGGCGATCAAGACGGTTAATACGCGGTGTTATTTAATCACAATAAATTTGAGCGCTTTCGGCAACGCAATTTATTTGATTCGCTAATGTCATCTCCGGTGAAAACCAGAGGTTTTCAAACACATTGTTGATCAAAGGCTCCAATATGGAGGTTGAAGTGCTGCTTCACTTCACAGCGTTCCTTTTTACACAAACGCTGCCTACACAAATGCTACCGTTTTTGCGCGTACACAAGCTGTCATTCGCCCGATTGCTCTTTCGCTAATGGGTTAAACCCGATGCCCTTTCACCGTGACTATCGCGTTCCGCAGCGCGTTTGATTCAGCCTTTTGGCCGATACCGGCACCTCGACATTCTCATTAGTATGGTGATCATCAGGCCGGTGCTTATCGCTCAACTGACGCCGCTCTGGTGCGCGTTACGCAACGGCAAAAAACGTTACCTAACAACAATAAAAAGTGATAACGCTATGACAAGCTTTTCCTACAAGCAGGCGTTGCTGGGTGGTGTCGCGGTAGCGGCCGTGGTGACGGTGGCAAGCCTCCTTTATATCTTCCAAACCGCTCGGCCAACAATCATGGCCGATGCCGGATTGGCTGAACCACCCTCTATGTCGCAGCCTGCCATGGCAAATACCGCCTCTCCCACGATGAAAACAACAGCTCCGGTTGCTCCAGCCAACGCGGGGCTCGCCTCGGCCGCATTGACAGTCGAGGAGATGCTGCGTCTGCCTGATCTCAATCCTGACTATGCCACTTTTGGCGATCGTGTCAGCGAGATTCGCGCGCGACGCAATGGCCAGGATACTGATGTCGCTGCACTTTATGCTTCCAGTCAAAAAACAGCGGCATGGCAGTCGGTTGACAGTGTGTCCGACGAAGTGCCATTGACGGATGAAGAGCGCTTCGATGGCCGCGAGTTTATTCAGATAGATCCGCTGAAAATCGAATCCCTGGTGCCAGGGGACACTCTTGAAATCGAAATCGCCCAGAATAACGCCAGATATCAGGCGCGCATTGACCGTGTCGAGGTGCAACTGGAAAACAACGTCACCTGGTTTGGGCATTTGGAAAACGTGGCCGGTGCTGAAAACGATACCAATGTCGTTTTCACGCGTGGCACCTCGTTACTGACTGCTGGCATCACTACCCCTAATGGCCATTTTGAACTGGAAGCGCGCAATGGCGAAGGTTGGATTGCCAGCAGCGCTACCTTGTTCAAGGAGGTAGACACGGTGATGGAGGTGCCAAAAGATGAACTCGCAAAATCACCGTCAGTGTCCAAAGAAGCGCTTACACAAAAACCCGAAGGCATTCAGTTCGCGAAAAATAACGATAAGGGATCACGTCATGAATAAAAAAATAATCTCCCGCCTTGCAAAATGGGGCAGTGTTGCTGCACTTTCTCTGTTCCCGTTTTTAAATGCACAAGCGGTTACCGTCGATTTGTTGGTGCTTTATGATACCGCCAGTAATAATCACTTTAATGGCCAGGCGGCAACGGCTATTCAGGGCTGGGTAAACCAGGCCAATACCATGCATCAAAACAGTGGCACGGATATTCAACTGCGCCTGGTGGGAGCCCTTCACTATGATGCCGCCGGTAACGACATGGGTCAGGTGCTTGGTAATATAAGAACCAACGCGTGGATCAATGAAAGACGTAATGCATTGGGCGCGGATTTCGTCACCCAGGTGCATCGTACCGGTGCCTGTGGTCTTGGTTATGTGGCGGTGCATCGTGACTGGGCCTATAACGTCACTGGGCCTACCTGCGGTGGCCAGGTGTTGGCGCACGAGCTGGGGCACAATATGGGGTTGAACCATTCCCGCAAGCAGGGTGATCAAAGCGGTGCGCGTTACCGCTATGGTGTAGGGCATGGTGTTGATGGTGTCTTTGCCACCATCATGGCTTATCCTGGCGTGTTTAATGCCCCGTGGATGACTCGTTTTTCCAGTCCGAATGGCAATTGTAACGGCTTGCCTTGTGGCGTGCCGGCAGGCCAGCCGGCCGAAGCCGATGCCTCACGCGCGCTTGCAGAAGTTAAAAATGATATTGCCAATTTCATGCCCACCCGCGTAGGCGGCGGTACCACTACGCGTGGTTCGGGTGTGTGTATGTATGCCGACGCGAATTACACAGGTGAACGCTATTGTGTAGGCGAAAGCGCATTTAATCTGCCGGGCAACTGGAACGATAGAGTGTCTTCGGTGACGGTGGATAGCGGCCTCAAAGTCGAATTTTTTGAGCATTCCAATTATACCGGCGCATCGGTCGCTTATACCGGCGATGTTAATTTTGTAGGCGCAGGGTTTAACGATAAAGCTACCAGTATTCGCGTTACCAAAACCACCAACGCCAATCCGGCGTATTTAATCAAGGCTAAACACAGCGGCAAATGTTTGGATATTGCTGGCTGGTCGACTGCTAATGGTGCCGAGGTATTGCAGTGGAGCTGCCATGGCGGCAACAACCAGCGTTTCAGGGTTTACGACGCGGGCAATGGTTACTGGCAGATTCAGTCGAAGCACAGCGGCAAATGTCTTGATGTATGGGGAGCCTCGACCCAATCCGGTGCTCAGGTGAGACAAGGCGACTGTCATGGCGGTGACAACCAGAAATTAAACCCAGCGAATCATGGTGGAAACCTCTATCAATTAGGCTTCAAACACAGTGGTATTTGTCTGGATATCAATGGCGGGTCAGGCGATAACGGTGCCAAGGTCATTCAGTCCAGCTGCCATGTTGGCGATAACCAACGCTTCTATTTCGAAAGAGTGGAATAGCACTACTGGAAATAGCGCTACTGGAAATAGCACCAATGAATGAAACGCAGGCGCAATGCCCGCGTTTCATTTTTGCAAATCCATTGGGCTAATAAAAGGCTGTGATAACCAATTAACCAAACCCAACGGATTAGGCTATTTGGCCGATAGGATAACAAGGACGTTGGTGGTACGTTGAAACTCTGTGCGAGCCCATCATAAAGCAGGAAACAATAATGAAAACACTGCCATCGTTTGCCCTGAAAACGCTCTCCGCCGTATTTCTTGGCGCTCTGTCGCTGGGGACACAAGCGGCTGTCTTTCAGGCTGAAAACTACAACGTTTTTTACGACACGACCCCCGGTAACAGCGGTGGTGCCTATCGCAATGATGCCGTCGATATTGAGGCCACCAGTGATACGGGCGGTGGACACAACGTTGGCTGGATCGATGCCAATGAGTGGCTGGTGTATAACAATTTAAACATTCCCAGCACAGGCAATTACACCATGCGAATGCGAGTGGCGAGTCCGAATGGTGGCACCTCTGCTTCTGTTGATTTGAATGGCGGCGCCGTGGTGCTTGGTACCGTGAATATCCCCAATACCGGTGGCTGGCAAAACTGGCAAACCGTGTCGATCAACGCCAATATTAACGCCGGTACCTATAACCTCGGCGTTTTTGCCAGAACAGCGGGGTGGAATTTTAACTGGATTGAAGTGGTGCCCAGCAATACATCGACGGGCGGTGTCGTGAGAACCTATCAACATTGCGATTTCGGTGGGTGGACAGCCAGTCTGAACGAAGGCAATCACACGACGGCCGCCTTGAGATCACGCGGTTTTGTCGATAACGATGCCTCGTCGTTACGGGTGGCCGCTGGCTACGAGGCGGTATTGTTCCAATACGATAACTTTACCGGTATGTCTACCGTTGTAAAAGGAGATGAGGGGTGCCTGGTCAACCGGGGGTTCAACGATGTGGTGTCATCCATCATCGTGCGCAAAACCGTAACGACAAGAACGCCCACCTGGAGTGATGAGTTCAACAACATCAATACCAGCAATTGGTCATTCGAAACTGGCGGGGGCGGTTGGGGCAATTCAGAGCTGGAATACTACACCAATGGCAATAACGCTTATATTCAGTTCGACGCACAGGCGGGGAGTAACGTGCTTGTGCTCGAAGCTCGGCGCGAAAATCCTGCCAATTATGGCTGCTGGTATGGTCGCTGCGAATATACTTCAACCCGCATGGTCACCCGCGGCAAAAAATCCTTTAAATATGGCCGCATGGAAGCCCGCTTAAAGCTGCCCCAAACCCAGGGTATCTGGCCTGCGTTCTGGATGTTGGGTGACAGCTTTAGCACGGTCGGCTGGCCACAAGGGGGTGAAATCGACATTATGGAACACGTTGGTTTCGAGCCCAATTTGACGCACGGTGCACTGCATGGCCCCGGTTATTCGGGCGCAACTCCCATTGCTGGCACAGCAGATCTTGGTCAACCGGTAAATAATAATTACCACATTTATGCCGTGGAATGGGATACCAATGGTATTCGCTGGTTTGTCGATGGCAAACAGTTCTACAGCATTACCAAGAGCCAAGTGCAGCAATATGGCCCATGGGTCTATGATCAACCGTTCTGGTTTTTGCTGAATGTTGCCGTGGGTGGTGGTTGGCCGGGAAGCCCCAACGCTTCAAGCACCTTTCCACAGCGCATGTATGTTGACTACGTGAGAGTCTACCAATAAGCCTGTGCGAGACTGAATAAAATAACCCGGCATTTGCCGGGTTATTTTTTGGTGAGGGCTACGTCGCACCGACAAAATGGCGAGGCAAATTCGCGTCGCCCTGTAATTGGCGTTGATCGATCTGTTCCAGAATGGTATTCAACTCCCGCCCTATCAATGTGGTGTTACGTATCATCGCGAGTTTCGGCCAGACGCTGCGTCTGCCCGCCATGATCAAGGATTCAATTTCGCCAGGTTTAAAAAAATGAAATACCTGGCGCAAATGAAAATCATCCATGTCCAGAATCATATTGATATCACCTGTGTATTTTTGATCGAGAACGGCATGCGTCATCAAAAACGCCGGGCTTAAATGGTCCACGCCATAGCGTGACAACAGACTCTCCGCGAGATGCAATGCATCTTTTACCAATGAAATACCCGTTTCTGCGATGATTTGCGACAGGCCTTTGTTGTACCGTGTTTTCGGATCGGCCACAAAAGGAGCCGCCAAGGGATTGATCATGCTTACCAGATAATGGTTGATCCCAAACAGGCGGGCGAGGCGTTTTGCGGGCAAATCGTCGGCGGTAGAGCCATCTACCCATTTACGTGACGGTAAATAAGGTTTGGGTTTGCCATCAGAACCTTTGGCGTAGAGTGTCACCGGAGGAAACATCCCTGGAATACTGCTGGATGCATCCATGGCCGAGCGAATGTACACATGCGGGGATGTAATGGCGTTCATCAGCCGCGCATTCTGATGTTTCTCTGCGGGCGCAATGGAAACGTTGATATAACGGCCGGTCAATTCGAAGGCTTCCTTGAACGTCATCTGCGAATCAAAGCCATCCAGCGCCCGGTTTTTTACAGCAACCGGCGATAGTGTCGGATCATTGCCGGTGATCACCTGCCAAGGCGTGACATCGCGAACGTCGTAGCGATAGCGGTCGAAGTAACCGGCCTTCAACTCGGCATCCGTATGGGTGCCCAGTTGCGATGCAACCCACGAGCCCGCACTCGCACCTGAAATCACATGCGGTAACAACCCTTCCTCAATCAGAGTTTGCACGACGCCGTGATGAAAATAAATTAAGCCTGCGCCACCACTGAGCATGAGGGCTGAGCGGCCATAGCAATGACTGGCCCGGCGAAAAAAATCCACCTTTTCAGCGCGCGACACCTTTGCGTCGCGCGCATCCGCTATGAAATGTAACGCTTCGACTATGGTGCTGACATAGGCATCGATCAGCTGTTTGGTGCCTGTTTTTGCCTGCATGTACAGAATGGGCCGCCCCATGCCTGCCATATTACCGTGTATGCCTTCATTGAGCGCGTAGAGCAATTCACTGTGATTTTCCTGTTCCAGAAGTTGGCGCAGCTTGTCATGGCGGATGCGAATTTCAGCAAAGTCATACAGCGAAGTGTCATCGCGTTGCCGCCATTCGTGTTTACCCGAAAGCTCATCGTGTGTTTTCGCCAACGCTTCCCAATCATCATACCGGTGGACGGTTTCCATGTGGCGTTCGAGCTGGTGAAGCGTTCTTGCGGTGCGGTTTAGCTGTAGGGTCAGACTAGAAATAACGGACGTCATACAAGGTACACCCTGAGTTGATCGATAGGGGGGAGTGTATCCGCTTCGCGAAACAACGATACGAATATGTGTCAATGTTTCAAGTGGTGTCAAGTGAGTCAGTTAGTAAATGCTTATTAAGCTACTTATAAAACAATATATAAAACAAAGAGATATGAAGACCAGGATGTAATGGGTTGTTTATTGATTTATCAGCAGTGGGTGTGTTTTATTAATTGGTGATACAAGAGACATAAAGTGTCTTGATGTATCTTCTGTCTGATGCTAATTTGGTCCAGGCAGTAAGGTCGACCTAAATAACAAAAAGCACATCAATGGCGTCGCAAGCGCTTGCCGTTTGCCGCAGAGGGTTACAACATGTCCTGCAATTCAAATCGGTCATCCTCTTTGAACCGGGTGACCACCGCGTTTGGTAATATTTTCGTTGGCAGTATTTTCCTCTCTTCTTCATTGCTTAGCGGCTCGGTACTGGCGTTTGTCTATAACGACGACCCTGATGCGCTACTTGGCAGTACGCATGGTGGCAATCACCAGTGGGATTACTGCTATGGCAAGCCCGATAACACTGCGCTCCCGGTCGATCCGCGAACGCTGGTGCAACCTGGCATCAGTGATGGAAAGGCTGTGCATTTCAATACGGTCTGGCGTGAATGCCACATGGATCCCGTCGCAGTGAAAGAGGCGGGGCACCCCACGACCTGTGGTGAGCTTCGCGACGTTTTCTATCGTGGTGAAGCCCTGATGGATACTGGCAACCCGGGCGTTGCAGCCCTGTTTTCGGGTACGCGTTATAACTCGGCGGCAGCCGTGGGCGGCATTGCTACCTTCAGTGCCACGCAGTACAACAAACTCTGGAAAATCTGGGGTGGCTATAGCAAACGCCCGGATAATTTCGATGTATTGGTCACCCAGCGTTATGGGTCAGGGATGGACGCTGAACGCAATCCTTATCCGTTGCCGGGTGAAGACCCCAATCTAACGAACGGTGGCAGTGGCCAACTCCCCGAGATGTTCACCCAGGTGCGCAAGGCGGACGGCAGTTGGAGCGGCAGAATTGGCGTGACGTGTCATGGCTGTCACAGCGGTGAGGTGGGTAAGCCTGAGCAAGGACAAGACCTTGGATTTCTTTTTGGAGGCAGCAGCGCAACGGATCTCAATCTTTTCTTGCGTGACATGTTGCCGCTGGGGTACATCGCCTCAGGCGTTACACCGTTGAATTTAAGTCAGACGCGTGGCACCAGTAATGCCAGCGCGGTCAATATTGCCTTTTTGTTCCCTGAAAGCGGGCTGCCTTCGCTTAAAAATATTTTTGGTGTGCTGAGTTCCGGCTCCACCGGCAGTATGGATTCGCCGCCGTGGTGGAACATGGGGCATCGTCCGGCGAAATTTGTGGATGGATTATTCCCCATGGATGCGCCGCGAGTGGATGCCGTGTTTTATACGCCGTTTATGGGTTTGTTTGGTTCCATCAGCGGGCCCTTGGGCGATCAAGGCCAGGAATGGATGCGCCAGCACGGCCCGGAAATGAATACCTGGGTTGAAACGCTCAAAGCCCCCCAATACCCGCTACCCGTAGATACCGCGTTGGCAGAAAAGGGCGCCACCTTGTTTCATGAGCTGGATTTGTGGGCGCCGGAACGCAGCAATCCGATTGATCGACCGGAAGGAAATGGCTCTTGTGCGTCTTGTCACGGCGCTTATGCCCCCCGTTATGTGAACAACCAGGATTATCTGGCAACGCCTGAACTGGAGGGCATGGCCGGTTACATTGTGCCACTGCGCATTATCGGCACTGACCCCGACCGTGTACTGACTAATACAGAGGCGATGCTACAAGCCGGTGCCAGCAATTTCTTCGGATACGTGCCGACACGTGGGACAGAAAACGATTGTGGACCGCAAAACCAGGCGCGTTTGCGTGGCGATCGTGAAGTGGGTTATTTGGCGCAACCGCTATATGGCATCTGGGCCTCTGCACCGTATTTTCATAATGGCTCGGTGCCCAATCTCTGGGAGGTGTTAAAACCACAGGAACGTCCGGAAATCTGGCGTCGTGTTTCGGCTCCCCGCCCCGACAATACCGAAGGCAAGGTGGTAATGGGGTACGACACAGATCTGGCACGCGCATTTGACCCGGTAAAAGTAGGTTGGAAATATGATGTGATTCCGTGTGAGCGTCATTATCCTACCGTGCGCCCAGGGTTTAATTGCAGCGTGGACGATGACGATAAAACACCTTTGCCGCAGGTATGGCTGGCAAAATTGTTTTCCAGCATCACTGGAACATGGAACCTGTTGTTTCCGCCCATCATGAATACGGAGCAGATTGAAAATCGCAAGATCTACAATACGCATCTTTACAGCCAGGGCAACGAAGGGCATGAATTTACCGCCGTGCTCAGCGATGAAGAAGCCACCGCGCTTATTGAATATATGAAAACCCTGTAAAAACGGGCCGTAATAGATGCAAATTTCGCGGATTTAAAAGCGTGATTTTAAAAACGTAAGTTTAAAAGCGTGGATCGTGTTTAAAAACTGAAAGTAACGTTCACTCGGGGTGACACTACCGCGAGTGAACGTTACGGATGTCGCTTTAGATTTGATAGCAGTCGATCGAAGGCAAGTTGGGTGACACGCACGGCGCGCTGGCGAGCTTCCTCTGAACCGGTTTGCGCACTTAACAAGGTGGCGCCGACGAACGTCGCATGAAACAACTCCACTTCATCTTCCGGGGCATCAATCCCCAGGGCGTGATACATCGTTTGCCATTGCGCCAACGATTCCTTGTGAAATTCATCAATCCAGGGGTGCAGCGACGATTCCTGCTCGGCAATCACCATAATGGAGAGCAGCATGCGTGCTTTCGGCAGGTCGCAGACTTCCCGCATGCAAAATTCGCGGAATGCCTCTAACGGGTCGCTGGTGATATCTGTGATCTGCAACACCGCCTGCGTGGCTTCAAGCATCTGATCACGAATCGCATGCACCGTCGCCTTGATCAAATCAGCCCGTGTCGGAAAGTAGTAGGTCAAGTGACTCTGACGCACGCCAGCGGCCGTCGCGACCCGTGCCTGGCTCATGCCTTGCACACCGACGGTCTGCGCCAGTTCGAGGGCAGCGTCCACAATGCGTTGCCGCACAGACTTGGCGTTGGCGGCATCACAATCGTGGGTATCTGCTTTGTGGGAGCTGTCGGTTATAGGGGTATTGTCGGTTTTAGTGTCATCTGTCATGCGGTTTGTTCCTGAAACTGCACGCGTTTTTGTAATCGCGAAATGTACACAAACACCACCGGAACCACCAGTAGACTCAAGGCGGTAGAAGTGATCAAACCGCCGATCACGGCGACCGCCATGGGCGTGCGAAAGGCCGATTCCCCGCCAATACCCAATGCCAACGGCAGCAAGCCCGCCACCATTGCGACGGTGGTCATGACAATCGGGCGTGCGCGTTTGCGGCAGGCATCGACCAAGGCATCATGCAGGTTCATGCCCAGGTCACGTTGTGCGACCACTGCAAAATCCACCAACAAGATAGAATTCTTGGTAACGATGCCCAGCAGCATGATCAGGCCGATAAACGTCGGCAAGCCAAGATCGTAGTTGCCAATCAGCATGGCGACAAAGGCGCCGCCAATCGACATCGGAATGGCGGAAAGTATGGTAATCGGTTGAAACCAATCCTTGAACAGCAACACCAGGGTGGCGTAAATGAGAAAAATCCCCGCCATTAACGCCAGACCAAAGCTGCCCATCATTTCCGCCAGCACTTGGGCATCACCCGATTCCACAGTTTGTACACTCGTGGGCATATTTTTGATGGATTCCAGTGCATCACGTACTTCGATTGCGGCCCCCAGGGGGTAGCCACTGAGATCCACCGATATCATGATTTGTCGTTGACGGTTATAACGGTCGATCTGGGTGGGGCCGCTTTCCACCGAAAGATCGGCGATGCTGGCGAGTGGCACCAGGCCATAGCGCCCTGGTACGCGCAGATTGCCAATCGCCTCCAGATCCTGGCGTAATGGGGTGGGCACTTGCACGCGTATATCGAGTTGGCGGCTTTCCAGATTCAGTTTGGACAGGGCGGCATCAAAATCACCGGCCAATGCGATGCGCAGCGTGTCGCCGATGGCCTGGGTGCTGACACCGCGTTCTGCCGCAAGGGCGGCATTGGGTCGAATGGTGACTTCGGCGCGTTCCAGGCTGGCGGTAGAAGTGACGCCATTGAAGTAGGGTAGGTCACGCAGCTCACGTTCGACGTTGCTGGCCGTGGATTTCAGTGCGTCGGCATTTTGGCCCACGAGCAGGATTTGCAGTTTTTCACCAGGATTGCCGTAACCGATCGACAGGCGTGCGCCGGCAATCTTCTCGAGGCGCGGGCGAATCATGTGTTCGAGTTGTTGCTGGGTGGGGCGCGTGCTGCGAGGTGTGAGAACGAGATTGAGCGTGCCTTTGCGCACTTCACCGACGGCGTTAGGGGAGTTAGGGTTGGCGCGAAAATTACCCACCGAGGTGAACACCGTTTCGATGCCAGGCAGTCCTTCGAGCGAATGGCGAATTTGCTCTGCGGTGGCGACGGTGGTTTCCAGATTGGTGCCGGGGGGCATTTCGAGGTTTATCACGACAAACCCGAAATCTTCTGGGGGCATGAACGAGGTCGACATCAATGGCACCAGTGACAACGATCCAATAAAGAACAGAATGCCGCCGAGTAACGTCGTTTTTCGGTGTTTCAGGCACCAGTTGATGCTTTTCATATACAAACGCATCAGCATTCCCTCGGGGGGCTCTTTGTGGCCTCGCTTGAGAATCCAGATCGCCATCATGGGAGTTACCAGCCGCGCCACCAGAAGAGAGGCAATTACTGCGGCAACGACGGTCCAGCCAAATTGCTTAAATACCAGGCCAGAAATGCCCGACATGAGCGCGGTGGGCAGAAATACCGCTACCAGTGTGGCCGTCGTGGCTATCACGGCGAGAGCGATTTCGTTGACGGCATCCATGGTGGCTTCGCGCACGGGTTTGCCTGCGTGCAAGTGGCGGGCAATGTTTTCAACCTCTACCACGGCATCGTCTACGAGAATGCCCACCACCACGGCAAGCCCCAACAAGGTGATCGTGTTGAGAGAGAAATCACACAGGTACATCACCGCAAAGGCAGGAATGATGGATAACGGCAGAGCTACAGCGCCTAGCAGGGTGGCACGCCAATCGCGCAGAAACCACCAGATAACAATGACCGCAAGAATGGCGCCTTCGATCAGCATTTGCATGGAGCCTTCATACTGATTCATGGTGACCTTCACTACTGAGCGAATCAGTGTGATCGAGAGCCCGGGGTGCTGCTTTTCCAGATCGGCGACCACTTTTTCCATGTGATCGGCAATTTTCTTTTCGTCATACCCTTTGGTGCGCGCAATATCAAACCCGACCGAGGCTTCACCATTGACCATCGCGACCTGTGTGCGCTCAGCAACAGTGTCCCGCACGGTCGCCACTTGATCCAGCCGCAGGGAACGGCCATCCATCAAGGTAATGGGCAAAGCCTCTAGATCCTGGGCGCGTTTGACTGTTGCGAGGGTGCGCACGCCTTGTTCACTGCCACCCAATTGACCACGCCCGCCCGAAGTATCTTGCTGCACCTGTTTCAAGGCGCGGGAAATATCTGATGCTGTCACGCCCAACGCATTCATTTGCACCGGGTCGACGGTGACCTGCACCTCGCGCGTTACACCGCCTATGCGAATAAAATCGGTCGCGCCCGGTACTGACATGACCGCATGGGCGATCACATCATCGGTGAACCATGATAAGGCTTCTTCATCCATGTCCGGATGTGAAACGGCGTAGGTGAGTATTGTGCCGCCGGGGCCGGTGTTGACTTTGGTGACCTGGGGTTCCTCGACATCGGAAGGCAATACGTTGCGTACGCGATTGATTGCGTCTTTCACATCTTGCAACGCCTCATTGGGCTCGCGTTCCAGTTCGAATTCGGCGGTGATCGACACACGTCCGTCATTGATGCTGGTGCGTAGATGCCGAATGCCTTGCAGCGTGGCCATAGAATCCTCGACTGGCCTGGCGACTTCGGTTTCCAGTTGTGCTGGCGCGGCACCGGGTTGCAGCAACACTACCGTGATCATCGGCAAATCCAGATCAGGAAAATTCTGGATATTGGTGTTGCGAAACCCCCAGATGCCAACCACCGTCAGGAAAAAAAACAACAGAATATTGGGGATAGGATTGCGCACAGACCAGGTCGCAAGATTCATGGCGTTGCCTCTTGCTGTGACAGACTGGCACCTGTAATGCCCGCGATGGGTGGCGTTTCGGCCAGCCTCACGCGATCGCCATCGACCAGAAAGCCTGCACCGCGTACTGCAATGCGGTCGTTATCCGTCAGCCCGGCACTTACTTCGATCAGCTTTCCTTCGCGTCGGCCCGTATCGACCGGCACCTGCGTTACCTTGTCATCCGCCGTTACGCGAAATACGTAGCTGCGGCCATCGCGCAATACCACGGCTTCGGTAGGCACCACCAAGGATGTCTGTTCAGCCAGTTGTATCATGCCGCTGGCATACATGCCCGCACGGGCGTCGCTGCGGGTATTACTACTAGTGTTGCTGCTTGTATTAAGAGCCACATAGGCCAGCCCGAGACGCGATTGTGGATCGAGTGCGGGCGCCAGTTGTCGAATCGTGCCGGTGATGGATTTTCCGCCGGGTAGGGTGACCGTTACCGCTTGCCCAATCGCAACCTGTGCCAGTTGTTGCGCATTCAGTTGTGCATGCCACTCCAAGCGCTGCTGACGTATCAGACGAAACAATTCGGTGCCTGCGGTGGATACTTGCCCCAACGTCGCATGGCGTGATGCAATCACACCGTCATCAACGGCGCGCACTTCGCAATCCTTTAAACGAATCTCCAACGCGGTTAATTGCGCTTGCGCCATCTCGCGTTGGGCGTCCGCCATCTCCACTTGGGTTTGCGCCAGTTGTAAATCCTGCTCGCTGATCGCGCCCTTGCCCTGCATGCGCAAAATGCGCTCGTGATTGGCGGTGGCCTGTTTGGCATTGGCCGATGCCTGCGCCAGATTGGCACGGGCTTGCGCCAGTTCAGCATTCACAATGCGCGTGTCGAAGCGTGCTAGCAGTTGTCCCTGCTTTACTTGATCACCGACATCGGCATGCAGCGTCATTAACGTCACCCCGTTGACCTTGGCGCTGATAATGGCCTCTTGCCAGGCGGTGATCTGGCCTTGTGCTTCAATCGCCCGGGTGAGGGTATGCGGTTGCACTTGCGCGGTGGTGATGGTCATGGCCGCTTTGGCGGAGGGGGCGGCGGTGTCGGGTTTCGGGCTACAGCCAGTCAGCGCCGCGATGGCGGTAAAGGCAAGGAGGTGAAACGCTTTCATCTCGGGCTCCGGGGTCGGTTCGGATTTTTTTGGTTGTTTAACCAAGATTAACCCGGTTTGGTTGAATAACCAAAGCTCTTTTTGGCGGAGGATTGATCATTTATAGGGGCGAACCATAGAAAGACATCCTCAGAACCACCCGCCCCGACGGAGGTGTTCTGGATTGAGGGGGTGTTGGTGGCAGTTAAGCGGTTTGAGTGGGCTAGTCGGTTGCGGAGGGGAGAGAGGCCTGACCGGTGTTATCCATCCAGAGATGCGTCACACCAAGATCTTGCAGCCAGGCAATGCCCTCACGCTCTTTCAGCATGGCAATCGTGCACATTGATCCGGCGATAATGCATTGACTGGCAACCACCGTGACGGCGGCAAGCCCTTGGACGGGCCAACCAGTTTTAGGGGAGAGAATATGGCAATACCTGGCCCCGTCACGTTCGAAAAAACGTTCGTAGTCGCCGCTGCTGGCCAGGCCGCCTTGCATTAATTGCACGCTGCCAAAGTGTTGTCCCGGTTGACGTGGATGTCGAATCTTGATGAGCCAGGGAGTACCGTCAGGGTGCGGGCCAATGGCATGCATATCGCCCCCCAAGCTGATAATGCCATGTTGGATTCCGTGGCGGGCGCACAGGCCTGCGGCACAATCCGCCGCATATTCTTTGACAATGCCGCCCAAATCCAACGCCATGCCGGGTCTGGCAAAATGGAGTTGGTGGTGCTCGCGTGTCACCAGTCGCCAGCCGACGCGTGCTAAGACGCCACTGAGTTGTGTCGTTGTCGGAATCAGCGCTGTTTCAAAATCCCAGACCTCGCGCAAAACGCCTGCGGTGATATCAAACAAGCCATCACTTTGTTGAAAACAGGTATCGGCATAGTCCAGCAGGGCAGCGCATTCGGCGTCAATATCGCAGGTGCCGCCAGTACGCGCTGCCTGATTGATCCGATCGAGAAAGTTACCGGGAATAAAGCGAGAATATTTTTGTTCCAAGCGATCGATTTCTGCGGTGGCGAGACAGATGATGTGCGCCGCATGCTTGGCGTTTTCAGCATACAAACGGATTTCGCACGGCGAACCCATCGCTTTGAATTCGAACGTGCAAAGCTGCAGACGCCTGCCTTCAGAATCTGCCATCGAGACTCACGCTGAGCATCTGGGCGCGAAAATCATCAATATCATTGCCTTTGCTGGTGCCGCCCCAGGCATAGTCGTATTTTCGGTCATAGTTCTCGTAGCTGGCGGTTGCGGTAATATCGGGCGTTATCAGCACCGAAAGCTCGAGTTTTTTCGACAGTGCCCCAAACCCGGCCAGCCGATAATCGCTGGAGATATAGCCATCAGCCGGGATGCTCTCAAAAAAGGTATCGTAGAAAAAGGCACTTTTTTGAGTGTAATAACGCAATCCCGGCGATAACTGAATGCCTAACCCCAGATCGATATTCAGCTTGGTTTCCAGCGTGTGGGAATCCGCCTGCCATTCATCTTGCGCGTAGCGGTAATCTGTGTGCAATGCCGCGTCTAACGGGGCGAAATAGTGGCTGACCCGCCCCATGGCAATCCACTGATCCCGCTGCGAAGGCCGATTATCTTTCACGATGCCAAATACACTCGACGATAACCAAGGGATATCAATCTGCGGGGAGGTATTCAGCAATTCTGTTATGCCCGACTCGTTCAAAAAACGAATCACCCCTGCATCGACCAGAAAACGGAACATGCCAGCGATATCGAGAATACCTCGGTAATCAAACAGGCCTTCGTCGACAACATAGGATTTCTTGTACGGATCAGACAATGAACCGCTGCTGTGGGAATAGGTAAGATTGAATTGCACCACTGTATCGCGATTGATCACCTGGCTGATCCCGGCCATCCATTCCTGTTTTTCGCGCGAATTGTAAACTGTGGGTTCTTCGAGTAGAACGGCAGGATTATAGGAGTTCCACACTCTGTCGTCGTTGTACGCGGCACCCAATGCTAGGGTGGTTGCCTTGTTGTTGTAACTGCGCCGAAAATCGATGCTCACGTACGTTGATTGGTAATCGTCTTCGGTGGAATCGCCAATTTTTATGCCGCCATAATTTCTGTCACCGTAATAGCCCAGCATGCCTTCATAAATGTCGCGTCTGTCCTGAATCGAGGCGCCGGTTTCCAGAAATTGGTGGGGTTTTGCCTCTTTGTCGAGAAAATTCACTACTGGTGATGCGCCGCTGGTCATGTCGCGTATGGCATTGAATCCAACCTCAAGACGCTCGCCGACCGGCACTAGTGCAGAAATCTGATCGGTTTTGATCGTCATGCGTTGGTTTGATTCTTCATACTCGGCATGTTGCACGGTCACTTTGCTTTGCTCGGCGCGATAGCTGCCTTCTGCCGCTTGCGCAGCAATGCCTGGCAAGCTGAGAGCGGCCGTTATAAAGGCGGTCAGTGCGTTGGTGCTCTTGTCAGTTGCAGCCACAACCACCTGCCCCTATGCCATAACCGCCTGCGGTGGCTTCTTTTGATGAGTAGGCGTGTTGTTCGAGCGCGGCTTGTGCTGCAGTGGCATCTCGCACCATCACGCGTTTGGCGAGATTACCGCGCTGCCAGGGCGCGACTTTTTCCATGGCGCAACCGGTGAGGGATAGCGCGACAAGGAGGATTAACACCCGCGTTGCGTTCATGCTTATTTTCCGCTGATGGCTTGAGCGATTTTCTGGCGAATAATGTTTTCGTCTGCTTTACGAAACCCTTTGTGTGAGTAAAGGAGTTCACCTTTGCGTCCCAGTACGAAAGAGGAGGGCATTCCTTCTACATTGAATTCAGTGGGACAGGTACCTGTGGTGTCCAGTGCTACTTGAAATTCGGCGGGCGTTTTTTTCAGAAAATCGAGCGCATCCTGTTTGTTTTCATCCACGCTGATGCCCACCATGACCAGATCGTTTTCGCTGAATTCCTTGCGCAACTGGTTCAATAGCGGAAACGAATAACGGCAGGGTTCGCACCATGACGCCCAAAAATCGACATAAACAATTTTACCTTGCAGCGATTTCAGGTCGATTTTTTCAGCCGTAGTCAAATGGATTGGTGCACAGTTTTTGATGGAGGTCGTTTGGCTGGCTTCAGCAAAACACAAGCCGCTCAACAGAAAGAGGATGCTGACACGCAAGAGGTGAAGACGAAAAAAACGACTGATAAGTTTCATGCGGGGCCACACAGTGTCTACTGAATTGGTGGGTTTTCTGTCGGGTTATGCTGGGCATTCCCGCCTGGTGGCGACCCTTGTACCACATTTTATGCACCCGATTGGGATACTTGTGCCGCAAAAGCCGCATCTGGGGGTCAAAAACACCGTATAGACAGAAAGGGCAGGATCAGGAGGGCATCTCACGATGCTGGCGGCCTTGGGCCAGTGGTCGAAGCTGTAATAGCAATGAATGCGGCATTCAAAAATGGCGTTTACGTGCGATATCGCCAAACTTGATAATTGATCATGTCGAATCGACTCAGCTGCTGGCGAAGTGTGGAGATCGTCCATGGCCATGAAGCGACGTTTTTGCCATTTTTGTCGAGATAATAGCTAACGCAGTTTCCGCTGGTCCATACCGTTCCTTCCAATCCTTTCTGCACGCGACGATTGTAATCTTGCAACAGCGTTTCGGGCAGTTGAATGACTTCCACGCGGGCAGCATCGGCCCGCTTTATTGCATCGACGATATAGCAGCTCTGCCATTCCGCCACGCTGATAAAAGAGGTGTATGCGACAATGTTCGGCCCCACCATGAAAAATGCGTTGGGCATGTTGCGCGTCGTGGTTCCCAGATACGCTTCGTGGCCGCGTTGATCCCATTCATCCGACAGGCGCTCGCCGTTGCTGTTAATGATTTTTTTTGCAATGGGCGGATTCAGCACATCGAAGCCGGTTCCAAAGATAATCACGTCTACTGCATGTTCGCTACCGTCGCCGGCAACGACGCGATTGCCTTCCACCCGTGTAAAAGCCCCGTGAATGAGCGATACATTGTCTTTTGCCAAGGTGGAATACCAGGTGTTGGAAAAAAGAATGCGCTTGCAGCCGATGGTAAAATTCGGGGTCACTTTTTTACGCAATACGGGATCTGGCACCCATTGCGCCAGTAGCTTTTTTGCCAAAGGTTCGAGTGCTTCGAATAGCTCTGGGTGCAACAACCCATAATTGATGCCAAGCAGTAATGTCTGAATGCTGCCTCTCTCCAGTTTCATCAAGGCCGGAAAATGGCGGCGAATTGATTTAACCGGAGGGCTCATGCGCGGGTTCGGGCGCGGAAATACCCAAGGCGCCGTGCGCTGAAACACATAGAGCTTGCTAACCTTTTTCTGGATTTCCGGCACAAATTGAATGGCTGATGCCCCTGTGCCAATCACTGCGACACGATTATTCGTTAAATCGACATCATGACGCCAACGTGCCGAATGAAAAACCGGCCCTGAAAACTTATCCAGCCCAGGAATTTTTGGCAGTGAGGGTTCCGTGATCGGCCCGGTTGCAAAAATGACGAATTGAGCCCGATATTCTCCTTTATTTGTGCTGATCAGCCAGTGTCGCTCCTCTTCAAGCCAGCGTGTTTCGGTAACATCGGTGTTCAGCTGCAGGAAAGCCCCCAGGTGCATTTTTTCCAGGGTGTTCTCAATGTAGGCTTGTATCTCGGGCTGCTTGGCAAACGCATAATTCCATTCCGCACTCGGATTGAACGAGTAGGAATAGAATACTGATGGCACATCGCAACCACAGCCAGGGTAGGTGTTTTCGCGCCAGGTTCCCCCCGGGCGATCCGCTTTTTCGAGAATGACAAAATCGTTGATGCCGCTTTCCATTAGCTTGACGGCGACAGCAATCCCAGATAAACCACAGCCGATGACGAGGGTCTTATACACTTTTTTGTCGCTCAAGTGTTTCATAGAGGATTTCATCAAAGAGGATTTCATCGAGACGGATTCCATCAAGAAGGTTGCCTTCAAATGCAGTTTGCTAGTTAGCGCGTTGCGTGTTTCCGGTGATTTTGAGCAGTTTTGGCGCTAAAATACCTTGCTTCCCAAAAAGATGTTCTCGCCATTCGAGTAGCATGGCCTCTGTATCGATCTGATCAGGATGAAAATTCCGACGGAAGAATTTTCGAATATTGGGTTGTAATTGAAAAAAGTAGCCTTTTTGACCGAACCACCATTCAAAGCCTTTGCGCTGATTGCGCCAGGGTTGCGAGAAACCGGGTGTAGCAAGTAGTAATTGCATGGAATAGGCGAACACACCTCCTGTAGAGGCAATAATGAAAATCATCGCCAATGATCGCATCCAGTGATCACCGATCACTTCTTGGTACACATCAAAGGCTACCGATTTGTGCTCACACTCTTCCAGCAAATGCCACAATAGAAATTCTCGTGCTTGATCATCCAGCAATTGAGCGTTTTGCGGCTGTGCAAATGAATGCTCTGCCATCAATGCGGTAAAATGCTCAATAGCACACGTTACCGCTAACAACATTTTTTTATCCAGCACCGAAGGCAAAAGTTCAATGAAAAACCATTCGCCGACGCGATCGATTTTGTCCATCGGCAATCCCTTGGCTTGATAGGCCGCATTAAATTCCTTGTGAACACGGGAATGCATGGCCTCTTGCCCAATCAAGTCCGCAACACGCGCCTTGAGCTGCGGGTCTTTTATCTGGTCGCGCCACGCTCTTACTGCTTCTATCACCAAGGTTTCACCATGGGGGATCAAGGCCGAAAACGTCAAAATAAAAGCAGAAGAAAAGGCATCATCCTGCCAACAGTACTTGGCCATGGTTTCCGTGCGAAAATCAAATTTCATATGGCGCACGGGAATAGCTTGAGTTGGTAACGCTGGAACATTCGGTAAAGGGCGATGGGTCATGGTATCGGTTTTCCGTTTGATAATGTCGGCAGGAACCGGGTTGCCAGGCCCATGCCGCGCGTAAAGGTGCCTGGCACCAAGCGTTTTATTAACCAACTCGCCTTTGCATCCCATTGCGGCAGAATATGAATGTCGCCATGATCCATGCCGTCCAGCGTTTTTTTTGCGAGAGTGTCCGGTGACATTCCAGACCGGTTCATCATTTTCTGCGCATATTCGCTCAGCCCACCCGGCATGCGTCCGTGACGCAAAATGTCTGTTTGCACGAAGGTTGGGCACAGCACCGATACGTGTACGCCGCTTCCCGCCAGTTCAGCGTGTAGGGTTTCTGACAGAGCTACCACCGCAGCTTTGGTTGTGTTGTAGGCCCCCATCAAAGGGGCGCCTCCAAAACTGGCAGCCGAGGCAACGTTGAGAATCGCTGCGCGTGGGGCCATTTTTAATAACGGCACAAATACACGGCAACCATGAATGACACCCCATAAATTGACGCCCATGATCCAGCGCCAATCCTCCATCGAGATGGATTCCACTGGCGTGCCTCCGACGCCGACACCGGCATTATTGATGACAAAATTCAGCGGGCCATCCAACCATTCGCTGGCGGTATGCGCGAGTACCTCGACGTCTTCGAGCTGCGACACATCACAGCCGACACCGATAGCGCGCCCGCGTTGGCGAATGATTTCCTGGGCGGTGTCGGTTGCTGACTGCGCGTTGATATCGGCACACACCACCTGTCCCCCGCGCGCGGCCAGTTCAATGGCAAATGCTTTTCCAATGCCGCTGCCAGCGCCGGTTATAACGGCCCGGGTGTTGTGGGAGAGACGTGTGGTTGCCATTGAGCCCCGCTTTTTCCGCTAGAAAAGGTGATGAAGATGGAGATATCATGAACTGAGCTTATGCTCAGTTTCTACTCGGATTGTTATTGCCCTGCAGCGTGTGAACCAGGCTCAGGTAATGCCTTGATTATTCGTGTGTTTACTGTTGAACGGAGCTGTCGTCGGTGGTGTCTTTCGCCGCTTGCTCAGGTTTTGCGTTAAATCAGCAAGTCACTGTGTATCGACACATTAACCTGGCTTTGCAGGTTTGCATTGGGGCGAAAAAATGCGAAAAAAAGTGTTAAGGCAACCACGCAAACTGCCACAACAAGAAAGAGCGCGGAAAACAGTTGAAGCATTGTTGCAGGCAACGGCGCAGGTTCTGGTGGCAGAGGGTTGGAGCAAAATTACCACCAACAAAGTAGCGGCGAGGGCGGGTACCAGCATTGGTACTTTGTACGAGTACTTTCCATCAAAGGAAGCGCTGGTCAGCGCAATGGTCGAGCATTTGGCTGAGGATCTCATTGGCAAAACCCTGCAGCACATGGATTTTGCCATGGCCAATCCTGGTGAAGAATCAGTACGCAGTTGGCTTGGCGCCATGGTGAGTGTGCTAGAGCAAGAGGCAGATTTGGTGCGTGTGGTCACGACTCAGATTCCTTTCTTTTGGGATATCCCCCTCGTTCGCATGCTGCAAAGACGATTGGAAGGTATCGCTACCGTTCGCAGCGAGGAGATTACCCGCATTATTGGAAAACAATTCACGCCGGAATCGGTTTACCTGATGACGTCCATCGCGCGTTCCACGGTGCTGCAAATAGCCACCGATCGACCGGCCGGGTTGGATCGCGAAAGATTGATCACCGAATTGGCAGATATTTTTAATTATCATTTTCTGCAGGAGAGACCTATAAGCTAATAAACGTAGGTGAACCGCTGTGACTGTGCGTTCGCGCGGTCAATTTCCCTCCCGTTGTGAATCTCATCACGCTTGCCTTTCAATAGGCTTGTGGCTTTCAACCTGCTTATGTATCAGTGCGTAAATGGCGTTGTCATTTTTTTTTTGGATAGACAATCAGTTCGTTCATGCGCGGTGGGAATCAAATTCGCTCTAATGCTAAAACACCCGAACTGTCGCGCCCCAACAACAAAAAAAACCAGGTGTACCCCATGACAAGCGTCCTCTGGCGTGTTTTACCCGCATTGGTATTGATTGGCTCAGGCAGTGCCGCCTTTGCAGATGACACACTCTCCATTGGCGAAAGACTCGACCCGAACACCTTTCTGGAATCACAGAACCTTGCCTACCGCTTTTATTTGCAGGGCGATGGCAATTTGGTGTTGCGCCGCACTTCGACCCAGCAAGCCCTGTTTTCCTCCGCTACCAATGGCAAGGGCGGGGTGCGCTTTAGCATGCAGGGCGACGGCAATGCCGTTCTCTATACATCAAACGGTGCAGCGGTCTGGTCCACTCAAAGCAATGGCAGTGGCGCGAATCGCCTGGTCATGCAAAATGACGGCAACCTGGTGCTCTACACCGCGCAAAACAGAGCGGTGTGGGCGACCGGCACCAACACGACGGATACCGGTGGTGGCACCGATGGCGGTGGATCGACGGGCGGCGGTAACGGCGACAATGATGGTACGGCCACCAGCAGTGGGCGTTTTTCGGCACCAAGTGCAGCGCTTTACTCGCTGAACTCGGCCAAGCAACGGGTGTTCCCCAGCTATGTCAACTCAACGTTTGGCGGCAACGGCGCTGCCGAAACCTGGGATGGCCGCGTATTTGTCCGCACCCAGACCCTCGGCTGGTTTGCAAGTGCCTTCCGCCCGCAACGCATTACTCAAAACAGTGACGGCACGCCCAATTTCGGGCAAGGCGCGTTCGGTACCAGTCTTTCACTGGAATCCAACACGCAGGCGCCTGACATGCAACATAATTGGCTCGCCATTGTGCCAGACCCCGCCGTGACGGGGGAAAACCCCTATCCCTCCAATGCCAGCGGCAGCTTGCAGTCGTCAGGCACCTATCGCACTTACAAGGCGCTGGTGTATCACACCTCGCTTCGCAATGGTGATAACGACCAAATGGGGTTGCGCAAAGCGACGTTCATTGTCAGCAACGCCAATACCGCTGATGCTCAGCTGATCAGTGCAAAATTCACCACGGACTTCGCGCGGTTGCGCCTGCAAAGTGGCGCTGATTTTCGTTGTATTGAGCCGTCCGTAACGCTGGATGGCCGCCTGGTGGTTTGCCAGGGGCATCCCAACAATGATGGCCGCATCGATAATCTGGTGTACAGCTGGAATAGCACCCCTGGCGCGACCACCAACTGGCGTGCACCGCGCTCCATTGCCAATATGTATTTCGACGACCGTAATACGAGCGTTGCGGGTATCCCGTTTCGTGTCCGTTATCCTGTTGCCGAAAAGCCACTGATGGATGCGACGGGCGATGACTATGCAAGTAACGAGCTTGTTAAGGGGGCGTACCCGTGGATCAGTCACGACGGTTCTGAACTGTTCTATCAGGCGTCGCGTGACGGCAAAGACGCACGTCGCACCGGCACCAGTGTGGTGGGGCGCTGGACGGGTGGCAACATCCGTCATATCGATGGGCCGATCAACCGCAACCGATACGCGACATCGCGTCTTTTCTTGTCGTCGCCCGGTGCGTTCACGACCATGTGGACGCCTTATAAAGACGTACCCAATCTGCCGATTCCCTATTCAGTAAGAGGCCCCAGTTACCCGATATTTGGCTCTAACAGCCAGGATTATTCAGAAGTCAGTTTCGACGATTTTCTGGATGGCAATTATGTCATGTACCTCGGTATGAACGAGCAGCTTAACCGCGCCGGTAATTTCTTGGTCAATAATACCCCGGATACGTCGGGCAACTTTAATAATGCGACGCTGGTCGGGGCCAAATTTCCGGTCGAATTCAATGGCCGTGATGAGTTGGTGGGACGCTATGGCCAAGGCATTTACTTTAATGCGGGCAACCATCTGAACGTGGCGCGCACCCGTGGCTGGGATTCGCTGAATGAGGGCGTTTCGGTCGACATGTTTGTGCGAAAAACGTCTGGCAGCGGCACGGTTCGCCTGTTTACGCTGCAGAGTGGGGTTGAAGTGTACCTGGCCAATGGCGCCAATCTGACAGCAGCGATTCAGGATACGGCCGGTGTTCGCAGGCAAATCAATGGGCCAGCGATCGCCACTGGCCAGTGGGCGCACATTGCCTTCACCTACAGCCCCATTAGCCGGGATATGACTCTGTATCTCAATGGCGCCAGCGTGGCCACCAGTAAAGCCGATGGCTTTGGCACGCTGCGTACAACGGGCGCGGTGCAGGTCGGCCCGGTCAGTTCCACTGCGTCGCTGGTGTTGGATGAAGTCAAGGTTTCGAATGTGGCGCGACGCGACTATGAAATCGCCCACAATGCCAATGTCCGTAGTCATAAAGCCCCCAGCAGTGCGCTGGCGAATACGGTTCCCGCGCATTTGCGTTCGTTGATGAACCGTGCCACTGGGGTGGAGCGTTTCAGTTTAGCCGCGGCTGATTTGGGCGAAGACCTCTTTAACGACGTTATTCTGTCGAAACAGCGCACCACCTCGTGCTCGACGTGTCACTCGCCTAGCCAGTCCTTTACCGATGGGCTGGATATCGCGCGCGGTAACGAGCCTACCGACGCCGGTACGCGCAATACGCCCAGCCTGTTCAATCGTTTGTTCTCCAGCAGACAAGGATGGAGTGGGCTTTCAGCGTCTTTGGATAAGCAGGCGCTTGACCCCATTCAGGCGCGTCATGAGATGAACCTGCCCATTGCCGAAGCGGTGCAACGTTTGTCGACCGAAGGCAACTACAGAACGCGCTTCCAGCAGGTGTTTGGCGAAGGCCCCACGGCGGTCAATCTGCCGATTGCGCTCGCCAGCTTTCAGGCCATTCAATATGCCCCCAAAAATCGCGTCGATGAATTCCGCGAGGGCAATCTGTCGGTGCTTTCAGCCTCCGAACGCCGCGGTTTGACTTTGTTCGAAGGCAAAGCCCGCTGCAGTGGTTGCCATGCCGACCAGAACTATACCGACGAAAGCTTCCGCAACAACGGTATTGTCAGTAACGGTGATATCGGACGTGCAGACGTGACGGGCCGCAATCGCGATTTCAAACTCTTCAAAGTACCATCGCTACGTGAAGTGAGCATGACTGGGCCTTACATGCACGATGGCAGCGTGTCGACGTTGGAAGAAGTGGTCGCGGCGTATAACCGGGGCACGGCGAATGATCCTTCGATTGATACGGATATCCGCCCGCTGGAGCTGAACAGTCAGGAAATGAGCGATCTGGTAGCATTTTTGCGAGCCCTCTCCGGCAATTAAACCGGTGCGGGCGCGGCAAAACACTATCGACCGCAAACCATTACGACAGCAAACGAATACAACCTTGAATCATAACGACCTTAATCATAACGAAAAGCATAAGGGGCTCACCATGTTGAGAAACCGGCTGTGGCTGATGTTGATATCAGTCTTTCTCATGGCGGGAAGCGGCATTGTCAATGCCAAGGACACTTTGCTGACCAATGAGGCGCTGCGCTCGAACGAATACCTGGCGTCTGCCAATGGGGCTTATCGATTTTATCTGCAAGGCGATGGCAACCTGGTGCTGAGAAACCAGCAGAATGGCGCCGCCCTGTGGTCATCGTCGACGCATGGAAAAGGCGGGGTGCGTCTGGTGCTGCAAGGTGATGGTAATCTGGTGCTATACACCTCGTCAGGCGGGGCGGTCTGGTCGAGCAAGACTAACGGCAAGCCTGCGACGCGCCTCGTGATGCAGAATGATGCGAACCTGGTGTTGTTCACATCGACGGGCACACAGGTCTGGGCAACGAACACGACCGTTGGAGGAGGCGGCACCGGCGGCGGCACGGGTGAGGCGGTAAAAATTGCCTTTGTGGGGGATACCGGCGCGGGAAGCAATTTTCAAAACGTGCTGAATCTGATCAAGGCCGAGAAAGCCCAACTCACGATTCTGGCGGGCGATACCTCCTATAGCAGCAGCCGCGACAGCACCTGGGATGCGATGGTGCGTAACACGCTCGGCACGGCTGATCCGGTGATTGTAATTGCTGGCAACCACGATTACCAAGACAGTAATTTCAGCACGGTGCGTTCGCTGGGCCAGAGTCGCTTGAGCAAGGCAACCAATGTGCAGTGTTCTGGCAGTTATGCTGAGAAAATGACATGCCGGTTCAAAAATGTTTATTTCGTCCTCTCGGCGGTCGGCTCCAGTGGCAGTCGCAGTGATCACGAATCCTTCATCGCCAACAGCCTGCAAAACGCGCCCGACGGTGCCTGGCGCGTGTGCGGCTGGCACAAAAACCAGCAGCAAATGCAGGTGGGTGGCAAGTCCGACGAAGTGGGCTGGACGGCCTATGAAACCTGTCGTGAGAACGGGGCGATCATTGCCACTGGACACGAACACTCCTATTCGCGCACCCACTTGCTGCGCGACATGAGCGACAGAAGCATTGCCAGTACCTCGTCCACTTTCACGGTGACCGAAGGCCGTACATTTGCCTTTGTTTCTGGCTTGGGGGGCATTGATATCCGTGATCAGGAACGTGGCGGTAACTGGTGGGCGAAAATCTACACCTCGACCCAGGGAGCCACCTACGGCGCCATGTTCGGAACGTTCTATTCAGACCGGGCAGAGTTCTATTTCAAGAACATCAAAGGGCAGGTCATTGATAGATTCACCGTGATGAAGGGGTACTGATATGAGAATTTTACTTGTGTTGGTGTTGGCATTGTTCAGTCAGCCATCGATGGCGGGATGTGAGTCTTCGATCCTGGAGGGAAGCCATACCGCGCTTTCTCGCCTGGATGCTGAAGCGCTTGCCTGGGAAGAGGCAAAGGATGCCTGCTTCCCAGGCGATGCGTCTAAACTCAATCTATCGTGTAACAAAGTGAAAGGGGATAAAGGCGTGGAAGGTAAGTCTGCAACCCGCTGTGTTCAGGCGGTCACCTGTACCTTGTGTGACGACGGCCTGAGACTGAAATATGAAGCGCTCGACTGAGCCCCATGCCCGTCTTTTGCAAAGGCTGTTGGCGGTTTTTATACTGCTGGGAGCCTCTTTTTCCGCTCATGCAGAACAACCGGTTTGCGACCTCCGGCAAGGCACATTGACGCCGGAGTGTCGCGGCTTTCTGGATCTGAAACGGGCCCGCGTCGCCAGCCCGCCGACCAGTGCTGAAGTCTCCAATAGAGCGGTACCCTCACGGGTGCAAACCTATTCCTGTGATCTTCGGCAAACGCATTCACAGTGCCGGCGTTACTCCCTTCTGGAAGGTGCAACAGAGACGTTGGCAGAATTGAAAGAAGGTTGTGAGTCGATGGGCGGGGCGTTTCAGCCGGTGACCTGCCCTGACATCGGGGTGTCAGGCATTTGCGTGGACATCGTGCGTAATTACCACAAGCCCGACGTTATCTACGATAACGTTTATTATCAGGGTCAACCAAACTCTCCATGGACGCAAGACACCATGGAAGAGGTCTGTAAAAATCTGGGAGGCGAACTGCAGTTGCCCTGATGCCAGTGCCAGTGCCAGTGCCAGTGCGATCTCAGGTCGGGCGCATGAGTCTCAGCAGATGATTGTCCCATTGTAATTGCGGTTGCTGATTCAGCGCTGTCACCTGGCCGTTATGCGGAGACAGTTGGTACAAAGTGCCCGTGCCTGAACTGAGCAGCATGTCATGTCCTTTCGCTACCGCCGCGATACCGCCAACATCGGGCACGTCCAGATCCCTGATCCAGGTTGCGGTGTGCAGATTCCAGACGGATACCCGGTTACCGCGAGGCGCCGACGTCAACACCCACTGCTGCGTCGGGCAGCAGGTAACGCTGGCAATGTACTGACTCAGATTGCGTTGTGCCGCCAACGGTTGCCCGGCCAGTGGGCGTAATGCCTCCCCCCGGCGATGCATAAATACCAGTGCGCGATCATCGTCTGCCGGGCCTTCGTATTGGGCACCCACGATGACACTATCATCCGCCGTCACCGCCAAATGCCGAAGGCTTAGCTGGTGATGTGGTGGCGCGTGGTGCTCGAGTGTTTTGCCCGATAGGATGTCGATGTACGCAAGATTGGGAGCCATTGAAGATAAATTCAGTTTGCGCCGTTCAAAATCAGGGTGCGTCTCAATACCGCCGTTAGCAACCACCAGTGTGCGCCCATCGGCGAGCAATGCCAGCTCATGAGGATCAATACCCCCGCTGGAAAATTCCTGCACTCGTTTTAGGGTGGCAGTGGCATATACACCGATGACACCGCGCCGCTTAAGGTAATCGTTTTCAGTGACGAACAAATGGGTATTGTCGGCACTGAACACACCGTGGCCGTTAAAGTGGCGGCCCTCTGGTGACATTGCCTGAGCGAGAATTTGGCCGGTCTGCGGGTTCAACAGCATCAGCCAGCGCCCTGGACGCCGAGCGAAACAGGCAAGCCGTTGTTGGTCGTTCGAGACGCAGGCAGAATGGCCACGAGAGGGCGCAGCGACTTGATGTATCACTCGCCCGTCTTGTGCCAGTAAAGCCAAATAATGGCGACCAGACACCTCGGTGAAGGCGCTGAAAAACGTCGGCGCCTGCGTTGCTGCCAACGTTGAGGTCCCGGGCAGCAACGCTAGCGTGCCAGGCAGCCAGGCGGCGCCCGTCAACGCGCCCGAGCGAATCAGTAATTGTCGTCGGTTAATCCCCGTCATGCGCATTAAACCTGAACTGTATGCCGGCCGCCTGGGTGTAGTCGATACGCAGCAGCGCGTGCAAATGGTCGATCTTGGTGTACAGATCCATCAAGGACTTGGTGTCTCCGCGTTGTAATTGCGCAAATGCGCTTTCTTTCTGCGCCTGCAACAACGCCAGTGCCTCCATGAAGGCCTGCCGGATCTGCGCGTCGAGTGCCTGCGATTGCGGGGATCGGTCGACCAGATATTCACTCAGGCCGGGCGTTAGTTGATATAAATCCCGACAGAAATGCAGCGTTGCCTCTATCTGCTGGAGTGATGTCTGACTGCGCCAACTTTCCAGCATCCAGGGGTTTGGCTGTGCGTTAGGCAGGCGTGTCTGCCCCTTGGCGATCGCCAGTGCCGGCCCCAGCTTTTGATCACGGATATTGGCCAGCGCCATTACGATGCCACTGAACAGGCTCTCCACATGGAGTCGTTGAAAACCGGGGCGAGCGTTTTCACGTTGCGGATCAAGCAGCCGCTTAGGGTAGTCGTTCTGCCACGCTTGATTCAGTTGCTGCGTATTACCTGCCAGATTGGACAGCGTGCCGAGTAACAATGGGCACAACGGAGAACGCTTGCGATACTCCGACAGCGATCCCACCGTCGGGTCAAACAACAAATACTCCAGCGCAGAAAATCCCTGAATAGCGACGCTCGCACTGGCGAGATCTTCTGCGCGAATCGCGGGATTTTGCCCCATGATCCGTGATTTGAATTTGCGCTCCACCAAATTGATCGGGTCTGGCCAGAACTGAAAACTCCAGCCGGCGTTGGTGTCGTCAATCGGCCCAAAATTGATGGGGGCAAGCGCTGCCCAGCTCTGCATGGCTACGCGCCAATGTTGGCGCACGGCTTCGAACGAGGGTGCATCCGGCTTTTGACAAAATTTTTCGCCGGCAGACTGCATGGCGTGTACTTGGGTGTGCAGTGTTTGATGTTGCGGTGCAATGGCGTCGGTGACAGCGGCTTCCAACACGCGTAATTCGATCGAGACTGCGGCGAAAGTTACCGCCGGTGCAACCAGCAGCGGTAAACACAGCAAAATCAGCCTGAGGGGGTGGAGCATAGCGGTAGACACCTCGATCCAATGGCGATGAATGTACGTTTCCTCAGTAGGTGGATTCGACATGATCAGGGTTGAGATCACCCAGCTCCAGTACCTCGGCGGCGTCTTCAAAATCAGTGCTGAGACGAACCAGGGCTTTAATGCTGGCGTTGATTAGCCGCTCACCCTCTACGTTACCCTCGGCGATCATCATATCAAAAGGCATGGGGTCGGTTGGGTCAGTCGCGCGATCCACCATCGCCTGCAAATGTAGCATCATATCATCAAGGGATTTTCTGATGCGGGCATCCAGCGCGGGTGATCGCTCCCGCACCAGATCCGAAAGACTCGACCCCTGCAATACGCGTCCATCAACGCGCCGGTATTCGCCCAGGTAAATATTGCGAATGCCCAAGCCGTTATTGAAGTGTGAAGCGTGCGTGTTATCACTGAAACAGTCGTGCTCGTCTTCGCTGGAATTTGCCTCCAGCGCGACTTTCATGCGTTCACCCGCCAGTTCACCCAAGGCGAGCGAGCCCAGGCCGAACAACATGCGTCGTAACCCTTGTTCAGGGGGCGCTTTGACAAGCTCACTGCGATAACGGCCATTGGGTGCCCACAACCGGGTCATGTAGGAGAGATCGTAGACCAGTCGATGTGACACTGCCCAAAGATACTGCCCCCGACGAGCGCAGTGGCGATGCGTGCAGGTAGGGCCTTTGGCAAAGTCTGTCGCGGGGCGTTTGCCTGCAATGGGCTTTGTTGCATTCAAATCCTGCCCCCACAAAAGAAATTCGATGGCGTGATAGCCACTGGTGACGTTGGTCTCGGCACCGGCCAGGGCATTCAGGCGAGCGATCAGTGAGGGTGTCAGAATGGTGGTGTCGATGGTCTGGCTGCCCACCCGCAATTGCGTTTGGGCAATCAGGTTTGCATTCGCTGCGGGATTCCCGAGCACCGGTGAGTACGACGCGCTCTCGACATAATCGATCAAACCTTCATCCAGCGGCCAGGCATTGACCTGGCCTTCCCATTCATCCACTACTGGGTTGCCGAAACGAAAAACTTCGCTTTGCTGGTAGGGCACACGTGCTGCTATCCAGGCATTTTTTGCGGCGTTCAAGTGGTAATCGGTCGGCGTGGCGCGCAGGGCTTCGACGGATTGGTGCAGTGTCGTCGCTGTCAGTAAAGCATCCTCATAGACGGCATGCGCGATCTGGGTATAGTGAGCCACCACGGCAGACGGTCGGGTGTCTGCGGGTGGCGTGGCCTGGCATGCCGAAAGGAGAAAGATCAGCGTCAGCCAGAGAATTAGCCGGTGACTGCGACCAATACAGCTAGGTATAGCGTTAATTTGACGATACTCCGCAGAAAAATGTGTACCGCATAAGGCGCGCTTGGCGGGGCGATGATCATTGAATAGTAGGGGCAGACAGTGAATGCTCTCATGAAGGAAATGATGATTATGGTTGTTGAGTGAGCAGGGGGTGGTTTCTATGAAGGGCGTCGATCCTCCTGCAGGAGGGATGTGTTAGCTAGGGTTGTGAGGTCTCGCGCAAAATCAAAACGGCCATGTCAGCCATTGGCTCTATAGTACGTTGGCGCCGTTGTGGTAGATTTACTGTTCAGCCGATTACACTTGTTTGCCCATTGAAATGCCAACGTGTGGGAGTTTTTGCGCAATGGGTAACGCGTTGAGCAATGCGTTTTGGCGTTGTACAATAAGGGGATAGTTTGAAAGTTTTAAAAACAAACTATCATCAGTTCAAGGAAGACGACCATTTTTAGCTGCCCATCTACGGATGGCATCAAAGTGGTGAAAAAGGAATTTCGACATGATGTCAACCGTCGCGCGCAACGTGCAGCAATCTCTCTACAGTGTTTTTCGTCGTCCATCCGCCAATCTGGCACCTATCGATGGCATCCGCGCACTTTCGATGTTGGGTGTGCTGTTGTATCACTGCTTTTTTCTGAATCGGCTCTATTTGACGCCTGAGCAATTTAAGGCGTTTGTTCAGCAAACTCCCTGGTACTTTGGATGGATTTGGAATCTCGATTATACGGTGGACGCGTTTTTTGTTATCAGTGGTTATTTGATCGGGTCGCTGCTTTTTCGTGAGCATTCGCAGAATGGATACATCAATTTGCGGCGCTTTTATTGGCGGCGCTACTTGCGTCTCACGCCTGCTTACTTTGCTTTTATTGGGCTATATCTGTTGGTCAGCTCTCGCCCAGAGCCTTACGTCTGGACAAATTTTCTATACGTAAATAATTTTATTAGTGTTGCCGACATGTCAATGCCATGGACGTGGACGCTGGCCGTAGAGGAGCAGTTTTACCTGCTATTTCCAATCATTTTGTCATGGCTCATTCTTAGGTCGCAGAATCCCCTGATGAATCTGGTGATGCTGCTCATTGTGGCCGTCGTGATGGCGTTTGGTGTGATCGTCAGCTCACCACAATTATGGGATGTTCCCTATACGGAATGGTTTTTTGAAAAGCATACATTCTTACACTACTTCGATTATTTCTATGTGAATTTGCATACGCGTTTCGGTCCCTTCATAGGCGGCGCTATAGCTGCTTATGTGGCGTGTTACCATGCCCAAGGTCTATCCCGCTTGCGCAGTCGCACCCGACTGTTCAATGTATTGTCAATAATTGCGTTGACTACACTGTTAGCTTTGCTTTGCACAAACCCCTATCAGGAAGAAGCCTCTTTGTTGGCGAGCCGTATTCATATCGGTCTTCTGCGGAATGTGTTTGGAGTGGCACTTGCCTGGATGATCTTGGTTTGCCTTGGCCCAGCCGGTGTGCTTGAACCCATACGCAAATTCCTTAGTTGGAAGATTTGGTATCCCTTCGCTCAGCTCTCTTACACCATGTATCTGTTACATTACATGATTGTCGTGATGGTGTTGGCAAATCTTTTGGCAAATCTAAAGCATTTCAATATGTTGGACGTGGGGATGGCATTTCCTTACGCCTGGTTGGTACTCGCCTTTATGCTTTCTTTGATTATTTGTGTTCCACTTTCGCTGTTGTTGTGTGTATTGGTGGAAAGGCCGTTCATGCACCTGCGCGATTACTGGAGCAATAAACAAGTGCGCACGGGATCGTCTGTGCCCGCTTGACGTCGCTGGGTCGTAGTTTGACATTGACGTAACTTCAGGGGGGGGGCTGCGATAGACCTGCATGCTTCCATATTGAATGCCAATTTAAGCCGGATATCTCTAGCGCTGCTAGTCAATCCACCACAACCAGTAACGAGCGCTATACTCAAGTGATGTCTTTCTGAGTGGCAAACGTGTTTCCATTATTCGAGCGAATCCTGAATGTGGGTTGGGATCGCAACTCACATTCAGTGGTCCAGATGCGCAAGGTGCGCACGCTGGCAACCCTGTCCTGGCTATTGCTGGTGATTTGCATCCCGTTTTTACTGCGTGCCATCGAATGGCAGATCCCGCTACGTCTCTTTACCGTGCCTTTTGCGATGTTTGCTGCGGCAACCACTCTCATCATGCTATTCCGTTTTCGATCCGATCGGGTGTTGTTCTGGAGCGCGCAATGGCTGTGCCTTGGCGTGTTGTTTCTGGTAGAAGGGAGCATTTTGACTGGCGGTGGTAGTAGTTCAATCAACCTTGGGGGATTGCTGGTGTTGCCACTGCTGGCCGGCGTGGTCAATGGCAGAGCGCCTGCCATGGCATGGGGCTGCGCGGGGTTGTTGTCGACCGTGCTGGTCAGTGCACTGGAATTTGCAGGCTATGAGTTCCCAAACCTTACCCCTGAAGCCTATCAACACTCGCAATACCTGCTGCAAGGCGTGGGGTTGATGCTGGCGGTATTAGGGGTGCTCTCGGGCTTTTTCAATCAGCTGGGGTATTCCGAAACCTTGCTTGCCGCACAAAACAAGGAACTGCAGGAGCAGATCCTTCAAACCCGACAAGCAGTGGACGAAGCACGCAATGCCGAACAAGCGAAAAGTCTTTTTCTTGCAAATATGAGGCATGAGTTGCGGACGCCGCTGAATGCCATTATTGGCTTCTCCCGACGACTGCAGAAGAGCCTGCAGGGCAGACTGGATTCGCGCGAAATGGAATCGCTAGCGTTGATTCTGCAAAGTGGCGACAACATGCAGCAATTGGTGGAAGATTTGTTTGATCTGTCTGCCCTCGACAGTGGTCAATTAACGCTACAGATCGGCCCCATTGAATTGCATCAATTGATAGACGCAGTGCAGCGCAAGGTGGCGCCGGTACTGGCGACAGTGAATGTACGCCTGCAAATAGAGGTGCCTGCATCGCTACTGTTTCAAGGGGACGCGCGTCGGCTGGAGCAAGTCTTGGTGACGCTGGTGCTATTCAGTTTGAAACTGGAGAAGGGCGGTGTACTCCGGCTTTGTGCCGGGTGTACCCGCGATAATTGTCTGAATATCGAGATTCAAGATCATGCCGCACCCATGGCGCCCGAATGGCAGGCAAGGGTGTTTGATCGATACAATCATTTACACAGTTGGCAAGAACTCGATACCGGTGTATCAGGATTGAGTATGGCATTGGCGCGAGAGCTGGTGTTGCTGCATGGGGGGGATTTGACGCTGAGTTGTACTGAACAAGGGAATTGTTATTGTGTTCGCTTGCCATTGAGCGCCGTTTCTGTCGCAATGTATCCCTATGAAGCCCACCACCTACAGCAAAAAACGTAAACCCAAGTTACGCTACAACGGCGGCGTACCCCTATCCTTCACGACCAAAGTGATCTATGGCTTTATCACCGACAATTTTATAAATCGGATCAAAAATACCCAAGTCGAATTTTGTGTTGGTTTGGAACAACCCTACCAATAGTGAGGCAGGTCCACCGTGAGTGCGTTGTGCCGTTTCTCGTGACCAGAAGCCGAACACGCGCCACCGGACTTCGGATACCTCCCATTGCACGATGCCGACGTCATTAACATTTTCGGTTAGATCGACCATGGAGGTCGGATCGAGTTGCACGGGTGGCGTGGATTTTTGGCGGGCCGCACCAAGGGTTCTGACCACGGTCATGCCGAGTTCGCTGGCATGGATCAAGGTTGCTTTGACTTTCTCTCGGTAGGTGGCGGTACCATAGTGAGTGGGGTTAGGCAGCAGAGACAGCTCTACGCCACCAAAACCGGCGTTATACATCGTATCGAGTTCGGCATGGAGTTCATCGACGTCGACTTAGTCGGAAGAGGCACGCCAAGGCTTTTTTTTATTTTTATTCTCTATGTACTACTTTGCCGGAGCATACGAACGCTCGTATTGATCGTTAAATCAAATTCACTGATCAATTACGCAAGAAAGCCAATACCTCTGGCGTTGCTATCAGGGCCGTGGTCATTTGGGCGCCTTCGTTTGGCGCTGATGCAGTAGTTTGCGCGCACATGCGTAAGCAGCTACCGTGCTTTAAGACAAGGATAACGCCGGTGTTGATGCGCTTTTATCGATATGTGGCTTTTGCATCGCCGACTTGCGCGACGAAAAGCGAACACTGCCAAGTAAGAATATAGAAGCGGTATTCTCATCCCTTTGGCCGATACACTCTCGCACCGCCCCCCGCTATAGTTTGCCAATATCCCCATCTTTAACGGCTGCATTTCTTTTGTACGTTTTCGTGGAAAAAACGATGCAACTCTGTGCGGGTGACTGAATATCCCATATAAAACAAAGCAATATTCAATTGGCCAATTTCCACCAGTACATTGGCGTACTTTCAATAATCGAACACTAGCAAAAAAAGTAAGATCAAGCGGTAGGACATATCCCAATAGAAGCTGATAGAAAAATAAAAAACTGAGGGCAGTCGCCATGTTGTCTCAAATCAATCATCAGACCAAACATCGATCCATGGGGTTACGGAGGGTCGCCACTGGATTCTCGTTCCTCCTTTGCTTGTATACGTCCATACCACTTGCAATGGGCGCTGATCAGCGTCCCTTCCCGCAGGCAGTAACTTACGTGGGCAAACTCAAGCCCAGTCATGTCACGCAAGCACAAATGAACGCCGGTGTCGCCAGTTATTACAACAATTGGAAAAATCGTTATGTACGCCAATCCAGCGGTGCTACACCGGGAGGCGGCTATTACGTTGAAATGCAAGGCACGGGCGGCTCGGGCACCGAGATTACCACCTCCGAGGCACATGGCTACGGCATGATTGTGTTTGCGCTCATGTCTGGTCAAGACAGCAATGCACGTAAATACTTCGATGGCATGTACAACATGTACGACAAGCACCGTTCGAAGAATAATCGCAATCTAATGTCGTGGGTGATTGATCGCACCGAAAGCACCAGCAAAGATTCCAGTTCAGCGACTGACGGTGACATGGATATTGCTTATGCGCTGTTATTGGCGCATCACCAGTGGGGCTCCAGCGGCAGTATTCATTATCTGAACGAAGCCAAACGCATTATTAATAGCGGGCTTAAAGGTGATGATGTCCACAGTCTTTCCAAACGCACAAAGTTGGGCGATTGGGATGACGATCAGTGGAATACACGTGCCTCCGATTGGATGACGGGGCACATGCATGCCTATTATGCGGCAACACAAGATCCCTTCTGGAATGAAGCTGTTAGCACGGTCTATGACCTGATCGATCGCATTACCAAAAATTATTCTCCCACAACCGGTTTAATGCCGGACTTTGTGGTAGGTCAGACCCCAAAACCGGCCGCGCCCAATTTTCTTGAAGCAGACACAGACGACGATTATTCGTGGAATTCGTGTCGTTACCCGCTTCGCATTGCCATGGATGCTGCCCACTTTCAAAATGCCAAAGCCAAAGCCGCTATGACCAAGCTGATCAACTGGGCTGAATCGGCAACCGATGGTGAGCCGTCCGGTATCATGGCCGGTTACCGGCTGAATGGATCGCCGTTGGAAGGCTATAGTGAAATGGCGTTCACCGCACCCTTTGTGGCTGCGGCAACAGTCGCCACGGGTGATCACCAGCAATTCGTTAATAAAGGTTGGGATCTGATGGTGAAAACGTCAGATAGCTATTACAGCGACTCAATCAATCTGCTCTCTCTTTTGTTTATTTCTGGTAATTGGTGGGCGCCTGTTGCGGGCAGCGATAACGGTGGGACTAATCCTGGTGATGGCGGCAGTGGGCTTTATCTGGGTAAGCCCATCGCGATTCCTGGTACCCTGGAGGCTGAACACTACGATATTGGGCGTTTTTCAGATACAACGCCCGGCAATAGTGGCGGACAACTGCGCCAGGATACCGTCGATATCGAAGCCAGTACTACCAATGGCTATAACATTGGTTGGACGGCAGCAGGCGAATGGCTTGAATTCACCGTCCAGGTCGCAGAAACGGCCACGTATAAAATGGAATCGTTGGTCGCCTCTGAAACGACGGGAGGTAATTTTTCGGTCAGTATTGATGGTAATTCTGCCGCACAGGTTGTAGTGCCCGTGACGGGAGGTTGGCAAGCCTGGCGCTGGCTTTCAGGTACTGTGGCACTGACCGCAGGAACGCACAAATTGCGCGTTACCATGGGGCCGGGTGAAATCAATTTCAACGCGATTAAATTTACCAAGCAAGTCACCGGTGATCCGGGTGGAGAAACGCCAAGCACCAAAATCACCGTGACAGACAGCGGTAATGATGGTCATGTGGCGGCGAATCTATTAGATAACAGCCTCGACCCGGAATCACGTTGGTCTGCCTTAGGCAAAGGGCAGTGGGTCGAATTCGATCTTGGCAGCGTCAAAAAGGTAAAAGCCGTCGATATCGCTTTCTTTAAAGGAGATACCCGCCGTTCCTCGTTCAGTATTTCAGTCGGCAGAGAAAAAGGAAAGCTGACTCAGGTATATACCGGACAAAGCGGAGGCACATCGCTTGGATTGGAACGATTCGATATTCCTGATACGGATGGACGCTATATACGAATTATCGGTAATGGTAATAGCCTGAATGACTGGAACAGTTTCACTGAGGTGAAGTTTGTTCTGGACGCGGCCAGCGGAGGTGGAAGCGATCCGGTAGACCCGGTGCCGCCTGTGTCAGGCGTTATAAAATACAATCCGTATGCAAAGCAATTTGGCAATTGGTACAAAGGCATCACGCACAGCCATACCAAAGGCCATAACGGTAATCCTGAAGGAACGACCCCAGACAAAATGGCGTTGGTGTACAAGAATGCCGGTTATGATTTTGTCGCAATTACCGACCATGACGTATATACAAAACCGGCCAGCGTTACTGGAATTTTATATATTCCTGGCCAGGAGGTTTCTGTCTCGGACGGTGACATGAACGTATTTGGCATCACTAGAGCGGTGACCCCCTACAAAACGGGCCAGCAGACGATCAATGAAGCCATCAGCTATGGGCCTGCCTTGGTGCAAGTCAATCATCCCTTGGATTCAGATGCCAATGATGACGGTCGTTTGCAGCAATATTTGTCGGGCTTGAATAGCCTGTGGGGGTTAGAAGTGTATAACGGTGGGCGTCCCTCCGAGGATGCCGTTGCCGTGTGGGATAAACTGATTTCTCAGGGAAAACGTGTGTGGGCAACGGCCGGTGATGATGCGCATGCCGTTGATGAAACCGGGCGTGACTGGATCGTTGTCAACTCGTCCTCAAATGTACAAACCGAAATTCTTGCCAACATGAAGGACGGTAATTTCTATGCAACGCAAGGACCGGATATGAATATTCGGGTCAACAACAATACGGTTCACGTCACTACCACCAAAGGCAGAGAAATCAAGTGGTACAAAAGCGGGATGCGCTTGATCAAAACCACCACGTTGGCGGGCGGCGAAGACACCTATACCATTAAAGGGGATGAAGGTTTTGTGCGGGTGCTGGTAACGAATGAGGTAGGTAAAAAAGCCGTGTCCCAGCCCATTTTTGTAAAATTACCCGATACCACCGGTGGCAGCACCCCTGGAAATGGCGGCGTCACGGATGCAGATAGCGCACATACCCCGATCACGGGCACACAATATGCTGTAGCATCTGCATCAGAATTTGGTGGCATCGCACCAAAAATAAAACCCGGAGATGGTGTCATACTCAAAGCCGGCACCTGGAATAATCAAAAGCTAACGATCAGTGTCAATGGCACTGCTGAGAAGCCTATTGTCATCAAGGCAGAGCAATACGGAAAAACACACTTTACCGGCACATCTGCATTGCTTATCAACGGTGATTACATTGAAGTCCATGGGTTAAAGTTCAGTGGAGCCGGTAGCAGCAAGCCCACTGTGATAACTTTCAGCCCGGAAGCCGAGCATTCACGCATGGCCAACTCTGTGATCGAGCAATACAACCCTGACGGCGGTGAAGACCACACTTGGGTATTCATAGACGGACAGTACAATCGTGTTGACCATAACGTCTTCACTGGAAAACGTGGTGCTGGTCAAACTCTGCGTGTATGGCGCAATGGTAAGGCTGATCACCATCGCATTGATCATAACGCCTTTCTTGACCGCGCACCCGTAGGCGAAAATGGTGGGGAAACCATTCAAATTGGTGTCTCCAAATATCAGACGTCTGCCTCCTACACCACGATTGAAAATAACTACTTCGAAGCGTGCGATGGCGAAGCCGAAGTAATTTCCGTTAAATCAGGTAAAAATACGGTTAGGAATAATACCCTAGTGCGTAATGCAGGTGCCATCACGCTCCGTCATGGTCACGAAAGCAAAGTGTATGGAAACTATATTCTTGCAAACGGTAAGGCAGGTGCTGCCGGAATTCGCATTTATGGCTATGATCATCAGATATACAACAACTATATCGATGGCGTAGAAACACGCTCCTCTACCTTTGGTGGCATCGCCATACACAGTGGGGATATTCAAAGTCGTACAGACACCAGTACTGGTACAATACCAGCCACAAATGTTTCGATCATGCATAACACGCTTGTGAATTCCAGAGTTGCCTTTGTGTTCGGCAGTGGAAAAGCATATCAACCCAGTGGAATCAAAATTGCCAATAATCTTATTGCAAGGCAATTGGATTCAGTCATCTACAACGTGGATGGCATCAAGAATCTGAGCGCGATGGCGAATATCTACGAAGCTAGCCTGGGTACTATTGTATCGGGATTCAGCAAGCAAGCCGCAGATTTGAAAGCGGTACAACGGAATGGCTATACATTGTGGAAGCCCAGTGACTCCAGCGGTGTGATCAATGCAGGCGATAATTCGCTGACCGTGAGCAACGATATTGAGGGGGTGTCGCGTGATGCAACCCCAGACGTGGGGGCGCACGAATTCGGAAATGGCCCTAGCAGCCCGCTGCGTAAGCAAGAGACAGGCGCACAGTGGTACTGGTGAGCTTAGGCGGGATGAGCTAAAACTAAAGCTCAGTATTTCGGTAACTTTCGGGGCTCACACCTGCCCAATCCCGGAACGCTTTTGCGAAATTGGACGCATCACTAAATCCAACGCGGTTGGCAATAACAGAAATAGGTAGATTGGATTCACGCAGTAATTCTGCCGCCGTCTCAAATTTTATTTCTTTCACCAATTGGCGAAAGCTGGTATCCAGTTCGGTTAGCCGCCGATGTAACGTTCGCTCCGAGAGATGTAGCAATTTTGCAACGTCGGCTGCACTCAGCGGGTTATTCAAGTGCGCCGATATGATGCGGCGAATACGAATCGGTAGGGATTCAGGCAACTGGTTCTTGTTTAAGGTCTGCTCGCATTGTCCTGTCGCCATGCGAAAATACGTCGGGCAATTGCCTGGAATGGGTTCAGATAACAATTCCTGCGGAAAAATAACCTGACAGCAACTTTGATTGAATCTCACGCGATCACCAAAAATTTGGTAATAACGCTCTGCATGTGGAGGTGGAGGATAGTCAAAGTCCACGAAGAGCGCATTCGCTTCTCGTTCCAGCACAAAGCGGGGTAGACGTGAAATCGCTGTCAACCAAGATTCCTGATTGAAGCAATAGATTTCGCCCAACGGAATCGCCTTCGATGCGATCATGGCCAATCCATTACCGTAGTCTGCCAAGCGGATATCAAATGCAGAGCCAAGCAATTTTTGATACCGCACCGACGTCACTACCGCTTCACGTAACGTGGCGGCGCACATCAGTGCCGTACCCATTTCCCGCAGGTGCGAGGGCCTGATTCGTAAACCGAATTCCAGGCCTAATCCCGCATCGCCGGAAAGCATGAGCGCCCGTGCTACGATCAGACCAATTTGCCCATAATTCAAGTGGGTATCGGGGTGCTGAAATTGTTCCGCGCGTAACCCTGTGCCAGCAAGCAGAGCGTCACTATCAACCCCCTTTTCGCGTGTAATTTGTAACAATAACGCTGGCAAATGAACAGGAATTACCGGTTCCGATAAGGAAACATACAGGCCGCTGCCCAGTCTTCTACCCATGCGCACCCATATTTTGTTAATGATGATGTGGTCAATCGATATATACCTTCCATTGCAAATGCTACTACTCAGGCTGCATTTTATCCAGCGACTTCGGCTCAACTTCTTCATTCCCCTTTCACAGTAGTTTCCGTATGATGGCGACAGCGTGCAATCAGTGTGTAATGATTACGCGCTGTACTACAGGTGAAACGTTATGCATTAATGCAATGGAGAACACTATAATGCCAGTGACGAAAATATTGATTCGTTTAACCACGTTGGATGCCTCTCAAGGCAGCACCGGAACCAGTGATCCTTTATACCTGGGGGTGGAGACAAAGAATGGTGGAAGAGAATTCCCGCTTCGCTATCAACGCTCTGGACTGAGCATTGGGGTGGGGCAAACGGTGGAGTTCGGAATCAATGCCAGTGATCTGCCACCAGAGAAACAGATTTATAACAGCACGGGTGAGGGTGCAAACAGTATTGGTGCGTTTCCGCTCAACACTGTCGAGCGTGTCTATTTGCGCAAGCAACCGGTCAGTGCCGGTTCTGACCGTGATGACACCTTTGGCGTCTATTACGTGGCCGCGTTTATAACGGAAGTCAATAATGGCGTGACATCCGTGAAGGATTGGAGCAATCGCAACCGCCCCGATAGTTCTGGCCCTTCTCCCTTTTGGTTGGGCAATGAATACGGGCAAATCGTTTATTTAGCGCCGGAAGTGGCCTCCTGACGTTGGGCTCGGCCGTCACCCACTATAGGACGTTGGGATAAATTTCCCGAGGAAGCTACCTCTGGGTGGCTTCTTGCCGACGCATCTCGTTTTTGTACTCAAACCTGGCATGTTGGTCTTTGTCATTGTGATCCCCGAAAAGGCATTGCACTTCGTTATTGAATCCGCGTCACAGATTTGATCTCCCGCTTTTCCGCATCCCGCGTTTGGACGAGGCGTCCGTCGCCGCGTTTCACTTATCTGTCACTTACGAATATTAATTTGTACGAACGTTCAGAAACGTAGTCCGTTATAGACCTGCCATTCCCGATTCTTGATTGCCGAGGCTTACATGTCCCACGTCAACCGACGTTCTTTTTTGCGCCTGTCAGCCCATACCGCTGGGGCAATGACTGCATTCTCCCTGCTTCCCCCTAGCATTCGTAAGGCGCTGGCGATTCCTGCCGACTACCGCACCGGCACGCTACAAGACGTAAAACATATTGTGGTCTTGATGCAGGAAAACCGTTCCTTCGATCATTACTTTGGCACCATGGCGGGTGTGCGCGGTTTTGGTGATCCATTCCCGATTCCGTTGCGTAATGGCCGCTCTGTGTGGACGCAGAATGGAATTATTCCACCCCGCGTGACGCCGTTTCATTTAAATACCGAACAAGATTTCGCAGTGATGCGGGTCGAAGGTACGCCTCACTCCTGGCCCGACGCTCAATTGGCCTGGGATCATGGCCGCATGTCACTGTGGCCGTTATTCAAAACCAATCACTCCATGGGCTATTTCACTGAGGAGGATATTCCGTTCCAGTTTGCAATGGCGAATGCGTTCACCCTGTGTGATGCTTACCATTGCTCTTTTCAGGGGGGTACGAATCCAAATCGCCTGTTCCACTGGACCGGTAGCAATGGCGCACCGCCTTTGGGGAATGGCCCCGCTGTAGGCAACAGTCACGATTCGCTCGAGGGCGACAATTATGCCGATAGCTACGACTGGACCACTTACCCTGAGCGTTTGGAAGCTGCCGGTATAAGTTGGCAGATTTACCAGAACACGGCCGACAATTTTTCTGATAATCCTCTGGCGGGATTCAAAGTATTTCGCGATGCTCACCGCTTCCCAGGCTCTGCGCCAGCATTGGAGCAAAAAGGCATTGGCCACCGGGATCTTGATCTGCTGCGCGAGGATGTTCTTAACGATCGCTTGCCGCAAGTGAGCTGGATTGTCGCAACGGCAGAAGGGTCAGAGCATCCTGGCCCTTCCAGCCCTGCACAGGGTGCTGATTACACGTCACGCGTACTCGAAGCACTTACCGCTAATCCCGAAGTGTGGAGCCGCACTGTTTTTATCGTCAATTTTGATGAAAACGATGGCTTCTTTGATCACATGCCGCCACCGGCAGTGCCGTCTTACAGCCTGTGGACCCCTAACTCCCGTTCGCATTTGAGAGCAGGCGATTCAACGGTGGACACGTCGCAGGAATATCACCATCACAAGAGTCGTTATAACGATTTGGGTTTGCTGCTGCATCGCCCCTATGGCTTGGGGCCTCGTGTGCCGATGTATGTGCTATCCCCCTGGACGCGTGGCGGTTGGGTGTGTTCGCAAGTGTTCGATCACACATCGGTATTGAGATTCATCGCCGCCCGTTTTGGTGTCGATGAACCCAATATCAGTCCTTGGCGGCGTGCCGTTTGCGGCGACCTGACCACGGCATTCAATTTTGCCGATCCAAATGACGAAGCTTTTTTCGCGAATTTTCCGGAAACGCGTAGCCGCGCAGATCGCACGCGTCAACTGGGTGGCCACAAAGTGCCGCCGTTACCGGGGCGGTTGCAATTACCACAACAGGCCACGGGTATCCGTCCCTCGCGGGCTTTACCTTACGCATTGCAAACGCACGCGCATGTCGACGCCCGACGCGACAACGTAACGCTGACATTTGTCAACGAGGGAGATGCGGCAGCCGTGTTTCACGTCTATAACCGCCGACATTTATTGCGAATACCGCGCCGATATACCGTTGAACCGGGTAAGCAACTGCAAGGCACCTGGTATATCGGTGGTTTCAATTACGGCCACTACGATCTATGGGTGTTGGGCCCCAATGGTTATCACCGTCATTTTATTGGAAAAGGCAACGCAGCCGATGCCGCGAATGCGCCGCAACCCGAAATCACATTGCAGTACGATCGGGATAATGCCGGCGTATTATTAGAGATATCGAATTCGGGCCCTGAGGATTGTCATTATCGGATAGTCGCCAACGCCTATATCGACGAAGGTGAGTGGCAAGGTTTGCTTGTTGCGGGAGGGCTGGCGGGTGAGCAGTGGTTTATGGGCGACAGCGGTGGTTGGTATGACTTTACTGTGGTGATCGACGAACTCCCGGATTTTCAGCGACGTTTTGCCGGTCGGGTAGAAACCGGCAAGCCATCGATCAGTGATCCTCGGATGGGATGGGTAACAGTGGCCTAGCGCGTGGTGCGGCGCTAGAATCCTTGGGTGTGTCCACCGTTCAGGAAGCTCCCTGCCATGTCCTCGTCGCACATAGTGACTGATGTGTCCGCTGTCGAATTCGATACGCTGAGTGTGTCAGCGGCTTATCTCGCCAGTTTGCTCGGTACAGCTGAGCAGTGGGGCTTGTCTCGTGTGGCCTTGTTGCAGTCACTATCACTCGATGCCGAGCTGCTGCAGGATAAGGAGAGCCGCATTCCAGCGCGCTTTTTAGTAGCCCTGCTGAACGCCATAGAGACCGCCAGTGGGCGCGAGGATATTGGGCTCGTCATGGCACAACAAGCTCGCCCGGGTACCTTCAGTGCCTTGGGTTACGCTGCCATGAGCTGTGCCACCCTGGGCGAGGCGGCGACCTTGATACCGATTTATGAAGATGTTGTGCTCGACGTTGGCAAAACAACGCTTGAGGTGCAGGGCGAGGAGGCGACACTGGCGTGGCAGGCCAAACATCCTGCGGCACAGATTCGGCCATTGCAGGATGCGATTGTTGCCGGTTGGTTTTGTTTTGCACGTTGGGTTACTGGGTTGTCAGGATTCTATCCTGCGCGGGTGATGTTTACGCATGCGCGCCCGCAAGACATCACCCCTTATCAACAATTATTCTGTTGCGAGCTGCAATTCTCAGCGTTACGTAACGGCATTGTATTTGATGCCAATTTTCTGCGTATTCCCATTGTGCAGGCGGATCATGCTTTTAATCGCATGATGCGCACCAAAGCGGATGCCTTGATGGCGCAACTGGCGCAGTCTGGCTCGATTCGTCAGCGAGTGGTCACCTGGTTGCAAACCGTGTTACCGCGCCAGCAAGCCACGCTCCCTTGTGCCGCTCAGGCGTTGGGGTTCAGCGAGCGTACCCTGCGTAGGCGCTTGGCAGAGGAGCATGCGTCGTTTCAGCAGATTCTGACAGAGGTGCGAGTGCGTTTGGCCAGCCTGTATCTGAAAGATCCCACTTTGACCTTGCTTGATACGGCGATGTTGCTGGGTTATGCCGATCAGAGTTCATTTACCAATGCTTTTCGCGGCTGGCACGGAATGACACCGGGCCAATGGCGTGATGACTTGCATCGCTAGAGACGGTTTGGCCACATTTACCAACAGGCTGGCAGGCATTCAATAACGCTTTGAAAGGCGTGTCCCTATACTCTGCGTATCATTCTGAATTCCTGTTGTATGCCGAGGTTGGCCATGCCTGCACAATCTGCCCTTGATGCCGTCGCGCTGGTGCGTGATCCCAGTCATTTTTCGTGGTATGTAATACCGTTTTTACTTATCGTTTTCTACACGTATTTTCACGAGATCGACAAGGGTAACTGGAACCGTGTACTCGCAGCGCTGGCGTTTTGGGGCATGGATTTTTTTAATGAAATCTGGAACAGCCTGATTTTTCATTTCACCCAGTTTGCGCCGGCCTGGAGTGCGCCAGGGGATTCGGCGTATCTAATCTTTATTGGATTGAATATTGAAATCTGCTTCATGTTTGCGATATCCGGTATTGTTGCCACCATGGCAATTCCGGTGGATCGACACATGAAAATTCTCGGCATCAATAACCGTCTGTTTTTCGCCATCACCATGTCGATATTGTCGGTCTGCGTTGAGATGATCCTTAATCATGTGGGCGCGCTGCGTTGGGAGTGGGCGTGGTGGAATCGCGATGCCCCTTGGTTGATATTTTTATTCGGCTATCTGCCATTTTATCTCGTGTGTTATTGGGTGTATGACATGACATCGAGAAAACGGCAAATTGCCACGGTAACGGCTATTTTCAGCTTTGATATTGGGTGTATGCTGGTGTTTGGTGTGTGGCTGGGGTGGATTTGACTTCCTCCACAAGCCGTTCGCCAGTAAAATGCTGTTTTCAGTTGAAGCGAGGGCATCCTACCCGTTTCGCTTTGGAGTAAAACAGTGAGCAGCGAAACAGAAACCAGTGCTGCATGGGTCGCCCTGCAGAATCCAAAATCGCCCAAAAATGTCGGCAATGTCATGCGCGCGGCAGGTTGTTTTGGCGTTAGCGGGGTTTTTTATTCGGGCCAGCGTTATTTGCGCGCCAGCGAATTCGTGACCGACACCAAGGATAATCACGAACATATTCCCCTGGTATGGAGCGAACAATTGCAAGCGGTGTTGCCCGCAGGTGCCGTCCCGGTAGCGGTCGAGTTGGTGGAAGGGGCGACGCCGCTCATGCACTATTCGCATCCTGCGCATGCTTTTTATGTGTTTGGTCCAGAAGATGGAAGCGTCAGTCGCGAGCTTGTGCACTGGTGTCGCGACGTTATCTATATTCCCACCACAGGCTGTCTGAATCTGGCGGCGACAATCAATATCGTGCTTTACGATCGTTTGGCAAAATCAGGTTTTACGGGTAACGATGAACTGATTCGCAGCAGCCGCGACATCAATAACCGACTTAAACTGCGACCCACCTGAATTCGCGATTTGCATTTCTATCTTTTTTGAACGGGTATGCCGAGTTGAAAAAGTGGGTGTATGCTTATTGGTAGAGACAAAAAACAAAAAAGGGAGATTTTACCATGAGCCAAACATACGGTATTGAATCAGCCAAGCGACAGTCAGAAGGCTTGCAGCGCAAACCGGTGCGCTACGTAATTATTATCGACACCGGCGGGGCAGCCATTGCCCGATTGTTTCTTGAAACACATCAACAGGTTGATGAGTTCGACGCTGGCGTACCTGAAGTGCTACAGATGATTCAGGGGCTTGTGCCTGCCAAAGGGGCCTTGGGTGCAGAGTGGGATGCTGCGCTGAGAGGGCACAGCATGGCTGAAAGAGCTGCGGCAGAGGTCTACGCGCTGACTGTTTGAATATGGAACATCGAGAAGTGATTGGCGAGATGCATCGCATGAGCGAGTTCATATTCTGCCTTGGTCAGGTAGCCGTAAGCGAAATGTGGCCGAAATTCAGCCGGCCAAAACTGAAATGCCTCAATGGCCTTGCGCAAACGATCAGCCGCCACCGTGGCATCGGCTTGCGGCTCTAGTACCGGCGCACCGGGGATCGGTTCTGCGATGTTATGAGTCATTCGTCCCCGCCATGCAAAGTACTCATAAGCTGCCACTCCCAGTGTGCGCTGGAAGAGGGCAGATTCTTCCTTCGGAAACCCTATCACCGAGAACTCAATGCTTTGGGCACAGTGGTTCAGTGTTTGTGCCCAATTCCACTCCGCGTCTGAGGTGAGCGTTTGAGCGCTGGCCAGCAGATTCAGTTCGACCAAGGCTTCATCAAGGGAGGCAAAGACCAGCTGGCGCTCTTTTGCTGTGGTGCCCTGGCAGCCACTGGTTACGCCGCCAATCAAGGTCGCACCGGCGAGTGCTGTGGCCGATTTCACGAACTGTCGACGACGGGTATTCAAGTGGGCTGACATGGGCAAGTCTCCGATAAGCCTAAAGCTATGTAAAACGGTGATCACTGGATGATCGGGACCGCATTGTGCCAGTACGTCTTCTGCTTTCCAATGCGCCGCATGCATTGTTCGGCGAGACTCAAAACTACGTCACAGAGTTCATGCTTGGGAACTCTGTAGTCAGTCAAAATGCCAGTGATATGCAGATCGCTGCTGTGGATGCAACCCTGTAACCTCCTCGTAAGCGGTATCGGCAGTCGTGACGATCACCTATCGATTGTGACTTCAGGAATTTGCAGATAATCGCTACCTAACATTAGGTATGGGGATGCATGTGCTGACATTAGGAGATTATTTTCATATTGATCATAAATTATTGGTTAATACACGGGAGATAGCCAAAAGGCATGGGATTCTTTTGGGTAAGGTAATTGCCTGAAATCACATAGATAATGTTTTAAATTGAGCAACTTACGCATCGTTAAACTGGCGGTTTACCTTGCTCGTTATAATCCATCCACAAGGTGACAATAGACGGTTCGAGTGCTCACCAAAAATGAATGGAGCACTTTTCGCCATCGTCAGAAAAGAATAGGCACATGTAAATTACCTAATAAATATGCACGATAACCAACCAAAATGGCGAAATTCTATTATGTCGAGTGTGGTTTATTTTGCGTCATTGCCAGCACAATCAGTCAAAACCTTCCGTAAGCGAGTTAATAAAGCGCAAATAGCTGTTCGTTTGTGAATTATTCTATATAATCTAATAAAATTAGGCATTGACTATCCTTGTCTGTCTGTCTGTCTGTCTGTCTGTCTGTCTGTCTGTCTGTCTGTCTGTCTG
>CAYYPW010000006.1:0-245574 GCA_964473645.1 uncultured Moraxellaceae bacterium
ATCTGCGAGCACAGATGTTTAAAGGGTTTTCGTGGTGTGTTGTTTATGGAACGTCAGCGCCATGGATGGCGCCGTCGAGCCTACAGGGAAGTATTCACGGCGTTTCCAGAAACAACACACCACGAAAACCCTCGGAGCCCGATCTAAACGGCAGATTCTATTGAGCGACAGGATCAATTTAGAAAAGAAAGTTACATCCAAAAACAACTACAAATTTTCGCCAAAATATCTGTTCAGCGAATCAACAAGCCAACCCTCAGGCCACCCCACTCATAGTGGAATGCAAAATCACCCGATTCCTCCCACCCTCTTTCGCCCGATAAAGCGCCGCATCCGCCTGCGCAATCAACTCCTCACAATCCGCCACCCCAGGGCGATACTCCGCAACCCCCAAACTCGACGTCGCCTTAATCTCACGCTCCTCAAAAGGAATCGGCGACGCCTCAATAGACGCCCGAATCCGCTCCGCCACAATCATCGCCCCCGCCTCCGGCGTATTAGGCAAAATAATCCCGAACTCCTCCCCGCCATACCGCCCAGCGATATCATTCTCCCGCAACGAACTGCGCACCACCCGCGCCACATTACACAACACGGCATCGCCACCCAAATGCCCGTAGGTATCATTCACCTTCTTGAAATGATCCAAATCGAACATGATCAACGACAACGGCGTCTGATACCGCGCAGCACGACTAAACTCCTCACTCAACCGAGACTGCCAATGGCTGCGATTGAACAGTTGCGTCAACCCATCAATCCGCGACACCATCTCCAGTTTCTTCATCGCCGCTTGATGCATCGTGCGATAAATTGCCGTATCCGTCGCATCAAACACCACGATACAAACCTTATCCACCTCCCCCTCAGCATTCTTGATCGGCATCAGCGTCAGATCCTGACACATGAACTCCATGCCACTGGTCACAGGCCGATTATGCTTAAAGGGAAATAAATAAGGCCGCTGCTCCCACGACGTAAAAGCAAAATTCTTCAGCATAAACACACTGCTGACCTTTTTTGCAAACCAACGCTGTGGCAAATCAGGGAAACACTCAAACAGCTTTTTGCCCACCACCTCTTCCGCATTTCTGCCGCTGTTGGACGCCATAAAGCGATTCCACAGCAAAATATCGAGATCGGCATTGACGATGAAAACGCCTACATTGGCGCGATCGACGATAAACGCAAGCAACTCATACGAGGGAGCAAAGTCTTCCACTTACAGATCTTCCAGAAGCCGATCCAGTGCGTCTTTCACCACCAGAATCGACTCACCGGGCATGAGCAGGAACATGGTGCAATTGAAAGAGCGGTTTTCGAGGGTGTAGGAGATTTCCACGAGCAAGGCATGATCCCAGGCCAAACGCTCGTGCGCGAGGAGTTGCGAAATCATTACATGCTGGCCCAAAATCGAGGGAGGTGAATAAGCCAGCTCCGCTTCAATCTGTTCACCAATACCATTCAGGCACGCACCATTGAGCACATTGGTGACATCAAGCAAGAGTTCTTTTTCTGCTTCAGCATTAATCTCGCCATCATAGGCAAGCAAATCCGCCAAAGACTTGAAGGATGTATCAGTGAACACCACAATGGCTTCACCGCGCACACCCTGACCGTTATCGACATGAAAAAAGCCCTGACTGACGCCAGAGACATAACAATCGGTTCCACCCACCAAGGCAACCAGTTCTTTGGCCAGTTCCTCGCGTGTTACCAAACGAATTCGTGGAACGGAAAGCTCAATGAATACTTCGAGAAAACGGGCTAACGAATCGCCTGCGCGGCCCATGGCAACGTTAACGACTTCCTGCAGGCAGTCTCTTTGGTCTTCTGTGAGAGCGAGTGAGTCGTTCATAGTAAGCCGTATCTCTCGAGTACATCCTGCAGTTTCTTGCCATCAATGGGCTTCTTGATGAAGTCCAGGGCACCCAGTTTTTGCACCCGTTCACGCGCTTCGGGTTGAATATCTGCAGAGATGACAATAATGATTGCCTTCAGACCCTCTCGTTTAACGGTTTCGAGTACACCATAACCGTCAAGTTCCGGCATGGTCAGATCGAGAAACACCATTTCCCCCTTGCCTTGGCGAATAGCATCTACACCCTCAACGCCATTGGTTGCCATCGTGACATCGACATCCCAATTCTCGGGTAGCGCACGTCGCACCTGCTTGCGCGCCATCGCTGAATCGTCACAGATCAAAAGTGGTATGGGCATAATTCCTCTTTACTGTCATACCCGCAAACACATACATCAATGTTTAGTATAGCCGCTTGCCGGAAAACGTAATGTAAGCGAGCTAACGCCGAACAAACTTTGTTAGCTCTTTTACATAGCGTAGACGTGGATTCAGAAAAAGAAAAATCCCGGTATCAGAAAACTGACACCGGGATTTTTTCGTTCGCTGTGAGGCGCTTAGCTGAGCCACCCGGCACCGGTTCGGTACCGGACATCAACGCTCATGATCAGACAGGAAGGAGGCCGATCTTCTTCTGCCAGATTTTCGGCGCGGTGAGGTGCACAGACTCGCCCAGGCTGTCGACCGCCACCGTGACAGGCATGTCCTGTACGTCGAACTCGTAGATCGCTTCCATGCCCAAGTCAGCGAAGGCCACCGTGCGTGACTTGCGGATAGCCTTAGACACCAGGTAAGCGGCGCCACCGACAGCCATCAGGTACACGGCTTTGTGTTTACGAATGGCTTCAATGGCAGTCGGGCCGCGCTCGGCCTTACCGATCATGCCCATCAGGCCATATTGCGCCAGCATGGTTTCGGTGAACTTGTCCATGCGGGTGGCGGTAGTGGGGCCAGCGGGGCCAACGACTTCATCCCGCACAGGGTCAACGGGACCAACGTAATAGATGAAGCGGTTCTTGAAGCTCAAGCCCTCAGGGAGCGGCTCGCCTTTGTTGGCCATATCCACCAGGCGCTTGTGTGCAGCATCGCGCCCCGTGAGCATCTTGCCGGACAGCAGCAAGGTATCGCCGGGTTTCCAGGTTTCGATCTCTGCCTGTGTGACGGTATCGAGGTTGACCCGCTTGGTCGATGCACTGGCTTCCATGGCCAGCGTGGGCCAGGTGTCGAGACTGGGTGGTTCGATATCGGCCGGACCACTGCCATCCAGCACGAAATGAACGTGACGGGTGGCTGCGCAGTTAGGGATCATGGCCACGGGCAGCGATGCCGCGTGGGTGGGGTAATCGAGAATCTTCACATCGAGCACAGTGGTCAATCCACCCAGCCCTTGGGCGCCAATGCCCAACGCGTTCACTTTTTCATAGAGTTCAAGGCGGAGTTCTTCGATGCGATTTTGCGGGCCGCGCGCTTTCAGCTCTTGAATATCGATGTGTTCCATCAGGGATTCTTTGGCCAGCAGCATGGCTTTTTCAGCGGTGCCGCCGATGCCGATGCCGAGCACGCCGGGCGGACACCAGCCTGCGCCCATGGTGGGAACGGTTTTCAGCACCCAATCGACAATGCTGTCACTTGGGTTGAGCATCGCCAGTTTGGATTTGTTCTCGGAGCCGCCACCTTTAGCGGCGAGGGTAACATCTACCGTGTCGCCTTCGACGATTTCGTAGTGAATGGTGGCCGGTGTGTTGTCTTTGGTGTTGATGCGCTTACCCGCCGGGTCCTTCAGGATAGAAGCACGCAGTACGTTATCGGGCAGGTTGTAGGCACGACGCACGCCTTCGTTGACCATGTCGGTGACACTCATGGTGGCGTCCCACTTGGCGTGCATACCCACTTTCAGAAACACCGTCACAATACCGGTGTCCTGGCAAATGGGGCGCTTGCCTTCGGCACACATACGCGAGTTGATGAGGATCTGCGCCATGGCGTCTTTGGCGGCTTGCGACTCTTCGCGTTCGTAGGCAGCGGTCAATGCCTCAATGAAGTCAGTCGGATGATAGTAAGAAATGTATTGAAGCCCGTCAGCGATACTTTGTATGAAATCATCCTGGCGAATTGCTGCCATGATTGCCCCCGCGGTTGGTTGGATAAGGTGCCTGTCTATTAAAAGATGCCTGACTACGGATTAAGTAGCCTGACTAGACGAGCACCCGGTGTGGTGCCGAATTATACGTGAATTGTGAACCCGGCGTTACTGCGCAAGCGCGTCACCCGTCACGCGCCAGCGATAGAAAAAGCCCACGATTGCGTTAAGGATTTGATCGGGCGCCTCTTGATGCAGAAAATGCCCAAGTGTGGGGAATTGTTTGGCTTCAACAAAACCCGGCAACAACACTGGTTGCATGCACACGGCAAACATTTCTGGCTTGATGCATCCATCCTGCTCCCCTGCGAGCGCTAGCGTCGGCACATTCAAAGGCGTCTGCGCAAGTTTGAGCGCGTGTCGATTTTCGGGGGACCATAAGCGATAGAGGCTGCGGTAATACCCAAGAGCCGCCGTTGCCACGCCGGGTTGCTGCAAGGTATGAATGACTGACGCAATGACAGATTCTGGTGCCGTCCAACCGGGTGACCAACGCTGCCAAAGCAGGCGTATCAGCGCCCAATCTTTTTGCTTGACTGCCCAATCCGCTATGCCTCGCAACTGAAAAAAGCTCATGTACCACGAGTAAAATACTTGCGAGGGGACTTCACGCATGCCGGGTAAAAAGGCGCCCAGATGCGGGATCGCCAAGGCCACGTAGGCATAAAAACGCTGCGGTGCGAGCGCCACGGCTGTCCAGCCGGTGACTGCGCCCCAATCATGTCCGATCAAAAAGGCTCGGGGTTCCTGCAAATGATCGAGCCAGGCAATGACATCTTCAGCCAATGCCATCACCGAATAATTACCGTCGGGCTGGACGGAACCGGGTTCATAGCCACGCATCACCGGCGTCAACACGCGGTAACCGGATTCAATCAACCCAGGGAGCAATGCATCATAGGTATGCAGATTGTCGGGGAAGCCATGCAGGCACACAATGAGCGGCCCGTGGTCGCCATGCAGTCTGGCAGTGAAGTCCCCTTGTGGCCGTGACATCGTGACGGTTCTCGACATGTATTCTCCCCTGTGGGTGATGCGTTTTGGCTTCGTCAAGCGGTGTACCTCTTTCGGTTGGGCGCCAATGCAGGAAATTTTGTGACCCACCAGCCACTTTTGAAATTATAAGAAGCTTCCAATACCAATTAGATTGCTCATAAAATGTGATACGATTCGCATCTATTGACACGACTATTAACACAACACAATTAATAGATCGCGTTATTGAGTCGAATCTGCCAAACAAAAACAAGAACGACGCATATCGTTCCCGCCGCTATGGACGGGGATGTGCTTCAACAGAAGCAGCCATGGAATGACCACACTTACGTCGAGACAACCTGTCACTTCAGCGAAATCGCCCCTCAAAGTACCTGAGGTCGATCGCGCGCGCCATGCGTTGCCAGTCGGCGCCGATGCCGATATTTCGCAACAAGTGCGCGAATTGCCTTATGCCGACCACGGCATGGCACTCACTCTGGCACGCAGCAAGCTACGCCATTTCAATCGCTTTTATATAGAACATTCTCGTCGCGCCACACTCAACCAATGGTTTCACTACGCGTATGCGCGTTTTAACGAACGCCTGGGTGATGTGGTGGCACCCCGTCAGGATGTTCTCTATAGCGGCGAAGGCGATGACGGCTATACCCAATTTTGTGATGAACTGGCTATCGCCTACAAACATTGTCTGCTGGATGCAGAACGCAGTAAGACTGCCCATCGCGCCTTCGGCCCTTACCTCTATCTGAGCTTGTTCTTTCATGCGCAAGCCATGCTGCAGCGTTTTACACACAATATCAAGCAACCGAATAACGCCTGGCGCGAGGCGCACTATTTATATGCGACAGCAGAGCAGCTGGGCCTGCATCGGCATAACCCAGGCCTGAAATTACCGGGCGCACTCAATACCATTCATGATCAATATGTACAGTTGCTACTGGTGGCAGGCGCCAACCCTTACAGCCTGGGTCAGACTGACACGCTTTGGGTGATTCGGTTTACGCAGCGCACGGCGAACGCTACCTGCATGGTGCACCCCGACAACCTAGACGATTTAACCAGTGCACTGGGCATCAGACTCGACAGCGACGAAGGCCCGCTTCGGCTTCGATACAAACCCACGGGATCACACCCGCAAGCGCGGCTGGTGTCGACAGAGACGATCTGCAATCAATTGGAAATTCAGCGCCGACAGTGGCTGCCCACCAGCAGCAAATTAGCTCATATCAATGTTGATTTGCTGCCCGCCGGTACAACTGAACGTGTCGAAGCGCTATTTGATCATCTGGATGAATGCTGGCGCTGCCAAAAACATCGCGCAGTTTCACGCCACACGCAAAAAGTGGAATGCGAACTGGTGTGGAGCCTGCCTGCGATTTACCGTTGGCTCTGCAACGGAGGCAGCACCACTGCTCGCCATTTCGCAGAACAAGTGTCGCAGCGTTTCAATGCTGTATTGGTGGAAGCGAGTGTGAGTGGTTTTCGTTTTAAGGCGCCGGTGGAGTACAAGGCTTACCTGCACCCGGGCGAACTGTTGTTGATTGCCGGTGACGATGCAGACAAACCTTTATCGATTGGAATTTTGCGCTGGATCAAGGATACAGGGGATGGCTTTATTTCGTTGGGTGCAGCCCGCATCGAAGTGCATGTACGAGCCGCCGCGCTGCAATTGAACGACACCAGTAACGAGCGTGTTGCGCTGCTGTTGTCGAAGCAGGTGCAATCCCCTCAGCACAAATTTCTGCTGTGCGCGCCAGATACCCATTGCCCGCCAGGGGAAGTGGATATCGGATTACCCCACCTCAAGCGTTATACCCGTGCGCGTATGGGTGGTGTGTTGATGTCGACACCTTTCTTTAAAGTGGTGGATGCCTATCTTATGACGGCGGTGAGTTGACGCCTTTCTCTGCAGCGCTTGTGAAAAGCGTCGCCAAGGGAATATCAAGATGGGTTCGCCAATGGTGGTGCGACTGCTCCAACCGCGTATTGAATTCGTACCGCCAGGGAAACGCTTCGATTTTTTGGGGTTCGAGCACATCGGGATACACGGTTTTCGCAAGATCAAATAGCGTATGGGTATGCAGATCCCGCAACAGAATCCAGCCGCTGCCTTGTCGCACCACCCAACGATCTCTCTCCAGCAGGGTCATGTAGGCTTCCCAGCCCACCATGTCTTGCCATTGCAACATTTCCATCAGCTTTTCTTCTTCCACCAATCGGCCTTTCGACTGATGTTCGTTGATGCCCCAGAGTATCGTCAGTACATCCGGTAACGATGCGCCCGCATGTCGCCCCCGGTAGCGAAAAAAACTCATGGATTGCACTAGCTCTGCCCCCAGCAACACGATCACCCAGGACACATACACCCAGATAAGAAATATCGGTACCGCAGCAAATGCCCCATACACGAACTTGTAAGAAGGAAACAATTGCAGTCCGAACGCCATCAGATGGCGTGCCATTTCAAACAGCAACGCAGCGAAACTCCCCCCCGCCACCCCGTACTTTAGCGGCACAGTCGTGTTGGGAATTGCAATATACGCCAAGGAAAACACCACCGCCGTCGCTAACACGGGGATCACTGACCACAGCCAGCGATCCATCGCCAACCAGGGAAACCATAACGACAAGATTTGCAACGACGCCACATAGGATGACAACAGAAACGCCACGCCCATTAACAAGGGGCCGATACTGAGAATCGCCCAATACAGCAGAAAGCCGTTAATGCCGGTGCGTGCCTGGCGCACGTGCCAGATCTTGTTAAACGAACTTTCGATGCGACGTAACATGAGCATGCAGGTAACAAACAACATGATCAAACCGGCACTCGTCAAGCTGGCAGCCTGACTGGCGAATCCGCTCAGGTAGTTTTCGATATACGTGCCGGTATCAGGCAGCACATGACGAAACAGCATTTGCCGCATCGTGGTATCCCAACGACGCAACTCGGGCACCAATGACAACACCGCAAAGGTCACCGTCATCAACGGCACCACCGCAAACAGTGTGGTGAATGCAAGGTATGCCGAGGTTTTCGGGCCTTCATGACGAAAAAAACTGTCTTTTACATAGTTGGCAAAAGCGAATACTTTTCGCCGATCCCAGATCGGGCTACTATGGGCTGCACTCACACGCGATGTCCTGTTTTGCGGTGCCCCGTTGGGCCATTGACCGGTAAAAACGCACTGTCTACCCTTGGCGTAGCGGGCAGTGTTGGTATTGCGTGTATTCTAGCGCCCCTGGCTCAGGCAAGTATCGACTTTTATATGCACGTGACGCTCTACCATAATCCACGTTGTTCCAAATCTCGTGAAGCACTGGCGCTACTGCAGGCACGCGGCATCACCCCAGAGGTCGTGCTCTACCTCGAAACGCCGCCTGATAGTGGCACGCTGCAATCCTTGCTGAAAAAACTGCAACTACCCGCCCGCTCGCTGTTACGCACGAAAGAGCCGGAATATGTCGAATTGGGGCTGGCCGACCCGGCGCTTTCTGATACGCATATTATCACTACCATTGCGCAACACCCGCGATTGCTGGAGCGGCCGATAGCGGTAGCAGGTGAGCACGCTGTTATTGGGCGCCCGCCCGAAGCCATACTGGCATTATTCGAATAAGGGGTGGGAATGAAGCGAATACTGGTGCTTTATTACAGCCGCACCGGCAATACCGCCCGCATGGCCAAGCATATCTGCGAAGGGATCGAGCGCGTCGGTGGCGCCGAAAGCCTGTGCCGTACTGTACCGCCCGTGATTGCCGATATTAGTGGTCAAGGCGCTGCAATACCCGAAGCCGGTGATGCCTATGTGCAATTGGACGAACTCGCTCGCTGCGACGGTTTGATCATTGGCTCCCCTACTCGCTTTGGTAACATGGCGGCACCGCTCAAACACTTTCTCGATCAAACCGGCGGGCTTTGGCAAAAAGGTTCGCTGACAGACAAACCGGCGGCAGTGTTTACCTCAACGGGCAGCCTGCATGGCGGCCAAGAATCCACGTTGCTTTCCATGATGCTGCCACTGTTACACCATGGCATGATTCTGGTGGGCCTGCCCTATCGCGAGGCGGCATTAATGAGTACAAATGCAGGTGGCACGCCTTACGGTGCTAGCCATTGGTCGGGGCCGACGGCGGGGCAATCCTTGCAAAACGATGAGATTGCGTTGTGCGTGGCATTGGGTAAACGGGTCGCGACCTTGGCCGTTGCACTGGGGGGCAACCGATGACGAATTTGCACTCTCGACTGACCTTGGCGCATCGCATTACGATCTTCGGGGTTGTCTGTCTGATGGTGTTTGGCATGCTGCCTTCCATGCAGGAGGGATTTTCTACGCCGCGCTGGATGATGGATCTTGCGTATGGGGTGCCGCTTGCGTTGTTTCTGCCGTTTTTGAAAATCAGTAAGCCCAAACGTTACGCGTGGCTTTGCTTCGTGATACTGGTGTACTTTTGTGAAGGTGTTCTGGATGCCTTCACCTGGCCAGCGACGCAAGGCCTTTTTGGCTTTGTCACCGTTTTGCTGACGTGTGAGATTTTCATCGCCAGCATGATGGCGTCGCGTTGGGCCGGGCAACAGATCGCTCGCTCCCCACTGCCTGATGCTTGATACGAATTATCAGATCGAAACGCCGGAAAATATCGACATCGATATTCGTGTCGCCGGGCCTTCTGCGCGGGCGCTGGCGTTTTTAATCGACCTTGCCATTCGCGGCTCGGCGACGTTGGGGATATTTTATGTGTTCACCCTCTTTCAAGAAGTGGGCATGGGCATTTTTTCGATCCTGGCATTTTTGATCGAATGGTTTTACCCGGTGGTGTTCGAGGTGATGAACCGGGGGCGCACACCGGGCAAGCAAACCATGGGCCTGCAAGTGCTCAACGATGATGGTACACCCGTCACCTGGTCGACCAGCCTGCTGCGTAATTTGTTGCGGTTTGTGGATTTTCTTCCGGCGTTTTATGGAGTCGGATTGGTAACGTGCTGTGTCAGCCGCCAGTTCAAACGCTTGGGTGACCTGGCCGCTGGAACGGTGGTCGTCTACTCGCCACCACCCGCGAGGGTTGCGGCATTATCAACACTTCCACCGTTACCCTCACCCGTCCCCCTGAGTGTTGACGAACAACGCGCCATTCTCAGTTTTGCTGAGCGCGCCAACCAATTGTCAGAGAGCCGCCAACAGGAACTGGCGAATCACTTGGCCCCGATGCTGGCCAGCAGTGACGACGACGCAGTAAAAACCTTGCAGCGCATTGCGGTCTGGCTGGTGGGCTCACGATGAAGCAACAATTGTTCGAACAAGCCAATCAGGTGGCATGGCAAAAACTCGAAGACAGTTTTAAGGCCGTTGAACCTGCGTTGTCAGCACACGAATTTGTGCAGCTTTATCGACAGGTGTGTCACGACCTGGCCGTTGCACAACAACGCCAGTACAGCCCTTATTTGGTCGATCGCCTCAACCGTCTCGTTATGGAAGGCCACCAACGGCTGTATCAACGCAAGACGCGTTTTTTTTATGCATTGATGCAGTTTTTGACGCACGGTTTGCCACAAGCCGTGCGCGACGAGGCGCGTTATTTATGGCTGGCCGTCGGATTGTTTGGCGGACCTGCCCTGATATTCGGGACTGCCGTGTACTTTTTTCCGCAACTCATATATGCGGTGTTTAGTAGCGAACAGATACGCGAATTCTCTGAGATGTACCACCCGACGGCACACGCCACCATGCAGGAAACGCGCAGTGCGGCCGATGATTTTCTAATGTTCGGTTATTACATTCGCAACAATATTGGCATTGCCTTTCAGACTTTTGCCGGTGGTATTGCGTTTGGTGTGGGAACGCTATTCTTTTTGATCTACAACGGCGTAGTGATTGGAGGGGTTGCCGGGCATCTCACGGAAATCGGCCACCTCAACAGTTTTTACTCGTTTGTCATTACCCATGGTGCATTTGAATTGACCGGCATTGCAATGGCAGGTGCGGCAGGGTTTAAATTAGGCGCAGCGCTATTGCTTCCTGGGAATCAGACACGCATGGCGGCATTGCGTAATGCTGCAGCCAACGCCATGCCCATTGTGTACGGCATTATATTGTTTTTGCTGATCGCGGCATTTATTGAAGCGTTTTGGTCATCTAGTTCGATGGTGCCTTCCTGGCTTAAATATTTAGTGGGCACCGCGCTGTGGACTGCCGTAATAAGCTACCTCGCATTGGCCGGGAGGACGCATGGATCTGACTAAAGTCAGCGCCCGCATTCGCCCTCGCCTGCCCTATGAAGCCATGGATCTTGGTTTTCTGATGGTGCGACACTGGTGGAAAGAATTGTTTTTGATCCAGATTCTTTTATTTGGCGTACTCGGGTTGACGTTCTATTTGATGTTTCGTGATCTCTCTATGGTCATGTTGCTGCTATGGTGGTTCAAACCCGTCATTGAAACCTTTCATCTGCAATTTTTTGGGCGCGCACTCTTTGATGAACGCCTGCATGCGCAACATATTCTGCGACATAAATGGTCGATTCTGTTTCATGAAATTATTGCCAAACTGACTTGGCGACGCTTTCATCCCTTACGCAGCTTTGTGATGCCTGTGGCGGAACTTGAACAGTTATCCGGTAAAACACGCATGCAACGTATTCGTGTGCTGTCACGCACCAATGCCGGTTCAGCGCTGTGGTTGACGAGCCTGGGGGCCATGGTGGAGACCATCATCATGGTGGATGCACTATTGGTCGCCTTCGCGCTTCTACCCAAGGAAGTCACAGATCGCATCGACTGGAATCAAATGCTGACCGATGAAATCCTCACGACCTGGGCAGCACTGGCAGGTATTCTTGCCATGTTTCTGGTCATGCCTTTTTATGTCGCCGCCGGATTTAGTCTGTATATCAATCGCCGTACCTGGCTAGAAGGTTGGGATATTGAGCTGACCTTCAAACACCTCGCGCACCGCCTGGAAAAACACAAAAAGCCAGCTGGAATATTGATGGTAGCGGCGCTTGCAATGGGTGTGAGCGGGCACCCCCAATACGCCCAGGCGGAAGAGGCCACCCACAACCCCAGCGTGCCCCCCACCACAATGACGCTGGATGGCGAACCTACCTCGTCGCTGCAGCGTGTGCCTCCCCTTTCACCACGAAACCTGCAAGAAGCCCGCAACGCCATGGGTGAGATCCTGGAAGGGCCGGATTTTCGCCGCATGGAAAAGCGTGAGGTATTGCGCCCCATTACCGAAGAACCAAAAAAATCCACGCCACGGTCACTGAAAAAAATTCTGGCCTGGTTCGCCAAATTAGGGGAATGGATCGCTCAAGCCACTGAAGTGATCATGTGGGCCAGCATAGCCTTGGTCATTTTGGTGCTGGCAAGATTATGGCCCCGTTTTCGACAAGGCTTGCGACCCCGTCGTTCTCAGCAGGACCCACGTAACGGTGCGTCTTTGATCTATGGTCCAGAGGGACAGTTACCCGCATTACCAGAACATCTGACCGCCGAAGCGCAACGTTACTGGCAGGAGGGCAATGCCCGTGAAGCCCTCAGCCTGCTGTATCGTGGCGCTTTAACGAGTTTGTGCGAACGCTTTCAATTGCCTCTTCACAATAGCTGCACCGAAATTGAGAGTGTCGAAATCTGTCAGGAGCACTGCCCTGCTGTCGTTGGTAACTACTTTAACCGGTTGACGCAGGCGTGGATGCGCCTGGCGTATGGGCATCGCGAAATCAGCCAACAGGAATTTGATGATTTGCTCAAGGATTGGATTCTCTTTCATGCCAAAACCGCAGAGGTAGAGGCAGGATGAAAGTGAAAACTCGCTATGTTTTGGGCACGGTAATAGTAGCACTGGCGGGCTGGCTGATTTGGCACTTCGCTACCCACTATGCTTACAAAACTATCTGGGTCGATCTTGGACCGATTCCTGAAGCGCGGAATACGCCGTATTTCGCGGCACAAAAATTTCTTGAACAAAAAGGCTATGATGTCAAAACCTCTGGATTGCTGGCAGAAGTCACTGGCAGACTGGATGCAACCGATACACTGCTATTGTTCTATGACCATGAACTCGAATATCAGGCATTGAGCACTGAAATCGACAATTGGGTCAAGCAAGGGGGCCACTTAGTCCTGACGGTACATTACCTGTGGGATGAAGATAATCAGTCCAGTGGTGACGTTTATCTCGATGATCTGGGCGTCAGGCAATTCTTGTGGCCCAAAGAATCGGCAGAAGACACCGATGCAAAGAGCGAAGCGAATGAGGCCGACGAAGATAGCAATGAAAGCGCTGAAACGTCTGCGCAAGAGGAATCACTTGAAGATGACGCTGATATCAATGATGAAGCACCTGAACTCGATGACGAAAATGCACTAAAGGATGTTGCCTCTGCGGATAATTCTAGTGCTGCTGGAGAAAACATCGACTCTGGCACTGGCACTGGCACTGGCACTGGCACTGGCACTGATGATTCTGTGCAGGAAAAAATTGTCCCATTAAAAAATCTGAATATCCCCACTGACAACGAAACCAAGACAGAAGCCTGCAATCTTGACTATATCGAGAATGTCAGTTTGTTGCCTTTGCAGCAGGGATCGCACCCGCTGAGAATTGCCTTCGAACCCGAATACCATGTGGAAGATGTGTCGGGCAACGCGCACGCGCCTTTTACAGAGGCACCCGCCCATATACTTCAATACACGCGCGGCGCTGGCAAAATTACGGTGCTCACTGACTATTTCATCTTTAACGACAATAACATTGGGGATTATGACCACGCCTTCTTCTTGTGGTGGCTGGCACAGGACAGCCCGCGGGTTTGGTTGATATACGATAAAGATTCAGACACGCTAATCAGCCTCATCTGGGAATCAGCCCCCTATCTTTGCATCAGTGTTTTACTGCTGTTGGGAGGCTGGTTGCTATACCGGGGTCGCCGATTCGGGCCGATCCTCAATAGAGAACACGTTTCCCGGCGACAGTTGCAGGAACATATTGATGCCAGCACGGCGTTAATGTGGCGGCAACAGGAGCAGGCCCAATTGATCGATGAAGCACGACAGCCCGTGCTGAGCAAATGCCCATTGGTTGCCAACCAAATTACACGAACTCCCCGCTTAAAACGGGCGTTAGAAAAACTGAATATCAGTGAAGAGCGTCTGCTTTGGGCGCTCACCACCCCTTCTGTCGAGGATGAAGCTGAATTCGTCGAGCTCATCCGCTTACTGCAACAGCTCAGGATGACGTTATGAACACTTCCCCCATTACTGATATTGAACAAGCTGCAAAAGCCGTTGACACCATGCGTTATCAGATTGGTCGCGTGATGGTCGGGCAGGATGCGGTGATCGAACAGGTGATGGTCGCGCTGCTGGCTTCTGGTCATGTATTGATTGAGGGTGTGCCGGGCTTGGGTAAGACATTGCTGGTTAAAGCCCTGGCACAGTGTTTTAACGGCCAGTTTGCGCGCATTCAATTTACACCCGATTTGATGCCCAGCGACGTTACCGGCCATGCCCTCTACGACATGAAAACCGAGCAATTCAAGATACGTCGCGGACCGGTTTTTACCAATTTATTGCTGGCCGATGAAATCAATAGAGCCCCCGCGAAAACGCAGGCCGCCCTGCTGGAAGTCATGCAGGAAAAGCAGATCACGATTGAAGGCAAGGGCTTTCACGCGATGACGCCCTTTATGGTGTTGGCCACCCAAAACCCGATTGAGCAGGAAGGTACGTATCCTTTGCCTGAAGCCGAACTCGATCGATTCATGTTGAAAATCAAGATTGATTACCCGGCGCAGGACGAAGAAGTGCGTCTTGTCACACAAGTGACCACTGGAAAAATGGAAGACAGTCTGGATGTTGCTGCCATTGAAGCCGTGCTCGACGGCGCTCAGGTACAACAGTTACAGCAGCTGACCTCAAACGTTTCGGCAGACCCGGCCGTGATTGAGTATGCCGTGCGCATAGCGCGGCAAACGCGTCAGTGGCAAAACTTCAGCTATGGTGCGGGGCCGCGTGCAAGCATCGCATTGCTACGTGCCGGGCGCGCGCAGGCCTTGATCAAACACCGGGACTACGTGTTGCCTGATGATATCAAGCGCGTGGCATTGCCTGTCTTGCGCCACCGCATTCGCCTGAACGCCGAAATGGAACTGGAAGGCATATCACCTGACCAGGCGCTTGAAAGCATGATTGCAGAGGTGGATGCCCCTCGCCTATGAGACCCACGCCGCGTTTGCTGAAAATACTGGGTGCCATGAGCCTTTTGGCACTCGGGGTGGCCATTCCGAAGTGGGTGGCGGCCGGCAAACACACGATTTTGCCCTTTATGGGCACGGTCGAGAATATCTGGTGGGGACTTTTTGTAACGCTGATCCTGGTCTGCGTATTGGACATTTATTTAACGCGGCGTGCACCACGGATCAGAATTAGCCGCACGCACAGTGACAATGTGGCTTTGGGGCGGGATTACCCGGTGCACTTGCTGCTTGAGCATCGATACAAACGCCCTATGCCGATCATTTTATACGATCATCACCCCTTGACCTGCGACACGGTAGCGAAATCAACACCGGTCACCTTGCTGCCGGGACAAAAAGCGCAGGTGACTTACGAAATCACGCCGCAATTAAGGGGCGAACAAGTATTTGGCAAAACCGATGTATTGGTGCCTGGGCCGCTCGGATTGTGGCATCAGCGCTGGTCGCTGGGGGAAATTACACGCTTGCGTGTGTACCCTAATTTTGAATTGCTTGCCAAACTGTCGATGATTACGACGCAGCAAAATCGCACACAACTGGGAATTCGCCAGCAATATCGGCGTGGCGAAGGCATGGAGTTTCACCAGTTGCGCGAGTTTCGCCAGGGGGATTCGTTGCGGCAAATTGACTGGAAGGCGTCTAGTCGCAAGCATAAGCTGATTTCGAAGGAGTATCAGGATGAGAAGGATCAGCAGATCATTTTCATGCTGGATTGTTCGCGTCGTATGCGGAGCATTGATGGTGAGTTGAGTTTTTTTGATCATGCGTTGCATGCGATGTTGATTTTGAGTCAGGTGGCGTTGCGTGAGGGGGATGCGGTGGGGATTCTCAGCTTTGGGGCTGGGTATCGTTGGCAGAAGCCGTTGAAGTCGAGTGGTGCGATCAATACGTTGTTGAATCATGTTTACGATATTTATCCAACGTCGCAGGCGCCGGATTATGCGGATGCGACGCGGCAGCTTTTGTTGCGGCATACGAAGCGTGCGTTGATTGTGTTGCTGACGAATATTGATCAGGCGGATATCAAGGAGTTGCGGCCGGCGATTCGGGCAATGCAGGCTAAGCATTTGGTGATGGTGGCGAATTTGCAGGAGCCGATTTTGGATGTGTTGCAGAGGGAGGATGTGGAGGGGTTTCGGGATGCGTTGCGGTATTGTGGGGCGTCTGGGTTGAATTTGCAGCAGCAGGAGATGACGCGGAAGTTGCAGCAGTCGGGGGTGATTGCGATTAATACGATTCCGGAGAATTTACCGCATAATTTGGTGACGCATTATTTGGATGTTAAGCGGAGTCATCGGTTGTAGAGCTGCAGTTACACGTGCACATCAATTTGAGTTTGTGAATCATAGATTTTTGGTCGGGCTTCGGGGCGATTCGTGGGGTGTTGTTTCTGGAAACGCCGTGAATACGTCCATGTAGGCTCGACGGCGCCATCCATGGCGCCGACGTTCCATAAACAACACCCCACGAATCACCACAAATTTCAGTGGTAAGAATTTACGGAGTGGAGACGTTTTTTCTGTTCCGCTATATCTCGGATTTTTTAACCACCCTGGTTTTGCTCTTCGCTGCCTCTTGTAACGCTTCCCATGTGAGTAGGATTTCTTTGGCGCCTTTGTGGGCGAGGACTGATTCGGCGTTGGTCATTGCGTAGTGGATGGCGTCTTCCATGGGGAGTTTTTTCATGATCATGGCGGTGAAGGTGGATGCGAAGGCGTCGCCAGCGCCGGTGGTTTCGACGATGTGCAAATCGTTGGCGGGCTGGCCGTGGTAGTAGTGTTTTCGGTCGTAGACGTGTACGCCTTCGGCGCCGTCGGTGATGACGAAAAGGGCTGGGGGTAGTTTGGCCATTTCGTGCATCAGGGTGGGGATGCTGGGGCTTTCTTCGTAGGGGAAGCCGAGAAATTTGCAGGCTTCTTCGCGGTTCATGACCAAGAGTGTGGTGTGGTCGATGACTTTCTTGAGGCCTTGGTAGCCGCGGACGGCTTGGTAGTTGCTGGGGTTAAACGCTACGTTGTAGGTGGCGTTGGTGAGCATGTCGGATACGGTGTCGAAGCTTTCGCCGAGCATGCTGGAGAGGTAGACCCATTGGGTGTCGAATGTAGGTATGTCGTCGGGGTGGAGTTGATCGTTGGCGCCTTTGAAGGCGAGGATGCTGCGATCGTCGTGGATGCTGTCGAGGATGAAGGAAATGCCTGTCTGGCCTTCGCTTTTGCCGATAAAACGGATGCCTTCAGCGGCGAGGCTTTTGATGATGAAGTCGCCGTTGCCATCGTCTCCCAGTTTGCCAAGATAGCCGGTTGAGAATCCGAGGCGTGCGAAGGTGACGGCGGTGTTGGTGCCCCCGCCTCCGGTTAATATCAGCAATTTGTTGATCAGCAGTTTGCTGCCCAGGGGGAAGGCGATGAGCTCTTCTTTGCGGGTGCGGGTTTCAATGCGGATCAGTTCGGAATCGGTGTCAGCAAAATAGTCAACGGCTGCACTGCCTACCGTTACCACATCGAATTTCATGGGGTGCTCCTGGAGATTTTTTTGTTGGTTTTTTTTGATGATACTTTTTCGCTGACCGCGTTGACGTTCGCTGATTTTTTGTTGCTTGTCATTTCACTGCTCGGGGTATGGCTGCTCTTATTATCTAATGTCGCTTGATCGAATGTGGATTGATCGTATGAGGACTGTTTGCTGGTGACTTTGTCGTGGGCCGTTTTGTGGCTGCCTTGTTGGGCTGTCGCGGGGTAACGGCTTTTGGTGCGTTTGCGGGCGTCGATGGCGAGTTGGTAGGCCGTTTCGTAGGTGGTGGCGCTTTTTTCCCAGCTGAAATCCTGGCGCATGGCATGCATTTGAAACTGTGCCCATTCGGCTTTGTTGGCAAAGTGGGTCATGGCGCGGGCGATGGCTGCGCGTAAACTGTCGGTGGTCACGTCTGAAAATACAAAACCTGTGCCGAGGTCGCCTGCTTTGGCGGCTTCGTCTACGTCGACGACGGTATCGGCGAGGCCGCCGGTGTGGCGTACGATGGGTAAGGTGCCATAACGCAAACTATAAAGTTGATTGAGACCGCAGGGTTCGTAGCGGGAGGCCATGACGAATACGTCGGCGCCGGCTTCGATGCGGTGGGCGAGTCCTTCATCATAGCCGGTGGTAACGCTTAATATGCGGGGCAGTCGTTTGGCGAGTTTGGCAAGTTCCAGTTCGAACCAGTGATCGCCTGTGCCCAGTATGACCCATTGGATGGGTTTGTTGCGCAGGGCTTCGATGAGAGGCATGACGGCATCTATGCCTTTTTGGTGAACCAAGCGACTCACCAGCCCAACAACCATACATTTGTCGTTACACGGTAAACCCAGGGTGCGCTGTAAAAAATGTTTATTGTCTTGTTTTCTGATGAGGCTATCGATTCCATAGCGCTGAATCAGGTAAGGGTCTTGGCGTGGGTCCCATAACGCGTAATCTGCGCCGTTTAGTATGCCCTGCAATTTGGGCTGGTAATAGCTCAGTACTCCTTCGAGACCGCAGCCAAATTCCGGGGTGAGGATTTCTTTGGCGTAGGAAGGGCTTACGGTGGTCAGTTGATCAGAAAAAACGATGCCGGCTTTGAGAAAAGATACTTTCCCATAGAATTCCATTGCATCAGGAGACCACCATTTTTCGGGTAGCCATAAGCCTTCGAATTCGTGGCGAGTAAAGTTGCCCTGGTAAGCGAGATTGTGGATGGTGAACAGGGAGGGTGTTGGCTTTTTTTCCAGTGACATTAGTGCCGGAACCAGTCCGGTTTGCCAGTCGTTGCAATGAATGATGTCGAAGCCGTCGCCCCACCCCGCGCGTCCACTGGCGAGTTCGTAAATCACGCGGCAGAATTGCGCGAAACGCTGGGCGTTATCGTCCCAATCGCGTTTGAAGGTGTCTTGATAAGCGCCTCCGTTGCGGTCAAAAAGCGCAGGGCAATCCACAACCCACAAACGGATATTGTCACGCATGGTTTCCAGCAGGCGCACAGAATGCCAAAGGCCAAATCCCGAGATGACGCATTCTCGCTGTACTTCATTCAGCTGTGCCAATACCGCTCGATAACCGGGCAGTATGACCGTGACCTGATGACCTCGTGACGCCAGCGCGTGCGTCAGGCTGGCCGACACATCTGCAAGACCGCCGGTCTTTAGCAAGGGGAAATATTCGCTTGTGGCAAAAAGGATGCGCATATACGCCAAGCCTCAATCAATCCATGGAGTCTCTGATAAATATCAAGCCCGCTAACGGCGGCACTGTCAGTACCACGCTTTGACTGTAGGCCTGATGACGAACCGGCTCGGAATAAATTACGGGCGCATTTCCCACATTACTGCCTCCATAATACATGGAGTCAGAATTGAGCAGTTCGCGATAACGCCCAGCATGCGGGACACCAATGCGATACCCGTTGCGCGGCACTGGCGTAAAATTAAGTACCACCATAATTTGCTGGTGATCGCCATGTCGCAAAAAACTGATAATGGATTGTTCATGGTCATGACAATCCAGCCACTGAAATCCGCAAGCGTCGAAATCATGGCGATGCAGTGCCGGCAAACTGCGATAAAGCCGATTAAGATCCCGCACCAAACCTTGCATGCCACGATGACGAGAGTCCTGCAGTCGCCACCACTCAAGACTGGTATCGAAATTCCATTCACCAACCTGGGCTATTTCACTGCCCATGAAAAGCAGTTTTTTACCCGGGTGAGCAAAAAAATACACCATTAGCGTGCGCAGATTGGCGTAACGTTGCCACTCATCCCCTGGCATTTTAGAGAGCAAGCTGGCTTTTCCGTGCACCACTTCGTCATGCGACAAGGGCAAGACAAAATTCTCGCTGAACGCATACATCATGCTAAACGTCAGCTGTTCATGATGATACTTGCGGTAGATGGTATCCCTCGCGATATAACTCAAGGTATCGTTCATCCAGCCCATATTCCATTTCATGGTAAAACCAAGACCGCCCGCGTAGACCGGACGTGACACTTGTGGCCACGAGGTAGATTCTTCGGCAATGACCATGACGCCAGGATGGCGTTCATGCATGAGTACGTTAAGGCGTTTCAGAAATTCAATGGCTTCGAGATTTTCATTGCCACCCCATTGATTGGGTGTCCATTCGCCCGCGTCACGCGAATAATCGAGATAAAGCATCGAGGCGACAGCATCCACCCGTAAACCATCGACATGAAATTCGCGCAACCAAAAATCGGCGCTCGACAAAAGAAAATTAATAACCTCGCGCCGCCCGTAATTGAAGATCAATGTTCCCCAATCGCGATGTTCGCCCTTTCGCGGGTCTTCGTGTTCATATAATGCAGTACCATCGAAACGCGCCAATCCGTGCTCATCTTTGGGAAAATGTCCTGGCACCCAATCCAGAATGACGCCAATCCCTTGCTGATGCATGTGATCGACAAAATAGCGAAAATCATCTGGCGTACCAAAACGGCTGGTGGGTGCAAAATATCCACAAACCTGATACCCCCAGGAACCATCAAAAGGAAATTCTGTCACGGGCAATAATTGTACGTGCGTAAACGCATGATCCTTCACATAACGCGCCAGCTCATGGGCCAACGTGCGATAATCGAGCCACTGACCTTGCTCATTTTTTTTCCATGATCCTAAATGCACTTCATAAATTGACAATGGGGCATGCTGAAAATTCTGTTGCTCACGCGCCCGCATCCACACGCTGTCTTGCCAATCGTGAAGTGGAATCGGTGCAACCACCCCCGCGGTATCCGGCCGCATGCGGAATAACTGCCCATAAGGATCACTTTTTAGAACGCGACTCGAACCTGGCTGGCTCACTATTTCATACTTATAAAGAACGCCCGGCTCCACGCCAGGAATAAATAGCTCCCAAATGCCAGAATCACCGCGATTGCGCATGCCGTGCTGGCGTCCATCCCAATGATTAAAATCGCCGACCACGCTAACGCGACGCGCATTGGGCGCCCAAACAGTGAAGCGCACACCGGCTATGCCATCGATAACCCGAAGATGTGCGCCTAAAAACGTGTATGCATCAGGTACTTCGGTTTGACCAAAAGCAGATAATTGGTCAAGGGCAAGATCAGGTAAAAAACTGTATGCATCAACAACGGTATGGGTAGGCGCCTCGGTATAGTGCGCGACCACCTGCGGGTGCATTACCGTTTCACGTGCACTGCCCTGCCATTCAAAAACACCTTCGGCTGTTTTATGCATGGCACAGAATCCCGCCGACGTTTCAAACTGAACGTGTATCGCTGCAGGACGATAGGCGCGATAAAACGCTTGATCATTTTGAAACTTATAACCCAATACAGAAAACGGGTCATGATATCCCTGGGCCAAAAACAAGGCCAATGCCTCTTGCATGTGATCAGTTGCCTATCGCGTATTTAAATTCATCATGTGTTTCATTGTCTGCTGCGATTGATGTAGATCGCAACCGGTTGCATCAAGTTTTATAACAGTTTTTCACGCCATCGATTCAGCATTGACACATGTCAACACAACCACATTCAAGATTGATAGTCTGCCGTTACGTCTGCTCATGGTCAGTATCACGTTATTAAGCTTTTGCGTGCAAAAAAAGAATAATTGAAACAAAACGCAGGCAAACTGGAAAAAGACGCTTGATATCAGGGGAATACGATGACCTATCCAGCAACAGGAAGTAGACCGTCTCCAACCGAAGAGACTATTGCTTTGATTCTTGCCGGAGGCGCTGGCACCCGACTGCATTCTTTGACCCGCCATCACGCCAAACCCGCCATTTATTTCGCAGGCAAATATCGGGCCATCGATTTCTCTTTGTCGAACTGCCTACATTCAGGGATTAGACGTGTCAGCATCATGACACAGTACAAGTCACATTCATTAAATTTGCATATTCAACAGGGATGGGGATTCTTGCGCCCCGAAGCGAATGAATATGTCGAACTCATCCCTGCGCAGCAACGCATAGGTGGCCAGTGGTATGAGGGAACCGCCGATGCGGTCTATCAGAATATAGATATCATGTCGGCTCAAAACCCGCGCTATGTCGTTGTCCTTGCCGGTGACCATATTTATAAAATGGATTATCGGCCAATGTTACAGCAACATATTCGAACCCAGTCGGATATGACTATCGCCTGCCTTGAGGTGCCAGTAGCAGAGGCGCGGGAGTACGGTGTACTGGAAACTGACGGGGCACAACGCATCATTGGTTTTGAGGAAAAACCGCGAAACCCCAAACCGATGCCTGACCAACCTGCCAACGCCTTGGCATCCATGGGCATCTATATTTTCAACTGGTTGTTTTTACGAAAAATTCTGATACTTGATGCCGCCAATGCACGTTCTCAGCATGATTTCGGCAAAGACATCATTCCGAACTGGCTAAACCAAGCACACTTGAGCGCATATCGTTTTCGTAACGCCAATAACAGCGCGCCGGGGTATTGGCGTGATATTGGCACTATCGATGCTTACTTTGATACACACATGGATTTGCTGCAAAAAAATCCACCCATTGACTTGTACGACCGCACCTGGCCCATTTTGAGTTATTCCCCCACCTTGCCACCGGCACAATTTGTGCACGACGATGACAATCGCAGAGGTATGGCCATCGACTCGATGGTTTGTGATGGCGTTATGATTACAGGGGCTCGTGTCAGAAAAAGCGTTATTTCGGCGAACGTTCGAATCGACAGCTATTCTCAGCTGGAACGCTGTGTCATTTTACCCAACGTAGAAATTGGCCGTCATTGCAAGTTGCGAAATGTCATCGTCGACCGCAATTGTAAAATCCCTGCGGGGACGGTGATCGGCTACGAACCAAAACGCGATGACAATCAATATATCGTGTCAGCCAAGGGCATCACCCTGATCTCTGATGATCCGCTGACACATTCCATGGTTAATGTTGCCTGAGGGGCAACGGGTGGGCTTTATGGTGTTGACAAATTCCCGTTGTGCGGGCGTGCTGGCGCATCCCTCCTCTCTCCCGGGTCGCCAGGCACAGGGAGCGCTAGGGCAAGACACCCTTAATTTTCTGGATTTTCTGCATGCCGCAGGGTTCACACTTTGGCAAATTCTGCCGCTAGGACCGGTAGACCAAACAGGGAGCCCCTATAACAGTGCATCTGCATTTGCAGGTGACGCACGTCTTGTCTGTCATGAAGAAATGCGTAATCTTGGGCTCACCCCGCCCACGCCCCTGTTTCCCGATCCTTATCGGCATAACATGCCATTGTTCAGCGCGTTTGATCATTTCCGCAATGTGACAGATCATCCGTTCCAACAGCGCGTGATCCAATTTTGTGCAGAACAAGCGCACTGGCTTTATGACTATGCGCTATTTTGTGCCATTAAAAATAGCGAAGAAGGACGCGCCTGGAGTGAATGGCCAACCCCCTTGCGCGACCGCGAACCCGCAGCATTGGAAGCATTTTCGCGCCAGCATCAATTGTTGGTGGATTATTTCTTGTTTGAACAATGCGTCTTTTTCGCGCAATGGCAACAAGTACGTCAGCACGCGCAACAACGACAAATTCGTATTCTTGGCGATGTACCGATTTTTGTAGCTTGGGACAGCGCTGATGTCTGGGCACAGCGTGAACTTTTTTTACTGGATGAATCTGGCTTGCCTAAATGGGTCGCCGGGGTTCCTCCTGATTATTTTTCGCCAGAAGGCCAACATTGGGGTAATCCACTTTATAACTGGCCGCAGCTAAGTGCTACCGGCTTTGCGTGGTGGTTGGCGCGTATTGAACATGCGCTTACTATGTTTGATCTCGTGCGTATTGATCATTTTCGTGGATTTTGCGCCTGCTGGGAAATTCCCGCCGCGGCAAAAACGGCTCGCGAAGGCCGATGGGTGGAAGTGCCCGGACGGGAACTCTTTGAGGCATTGCGATTACGCCTGCCGCAGCTGCCCATCATCGCTGAAGATCTCGGCATTATTACGGAAGACGTAGTTGCTTTGCGGGATGATTTTGCATTACCTGGCATGACGATTCTGCAATTTGCATTTGATGGTTCTACCCGTAACCCCTATTTGCCGCACAATCACGAACGCAATACTGTGGTGTACACTGGCACCCACGACAACAATACAACCTTGGGTTGGTATGGCGAACTGACCGACGAAGAAAAACTGCGCGTGAATAATTATCTCGGCTTTAGCAATGAGCCAATGCCCCGCCCCATGGTGCGTGCGGCGTTGGCATCGGTTGCCCGCACCGCAGTCTTACCGTTGCAGGATGTGTTGGAAATGGGCGCTGAAGCCCGCATGAATACGCCGGGAACGGAAACAGGTAATTGGCAGTGGCGATGCCAATGGTCGGACTTCAGCAACGATCTTGCCGAACGCTACCGTAACCTGTTGGCAAGTTACGGCAGATTACCCGCATAAAAGAATCTCTGGCATCATTCACAGCCAGAGCATGCAACCTACTTCAAACCGTTGACCCAACAAGGGGCTGTAAGGGTACATTCGCAAAGAATAATGCAACAATCCCGGCTCGGCAACATTGGTATCCAAACCAAACAATGCTCTGCCGTCATTCATGTGATTGAGAAAAACGAAGGTGAAACAGGCGTGACGTTCAAAATCAGCGCCCGTGAGTTCACGCCCCAGCAAACAATCAATGGTGATGTCTTGCGGATCCAAGCCATTGAGGGATACGGCGACCTTGATACCAAAAGTTTCGTCACGGAAAATCTGTTCATTGGGCCGCTGTATTAATTCAACATTCACGCCTGGCCAACAGGAACGTACTTTCGCCTTCCAGGCAGCCAACGATTGCGCATGCGCAAAATGCTGCTCAGTAAGGCGTCGCCCATGTTTGGAAGCAGGCGCATAAAAGCCGGTAATGTAGTCCATCACCATGCGTTGCGCATTGAACTGTGGCATCAAGGATTGCATGGCATTTTTGGACTTTTCAATCCATTGCGGTGAATAACCCAAGTTGTCGCGCTGGTAGTAAATAGGAATAATTTCATTCTCAAGCACTTCGACCAGCTCACGGGATTCTTCCTGGTCACGGAAGTCGACTGAAAATTTTTCGTCATGGGGCGTAATCGCCCACCCATTGTTACCGTTATAACCTTCGTCCCACCACCCATCGAGCACACTCAGGTTCAGAACACCATTAATACCCGCTTTCTGGCCCGAGGTTCCACTGGCTTCCAGTGGATATGCAGGCGTATTCACCCATACATCGACACCGGCGACCAATTTTCGAGCCAGCGCCACATCATAATTCTCAAGTAAAATGATGCGCCCTTCGAATTCCGGGCTGTGCGCCAACTGATGAATTCGACGTATCAAATCCTGCCCCGGAAAATCATGAGGGTGCGCCTTGCCGGCAAAAATCATGACCACGGGGCGCTTTGAATCGTTCATCAGCCGCGACAAACGTGCGGGATCACTGAACAACAAGGTGGCGCGTTTATACGTTGCAAAACGACGAGCAAAACCCAACGTGAGAATATCGGTTTTGGTGTTGCGAACAAACCGTGTCAGTCGACGTATCTGCGATTCACTGACGCCGTTACGCCGGTACTGTTGCACGCAGCGCCGATAAACCGAATCCAGCATTTTGGCTTTCAGTGACTGACGAATGCTCCAATAGGTATGGGTGGGCATTTCTTCAATCCGGTTCCAATACTCTTTATTGAGCAGTTCGGTTCGCCACTCACCGCCATATTGAAGGTCAAACAAATTGGCCCATTCACTGGCCAGAAATGTAGGCACATGCACGCCGTTGGTCACATAGCGTATCGGGTTTTCGGAGGGAGGCACCTGCGGCCAGATATAAGATTCCATTTCGGAGGCAACCCGACCATGGATACGACTCACACCGTTATGAAAGCGTGACCCGCGCAACGCCAACGCAGTCATGTTGAATACACGCTCCCCCATGGGACTGTTGCCCAGAGCAAGCACGGTTTCTGCTGAAACATTGAATTCCTTTAGATACTCAGAAAAGCAGTACTCAATGAGCGGGTGATCGAATACATCATGACCTGCAGGCACCGGCGTATGTGTTGTAAACACGGTGCAAGCCGCTACCGCTTCGAGGGCTGCTTCAAAACTCAAGCCATCTTGCTGGATGCATTCCCGGCAACGTTCGAGAATCATGAAGGCAGCGTGCCCTTCGTTGATATGCCACACGGTGGGTTTCAAACCCAAGGCTCGCTCTGCTTTTACACCACCAATGCCCAGCACCATCTCTTGCAACAAACGATTGGTTTTGTCGCCACCGTATAGTTGGTAGGTAATGCGGCGATCGCTTTCCTGATTGGATTCCAGATCGGTGTCCAGTAACAATAGTGCGATGTGACCGATATCGGCACGCCAAACCCGAACATGCAAAATGCGGCCGGGTAAAGGGATGGTCACTTCCAGCTTTTTGCCTTGTGAATCTATGACAGGGCGTATCGGCAAATCACTGAAATGCGTCTGCGAATAACGAGCAAGCTGATTGCCGTGTTGATCGATTTCCTGGGTAAAATAGCCTTGGCGGTACAGAATCCCGACTGCGATAAAGGGCAAGCCCAGGTCAGAACAGGCTTTACAATGATCGCCGGCCAAAATGCCCAGCCCACCCGAGTAGAGTGGCACGCTTTCGTGTAAACCAAATTCCGCACAGAAATAGGACACGAGATCTTTTTCTTGATCCAGATAACGTGTTACTTTTTTGTTGATCTGGCCATGCAGATAGGAATCATAGGTGGACACCACACGCATGTATTCCAGCATAAACACCGGATCATCGGCCGCCGCTTCCAGTTTGCGCTGATCGACACGACGCAGGAATACTTTGGGATTGTGTCCCGTTGCGTCCCACAAGGCCTTATCAAGACGAAAAAACAGGCCCCGCACCTGTCGGTTCCAGCTATAAATCAGATTGTGAGCAATTTCTTCCAGCCGACTTAATGCATCAGGTATTTTAGGCTTTACTTCTATGACAAATCGAGTTGGTGTCATAATCAACATCTCACAATTAGGCTGGCGCAAGTCACTTTGCTTCGCTACGCATGAAGCGGTTCAATCGAAACTATCAAGATAGCATACGAGGTCATATTTACCCATGTTTCTCGCAGGCGACCTATTTCTGGCAGGTGACATTGGTGGCACCAAAACCACTCTCGGGCTGTTCAATACCCGTGGCCAATTGCTGCATTCAGCCTATTACGAAAATGCACATGCCGCCGGCATTGAACCTATGGTGCAACGCTTTCTTGATGAGCATAAACAGTGCCAACCTGGCAACAATTCACACACACCACTACCGTTGCAAGGCGTTTGCCTGGGAATCGCCGGGCCCGTGCACGATCAGGTTTGCCAGATGACCAACCTGCCCTGGCGTGTCGATGCTAAGCATTTAACGGCAAACTTGGGTGCGCCCTGTCTGTTGATCAACGACCTCGAAGCGTTGGCCTGGTCACTCCCCTTTTTACCCGCCAGTGATTTTCATCGTTTGCAAGGCCCTTGGCCCGCTCCGCAAGGGACGGTGGCTGTTATCAGTGTCGGCACCGGGCTAGGTGAAGCGGCTTTGCTGGCCAGTAGTAACGGTTATGCTGTATTGCCTGGCGAAGGCGGACACAAAAATTTTGCACCGCGCAGTATTGATGATGCCGCGCTACTCATCAAAGAACTTAAAAGTGACACCCAAACACAAGTCAGTGCGGAGCATCTGATTTCAGGCCTCGGTTTACCGCGTCTGCTTATTCACTTGGGGGGCGAAGGCAGCCTGCTGGCACTGGAACAACATGAGGATTTCAAACGTCTCGGCGCAACAGCGCTGATCATTCGCGAAGGATTAAGCGAACCCAAAAGCATCTACGCCGAGGTATTGCACAAGTTTGTGGCGCTAATCGCCCATGAAGCCTCCAATCTGGCGTTGCAATACGGTGCAGAAGGCGGCGTTGTGATTGGCGGGGGAATTCCTCCCCGCATTGCCAGTCTGTTTGATACCGCCACCTTTCGCGAACAATTTGCCGATAAACGCACCCATCGCGACTGGTTACGCGAACGCAGTGTGCGTTTATGCATGAACTCGCTGGCGCCTTTGTGGGGCGCCTATCATTGCCTGCGCCTAGCAAATGCGGGGCAGCGGCTCTTGTAAGGGCATGCGCAAGTAGCGACGTGCACCATAATCGTTACGGATAATGACATTCCCATGACGTTCATTCAAAAAGCGACCGATGACCACTGGCTCGGTATCATTCGCATGCGTCTTTAATGTAGCCAAGGTCGTCTCGATGGCAGTTTCAGGCACTACCACAATAAAACGGCCTTCATTCGCCAGAAACCAGGGATCAAGACCGAGCGCATCCACGACCCCCTTAACGCCGTCCTTAAGCGGCAAACAATTTTCATTGATTTCACAATCCAACCCCGACTGGTTGGCAAGCTCCAACAATGCCGCGCCCAATCCGCCACGGGTAAGGTCACGCATGCAATGAGGCACGACACCTGATGCATGCAATGCACGCACATTATGGTGCAAGCACGCTACATCACTCTCAATCAGCGGCGACGTCACAAACCCTTGGCGTGCCGCAACAATGGCGACAGCATGGCGCCCGATATCCCCACTCAGCACCACATAATCGCCAGCGACAATGGACGACGGCGCAATACGATGTGACCAGAGGCACTGGCCAATCCCCGACGTCGAGATAAACAGGCCATCGGCCTTGCCTCTCTCCACCACTTTGGTATCGCCCGTGACGATGGCCACACCCGCCGTTCGAGCAGTCTGCGCCATGGTTTGCGCCACCTGATCCAACACCGCGACAGGTAAACCTTCTTCAAGAATGAACGATGCCGACAAAGCCACCGGCATCGCCCCCACCATAGCAAGATCGTTGACCGTGCCACACACCGCAAGCGTTCCAATATTGCCGCCCGGAAATATCAGCGGATTCACCACATAGGCATCGGTAGTAAAGGCAAGTTCACCCGCCAGCGGCGCCAACACGGCGCTATCGGTGCCTGCATTCAACGCCGCGTTGTTAAAAGCGGGATAAAACACCTTTTGCAGTAATTGTTGCGTTAATCGGGTACCCGCGCCATGCCCCAACAGAATTCTTTCATCTGCTTCACCATTTGCTTTTACTGCTGAAACGGCATTGGGAACGGCACAGAAAGGCGCGGTTGGGTGGTCACTCATGTGCCACCTCGCAGCGATATTGATAATAGGCGTTACAAGCACCTTCACCAGACACCATGGTTGCGCCTAACGGATGTTCCGGCGTACAGGATTTACCAAACGCCGGACAGTGATGCGGCTTTTTGCTACCCTGCATGATTTCGCCGCTAATACACTCCGTTACTCTCTCCTGCAGCGAAAAAGCGGGTACGTCAAATCGCTTTAGCGCATCGAAATGTGCATAGGCGGGTGCAAAATACAAGCCGCTGGCAGGCAAACTGCCCATCCCTCGCCACACTTTATCCACAGGGACAAATACTTCATTCAACTGGGATTGCGCTGCGCCATTTCCACCTTCGCTCACACTGCGCTCATACACATTTTCTACCAGGTAACGCCCGGCCTCCAATGCTTTTACACAGGCCAGAATACCCCGCAGAATATCCACCGGTTCAAATCCGGTGATTGCGATGGGCACACGAAAGCGTTCTGCGATCGCGTGATACTGCCCGAACCCCATTACCGTACACACATGACCTGCAGCTAGAAAAGCATCGATATGATGATCAGAGGCCAATAAACCCGCCAATGCTGGCGGAACGGTGACTTGTGACAAAATCATCGAAAAATTGTCGATCGATTTGAGCTTTGCCCGTTGCAAGGCTAGGCCATTGGCAGGCGCCGTGGTTTCAAAACCCACCGCCAGAAATACCACGTGTTTCTCAACATTTTCAGTCGCAATCGTCAGCGCATCCAGTGGCGAATACACGACCCGCACATCGGCACCGCGACTTCTGGCTTCCATCAAATTCATGTGGGCGCCCGGTACTCTCAGCATATCACCGAAAGAGCACAGAATAACGTTTGGCATCAGGGCGATCTGGCAGGCGGCGTCGATCACGGCTTCTTCTGTGACGCACACCGGGCAGCCTGGGCCATGTAAAAGCTCCAGTCCCTCTGGTAACAACTGATCGAGACCATGACGAATAATGGAGTGAGTTTGCCCACCACAGACTTCCATGATTTTCCATGGACGAGAGACAGAAACGCGAATCTCTTCGAGAAGTTGGTGGACATGCTGCGGGTCGCGAAAGGATGCGTTCCAGGCCTTTACCGGCCTGGTTTCTATCGAGTCTATTGACATTGTTGAAGCGCCTCCAGTTCAGCAATTACCTGTAACGCGGCCTCTTCATCGAGCACAGAGATGGCGCAACCGGCGTGCACAATCAGGTAATCCCCGAGTTTGGACTCTGGCACATAAGCCGCGCTTACTATTCGCAACGCGCCACCGAAATCCACTTCGGCGGCAGGCCCCATCAGTTCATCTTCAAATAATCGCAGCACCCGTCCAGGCATGGCCAGACACATAGTCAACTCCTGCATTCACTGCCCAAAATTCGCCGTTTTAAATGCACTGCACCTGTCCATAGGCGATAGCGCCATCATTCGGCGGAAGCCGTCGCGGGCGCACCAGCGTCATTTTTTTCTGGTGGCAACGCACGGCCAGATAATCAAGCAAATAGCGGTTTTGAAAACAACCGCCACTGACACCTAGCGTTTTAATTTGCGCAGCGTCGCACTGCGATAATAACGCCTCGGCGACACTTTGCATGACGGTACTTGCCAACGACTGACCATCGACAGCATTCTGACGTAAATGCCAAAGTGTTCGCACCATGTCATGCCATTGCCAGCGCGCAACACCGTCCTCATCCATGATCACAGGCATGTCAAATAAGGTACTCTCGCTCAGCACCAACGCGCCTGCCGTATATTCGAGGCGACACGCGGCTTGCGCTTCAAAACGATTGGTCGCCACACCCAACACCAGCACCGAGATAGCTTCGAGAAAACGCCCCATGCTGGTGCCCATCGGTACAGCGGCAGAGGACAGCAACGATGCAACCACCAAACGTTGCACGGCAACGGGTGCATCCAATGCAGTTAGGCGCGTCTGCATAAAATGCAAGACCTGATCCCCGTCGATTCCGGCAGCGATCAATAAGGCCGCCATTACCCGCCAGGGTTCCCGGCTGCATTTATCTCCACCGGGGAGTGCGAAGGCTTGCAACCCCGAACGGGGGCGGGACAATAGACAACCCGTTTGCGCGTTTGCGTCATAATGATTAGGTTTAGGGTTGAATTCAAACACCTCACTGCCCCACCAACGCTCAGCACCACCATAACCAATTCCGTCCCAGGCAGCAATCAATGCTGGCGTCTGCAGGTTTGTCTCGGCGAGCAGTGCAGCAACATGAGCGTGATGATGGTAGACCCTGCGTACCGGCGTATCCTTGTTCGATAATGCAACTTCGGGGTGTGCATCGATGGCGACGCGCGCTGGTGACAGCCTGCACAGCTGCAGCAGGCGCGATTTCACCTGTTCTCTTCGTGCACTCACCGCGACACTATCAAGATCCCCAATGTATTGGCTTACCAAGGCACGCTCCCTATCGCGGATGGCAATGGTATTTTTTAAAAAAGCACCTTCACCCAGAACGTTAGAGACGCCCGTTGTTGTTGGATAGATCGCGTCAATGTGCAACGATACCGCGGGAAACACGTCATGGACAAACCCGCGCGCCCGCCGCAACAGCAACGGCCCATCCGCCGCGACGGCGATGACACTATCATCTTGTACTTGCCAAACAGGAACGTCGTGGTAACAAATGGCATCAATGCCCTGCCCCAGCCAAGGCGTTAATTCATCAACACTTTCCGCAACTGGCTCGCCATGACGGTTGGCACTGGTGGCGATAACGGGCTGTCCCAGTGCCGCCAAAATCAAACGCTGAATGCCATTGTGCGGCAACATCACTCCCAAACAGGGATTATCAGGAGCAACATGCCCTCCATTCACCCAATGATTTTCTGGTAAATCCTGATGTTTTTTTAAAAGCACAATAGGACGATGCTCGTCGGTCAACCATTCACGCTCCGACGCAGACATCGACACCCACGTTTCAGCGTCGGCAAGCGACGGCACCATGACCGCGAGTGGCTTTGCTTCGCGGGCCTTGAAGTGCCGCACACGATTCACTGCTGACACATTATTCGCAAGCGCCAACAGATGAAACCCACAAAAACTCTGCAAAGCAACAACACCGCCATCCTGCAATACACGCACGACAGACTGCCATACGGCGTTACCGGAACGCTCTCCACTCACATCGCGAAAAAATAGGCGAGGCCCGCATTGCTCACACGCGATCAATTCCATTCCAAATCGACGTGACGCGGGTTGGTCGTATTCGTCAACACACGCAGCGCAGCGGTCAAACCGGGAAAATGTCGTATTGGCGCGAATGAATGGCAATGCCTGCAGCCATGAATAACGTGGTCCACAGGTCGTACAACTGATAAAGGGCCACTGATAACGTCGTGCATCAGGGTCAAAGAGCTCGCGGTCACAGGCTTCACAAATCGCTCGATCTGCAGGAATCTCTGGAATACCGCCTCCATGCACGGCACTCATTTGCTGCCTGATTTCAAAGGCAGTCCAATCACTATTGATAACTGCATCAGCCAATTTCATGTCGTCCAGACGTGCCAACGTCGGCAACGCTGAAGGCAGTGCAGCGATAAATTGCTGCAGGTTTTCACCATCGCCTTGAGCCTGTATCAGCACTTGATCGCCCGTATTGCCAACCCAACCGGCCACCCCCAGGCTTCGCGCCAAATGCACAATGGCTGGGCGCACACCACATCCCTGCACGCGCCCTCGCAAGGTGATGCAAATTGCTACTGCCACTGACGAAACACCTCACAGGGCTGTTGTTGTACCAGAATCGGCGATATCATGCTTTGGAACCGTGTGCGCCCTCTTTTGACAATCATCATACAAATTGTCATGCAGAATGAGCTACGCTAGAGGTCAACTTTTCCCGACTCTTTGTGGTTACGAGGTTAGCTTCTTTGATACAGGCGCGCTTTCCCCTGATTGGCCCCTACCCTCCCGTGTTGAGCGATTCAGCGCTGGCGGCGTTGATACACGATCATTTTGGTACGCCACCAAGTTCGCACGATGCGCTGCAAGTATTGGTCACCGTGTTGCACCATACCGGTTACCTCGATACTGTGCTTCTGCAAAAAGTGAGTCATATATGTGCAATTTCGCTGCCTGATTTACAAGCATTATGCAGTTTTTACAGTTTCCTTGATCAGCCGACCCCCTGTCGATATCGCATTCAAATCAGTACCAACATTATTGATGAACAATGTGGAGCACGCGAAACACTTGCCTTTTTACGGTCACACTATCGTCATCAGCCAGACATTGTGATTCAGGCGACCTCCTGTACCGGTTTCAGTGATTTGGCGCCTGGCGCACTGATCAATGGCATTCCGGTGACAGGATTTACTGTCGAGCGTGCACGCATGGTGACTGATCTGATTGATAACGGTCAGGCTTTGGCACAATGGCCACCAACCCTGTTCAACTATCACTCGACCCTTTATCAAAAAGACATTTTGCTAAACTTGGCACTCACGCCGGGTAGCGCCATCGCTACAGCCAAACCGCTGACAACGGATGACATGCTCACGGCGTTACGCATTTCTGGTCTGTGTGGTCGCGGTGGCGCAGGGTTCCCTACCTGGCAAAAATGGTCGACGGCAGCCGCCATGCCCGGCCCCACCAAATACGTCGTGTGCAACGCGGATGAAGGCGAACCCGGTACATTCAAGGATCGAGTTCTTCTCGAACAACATTTTAATGCCGTGATCGAAGGAATGCTGATTTGTGCGCACACCATTGGCGCCGTCAAGGGTTTGATTTATTTGCGCGGTGAATATGTGTGGATGTTCGATACCTTACAATCCCATTTGCAGGACTACCGCCAGCGCGGACTGCTTGCAAACCCAGCATCAGTTGGCGGATTTGATATCGATATTCATGTAGGTGCCGGCGCATATGTGTGTGGAGAAGAAACCGCATTGCTCGAATCGCTTGAAGGCAAACGTGGTATTCCCAGAATACGCCCGCCGTTTCCGGCACAGCACGGCTATCTGGGTGCGCCTACCGTCGTTAATAACGTCGAAACTTTTTGCGCGGTGACCTGGATAGTGTTGAATTCTGCGCCAGCATTCGCTGCCCTAGGAAATGAAACATCGCGTGGCACCAAACTGCACAGCATTTCGGGCGACTGCCAAAAACCTGGAATCTACGAGCTGCCCCTGGGCACTACCGTCAAAAGCCTGTTAGCCCTGTGCGAAGCGCAAGACACGCTCGCCGTACAAGTAGGTGGCCCCTCAGGAAGAATGTTATTTTCCGAACAGTTTGACACCCCTATCGACTTTGAGCACGTCTCCAGTGGCGGCAGTTTCATGGTATTTTCCAGGCAACGCGATCCCGTTAATGTGTTGCGCAATTTTGCCCATTTCTTCGCGCACGAAAGCTGTGGATTTTGCACCCCCTGCCGCGCGGGCACCCAAGTCATCGCCCACACGCTCGATGATATCCTGGAAGACACAGGAACAGAAAGCGCCAGAAAAGACCTAGGGGAACTCGCGCACTTGTTGCGCGTTACCAGTCATTGCGGCCTCGGACAAACAGCTGCCTGCGCACTCATCGATGTCATGCACCAATATCCTGAACGCTTTGAAGCCGGCCCTGTAGAAGCCTCCTCACGGATTTTTTTAAGGTGCAAAGTGCCATGAGCAACATAACCATCACCATCAATGGCCAAGCCGTGCAATGTGAGGATCAGCACACCCTGATGAATGCATGCGAAAGCGCCGGCGCTTATGTACCGCACTTGTGTCATCACGCAGGCCTAACGCCGCACGGCAGCTGCCGACTGTGCATCGTCAATGTCAATGGCAAAATACGCGCGGCCTGTACTACGCCCGTTTCAGAAGGTGCAACCGTCATCACCGAAACGCCAGAACTCCATCAGATGCGTTTGCGACTGACGCAGTTGCTTTTTACTGAAGGTAATCACTTCTGCCCTTCATGCGAATTGAGCGGCAATTGCCAATTGCAAGCCACAGCCTATCACCTGGGCATGCTGGAAAACCACTACGCCCATAGCTTCCCGCATCGACAACTGGATGCCAGTCACGATGCGCTGATCATCGACCGTGATCGCTGCATCAACTGCGCATTGTGTGTGCGTGCAAGCCAACAACTCGACCATAAACAGGTGTTTCAATTGGTGGGGCGCGGCCCCACTACCACGATTGCCAGCGTCAGTGACAGTGGTCTGCTTGCCGATACCGCACTCGAAAAACACGATAGTGCCTGTCATATTTGCCCCACCGGAGCCTTGTTGCTCCGCGAGAAACCCTATTCTCATCCGATCGGGACACGCCTATATGATAACGCCGATATTGCGGCGCACGGCAATCAACGCCCAGAAAGTTTGGATGCTGCTGAAAACACCAGCCACAGCTACTCGGATGGCCGAGGGACGACCGCATGAGCACCCCTAAAATCAAAGTCGCCACCTGTTCCCTGGCGGGCTGTTTTGGTTGCCATATGTCCTTTCTCGATATGGACGAACGCTTGGCTACCCTGGTCGAGCATATTGAATTCCGACGCTCACCGCTTACCGACATCAAGGATCACGAACCCTGCGATATTGGGCTGATCGAAGGCGGATTATGCAATACCGAGAACGTCGAAACACTGCACGAATTTCGCAAACACTGCCGAATTCTGGTAGCAGTGGGTGCCTGCGCAATCAACGGCGGCGTACCGGCCATGCGTAACGGGCTGGATGTACGGCAATGCCTGGAGGAGTCCTACCTGGATGGTATTGGCGTGGTCGCTCCCAAAATTCCTGATGATCCTGAATTACCGCGCTTGCTGGAAAAGGTACACCCGCTCCACGAAGCGGTAAAAATTGACTATTTTCTGGCAGGTTGCCCTCCCTCGGCGGATGCATTTCTTGAATTGATCAACGCTATCCGGGAACAACGGGAACCTCAGTTTGCGTTGCAAAATCGACGATTTGATTGAGCTGACCGTAAGAAAACATTTACTGCGAGAATCTCATGGAAACCGCTGCAAACCCTGAAAATCTGCGCCGCATTGTCATCGACCCGGTCACCCGTGTTGAAGGCCATGGCAAAGTGACCCTGCTGGTCGACGAACACCACCAGGTGCAACAGGCACGCCTGCACATCGTGGAATTTCGCGGCTTTGAAAAATTTATCCAGGGTCGCCCCTATTGGGAACTGCCCCTGGTCGTGCAGCGCCTATGTGGCATTTGTCCAGTCAGCCACCACTTGGCTGCCGCCAAAGCCATCGACCAGATTGCTGGCGTCGACACATTGTCGCCCACAGCAGAAAAGCTGCGTCGTTTGATGCATCTGGGCCAGGTCTTGCAAAGTCACGCCCTGCATTTTTTTCATCTCGCATCACCGGATTTACTGTTTGGATTCACCTCCGACGTGGAAAAACGCAATATCGTTGCCGTGCTCGAAACCTATCCCGATATTGCGCTAAAGGGCATACGCCTGCGCAAATTTGGCCAGGAAGTCATTCGCGCAATCTCGGGAAAACGCATCCACGGAATCGCCGCCGTACCCGGTGGAATGAACAAAGCGCTCACCGATGCAGATGTTGCTGAACTCTTCGCCTACTATCCCGTGCTTGTGGAGTGGGCACAGTTTGCAGTCAACCTCACCCGAGATTTATACCTGCAAAACCTGGCTCAAAATGACACATTTGGGCGCATTCATTGTGCATCCATGGGATTGATTGGCCCCCAAGGTGAGTTGGAGCTTTATCACGGTGGCTTGCGCTTGAAAAACGCAGATGGAACGTTATTGCACGATCATTACGATTACACCCACTACACCCAGCTAATTCACGAAGAAGTCAAAAACTGGTCCTACATGAAATTCCCGTTTTTGATTGAGCGTGGCCCCGAACAAGGTTGGTACCGGGTCGGGCCGTTAGCGCGCATCAATAATTGCGACCGCATCAGCACACCTCTTGCTGAACTATGTCGACAAGAATTCCTCGCCCACCACCAAGGCCAAATGGCGGAAAGTGCGCTGGCCTACCACTGGGCACGCATGATCGAAGTATTGCACTGCGCCGAAGCCATCCACGCTTTACTGCACGATGATGACCTGAAAAAGCAGGATCTACAACGCCATGGCACCCGTCGCGGCAGCGGAATCGGCGTCATTGAAGCCCCACGCGGAACGCTGATACATCACTTTGAAGTCAACGAGCAGGATTTGGTGACACGCGCCAATCTGATCGTGTCCACCACGCATAACAATCAGGCCATGAACGAATCCATTCGCGTGGTTGCGCGGGATCACCTCAACGGCAACACCATCACGCCCGAACTGCTCAACATTATCGAGGTCGCCATACGCGCCTATGATCCCTGCTTGTCGTGCGCCACGCACGCCATGGGAAAAATGCCACTGCAAATCGAGCTGCGCGATCCACAGAACACGCTGCTAAGCCAGCTACAACGAGACAGCCATGGTCAATTCAGTTAATTCACCTTTGATCATTTGTGTGGGCAATCCGTCACGCGGTGATGATGCGGCTGGCCCATTGATCGCGCAGGCGTTGTCAATGCTGACACCCAGTCTGAACGTTATCGAAACGTTTCAGCTGCAACCAGAACTGGTGGAAGACATGGTCGGGCACACCACCGTGATTGTCGTCGATGCCCAAGCGAATTCAGATCAGGCACTCACCCTGCGTCGCATCGAACCTGCCGACACTCTGGGGTGGTGCAGTCACGCATTGGCGCCCGAACAATTGCTGGGACTCTATCAGACGGCCTATGGCTTAGCTGAACAACCAACCGCACTACCTGAGATGATCACGCTCGGCATTCAAGCAAACAACTTTGAACTTGGTGCGCCTGTCAGTGAAATGGTGCTCTCCTTAATAGGCCCGGTAACTCATGCGCTAGTCAATCTTACCGAAGCACTTAGCCACGCGCCCAAACAGGCGGTCACTGATGTGCTCCAATCCTTGAAAGCGCTACTTGCAATAAATACTCAGCCATTGATACAACCACCGCAAACACTGAATCCTCAGCAATTGCCTCACACGCAGCAACTTCAACAAGCGCTACAGCAACCCCAACAAGCCCATCGCCATGCATGAAATGTCTCTGGTGGCATCACTCCACGACATCATCGAAAACGCTCACAACGAATCCCCTTTCGAGCGTGTTCAGAAAGTGTTTATAAATCTCGGCACGCTTTCCTGTGTCGATGCTGAAACCTTACGCTGGTGTATTGGTAGTACTGCTCCCGGCACCCGCCTCGAAAATGCGGAAATCGTGATATCGCACGAACCGGCGGTGGCCGAATGCACACAATGTCAATGTCATTACGAACCGGATTCGCTGATGTCACCGTGCCCACAATGTGGCGCTCAAGCACAGCGTTTGGTGAGTGGCCGCGACATGCGAGTGACTGCGTTGGATGTCGTACCGTTTCAAGGCGACACTCACAAGACAAGCAATCACAAGACAAGCATTCCTGAGGCAAGCAATCCCGCTTACCCAATTGACCCATTACCGAGATAACGCCCCATGTGTGGAACCTGTGGCTGCCAAGAGCCTCGCCTAGCGCCCCCCTTGCCAACGCGACACCTGTCACTGCGTACCTCACTACTTGCAGCCAACGATTCTATCGCCAATAGCAACCGTCGTTATTTGCTGGATCACGGCATTCTCTCCATTAATCTCGTCTCTGGGCCGGGTGCTGGTAAAACCACTCTGCTCGAAGCAACCGCTCGCCATTATCGGGATCACCCGCCACAGTTGCACGTTATCGAAGGCGATCAGCAAACCGATAACGATACACAGCGGGTGCGACGCGCAGGGGCCATTGCCCAGCAGATCAACACCGGCCATCTTTGCCATCTAGAAGCGATGCATATCCAGCGTGCATTGGAACAAGAGCCGCCTGCAGCCGGCGCGTTATTGGTCATTGAAAACATTGGCAATCTAGTATGCCCAGCGTCATTCGATTTGGGGGAACAATTGCGAATCGTGGTGATATCCACCCCGGAAGGTGACGACAAACCCCTGAAATACCCTGATATCCTGGTCGACGCGGATCTGCTGATTATCAGTAAATCCGATCTGTCTGCTTATGTTGATTTTGACATCCAGACCTGTATTGATAACGCCCGCCGTATACGGCCAGGCCTGGAGGCGATGGTGGTATCAGCGAAAAGCGGCGCCGGTCTAGAGCAATGGCTGGAATGGCTGCACCGCCAACACCAACAATTCCTTCAAGAAATCTCGCCCGCCGCGCTGCCATCCAGCGACTTACGATAAGCACCGGGCGATACCCCTTGCCAGCGCTTGAAGGCATGGTAAAAATTGGACGTATCTGAAAAACCCAGCCGCTCGGCCAGATCATCGATATCCACATGTCGATCCGCCAGCTCGCGTAACGCTCGAGCATGGCGGCAACGGTCACGCAATTCGGCAAACGACACGCTCTCTGTCTGCAAGCGACGTTGCAAGGTACGTGGCGTCATATTGAAATGACGGGCAACATCGTCCAGATTGGCGAGATCGGTGCCCAGGTGTTTTTCAATATAGATTTGCACTTTAAGACTAAAGCTAAGGCCGCTTTCCATATAACGAAGCTTTTCAGCGGCCAACATGTGCACACGCTGGTGATATTCCGGGTAAGACGTCAACAGCGGCTCTTCGAGCTTGTGCGCGATAAATCGAATCTCATTGCGCCAATGCGAAAAATACACCGGCACCTTAAATACCCGCTGATACTCATTGGCATATTCAGGACGCGGGTGACTGAACCGCACTTCTTTCACACCGAGATTATCACCGCTCAAAGCATTGCCAATGGTCACCGCCATCGTGGCAATTACATCATGATGCACAGGCAGGTGATTTTTGACCACTAAGGTATCGACACTGAAAGAAAAAATGGCCGTGTCACGCTCCATTTCCAGATTGAAATTGGCAAAAGGCGCGACCAGATCCTTGAAGCGAAACAGCTCACCGAGGGCTTCTCGTATATTACGGCTGGTGGCAATGGCCTGCCCAACCAGATCCAGGCTGTGGTATTGCACCGATTCGCCAAGATGAATGCCGAAGGCAGGGTCTTTCGATGCGGCGTAAGCAGCATCGAACAGACGCACCACTTGTTCCAGGGTCAAATAAGTGCCCGACACGCCAACCACGGCAGGATCGATATTGGCCTGGGCGAAAATCCGTTCCACATGGATGCGGTTACGAATGGCCAGATCCAGCACACTCGGAATCAAGGTGGCGGGCACCAAGCGATGATTCATGTTCAGCCCCGTACATCAGTGTTGTTCTAATCAAGGTGACGCGAGAGTCACGCCCGATCAAACTTAACACAAAAACGGCGCCACAGGTAGACAGTTTGTTTGTGTTGCGAGGCGTCACCTCGGGTCTGTTTTACCCCCCGATTCCCAGGGCATGGGTGACGGCTTCCGAGAGAGTTTTGAAGCTGATGGGCTTGGACAAATGCAGGTTCATGCCTGCCCGCTCGCTCTGCTGCACATGAAACTCGGTATGGTGGGCAGAGAGCGCCACGATGGGCGTCGCCGGACAACGCATCTGCGATTCCCACTGGCGAATACGGCGCGCGGCCTCATAGCCATCCATGACCGGCATCTGACAATCGAGAAAAATCAGATCATAAGGCACCTTGGCCTGCATGACTTTTTCCAGCGCGGCACGGCCGTTTTCCACCACTACCGGGTGTATGCCCAGACGATCGAGAAAGCCCAGAATTACCTTTTGATTGATTAGATTGTCTTCCGCCAGGAGCACGCGCACCTGCAAATCGGCTGGCGGTGCAGCAGCGTTGGGGCGGGCTTCTGCCGACACCGGGGCGGACGGCGTCGCCGGTGCCAATACTTGCACCGGTGTAGAGGCTGGCACTTCTTCATTTTGTGACATGCCTGGGCGATACACATCGATCACGATATCTTTCTCGGCATATTGAAAATCATCTTCGAGCGATACCGGTAGTGTGAACCAGAAGCTGGACCCATGCCCGACCATGCTTTCCACGCCCATCTTGCCGCCCATCAGGTCGATAAGCTGTTGGCTGATCACCAGGCCCAAACCCGTGCCCGGTTCGCGCTCCGAAACCTCGCTCGGAATCTGCGAAAACGATTTAAACAGGCGTGACTGGTCCACCCGTTCGATACCAATGCCGGTGTCTTCCACCGCCAGCTTAATCACCACTCGCTCGTCACGAATGTCGTCGGTCAATGACAAGCGAATAAACACATGCCCGGCTTCGGTATATTTCATGGCGTTGGACAACAGGTTCAGAATCACCTGCCGCAAGCGACTGGCATCACCCATGATGCGCAAGGGGGTGCCCTGACGAAGAATAATCCGCAGTTCGAGATTCTTCTTGCGGGCATTCATTTCAAAAATGGCCGCGCAATCCTGCACTAGCTCACGCAGATCAAAAAAACGTTCATTGAGCGTCATTTTGCCTGCCGCCAGTTTGGTGTAGTCGAGAATATCGTTGACTACATCAATTAACGCCCGCCCTGCACTGTTGATGGCCGACACATAACGGCCTTGTTCAGCGCTCAAGCGTGTCATGCCCAACAATTCCGCCAGCCCGAGAATGCCGTTCATGGGGGTGCGAATCTCATGGGAGACTTTGGCCAGAAACTCCGTTTTGGCGCGGCTTTCCGCGCGTGTTTCTGCCATTTCCAGTTCGTGGTCGCGTTGCCGTTCTTTCAGCGTCTGAATCCGTAGCCCCAATGCGAATGACAATGCAGCCAATTCAAACATCCACGCTAGTTTCATTCCATAGGTGGTCAAAAACAGGGGAATATCCAACCCCAACGACGCAAGCAAGGCCCCTAGTGCAACCACCGTCACGACGCCAAATCCCAACACAAAAGCCCAGACGTCCCGCCCACCTTCGCGAATTCGCAGAACGCCTAGCAACCACACAAATGCCACCACAATCAGGCCGACATAAACGGATAATTGGGTGACAAATTCGATAGGAGCAAAGACCAGCAAGAGCAACACCATGGCCACCAGCGCATGCACGCCCCGCCCCACTTGCCGCATCCTGCGGGCAAGCTCGTCATTTAGCAGTCCTTCTTTATAACGCAGACCTTCTTTATAACGCAGAAAGTCAAGGGCGAACTGCAGGGCCGCACTCAGGCTCAGGCAAACAAAAAACACCACGGCGGCATCCTGCACATCCAACAGTGTCCAGATCATTGCAAACGAACCATCCAGCGCCGAGTTATAGCCCCACCCACCGACCACATGCAGCACATACAACAAATACACACGCTCCCGCGAAGCGAAATACACCAGCAGGTTGTAGATGAACATGCCAAATGCCAGGCCGTAAAACCAACCCAACAGCCAGTCCCCGGCACGAGTGTCTTCAACAAACGGCACCACGTCACTGACGGTGATGGGCAAGGCAATATTGCTGCTACTCTCGACCCGCAAGGTGCACGTCAACTGCTGATGCGCCAGCATCTCCAGCGGCACAGCAAAATTGCGCACGGCCATGGGGCGGCTTTCAAATTGCACATGGTCGCCCAATTGGTAGAACACCGGCTTGTCATCGGCCACGCCGCAATACATATCAATCCGGTCGAGAATCGCATAATCGATCTGAATAAAAACGGTACGGGTACGTGGCCCCTGATTGTGCAAGCCAAATCGAAACCAAAAGCTGTTTTTCGAAAAGCCGAGATTGATGGTATCGGTTTCAAAGCGACGGCCTTCTCCAGCGAGAAAGGCGGCATTGGCTGCGTCATAATCGAGCGCACGCGCTTCGTCTTCAATGTATTCGATCTGTGGCACCAGCGAGTATCCGCGCAGGCTATCTTGCACCACCAAAGGCGCGATGGCTGCCCGTGCAAGGCTGTGCCCAAACAGACACATCAGCAGCACCAGCCCACAGCAGAATGCAAAGCGCCACTTATTTAACAGAGTTTTAGCCTCGATAACGAACATCATAAGCGGCCTCTCACGAGGTTTACCACCCCATGACCTGCTTAATGAAAGGTAAGGTGACCGTTCGCTGAGCCGCCAGTGACGCCGCGTCCAGTGCATTGATCACGTGGGTGAGCGTTGGCAGATCACGCACCGAACGATGCAGTATGTAGTCGCACCATTCGGGTTCCAGATCGAAGCCACGTCGATGGGCCAACTGTCGCAACCAGTCCCGTTTATCCTGATCGGACAGCGCGTGCAAACGATAGGTTTCACAGGCGCATAACCGTGATTTCAAATCGGCCAGTCGAAAGTTGCTGTGCAAGGGGGCCACTTGCATCATCACGACCCAGGCTGAACCGGTGGTTTGCATTTGGTTATAGAGATGAAAGAGCGCTTCTTCCCACGCCGGGTCGCCTGCGAACAAATCGATATTGTCGATCACGACCAGTTCGACATCGGCCAGGCCTTCCAGCATGGCGGGATGCAAATGTGCGCGCTGCTGGCCATCCACCAAAATGGCACTGCGTTGATGTTGCGAATGGGCTTCACACAGTGCGTGCGCCAAATGGGATTTGCCGGCGCGTGGTTCGCCCCAGACCACCAGAAACGCAGGCATTCTCTGATGTGCCAGCGCTGTCAGTCGTGCTACAAGCTGAGCGTTATCGCCCACCCAGAAGTCGTCAAAGCGCCCTTCTGCGGGTGCGCCAAAATCCAGCACCATCTGGCGCGTATCAGTCACGATGCACTCCTGTTATGCATGCGCACGGCCCGAACTCCCAGCACCACATATTGCGCGGCCGATACGGTGCCCAAAACAGCAACCAATACGTACAGCGATGGCATCAACCAGGGAGGCAGTGGCCAGAAGGCCAGATGCAAAAGCGTCCATACAGCGGCGGTCATGGCGACAAACGTGCTGGTTTTTCCAAGCCATGTGGGATTGCCCTCAAAGTGCCCCGTTACACGCCAATAGACAAACGAACCGCTAACGATCAACAGATCGCGCCCCAGCACGATGGCCACCAGCCAAAGCGGCATAATGCCCAAATATCCGAAAGATACATAGCTCACCACCAACAGTAATTTGTCGGCCAGCGGGTCAGCCACTGATCCAAACCAGCTACGCCAGCCAAACCGACGCGCCAGAAACCCATCGATGGAATCTGACACCGCCGCCACAAACAAAATGATGAGTGCGGCCAGATACCGCTGATCAAACAAATAAACTGCAAATGGAATCAGCAATACGATACGCATCAACGTGATGACGTTCGGTATATGCTTCAGCACGCGCGTCTCCGTCTGGCTTTAGCCATGCCACTCAAACTCATACACACGTGGTGCAGGTGCTGCAATAGGCGCTGCAGCAGGTGCTTCTGTAGCGGCTGCAGGTGCCTGCGATGCCGGTGCAGACGAGGGTAACGCGGGGGCTGCACCCTCGGTTGGCAGTGGTGTGTCTGCCACGATCGCTGTCGGCATTTCTATCAAGCGAGCTTCGGCTTTTAGGGTCTGCAATACGGTGTCCACCTGCGTGTCACTGGTAACGGCCAGTGTCAGTGTCTGACCTGCTACCTCACGAACGGCCACCTGTTTAACCACGATCAGGCGTTTGAGATAATCCAACACACGTGCGTAATCTTTCAGTGTACGCACACCTGTTATTTTGAATGTCAAAGGCTCGCCAGCCACTGCACCATTGGCCGCAGGGGCCTGGGTGGCATAAACACTGGCGATGTCCTGGGTGACCCAACTGATGCCTGGCTCGATCACCGAGGCCAGATCAGGCCCGTTGAATTCTTGGCTATGCGTGCCGCCCACGGCTACGATCTGCCAATCCCCTTGCCACAGCAGCCCGGCTTTAAAGACTTTGGCCAGAACAATGATATCGGGGTGATAACGCCCCGACGCCAGCTTCACATTATCGAGAAAACCCGCCCACACATCGGCAGCCGATACCGATTGCATGTCCTGCACGTCATTGAGCGGCAGATAAAACGGCAACCCGCGTTTTTGGCTCAAGGATTTAACCTGATCGAGCACCTCGGCATCCAGCTCCTGGCTCACGATCCGGCGCTGGCCATTATCTTCGCGCACCAACCACAACAACACCTTGGGGCGATTGCTGCTCCAGACGGGCACGCCTGCTGCCTGTAAACCAGCCACCACGGCCGCGCTGTCAAACGCCACCCGCATTTTAAGCGGCTGACCGCGACCACCGCCTTCATAGGCATAACTCTGCACCAAGGTTTCTGCGCTCTTGAGCAAGCCACTCAGCTGATCGTCTTTGAGATCGCTGCGGCCACTGACTTTCATTGCAACCTCACGCATGGCCGTTGCCATTGCGGCACGTTGATGCGCAGCAGTGCGCCCCGCCGCGTCGACCTTGGCCTCATACAAATCGGTCACTTCAGTGGCCGCCACCGTTGTGGTTTGCAGCCATCCCGCCAACACCAGCACTATTGCCAGGCATTTAGTAAAGAGCATTCGAGTGGGCAACCGCCGCATAAAACCATCCTGTTGAAAAGCGTCAAGGCGTGAGTTTACACGCAGGGCTTGCCGGGGGGAAATAGTGTGCCAGCCTGGGCTTAGGCACACCCAGGCTTCTGAACAACTATTGTCGCACTGACGCTTGTCGTTCGGGACGCTTGTCATACGGGACTCTTGTTGTACGAGAGCGTTGTCGCACCGATAAAGTCGCACGGATAAAATTGGGTTACGCGCACGACCCTGCTAGAATACCCCCCTTCAATCAAGACGCCAGCCTGCGGCTCGCCTTCCTGGCCCGTGACGCTGTTCCCTACGCCTCTCTGACAAGTTGAAATCCTTATGGCAGACAGACAAAACCCCGGACAATCCTCTACGCCTTCCCCTTCGACGGCTTCGTTAAGCTATAAAGATGCCGGGGTTGATATCAATGCCGGCGAAGCGTTGGTCGAGCGCATCAAAAGCGTGGCCAAACGTACCCAGCGCAAAGAGGTGATGGGTGGCCTTGGCGGGTTTGGCGCATTATGCGAGATCCCGGCGGGTTATAAAAAGCCGGTGCTGGTGTCAGGGACGGATGGCGTCGGCACCAAGCTGCGTCTGGCCATGGATCTGAAAAAACACGACACCATCGGTATTGATCTGGTGGCCATGTGCGTGAATGACATTGTCGTTACCGGCGCGGAGCCCTTGTTCTTTCTCGACTACTACGCCACCGGCCACCTCAATGTCGACGTTGCCGCCAGTGTGGTTACGGGTATTGGCAAAGGCTGTGAGCTGTCAGGTTGCGCGCTCGTTGGTGGCGAAACGGCCGAAATGCCTGGCATGTATCATGGCGAAGACTATGACCTGGCGGGCTTTTGCGTCGGTGTCGTCGAAAAGGACAACATCATCACCGGTGATGATGTGGCCGTGGGCGACCGCTTGATCGCGCTAGGATCTTCGGGCCCTCACTCCAACGGTTACTCCCTGATTCGCAAAATTATCGAAGTTGCCAAAGCTGACCTCAACGAAAACGTCGGCGGTAAGCCGCTGGGCCAGCAATTGCTGGAACCTACCCGTATTTACGTTAAATCGGTACTTGATCTGATCAAGAAAGTTAAAGTCAAGGCCATCGCCCATATCACGGGTGGAGGCTTGATCGAGAACGTTCCCCGCGTTATGCCGCTCAACACCCAGGCGGTGTTCGATCAGAGCAGCTGGGAATGGCCCCCCGTGTTCAAATGGCTGCAGGCCAATGGCAACGTCGACAAGCGCGAAATGTACCGCACCTTCAACTGTGGCGTGGGCATGGTCATTGCCGTCAGCGAAGCCGATGCAGATCAGGCGCTGGCGGTATTGCGCGGTTGCGGCGAAAACGCATGGTTGGTCGGCTCGGTCGAAAAAGCGGTCGACGACGAACCATTTGTCACTCTCAAGTAAGCGTTGGGCATGACGGCTCCTTCCCGTTATGTGGTGCTGATCTCAGGCTCTGGCACCAACTTGCAGGCATTGATCGATGCCGGTGAGCGCGGCGAAATACCCGGTACCCTGGCGGTTGTTATCAGTAACCGCCCCGATGCCAAAGGCCTAGAACGTGCGGCGAGCCATGGGATCGCCACCCAGGTACTTGACCACAAGGGCTATGCCGACCGCGAAAGTTACGATGCAGCGTTGATGGCAGCGATCGACCAGCATGCGCCCGATCTAGTGGTGCTGGCCGGTTTCATGCGCATTCTCACGCCAGGCTTTGTGCAGCACTACGAAGGCCGTCTGCTTAACATCCACCCGTCATTGCTGCCTGCCTATAAAGGCCTCAACACGCATCAACGTGCACTGGATGCAGGCGAAAAGGTTCACGGCTGTAGCGTGCATTTTGTAACGCCAGAATTGGATGGCGGCCCGGTGATTGCGCAAGCCCGTGTCGCGGTACAATCTGACGACACGCCAGCAAGCCTGGCCGCCCGTGTGCAATCCATGGAATACCCCCTTTACGTGCGTTGCGTGAGCCTGTTTATGGCGGGCCGGTTGACATTGGACCGCAAATCAGGAATCGTGATGCTGGATGACCACCCACTGCAATCCAATACAATTGACATGGGACTGTCTGCCGAATGAAATTGAACACTGTCCGCAGGTTGAAGCCGCAATTGCCCGGTGCCCTGCTTTCCTCTTTGCAGTCCACCCTGCTCGTTATTTTGGCAGCGCTGCCTCTGCAGGCCGTGGCTGAAGGCGATTCGTTGGCCAAAACCACCGCGCCCACCCCCTTCGAAGCGCAGTACAAAGCCACCTACAATGGCAGCGAATTCGAAGATATGGTGTCACGTAAGCTTGAACGTTTGCCCGATGGCACCTATCGCCACAGCTATATCGCGGATCATTTACTGTATTTTTTGCATGAAGAATCGATTCTCGAAATGAAGGGCTGCCATGCGCAACCCCTGCGTTACTCCTCCAAACGCGGCAACGTGTTTCGCAAGCGTGAAAAGACAGTCGCTTTTGATTGGAAAGAGCAGGTGGCCCGTTATAACGACGAAGGCAAAAAAGGCGAATTCAAACTGGTGGCCGATACCGTCGACCCCATGAGCGTCTATTTGCGCATTGCCTGTCAGGTGACGGCAGAGCTTGGCGTACTGACCTACCCCGAAACCGATGACGACCACATTGAGTCGCGCGAGTATCGCATGTTGGGCCGGGAAACCATCGACACCCCCTCAGGCAAGATCGAAACCGTCCGTATCGAAAAGGTGCACAAGAACAAAAAGCGCCAAACCTATCTATGGTTGATGGTGAGCAATCCCGTGGTTGTGGTGCGCGCCCGTCAGACCGACACCGATGGCAGTCAATACTCCTTAGACCTCACCACCTGGAAAGCAGTGTCGGCTAAATAGCAGTCGGCCAAATAACGCCGACGCTGCGCCTCTATAGCCAATTCCCAAGTCCTGCGTTTCGGATCATGATCAGGGTTTCGATCATGATCAGGAACCGCCATGAAAAAACTTCCCCGCGATGCTGCCAATGATTACACCCATGAGATGGCCCGCGCCCGTCGTGACGTAGTCGCTGCCGAAACCGGTGCACATCTGGAACATGTCGGTCGATTCTCCATTGATCCTGCCTTGTTGCCAGGAAACATTGAAGGCTTTGTCGGTGTTGCGCAGGTGCCGATGGGGTTGGCGGGTCCGTTACTGATCAATGGCGAACATGCGCATGGCGAGTTTTACATCCCCATGGCGACCACGGAAGGAACGCTGGTGGCGAGTTACTCGCGAGGCATGCGACTGACCCGTGAAGCTGGTGGCGTAACGGTGACTGTCATTGATGATGCCATGCAACGTGCGCCCGTGTTTGTGTTTCAGGATGCGCGCTTCGCCCGTGATTTCGGTGAGTGGGTGACCGAAAACTTCAGTCAGATCAAGTCGGTGGCAGAGGAAACGACGCAATCGGGCAAGCTGCGCAATATCGAGCAGTATGCGATGGGCAAGATGCGTTGGCTGCGGTTCAACTTCACGACAGGCGATGCGGCCGGGCAAAACATGGTGTCAAAGGCGACCCGCCACGCCTGTATGTGGATGCTGGATCAGGGCATGGCGGGGTTGGAACATTTTTCGTTGGCGGCGAACTTTGATACCGATAAAAAGCATTCGCAGGTGAATTCGTTGCATACCCGGGGCAAGCGGGTGGTGGCTGAAGTAACCTTACCTGCAGCGTTATTGAAGGACGTGATGCATACCAGTGGGGAGGCCTTGTTCAAGCAGCGGCAGCTTTCCAATATGGGGGCATTGATGGCCGGGTCGGTGAACAATGGAGCGCATTTTGCCAACGGCATTACGGCGATGTTTATTGCCTGTGGGCAGGATGTGGCGAATGTGGCGGAGTCCTCAGCCGGGTATGTGCACGGGGAATTGAAGGCGAATGGCGATTATTATTTCTCGGTGACGATTCCGTCGTTGATTGTCGCGACTTATGGGGGTGGAACGGGGTTGCCGACACAGCGGGAGTGCTTGGAGATGTTGGGGTGCTATGGCAAGGGGAAAGTGCTGAAGTTTGCGGAGGTTGTGGCAGGTGTGGTGTTATGTGGCGAGTTGTCATTGGCGTCGGCGATTGTGTCGGATCAGTGGGTGTCAAGTCATGACAAGTTGGGGCGGAACCGGCCTTAAATAGCGAGAGGCAATCTGCGTGATTTAACACAACAGATTGCCCCTCAGTAGCCATTGGCGATGGCTACGGGAAGCGCATCGGTTTACAAGCTGGCAGTTTCAGTAGGCAACGGGCAACTCCTGGTTTGTGCATCGGGGTACGATACCACCTGCAAGAATTGATTCTTCGTTCCCAGCGCATATATGACGGGATTGGCGGCACAACCGTTATCCAGACAATATACCTTGTAGTATCCGCTGGTGGTCTCACCGGCCGCATTCATCAAAAAATCTCCCTCAGCCCAGCCGTTATAAGTACCAGAAAATTCCAACCGCTCGCCTGCACCGCGCGTGCCGGTCGTTTTGGTGGTATAGGAGCCTTCGTCTTCGTCTCGATAACCATAAATCTTACCGGCATTGATCGTAACTGACAGATCAGAATTATCGGCGTCAGTCATCTTGAAACGTTCGAAGGTGTAGGTTTGCTCGCCCTTCTCCGGTGCGCCCAACGTGGTTCGATCCAGAATATTCGTCAACAAGGTCACTTTACCACCAGCCCCGTCTTCAAGGACCAGGGTCGAAGTATCTTCATTGGGCACATTGAATTCACGCAACACATGCTCAACGAAAAAGCGTTCCCAGGTGCTCATTACCTTGCGATTGGTATAACCGTTTTCTACGGGGTTATTCTCGATCACATAAAGGCTTTCCACCTGGTAATGTTGGCCTGCAACGTCGTAGGCTACTTTCACGAGAGTGGAGCGGTTGATGGTCAGGTTGTCGCCGGCATAGGCACACTGCGGAGCCACCACCGGGTCTATGGAATCCGTTGTCAAATAGACATTCGTCGCCTTGGGTGGCAATGTGACCGACACGGTTTGCGCGGCCGCGTAAGTACCTCCACCGGGAGAGAAACTGACATAGGTGATGTCGGTCTGTTTACAGCCACTCATTGTCGATGCCGCCGCAATGGCAAGCGCCGTGGGAACACTCAATCGTGCAACGCGATGTGGCACTAATTTCAACTTAAACATGTTCAACTCCAAAAATTTGCCTGTTAACACGATCACTCTGGCACGTACGGATCATTGAAAAGACCAAAATCATTGCTTTTGCCAGCGCGCAGGAAACGCCAATAGATCTGCGCGGTAACGATGCCGCAGTTGCCCCAGGATGACGAAAGATCGTCGGTAACGCTGTAGTGCGCGAGGCACGTCCAGCCAGCGTCATGATTGACGGCAATTTTCTTGTTGATGATGTCATCCTCGTCATGTCGGTTGTAAGCTTTAATCTCAATCTGGGTATTCCAGGCGTTATTGCAGGTACGCAGTTCCCAGTTGGGTGCACCGGCATCATCCTGGCGGTAGATACAGGCATTATCGAAGGCCATTGATTTTATGTAGTGAAAATCGTCATTGGTCAGCCCGGCATTCTCAACCACAAAACGTTGTTGAACGTCATATTTGTCACATTTTGCTTTGTATATTTTGCTGTCGAGTGCATTCGCCTTGATACAATATTCGCTGGTTTTTCCAGACTCTTCATGCTCTTCGTTGATGAGGAACCAGCTGCCAACGACGTGGGCATTTTTCATGTAAGCGGTTTTGACACGGTTTCCACTGGCGTAGTTATCGCCCGCAGCGACATAAAACACCATATTGTCCATAGGGGGGCGTGAGCCATCACCAAGGGCAGGTGGCAACCATTTATCCAGACGCAATCTGTATTCCCCTTGCTCATTTCGGGGGTCGGATAACAAGAATGTCTCAATGAGAGTATTCATAGCGTTGGAGGTAGTGACGCCCAGCGTTACATAGTATCCGCTGAGCAGATCGCGCTCGTCGATGCTGGGTTTAATGACAAGATAACCGGTGTAGGTTTCGGTGGTATCTTCGTCGGGTGTCAGGTAAGCATTTTCCGGCCCAAAATGGGGGAAGCGTGTTTCCCATATTTCGTTGAAAAGAGCAGGATTAGTGCGAGCATAATCGGTGCAGTTTTCTGAATAGGCTTCACCGTATTGATTTGCCGGAATTACAACGATTGAGGTTGCCTGGCGGGGTGGATAAACGACAACCCCACTTGCACCGACAAGATATTGATAGGTGCCGACTGCAGCCTTCGGTATACGGGTAAGTTCTTCTGCAACAATGGGGCAGCCTGTGCTATCGGCATAGCGCACGACATATTCCGTAATGTCATATTCAGTATCCGTTATTTGAACACAACTGCTTTCAGTACACTTGTTGTAGGTGGCAGGTTTGATGAACGAGAGGTAGGCGCCGCCAATCGTTACATTGCGGTTCGCATCATCAAACGAAACGGAACGCGGCTTAGCAAGAATGCTGGGGACGCGTGGATCGACTTCGAGATTCTCAAAATAGATAACCTGGCCTTGTTGCGCAATTCCTAATGGGTTGGCAGTAGAAATCACCAAACTGTTCGCACCGTTAGGAGGACGATTGTAGACATTGAGCTGTAGCGGTTCTGCGGTGCGGTCAACTCTGCCGACTATGTTCGAAAAGAACATATCGCTCGGCAGCACAGCCCCGTTTATAGCCCATTGCACGACATAAGAATCGAACGTCCACTTATCTGTATCGACCTGGCCATCATTTGCGGGCGTAATTATCAGGGGGCCGCCAACTAATTCACCGCCATTGCGATCCTGAAATTGCACTTGTGGAGGCACAGCGGTGGGGACGTCGGTAAATCGGGTGACACCCATGTCTTCCAAGCACCCTGTCAACAGGCCCAGCGTCGATAGCATGGCCAACGTTGATGCATGGCGAAAAATTGAGGCTCTCATGAATCAGATCCTGATGCGGTTATTAGTAAGAAAGTACCCAGATCGAGCGCGCGGTTTATAACTGGATGGCATTAAAACACAGTTCCATTTGCAAGAGGTGCTACGTTGGTAGGATTGACAGGAAGCCTTGTCTGTGTTGGCGATGCGAACTGGCGATGGTATTCCTACCTCTCGTGTGATGGGTGACTGCCTCCATGTATCGCCCTCCTCGCCCTGCTAGAATAAAAAGCATCCCATCCCTGGAAGGCGCCTATGGCCACCTTTGATTTTTTTCGCCGATTGTCGCAGTCGCCGACCAAGCCCGGTAAAGCCAGCGTAAAACGCACGTTTGATGTGGCGGATCTGTATCGTGGGCCATTGGGTGAACAAGCGCCTGATGCAGCCGTCAGCGAAAATGCGCTCGATGAAAAATTACGGCAGGCGTATTTCTGGATTGTGAATCACGCCATTATCAGCCCGCATTACGATATCGAATACAACGAGGAGCCGCCGCAATCATTTCGGTTGGGGGATAGTCAGAGTTCGTTGGTGTTGCCGACGTCGCAGAGTTATTCCAGTTTTGTTTTGATGCCGTTGTTGACGTTTGCGGTGCGTCGCAAGTGTTTGTTTATTGGTGGGCCTGGGCGTGGCAAGACGGCAAGTGCAATGTTGATGGGCATTCTGGCGGGGTATTCGCCGCGTGAGATTCGACGGGCGATGCAGCATGGGCATCCACAGATGACGGTGGCAGATTTGTTGGGGAATCCATTACCGGCGGATCTGGTGCAGGCACAGGCGGTGGAGGATATTCGTATCGCCTGGCGTCAGTGGCTGGGCATGCGGGTGAAAATTGTGGATGAGTACAATCGTATTCCGACGCGGACGCAAAGCGCTTTGCTGACGGTAATGGGTGACAACTATGCGGAGTTGATGAATCAGATTTTTGAGTGCCCCGAGGCAGCCTGGTATCTGACGGCGAATGACGATCAAGGGGGTGGGACGTATCAGGTGATTGAGGCGTTGCGGGACCGGATTGATGTGGTGGTGCAGGCGCTGGCGTTTAATTCGCGCTTTTTGAATGAATTGATGATCCGGGTCGAAGAGAACCTTAAACCTGAGGAGATGGTACCGACGCAGATCGTGTTCAGCGCGGCGGAAATTGATGACATGGATAACGCGGTGCGTCAGCTAGAGTTGCCGATACCCATTCGTCGGCGGATTGAATTTTTTGCGAGTCAGTTTGAGTTTAGTGAATATTCGGGCGTGCAATTCGAATATAAAACCAAGGACACGTCGCGGTTGGCGGGACTTGAATGGCACAGTGTAACGGCGATGGATAATGGCCGCGATCGATTGAAGGATCTGGGCTGCCAAACACAGAATGGCTTGTCAGTGCGGAGTCTGATGGCACTAATGATTTATGCGAAGGCGCTGGCGTATTTTCGTGGGCAGCCACAGGTTGAACTGGAAGATGTGCGCCAGGTGTTGCCGTTTGTGTTGCATTCGCGTTTGACGCCTGATCTCGATGCACCCTTTTTCGAGCAGGCAGGGCATGCACAGTTTCGTAGTGATCGGGTGAGCTGGTTACGACGGTTGTTTGATTTAAGTTGTGCTGAGTACGATCGTTTGCGCTTGGATCAACAAGATGTGGTGGAAACCTTTAGTGCCGAATTTGAACAAGGGCTCGATGGGTTGAGTGCGCGGGAAGTAAAAACCCGGTTGCAGCGAATTGAGAAAGCGATTGGCGAGCGCGCGCAGGGTAAAAAATTGTACGGCCATTTGTATGACGATCTACTTAAACTGAAGTACCTGCATCAGCGTTATACCAATTACCTGAAATGGCTGGAAGCGAAGTCAGGCTCATGATCAGTGTGGCATTCGCCAAGCATTTACGTGATATGCGGATCAGCTGTAATCGCCAGTTTCATGACGCTCGGCTACGATTTCCGCATCTGGATGCGGCGCAATTTGGCGCCTTTCTCGAATGTTGCGCTGATGAGCTGGTGAACCGCATCGAGCAACACAAACCTCAAGCAGCGCGCCAAGTAGCAATGGCGGCTTATCAGCATGGATTACAGCTGACGGGGTTGAATTGGTTGAATGGCCTTTCGCGTCCAGAGTCGCCGTTAACCCCAACATCAGAACCGTCTAGCCCAGCACCCCAGAATCCCACAAGAATCGGTATACCCTTGCTCGCCACTACCTGGCAGCGTTATCTTCCTGATTTTATTTGCGCACATACGGATTACGCCAGCGATATCATGGTCATGGTCGCGCATGCCTTGCATCAATTTTCACTCCACGAGCATAGCCAGCCGCTTCTCTGGTTACAACGCATGCACGATATCTTGCCCGACTGCGCGTCGTTCGCCGTCTGGAAACAGGCGGGCATGGTGCTGGCCTGGCAAACAGGGCTCGCACATTATCGAACATCTGCGCTTGCGATGGCTAACGCGCTACCGGAACCTCTGGCGCTGCGCATCACAGGCGCAGTCACAACACAACGCTGGCCATGGGTGGCCGAACAATTCAAACGCAACCCCTGGTGGACGCCGGCACTAAGCAATCGACAAATACAGGAGTCACCCGTACAGGAACGCTGGCGCGTTGGCGCCTTTGCAGAATTTGGCGGTGCGTTTACCGAACCACCCAAAGTGGGTTTGCATGCTCACGACACACTAGACAGTAACGACACATGGTACATAAAAAGTGGCATCGATCATTGGCAATTGCATGCTAATGCCTACGGCGCCACCTTGCATCGTCTGGGCACCGAAGAATCCAATGGAATAGTATTCAAGGCTCCGGCATCAACAACGACAAGCATCAGCGGCAACCATATTATTTATGACAATGCCCTGCACACGCTTGACGATGTTCAGAGCATCACCAGTTGGACATGCAATCAACATACATTGGCAGCATGCTCCGCTGATACTTTTGCAGTCATTATCCTGTCGCTGGCGCCGCCACAAGGGGATGGCTGATGACCGTCACGTCCACTGCCGATCTCGCCACTACCTGGCAGGCCCAATGGGAAAACGCCCTCGCCGTCTGGAGTCGATTCACCCGCCTACGTCCCCCCGTTTTTTGTCACGATGCTGCCGAAGCCCGCAAACAAGGGCTTACCGACAGTTTTGCCATGATTCGTTTTCACGATCAAACCATCGTGGTCAACCTGCCTGATATTGCACAGCGGGGGCTAAACGACTATGCGCTGGAAATTCTCGCGCACGAGATTGGTCATCATGTTCTGGTGCCGGGCAATTTGACCGAGCATGCGCGCATGATAGGGCGTATGCGTAAAGGTCTGCCCACCCTGGAGCGCCATGCCCCGATGATCGCCAATCTATATACGGATTTGCTGATTAACGACCAATTGCAGCGCAGCGCCCAATTGCGCATGGAACAGGTCTTTCAACGCCTGCATCAGCCTAAAAACACGGATCGTTTGTGGGCATTGTACATGCGCATTTATGAAATACTGTGGCAACGCACAACGGGTAGCCTGGGTGGCCGAAGTGACAACGATAGCATGGAAGGCGACGCCTGGCTGGGCGCCAAATTGATACGCGTATATGCGCGCGACTGGCAAGCAGGGGCCGGTGGATTTGCGGCGCTGATGCTGCCCTATCTGGTGAACAATGACGCGCTGGACAATCACATTGCCCAGGCATTAATGGATACCCGCCACGCAGGCACCGATGAATTCCCGGGTGGGTTGGTGGCCCTGGACGATAGTGAATTGCAAGACGTGCTACATCCCGCTCTCGACCCCTTGGTATCTGATAATGCAAAACCCGGCACCCATGAGCTGACAGGGGACGCATTAACCACCCCTGCCGAATCCACCACGCCTCTCCATTCCCGTGGACAGTGTCGGGAACCCTTTGAATATGGCGAAATTCTGCGTGCCAGTGGCATCGATTTGTCTGATCACGATATTGCGATCCGCTACTACCGTGAACGTGCGCTTCCGCATTTGGTGAAGTATCCGCAGCGCAGCAAGCCGGACATGAGCGAGAGTGTGCCCGAAGGCACCTTTGTGTGGGAACCGGGTGAGGCTTTGGAGCAGATCGATTGGTTTCAGACGTTGATGCAAAGCCCGGTGGTGATTCCTGGCATTACCACGCAGCAGCGGGTGTGGGGTAATGAACCGTCGCCACAACGGCAGAGGCAACCGGTGGATCTCGATCTTTATGTCGATTGTTCAGGATCTATGCCTAATCCGCAGATTCATTCTTCCTACACCGCACTGGCGGGCGCAGTATTGTGTTTGTCAGCACTGCGCGCGGGCGCATCTGTGCAGGTCACGCTCTGGAGTGGTGCCCATGAATTCGTCACCACTGAGGGATTTATCCGCCACGAAGAAACTATTTTGCGGGTACTCACGGGGTATCTTGGTGGTGCCACCGCGTTTCCGATTCATCTGTTGCGCGATACATATTTAGATGCATCGAATTTAGATGCATCGAGAAAGTTAAAGACAAAGCGAACCGAAAATATCAGCACGAAGTTGAAAGCGCGCAAGCGAGACACGCATATCGTGATTCTGTCGGACGATGGCGTCACCACCCTGTTTGACCAGGATGAAAAAGGCAATAGCGGTTGGGATGTCTCCCGCGAGGCACTCGCACGCGCGGGCGCAGGGGGCACCATGGTGTTGAATCTGCCTTATGCCTTCGACGACCATAATGCCAAACACTATTGGCAATCGCACGCCGATGTCTTGAAACGCGCCCACGAAGAACACGGGTGGGCCATTCACAGCGTGGCGAATTGGGAGGACATGGTCGCGTTCGCGCAGGATTTCAGTCGTCGGCATTTTCAGTCCGTGGTGACTTTATGAACCGTTCCGGCCCCGCGCTCGTTCGCCTGCAGCACCGATTGAGTGATACTCCCAAAGCCCTTTGGCATAACGACGGCAAGCAGGGGCAATGGCCACTCCCTGCCTTGGTGCATGACCTGCTCTGGCACTACAAGTTAGACGTTAATGCTGACGATCTCGACCCTTTTCGTGGAAAGCGTGCCCATCACCCCTGGTACGGAACCAGCCAACTCATTGCGTGGCTATTGATGGATAACGCCTTCGATGCGCTTTTAGCCAATAGAAGCCATCTTGACGATAAAAGCCCTCTAGACAATCAAAACCATAGCGATACCAAAGCCAGAGTGCTGAGTACCTTAACTCTCACAGCCGAAGCATTGCATGCCGCGGGCCGCCTCTCGCAATATGTCGAAGACATTGATCGTCGCGAAGAATTCATACGCATGGTACTCGACAGCCTCGACCTGCGTCCCGAAGGCGAAACCCAGGCACAAGCGCAGGACAGGCTCACCAGCATCAGTTCGGCTGAACGCTTGAAACTCATAGCCGCGTCCCGCGCAGCAGAGGAACGCGCTAGGCAGGTGCGCGAAGCACTCGCCCGCAAAGCCGCAGAAGAAGCCGCCGACAAATGGACGCGCGAATGAACGCTAAGACGCAAGCAAGCGCGGAATCACCCAACACGCACGAAATCGATTGGGACAACGAGCGCCTGCCAGGCCTGAGCGCACACGGCCGACAACGCCTGCAATGGTTGGCAGAACACCCGCATGCCCCGCTTTTACGAAATCGTAGCGGCCATCGTCTCAACCAAGCCGATCAGCTGATATTGCATGCGCTTGAGCAACAAGAACTCTGCCCCTGCCCGCCTGCACCACCGGACTGGCTACCGGATTTCATTCAGACCTGCGCTCGCATTGTTCCCTACTATCGACAATATGTGCCGGCAACCCTTTCTGATATGACCGCATTTCGCAGCATTCCCACGATGGATCGTAGCGATTTGAGTCACGATATCACCCGCTTTGTCGCTGATGATCTTTCCCTGGATCGCATGTTCAAATTCACCACCAGCGGCACCACCGGGCATAGTCTGACGGTACCAACTCACCCGTTAGTGGCAGCACAATATTCCATTTTTCATCAGAAAGCCCTGCTGGCACACGGTATTGATCTCGCTGCCAGTCACAGTGAAGTTGCGGTCATGCTGGCAGGTTTTCAGCAACGCTGTTTCACCTATATATCAGTCGTTCCCAACCTGAGCGAAAGGGCGTTGTTGAAACTCAATTTTCATCCTTCGGATTGGCGGCATCCTGACGATCGCGGTATTTTTATCGATGCGATAAAACCTGCCCTGATCACCGGTGATCCCTTATCGTTGCATGAACTGGCACAACTCTCGTTCCAACACTCGCCCCTGGCGTTATTGTCTACGTCCATGGCACTCACCGACGGCCACAAACAACATCTCCAGCAGCGTTATGGCTGTCCTGTGATTGATATTTATTCCATGAACGAAGCTGGCCCCATCGCTGCCAGCGTTCCGCATCGTCGGGGTTTTCGCTTGTTGCAGTCGCGTTTGCTGGTCGAAATTCTTGACGCCCAGGGTAACGTGCTGCCTGAAGGTCAACGCGGTGAAATCACGCTGACGGGCGGATTCAACCCCTACTTACCGCTCGTGCGCTATCGCACCGGCGATCATGCCCAATTAATTCGCCAGGATGACGGCTATTGGTATCTCGAAGCGCTCGAAGGCCGTTTGCCCATACGCTATCGCACTCAGCAAGGCAATTGGATCAACAACATCGAAATCACCCATGCGCTGCAGCCGTTTCCGCTGCCGCAGTATATTTTTCATCAACACGCCAACGGGGCGGTAGTGCTCAAGGTGCGAGGAAACGTCACACATACCGACGAGATCATTCACGCGATTCGATCCAGGCTCGGTTCGCAAATTCCTGTGCGTATCGAAGCGCAGCAAGCGTTTGCCGACAAAGTCATTCAATACACCAGTGAATTAGCCGGTGCCTCGCCCTGATGGCCAACAATGAAATCTTCGCCAATCTGTTTTATGCGATCAGCGTGGTTCTCGCGGCCCGCAACAGTGTGCACACCTGGTGGACGGGCATCATCGGCTGCGCCTTGTTTAGCTGGGTATTTTACGACGCCAAGCTGTATGCAGACGTTGCGTTAATGCAGTTCTATATCGGCACCAGTCTTTACGGCTGGTGGCACTGGCTGCATGGCCACCAAGGCACGGCGTTGGCCATTGCACGCACGCCCCCTGTGTATTTACTGACGTTTGTATGCGCGGCTTTACTTGTAACGGGCGCTTACGGTGGCCTATTGCATGCCCTTACAGATGCTTACGCACCCTTTATCGATTCAGCAATCCTGGCATTTAGTGTGCTTGCGCAACTCTTGCTGATGCAACGCCGGCTTGAAAACTGGTGGTGCTGGATTCTTGTCAACACACTCGCGGCGCCTCTCTACTACTCACGTGATCTGCACCTCACCGCCGCGCTTTACACGGTATTCTGGTTCAATGCCTGGTGGGGCCTCTACCGCTGGCACAAAGCGCTCTCGACGCCATGAAACCCTATCGTTGCGGTATCGTTGTTGGCAAATTCGCACCGTTGCACAAAGGTCACGAATTCCTGATCAACACTGCGCTTGCGCAATGCGACAAAGTTGTCGTCGTAAGTTATTGCCAACCGGAATTCAGCGGTTGCGATGCCGAAAGACGCTTGCATTGGCTACAGACGTTATTCCCACAGGTGATCAGCATCGTGGTGTCGCAAGCCACCCTCAACACCTGGGAAGCCAACCACACCTGGTCACTTTCCATGCCGGAAAATACCGCCGAGTATGACCTGCATCGCCAATTTACCCTGCAACTCTTGCACAAATACGCGTTGCCCCCCATTGATGCCGTGTTTTCGAGTGAAACATATGGCCAAGGCTTTGCCGATTTCCTGGCAGGCGCTTATACCCGCGCTCACCACTCCCCGCATCGGGTGAGCGCCGTAAATGTTGATCCCTATCGAGCAACATTCCCCATCAGTGGCTCACAGCTGAGAGCCGATATCCATGGTCAAAGACAGTGGTTATCCCCTGTGGTTTACGCCGATTTTGTCAAAACCGCCTGTTTTCTTGGCGGTGAATCCACGGGCAAAACCACGCTTGCACATTTGATGGCGCAGCGTCGTCAAACACAGTGGGTCGCCGAATACGGGCGCGAACGCTGGGTGGAAAATGGCGGGCATCTTACGTGGCAAGACTATATCGACATTGCCAACATCCATATCGAACAGGAGCAGCAAGCGCTCGGAATTTGCAACACCTGGCTATTCAGCGACACCAGCCCACTCACCACCCTGTTTTATTGCTTGCATCAGTTCAACGACGCACCGGCGAGCGTGTTGACGGCAGCACGTCGGCAGTATGATCGGGTGTTTCTATGTCTACCTGATTTTGCTTTTGTGCAAGACAGTACTCGTCGCGACGACGCTTTTCGCCAGCTCCAACATGCCTGGTATACCGATCGTCTAAGGCAGTCAGGGATCAACGTGATTGAACTGGCGGGGTCAATCGATCAACGCATTGCGACAATCGAGTTTCATCTCGACCATCCGTTCACCCCATAATCGAGGTCTGTTGCTGCAGACTAGTTGTCGATTTTTTAAACACAAGCCTTCCCGGCCGCACTATAAGTTGTTGTTTTAATACACAACACACGCCAGGCATGGTTATTGCTTAACCAACTGCGCGCAATCCTCAAGCAGTTCTAAAAGGAAATAATGAAATGAAAAGCGTCTTTAAAGCTCTGGCACTCACCTCCGCCTTGTTAGCGTCTACCTCAGCCATGGCTCTGCCCTACTACGAATCCTACGAAGGGTTCCGTTATGTTGCAGAAGGCAAAAGCTATAACTTTGGTTTTGACATGTGGTACGACAATGACCTCGGCGGCGTCACCACTAATTCTGGCTTGACGTTGACCAATGATGCCGAAGGCGCCTTCGGTACATGGACGTCGGCAGTTCTTACAGTGGGTCTCTACTCGGCAGATTTCATGCCTGAGCAAACCCGCGTAACCCTTACCGCTTGGAGCGAAACCGAGCAAGCTGGCACTCCTGTTACTTTGGGCACAATCAACTGGAATGGCGATTGGAGCGACATCAATCAGTCATTCGAATTTGTCTTCAGCCAGTCGCAACTGGATCAGCTCGCCACCTGGGGCTGGGGCAATATTCGCATTGGCGCAACCGCGGCTTTCGACGGTATCACCAATGACTTCGGTATCAACAGCGTCGGCCTTCTGGTCAACACCGCTGATGGCGCCGCAGTCCCTGAACCCGCCTCTATCGCACTGCTCGGCATGGGCCTGGTCGGCTTGGGCTTTGCCCGTCGCCGTAGCCAGAAAGCGTAATCAGAGTTAGACATCTCTGACTCTGTGAGGATTGTGCAAAGAAACCGCCAGCGCCATGCAGGTACTGGCGGTTTTTCATTGTTGGCGTAGATGCTAGAATCGCCAACCTCAATCTCCAAGCCTAAAATATCCCACCCCGATGCGTCTCGATCGCCTTCTCAGTCGCCACCTTCACACTGGCCGTCGCCGTGCGCTACAACAACTGGCTGAGCGGCGTGTTCGCGTGAACGGAGAAATCGTTACCGACGGCTGCACCTTCATCAATGCGTTTTCAACCGTCGAATTGGATGGATTAACCCTTCAATCGCGCGCGCCCCACTACCTCATGTTGCACAAACCCCCAGGCTGCGCCAGCGCCACCCAGGATGCGCAACATCCTACTGTGCTCGACTTGATCAACGAACCCTTCAAACACGAGCTGCACATCGCCGGGCGACTCGATTTCAATACCTCAGGCTTGATGTTATTGACCAACGACGGCCAATGGTCGCGTCGCATTACCGAACCCCGCGAGCAAAAAGACAAGGTCTACCTGGTCGACACCGAAGATCCCATACATCCAGAGACACAAGCCGTCTTTGAAGAAGGGCTCTATTTTCGTTTTGAAAATCTAACTACCAAACCAGCCCGGCTTGAGATTTTGGGCCCCACTCGCGCGCGACTGACCCTGCGGGAAGGCCGTTATCATCAGGTCAAGCGGATGTTTGGCTATTTCAATAACAAGGTCGTGAAATTGCACCGGGAAAAAATGGGGGCGATACACCTGGATGCAACGCTACAACCGGGGCAATACCGCACATTGACCGACGAGGAAATCGCCAGCGTCTGACGTCCAGATAACGAAAATCAGACGCGGTTTAGAGCAGTTCTGCAGAGGGACTCAGGCTTTCGGCAAGGTAACGCCACGCTGACCCTGATACTTGCCACCGCGATCGCGGTAGGACACTTCACACACTTCATCGGATTCGAAGAACAGCATTTGTGCGACGCCTTCATTGGCGTAGATCTTGGCGGGCAAGGTGGTGGTGTTCGAGAATTCTAGCGTCACATGGCCTTCCCACTCGGGTTCGAGCGGGGTGACATTGACGATGATACCGCAGCGAGCATAGGTCGATTTGCCCAGGCAAATGGTCAATACGTTTCGCGGAATGCGAAAATATTCCACAGTACGTGCCAATGCAAACGAATTTGGGGGAATGATGCAGATGTCACCGGTGACATCGACAAAACTGGCCTCATCGAAATTTTTGGGGTCCACCGTGGCCGAATGCACATTGGTGAAAATCTTGAATTCCGAGGCACACCGTACGTCATAACCATAGCTTGAGGTGCCATACGAGATGACCTTGCCACCATTGGCCGCAGTGCGCACCTGTCCAGGCTCAAAAGGTTCGATCATGCCGTGTTGCTCGGCCATTCTGCGTATCCAGCGGTCAGACTTAATCGACATTTACTCAACCCCAATCATTACTCAATCATTTACTCCGCCGCGGCCTCGGCGGAGCATCAAAGCCGCGATCATACATGGCCGCCATCAAAAAGCCAAAAGGCTCTAGCCTGTCACAGTTAGCCTGTCACAGTTAGCCAGTCACATTGATGCGAGGCCCCTTGCTCACTCCCTGGCCGGCACGCTTGGCAAGCTCAGCCCCCACCCGCGCGGCCAAATCGGCATACAAACGACCAATATCACTATCGGGCTCCGCGTGAGCAGTCGGGTTGCCGGTGTCGACCTGTTCGCGAATCTTCAACGACAATGGCAAGCGCGCCAACACCCGGGTCTGGTAATCCGCAGCGATCTTGTCACCGCCGCCTTCCCCAAAAATTGCTTCATGATGGCCACACTGGCTGCAAATATGGGTGGACATGTTCTCAACAATACCCAGCACCGGCACATGCACCTTACGGAACATCTCGATCCCCTTTTTGGCGTCGAGCAAGGCTATGTCTTGCGGCGTCGTCACCACGACCGCGCCAGCTACGGGCACCTTTTGTGAGAGCGTTAGCTGAATATCGCCCGTACCGGGGGGCATATCGATAATCAGGTAATCAAGCGCATCCCACAGGGTTTGCGTAAGCAGCTGCTGCAAGGCACCACTGACCATGGGACCACGCCACACCATGGGCGTATTCTCAGTCACCAAATAGCCTATCGACATGGTCTGCAGCCCCAATGCGGGCACTGGTTTGAAGGCGTTCTCACCCACTACCTGCGGGCGCACTCCTTCGGCAACGCCAAGCATCAGTGGCTGGCTGGGCCCGTAAATGTCGGCATCGAGCAAACCCACGCGAGCCCCGGCACGTGATAACGCCAGCGCAAGATTGACGGCCGTCGTTGATTTGCCCACGCCGCCTTTGCCCGAGGCAACGGCAATGATGTTTTTAATGCCGGTCATCGCGGGCACCGGATTCCCCGGCGTGACCGAGGCGATTGCCGACTGACAGGCCAGTCTGAATGCACCATCGCCGAGGACGCGTGCAATCACGTCAGCGATCTGGGGCTCAAGAATATTGCGCACGCCGCCGATCGGGTAGTGCCAGGTGATGCAAATATCAGGGCCGTGAGCCCCCGGGTCGACCGTAATCTGTGCCACTTGCGCCAGTGGTGCTTGCGCGTAGGGGTCTTGCCATTGTTCCAGTGCGGATTTCAGTTGTCGTGCGTCCACCAGGAGGGCCTCTTATCGATCAGACTGTCTAAGGACAGGGGAAGGGATTCGTGGCGCTATGCTATCCGAATCGCTGCAGGCTTTCAAAATATCCCAGTCAGACAGTGCAATGCCTAGGGATGCGTTATCTCTGCCATAGCCGCGGGCGCTGGCCTTCGCTATAGTTAGCAGCATCCCAAAAGGGTTCGCATCATCAAAATAGTTAGCCGCAACAACGCGCTAGCGCCCACTTTCAACGTTCAACGGGTTAATTGAACTCATGACTTCGCCACGCCGTAATATTCTCGTTACCAGTGCCCTGCCCTATGCCAATGGCCCCATACATCTGGGCCACATGCTGGAATACATTCAGACCGACATTTGGGTGCGTTTTCAGAAAATGCGCGGCGAAAACTGTTTTTATGTGTGTGCCGACGACGCACACGGCACGGCCATCATGCTCAAGGCGGAGCAATTGGGGCGCACACCTGAACAACAAATTGCACAGGTGCAAGTTGAACACGAGCGCGATTTTGCTGGGTTTCTGGTCGGTTTCGATAATTATTACTCCACGCATTCCCCCGAAAACCGTGTGTTCTCAGAGCTGATTTACGCACGTAACCGCGATAAAGGGTATGTGGTATCGCGCGACATTACGCAGTTGTTCGACCCTGAGAAAAAAATGTTTCTCGCCGACCGTTTTGTCAAAGGTGTCTGCCCGAAATGCGGCGCCGACGATCAGTATGGCGATAACTGTGAAGTATGTGGCGCCACCTATGCAGCCAGCGAACTGAAAAATCCGCGTTCGACCATTTCCGGCGCAACGCCAGTGCTCAAAGAAAACACCCAACTGTTTTTCGATCTGCCCAAGTTTCAGGACATGCTGGAAAACTGGATTCGTTCCGGCAGTCTGCAGGAAGGCATAGCCAACAAACTCGAGGAATGGCTGAAAGCAGGCTTGCAGCAATGGGATATTTCACGCGAGGCGCCCTATTTCGGGTTCGAAATTCCTGATCACCCGGGCAAATATTTTTATGTGTGGCTGGATGCGCCCATCGGTTACATGGCGAGTTTCCAGAACTTATGCAACAAACGTGGCGATATCGATTTTGATATGTTCTGGGGCAAGGATTCCACAGCCGAGCTTTATCACTTTATTGGCAAAGATATCATTAGCTTTCATGGTTTGTTCTGGCCGGCGATGCTCACGGGGGCAGATTTCCGTACTCCCACGGCCATTTGTTCGCACGGGTTCGTGACCGTTAACGGTCAGAAAATGTCAAAATCGCGCGGCACGTTCATCAAGGCCGAGATCTATCTCAAACACCTGAAACCGGAGTATCTGCGTTATTACTTCGCCGCCAAGCTGGGAAGCCGCATCGACGATATTGACTTGAATCTCGAAGATTTCGCCCAGCGCGTGAATGCCGATCTGGTCAACAAGGTCGTCAACCTCGCGAGCCGTTGTGCAGGCTTCATCAACAAAAAATTCGACGGCAAACTGGCCGCTGATTGTGGTGAAAGTGAATTGCTCGGCAGCTTCATCGAGGCAGGCACAGAAATCGCCGAACACTATGAACAGCGCGAATTTGGCAAAGCCATTCGTACCATCATGGCGCTGGCCGACAAAGCCAATCAGTATGTCGACGACAAAAAGCCCTGGGCGCTCGCCAAAGACGCCGCCAATGATGCCGAGGTGCAGGCCGTTTGTTCGGTGGGCCTGAACATGTTCCGTCTGCTGGTGATTTACCTGAAACCTGTACTGCCTGTACTGGCAACGGCGGTCGAAGATTTTCTGACGGTACCCGCCCTGCGCTGGCAGGATCATACGCATATTTTGCAGGGCCAAACCATCAAACCGTTCCAGGCTTTGATGCAACGCATAGAAAAATCTCAGATTGATGCGATGATCGAAGACTCTAAAGCCGACGCTGAAAAGGAAAAAGCCAGCACACCCGTGTCTGCCAGCAAAGCCGAGGCAATTGCCAAAACCGAGCTTGAAGCCATCGCACCCGTGATACAAATCGACGATTTCGCCAAAGTGGATCTGCGTATTGCAAAAATCCTCAATGCAGAACACGTCGAAGGTGCCGATAAACTGTTGAAACTCACGCTCGATATAGGCAGCGAAACACGCACTGTATTTGCGGGCATCAAATCCGCCTATGCGCCTGAGTCGCTGGTGGGCCGACTGACGGTGATGGTGGCCAACTTGGCGCCGCGCAAGATGAAATTCGGTTTGTCCGAGGGCATGGTGATGGCAGCGGGGCCGGGCGGCAAAGAGATTTATTTGCTATCCCCTGACAGCGGAGCGCAGCCTGGCATGCGGATCAAATAGTTTGGTATCCCGATAACGAAACGCTTGTTGACCATCCATTGTGAGGTTCATCCATGCCAGAATTTATGGTGATTTTGATTAGCACCATTCTTGTGAACAACTTTGTTCTGGTGCAGTTTTTGGGCCTGTGCCCATTCATGGGGGTCTCCAACAAGCTCGAATCGGCCATGGGAATGGCGCTGGCCACCACCTTTGTCTTATCGCTGTCATCGGTACTCAGCCACCTCTCCTATGAGTGGATACTCAAGCCACTCGAAGTGGAATACCTGCGCACCATTACCTTCATTCTCGTTATTGCTGTCACCGTGCAATTTACTGAAATGGTGGTTAAAAAGACCAGCCCGGTGCTGTACCGGGTATTGGGCATCTTTCTGCCTTTGATCACCGTTAACTGTGCCGTTTTGGGCGTCGCGCTGCTAACCGTGAAAAAGGGCATCGACAGTGTGCTGGATGCGTTTTTGTACGGTTTTGGCGCCGCGATCGGGTTCTCGATGGTATTGGTGTTATTCGCCGCACTGCGAGAACGCATTGCGGTGGCCGATGTACCGACGCCCTTCAAAGGCGCCTCTATCGGGATGATCACTGCGGGCCTCATGTCGCTCGCGTTCATGGGCTTTTCCGGCCTGATCAAGCTGTAGTCTTATGTCGGGATGTAGTCTTATGTCGGGAGATACGTAATGGACGCCATTTTCACCAGCATGGGTGCGGTCATGTCCCTGGTTGCGCTGGGATTGGTTTTCGGTGGTTTGCTCGGCTTTGCGGCGGTCAAATTCCACGTTGAAGCCGACCCGATCGTGGACAAGGTCGATGCCATCCTGCCACAAACCCAATGCGGACAATGCGGGCATCCCGGTTGCCACCCTTACGCTGAAGCCGTTGTCGCGGGCGAAGAAATCAATTTGTGTGTTCCGGGTGGTGAGACCACCGCCAAACAATTGGCCGAAATGCTGGGGAGGGAATACAAGCCCGTCAATGCGGCACATGGCGATGGTCCACCGCCAAAAATGGTGGCGTACATACACGAGGAACAATGTATCGGCTGCACCAAATGTATTCAGGCCTGCCCGGTTGATGCCATTGTCGGCGCGGCCAAGCTGATGCACACCGTTATCGCCGATGAATGCACAGGTTGCGACTTGTGCGTGGAGCCCTGCCCCGTCGATTGTATTGAAATGAGACCGGTTCCTGTCTCACCGCAAACCTGGATATGGGAGCGTCCACCGGGCACTGGCCTGGTACCGGGTAAATTGATTCCCGTCAGGAATCTTGGATGACCCGAGAGGAATCTGGTATTAAGAGGAACCTTGCATGAACCAGCGCATTTGGCTGTGGGAAATTCCCGGTGGCGTACACCCGCCTGAAAACAAGGCGCAATCCGCACAACAACCGATCCGCCCCGGCCCCCTACCGGCAGTGTTAGTGGTACCAATACAGCAACATATCGGCGCCCCTGCACGGTCTTTGGTAAAGATCGGTGATCACGTGCTCAAAGGGCAGAAAATTGCCGATGCCGAAGGCCTTGTCAGCGCCCCCGTCCATGCGCCGTCTTCCGGTACAGTGGTCGCCATTGGGCCGGCACCGGTACAACATCCGTCTGAACTGCAAAGCCCCTGCATAACGATTGCCACCGATGGCGAAGACCGTTGGATCGAACATGCGGGTGTTGCCGATTACACTGCGCTGGAACGCTCGCAGGTGCTGTCACTGATACGCGAAGCCGGTATTGTCGGCATGGGGGGTGCGGGGTTTCCTAGCGCGATCAAATTGGGCATAAAAAGCGGGCAAGTGATCGAGCATTTGATTTTGAATGCGGTCGAGTGCGAGCCCTACATTACCGCCGACGACATGTTGATGCGCGAGCGTGCCGCTGAGGTCGTCGCCGGATTGAAAATCATGGCGTGGCTGGTACAACCGCAAAAGGTGCTGATTGGCATCGAAGACAACAAACCCGAAGCCATTGCTGCCATGAAAAAAGCGGCGCAAGGCACCGGCTTTGAAGTCATTGTCGTGCCCACTAAATATCCTTCGGGTGGTGAGAAGCAAATCATCCAATTATTAACCGGCAAAGAAGTTACCAGCGGCCGTTTACCGGCAGACGTCGGGGTTATTTGTCAAAACACGGGCACCGCCTACGCGGTCGCTAACGCGGTACTTAAGGGCGAGCCACTGATATCGCGCGTTGTCACCCACACTGGCGACGCTGTCGCTGACAAAGGTAATTACGACGTGCTGATCGGCACCCCTGTGCGGGACGCCCTGCAGCATGCCCGTTTTGAACCTGAACACCTGCATCGCCTGGTCATGGGTGGCCCCATGATGGGCTTTACCTTGCATGACATGACAGTGCCGGTGGTAAAGACCACCAATTGTCTGCTGGCGGCGAGCCGTATGGAAATGCCCGACCCGGCCCCGGAAATGCCTTGTATTCGCTGTGGGGCTTGTGCGCAGGCGTGCCCGATGTCGTTGCTGCCTCAACAACTGTATTGGTTCGCCAAGAGCGGCGACCACGACAAAGCGCAGTTATATAACCTGTTCGACTGTATTGAATGCGGGGCATGCTCGTATGTGTGCCCCAGCCACATTCCGCTGGTGCAGTACTATCGCCATGAAAAAGGCGAAATTCGCAAACTCGATCAGGAAAAACGCAAGGCAGACCGTGCACGGGCGCGCTTTGATGCACGCAAAGCCCGTGAAGAACGAGAAGAACGTGAAAAAGAAGAAAAACGTCGTCAACGCGCGCAAGCCGCTGCCGACAAGCAGAAAGCCGCCAAAGCTGCAGCGCCTTCTGAGGCACCTTCCGTAGCGCCTTCTCCAGCACTCTCCACCGTACCCTCCTCTGCGCCCTCCTCTACAGATGGCGCCGCTGTTCAGGCGCCTGCCAGTGAAACGGTTACGGCAGCGATAACCGCCCCTCCTCCGTTACTGGTATTAAAAACGGCCTGGACCACGGCGCAAAAGCGTTGGAAAGATGCCGAAAAAGCGTTGCAAGTGGCTGAACAAGCTGGCAACCCCAAAATCGACATGATGCGCGACAAAGTCGACAAACTGCGTTTGAAAGCTGAAGAAACGCGTCAAACCTACGAATCTGCGCGCACCCTTGCCAGCCCTGCCGAGCTTGATAGCGCTGACACGTCCGCAACAGAATCGAAAACAGGGGAATAAGCATGGCCATGATCAGTGTGACTTCGCCGCATATGCACCGCCCCTTAAGCACTGGCCAAGTGATGCGTGCCGTTATCATTGCCACGCTACCCGGCTTGGCCGCCCTTACCTGGTTTTTTGGTTGGGGGACGTTAATCAATATCGTCTGGGCCAGCCTCGTTGCCGTGGGCCTGGAAGCGCTAATGCTCAAACTGCGTGGCCGACCTGTCAATTTTTTCTTGAAAGATTGCAGCGCCCTGGTAACGGCCATCCTGTTGGCACTGGCATTGCCTCCCACGGTGCCGTGGTGGTTAACGGTAGTTGCACTCATTTTTGCCATTGTCATTGCCAAGCATCTGTATGGCGGGCTGGGGTCCAACCCATTTAACCCGGCGATGATTGGGTATGTGTTGGTGTTGATTTCGTTTCCTACACAGATGACGGCATGGTTGCCGGCACACTCGATCGAAGGCGCAACCGCGCTTGGATTCATCGATTCATTGCGTCTGATATTTACCGGAGCCGTGGCTGACAAGGGCGTCGATGCGTTCACGATGGCGACCCCGCTGGATACGTTTCGTTTATATCATGGCCAATTCGAAAAGCTGGCTGCGGCACCGGTCATGCAGGGCCAGTGGGCAGGGGTGGCGTGGGAATGGGTGAATCTTGGCTTTTTGGCAGGCGGCTTATATCTGCTTGCCAGACGCCTGATCACTTGGCACATTCCGGTGAGCATGCTGGCGGCCATGGCACTGTTGGCATTGCCGTTTTATGCGTCTGATCCTGATAACTACGGATCGCCGCTGTTTCATCTGTTCAGTGGCGGGGCCATGTTGGGTGCGTTCTTTATTGCGACCGATCCTGTAACGGCGGCCACGAGTGCCCGTGGCAAACTGATTTTTGGCGCTGGCATCGGTGTACTCGTGTATGTGATACGCACGTTTGGCGGCTACCCCGATGCGGTGGCATTTAGCGTGTTGATGATGAATATCGCAGCGCCCATGCTGGATTACTACACGCAGCCGCGTACTTATGGCCACACCGCGCCGAAACGCGGTTTGCCGCCCAAGCAGTAGGAGGCGCCCATGCTATTCAAGTCGATCAGTAAAAATAGTCTGGTGCTGGGGGCTTTTGCGATTGCCACTACCGGTCTGGTGGTCGCAACACAATTGATCACTGCGGCGCGAATAGATGAACAACACCGGCTTTCGCTTGAAAAGTCACTGGCAGAGGTGTTGCCGGCGGGTGGATACGACAATGCCTTGGGCAGTGATACACTGACGCTTGCCGCCGATCCTTTACTGGGAACCAGCAAAACCAGTGTGGCCTACATTGCTCGACTGGGCGAGGTCCGCGAGGCATTGGTCTTTCAATCGGTGGCACCCGAGGGTTATGGCGGGTCGATCAATCTGCTGGTTGGCATCGATAAAAATGGCAACATTACCGGTGTGCGCGCGATGACACCGCACGCGGAAACGCCCGGCCTAGGGGACAAGATCGAATTAAAGAAATCCCCGTGGATTCTGAGCTTCAATGGTAAATCACTACAGAATCCCGCAGAAGCCCAATGGGGTGTAAAAAAGGATGGCGGAGTTTTTGATGCCTTTACCGGGGCCACCATCACACCCCGCGCCGTGGTCAGCGCAGTAAAAAACACCCTGCTCTACGTACAGAAAAATCAAACCGTTTTGTTCGCGCCCTCAACTGGCAGCGACTCTCATGGAGTAGCCAGCCTTGGAGAAGATAGCCATGAACAATGAAGAAATGCAAAAAATCGCCATCGACGGCTTATGGAAAAACAACCCGGCACTGGTACAAATGTTGGGACTGTGCCCATTGCTTGCGGTGTCGGCGAGCGTGGTCAACGCATTGGCCTTGGGATTGGCCACCGCAGCGGTCTTGACCATGTCGAATACGGCCGTCTCGTTGATACGCAATTACACGACTGAAACCGTGCGCTTGCCGACGTATATTTTGTTGATCGCGGCATTCACCACCTGCATCGAATTTGTCATGCATGCGTACACCTATGATTTATATCTAACACTGGGCATTTTTATTGCCCTCATTGTCACCAACTGCAACGTGCTGGGACGTGCTGACGGCTTTGCCAGCAAGCACCCGGTATTGCCCGCCGCACTGGACGGATTGATGACGGGGCTCGGATTCGCAGCGGTGTTAGTGGTGTTAGGAGCGTTACGCGAAGCCATAGGCCAAGGCACCCTGTTTGCCGACATGCACTTACTTTTCGGAGAAAGCGCGCGTAACTGGACCCTACATTTGAACAAAGACTACCCGGGATTCCTGTTCGCTATTGTTCCGCCCGGCGCATTTATGTTTATGGGATTGCTGATCGCTCTGAAAAATGTGATCGATAAACGCATGGCCGAACGCGTAAAAGCACAACAGTTGGACGCTCCGGTTGCTTCACGACGGGTAAGAACCACCGGACAGATTTCGTGAACGCTGCCAAACGACTCGAAATATTCAAACGCTTTCACGCAGACAACCCTCAGCCTACCACCGAGCTGGAATATAACAGCCCGTTTGAGCTGCTGGTGGCCGTCATACTGTCGGCCCAGGCGACCGACGTATCGGTAAATAAGGCAACGCGGCTGCTGTACCCCGTCGCCAATACCGCCGAAAAAATTCTGGCACTGGGTGTGGAAGGCTTAAAGCCGTACATCAAAACCATTGGGTTGTTCAACAGCAAAGCAGAAAACGTCATCAAGACCTGCAAAATTCTGGTGGAACAGTATGATGGCGAAGTTCCCGCTGAACGTGAGGCACTGGAAGCGTTGCCCGGAGTCGGTCGCAAAACAGCAAATGTTGTGCTTAATACGGCCTTTCGCCAACCGACCATGGCAGTAGACACGCATATTTTTCGCGTTTCCAACCGTACCGGCATCGCTCCGGGTAAAAACGTAGTCGAGGTTGAAAAAAAACTGCTGAAACACGTGCCCAAAGAGTATTTGATGGACGCCCACCATTGGCTGATATTGCATGGGCGCTATACCTGCACGGCACGCAAACCCAAATGTGGATCATGCCGTATTGAAGATCTTTGCGAATTTAAAGATAAAACAGAGGATTAATAACATGCTTGATAAAAAACTGTTGGAACTGCTGGTATGCCCGGTAAGCAAAGGCAAGCTGGAATACGATGTGGAAAAAGGTGAATTGGTGAGCCTTTCCAGTAACCTTGCGTATCCGGTGCGTGATGGTATTCCGGTGATGCTGGAAGAGGAAGCGCGACCACTTACGCTGGAGGAGAAAGAGGCTTGGTTGAAGAAGCGCCGGTAACGGCGCTGCTCCGCGCATCCACGAATTCTTAACTGTTCCGGTGAGAGCGGTTCTCTCACTGTCAAATAATCCTATCTAGACCAAGCAAGCGCTTCAGACCTCGTCTTGTAAGCAGAGGCATCCCGGCATTGTCGGTGTGCCCTCCATATGCACAATCTGGCACGCATTAGCCACCTCTCGCATTGAAGGGGTGAGTTCTTCCAAGAATCCCCGCCCCTGGGAATATTCACACCTTTGCAAAAAAAATACTCCCACCTGCATCTACAGCGGCGTTTGCTGCGTATTTCATGGCAAGACACCCAGCAAATGGCATCCGGAAACGAAGCCACCCTGCTGGTGATGTCCCCATCGTCATTTCACAGGCCAAAAGGGGTATTTATATGAACAAGACAATCATCACCGCAGTGATAGTGAATTTTCTCATCAGCGCACAAGCCTTTGCTGGCTATGGCATTGGCGGTTAATAGGGAGTATTCGAAATGCACCATACAAGCGCGTTCAAAAAGTTTCAGGTTACAGGCCCACTGCTGGTAATGTCGATCGCATTGGCATTACCAACGGTTACACAGGCTCAGGATATCGTTGCCGAGTTAAAATATCGGTGTGATCAGGTGGGGGGCATAATGGATGAAGACAACCAATGTATCGACCCCATCGTCGTTCAAGGCGACGACGACGTAATACCGCTAAGCGATGTGGAGCTTCCCGCATTGCAGCGAACAGGATCACCTCGTTTGCGGGTGGGCAATCAGCTTTTTGTAGATGAGCCGATTGACGCGCCGACACTGCAGCCAGTGGTGCCAACAATAGATGATGGCACAACGATAAATGTGACACAGGAGCAAGGCTTACGCATGTGTTTCAACCAACTGGAATACGAAGTACGTGCCTGCTATTACGCCTTTCCCAAAGATATCCAGGCGCACAACGAATGTGTGCAAGAAGCCAGTGCCACCTACGACGGCTGTCTGCGTTGGGTGCAAACCTTACCTTACGAAGAATTTCAGAATTAATTCTGGATACCCTTCCGCGCCAAGACATTTCAACTTAAAGAACGCGCCTGCTTGTCAGAATGCAATGGTCAGTGGTAGCCTCTTCGAAGGCTCCACTGATCTGCTTTGTGAAGTCTAAAAATTTGCCACGAATGGCACACCGTTGCGTTCGTCATTCGTGACAAATTTTGGAAATTTAAACATGAGTACTAACGCTAAACGCGTCGTCATTGTTGGCGGCGGAGCTGGCGGGCTTGAACTCGCCACTCGCTTGGGTAATCGCCTGGGCAAGAAGAATCGTGCCCGTATTGTTTTAATCGACGCTGAACTCACCCATATCTGGAAGCCGCTTTTACATGAAGTGGCCGCCGGCACGCTGAACTCCTACGAAGATGAACTCAATTATTTCGCCCATGCCTCGCGAAATAATTTTGAATTTCGTCTTGGGCGCATGACAGGTTTGGACCGCAGCCGAAAAATCTTGAAATTGGCAGCACTTCTCGATAAGGAAGGACGTGAGCTGGCACCTGCACGCGAAGAACCCTATGACCTATTGGTGTTAGCTATGGGGTCAACGTCAAACGATTTTGGCACGCAAGGGGCTAGCGAGCATTGCATTTTTCTTGATACCCGCTCACAGGCGGAACGTTTTCATTCTCGTTTTCTTTCCAGTTATTTACAGGCCCATGCAGCGGGTGAAAATCAGGAACTGCATATTGCAATTGTCGGTGCGGGCGCTACGGGTGTTGAATTGTCCGCAGAATTGCTGCATGCCGCCGGAGAGCTTGCGCGTTATGGGCTTGACGATATTCAACCCGAAGGCGTAAAAATTTCATTGATCGAAGCAGCACCTCGCATATTGCCTGCCCTATCAGAGCGAATTGCTGATGGTGCACATAAGCAGTTGGAACGTATCGGCATTCACGTGTTGACGAACGAGAAAGTAACACGAATTACCGAAGACAGCATCGAGACTGCCAGCGGGAAAAGAATTCCCGCCACATTGAAAGTGTGGGCGGCTGGAATCAAGGCGCCGGATTTCCTGAATAGTCTCGATGGATTGGAGACCAATCGAATCAATCAGCTGTTAGTAACGCCGGGGTTACAGGTGACGCGAGATGCGGATATCTATGCCATCGGCGATTGCTGCAGTTGTCTATTGCCAGGACATGACCGGCCGATTCCACCACGTGCACAAAGTGCGCATCAAATGGCAAGTTATATGGCTACCGTCATTGAAGCGCGAATCAAGGAGCGGGAATATGGAAAGCCGTTTCGCTATAGCGATTATGGTTCGCTGGTATCATTGAGCAAAGCCGGCTCAGTGGGAAGCCTGATGGGTAATTTGATGGGAACGATCAATATCCATGGTTTTTTGGCTCGCATGCTATATGTGTCTTTATATCGATTGCATCAGTTGGCCTTGTTTGGCGGCTTCAAGGCGGGTGTGATTTGGGTTAAGGACCAATTGGCGCGGCAAGCAAGGCCGAGAATGAAGTTGCATTGAGGGGATCCACCGGCTGCCTTGACGGTGGATGACAGTATCAAATGCCAAATCTATAGCGGGCTTTTATTTTCGCGATTTGACAGCGGACTCCACCTCTCACTAGTCCGCTGTCAAAATCGTAAAACGCCACTGCTTCTCCACATAATCCTTTTGTGCGAGTCGCTCGTCGACGTAAAGCCCGCTCAGCCATTGGCATCCCCGCTCGCCAAGAAAGGCAGCCTGATGAACACTCGCCACCCCTGGCGCCACCACTTGCAACCCCAACTGCCGCGCCAGATATAAAATACCATCGACAATGGCAGCGTCGGTGGGTGATTCAGAAATGCCCGTCACCACTTTTTCGCTCAAGGTGACGTAGCTGAACGGAATTTTGCGCAGCATATGCACGGGAGCAAAGCCTGTACCGAATTCATCAATGGCAAACTGAAAACCGTGACGTTTTAGCGCGAGAACTGCGTCCATGGTTTCACGTTCACGCACCATGGCAGCGGCTTCAGGCAGCTCAACAACTACGTTACAGGCGTCTATGCCGAACTGTTTGACGGCATTGAAAACACTTTCATGCAGACAACCCTCACCCCACCACCGAGCTGGAATATAACAGCCCGTTTGAGCTGCTGGTGGCAGTCATATTGTCGGCCCAGGCGACCGACGTATCGGTAAATAAAGCAACGCGGTTGCTGTACCGCGTCGCCAATACCGCCGAAAAAATTCTGGCGCTGGGTGTAGAAGGCTTAAAGTCGTATATCAAAACCATTGGGTTGTTCAACAGCAAAGCAGAAAACGTCATCAAGACCTGTAAAATTCTGGTGGAACAGTATGATGGCGAAGTTCCCGCTGAACGTGAGGCACTGGAAGCATTGCCCGGAGTCGGTCGCAAAACAGCAAATGTTGTGCTCAATACGGCTTTTCGCCAACCGACCATGGCGGTAGACACCCATATTTTTCGCGTTTCCAACCGCACCGGCATCGCACCGGGCAAAAACGTGGTCGAGGTTGAAAAAGCGTAGATAAAGGACGAGCATGAGTGCTGCTAGTACCATCAATGACGCTCTGTCGCAGGCGCTTGAAATGGTCGAGTTAGGGACAGACCAGGTACGAATTGTGCGTGAAGCGTTGAAAACCTCACGCACGATATGGCCGCTAAACACGGGTGGTCCTTGATGAAATTAGTGCAAGCGAATGTGCTGGGCATTAAAGGCGCTTTAAAAGACAGACCACCCTACAGAATAGTCGTGAAGTAAGCGTTGAGATATGTTAAAAGTAATACAGAGCAATCTAATTCAGCCTTCTTTCAATGGCACCGCAATGATTGCAAAAACCAAGCCCCAGCCTCAGCAAAATCATCTCTTAGCCGCCCTGTCACCTGATGTGCAAGGGCGCTTGTTTCCTTACTTGGAACTGGTACCACTGCCATTGCGCGCGTTACTGTATGAGTCACGCCACCCCATGCGGCACGTCTACTTCCCCACAGACTCCATTGTTTCGCTACAGTATATGATGGAAAACGGGGCATCGACTGCCCTTTCCGTGGTGGGCAATGAGGGATTACTAGGCATCACATTATTCCTGGGTGGTACAAACACGCCGAGCAGGTCGCTGGTACAGAGCGCCGGTCACGCCTATCGACTCCCCAGGTTGCGGGTGAAAGAAGAGTTCAACCGCCACGGTCAGTTGCTGCAACTAATGCTGCGCTACACACAGGCGCTGATCACGCAAGTCTCTCAAACCGCCGTTTGCAATCGACACCATTCGATCGATCAGCAACTCTGTCGCTGGCTCCTGCTTTCCATGGATCGACTGTCACACAACAACTTGACCATGACACAGGAATTCATTAGCAGCATGCTCGGCGTTCGTCGCGAAGGCGTCACGCTCGCTGCGTTAAAATTGCAGCAACTCGGCGTGATTTCATATTCACGCGGCTTGATCAAAGTGCTTGACAGGCCGAAACTTGAGTCGTTAAGTTGCGAGTGCTACGCGGTGGTCAAGAAAGAAACAGATCTGCTGCTTGACTACATGCCACAACGCCAAGTGATCACTGACACCAACTCCATTCCCACGGCGACACTTCGATCGCCGTAATAGGGTGCAACCTTTTTCGGCAAGGTTATATCAGGCATGAGCTTCTTCTGAATGCGAGATGTGTTGAGCACCAGCCTCCTTGAAAATTTTCTTAACCTTGCTCACGACATCGCTGTCACGTGCGTGAACTGAGATCAGAATGTTGCCTTGCTGAATTTTCCCCTGGTATTGTTTAGCTTCATATTCGGGAATACCCATTCCGACAAGCGCACCAGTCAGGCCTCCCAATGTTGCACCGGTCGCAACACCACCAAGTGCGGCCAAAATAGGACCCGCTGCAATAAAAGGGCCCAAGCCAGGAATAGCCAATACACCAGCACCCACTAGCCACCCCAAACCACCACCGACAACACCGCCCACGCTCGCGCCAGTAGTAGCGCCTTCAGGCATTTTAGTGTGTTTTTCGTGTACAAAATCTCGAGCACCCGACTTATCCGGATACAACGCCGATACATCGTTGGATAAAATACCTTCCTTTTGAAGCTGATTAACGATCTGGTTAAGCATCAATTCATTGGGGACAATGCAAAAAACTGAAGAAGTCATGGTGTTTCTCCACTGTGAAAAGAAAGAATACTTGTGTAAATTGCAGTCTTATTCGTCACTAAGCCCAGCGACTTCAAGCTGATCTTGCACGTGCGTCGAACCCGCTACCTTACGAGCAACTGATACCACTTTTAGTCGCTCATTTTCATCTTTCACGGGGCCGCGTAAGGTAACCTTACCATCAGCGGTTATTATCTTTACGTTATGAGCGTTTACTGAAAGCGACTCATCATCAGTAACGGCGTCTCTGATACGGCGCGTAATCTCAACGTCGGTATTAGCATTAGATTGATCCATCGGTGTTTTTGTCGCGTCCGACTGATCCCTTTTATTGATGCCGGTGTTGTCGACTTCTTTAGGTTTCGAGTAATTCTCTGCGACCAGATAACTTGAAGCGCCACAAGCGCCGATCGCAAGCACACAAGTGAATGCAGCAACATTTTTATTCATAAATAAATATATATCCATATGCAAACAAGGAGTATTCATAGTTCCTGCCATACCATCGCGCGACAAGGAACAATGAACACAGTAATGAACCGGTAAATTATTATCTGTTCGATAGCGTACGAAGCGATGGGTTGGTGTTATGGAAGATAGAACTGGGTTCCAGGAGGAAGGTTTTGACGCAATTTAAAAATCGATTTTACACGCAGAATAAAATCTCACTATTCCGCCGTCAAAATCGTAAAACGCCACTGCTCCTCGACATAATCCTTTTGCGCTAGCCGCTCGTCGATATAAAGCCCGCTCATCCATTGGCATCCCCGCTCGCCAAGAAAGGCAGCCTGATGAACACTCGCCACCCCTGGCGCCACCACTTGCAACCCCAACTGCCGCGCCAGATATAAAATACCATCGACAATGGCAGCGTCGGTGGGTGATTCAGAAATGCCCGTCACCACTTTTTCGCTCAAGGTGACGTAGCTGAACGGAATTTTGCGCAGCATATGCACGGGAGCAAAGCCTGTACCGAATTCATCAATGGCAAACTGAAAACCGTGACGTTTTAGCGCGAGAACGGCGTCCATGGTTTCACGTTCACGCACCATGGCAGCAGCTTCAGGCAGCTCAACGACTACGTTACATGCGTCTATGCCGAACTGTTTGACGGCATTGATCAACCAGGCAACCGAGTCTTCCTGACTTAATAACGCGGGGGTTGCAGACAGCAATATCAAGGTGGACGCCTGGTTTTCCTTTGGCTGGTTTTCCTTAGACAGATTGTCAAAGGCGGGTTGACGCTGCACCGTGGCCAGCCCCTCTTGCCACAACCAGCGACACAACTCGGCACCGAGCCCGGCGTCTTCCGCAATGCCCTGAAATTCCGACATATCGAGTAAGCCACGCTGTGGGTGCAGCCATTGCACCGATAGCGAAAGCGCCTGCACTTTGCCAGACAAAATATCGACCACGGGTTGCATTGCAATCGTAAATTGCTTTTTCTCAAAGGCTTTATGCAATTCAAACTCGATCTGCACCCGCTCTGCCAACGCTTTATTCATTTCGACCGTAAAATACTGATACGTATTTCGGCCCAGCATTTTTGCGCGCTGGGTCGCCGCTTCGGCGTTTTTCAGCAACGCGGCCACGCTGTCGCCACATTGCGGGTAAACCGCCACCCCGACAGAACAGCTTGAATAGATTTCATGGCCTTCTAACAAATAGGGTTCGTGCAGGCGTTCGACCAGTTTGCGTGCGACAATGCCTGCATTTTCTGGGTGTTCGATAAAGCTGAGCGCCACAACAAATTCATCGCCTTCCATACGGCCAAGGGCGTCTTCGCGACGCACCACCTGTTTGATGCGATTGGCCACCTGCACCATCATCTGGTCGCCCAGTTCATGGCCGACGCTTTCGTTTAAATAACGAAAATGATCGAGATCAAGATGCAGAACCGCGCAATGTTGACTGCGCTGTTTGCTTTTACGCAAAATTTTATCGATGGTTTCTTCGAGCCGCACGCGCGTCGGCAGGCCGGTAATGTTATCGGTATGACTGAGATTGGAAAGCTTATCTTTGGATTCGCGGGTTTCTTTCAGCTCACGAAAGGCAAAGATATGCTTGATATCGCCTTTGTCGCGCATGGGAATGGCCGCGAATTTTACGCGGGTTGATTCACCATCCACACGCCACAAGGTTGCGCTGTCCACCTGCAAAATCTGCTCACTGCGCGTCACCGTATTGATCGGGTGTTCCTGCCAGTGAGACACCAAAGCTGGTGCAGGCTCATCCAGCATGGATTCGATGTATTTGCCCACCAGGAAGGTGGCACGGCCCCGTAATATGCACTCGGCGGCATAATTGACGAAGCAAATTTTGCCATCGCCATCAAGCGCGATGATGCCTTCTTTATCACTTTCAATCAGCGAATTGTTTTGCTTGTCACCAATCATTTCGATCATGCAGCGATATTGATACTGCAGCAGAAAAAATTTCACCAGCGAAAAGAATTGCTCGATTTCAAACGGCTTGGCAAGCACCTCAATCGATGCGGACAACTCAGGATAGAGTTTAAGGCGACGATCCGAAAATCCAGAAGTCACCAACACTAACGGAATATGGGCCGTCTTTTTGTCAGATTTAAGGCTATTGATGACCTGAAATGCATCGGGTTGGGTGATGGCCGCATCCACCAGAATCAACGCAGGCGCCCGCTCCTGGGTAATTTGTAATAAGGATTCCGCATTTTCAGGGGCGGCCATATCAACATCCATGGCCTGAAAAATATGGCGATAGGCATCAATATGCTTGGCGGTAGCATCCAGCAAGACCACCAGCGGTTTGACGGGGCTGGCAATGGCTTCTTCAGTCATGTAACGACAACTCTATAGTGAACGTCAGCTTTGCACTTTTTTTAAAGATCATGGTGCCGATTTTTCAACGCGATCAAGAATGACCTGTAATTGATCGGCACGAAAAGGCTTTTGCATAAAATCATCCATGCCTGCTTGCAAACATTGCTCACGGCACTCTTCCCCGTCGCTGGCAGTGAGCGCAATAATCGTCGTGCGTTCACCGCAGCTCTTTTCCCATTCGCGAATATGGCGGGTCGCCTCAAAGCCATCCATGACAGGCATGTCACAATCCATTAAAATAAAGTCGTAATGGTTATCACGCACGGCGTCGATGGCTTCTTCACCATTGTTGGTAACATCTGCGGTAATCCCCAAACGACGCAAGGCCCCTTTGGCGATAATCTGGTTCACTTCGTTGTCTTCGACCAGCAAGGCCCGCTGATTGCGTCGGTCACTGTTGCCGGTCAGCAAATGCTGCGTCACCAACACGGGCTGTAGTTGGCGTTGCTGCGCAAGCGCAGCACGAAAGGCTTCAATCAGCACTCCACGCCGCACAGGTTTTGGCAGCAAAGCATTGACGCCGCATCCCGTAGCAATGGCAGGCGTCACACCTTCATTGGCAGCCACCAGCATGACGATGGCCACGTTTTTCAACAACGCCTGGCAACGAATTTCCTGTGCCAGATGAATGCCGGCCAGTTTCAATTCGTGCAAATCAATTAACACAAAATCGATTGGCGCCAGCGTGGTATTTTCTTGCAACAAATATTTGAGTGCATGATTGCCGGAGCCCACCCACTCGACTTTCATGCGTTCCTGCTTGCAGGCTTCGGTCAGCCATTGGCGATCTTCAAAGGAGTCGTTGACAATCAGCACACGTTTGCCCGCGAGCACTCGCTGCTGATGCAGGATTTGTTCCCCTCTCTCGAATTTCAGCGATACAAAATAGCTGCTGCCGACCGTCTCGGTCGATCGCAACGAAATTCGGCCGCCCATGCGTTCAACCAATTCTTTGGCGATGGCGATGCCCACCCCCAGCGCGGCCAAGCGCTGGGCAAAGTCTATGCGGGGGTTATCGAACTGTGCCTGAATATCCTTGCGTCGTTGCTCGCCAATGCCCAACCCTGTGTCATTGATTTCGAATTCGATGGTGGCATGGGTGGCAGTTTCCACCATGCACTGCGCCTTGATGGTGACACCCCCTTCAACCGTATTGCGAAACGCATTATTCAGCAGGCACTGCAAAATCTGCCGCAAGCGATTGGGGTCACCGATCAGGTATTCCGGCACGCTGGGGCCTACCAGGGTGGCGAATTCCAGACTCTTTTTGGTGGCCTGATCCTGAAAACTCTCCAGCAAATCTTCAAGCACATAGCGGGTGTTGAAACAGACGCTTTCGAATTCGAGATGATCGTTTTCCAATTGGGTGAAATCAGAGATTTCGTAGAGGGATTTTTGCAGCTCACGCCCGGCCTGATAGGCCAGTGTCACCTCTTGGCGAATATCCGTCGCCAGGTCGTTGCGATCCAACATTTGCCCGACGACATTGAGCAGTAACGAAAGCGGTGACCGCATCTCTTGATTGAGATGATCAAGAAACTGCGATTTTGCCCCCGAAAGGCTTTCCGTCGTCGCCATTCGACTTTGCAGCTTGCGATAGTCGTTAACCGATTCCGTTACATTCTGAAAAATGACCAGTGCATACCACTCCCCCTGCCACATCATCAGGCTGCGGTGTGCAATCAGGCTCAAACGGGTCTGGGTGCCACACAGCGCCGTAATGGGGTGCGAAAGCAAGTGAGGGTTTGCCGCGACAAAATCCCCTAGATAACGCGGGACATTACCGGCGTATTCGCGTGGGCAAGGGATAGAGCGATCAAAGAGTTTACCAATGGCGTTGGCTGCCAGAATCTCAAACAGCTGCTCGGCGGTTGAATTGATCGCTAGCACAATACCGCCATCGTTAAACAGAATGGCCGCTTCGTTGAGGTTGGACGCCAAGGCGAACAATGGGCAAGTGGTATCGATATGGACTTGCGATACGGGCTCGTTTGACATGGTAGCCAACAGTTCCTGTTGCTGAGGCTGGCGAAAAAGCGTGCGCCAACACCGAGTTAAAGAGTGCTATCCATTGAGTATAGATGGGTTTTTGGGGGGTGGGTTTGAATCGATAAGCCTGGGTGCACACACCGCCCGCAGCAGCTGCGGGCGGTGTAGCGAAGGACGTCTATAGAGTCGCTAACTTACTTGAGCTTGCGACCTTTGTTGGCAGCAATACGCATACGCAAAGCATTGAGGCGAATGAAGCCTTCGGCATCTTTCTGGTTGTAGGCGCCACGGTCGTCTTCGAAGGTCGCGATCGAGACATCAAACAAACTGTCGTTGGAACGACGGCCAGCGACGCTGACGTTACCTTTGTAGAGTTTAAGGCGCACATCCCCATTGACGTACTGTTGGGTGTTGTCGATCAGGGCTTGCATGGCCAAACGCTCAGGTGACCACCAGTAGCCGTTGTATACCAGGCTGGCATAACGCGGCATCAGGTCATCTTTGAGGTGGGCGGTTTCGCGGTCGAGGGTGATCGACTCGATGGCGCGGTGTGCCTTGAGCAGGATGGTGCCCCCTGGTGTTTCATAGCAGCCGCGTGATTTCATGCCGACGTAGCGGTTTTCTACCAGATCAAGACGGCCAATGCCGTTGGCGCCGCCGATGCTGTTGAGGTGGGCGAGCAGTTGCGCGGGGCTCATGCGTACGCCATCAACAGCAACCGGGTCGCCTTTTTCAAAACTGATTTCGATATAGGTCGCTTTGTCGGGGGCTTGTTCGGGGTTTACAGACCAACGCCACATGTCTTCTTCGGCTTCGGCCCAGGTGTCTTCCAGAATGCCGCCCTCATAGGAGATGTGCAGGAGGTTGGCGTCCATCGAGTAAGGGGACTTGCCCTTTTTCTTCTCAATATGGATGCCGTTCTTTTCTGCATAAGCAAGCAGGGCTTCGCGGGAGTTGAGATCCCATTCGCGCCAGGGGGCAATGACTTTCATACCAGGGCTGAGGGCGTAGGCGCCGAGTTCGAAACGAACCTGGTCGTTGCCTTTGCCGGTGGCGCCGTGGGAGATGGCGTCGGCCTTGGTCATTTCAGCGATTTCAACGAGGCGCTTGGCGATCAATGGGCGGGCGATGGAGGTGCCGAGCAGGTATTCGCCTTCATAAAGAGTGTTGGCGCGGAACATGGGGAACACGAAGTCGCGGGCGAATTCTTCGCGAACGTCTTCGATGAAGATTTCTTTGATGCCCATGGCTTTGGCTTTTTCACGAGCCGGTTCCAGTTCTTCGCCTTGCCCGAGGTCGGCGGTGAAGGTCACGACTTCGCATCCGTAGTTTTCTTGCAGCCATTTGAGGATGATGGAGGTATCGAGGCCGCCAGAATAGGCAAGGACGACTTTTTTGATGTCTGACATGGGGGAACCTTTTCGTGAGGTTGAAGCGTGGGGTGGTGCGTTTAGGGGCCGTATTCTAGCCGCTACACCCTACCCCTTCAACAACTGCACCAACACACGCCGGTTAACCGCGACGTTTTTGTTATTCCCCTTTTTGATGACATTGCGGGTTTCGCCCCAATAGCGCATGAGGATCATGTCCTCGGGCACACCCTTGCTGATCAGATACTCGCGGGCCGCATTGGCGCGCAGGCGGGAGAGTTCCCAGTTGTGGCCCTTGCGACCGACGGTGTCGGCGTGGCCGTCGATAATGATTTTTTTCACGCTGGAATCGAGGGCAATAAAACCTGCCAGCAGGTCAAGGCGCTCGCGGGTGGTGCCTTCCACTTTCCAGAGGTCGGTTTTGAAGTGCAGCATGGAGGCTTGCAGTTGTTCAAAATTGGCGGGGAACAGTGAGGTAATGCAGCTCAGATAGCCTTGGTAGGCACTGCCAAAGTTGACCGCAGAGACATCGACCTGAACGCTATGCGGCGTGTACCAGCCGGGCATTTTAATCGAGGGGAACATGCCGGCTTGCAGCTCGGCGAGAAAGCGTTGGGCAATGCTTTCACCGACCACAACGGGTTTGGTGCCGGGAACCACATCGGTGGCGCCAACAGAGACGGTGCGAATACCGTCATGCCAGGCGGGTGCGCTGACGGCAAGCTGGGCCTTACCAGATTTGTAAACGGGTTGTTGGGTTTTGAGGTAGAACTCAAGTTTTTCGCCCGCGCGAATGGAGAACACCGCTTCACCATAGTTGGGGACGGCTTGCCAGAGTTTGCATTCGAGGGGTGAGGGTTCGAGGTTCCAACTGGCAACATCCAGGCGAGCCTGATAACTGGTCGCGTGGGCTGCGACGGCGGTCATCAGCAATCCGGCCAGCAGCATGGCACAGGCAAAAACGTGGCGCCGTGCGCTGACCACGCGTGCCATCGCGAGATACTGTGAAGTGCCGTGTTGGGCAGTGCCGGCTGGCGCGCTATGGTTATACAACATTGGTCGAACACACCCTGCTTGATTACAGGGTTTGTCGGCAGCGACGGCGCAAACTTGAGCACCCTCTATGCTGACACAGGGGGAAGGGTAAGGTACGATGCGCATTTACCATTGGTCGAGGCTTTCTACGTGGGCACAAAAGATAAACACCCCCTCGCCCGTCGATTTCGCGGTTTTTTGCCGGTGGTGATCGATGTCGAAACCGGGGGATTCAATGCCCAAACGGATGCTCTATTGGAGATCGCGGCGGTTACGCTGCATTTCACCGAGGATGGCTGGCTACAGAAACATCATACCCGGCATTTTCATGTCGCACCTTTTGCAGGCGCGAATATCGAAAAAGCAGCACTGGAGTTTACGGGGATCGATCCTTATCACCCGTTTCGAAATGCAGTCGATGAGAAGGACGCGCTGACGACGATTTTTGGCGATATTCGAAAAGCGATCAGTTCGTTCGAATGTAATCGTGCGGTATTGGTCGGGCACAACGCGTTTTTTGATCATCAATTTTTGTTTGCAGCGGCAGCACGCGCGCAACTCAAACGCAATCCCTTTCATCCTTTCAGTTGCTTTGATACGGCGACACTCGCGGGCGTTGCACTGGGGCAAACCGTGTTGGCACGCGCCTGTCATGCGGCAGGCATTTGTTTTTCACAGAAAGAAGCGCACTCCGCTTTGTATGACGCCGAAAAAACGGCCGATTTATTCTGTCATATTGTGAACCGCTGGCGAGCGCTGGGCGGTCTGGATGAGGTGTTGCCGCTGGCCAATGACGGCGAGGCGGAGGACTGAGAACTTTCGCGCATCAATGCATGTAAAAAAGCCCCAAAGGACGAATCCAATGGGGCTTTTCTATTTTTTACCGCTTGGGATTACTACCCAAGGGAGGGTTTGCTCGACAGTGCATATTGCAGCTGTCGGCTGCTCAACCCATCATCAAAGCTTACCCGCATTTTCTGCCAGGTATTTAGCGACGCCTTGTGGATTGGCGTTCATACCGGCATCACCTTTCTTCCAGCCGGCGGGGCACACTTCGCCGTGCTCTTCGTGGAATTGCAGCGCGTCGACCAGACGAATCAGCTCGTCGATGTTGCGGCCCAGAGGGAGATCGTTGACGATCTGTGCACGCACGTTGCCGCTCTTGTCGATCAGGAATGCACCACGGAACGCGACGCCACAGAGGAATCCAGGATCAATTCAGACAGGTCCTGGCACAAGTAACACAAATCGTTTGTGATCATATTTTTACCTTACCAGATGCTCCCGCGTTGCTAGGGACAATTCCCGAGCGCTCGAAGTAGAGGATGTTTCACAGTCTGCAGTGGAAAAACTCAAGATATTTGCCTACCATCATGACAGACTATCCCGGTCAAAAGCATGCAGATAACGGGCGGAACAGCCGCTGACGTTTTACTTCAAGATAAAGGGTTAGTAGCTGCCAGATGAACGCAAACAATCCAAATTTTCTTGTACCGTTGGTCTGCATGATTGTTGTTGTGACAGTAACGGTAAATGCGGCTGAAACGCAGTTGGGAGGCTTTGGGTCTTTTGAGGTGGGTTTGAGCAACGACCAGCATGGGGTTTACGAAGAGTATGCTACTCAGCCTCTAGATTTTAAACCGATTTCCATTGCTGCGACTCAAGCATCCCATCACGATAATGAAAAAGCGTCGGTTACCGTGCAGACAGTGGCCCGTGGGTTGGATGACTGGGATAGAGATATTGACTGGGCCTATGTTATATACCAGCCCCGTACCGATCCGACCCGGAAACTGGACCGCATGAGCAGCCCTTTTTGCATCTATGCCGATTCGAAAAAAATCAGCGTCAGTTATCCCTGCATCTCGCCATCCTATGCGGATTACAACTTACCCTTTTACATAAAAGATGGTTCCGATGCGCTTTACTGCAAACCGCTGGGAGCAGCCGACATTCGGACTCATACTTTTGTTGCTTCGTCGAATGAAGTTACAGATAACATATTCTATGCATGATGACCAGCTCGACTTTCATAGCGCCGCCGCATATTATGACAGCGGCCACTACTTTGCCACTGCTGAATTTTCGTTGTTATGAGCACACGACAGCGCCCCACCACAAAAATCTTTGTACGTTACCTAACGGATGTTATGCGGCAAAACGAGTGGAGTTATTTTTTGACATGTTCCGATTTCAATCACCCCCTGATTTTGCGAATGGCTTGCTGCCAACCTCCTACTGGTATGGCAGTTGAGAATGCCGTTTTCACAGATGCCAATGCCTGGATTGCAGGAATTCGCTGGGACTTTACTGATAATATGTCATTCACGAAAGAAGTGGAGAATTATAAGGATCGAGAACATCAAATGCACTTCCAAAATGGTGATCGAGACTTCGTGTTGATTCGACTTGGCGATCAAACGGATTTTGAGAGTGAGGGCATGGATGCAAGCGGCTTACCGCCTTAACTGACGGTAGCCATGATTACGATTTCATTATCAATTGCACTCGGTTGTGTAGCGCACCTCAAACGAATGTCAGATCAAAGCGGGTAAGCACCTAGTGATTTGGTGCTAATATCGAGAAAAATAGCACGCGTGGGAATAACAAAATGAAACTTCATATGCACGCTAAAAATGTAGAGAGCAATGCATGACTTCGAAATCGATCGCTCTTGTAATGCTAGCGTCGATTGCATCCTCTCAAGCCTACGGCATGGAAGGCTCACTTATGGATATGGAGCTAGAAAAACTCATGGATATGAATGTCACGACAGTAACCAAGCGCACACAAAGCTATAAAGATTCCGCTGCCGCCATTTTTGTCATCACTCAGAATGATATCCGCCGCTCGGGCGCAACCGTGTTGCCCGAAGTATTAGACCTCGCGCCAGGGATAAACGCAGCGCGGATCAACAACTTTCTTTGGGGGGTCACTGCTCGAGGGGAGCTGAGTCAATACGCAGAAAAGCTTCTCGTCATGGTGGATGGGCGAAGCGTTTATCATCCGTATCTCAGCGGTGTCTTTTGGGAAAGCGTATTACCCTCACTTAACGAGATTGAGCGAATAGAAGTGATAAGAGGTCCAGGCACGAGCATATGGGGAGCCAACGCCGTTAACGGAATAATTAATATAATAACCTTTGATTCAGAAGTAACCCAAGCGCAACGCATTACAGCTGGCGCAGGAAACGAAGAGAGAGTTTTTTTTCGCTATAGAAATGGGTTCAGGAAAGGCGCATTGACTGGCAGGGTGAATGTGGATATGAGATCCACCGACGATACGTACTCGCCATTAGAACATACAGGAGCAGGGGATGAGCACTCAACCCGGCAAATTTCATCAAGATTTGATTGGAGACCGACAATAAATGATGTTTTATCTTTTGACACAGGACTTTCATCGACTGATCTTCACGGTGTTTTTTTTGTTGATGCGGCGTTACTGGCGACCCAACCAGTGACCGAACAACCCCCACGACAAGAATACGGCTCAAAAAACAGTTGGATAATGTCGACATGGCTGCACGAGCTGAACAATCGAGATAGCCTTCAGCTAAAAACTTATGTCGACTGGGAAGACAGAGAGGAACAAGTCTACACATACAAGCGCACGACGTCTGATATCGACTTTCAATACAACTTCGCAGAAGCTGGTGCCAACCGATTTACATGGGGGCTTGGTGCCCGCCATATTGAAGATGAAGCACAAGGTAGCTTTATCTTGTCATTTTCTGAGGACAAGCTGTTTTATGACAAATACACATCGTTCTTGCAAGATGAATTTAAAATAAGCAACGATCTAGTTGCTACGTTGGGCGTCAAGCATGAAAAAAATGAATTTACCAAATCGCAAACACAACCCAGCTTGCGCTTCGGCTACAGTGTAAGCGACGAGACTCTTGCATGGGCTTCAGTGTCAAGAGCTGCCCGCACTCCTGCGACAATGGCTCATGTGTGGAACTGGAAATTTGGAGCTTCGCCAGAGCTTGAATCATTTGTTGAACAGATAAATGCAGGTTCATCCGATCGAACCTTTGTAGAGGCAATTGGAAGCTTTGACTATGAAAGTGAAATATCAAACACCTACGAATTAGGTTATCGATCTCTCGTCGGCAATAGATTGATTTTTGATTTTGTGGCATATTATTCTGAGCTCAACAAATTGCGAAACCTTACCTTCCAAGGGTTAAAATATTATTCTTCTTCTGACGATCCAGATCGCGTTTACACAAGCTATTTGACGAGCCTGGCGAATGAAGCCGATGGCAAATCAAAAGGTGCCGAACTGTTCATTAAGGTCGACATTGCGCCTCAATGGCAGTCTCAGTTGGGTTATACGTATACGAAGCTAACAAGCAAAGACGAGCTATTATTCGGAACTGATTACTATCCAACTTTGTCTTTCATTACGCCTCGCAACACCGTTTATATTCTTTCCAGGTATTCTATTGGAGATTACTGGGATATTGACATTAAGATGAAGCATGTAAGCAAGCGTTATAATGATACTGTATTTGGATACACTCTACCTGCATACAATGATCTAGATTTAAGAGTGGCCCGCCGCTTGGCTAAGGATTTCTATGTGGCGATAGTGGGTAAGCAGTTACTTGACCCCTCAAGATCAGAAATAACAGGAACATTTTTAGGCCCTGTCCCAACTGAAGTTGAACGGAGCGTTTTTGTCGAGATCTCATGGAGGTAAGCAATTAAAAGGCTCTCAAGGTTATTGAAGCGTCTCGGGAAATCCGGCTAATACTTCATGGTTTTGAATTGGCTTTCACTCATGGCGTTATCATTGCTGACACGGGGGGGGCAGGTAATTTTCTGGGCTTTGGTGCTGACACCGCCGGTGAGCTTACCCCTCGCGTTATATTGGCACCCGGGCAATCTGCAGCATGTGCGCTGGCAGGCTTGGGCAAGCGCAGATCGATCTAATATTTGCCAGCCGGTTTAGCGGTCAGCAAACAAAAAAAGCCATGCTTCTATTGAAGCAGGGCTTTTTTACCGCTACGAGATGGAAGTGGAGAAGTGCTCTGCGTCTTGCGTACTTGCTTTAAACTCAGGGGAGCGGCTCAAACACTGCGTGCCGCTGGAAGCTTGGTAATTCTCACCGCAGCGGCAGAGAGAGCCTCTTCAACCTTTTTCTTGTTCTTCAAATGGCTGATCACTGAACGCGGATTGTAAAAAGCAAGCTTAAGAGTATACAACGGGTTTGCCTTTTTGATGGTTTTGAAAAATGCTTGAGTCTCTGCAGTCCAGCAATGTCCCCCACGACTAATCCACTCAATTTCAAAGCCCTTCAATATTAGCTGATCCCAAAGAGCCAGCATCTCGTTTTCCAGCCCCATGTCTCCCAGTATTTCATCAAATACGATGATGGAGCCCACCTGCAGACGATTGCGCGTGTTCGATAGAATGTCTTTGGTCGAGTCGTAAGTATCGCAGTCGATATGCATGAGCGCGACCTTGTCGTCCCTGCCTTTCATAAACTGGGGTAGTGACTGATCGAAGAAACCTTTAACCAGTCGAACATTGGGCTCAAAGTTGAGTTTTGACTGATCGATTGCAAGCATTTCCTTAGGAACCCTTACATCGCCAATGATCCAGTCAGTTGGGAAGCCTTCGAAACTATCAAAACCGTATATCTCGCGCGCAGACAAATTCCGCGCCATTAAATTGGTCGAGCTGCCGGTGCAAACACCAAATTCACATACCAATCCTTCCGGTATGGATTCTCTGTGCAGGGTTTCCTCCAGGACAGCAGGCCAGACGTTTGCACCTTCAAGTATCTGGTGTTGCGTTTCGGCCCATGCCTTGTAGTCCGGGTTGAGTCGTTCAATCATCTTTCCAAAAGCCTTGGTTTGACTTTCGTCGAGGCAGCCTTCGATAAAGGTTCTGGTGTTGATCATGTTACCCATTGTTTTTTCCCGATTTTCCCAACGCTTCTGCTTGGCCGGTGTGGTCATGCAGTGTGATTTTTAAGCATAGCTCATGATGAGAGTACAACCTAACAGGTCAGTACCAATTACTCTTCGACTCCGACTTTCTCGATTCCAGTATGTTGTTTTGGATAATAGAAAGTGCCAAACACTAGATCCCAGACACTCAGAATCTTGCCGCAATTTTTCTTTGAAATTTCAATGGTCTTCGAGTGATGCCAACGATGAAGTTCACCGGTGTTGAAGACGTAATTAAAAATGCCGGCCTTGAAATTGACATTGGCATGCTCCATCACGCCGGTGGTCATCGTCAGAGTGAGAAACATCAGAAAGACTTCATGATCAACGCCAATAGCGAAAAGCGGAAAGAAATATACAAAAAAGTTCAGAAAGGCATCTACGGGATGTAGCATTCCGCTGTTGAGCCAGTAAACACGCTTGACGCTATGATGCACTGAATGAAAGCGCCAAAGAAACGCGATTTCATGACTAAGCCTGTGAGTCCAATAGAAAAAGAATTCTGCGATGAGAACAGCCAGAACAACTCGAATAGCGAAGGGGGCTTCGTGCGGCCATATATCAACGTGGGGAAATATTTTTTCCCAAAAAAATTGGCATCCTGCCATGACAACTGGAAGCATGACCAGCGTCGAAGCACCATCACGCCAAATTTCCCCTACATTTTCTCGCTGTAGCCACTGAGATCGAAACGGCAACAGGTACTCCGACGCAAAAACGGTAGCCAGAACAATTGTCGCAACAACCGACGGCACCAAATCGGGAAATAATCCCAAAGACATCAGGAATAAATGAAGCGCCACAGCGCCAAAAACAATCAATGGATAGCAGGAAATTTGCAAGAGCCGACTCAATGTCATTTTCTTCAACCGAATTACTACAGTGAGTTAAGTCTAGCAGATGCCAATGTGACATCATGTAATTTCCGTTTGTGATTTGTTTTCAAAGAATTAACATTGTCTCATCGACACAGATTGTTCGGAAAAATAACGTGTTGCCAGAGAAGTACAACCTGAACACCCAATCAATTGGAGTATGGTTATGGTAATTTGGCAATCCGCTCGCAGAAGATCAACACCGCGGGCCGATATCGGCGTGCTAATCTCAATAGGTAAGGCGTAGGCATTCCTGGGGCGGAAAAGTTGATCGCACAACGTCGTAAACCCGTAGCGGAGCTATTTAATCAATGAATCAAAAAATTGCAGATTTTCTGGTCAGGCACAGGCTGCTCTGCTTCTGTGCCAGCATTATTTTTATCGGCGTATCCTGTTTGGGATTTGCGAAGATCCACTATGTATCTGACTACAAAATATTTTTCGCACCCGATGATCCCAATCTGGCAGCCTTTGAAGATCTTGAAAACACCTTCAGCAAAGTCGAGAGCGTGATTTTCTTTGTTTCGCCTAAAAACAAGGATATGTTCAGCAGCGAAGGGCTCAAGTCTATCGTGTGGCTAACCAGTCAGTCCTGGCAGCTGCCTTACTCGATGCGGGTCGATTCGCTGAGCAACTTCCAGCACACGCGCGCCGTGGGAGACGAACTGATCGTAGAAGATTTGATTTCCGCTGATTTTGACGGCAGTCGCGAAATCCGCGAACGAATACGTACCATTGCAATGAATGAGCCGCTGCTCTTTAAGCAAGTAGTGACCCCTGCTGGCGATGGGTCCATTATTTCGATTACCCTTGCGCTACCACCTGACCCGACGGTTGCCCTGCCTGAATTGATGAAAGGGCCAAAAGGGGTAGAGGAGCTCGTCAGTAACTTTAAGTCCCGGTTTCCGGGCATCGACATTCATGTGGCGGGCGTTGCATCGTTCAACTACTACATGAGCGTGGTGGCCACAGAAGATTTTGCCAAGCTAGTACCAGGCCTCCTCTTGGTCGTTCTCGTGCTGGTCGGCATACTGACCCGATCAGTGTCCAATACCGTGGTGACACTGCTTGTTATAATGGTGTCCGTCGTATCCACAGTGGGTTTTGTATGTCTGGTTGGCATTTCGTTAGACAATATCAGCGCCATGGCGCCGATGATCATCATGACACTTGCGGTAGCAGAGAGTGTTCATCTTTTAAGTTATTACTCTCGCACACTTAGGGAGGGCAGCAGCAAGACCGAAGCCATGGTAGAAAGTTTGAGCACAAATCTTCGTCCGGTATTTCTAACGAGTTTTACCACGGCAATAGGCTTCCTGGGGATGTGCACCATTGATTCCCCACCTTTCATTAAGTTTGGCTTTATTGCGGCTTTTGGAATAATCATCGCTTACCTGTTTGCCCATACAATGCTGCCCCAGCTTGCGATCTGGTTTTCGCGGGCACATGCCGGTGCTCCAGAGGTGCATGAGGACAGGTTTCACGGTGCAGCTGCAGAATGGGTTATCGCTAATCCGAAAAAGGTGTTCTATGGCACCTTGGGGTTTTCGATTGCGTTGAGTGGCTGTGTGTTTCTGAATGAACTGAATGACGACAGTGTTGGGTATTTCGGAAAAACCGTGCCAATTCGGGTTGCTACCGAAGCGGCGGAATCGCACGGCTTGGGGATGAATTTCATTGAATATAAGTTTGAAACCGACGAAGACTATGGCATCGCTGATCCCGCCTATCTGAAAAAGGTAGAAGCATTTGTCAACTGGTATCGAAAGCAGCCTGAGGTAATACATGTATCGTCCTTTACGGATGTGCTAAAACGCCTGAACAAAAACATGCATGATGACGATCCAGCATTTTATCGGTTACCAGAATCGCGTGAACTGACTTCACAATACCTGCTGATGTACGAAATTTCACTACCTCAAGGGATGGATCTGAACAATCAGATAAGCACAAGAAAATCAGCGCTCAGGATAACGGTGAATACACCCATGCTGAAGGCCAGGCAAAACTTGGCATTGGAAGCGCGTGCGCAGACCTGGCTTGAGTCAAATGCGCCTGAATTAAGAATACCGGGTGCAAGTCCAACCATCATGTTTTCGCACATAGGGCAGTCTAATGTTCAAAGCATCATGTGGGGGACATTTAGTTCAATTGCCATCATCTGTTTATGTATGATTTTTGGATTTGGTTCGATTCAGCTAGGTTTGTTGGCGCTTCTCCCCAACGTCTTTCCCTCGGCCATAGCGTTGGGTATCTGGGGGTTGGTGGTGGGGGAAGTCAATATGGGGGTTGCGGTCATTTTTACCATAACGAGCGGCATAATCGTAGACGATACGATTCATCTGTTTACAAAGTTTGGTAGCGGACTTCGTAGCGGGTTAAACGTAGATGACGCTATTCGTTACACTTTTGAGCACGCAGGTAAAGGGGTGTTGATTACTACTGTTGTACTTTGTGCAGGTTTCGCAATGTTGCTGTTCTCGGATTTTGTTGTAAATCGAACGCTGGGTATTATGGTGTCTGGCACCATCGCCATCGCTATTGTTTTCGATCTGCTGTTTTTGCCGTCAGTTTTGAAGGTGTTTCCAATAAATGTAAATGCTTTCAATAAAAAGTAGAGCCGAAAGGACAGGCCGAAGAAACCACCTGTTTGCTGAAATTCTGCACACGGTGTACGCAAGTTCACGGAGATCGAGCATTTCTTCCCCAACGAATGCGCAGAGGTGCTGCGTCACTTGCGGGCGGTCATCACCATGAGCATCAGCCCTCCAGTGCAGGATAGTTGATATCCAGCGTTGTAGTGACGGTGGAGACGATACGGACGTTACAATTGGTGCTCACGCATGCTTGCCGGAAGGACACTCACCCCTGGCACATGAATCCCAGGGGTGAAGACTTTATCGATTATAGCTTGCCTGCATTCTCAGCCAGGTACTTTGCAACGCCTTGCGGGTTGGCGTTCATCCCGGCGTCGCCTTTCTTCCAGCCAGCGGGGCAAACTTCACCATGCTCTTCGTGGAATTGCAGCGCGTCGACGAGGCGAATTAGCTCGTCAATGTTGCGACCCAGCGGCAGGTCGTTGACGATCTGTGCGCGCACGTTGCCGCTCTTGTCGATCAGGAATGCCCCACGAAACGCAACACCGCCAGCGGCCTCAACATCATAGGCTTTGCAGATCGCATGGTTGATATCAGCCGCCAGGGTGTATTTGACAGGACCAATACCACCGGCGTTAACCGGAGTGTTACGCCAGGCGTTATGGGTGAACTGTGAATCTATCGATACACCAATGACTTCAACGCCGCGCTCTTTGAATTGCGGAATACGGTGATCCAGAGCGATCAACTCTGAGGGGCATACAAAAGTGAAGTCGAGGGGATAGAAGAAGATAATACCGTATTTGCCTTTGATGGCAGAAGACAATGTAAAGCTATCAACGATGCTACCGTCAGCAAGAACGGCGGCGCAAGTAAAATCGGGTGCAGCTTTTCCAACCAGAACGCCCATGGGGTTCTCCTTTGACACAGTCTTATCATTTTTCTGAGGGATAGGATGAGGCAGGATACAGACAATGGCCTCACCCACGATATAAAGCCGCCTAATCTTACACCCGAGATCAGGCGGCTGCCCATGTTAAATTTTTTATTGGGTTGATTGATTTTGGCTATTGGTTGCTAGTTCGTACGTTCAAGAATTTTTATTGTCCCCGTTTGCCCGTCAAAACGCACCCTCATGCCTGTTTCCAAGGTGTTAAGCAGCCCCTTTATGCCAACAATAGCGGGTATTCCCATTTCGCGTGCAACAATCGCTGAATGCGACAGCAGACTTCCTCTTTCGACAAGGAGTCCAGAAACACTAGGGAACAAAGGAACCCAACCTGGATCAGTACGTTTTGCAACCAGAATTTGACCATCGAGTGATAGGTCTTCATTTGGTGAATGAACCACACGAACAACTCCTTCTACAATCCCAGGGCAACAAGCTAATCCTTTGAGATCGTAGTCTGCACCCTCTTCCACTTCGGGCAATTCAGGCACATCGATAAACTGATTTTTCCAATACACTGGCCCGCGGGTCTGAAAACGAATCTTGGGTTCCATCGATTCAAACGAATGGTACTCGTGCTTTCTTAAATTGATAATTGACTTCATGTCATAGCAAGGCAACGTACCTTGGTGAATTCCGTAAATTTCTTGGAGCGTTAGAAAAAAAATGTCGTCTTGTTTTTCCAACACACCTATCCCTGTTAGATTGCTTCCCATATATTGAAACATTGTTCGAGCTACCCCATATGCACGCGTTCTTGCAAATCGGGTATTCTCTCTATTTCTAACAGCCTTTCTAGCATGCTCTAATGACCAGAAATAGATCTTTTTCTTCCATCCAGTGAGCGCTTTATCAACACGATGGGTCGCGGTAACTCGCAAACTTTTTTCCCGCTTCTCATACTCTTCGAGATCAGTAGTACCTGATCTCAGGTAATTCTTTAGACAGACGAAAAGGAAGGAGGGGTCAGTAAAGAGATCTTTCTCTTCCAATTTCATTTCACTCATGCAGCGAAAACCAAACCGATCAATATAATCACATATCTGCCTGTAAAAATCTTGATACTCACTTTGCTTTAACGCTTCAAGGAGCTGATAATCTGGTGTTGACTCAATCAAAGATCGTAAGCCTTCATTCTTTGCAATCACACCAGCAAACCTTATCAAGGTCTTTGTTGGCAACGCACTCTCCAAATTTCCTTCACCTGCAAGCAAATCGTTCTGAATATTTTCATCAAGTTTCGAAAGCCATTTTCCAGTTAATTTCTTAAGAATGCCAAAGTGAACCATGCACAAAAAGTCATTGATGATAGGCGCCTTCCATTTGTCGAGCATGACACGATTCATAGACAAATAGTTCTCGAAAATCTCATCACTTGACATCCGAGAATAATCATTACGACGAAAATAATCATAAGAATCAGAAAATTCTTGCAGAAATTGCTCTACAATTTTCTGAATTGCAAAGTGATAATATAGAAATGCGATGCCCGTCTTGAATTTCCTAAACTTTCCAAGCGGAGTATCCCACGAATCGTGCGGCTTAATTCTTTCTACAATCTCTTCTGACAATTGCTCACCAACACCCATCATGGTTTCCATAAATTGTCGATTTTGCTTGAATCCTGGCAGCACACCGACCAGTTTATACCAGTTGTATAGGTTGTAATATACGCGTCCGTTTATAGATCCGAGCATATTCCCCAAATAATATTCCATTTCCTTAACTATCGGCCTTGGAACACTTAATATCTCACAGAATTGGATATATACGTTTTTATAATTTTCCAAAGCAAAGGTAAAAGATAGAGGAGACGTTATTCCACCGTAGCTTTCTACGATATTTGAGTTATCCCAAAGATTGGGGTAGCCAGTCATATTTTTCGAAAGTGTTGTTACCGGTCTCGTTTGCAGAGCGTAAAGCTTGCCGTTCTCAAATGCCCACTCAATATCTTGAGGTGTCCTATAATGAGCATGTATTTTACAACCCAACTGATAAAGAAGCTGCAATTTCTCTTTGTCTAATGCTGGTACATTGACCAAACCTGGTTGGACAGGTTCAGCTGTGCTCTCACCCGAGGCCGTACGACGAAAAGCCTCTGTTTTTTCCACAATCTGCTGTTTTACCAATAACCCTGTATCGCTGTTTAGCCAATAAGTATCCGAATCCAGCGCACCGGAAACCAAGCCCTCCCCAACACCATAAACCGCGCTAACCACAAACTGATCGAGATGCTCTTCCATGGGCTCGCAAGTAAACATAACCCCTGAACAATCCGGATCAATCATCTTCTGAAAAACAACGGCAACAGCAATGCCATCTAGCGATAAACCATTTTCTTTACGGTATATCAAACTGCGCTCTGTATAACCCGATGCCCAGCATGCCTTTAAAAACCTGCAGGCATCTTCAACGCCATTGACATAGAGAAAACTAGACAATTGGCCAGCAAATGAATGTGCCGCGCTATCTTCATCAGCTGCAGAGGATCGAACGGAAATTGTTTGATCAAAGCCTATAACATCATATGCTTGATGAACCATATCCAATATGGTTTTGGGAATGGGTGTTTTAGTAATAATCTCGCCAATCATTTCAGCAGTTTGCCTAGCGTCCTGATAACCGCCTTTAAAACTTTGAAGCACAGATTGGATAGACGCTTCTATACCAACTTCTGCAACAAATGTTTCGAAACAGGATCGCCCAAGCACAACCCAATCGGGAACAGGAATGCCATTGTTCGTCATGAGGAAGAGATTGTAGCCTTTGCCTCCAGCCTCATTTCTAGCAAAATTATCAACGGAATTTTTTAACACCAACATATTGTAGCCTCGCGTTTGGGTCAGGACATTAACCCTTGCCAGGAAAGAGTCGCAAAAAACAGCACAAGATAAATGCTGCAGAAACCACGAAATCGCTTGGCTGCCGCCAAGGTGGGTTTAAACATAAACAATATCGTTGCAATTAGCACTAAAATTGCAAGTAACATATGCATCCACCCGCCCACACCATCTAGCAAACTCACACCTGCCGGATGAAGATATGACGAATAGAAAAGAACCATCAACGCAAAAGCGACCTGACTCAAGCTGAGAAAACCCGCTCCAACTGTGCCAAACAAAGAAGAATAGGTAGCAACACTTTCACGCTCCTCTTCTGAAGAAAACGTTTTTCTAGCAAATTCAAAAAGATTAAAAAGAGCCCAATTAATAAATCCAAATGCATAAATAAACTTGGGAAATGAGTAAAAATCTAGCCCTGTATTACAAGCGATTACTGAATACCCCACCAATACAGAAACGAAAGTATGCATGACAGCATAAGTTGTTAAATGGGGGGTTAAGTATTTTCCAATAAAAAACTCCTTGTACATTACATAACTGTAAACAATAGCAACAGAATGAACCAAAAGCACACTCCAGCCAACCACGCTGGTTATGGCAAGCTCCAAAACAGTTAGCGTTACCAACATGATTTTAACTTGTGAAATCGTCAAAAGCCCTCTTGCCAATGGGCGCTCAGGATTCACCCTCAAATCAACTTCATAGTCTTTAATCTCGTCAAAACAACGTAAACGAAAAAAAAACATCATGGCAACCAAATAGCTGATTAACACTAGTTTTAGTTGCAAATCTAAGCCAAGCAAAAGGCAAGCGACTGCACTATTGCCAAGCACCAAAAAAAACACCATTAGAAGGTGTTCAGCAGGAGAAAATCGCTCCTTTATGAACACCCACCAGCGATAGGGCAAGCTACCTTCTTCCATCGATTTCACCCGAAATAGCGCTTAAACATTTACGCAAGCAGGTCTTTTGCGCCGCTTCTTTGTATCTTTTCACGCAAAATGGCATACTCAACTTTTGAGTGATGCCTTGGATCCATTGGTATGGCATCAACAACATATAAAGAATCAACAGTTATTTTGTTCTTATCGAAAACGTTCTGAATTTCCTTAAGCCTACTCTGAATATCAGAATAACCTTCCTCTGTCTCGATAACAACCGCAGTGCGCTCACCCAATTTATCATCTGGAAAGCCAAGAAATGCGCCACGCTTAACAAAGTCAAAACGCTTTAAAATAATCTCGGCACTGACAGGAAAAAAATATTCTCCGCCACGATTTATCATGTTGTGTATACGACCAACCACCCACAAATAACCTTTGTCATCCGAGTACGCAAGATCTCCAGTTCGATGCCAAACTGCACCAGTATCATCCTTTATTTTCGTTTTGAAAAAAGCTTCTGGATTGTTGTAATAGTCCTGACAAACATGGTCACCAGTAACAATGAATTCCCCAACAGTACCTTTTGGCACCTCTAACATAGCCCAATTAGTTGTAGAAAAATCTATATCATCGTGTGTTGGTTTGATAAATTTGTATCTCAGTTCTTCACTTATGTGGCCAACATTTACACCCGATTCGATAATCTCAGGATCTTCATTCTCTTCTAGACTCAGCATCTCCCTGGCTTCAATGTGCGCCATGGGCTCAACCTCTGTTGAACCATAGAGAATCCAAATCTCTGCTTGTGGCGCAATCGAACGAAAATCACGCACATTATCCTTACTGATCGGAGCACCACCGGTCACAACGCGTCGCAGACCAGGTAACTCAACTTTCGTTGCAATACAATACGCGGATACATTGTTCAACATTGAAGGTGACAAAGTTGTACAGCTGATTTTTTCATGCAGAATCTGGCTAACAAGTGCAGCTGGATCATTCTCACTCGGTTTTGCTAAATCAATCGCTGGCAGCACGGTTGTAACTCCGCTTGCCAGATTATTCAAAGAAAAGATAGGGAACGCAGGCATGTCTGAATCACTAGGTTCATAAGGTATGACGTCCCAAAGCGCTTCGTGTTGAGCAGCGAGAAAGCGATGCGTACGATTCGCACCTTTAGGTTTACCTGAGCTACCAGTTGTAAAGGTAATCAACGCGGTTGTTTCAGACTCCACTGCGGCAATTGTGTTGTCTGGATCAGACTTGAACAGCTCTTCTAATTGGGCATCAAACGAACCATCGTTACCTGGTCCAGCAATAATTCTCAATTTCATACTATTGAACTCAGGCACTTGTGCTACGAGATCAAATGCAGCCTTATGGCTTATCATTGCTTTAGGATCAACGCATTCAGCACTTGCCCCCAGATGGGTTCTGCGAGCCCATGAGTCAAGAAAAACAGCTATGGCACCGATACGTTGAATAGCGCACATGGCAGTGTACATTCCAACGCTCATTGGCAAAAACAGTATTACTCGATCTCCTTTTCCAATACCCAATTTACTCAGCCCTTTTGCAACTCGACGAATTCCATCACCAAATTGAGCATAAGTAATACTATAGTGCCTCATTGAAACTTCATGGTTCCCATTGAATTTTCCAATATCGGCTGCATCAGCCCAACGAATTGCAGGGCGATCCGGAAATCTTTCCAAATGCCTTTCCAGGTAGCATGTTATATTGTTATTTATTGTCTCACCTGGTTGATAGCCAATTCTTAGATTCACATCGAGCCGATCAGAATTCGCTTTGTTATCAGAAATAGGGCTTTTTGGTTCATTTCGCTCAATAATTTCCGCTAATTGGGCTGCATGGGTCCATGGCAAAGCATGACCCGCACCTTTAATTTCATGTAAGTGATAATACTGATTTCCACCTATCAAAGTATTTAGCATATCTCTTTGTGGAAGCCATGCAATCGCCTCATCATCCACACCGCGTATCACATCCATTTGAAATTCGCGATTCATTTTGCGCGCTGAAAGCGGGTTATTCTGTTGCATTATTTTATACAATATTGCAGCTTTCCAAATCCCTGGTTTACCGAGATTCTCTAATAGTTGCGTTTTTAGTCCGACCGCGGGAATTGCGGGCGAAAAACTGTGCGCGATAAAATCTTCGGTTTTTGATGCTGCAATTTTTCTTAGCAAAAAATCTCCTACAAGCGGAACACTCGTTGCTTTACCAATTGCTGGTGATAATGGCGAATCAACACATAACGTCGGATTGACAAGAACAAGCCGAGTAAGCTTCTGATCAGTCATGCATGCCCATTGCAACGCTAAGTATGCCCCCCAGGAGTAGGCGACAACTTCTATCTCATCGGCGCACTGTTTTTTAACTTCCTCATCAAGCAATTTCAACAGTTCTGATAACCCCTTGCATTCACTAGGTCGCTGAAAACGTAAAATCTTTCGATCCCTTGTCAGAAAGCCGATGACTGAATCAAAGTCATTAGGGGTGCCGGGATTTCCATGAATAACGACAAGCAGTTGGCTCATATGATTAAACCTTTTTTCCTTATTTCCCTAATTTGCGAAAAATCCGGGTTACGATAATGCGGGGACATCACACGCTGTTCGTTAGGACAATGTGTAACCTCACCATTTTTCTCTAAATCTGCAAGAATTTTTCTAACTGAATTAAGTTCGCTAACAGATGCACGCAACAGATACTCTGAGTAATTCTTACAACTACCATTGTCAACCTGGGATACACAGATGATATCACCATCATCTATTTTTTCTGACATTCGATGTATGCTATAACCAGCAGGCTTGCCCTCGTATAACGACCACAAATCACACATGGTTCCCCGCTGATCTGGCAGCAATCCATGATGAATATTTATACAACCCAGAGGCGGAGCGCTTAAAATAGCCTTCTTATATATAAACCTGGTTCGCGCATTGACTATTAAATCGAAACCATTATCCCTAACAACATTGATCGCTTCGTTGCAATTAATTGTGTTCAGATTCCAAATCGGCTTTCCAATGCATGAATAAGCATGAATCCGATTGCGCTGACTTTTTCCAAAACGGTTCTTGATGAGTTGCAGGCCCGTTTTTGGTGCACCTGACAACATAAGTCCCAATGCTTTGATAAAAACGCTGGAATCCCAGTTTTGTAACACCAGGAGCCCACCTACTTGCGGCAATTCGGCAAGGCCAACAATGAGACGATCGTAGTTTTCTGGAACAAAGGTGACTTGTGAAGTGACGATTAGCGCTTTCATATAAATTAGCTCACGAATCGCCTAAGCGCGCAGTGCCATTATTAAACGTTGGTGCGTCGCTCTTTCCACTATCAAACAGCATCAATAGCGCTGGCAGCAACAAAAAACACGTCGTAAAGGCAAAGCAAATTGTGATTGCGGTGAGCAATCCCATGCTTGCGTAGAACGAATAGTTGTTAAACGCCAAAGCTCCGAAGCCACAATTGAAATCGACCGTCGTTACCACCAGCGCTGCACCCACCTTCGTCTCAATGTCATCCAACGCAAGACGTAATGGGTCAGTTTTGGAAAAATAAACCTTATATTCAATCGCCTGCCAGAGATTCATAGTCCCAACACCAGACGCAATAATTAATGCAATCATCAAGACCAAGGCTTCTATTGGATTTGAAACTTCTGCTTTGAGGAAAGAGTCAATCACAGTTGGAGCCTCGCAATTCTACTTCTAGGTTGAGCTTTTCTTCAGCTTAAGAAGAAACAGCACTTTTTTGATCGACAAAGCAATAATAGGCGCCATAACGAATGTCACAAGACAGGTTAGTAAAGGCATATCCCAAAAAAACCAATAGAAAACCAAGCACAAAATGCCAGAATCCAGTTGATCCATTAGAATGTATAGGCGCGCATTCGATTCTGGTACTTCACCCGGAGCCACGCCAAGGCGACGTTTTACATAAGAATTGGGAAGCTCTGCCAGGACATAAGCAATGCCAATAAGAACCCCAGATAGAATTATTGAATACCGTGAAAAATCGATGGTAAAGGCAGAGCCGCTTTGACCAACGATTGCAACAAGAAATAGAAATCCAAGCATGCAAGCAATTGGCATCACAACGAATCCGCGAACTGTCTTATTGGCGCCAAACAATTTCTGACTAATCGGTATCTTAAGAAATGATAGCAAATCAAATTTCACTACAACCATGTGCAAAATTCCGCCCACAATTACCGGTATTGACGCCAGCAATCCGGTAACAACATGTTTGCTAAGCAGGTCAACACTGAAATTCGCATTTACCCCCTGTTTGGCAGTATCCCAAATAAAGAACATGGCACTCATTAACAGAAGTGCCACCAACATTCGCTTGGGATCTTTGAACTTATGATAGCGACCATTGTGTAACATCATTATTGAAAAAAGCGGAATAGCGAAAGACAGAACGGCAAAGATTATGTTTTCCCCAACGGAAACAACAGCAATGTAAATGGGTCCCAACAACAACGCAGACCAAAATACAGGCGCGCCCAAATAACTCAAACCATTATCTTCATCCTTCAGATTTCCAATCTCATTGAAAACAGAAAGTCGAATAAACCCACAGCAGACCAGCGTCAACAACAGCATTCCTTGCCAAAATGAATCAAACCCCATCACATACAAAAATAATGACGGAGCAATCAAGTAATCAACGGTATCCACGAACCCATCTAGATATCGACCGAAATCACGTGTCAACCCGTACTTACGGGCAAGAATTCCATCAAAGGCATCCGAAATCACGGCCAGATAAAGAAGCGCAAGCGCCAATTCCAACCTACCACTCAGAATTTGGGAAACTGCGGCACCGGCCAGGAAAACGCCAGATAGTGTCAGACAGTCGACAAAATTTAGCCTTACAATAAAAAAACCACGATTTCGACTCACATTTTCTTCCATGCAGAAGCGCCTAATAATTTTGAAAAATTATTAGCCCGGCATTTACCGGGCACCAGCCTACTTATACCTATTTCTGTCGTCTCGTTTCAATTACTAACAACTGTCGGAAAGTAGCCTGCACTCGCTCCATAAACCCATAGTGTCTGAAGGTATGTCCCATCACATACATAGGAATTCGATTAGCTAGCAGATCCCACAAGCTCAGCTCATAACCACGCCGCCACTGTGATTGATCGATAGTTTTTCCAGTGAACCTTTCAAGCGCAACCCGGTGCAACTCGACATATCTATCAACCGCTTCTACAGTGACATCCGGTTGCATTGTCATAGTTAAAAATTCAGCCAAATCGTGCTGCGGTAATTGAATTGTAGCCAGCTCCCAATCATAAGCACAGAGAACAGGCCCATCACTGGTCTTTCTAAAGCAGATATTGCGAGGATTGAAATCGTTGTGAATCAACGTTTTTGGCATTTTGTCGATTTCTGCATACCAGTCAGGCAAGGAATATATAATGCTGCGGAAGTTTTCCATGTCTTTTGGAGAGAACCATTCTGGAAATTCTTCACTAGCATGCACACCCAACATTTCCCACAAGCGCAAACGAGTCATCATATTCTGTTGTGTGGGAGCATTGGAAAACCACGGCTTCTCACGCAACTCATCTTCACGCCCATACCAAATGGCATGCATCTCCGCAATACCAGTAATGGCAGCCTCAATATGTGTTTCTGTCCAACCGGAAGTATCGTCGGCGGTATCCATCAATTCCATGTTGGTCAACATTTCTTCCACGAGTACATATGCTTCGCGTTTTGGCTCACTCCATGCGTAGTAGACTACAGGGGCATGTTTGCGGAAGCGCAGGTCTTCCTGCTTCATGACTTCCAGCTCACGCACATGGCAATGCCGGAAATCAAGTTCATTTTTAAAGTTATTGTATGTTTGAGCCAATCGCGCATCACACAAAGATGCAATGCGATTTGAAACCAGGATAACTTCTTCATCAAGCGGTTTGACTTTTATCATCACATCCCTGGAATTGTCGTCACCCGCCAGCTTCACTCTGAAAGGAAAATGCCCTATCAGCTTATTGAGTTTATGCGCGGTCAACTCGGTGATAATAGAGCTTCCCTGATTCTGCACATTTATTTGCTCAACATTGGCAACATGGACTGTGGTGTTGCCTGTGTAGCTCTGCATTACACGGTTGAAAAATGCAACGTTGAAATCCCCCAATTTCAACCACTCAACTGGACGATTCCGTCCTAACGCCTCATGTGCACGCGCAAACTGATCCGTTGCTATTGCCGACATCGTTGATAAATCAAGCGCCAAGCAGTATGATGCGATGATCTCCGCCAGTTTGTGCGCCTTACCAGCCCCAGCACAATCCAGAATTTGCAAACATTCCTTTTGATGAGGCAGATTTGTACCACCCCCGATTGTTCCGATAACCAAACTCGGCAAAGTCATCGCTGCATAGAGAGAACCATCATCTGTCAATTCGACATGTAAGTGCCCTATCGAAGACTCATGCACACAAGCAATATCTTGTCCCGTCGCAGTAAACATAGCAGCAATAGTATTGGCGATGTTTATATTCATACCCACCATACCGGCGGCGATACTTCCTGACACGCCATTTACAAACCCGCGTGTAATGGTTTCAGGTGAGACCTTTAGCACCTGACGACAGATTTCTGCAGAGATTACACACTCAGCAATGACGCGAATCCCTCTGCCTTTAATGAACGATTGATAGGTGACTTTTTTGTCATTCGACAGGTTGGATTCAATAAAAAACCTGTCGAATTTAACACCGTCAAAAGCCTGCATTTTCTTCATAATCCACTGACACGCCTGCCAAGTGCAGGTGGTCGTCATATTCTGACCAGCAGCATCGCCCGTCTGATAGATGAATTGCACGTTGACAGCTTTGCCGATAATGTGGGTTTCAAGCTCGACAAGATCAGCATAATTCGAGTATTTTCGGGTTTCAGCTGCGATTTCTTTAAAATGATCTTTCACCCACTCCGCGAAAAAGAAAGCCGACCCAAGATCCGACAATACAAAAACTGGAACCCGCATCATACGTTGGCCCAATACACGCGCAGTTGCACCTCCGCTTCGTGTAATAGCTGTAGCACCTCGGGTAACGGATGCAACCAAGGCGCCTTCCGAGGTCGCCAATGGTGCGTAATAGAGCCCGTGTGCATGAACCCCTTTTATTAGTAGAGGCCCACCAATACCCACAGGCACTTCTACGGAACCAATAAAGGCTTCAATATTACTTACCAGCGCTTTCGGATCTAATGTTGTCTTTGAAACTCGCTCAAGCAAAGTACCCGTTTGTTCACGTACAAACGCCAGTCGTTCATTTCTCGCTTCTTCAGTGTACAAGCCTCTCGCCGGCACGACAGGAAGCGGTCTGTTCTCAACCTCATCCAAGTTTTCCGCAGAAGAATGGGTACGCAACAAGTAACTTATCTTCCATAAATATGCAGATGTTTCCTGATCATCGTTACTACGAAAAACAAGTTTTAGCCGACCATCACGACTTTCTTCCACCTTCGAAACAACAAGTCTTAATGGGCAGTAGTTTTTGTCCAGGACATTTAAGGAAAACTCTGGCACTTCAGTACCGACAACTGGCAATTTAGCTGCGTCGCTACCAGCATAACTGACCGATATGTGTCCCTTTGAGATATCCACGGGAATCCCGGAAAACTCGTTTCCACCATACATGAAAAAGGAGCTGGCGCCGTGCTCTGGAACAAACACGTATCTAGGTGCAATCACATGTACTTTTGGTTTCATCTTCTTTTCTCTTTTCAAACAATTCTGTCGAGCCCAAGGAGCCGGCCCCGATCTGCTAAGGGAACTACTGCGTTAAGGGAATTACTGTGTGAAGGTGCTCAGATACAAACGATCTTGTGTTCGTCGTAAAAAACGAATACCGTTTCGAAATGGTTTGTTACGCACAATGACCGTCTGATTAACACTTGTGACGTTCAGCGAAAAAGATCCCTCATTTTTCACTCTAGCACGCATTCACAACTTCGCCCTGCGATACAGCATTCCTTTCTGAAACAATATCGCGCATATTCGCAAACATGTACGCAACAACGAACACTGTTTATGTGTATTTTTGTTTCAGGATGGCGCACCTTATAACCAAAAACGTTAAGAAATGTAGCCGGTTACGTTTTTATGCCGAAGAAACGTTCAACTTTTGAAGGGAAACGAAGGATAGGAAAGGGAATTCTTGCACTATTTTGCACAACATGGCCCTGGAGATACGGGCGGGAGGGCAGGGGCGCGTAAGAACGCCCCATTTATGGGGTAAATAGACGAGCTAATTTACCCAACCTCAATAATCCGCCACCCCCGGCGCCCGCGGAAACGGAATTGCATCCCGTATATTCTCAATCCCACTGATATACGTCAGCAACCGCTCAAACCCAAGCCCAAACCCGGCGTGCGGAATCGACCCATAACGGCGTAGATCCCTATACCACGAAAGATTTTCGGCCAAGCCGTGAGGTGCCATCTTCTCATCGAGAAGATCCAATCGCTCCTCCCGCTGACTACCTCCGATGATTTCGCCAATGCCTGGCGCCAGAATATCCATTGCCGCGCAGGTCTTTCCATCATCGTTGCGACGCATATAAAAAGCTTTGATCGCCTCGGGGTAATTCATCACGATCACCGGGCGCCCGGCATATTCTTCTGCCAGGTAGCGCTCGTGCTCGGATTGCAAATCATTACCCCACACGACCGGGAACTGGAACAATTTGCCGGATTTCTGCAACACGTGTACCGCCTCGGTGTAGTCCAGGCATGCGAACGGGCGCCGTACCAGGTTTTCGAGGCGCGCAATCAGGCCTTTCTCATAGTGGTCGTTGAAAAATGCAAGCTCAGGCCCCCGCGTCGAGAGCACCTCTTGCACAACACTCTGAAGAAATTGCTCGGCAATCGAGGCGATCATCGGCAAATCGGCGAACGCAACTTCCGGCTCCACCATCCAGAACTCGGCAAGATGACGCGTCGTATTGGAGTTTTCCGCACGAAAGGTGGGGCCAAACGTATAAATACGCGAGAGCGCAGTGCAGTACGCCTCACCGTTAAGTTGCCCGGATACCGTGAGGAAGGCTTCTTTGCCGAAAAAATCCTGCGAAAAATCCACTCCCCCTTGTGGCAGGCGCGGCAGATTGAGCATATCCAGGGTGCTCACCCGAAACATCTCACCCGCCCCTTCGCAATCGCTGGCAGTAATGATGGGGGTGTTGACCCAAAAAAAACCGTGTTGGTCGAAGTAGCGGTGTATCGCCTGCGAAACGGTATTCCTGAGACGCGCCATGGCGCCGAACGTGTTGGTGCGGGGGCGCAAATGGGCGACGGTACGCAAATATTCGAGCGTATGGCGTTTTTTGGCGATGGGATAGGTTTCCGGGTCATCGACCCAACCTAATACCACCAGCTCATCGGCCTTTAATTCCAGTTGTTGCCCCTGCCCCTGCGATGCCGAAAGCACACCACTGACCCGGATACTGCAACCCGCCGAAAGCTTGAGCACCTCACTGTCATAGTTATCCAACGCTTTATCGACAATTATTTGCAAGCCGTCAAAACAGGAACCATCGTGCAACTGAACAAACGAAAATCCCCCTTTGGAATCCCGACGTGAACGTACCCAACCCGACAGGGTCAACGCTTGCCCCACGGTGAACTCACCTGCCAACACATTTCGAATCTGCGGCAACCATTGCATAGAAAACCCTCACTCATTACGTTCAACTGCAAGTACATTTGGCTGCAAGCATAAGTAGCCTGCCCGGTTTGCACAACGCCTGCCCTTGCGCTCCTGCTCACCTGCCTGTTGGAATCAGTGCACCGCAAGCGGTACGTTAAATTCCTCTAAATCAGTGCCTCGTACAATAACGCGCTCGATCACCTGCGGCACCTGCTCGGCCGTCCACAATGCCGATTTGAACCAGGTAAAACGCGCCCATTGATCTGACAGCGATCGAAAATACGGGGTTTCGGGATCTGCTGACGGGCCACTGCTATGAGCAAACCAAGCCTCCGTCGGATGAGCCAGATCGCAGACAAACCGGCTACTCGCGCCATTGATGACGCGCAATCCCGCATCGCCATTTTTCATGGCAACGGCAGGGCTAAGGGTATTGGGTTCTCCTGGAAACTCTGCCTCCAGCGACACAAAGGGAGCCGCTCCAGGCACCAGATCCCCCAGCAGACTGGCGATTTTCACCTTCTGCACTCTGCCCCAACGCCAACGCGGCACACTTTGACCGTGATGTGCCGCCAATCGCTCCACCGTGTGCTCAAAACCGGCCCCCACCCAATGCGCGAGGGCAAAACCCGTTTTTTCCTGCAATACCGCCCGCAAGGGGTCTTGCATATTCATCAGCATTTGATCAAGCCGCGGAATGGCGCGCTGGCCATGCGCAAACCGTCGAGCCACTTTTTCCGACAACAGTTTGCCAAAAATCACCCGTGGCAAGGTGCGTCGAAGCATGGAAAAAACCGTTGCCCCCACCGAATTGACATCGAACACACCGTCCCACCGCTGCAACGCCTGCCATGCATCACGTTGCAACGGCGTCGCCTGTTCATACGGCGCAAGCATTGCACACAACGCGTCGCGCAGGGGGCGCGCAAACAGGCTATCGATATCGGCTTGCATAGCCTGCATGTCTGCCAAAGTGTGCTCCTGCGACGCGGCAAGCCATTGTTCAATCCGGCGTTGTCGATAATCTGCCTCACAGTGCACCGGTGTGGCAATTTTCGAATACTGATCGGCATCGGTCACGCTGTTGGCGGTCGCCACAAAACCACACACAGGATCAACCTGTGAAGGATTTTCGTCGAAGGCTAAATACCCCCGCCATTGTGCATCTGCTTCATGGGCGTTTCGCACAAACAGCCCCTCTTTATTGCGACGCGGCAAGCGCCCAACGGCATGCCAGCCAATTCGCCCCTCACGGTGAGCGTGAACGACATTGAAGTCAAAGGGGCCTTCGTTGATCTGTGCCAGAGCTGCATCGAAAGCTTCCGGTGTCTGCGCTGCCATCAAGGCGAGATGGCCTTCAAAATGCGCGGCATGATTACAATCGATATAACGTAGCGCCAAATCGGCGCCATCCCCATGCTTCCAGTCGGGATAAATGATGCCATGCTCACACCGCTCCCACGTCACCGTGTCATGGCGATGAAAGCGTGCATTTAGGGGTTCACTGTGTTGCGAAATGGTGCCGATCCCCCCCGCACAACGATAGTGAGAAGTGGCGCCTGGCAGGCGCTCAATGCGAAACAAATCCCAGGCGTCACGAAATGCGGTGGTAATTCCCCATGCAAGGTGCGCGTTATGGCCAAAGCCAAAGGCAGGAAACCCCGGGTACATTCCGCCCTGTACATCGTACTCGGGACACTTAAGGTGAACGTGATGCCAGAAGGTTGGCGCCGGTAATAGCGGTACATGGGGATCATTCGCAAGCAAGGGTTTGCCTGACAACGTGCGTGCACCCGCCACTGCCCAATTGTTGCTGCCAATCGCAAGCGGGTCTATTGGAGCCTCGGCGCCCATCATCTCGCCTGACGGATTTAATGTCGGTACATTCTCCCACGGGGCATCCGGGTAAAGCATACGCGCCAGTTCATCTCCGACGTCGCCTCGCACACTGTCGAATACCAGCTCGTTTTCCAGCGGCAGTAAGCTGATCACCAGAGCACACGCGCGTGCCGCCAGCATACTGTCCTCGGGCGTCCAGGGTTCGATGCGGCCTAGCAGCCATTGTTCCGGACTACGCAGGCCCGCGCGCCAGGCGTCATTCACCCCTTGCGAATATGCATCCAAACAGTGCCGGGCACGTGTGGATAACGCCGCGATGTCACGGCGAACTTCGTCGACAAAGCCCAAAGGCCGCACAAATTTGTCGATATCTACCAACGAAAATCCCGCCAGGAAGCCCAAGGCTTTGGGAAACGAAACCCCTGCAATCCACTCACTTAACCGACCCCGCGCCAAATGCCGCAATAAATCCAGATGCAGCCCACGTTCTGATGCCTGCAGAAAACCCAGCGCAACATAGAGGTCGCTTTCGTGTTCGGTATAAAGATGAGCAACGCCGTTGATGTCGCGAACCACTTCCAATCTCCCTTGCAGGTGCGAGAGCTTGGTCGCATCGAACAAGGGCCGAAACGTGGTCGAGTGCCCTCCCAGCAACAGATTGACCCAGCGCCCCATCCCCGCCACACCTGCCAGCCCAGCCCATTTCGACTTGCCCATATGCCCCCCTACTGGTCGTTAGCGATGCTCTGAAAATGCCCATTTACCCTTACACATCGCCCTGCTTCTCCAGTGTGGCACGTAAATCGGTGCATTCAACCCAAGCCACTGTTTCCATTTCACTATTTACGGCAAGGCCTGCAATTAACAGCAAATCGCTAATCATTGCTGGCCATTACGACAGCTTGTCTATACTCAATTAGGTAAACTGGCATAACTCTGTGGATTTCAACGATGATGTTGCGGAAGAAATTGGCTCAACTGCTTAAAGCCACCCTCTGGATGGGTGCGACACTCGCGCCCTTGAACAGCTTCGGCGCTGACATGGTCACCCTCAAGCTCTTCAACTGGCCTGACTACATCGCACCCAGCGTACTGGCAGAATTCGAAAAGCAGCACAAGATCAAGGTCGAGGTGGTGGCTTACGAAACGGATGAGCTTAAAGATGACCTCATCCTGCGCACCAACGGTGGCGAAGGCATGGATATCATTGTCAGCGCCCGCCACTCGATGATGCGTCTGATCAGTCAAAAATGGATGTTGCCGTTAGACAACAACGCCATCCCTAACCGGCACCACCTTACCGCTCGCTTTGAAGCGGATCGCAACAAGGTCAAGGACTATGCCGTCCCCTACTTGTGGGGAACGCTGGGTATCGCCTGGAGAAAGGACAAGATCCCCAAGCCACTGACCACATGGAAAGAATTTTTTGAGCCAGCCCCCGAACTCAAGGGGCATATCATGACGATCAGCGACAGCCAGGACGCCATCGGCATGGCGTTGAAAGCGCAGGGCTACTCTGCCAACGATAACTCACCCGAAGCCCTCGCCAAGGCCAAAGCGCTATTGAAGGTGCAGCAGCCCAGTGTCCTTAAATATAGCTACCCGTCTCTCGATAAAACGTCTGAGCTTCTGGGCAATGACGTCTGGGTTGCCATGCTGTTCAATGGCGACGCGCTCACACTCAAGGGGTATAACGAGAACATTGAGTACCGGGTCCCACGAGAAGGTGGCAGTATCTGGGTGGACTATTTAGGGATACTTGCCAAAACCAAACACCCGAAAGAAGCGCACTTATTTATCAATTTTCTTTGCGACCCCAAAATCGCGGCTGAAAATGCGGTGGCTTTAAACTTTGCTCCCGCCAACACGTCAGCTGAGAAGTTATTGCCCATGGAATTTCTGAAAAATCGCGCGATCTACCCCCCTCGCAATACACTGGGACAATCCGAGCAATATGCGGATCTGACACCCGAGGAACAAAAGCAACGCACTGACCTGTTTCTTGAAATTTCGAACTGACAGGCGACGACATGAAGCTACTGCTCAAAATGCTGGGATGGCTGGTTCCACTGCTGCTGATACCGTTATTTGCAGTGGCCGTCCTTGCGTATCAGTCGCTACAATCGATCACGATTGATCAGGCGAACACTGAGCTGAAGAAAATCACCGACAACGTCAGCCACCTGGTAGCAACCAACACCGAACGCTCGAAGAACAATCTGGACGTCATCAGCAATGATGCCCTCATACAAGATTATCTGCGCGCCACCGAAGCAGATCGTTACACACTCTACCAGGCACCGCTATTGCGACGCTTCAAGGCGCTGCAAACAGCCTACCCGGAATACCTGTCTCTGCAGCTTCATAACGCGCAGGGAACAAAAACCGTATCAAGAAAATCCTCTGATAGAGTTGAACTGTCTGAGGCCATGATTGAATTCGCCATCAAGCAGGTGACCGAGGCTGTTAGCAGTGCTCCCATACTGTTGGTTCCCGAATCGTTTTCGCAAGAAAATCCATTGTTGATCGTTGCCAAGCGTGTGGAAGGCAGCAAACATGCCAATAATCCTGCCGTAAAAGGTACCCTTGGCTTTCTTATTGCCACGCTCAACGGCAATTTTCTCAAAGAAACACTGGATCAAACGGCGCTTAAACAAACCGCACTGTATGTCCTCAGCAATCGCCTCGGGCAACCTATTTTAAGCAATCAAGATGCCACTACCGGCGATCTTGTCCCTATGCTAAAAGCGCATTTTCGTGGCACCTCACACAATGCTATCGAACTTCCCCTGCAGGATACCCGTTATCTCGCCCTGCGCACGGAATTATTGACCGGTGTGGATTTCTATGTATTGAAATCGCTTTCGACGCTGACCAGCGCCTCAGAACACCTTACGCGCATGGTTGCCCTGGTATCCGTCATAGTGGCGTCTGTCGCCGTGATAGTGTTGTATTTCATCGTAACAATTGTCATCACCCGCCCTCTTTCAAAACTGAATGACGCGACCCAATCCATCGCACGAGGGGAGCTGGACATTCATATCCCCGTCAAGCAAGCGGACGAAGTCGGCGATCTGGCTCGCGCGTTAGGCGACATGGCAAAAAAGCTCAAACGCTCTACCGAACAAATCGAGGAACTTGCCTATTTCGACACGCTGACGGGTCTCCCCAACAAGGTGTCGTTCTTTGATGGCGTGCAATCCCTGATACAACAAGCCGAATCCAGCGGTACTATGGTGGCCGTGCTGTTCTTTGATCTCGATAATTTCAAAACCATCAATGACAGCCTCGGTCACCATTATGGCGATGAGCTGCTGATGAGCGTGGGGGGTCGCCTGCGCGAATGTATACGTGGCAGCGACATGATACAAAGCGCGCACAATTTGCAGAAAGAGGTGAAAGGATCAATGATTGCCCGCTTGGGTGGCGACGAATTCACCCTGGCCCTGGCCCATATTCATGAACCGCAACAAGCCTCCAAAGTGGCAGTACGGATACTCACCAAACTGGCCATGCCCTTTCATCTCGATGACAACGAGGTGTTCGTTGGCGCTTCCATTGGCATCGCCGTTTACCCTCGGGATGGCACCACGGTTGAGGCGCTATTGAAGCATTCCGATATTGCCATGTATGAAGCCAAGTCGCGCGGCAAAAACAATTTCCAATATTTCGACCAACAAATGAATGATCCGATCAACGAGCGCCTGGCATTGGAATCTGCCATGCGCGCCGCCATCGAGCATCAGGAATTTCAGTTGTATTACCAGCCGAAAGTGCCGGTGGGCAACGCACGTCGCTACGAATTCGAAGCGCTATTGCGGTGGAAACATCCACAAAAAGGTTTCGTCAGCCCGGCTGTATTTATTCCTATTGCTGAAGAAACCGGCCTGATCCAGCAAATCGGAGACTGGATTTTCGATACTGCCTGCGAACAAATCCGCCGCTGGCTGGATGAAGGCTATGAGAACGTCTGTGTATCGGTAAACCTTTCGCCGGTGCAAATGAACTTTGGCAATCCTATTGGCGTTATCACGCACAGCTTGCAAAAATATGATGTCCCCGCACGCCACTTGGAAGTGGAAATCACTGAATCCGGCCTGATGCGTAATGAACAAGCCGCCACAGCAATTCTCGCGCACCTGAAGGAAACCGGTATCTCCATCGCATTGGATGATTTTGGCACCGGCTATTCATCGCTGGCCTACTTACGACGATTTCCCATCGATGTACTGAAAATTGACCGCGCCTTCGTCAAAGACGTCGAGAGCGACCCCGTTTCGACCAAGGTATTGAATGCCGTTATATCGCTCGCCAAAAGCCTGGATCTCGCTATTGTAGCTGAAGGCGTAGAAACCCAAGCGCAACTGGATTTACTGGAACAACGCGGGTGTGATTTGATTCAAGGCTATTTTTATGCACGACCGACGCCGCCAAAAGAGGCCATGGAATTCTTTGATGGGCATTATGCGGCGCAGGATTCACAGGGACTGGAAACGCTAGACAATGCCTCCGGGTTAGCCGCAGCAAAGTAAGCCATTCTAAGCGCACGTTAGTTGAACACCCCTTGCAAAATCATTCGCTCACTACAAGGGGTAGGCAATAACACACTGGCCCGTTATAGCGCCCGATGCAGCGTTCCTTCTCCCGGGGTTATAAACAACATGCGCGTTAGCACCGATGTTCTCACGGAATGCCAAACACCCTTCGGCACAATCACATAACTCCCTGGTATTTCCAGTACTACCGATTGCACAACGTTCTCAACTTCCAGCAGAAATGTGACTTTTCCACTCAGCAATGCAACCACTTCGTCCCCTGCGGGATGCATTTCCCAGCTAGCCCAGTCGTTATCAAAATCGTACACCGACACCAACTCATGACCGGCAAAATTATTGAAATCCCGATCGAGATCCTGATAGACAGTAGGCGTCATTGGAACGCACACAGCCGCTTTATCCGGGGTGATAACAACGAAATCCCTGGTCAAATCCGAGGTAGAAATTTTCACGCTCTTCTCCTTGTTCGAGGTATTTTTACTTCACTTACTGCTTTTTCTCCACACGGCCTCTTCTTGGGGTACTTCCCCAAAACGACAAAGGCCGCAAAAGCGGCCCTTGTTTCATTATCATAAAACCATCGGCTTATTCAGCAACCGCTTCTTCAATCACGGTTTTCAACTCGCCGTTTTGCAACATCTCCAACATGATGTCGCTGCCGCCCACCAGCTCGCCACCCACCCACAACTGGGGGAACGTCGGCCAGTTGGCGAATTTGGGCATTTCGGCACGAATATCAGGGTGTTCGAGGATATTCACATACGCAAAAGGTTTACCCACCTGAATCAACGCATCCACCGCACGCGCCGAAAACCCGCACTGCGGAAACTGCGGCGTGCCCTTCATATAAATGATCACTTTGTTGGAAGCGATTTGATCCTTGATGACATCAACAGTATTCATAGCCAACCCTTACTAAAAGGCCCCACGCGAGCCCGTTGGGCGAGGATGTTAACATTTGTCCGTCCACAAAACACCCGCCAGAATGTAAGGGTATAACCCCTTACCCCAGGGCATCAATGGTGACCGGAACGCCATTAAGGGCCGCATTACCGCTGATACCGTCCAGAAAAGCCTCGTCCGTCAGATCGTTAACGCTCTCACCCGCATGTGCTTCAGCAACCCGCATCCGTGTGCCAGGGCGATGATGCCCCCAGCCATGCGGCAAGCTCACGACACCGGGCATGATCTCGTCACTGATGGTGACCTCGATATCGAGTTCACCCGTGCGGGACGTTACACACACCAAGCCGCCTTCTTCAACACCCAATGCACGCGCGTCCTCTGGATGCATAATGAGATGGTGGCGTGGCTTGCCTTTTACAAGTCGTGTGGAATTATGCAGCCAGGAATTATTGCTGCGAACATGCCGTCGACCAATCAGCGTAAAACGGGCAGGCGGCTTCTTCAGCGCACTCATCAAGCGCCCGATTTCTGCCTGAATCTGCGGAGGCAGGCAATGTATCTTCTTGTCAGCGTGGTAAATTCGCGCCGGAAACTGCGGCTGCAACGCACCCAGATCCACCCCGTGCGGTGCATCCTGCAGACGCGCCAACGACAAACCGCCCTTGTCTTCGGCGGCATAAGGACCGGCTGACAGCCCCATCATCAAAAACTGCTCTGGCGTAAAAGCGGGCAGAGGCTTGCTATCCGTGAGGGCCGCCACGCGCTGGCCCAACGCAACAAAAATCTCCCAGTCATGCAACGCGCCCGCAGGCTTATCGAACACTGGTGGTGAATACTGTGCATAGTTGCGCGCCGCAAAGGGTAGCAGCGCCAAATCGTAGTGGTCGTGTTCAAGCGGGCTGGTAGGCGGCAAAATGACATCTGCAAATCGCGTGGTTTCATTCAGATAAATATCAATGCTCACCATGAAATCCAGCTGCGACAACGCCGTTTCAAGCTGGCGCCCGTTCGGGGTTGAAATCACCGGATTGCCCGCACCGGTAATCAAGCCATGAATTTGTCCTTCGCCCGGGGTGAGAATCTCTTCTGCCAGGGCGGCCACCGGCAACTCCCCTCCAAACTCGGGCAAGCCGCGCACCCGCGTCTGCCAGGCGTTAAAGTGGCCCGGCTTACTGTTAGGGCCCATGACCAGATCAACCGCCGGCAACGTGAACATGCTGCCACCCATGCTGTCGAGATGCCCGGTAGCGATATTGAGCATCTGGATCGCCCATTGGCTCAACGTGCCAAACGCCTGCACGGACACCCCCATGCGCCCATACACAGCAGCCTGTGGGGTCGACGCCAAGTTTCGCGCCAAACGCCGAATCTCAGTGGCCCTCACCCCGCAGGCTCGCTCCGCCCATTCCGGCGTGCAGGGTGCAACCAATGCCATGGCTTCCGTAAAGTCTGTCAGTGACTCGCCCAAATGCCCGGTGTTAACAAGCCCTTCGCTAACAATCACCTGCAGCATCGACAGTAAAAAGGCGGCATCGGTGCCAGGTCTTATAAAATGATGTTCATCGGCGATTTCAGCGGTTTCAGTACGACGCGGATCAATCACCACCAGCTTACCGCCCCGGGCCTGCAAATCCTTTGCCCGATGGCGAAATCCAGGCACGGTCCATAAACTGCCGTTGGACGCCATTGGATTGCCACCAATGACCAACAGCCATTGTGTGTGGTCAATATCGGGTACCGGTACTTGAACCTGATGACCGTATAACCAATGGCACACCAACTGATGAGGTAATTGGTCAACAGAGGTGGCGGAAAAACGATTGCGCGTTTTCAGGTGCTTAAAAAGATGCGCAGCGTGCGTCATCATGCCCCAGTTGTGTACGCTGGGATTTCCCAAATAAATGGCCAACGCATTGTTGCCATGGCGTTTTTGCAGCTCTACCAATTTAGCGGCAACATAATCGAGCGCCGCCTCCCAACTGATCTCCTGCCAGCCGCTATCAGTGCGGCGTAAAGGCTTTCGCAAACGATCAGGGTCTTCGTGAATATCTTGCAACGCAGTCGATTTCGGACAGACATAGCCTTTACTGAACGGATTCTCATCATCGCCGCGAATGCTTAGCACTTTGTCGCCCTGCACCTGAATCTGCAGGCCGCACACTGCCTCACACAAATGACAGGCACGATAAACGGTTTTGATCTCGTCAGCCGACATGAACACCCTCCTCTTCGAAAGACAGTCTCGATTTCGAAAGCCAGTCGTGTTTTCGAACCATTGTCTTGTTGTTTTTGTTGACGCCACTATCCCCTATTGAGCGGCGCGACGCAATATTGAGAGACGCCGCACATCGCCATTAAAAAGTGAGAAACGTGACCTCACGGGTCATTGGGTTGTCCGCTGACGTCATTGGTTTGGTGCCAATTTTTTGCGTAGATTGCAGACAAAATCATTAAAAGACTCGACATCAGAAAAACAAGGTGTGCCCTGACACACCGTCCTCAACCACAAAAAAAAGATTTCATCCATGACCAAACCCTTACGCCACTTTCCCGTGCTCGCGCCGATGCTTGCGCTGGGAACGCTGCTCCTGACCGGATGCGAAAAAGCCGGTGATTTTCCTGACCAGGAATTGCTTTGCAGTACCGATACCCAGCGCGAAGCCGAACGACAGGCGTCAGCGGCAAATTTCCCTACCCCTCAGATCAATGCCATTCTGGTCAATGGCACCCAACAGTGGCAGGCGGGCGATGCACAGGCGCCACAATTTACTGCTGGCGATATCATCACACTGCAAGGCAGTGGATTCGGTGCCGGGCCAGATATTGATTTCAGCAAAATCATGATCGGCAATACGCGCATTCTCGAAACCGATTTGCGCATGTTCGAACAAAAGCTGGATATCGGCAAGCAAGTCAATTTTGAGATCAATAAGCTACGCAGCAATTGGGAAAAAAATATTCTGGGCTGGGTCGACACCGAAATTCAGTTCCGCGTGCCCGAGCATACACGCAGTGGCGATTTGATTGTACAAGTGCAAAAGCGTGTCGGCGCAATGCCCTCGCTGTTACGGCCAGGCGAAACCCACAACGTGATTGACGCACAAACCGCCCGTATTACGGATGATACCTTCCAGCACAATTGTGATGTGGTATCAGAGGTCAGTGAGTCCAAGGCCACCACACCGCTCAGCGTCAGCGTTACCAGCAGCACCATGGACACGCTGGTCGCCAAAGGTGAAGCGATTTTCTGGGGTTACGATTTCAATATCGGCCTGGCACACAAAATCCGCAAACTCGATTGGGAAGCGATTTTCAATTACGAAACACAAGACCCCATCACCGGCGAAGTAGCGGACCCACATAAACTTTTTGGCGGTTATAAAACACGCCCCGGCGAAGTGCCTGACGTTGCTATCAACGATTATTTCTTTGCCCCCTACCCGCAAAAGAATCCCATTCCCGGATTTTTAACACTGACGCCACAACTCACCGAAGGCAATACGCGCAACACCGGCTGGGCCGGCTATCGCTACGCCGAATCCAGCAACCCCTACCTGGGCAAAGGCAGTTGGATCGGCTTTAACTGTGCCTCCTGTCATGGTTATCGCATCACCTATGAAGCAAGCCCCGGACAGACCGTTAGCAAAGTGTTCCCCGGTCTCCCCAACCCGCTGTGGACGATGAAATGGTCCTTGCTGGGTAATTTCGAAGGCATCAAAACCAAAGAGAAGGGACCAGCCTGGGACGGTGGTGTTTCGCAAAACGTCGATAAAACCATGCTGATCTATCATATGCCCCAGGGCACGGGTGAGCATAACGTCGTGCGTGCGGTGGGCGAAGGCAGCGAAACCGATAACGACTACCAGTTTTCACCGATCACCATTCCCAACGTCACCAATTACATGTCGATCCGCCGCTCGTTGTCGCACACCGAATCTTATGTGGGCTTCGAAGGTTCTTATATCCACTCGGAAGAACCCGATGGCGCGGTGGGCTCAATGGATAAACCCAGCCTGGAAGCGCTCACGGCATACATGACTTCGCTGGACCAGAACGACACCACTTTACGCAACCTGGGCATGTATCGCTGGTTGCAGGATAACGGCCAACTTGCGGCGCAAACCGGTGGCAATATCGGCGAGGGAGAATTCTTGCAGAATGGTTGGCAGCAATATCCTGGCGTAACGGCGCAAGTGAGTGCTGGCAAACAAATCTTTGACCGTGATTGCGCCAGCTGTCATAAGGATAACCTCGGCGCCCACACGAACGAAGCCATGATTCCGCTGGCAGAGGTGGGTCGTTTCTTTACGCCGACCATTTATCAAAAGCAAACCCAGTCGATTCGGGTCACTTTTTTACGTGATCTCTACTGGGTACAGCATCGCGGGCTGTTGAGCGATGGACATGTGCGCAATCTTGAAGATCTCGTTAATCCGCAACGTTGTGAAGCCGGGTCTTCGCTTTACAACAGTTATTACACGCTGCACACGCCGGAGAATACGGCCAAAGGCGGCGCGGATCATCCTGAGCCCTATCCAGCCTATCAGCGTCGTGGTGATGTATTCCGCATTCCCAAATCGGATTCTGCCAGCAGCAATGATACCGGCGCACAACGTAACCGCTTTATTGAGCGGCACAAGTATTTTGTCGAAGTACCGTGGGATAACGATTACTACTACTGGGATTTCCAGAAGATGCGCGCGGAGTACGGCCCAGACGAATTGGGTTCTGCCAATCCCATCGGGATGGCGGCAACCCCTCATGGATGGTGCACAGACAGTCCTGCAGACATTCGCCCACTGGTGCAATATCTGTTGACATTGTAAGCAAAACTCCAGAGCTGGCGACGGGCGCATGCCTTGTCGCCAGCCCTGCAGGCCACGTCAACGCTGCAAAAACCAACGCCATTTCGCCGTGCGTTGCACCCAAATACAATAAGGGCTATGATACAGATGGTATGGCAGCGAGCGCTGCCTTTTTTGTTTTATGGCGCCTCAAAAACGTGCGAACAACTGCAACATTTTCGTGTTTTGGTGCGTATTTCAAGATCAGTAAAGGTTAGAGAGATTTCCGAGCATGACAGCAAGCGGTTTGATGACCACCTACGCACCCCTCCCCGTTGCATTCGAGCGGGGCGAAGGCATGTGGCTCTACGACACCGACGGTAACCGCTATATCGACGCGATCACCGGTATCGCCGTGTGCGGCCTCGGCCACTGCCATCCCAAGGTGACGCAAGCCCTACAGGCGCAGGCTGCCAAGCTGGTTCACACGTCCAACCTTTATCGCATTCCTGCTCAAGAAGCCCTTGGACAACGCCTGACGGCGATCTCAGGTATGGACGCGTGCTTCTTCGGTAACTCCGGTGCCGAAGCCAACGAATGCGCAATCAAACTGTCGCGCATGTTCGGCAACAAGAAAGGGGTCGAAATCCCCACCATCGTCGTGATGGAAAAGTCCTTTCATGGGCGCACGCTCGCCACGCTCACCGCGACCGGCAACCGCAAAGTGCAAGCCGGTTTTGAGCCCCTGGTGAAAGGGTTTGCCCGTGCCCCCTACAACGATCTCGAAGCTGTTCGCACCATAGTAAAAACCAATCGCAGCATTGTGGCGGTGATGGTTGAACCCATTCAAGGCGAAGGCGGCATTCATATTCCGGATGATGATTATCTGCCGGGATTACGTGCATTATGTGACGAATTCGACCTGCTGTTGATCTTCGATGAAATCCAGACGGGTAATGCCCGCACAGGCCAGTACTTTGCCTATCAGCATTACGGAATCCGGCCTGATATCGTGACCACGGCCAAAGGCCTGGGCAATGGTTTTCCCATTGGCGCCTGCCTGACGGCGGGCAAGACCAGCAGCCTGTTCAAACCGGGTAACCACGGTTCGACCTTTGGCGGTAACCCTCTAGCATGCACAACGGCCATGGCCGTACTCGACACCATCGAACAAGATCACCTGTGCGACCGCGCCAAACACCTGGGCAACCTGCTCGTGGATACCTTCAAGCGCGAACTGCTGGGCAACGATTATGTTCGCACCGTGCGCGGAAAAGGCTTGATGATTGGTATCGAAACCACCCAACCCTGCCCCGAATTGCCATTGCTGGCCAAAGAAGCCGGCTTACTGATCAACGTGACATCGGAAAACGTGATCCGTCTGCTGCCTGCCCTGACGCTTACTGATGACGAGGCGCATGTATTGGCCGATGCCGTGGTAAAAATCGTCAAGACCTGGGCGGGAGATGAGCGCCGCCGTCCACGCAACTCCTGATTACCCATTCATTAACACGTACCTCAAACAAGAATTACCAAGGAAGCGGGTGCCCATGAAAGTTCGGCATTTCCTGACATTATTGGATCTCTCCCCCGAAGAGCTGCGGGCAGTGCTTGCACGCGCCACGGAACTGAAAAAAATGCTGCGTAGCGGCGTTATTTACGAACCGTTCAAGAACAAAGTATTGGGGATGATTTTCGAAAAATCGTCGACCCGCACCCGCGTCTCGTTTGAGAGCGCAATGATACAGTGTGGCGGCGGCGCACTCTTTTTGTCGCCACGCGATACGCAATTAGGACGGGGTGAACCCGTCTCTGATACGGCCCGCGTGTTGTCCCGCATGGTGGATATCATCATGATTCGCACCTTCGAACATGAAAAGGTAGAGACCTTCGCACGTTATTCGCAAGTGCCGGTGATCAATGCGTTGACCGACAGTTTTCACCCTTGCCAGTTACTGGCTGACATGCAAACGTTTTTTGACCATCGTGGCGATATCAAAGGCAAAACCGTTGCCTGGATCGGCGATGGCAATAATATGTGCAATTCGTACATTAACGCCGCCCGCCAATTCGATTTTCATTTGACCATTGCTTGCCCACCGGGATTCGAGCCAAGCGCAGCGCTGGTATCGCAAAACAGCAAACGCATTACGATCACCCGCGATCCACACGAAGCTATCGCAGGAGCACATTTGGTCGTGACGGATGTATGGGCCAGCATGGGCCAGGAAGACGAGAAAAAATCCCGCGAAGCCGCATTCTCCGGGTATCAGGTAACGCCAGCTCTGATGGACGAAGCGGCACCCGATGCCTTGTTCATGCACTGCCTGCCTGCCCACCGCGGCGAAGAAGTCAGCAGCGAAATGATGGAAGACCCCCGCTCAGTGGTTTGGGAAGAAGCCGAAAACAGATTGCATGCACAAAAAGCGTTAATGGAGTTGTTACTGGGTACATTCACGCCCTGAAACTTTTCTCCCTGAAGATTTGCACTCTCAAGCTTTATACTCTCAAGCTTTGCGGTCCAAACTTACTGCTGAAATGTCCGCATTGCGCGATCCGACACACAAAAAAAGCGCCTCACATTAGAGGCGCTTTTTTTTACGTCAGGTATCGCTTTTACTGAGCATAAACCGCCATCGTCTCCTCAGCTTTAATTGCAGAAAGCTCATCAATGGCCTTTATGACCTCCGCTGTACGAACGATGATGCTGTAATGCCCGGTATTTTCTAACATCACGCGTTTGGCTGTCGGAATCGCATTCAACAAATATTCACTTTCTTCTACCGTCGTGCTGCGGTCACCATCACCTTGAACCAAAATCACAGGCGCTACAATCTCACCATAATGGGCCTGCATGCTGCGCAAATCGTCAAACATCGCCGGTATCTCGCTGGCAATCGAAGCGGCTACGGCAGGTTGAGACCAAAGTTTCTGCCGTAGCGCTACAAATTCATCCGTGCACCATTCCAGATTGGGGTGAAAGGCGCTTTCCAGGCCCGCTTTGATTTTTGCTTTGGCGATCAGATTACCCGTCCAGCTACTGACCGCCAAAAATCCTTTGCCCACGACAGGGGTCATTACAAAGTAAAACAAGGGATCGACTTCACCATCAGGATCGGCACCGGCAGCGAGTGAGACATAGCCACTTACCCCAGGCGTTTGTTCGATTGCCATTTGCAAGGCTGTGGAACCGCCGTAGGAATGCCCCACTACAATCACATCTCGCAATGCCAATTGCTGAATGACTTCGCGTGCTACGTGCGCATTATGTTCAACGCTGTACTTTGCACCCACCGCACTTGAATAGCCCTGGCCAGGGCGATCAAAGGCGGTGACCCGGTAGCGTGAGGCCAACGCCTGCATTAATGGCTCAAAATCTTCAAGGGAACCCGGCAGACCATGGATCAACAGCACATCACGCCCCTGCCCAAGCTGGCGGTAACGTATCTGCATATCGTCAATAGTGAGATAGACACCGGCGTCCACATTGGGTACCGCCGGATTTTCGTCTGGGGCCATCAACCCCGCAATGATAATGAGCGAAAAGAAAGCCGCGACTATTAGCGCCACCCCTTTCGCTATCCCTTTCAAAGTCCCTTTTAAAAAGCGTTTCATATCCCTGAATCCCAGATGTTTGAAAGAGCCGACATTTTAATCGAAATCAAGGAGATTCAAAGTGGTTAAAAACCAGGCTCTCCCCGTTCAGCGCTCGCTAGCTGATATTACGACGGACACGTTGGACGGCATCCACCCACCCGGCATAAAGTTTATTGCGCAGGGCGTCTGACATCTGTGGCTGAAAGTGGCGCTGGCAGTGCCAAAGTGTCGAGATCTCTTCAAGCGATTTATAAACACCCACCTTCAAACCCGCCAGATAGGCAGCCCCCAAGGCGGTAGTTTCAATCACCGCAGGGCGATCGACATCCACATTCAACACGTCAGACAAGAATTGAACCACCCAGTTGTTGGCAACCATCCCACCATCGACCCGCAACGTCGTCGGTTTGCCGGCACCATCGGACTCCATTGCGCGGATCAGGTCTTTGGTTTGATACGCCACCGATTGCAGACCAGCCGTTACGATATCTTTGATCCCAGTATCACGGGTAAGCCCAAACAAGGCACCGCGAGCTTCCGGGTCCCAATACGGAGCGCCCAGGCCGGTGAAGGCCGGCACCATGTAGACGTTTTGATCTACGCCCGCCTCTTGCGCCATGGCTTCGGTTTCGCGCGCATGAGAAATCAACGCTAAGCCATCACGTAACCACTGAATGGCTGCACCAGCGACGAAGATGCTGCCTTCGAGGCCATAGGTCACTTTGCCGTTCAACCGATAGGCGACGGTGGTGAGCAATCGATTGGTGGAGGTTAGCGCCTCATCCCCCGTATTGAGAATCATGAAGCAACCAGTGCCATAGGTGCTTTTGATCATGCCCGGCTGAAAACAGGCTTGACCGATCAACGCGGCCTGCTGGTCACCCGCCATGCCTGCAACGGGAATTTCGGCGCCAAACAGGCTGGAATCGGTGACGCCGAAGTCAGCGCTGGAATCCATGACTTCAGGCAATAACGTCGCCGGTACACGGAAAATCTTTAGCAAACTGTCATCCCACTGTTGTTCATGAATATTGAACAGCAGCGTACGTGACGCGTTAGTGGCATCGGTACGGTGCGATTTACCGCCGGTCAGACGCCACAACAAAAAGGTATCAATGGTGCCGAAGGCAAGTTCGCCACGCTCTGCTTTCTCCCGTGCACCCGCCACGTTATCGAGTATCCAGGCTGCCTTGGTGGCGGAAAAGTAAGGATCGAGCAACAGACCTGTTCGCTCCTTTACCTGCGATTCGTGTCCTTCAGCACGTAATTTAAGGCACACGTCAGTGGTGCGTCGATCTTGCCAAACAATGGCCCGATAAATCGGTTTGCCGGTTGAGCGCTCCCATACCAAGGTCGTTTCGCGTTGATTGGTGATGCCAATGCCAGCAATTTCGCGTGCCTGCAAATTGGCATTTTTGAGGGCAGTTTTGACAACGCTAACAGTACTTGACCAAATTTCTTCGGGATCATGCTCTACCCAACCATCCGCAGGAAAATGCTGGGTGAACTCCTGCTGCGCGCTGGTGACGATGGTGCCACGTTGATCAAAAATGATCGCACGGGTGCTGGTGGTGCCCTGGTCAATCGCAAGCAAATAGTGGCTCATCGGTCATATCCTTTGGTGATCTTTCTAGGGAGTTTCTAGGGAAGTGTAGCTGCCAACCATGACAGCGGTAGCCACCGTGCGGATGGCATGTTTCGCTTTGCAGGTGAGCGGCATGCAACAGGTTCGCATGCATTCTATTTTATTCCATTTCGAATACCAAGCATTGAAAAACGAACCTACCCCCTGTGTTTGAGAGGGTGCCGCCACTAGCTAACGTATTTAGCTTCGTTACCAGAACCACTCCACGCCTGCTACCACACGATCTTGATCACCGAACTGCCCAAACAGACCTTTGCTGTCGCCCATAAATACATCAGCCCCAAACCACACATTGACACCATCATAAAGAGAATAGGTGAGGCTTGGGCGCAACAATTCGTCATGATCATTCAGATTATGCAAAGCGATGCATTCGAACGTGAGGGTATCATTCATAAACCGGCTATTGATCGATAATGTGACCGTGCTATCCACTTTATCACGTACGAGGTCAGGGGCTGTCTCGGCCAAGGCACTCTGAAATAGCTGAAGACTGATCATTGAATCGGTCACGCCGCTCCAATCGACGCCAAGCACGTAACTCAGCTCATCGGTAATCAGTACCCCATTATCGTTCCCGATTGATTCGCGCAGAACTCGCCTATCGTGCGCAAGCCCTATTTCATAGCGTAATACCAGCGTACTGCTGATATCGGTACTGAGGGTAGAACCCAGCATATGAACGCGTTCATATGCCTGCCACACGTCCATCGCAGGAAGGCCATTCTCGGTAGTGAGTTGACGATACGTCACGGGGTTATCGTCATACTGATAGAGATAATTGAAGGTAAGATCCATATTATTTATATGCGTTGCAAATCGTAGCCCCATATCGGCGTTTTTCAGTGAATCAGAGGGGCGCTTTAACGGTTGAAAATTTACACTCATGACGTCGGGAGGTATGACAATTTGAAATCGCGGTGTAGTAATAGCAAATTCAGGTGCTTCCGCCCCACTGCCATCGGGCAGATCGTTGAAACTGGCGTCGGGAATCAACAACAATTGCAGATCCGATTCGGTCCCTACGGAATGAATATAGTTCACCATCCATAAGGGAATACGTGCTTCGTCAAAGTCTTCTAACAGAAATTCGCGAAATGAAAAGGGATTGACCACATCAAGCACCCGCAAACCGTCAGCGGTACCCCACACAACTTGCTGCTTACCGATGGTGAGATAGCTTTGATCAAAGCGGCGTTTGTAATACAGCTCGCGAAGCTCAGCATCGCTGTGATTACCAAACACGGCCCGTCGACTGTAATCACTCACCTCTTCTTGCAAGGGCTCTCCGACTTCAAGGCGATCCTCGAGGTCAGTACGGAAGCGCGTGATCATCGTGGCTTCACTGTCTTCGTCGAAATAAACACGCAGCTCCGGTCGCGCCTGCAATTCCAACTTCTGTGCATAACCTTCCGCAACGTTGTGGGCTGTTTCCAGCTCAAAGCGAGTTCTGAATTCGTAATCTGTTGCCCAAGCGCTAGAGGCTACGCCCAGCAACAGACCCGTTATAACAAACCGGGTCTTCTGCATTGGAGTTATCCTTAAAAATACTAATCCTGATGATACCGATTGAAACGATCAACGCGCCTGTTCCAAATAGCGTGTGGTAAACGCACCTTCAGGCAGCTGCACGTTGGCCTTATAAGAGGAATACTCAATCAAGGTTTTATGACCCGTTTTTACTGTGATCATTTCAAGCTTGTGAGAACGCCATGCATTCTGTTCACCAGGGATCGGTTTGATCTCGGTGGCGATCTGAATCTTTATTAGTTCGCCCTTTTTGTCGAATTTTTCTTCGCGAGTGAGGACGTAATTATCCTGGCGTATCCACATATGCCGTTTGCTATAACCGCTCTCCTTAATTTCTTCGTCGCTGATGGGAATAGCTTCGATGACCCAGCAACGCGCACCATTCATATCTTCTTCGCGAAGAATCCGATATTTGTTATTTCCACCCTTAGCAACACCATCTACGAATTCAAAATCCTCATACCACCAATCAGTTCCCAGGAAACTGTCGGTTTTGTTGCCAGCAGAGATACGACGTATCTTGCGTACCGATGGCAAATAGAGCCAACGCAAGTCATCTGCTTCGTTACCCTGTTCCAATGAAAGAAAACCTGTGCCTTTGATATCATTAGGTTGTGAAAAGCGAATAAGGGATTTTCGATTGTACGGATCAGAATCATCGGCAATAAAATCGATCCACCGATAGCGCGCATTATTTTCCTTATCGAGCAGCGTCATTTTCATATGGGCTGTCTCATTCACCGACTTCCGCGCGTCTTCATTCTTACGCATGATTTCGACGGGGTCAGCCTCAATATTCGCTTGCGCTACGGAAATCATTGCGCCAGCCAGAAGGAATGCTGATATTTTTTTTACGTTAAACATAATTAATTTCCTTTTGATAAGTAGGTTGTGCCATTCATGTGATCAGAGATTCTTCAATGTCGTCATTCTGGGCTGGCGACCAAATCAGGTGCAGCTGTTTTTTGTTCTACAGCTGTCTTTTGCACCAAAGCTTGCCCCATAGGTGCTTTTTCCACCCGGAACAAATAGGCCGGTTTGATTGCCGCTACCAGCGCAGGAATAAGCATCAACGTGCCTGCAGCCATGACAATCATGGTGAGCGAAACCAGGCTACCGAAGGTGCGAATTTGTAAGAATCCTGAAAAAAGCAATACCACAAAACCCAGCACGTTCGAGGCGGTATCATAGACAATTGCCTTGCCATTACTACGTGCGACACTGACCAATGCCGTTCCTACGTCGCTTGCACTTTTCATAAACTCACGCAGTCGCCCTAAATAATGAATTGAAAAATCGCAGCCGATACCTACGGCAATGCTGGTAATCAGAGCGGCAGAAATTTCAAGACGCAAGCCGGTAAAACCCATCACACCGAACGCCAGAACACTCCCGACCACCGCTGGTGAGATGCTGATCAGGCCCGCTGAGAAAGAACGGCTTATCACCGCTACAAACAGGACGATCATGAGTATGCCAGTAATTATGTTCTCGATTTTTCCGATTACGACATAACGCACCTGGGCAATCCAGAACATGGTATCGCCACCGAATTCGATGCTGACGTTGGGGGGCAAATGCTTTTCCAGATAGTCCTTCGACATTTGATAGAGGCGAATATGATCATCAGGGTCATTGGTATTGAGCATGACTCGAATTTTCGCCCGTTGATATTGGCTATCCACCAGGTCAGTAAATTCACCGGGCTGCGCCGAAGTGTCGTAAAGCAATAGGAATTGCGCCAACTCCTCCCGACTGTCTGGAATGGTGCCAGCGCCTGTATCATTGACCAAACCAGACACGTGTTTAACGACATTGGCAAAGGAATAGGTGTAACCCACTCCCGTTTGCTGTTCAATGAAACGTTGGTACTCGAGAATCGCTTTCAACAGCGCAGGTTCCTTAATACCTTCTGCTTCGGGTGCCGCAACCATCACGTTAAAATAGCGACCACCCCCGAGCTTTTCGCTAAATTTTTCGAAAGATACACGCCCACGATGATCTTGTGGAAACACCGCAGTAATATCCACACCGGTTTTCAGCTGCAGGATACCGGCAATGCAAATGGCGATCAGAACACCATAACCACCCAAGACTTTGTACTTATGCTTTACTGAAAATTCGGTGAGGCGAACCAGTGCATGATCCAACCAGTTTTCCTTCACCACTGCCGGAACTTTTACTGGTGCTTTCATTAATGACAGCGAAGCAGGAATAACGGTGACTGTCATAAGGTAGGCAACACTAACGCCAATCATTACTTCTACTGCAAATTCGCGTATCGAGAGAACATCGAATACCACCAGTGAGGAGGTTCCCAGCAACGTGGTGAACGCAACAAAACTGAGAACCGGAAACAACTTTCTTAGCATGGCGTGCACGGCTTCCTTCTGCGTCTTGCCTGGCGTTTCTTCATAGTACATAAGCAACGCATGCACGCCATACGATGTCGCGACCGCCACCATCAATAGAGGAATGGCCGTCGACACCACAGTTTGTGGCAAACCTAAATGCCCCATAATGCCCATGATCCACCCAATACTGAGCACGATCACCGATGCAGGCAATAACACACCACGCAAAGTGCGGAAGAAGAAAAATAATCCAATCATGATAATCAACAGGGCAATCGGCACCAACACGTCAGCGTCACGCTTCAAACCCAGTTCAATTTCCTGCGTGAATATGGGATCTCCATTGGCATATATTTTTTCAGGCCCCTGATATTTTTCGACAATTTTGTACACTTGGTCAAAAACAGTCGCTTGATCGAAATCCTCTTCGACATTGGCGGAAATCAGGGTAAACGTACCATCACGCGTCACTAGGCGACCATCCACCAGAGCGTTTGCATTGACATCTGCTTTGAGTTGATCAATCTGTTCAGGGGTACTGGGGACGTCTTCCATAAACCGCCCGACCTCGAGCCCCCATTCTCTTGACTTGATATTATTGGCAAGTGCAAGACTGGTGATCTGGTCTGGAATAACATACTTGACGGATTTCAGCTCCTCAGAAATATCCTTTATTTTTTGCAGGGTTGCGGGGTTGTAAATATTATCTGCTTCAATACCAATCACAACCACCCCTTTATCGCCGAATATAGCGTCGATATTGTGTTTGGTAGCAACAATGGGATCGGTCGCTGGCAATTCGGAATCCTGATTATTGCGCGTTTTTAATTGGGTCACGCCAGAAATCGCCACCACTGACAGCAGCAACATAATCAAAAGCGTCCTAATAGGACGGAACACTATAAAATCGGTTATAAATTTCATCTTACACCTCAACCCATGAATGCTTTGAGTTAGCGATTTTCGTATCCCGCTGACTCATTTTCTTTGTCGCTTTTTCGTGTAACAAATACAGACAAGAACGGAGGTTGTGCAGTAGATCTTCAGCCCTCCCCAAGGTACCCGCACACGCAATATATCCATCAGGGCGCACTAGCAAATAACCTGCATCTTCAATGCCACAATGGTTCATTAATTTTTGATCAGCATCCAGGTAGTGTGCTTGTGCAAGTTCACCGGACCAGTGAATCATTGCGTTCTGCACCGACGGGGTAATTACCAGGCTGCAACGTTTTAATCGCGAACGCAGCAAGCGCTCTTCATCCGTTAGGCACAATTGCGCAAGTACCCGTTTGGCTACATAGAAGCCCGATGAATTTCGCTTCGCCAGCAAAATCACCAATTCGTAGCCTTCCGTCGCGATGACATTGCCGGCACATTGAAGTACACCTGAGGTGATGTGCGTTAGCATCACGGAGGGTATTCGTGTGCCAATCAATCCGTGCTTCACAACGCCTCGAACTAATTGAACTGGCTTTCTCAAACTCAAGCCGACACCCGAAGCGGTAGCCGCCAATTTTTCATTGAAACGCTTGCGTCTCGTCAGACTGGGCAGCACCCAGTTTCGCAACGCCACACTAAGCGGCGAGCGAGTAGTGAACAAACGCGTCAAGCTATCAGTGTTTTTTAACACCTCTTGGGCAATCTGGTGTCGCTCTTGCGCATACCCAGTGAGTAATGGGTGCTCAGCCGACGGTAAGTCCTTTAAAATTGCCAAACGCCAGGCAAGCTGATAGGCGTCTTGTATGCCGGTATTGAGCCCCTGCCCTCCTAACGGGCTGTGTACGTGGGCCGCGTCACCTGCCAGAAAAATACGTCCATGCTTGAAGTTGCGTGCAATGCGACGACGCCCCTGGGTACTCGACAACCAAAAAGGAGAATGAAAATGCACGTCGTTCAGGTTTCGTGCCTCCAGCAAACGATTCACCAAATCTGCCGATAATTGATGTCGATCAAAGCGCCCAACATCAACATTAATCACAATACGATGCCGGTCACCCGGCAATGGAAACAACATTACATATCCAAGCCGATTTAAAAATGTTTGCCCGCTGCGCGCATCCCCTTTCCAATCGATTTTTCCATCGGCCACCAAGAATTCAAAATCATAATCATCCCCCTCCCACCCAATATTGGAGAGGTGACGGACTTGACTATGAGCACCATCACATCCCACCAACCAACGACAGTGTAGTTCCTGATAATTACCCTCTTGGTCGGCGTAGTTGACAATCACAGCATCAGCGGTCTGTTGCGTTCCAATTAACGTCTGGCCCCATTGCACTGAGCCCCCCCGTGCGCAAAGCCGTTCAAGCAAAACCGATTCTGTTTCCGCTTGTGGAATACTAAGTACATAGGGATACTCGCTTTCTAGGCAGGTTAGATCACCTTTGATAACACACCGATTGCCCGCCCAAACTGCCATACCGGGTACGGGTAAACCTCTTTCCAATAGCGGATCAACGACACCCATACGGCGGAACACTTCCAGGCTCCGTGCGTACAAAGCAAAAGCTTTGGAATCGACGGTTCGCTCTGTGCGGCGTTCCAACAAAATAAACGGGATTTCGTAACGACGTAGCTCATAGGCAAGGGTCAGGCCGGTGGGGCCTGCACCGACAATACATACATGCGTGTGGTTCACTGTTTCCATGAGCAGTCTCTCCTTCAATGTGAGTTAATAGGTAGATCAAAAGCATTTAAAAAAAGGATAATCTGCCCAATCCAACATGGCGAGATCACCACTGCTATCACCATAGGCGTACACTTTAACGGCCGAACGATCAGCAATGAGCGATTGCAGACGCGAGACTTTTTCTTGCCCTTGGCAGTGTGTGCCTTGCAATTTTCCAGTGAGCGTTCCATCTGTTACTTCGAACCGACTGCCAAATACGCCATTAATATTCAGTTTTTGCGCAAGCAGCTCTAGATAATACTCAGCAGAGTTGGACACAATATAGGTTTCATGACCCAACAATTGATGCTTACGCAACGCATCTATTGCGTCATCACGCAGGAGATGCAACACGATCATGTCAGCAATTTTCGCAGCTACCGCACGCGCTTTGTTTTCGGATACCCCGCGCAAACAGCGATCGATAAGGATCTCCCGCGCTTGCATCAGTGTCATTCGACCGCGCCGTACTTGCACTACTAACGGTAATGAACGCAACACCATGCGAGCAAAGCGTCGAAGCCCGACACAGTGCAGCAGAAAACGCCAGAACGTGTGCGAGTGCGTGAGTGTGCCATCGAGATCAAAACAGGCAATAACGCGCGACACAGTGTCGGAGGACTCAACAGAATCGGTGGGTGTCGTTGCCGACTCGATCTCCTGTTTAGCGGCCAGCATTGCAGTCGTTAGTGCATCGCCACGATACTGTGCATATTCTGATGTAGAAGAGACGTCACCAGAGCCTGTCACCTTCGCTACCTCTTTGCCATCCTGTATAACGCGAGCCTCTATCTCAAGAAGCTTAATGCTGTTATCTCGCACCGTTTCATCTGTGATACGCAGGTGAATAAAAGCAGGCACATGGATTTCAATAAAGTGCGAAAACGATACCGACACCTCATTCAGAATAAAGGCATGCGAAAAATCAACCCCTCGATGCAAATGACACAGTGCCGTAGCCAGTTGCCGAACGGCCTCAACCACATACAAGCCTGGTACATGATCGAGGTAGTGTTCATAAAAATAGGGATGCTGAGAATCTTGTGTCATCTCGGCGAGATATTCTTTTTCAGACACCTGATGGATGTCGGCCACCAGCACATTTTCGTCATAGGCCTTGTGCACCAGTTTTCGTGCAATACGGGCAGGTCTTTTGGCATCAAAGACTTGTGCACGTTTGGAAAAATATTGTTGTTGCTGATCGCTAGGGCTATAGCCGGCGCATGATGGAGGGTCTACATCTGTCAGTGAACCCTCCCGCAGAGCAAAACCCGCGGCTTTCAACGCAGCGACGATATCTGCAAGGGTATCTTCCCCAAACAGCAATTGAAGGGGAATGCGCGGTATCGTCGGGTGTTGCAGGTAGCGTCCCAATTGATCGCGTAACGAGGACATCATCAACGAATCAAAGCCGAGATTCATTGACAATGATTGCGTCATACTCAATGCAGAATGTTCTACTCCACAGAGGTTGGCAACCGGTACCAGCACAGCATCTTCGAGCGTTTGAACAGTGACAGCGGGAATTTCTGCCTTTGCGCCTACACCACGAGCATCGACAATCGCCGCTGATACGATGGGGTCTACCGGAAAACGCCACCAATAACGTTGTTTATTAAACGAGATGGGTGGCAATGGCGCACGTATCGCTTTCTCCTCTGACATTGGATATTCTTCGAGAATCACATGCGCATTGGTACCACTAAATCCAAAAGCACTCACCGCGCAATGTCTCAATGCATTATCACGGCGCAACCAGAGGTAGGGTTGTGTTGGCACCTGCAATAAGCGTTGATCAACATGTATCAACGGATTCCATTGATTGAAATGCGCTTGTGCTGGAATACAGCTGTGCTGCAACGACAACACCGCCTTGATGATACCGACCAGACCTGAGGCAGCCTCTGCATGGCCTATGCAACTTTTCGCTGCGCCAAGGACCAGCGGCTCACGTTCACCGTTAGCATAAGTAGCCGCAAGTGTCTGCACTTCGATAGGATCACCGAGTGAAGTACCCGTGCCGTGACACTCGACATAATCGATTTGATCGGTACGCAATTTGGCACGCGTTAATGCTGCTTCAATCACAGCTTTTTGTGCACTCGAACTGGGTACAGTCAAGCCAGCGCTACGACCATCCTGATTGATTGCACTGCCTTTGATGCAGGCAAGAATCCTGTCGCCGTCTTCACGAGCACGCGATAAGGATTTGATCAACACAGTGCACACAGCTTCGGAACGCACGTAGCCATTGGCATCTTTGTCAAACGTTTTGCAACGACCGTCGGGTGACAGCATTTGCCCCTGACAAAGCAACATGAAGGTCGCGGGGGATAGAATAAGATTCACTCCCGATACCAATGCCTGATCGCAGTCGCCAGAATGCACACTCTCTGCTGCCATATGTAACGCGACGAGTGAAGAAGAACACGCAGTATCCAGCGCAATGGCTGGGCCTTTGAGTCCCAAGGTGTAAGCGACCCGCCCCGCGATCACATTAATGGCATTTCCGGATGCAGCATGCGTGGCATCCTCTGCCGGGTTCAGCAGGTCGTGATAACGACTATATTCATTGGCGGCGGCTCCCACGAAGACGCCAGTTTTAGTGTCTCGTAGTTCTTTCCAGTCATAGCCTGCATTTGCCAACGCTGAGACGACCGATTGCAATACATGACGTTGTTGCGGATCCATACCGCGCGCTTCACGAGGAGAAATGCCGAAGAATGCTGGATCAAATTCGTCAACACCTTCAATCAACCCCGCGGTATAGTTGTAAGCCCGAGCGGGGTGTTGGTGATGATCCATGCGCACTCCCAACGCAGAAAACCGAGTATCCCGCACATCCTGAAATACATCAGGTTGGTTTATCAGTACGTTCCAAAAAGCGTCTGGAGAATCTGCGCCTGGTGTAATGCAATGCATTCCAATGATAGCAATGTCATCACGCTCCACTGTATGCTGCAACTGCTTGCCTTGCGTAATCGCAAGCGCCATTAATTGTTTGTGCGACAACGGGGTTAGTTCTGAGACCAACCGTTTGATATCCATGGTCATGTGTGTTTCCTCTAAGCACTCAGCAGTTGATCCAAGGCGTTATCGTCCAGCTGACGGATCATTAGAATCATGTTGGTCAGCGTCTTCTCACGAGAAGCAGGGATCGGTATTGGTTGCACTGCGACAGCGTTTTTAGGGGATGCTTTCGGCAGGCGGTCGTATAGATTTTCAATGAGCATGTGCGCATTGGGTGCGTCGAACAATAAAGTTGCTGGCAACGGTAAACCCAAGGCAGATTCAAATGCACGCCCCACCTCCACGGCCAGAATCGAATCCAACCCCAATTCGGTAAGCGGTGCATCCAAACGAATGCGTGCACGATCCAGCTGTAATTGTTGCGCTAACGTATCCATAACGAGGTCAGTCACATACGCGTGCAGTGCGCTCGCATCGAAGGTATGAAGTGCATGCGCGGGTGACTTCCTCAAGACAGGAACCTTTGGCTTTTCATTTTCCGTCACCGCAGTGGACAGCAATTTGTCAAATAGCTGCGCTCGTGGGCTGGCGGCAAAGGTGCGAGACAACGTCATCCAATCTGCATTTACCGCGACGTAAACACCACTCTTCGAATCAATAATTTGGTAGAAGTACTGACGGGCGCTAGCATTATCGAAAGCTTGCACGCCCATGCGATTCATATCATGTGTGACGGTATCTCGCGCCATACCTGATTCCTTCCAAGGCCCCCATTGTATGCAGTGCACTGGCACTCCTAGATCCATTCGCACTTTTGCTAACGCATCGAGACAAGCGTTTGCTGCGGAATAATGCGCGAGATTCAAACCACCCCATAGCGAAGATATTGAGGAACACATGACAAATAACCGTGTATTCCGCGCCTGTGCGAGTTTATGCATATGCCCGGCACCTTTCAGCTTTCCGTCCATCGTGGACGCCAGCATCTTTGCATCAATTTTTTCCAATGACAGCAGAGACGCAACACCTGCCGCATGTATGAAACCTGTAAGCGGAACTTGCTCAGCTTCAAATTCCATAACCGCCTGCTCAAGTTCTTGTGCATCGGATAAATCCAATGCTCGGTAGGTTATGCTTACTCCAGCAGCCTTTATTCTTTCAAATACCAGAGCGGCCTCCCCTAATGTGGCCCAGTTTCGACGTCCAACGATCAAGACACGACGCAGACCACGCGCCACACACCATTCGCATAAATTGAGACCAATGCCACCAGCACCACCAGCTATCAGCACGGCATCATCAGCTGAAAATTTAAATGGACTGCTATTCTTTTGATTTATCGTCTGCAACTGTGGTTTCTTTTTAACACCCTGTTCGATAGAAATTACATCACGTTCAGCGCCGCCTAACACATTGGCCAACTGCACACGCGTTGTATCACTACGATCTGCAATGTCGATAACGCCACCCCAACGCCGCCGCTTCTCAAGACTTGCAGCTTTAGCAAATCCTTGAAACGCACCCTTCACCAGCGTAGAGTTGCCCACCGCCTGATCTAGTGCCAACCACATTCCACGTGAAAGCCATTGGGCTTGCGTTTGCTTGGCATCTGCCAAGCCCTCTACCTGAATGAACAATTGTCCAATGAATGCCATCTTTTCAATAGAGGACGTATATAGCTGTGTATCAACGATATCCTCTTCCTTCGCGGTGCCGACATCCATGGCGACAATTAATCCCCGCCACGGCTTTGATTGCAACGCTTCCATGACTTCTGTTAAATGGTGCTCGTGTGGTTGCTCAGCTAGCGATAATTGATGCACCCGCGCCCCGCTCTCTGACAGTCCGCGTTCAACCCAATTCGAAAAATCAGTCTCCCATTGCAGTAGCAACCAATCGCCAGCGTCTTCATTGTGGTCAGTGGTGGTTATTTTGCTCCATTCTGTATGGTAGAGCGAGGGCACTCTCTTTTCACTTTGCGAGTGCAGGCCTGATTTTTTCTTGCTTCGGGTCCAAAGCCGTTGACGACTAAACGGATAATCCAGCCGCTCCACATGATGAAAGCTCACCCCATCAAACACTTTTCTCCAATCAGGGTTGACCCCTAACTCATACACTTTACCCAGGCACTGCAGCAGTGAATGCACTGGCTGTTTTGCCTGAGCAATGGCTGCAACTGCATATATTGGAACATCACGCACAATCTGGGAGAGCAATTGTGTCAACGTGGATTTTGGACCAATTTCAATAAAAACATTGCTCCCCAATTCCACCGCGCTGCGAATACAATCTGTAAATCGAACAGGAGCAACGATATGATGGGCGAGATACTCAGGCGTCAAATCTTTACATTCCAGCAACTGCGCAGTAACGTTAGAAATCAGCGGCACGTCACCGTCCTTTACTGAGAATGGCGCGATTTGTGTAACAAAAGCCTCCGCAGCGGGTTGCATCAATGGTGAATGAAAGGCATGCGATACATCCAACTGCACACAACGCACACCTTCATTGACCAGCTGATTCATGATGGCGAGCACAACCTCGGCATCACCTGAAATCACTGTGCTATTCGGCGAGTTATAGGCAGCAATAGACACTTTATTCGGTAGGGCAATATCCCATTCACGAAGCGCCTGCTGCACACGTTCATTGGGTGCAAGCACGGCTACCATCACACCTGCTGCATCACACGCGGCCATGCAACGCGCCCGTAACGCTATACAGCGAAGGGCATCTTCAAGTGACAGCATTCCCGAAATGCACGCGGCGACATATTCTCCCACGCTATGCCCCAGGCAAATATCGGGTTTTATTTGCCAATCGATTAAGGTTTTCGCCAAGCAATATTCAAACGCAAATAATGCAGGTTGCGTTAAACGTGTTTGATTGAGTTGTGCAGAGTGTTCGCCCCACCATAACTTCGATAGAGGAACCCCAATGTGCGCTTCGAAACTGGGTGCCAAGGCCTCCATATGATGACGAAAGGCAGGCACCTGCTCAGCAAGCTCACGCCCCATTCCAGCGTATTGGGAACCCTGACCGGTAAACACAAAACAAATGTGTTCTGCTGATCCCACCGTGTCACTCGCGGGTATATTCAAGGCGTGATTCAATGCGTGTTTCATTTCCTGCGGCGTCGCCGCAACCAACGCTTTGCGTTGAGGATAATGCATACTGTGAACCGAATGGGCGGAACACCAATCGGAAAATTGTTCGGCAGGTAAGTGGTCAAGCAGTAACGCAGACTGCTGAAGCTGCGCGCGCAAAGCCTCCTGATCACGCCCTGACAACGTCAGTAGGTGACTCTCACGCGGCGGTACCACTTTCTTGATCAACGCATGCTGGGGCGCAGGGCCAAGGATGACATGAACATTGGTACCGCTTAAACCAAAGGCACTGATGCCAATTAAATCAGTTTCAGGATGTGGCGGCCACGGCGTAGCTTTATCAACAACTTTGACATCCAACTGATCCCAGCGTATCTGGCGGTTTGGGGTGTCATAGTGCAAATTGCCAGGAATCATTCCCTTTTGTTGCACCAGAATAGCTTTTAACAAGGAGGCCATTCCCGCTGCTGCTTCAAGGTGCCCGATGTTGCTTTTTACTGAGCCTAGTAACAGCGGTGATTTTGACGATCCATGACGCCCCTTGCGCTGCAACGCATCGCCCAATGCATGCACCTCGATCGGGTCCCCCAAACGAGTACCTGTTCCGTGCAATTCCACATAGCCGACATGGGACGCTTGTAGCCCTGCACGCTTTAGTGCTTTGCGTATTAACTGCACCTGAGCTCTGCCGTTAGGTGCTGTTAAACCATTGCTTTTTCCATCATGATTAATCGCACAGCTTTTAATGACACCCAGGACACGATCGCCATCCTGCATCGCGCGATGCAGGGGTTTGATCAGCACACAGCCAGCCCCTTCACTACGAACGTAACCATCGGCGCCATCATCAAATACTTTGCAACGGCTGGTTGGAGACAATGCTCGCAAACGGGAACAGGCAATATGCATTTCAGGTGACAAAATCAAATTAATGCCTGCCACTAACGCCTGTTCACAATCACCGCCAATAATGCTCTGGCAAGCGAGGTGTAGTGCGGTTAATGACGACGAACAAGCGGTATCCACCTGAATGACAGGACCATGAAATCCCCAGGTGTAGGCAATGCGACCCGCCGCCACACTGCGCGCTGTACCCAAGCTGTTATAGGCGTCGATAGTGGTGTGATCACCGCTATGCATTGTCATCGCAGCATAATCATCGGTACTCATGCCGATGAAAACGCCGGTGTTCGAACCTTTCATTTCCAGCAGGTTATGCCCTGCATGGCGAAAGGCTTCCCAACTCAGTTCCAATAACAATCGTTGCTGCGGGTCCATTTCAGCGGCTTCGCGCGGTGAAATATCGAAGAATGTGGCATCGAAATGCGCAATATCATCGATAAACCCACCCTCTCGCGAATACACTTTACCATTAGCATCCGGAGAACTATCAAAAAACTCGGCATGATTCCAGCGGGATTCAGGGATCGGACCAATGGGGTCACGACCACTGCTCAGCAACTCCCAATAGGAGTCAAGCGTATCAACGCCACCGGGAAACCGACACGCCCCACCAACGACCGCCATGTCAAGACCCAGCTGTTTTTTAGCGGCATGTAACTCTTTTCGTGTATCGATCAATTCGATGTACAATTTTTTCAATAATGCTTCGGAGCTTACGCTTTCCATGTCAAACCACCTACCTATATAGCTATTGACCGTGCTTTACCCTGCGAGCTCGACAGGAGTCGCTTTTTTAAATCCACTTTCAGCAACCGAATTAACCCATTCCTGCGGAATGATGGCGGGTTCACCGGTATGAGCCTGAGCTCTGTTTTGCTCGTGTAAAGCACGACTCAATTCGTCAATATTGGGGCAATCCCACATACGCGTCGTGGGCACATCGACACCTAACCATTCAGATACAGCAGCACAAAGCTCTACTGCTTGCGCTGAATCAAAGCCAAAATCCGAGAATGGCACCGTGTCCTTGACATCTTGTGCAGAAAATCCATGGGTGTTCACCAAATATTGTCTGATCCAGCTTTTTATTGCCGTTCTGCTAGGAAAAGCCCTCACTGCCTTGGCGGGTGTCTTGATCACATCATGAGTACGTTGAGCCTCAGACGCATTTACTACGTGTTTTTTCATCGCCTCCTGCGCAAGAGGTGCCGTCCATTCTGCTAAAGGACGTATTTTATTTTCTTTAAACGCTGCACTGCAGGATCGACGTTGTATCTTACCGCTTGACGTTTTGAATAGAGTTTGCGGAGGATAGAGACCAATGTATGCAACACTCACATTCTGTTGTTCAAATACTGCCGCGCGAGCAGCCGCCATGACACTACCGAGTTCGGTTTCATCGACTCTCTTTGGATCGGCTTCACACAAAATTACCAATTGCTCGTTGCCATTGTGCTCAATACTGAACGCGGCACTGCAACCAGGACGCAATCCTTCATGCCCCGTTTCTGCACTACGTTCAAGGTCTTGCGGGTAGAAGTTTTTGCCGTTGATAATAATGAGATCTTTACAGCGAGATGAAATGTAGAGGTAGCCATCCAGAAGAAATCCAAGATCCCCTGTTCTCAGAAAAGGGCCTTCCCCTGTACTTGTATAAGCATCAAAGCATTCGGCAGACGCTTGCGGATTTTTCCAATAGCCTTTTCCAACGCTTCCCCCTTGCACCCAGATCTCACCGATTTCGTTGGCATCACACACCTTGGTGGTATCCGGGTCAACAATGCGAATTAGTTGATCACCCAATGCGACACCACTCGCCACCATTTCTTTGGCATCGTCGGTCGCCATCAAACAAATGCGCCGGTGCTGCAACTGGTCTGAGTTCAATCTTGTAAAACGAGGGCCTTCTGTCTTTTTTGCACCCGAAACAATGAGTGTTCCTTCGGCAAGACCATAGCAGGGGTACACACTTTCGCGCTTAAATCCACAGCACGCAAACACCTCCGCAAAACGTCTCAAGGTATCACTACGCACAGGTTCCGCTCCGTTGAAGGCGCGTTTCCAGTGAGATAAATCGAGGTTACCTATACGTTCAGGAGCGGCGATGGCTTTTTTAATACATAACTCGTAGGCAAAATTAGGGCCACCAGCAATTGTTCCATGATAACGACTTATCGTTTCCAACCAGCGAAGAGGATCGCGCAGAAAGCTTTCGGGTGACATCAGACATAAAGTGGCACCAGAATGCAGCGCCAACAACATTTGGCCAATCAATCCCATGTCATGAAACAAAGGCAACCAGGATACTAGAACACTGTTTTTATCACTCAGAAGCGCTTCTCGCAGGATGGCTTCGTTATGCATCAGATTGCCGTGTGAAACCATTACACCCTTCGGATTACCAGTTGACCCCGATGTATACTGAAGGAAGGCCAACATGTCGGGCGTTATTCTGATGCGTTCAGCCAAAATCATCGGAGCAGCCGTATGGACATCAATGACCCGAACGCTTGCCTGCTGCAAGGTTTGCAAAATTCCAGCAGTTTTTAGTTTTTCGATCGTTTCGCCATCGGTAATGAGGAGTGCCGGTTCAGAATCCCGAAGTATATTCCCCAGACGCTCCCACTCCCGACGTTGTACAGGCACAGCGGTCGGTGTCGCAACGATGCCAGCAAAAAAACACCCAACAAACCAACTCACAAATTCGACACCCGTGGGCAACAATATCACTGCGCGATCGCCCGTCTGACAATGGAGTCGAATATTGGCAGCCGCTGAATGAATCTGCGCCATCAACGCTTGATAACTCAATGCCTGATCATTCCCGCTATACGACAAAAATCGAATAGCCGTTTTTTCCGCAACTGACTCGGCCACTTTAGTTAATCGCTCAGGAAATGAAACACATCCTGAAAATTCATCGGCCTTTACACAATTTGATGACACCATGGCTGTACCCCTATTTTTCGCTTCCGTTTTCAAAATGACGGGTGATCTATCGTTCATGGCCAGAGCCATCAATGAAAGATCGAGATTGAAAGACTAATGACTAATTCTGGTGATCTATAAACGCGGATGACGCATTTCTATGTTGTGAAGGAGTGTCTCATCAACACACCAGGCAACTCACTGGAGGCGATTGTACTTAGGTCTACTAATACATCCCAAAGGCTTACTACACAGCATTAAAGTGAGCTACTACAGCAAAACAATTGCTGAGTCGGAAATGAAGCCACAATATGTACGTTATTTATCAAAATGAGCCAATTAGATTATTGAGGCCACGAGGCAGAGAACAGGGATAGGTAATATTAAATTAATGAGTAATGCTGGGGCGCTGCGAAATGAAGCAAATCGTAAAGAAGTGCCTCAATTGAAAATGAAAAAAAGATCTCTTTTGCGTTCGGCTAAATCTCACGATATCTGGATTGAGTTTTAACGGCCCATGGCAAAGGGGAACCATCGTGCAAAACAGCCTCAACATAATTTTCAAATAAGAGGCCAGACGCAATAATGTCACCCACTCGGCCGATTTGGCCACTGATGGCCACTGTTGCCCAACGAGGGCATCCAACCCACCGAAATCCCGACATGCCATCACGCCAATTTGGATTAACCACTTTTCAGATATCACACCCCTACACCACGCACTGCGCGCCCAAATAATAAACACAATGTATATTTTTCAATCTGAGGACTAGCGCTCGATATTCTTGTAGGATTTTTTATCGACAAACAGTATATTCCGCACTGTACCGACGGTCATTTATTCGCGGTACAGGGAACTGCACCCACTTGCGAAGCCCGTTATCGTTAACGATGACTGGAAAAATTCGCAAGTCACACTACTATTCGATAACTAAAACAAATGGTTGCAGCCCGTTTCATCGCTTTCTCTATAACCATCGTCATTTGAAATACAACAGTGCCTTGCGCCCCAAGAGCCTTGAACCCCACGCTATGGACATCCTGAAAGCAGACAAGAACATGTCGCAACAAGCGCGACACGAAAAAATAGTAGAACTGGTCACCGCGCGTGGTTTTGTGTCGGTCGATGATCTTGCCAATCATTTCAGCGTAACGCCGCAAACCATGCGTCGTGATATCAACACGCTCGCCGCTGATAATCGTGTGCGGCGTTTTCATGGTGGCGCCAGTGCGGCCCCCTCTACGCAAAACACGGAATGGTCGACCCGCAAACAATTGCAGTCCGAAGAAAAATCTCGCATTGCCCAACTGGTTGCAGATTACATTCCGGATCACGCCTCGCTGTTCATTAACATCGGCACCACCAATGAAGCCATTGCCAAAGCACTGCTTGGGCACCAGGGCTTGAAAATCATCACCAACAATTTACATGTGGCCGCCATCGTAAGCGGTAAGCCGGATTTCGACGTCATCATCGCCGGTGGCAAAGTGCGCAGCCGCGACGGTGGCATCATCGGCGAAGCCACCATGGACTTTGTGCAACAGTTTCGGGTCGACTACGGAATCATTGGTATCAGCGGCATTGATGATGATGGCTCGCTCCTCGACTTTGACTACCAGGAGGTGCGGGTCTCGCAAGCGATCATCGCCAATTCCCGCGAAGTGGTATTGGCGGCCGACCATACCAAATTCGGTCGCCGTGCCGTGATACGCCTGGGCGACCTGAGCGAGATCGATACCCTGGTCACCGACACCACCCCGGACGAACAATTTCGAACATTGCTCGAAAGCAACAATGTACATGTCTTGCTGGCCGACAATCCCGAAAGCCACCCGTCCGACGAGTAGCCCTCCTTCTACGCCCCCGGCTCACGGGGGCGTGCTTGCTTCTTCCTTATATAGACTGGTCAATGATTTACCGGCAGACAGCCCGGTATTGTCATGTGTCATAGAGCCGCCCCCATTTGGGTAATCCACATCATTTTCCATTTCCAACATTTGGCACTACGTTCCCACTAGCTTTGGCTACATTTCACCAACATTCTTTCTTTTATTTTCGATTGTGAAATTCAAAAACTCGCATATACTATTTTCATAACAGCAAACGAAAACCGTGTATCCAACACCTGTGTAGAAGTCATCCTATGAATGCGCCGGTTACCCAACTAAATCCCAAGAACGCAGACAGCGCCCCGCTTTTCGACCTTTTCGTCGTCGGTGGCGGCATTAATGGAGTTGGCATTGCCAATGATGCAGTGGGCCGCGGGCTCAGCGTAGCCGTGGTCGAGCAATCGGACTTTGCCAGCGCCACGTCTTCTGCCAGCAGCAAACTGATACACGGTGGTCTTCGATATCTGGAACATTACGAGTTTCGCCTGGTGAAGGAGGCCCTCGCCGAGCGCGAAGTGCTGCTGGCCAAGGCTCCGCACCTGATCAAGCCCATGCGCTTCATTCTTCCACACCGCCCGCATCTGCGCCCGGCATGGATGATTCGCATTGGCCTGTTTCTCTATGACCACTTGAGCACGCGCTGCAAGTTGCCCGGGTCATGCGGTTTACATCTCGATCCCGAGAATGCTGAAAACCCCTTGAACGCATCCATTCGCTTCGGTTTTGAATATTCAGATTGTTGGGTAGATGACGCTCGCCTGGTCGTACTCAATGCCATGCAGGCCCGCGATCAGGGCGCTACGCTGATGACGCGTACCCGTTGCCAGTCTGCGCACCGCAAAAATGGTATTTGGCACATCGCCGTTGAAAATATCGATAGTGGGCAAGTGCAATATTTCCGCGCAAAAGCATTGATCAATGCTGCGGGCCCTTGGGCACAGAAATTTATTGAAGACGGCCTAAAAACAAAATCACCCCGCAATATCCGCTTGATCAAAGGCAGTCATTTTGTGGTGCCACGCATCCATAACGGTGAGCATGCCTACATTCTTCAAAATGAAGATCAGCGCATTGTATTTGTGATCCCTTACAACCAGTATTTCTCGGTCGTAGGCACCACAGATAAAGAATACAAAGGCGATCCGGCCAAAGTGGCTATGGATGACGAAGAAGAAGCCTATCTGCTGGATGTGGTTAACAAACACTTCAAGCGTCAGTTGAGCAGCGCCGATATCGTCTGGCGTTACTCAGGTGTGCGCCCCCTGTGTGATGACGAATCAGATTCGCCCTCGGCCATTACCCGCGATTACACGTTGGAAATTCAAGCCGACGAAAATCAGCAGGCACCGATACTGTCAGTGTTTGGCGGCAAGATCACCACCTACCGCAAACTCGCAGAGTCGGCCATGCACTCGCTCAAACCGTTTTTCCCGCAGATGGGTGCTAGCTGGACAGCAACCCGCCCACTGCCAGGCGGTGACATCGACGGCGATTTCGAGCAGTGGCTGATTCAGCTTGCGCGCGATTACCCTTGGGTACCGGCGGGCATGTTACGCCGCATGGCAAACGCCTACGGTACTAATGTAACGGCGATACTCGAAAAATCCCGTCAGCTTGCGGATCTCGGCGAGCATGTCGGGGCCGATTTATATGAAGCAGAAGTCAATTACCTGGCAACCCAGGAATGGGCGCGCACTGCAGAAGACATTTTGTGGCGCCGCAGCAAACTGGGCTTGTTTGTCGAAGCAGATGGTCGCTTTGTACTGGAGCAACTGTTAGCAAAGAAATTACAGGGTTGGTTGCAAGCGGCTGAATTGGCGAGCGCTTATTCACACGCGAGCAATGGCTAACGTAACATTTTCAAGTTTTAACACCTACCTCACTCTTGTGGTTAAGCCGGTATCCTAACCCCCTTGGATACCGGCTCTTTTTTATGCCGGTTTCCGCAGCAATTGCCAAACCATCCCCCCTAGTAACCCAACGCCCAATAACAGAATTCCCCATAGCATTAACTTTTTGCGCCCATCGTCTGTGACAATGGCAGTGGGAGATGCCACGGGCATTGCCACACTCAGCGCAGACGTTATAACGGTCGCCTGCCCCATCGACTGCAGTGTCGATTCGCCTGCGTAACCGGGGATCAAGGTGTTCAATGGCAGGTTGGCGGGTTTCGCGTCTACGTTCCCAATATTCAATCGATATGGTGGATTGCCTTGTGCGAGAAACACCACCTGAATCTCGGTCATTGCCACTCGCACCGTGGGCGCGGTTTCGCCCAAACCACTACCGCGTGCATCCCAGTGCAGTCGCAGTTGCTGAACAGGTAAGGCAGGAAGACTGATTTCATTTTGCAGGCTTTCCACGCCGTTGACCGGTACTCGCGACAGCACGCTGCGCGCCAGCAACTGCCAAGCGGGTTCGATTGGAGCGCGCGTACTGGGCTTGTGTCCATGCAGAATCATTGACCGCCATTGACTGAGTTGACGCTTATAGTGGTCGTTATGCAGGTGGGTTTGCGAATACGCGTGTGGTTGCGGATAGACGCGGCCACTGACATCGACCGGCGCGACAGTATTTGCCGCCAATGATTCCACCCGTAAACGTTCCAACGGTAACGCCAGAGGTAAGCCCCACAGATAACTGTTTTCTTCGGAGGTGGCGGGTGTGGGCAGCGGCTCCGACCAGGTAAGTGCAGCTTCCTGCGTTTGCGTGAGACGGTTCACTACGCTGGCCGCTGTCAACATGGGCGCTTCGGTCGGCTGTTGCCATACCAGGCGTAAATAACGTGCCTGCCCTCCTGAGAGCGCAATTAAATTCTGCTTAATCTGCTCCCCTTCAAAGCTCAGATTGACCCACTGCCCTTCTGACCAGTGTTGCCAATGCTGCAGATCGTTACTGGCTTCAATTGAAAAACGCTGAAACCCTTCCGGGATTTGCGCCGCGTCCAGCATTAGCTGAAAGAGTCGATCGTGGCGATCACCCAAATCCAGGAGCCAGCCACGCAATTTGACGGCTGCGTTCACCTCCTGTGGCGCGCGCACTGCAATGACCTGGCCACTGGCATTCACATCGACACGCACATCCGCCATACCAGCAGACTGATCCGCCAGATACAAAGGAAAGAATCGCGCTTCTATGATTTTATTATTGTGGGCTTGACGCTCGCTGCTGGGTAGCAGGGCGAAAGGCATCGTATCGCCATTGGCATTCAGCACACGAAGATCCCGCAAATCGGCAAACGCGGCAGCGAAACGAACCTGCATGGGTAATACCGCACGAAACCAAGGACCAGCCCCCTTCACCTCAAGGGGAATTTCACGCACATTCTGCGCAGCGGAATCGTTCGCTTGTACCGGTGACGACATGATGAAAAATAACGCCCATAATGCGCTGCACAGCATCGCTGTTCTGCGCCAGTCAGAAGAAGGTGTTGCTGCATTCAATGGCTTTCGCATGTTTCTGACCCAATTGCGTTTGGTATTACCCTCAGCACGAATGACACGAATCATTCAGATACTTGTGAATCTGAGGTTTTGTCTGGCTCCGGTCGACGTGGTGGAAGCGGCGCAAAATAACCCACCACCAATAACAAAACGCCCACGCCCATAAATGAAATGACGCGCTCCAGCCCCCCGCGATTGCCTAACTCGATGAAGAAGAGTTTCGCCACGACGATGACGATAAGCACACCGCCCGCTAGCCACAGCTGACGCAACCCTTTTTTATGTCCCACAATCATCAAGCCAAGGGCAAGCAGGGTCCACAAAATGGACAGGCTGGCTTGTACCAGCATCGACGATAACTGCGCATCGAGATTGAAGGGTACGTCCGCCCAGTGATACGCGGTTCTGAATACGCTTGCAGTCAATAGCGCAAAGAGCGATACGCCCATGAGGATAATCGGTACGCTTGATCGCAAAGGACCCGATTGCAAATGGTCGGATTGCGAAGCCGGTGGAACCCCAAGCATCAAAACGGGTAGCACTTTACGCGACCACTGCATGACACCGAACAAGGCAAATAACATGGCCAATTCGAGTGGGTTGATCAATGGCAAAAAGGGCAATGGGGAAGCATCACCGTCGCTGTTGCCATTGGCGAGCCAGAACCATGCAAACAATACAATCGCCACAGGCAAGGTTGCATAGGTACGATATTCTTTTTCAAACGCATTGATCGGCCAGCCCAAATGGCGTGGCGAGACCATCAACAGCAAAAAGAAAGCCGGTACCAATACCCAACCCAACCATCGCCAGGCACTGTCAGGTTCTGCGAGTTGGTAGAACACATATTGCAGTTCCAGGGATGGCAGTGCGACGACACACCAGCACCCGGCAATGTGGGCAGCACTCAACCATCGAGGGCGCAATAAATCGGGCAATTGTTTCAAATGCCAGACATGAGCGGCCAGGGTCACAGCCCAGGCTAGCCAGCCCCACTCTGCCAGTGGATGATAAGTATCACCGGCCAGCAGGGTCAGCGTTACCAATGCAAACGGCATGAGACTTACGCATAGATGTGCCAGGGTGCGCCATTCGGCACGCCGTGCAACCCAACCCCACCCACCTAGCGTGACCGCAATGACCAACACGGCAATATGGGCGCGCGCATCGGGTGCGACAAATCGGGCGATTTCGGCGAATGCGGTAAAGCCCCACCAACCCGCACTCCACAACAGCATCAATGTCGATAGTTGCGCAATGGGTTTTGGACGCATCCACGCTGCGTTATCTTGAGTCACGTCCAGGGATCGCGACACGACATGTAGACGCCAGGCACTGATAAATGCGGCGGCGGCCAATACGGCAGGCGTCCAGAAACCCATATGCGCCAAGGGTGACAAGTCTAATAGGCGCGCCTGAACATCGAAGCCTTGATCAAATACGCCTCCCGCAAAAAAGAATGTCAAGCCCGACATCACCTCAAGCAAACAACCGAAATAGAAGGCGCTGCGTTGCGCACGCAATAACGCCAGCCAAATGATAATGAGACCACTTACGCCCCATACAGCACTGGCGTTATCCCAGCTCAGCACAAACAGCACAGCCAAGTTAATAAATATCAAGCCAACGATTAATACCCATGAGAGCCCCTTGAGAATGCGGGTGTCGGCACGTGCAAAGGGATGTCGAGCGGTCATGATCATGCCTGCAATCAAGGCCACACCAACCCAAGAAGCAGCCAGCAAGCCTTTCCAACCGGAGGCGAATACGCCTTGGGCGCCGCCATCCATTTCCATATGGGTCAGGAACAAAGCACCCCCTAATAGCTGCACGGCGAATCCGCAGAACAGAAAGCTTTTCGATGGCAAGCGCAGCGCAAAATACAAGGAAATCAAGCCTGCCAATGCCCAAAGCAAAGCCGTGCCTTGTGCATAGAAAAACAAGGGTACCAATAAATACAGGAACGCCAGGCCCAGACAGGCGAGCACGGGAAGAAAACGCTGCTCCCAGCGCGATGGGCCGTAATCTTGGGCGTTATCACCATCAGCGGATCGCGCCAGAAATGTGCTGCGGTGCAAATGGTAGTGCGAAAACAATAACGCCACGCCCAGGAGCGCGCTGCCCAGCGGCGCACCACTCACCATGCTCTCATCCCCTGGCATCAAGGTGCCTGCATAATTGAATGCGGCACACAACTGCAAAAACAGCGCAAACAAACGCGCCAAAGATCGCTGTTGCCGGTGACCGATCCAATAAAGCCCGGCGCCTTCCACTGCCCACGCCGTGGCGGTCCAGTTGGCATCCAGTGCCAATGGAATGGCAAGCGTGCCAAAAACAACCCCCAACGCAAGACAGATTTCTACCAGCAATTGCACACTTTCATGCGCGCGTTGTTTAACGAACTGTGCAATGCCCAGGTAGAAGATCCCCATGAACAATGCACTGAACGCAGCACCGAATTCCAAATGCGAAATCACGGCATACTGCAGCCCAAAGCCAATCAGCGGGGGGCCAAATAAAAGTGAGGCATCCACATAATCCGCCTGCCGGGCTGACCAACGCAGCACATCGCTGGTTTCCACACTGGCGGAAAGCTCACGCATCTCCAGCAGTTTACGCCGGCTGAATAACAAACCAATACCCACATACATGAGAAAGAACAACACCAAGAAAGGCTCAGTGCTTCCCAGCAGTTCGGGCGTGTAAGAGCGCAAGCCCCAGGCAAAGCCGATACCAAAGGTGCCGACAAAACCGATCAAATTGAGGATGCGCCATGCCTTATACCAGGCAATCACCATGATCGCGGTATTCAACAGGGCAAAATACGAAAAGAGTGCGACATGATTGCCACTGCCGGTAGACGTTAGAATGGGGGCGGCAAATGCACCCATGATCGCAGCACTGGCTAACCCAACTGCATTTTGCAAAATCGCCAGAGCAATCAGACTGGCTGTTAGCATCAATAACAATACAGTGGCAAATCCCGACGGCAATAACGGATGCAATCGAAACGCGGCGAACACGGTGAGATACATTACGCCAATGCCCAACCCCTGCATGACCAAGGCATAGCTGGTGTTTCGCGCACGTAACTTCCACCCCAAGGCAATCATGACCAGACCAGCGAAGGCGACGCCGGCATAACGCAGTTCGATAGGCACGACGACATCTTTGGTGGCATAACGCAGCAGAAATGCCAGCCCCAGAAACAACAGCAGAGCCCCCATGCGTAGCACGACATTGCCACCCAACAACCAGGTACGTGCAGCAACCAGTGCCTTGCCGATTAACGATGGCTGTGAGGGGCGTGAAGGACGCTTGCGTGCACGTGCAGCAGCCTGGCGTTCCGATGGGGGAACCGTCGCGCGAGTAGTCTGACGCTCTGACGGCGCTGCAGGAGTAACGTCATGGGCAGGAGGGATTTCGTTGGCAGCCGCCATCGCGGTCATCGGCTCAACATGTGCATCTACATCTTCAGACTGCAGTACCGCCTCGGGGGCATTATTCCCCATTGCCTGAGTGGGGTCTGGCGTCGGCGTTAGTGATGAGGGTGCAGATTGTGAAGCCGCTGCGTGCAACGGATCAACAGGAGAAGTATCTGTTTGTAAAGGCGCCGTCTGGTCAATTTCAATGGGAGTGGTAGCGGATTCAGGAGGAGCATCAGTGGGTATGGGGGGCGCAGCAACCGCATTTTTCTCGAGCTGTTGCAATCGTTCAACAACGGCGGTGGTACCCCGCTCAAACCGGGTTTCAAACGCTTTGAGCGCCTCGTTCAATTCAGTATTCTGTCGTCGAAGTTGTTGCAGCACTCTCGACTGCCCTATCGACAAACCCACGGCAGCACCAAGAATTGCGCCAGTCAAAGACTCGCCCGCAATTCCACCCACCACCAGGCCAAACAACATAAATAACCAAGGCATGTGATTTGAAATCCCTTTGAAAAATGACTGATCCTATCGATCAACTATTTCGTGACAAAATGTGCTCGTGAAAAGCGTTGCGAGCGAACAACCTTGCTCGCGATCAGCTGGACTCACGTAAGCTTTGCAAGCGGGGCCAATAGAAACTGAACTTTGCCCCCCCCAAATCACTTTCTCCCACTTTGGCCTTACCACCGTGCCAGAAAGCGATACGCGCCACGATCGACAATCCAAGCCCATAACCACCCGATGCACGGGTGCGGCTGTCATCAAGGCGTGTAAACGGCTGGAACACCCGCTGCCGATCATCTTTAGGAATACCAGGGCCATCATCATCGACGTCAATCCGAAACAGATCGCCAATGACTTCATACGTTATACGCACATGGGAACGCGCATAACGCATGGCGTTGCCCACATAGTTCTGCACTACGCGATGCACATACCGTTCTTCGCCTTCAGCAAAACGCTTGTCGGAGGAAATATCAGGCGATACATATTCCACTTGTATCGGTTTGCCCAAGGCCCGGCTTTCCCGCTCGATCTGCCGCAACAAGGCATCGATGTCGATCATGGTGAAATTCAACACCGGCGTCCCTTCTTCCAGTTTGGAATAGGTGAGAATCTCGTCGATCAGTTTATCGAGCTGGTCGATATCGCGATCAATATCTTCAAACAGTTTCTCCCGCTGTTCGATATCGTCGTGATCGACCATCATTTCCAGCCCAAAGCGAATGCGCGCCACGGGCGTGCGCAATTCGTGTGAAACCGCGCGTGTCAGCTCCTTCTGGGCACTCAACAACCGCTGTATATGTTCGGCCATGCCATTCAGGGTGACAGCCAACTGACCGATCGCATCCTGGCGTCCGTCAGCGGATGCGCGTGCACTCAGATCCCCTCCCCGCATACGCAATACTGCTTTTTCGAGGTCGCGTAAGCGCAATTCCAATGGTTTTACCAATCCATAAGCCGCCATGCCCACCGCCACCATCGAAAACACCACAATCACCACCAGCATCTCAAGCGGATACCAGTTAAACAAGTCCTGCGGCCCCAGTACCAAGACTTCACCGGTCGCGGGCAATAAAATCATCGACGTGATCATGGTGCTGCTGCCACGACGCTGCGAGAACTGCACAATGGCTTCGTGTTTATTGAACAGTTGATCGCGTTTGTCTGCGTCCAGCTCCAACAAGTGAGGCGCGACGCGCAGCACCGGGAAACCAAATTTTTTATTGATCGAGACAAGCACCTTGTCCCAGGTATCGGGCGTGAACGTTCCCAAATATTCAGCAATCAGCATCGCCAATCCGCGCGCCTGCGATTCAGTGACATGCTCGCCCACACCGTAAATATATTGGTTATCGACGCTGGGCAGTTTGACAATGCCCATGGCTTTTCTGCTGCCTTCGCCACTACGCAGCAGCATTTCACCCTTGCGCAGCTTTTTCTCTTCATCGGGTAGAATTTTCAGGCTTTCTCCCGTTTCCAGCGCCATCTCGGTGTCCATATTATTGGCGATGCGATCAACAAAGGCAGCACGTTGATCTTGCGGCTGGTGAGACGCCATTTCGGCGATGAGGGCCATTGGCCCCGATGACAGTTCGGTGCGATATAAGAGTATGCGAAAAAAATTAGTGGTTTCGATACTGATATATACGGTGAGCGCAATCAAACAGCATGCTGCGATCATGCCCCCGTAAATTCTGACAAAAATGCTGTTCAACCGCGCAGCTCCCCTGCAGTGGTGATCCCTGGCTTATTGTGATCAGCGTCGATGCAGCTTATCACCCGCGTTAGTTGAGATCCTTGACGAACAGATACCCTTTACTACGGACGGTTTTGATGCGACGCGGGTTCATCGGATCATCGCCCACTTTGGGACGAATGCGTGATACACGCACATCGATCGAACGATCCTGGCCATCATATTGAATGCCACGCAGGCGCTCAAAGATCTCCTCGCGCGACAAAATGGTGCCGGCATTAGACGCCAGCAGCCACAGTAAATCGTATTCAGCACTGGTCAGATCCACGGCATCGCCACGCAACCACACTTCACGCGCACTGTTATCGATGACCAGATCCCCAAATTCCAGACGCACTCCGTCTCCAGCTTTTCCTTTGCCGCCGTCTTCGCCCTCCTGACCATCGGAACGGCGCAGCAAGGCGCGAATCCGGGCCAGCAATACGCGCGGTTTGACCGGTTTGGGCACGTAGTCGTCGGCGCCCATTTCCAGCCCCAGCACCTGATCAACGTCGTCAGTGCGGGCCGTCAGCATCAAAATGGGCTTTTTATATTTGTCGCGTACCATCTTGCAGACCTCAAGCCCGTCTGCACCGGGTAACATGAGGTCTAGCACGACCAGATCGGGCTGCTTGTTGATGATGGCCGGGATCGCCGAGGAACCATCACGTATCACCTCCACAATCATCCCGTTACTGATCAGGTAATCGGCCGTCAATTGCGCCAGACGATCATCATCCTCAACAATCATGACTCTAGGTTGAGCGTTGTCTGCGCTGTCGGTTTGCATCGGTTGCACCTCGTGCTCTATTGGGTGTGTCACATCGTCTGGTGTATCAAATCGATCGGCCAATCAGACGATTGCCTGCTTTATTCAGCGTAGGATGTCATCCATTAGGACGCCACTTTGACGCCCTTTCGCCACTTAGTACAAAATTTTTTCACATCACAAGGTACTTTTTTCATACCACAACATATAGGGGTACCTCGCCGGAGACCGCGTCACTCTTGAGCTGTGAAAAGCTCCACATCATCCACACATTTTATCCACAAGATAACCCCAGGTTGCTCTCCTTGCACAACCCCAAAAGCCGCACTATCTTGTACTTGTGCAGTTTTTAACCCCTAGATATTGGGGTTAAACAAAAGAGGTTAGATTAAATTCCGACCAGTCCAGCAAAGTTGTCAACAGCTGGATTGTGTGTCGGTGTCGCCTCACCCTTACCGACCATCACCACTACATCTTGTAGAAAAGAACTGTGGAGGGGAGCCCCTTCGCACGGCATTCTATTGCCCACATTTGGTGATCCCGGCGGGGACGATGACGTGATCTGACCACGCAACAGCAGTAAGGCAGTAAGCGATAAAAGCTACGCAACAAAACCATAAAAGCTAAGCGAGGCCCCAGGAATGCACACGGATCTTTCTCCGGACACGACTGTTCAAACCGCCCGTACCACCCCCTACTCTGGCGGGCTGGCATCGGAACTGATCTCGACGGCACCCGGCACGCTGCGCGTTATCAAGCGTAACGGTACCGTTGTTCCCTACACTGACGACAAAATTGCCATCGCCATTACTAAGGCATTTTTGGCCGTCGAAGGCGGCACCGCGGCAGCGTCCAGCCGCATTCACGAAACGGTCGAACAACTCACCCGCCAGATCTCGGCGATTTTTCGCCGTCGTTCCCCCTCGGGTGGCACTATACATATTGAAGAAATCCAGGATCAAGTCGAGCTTGCCCTGATGCGTTCCAGCGCGCAAAAAGTCGCGCGCGCCTATGTGCTCTACCGCGAGGAACGCTCACGTACCCGCGCATTGAGCCAACCGCTGCACCAAACCCTAACGCCCGTTATTCAGGTCGCCCTCGCCGATGGCAGCCTGGTACCGCTCGATCGCGATCGCCTCGAAACCATTGTGCATGAAGCCTGCGAGGGCCTTGCCGATGTCAGCGCGCAACGCATCCTCGATGAAACCTATAAAAATCTGTACGACGGTGTCTCGATCAACGATCTAACCACATCGCTGGTCATGACAGCACGCACGCTCATCGAACAAGAGCCCAACTACAGTCAGGTGTCGGCGCGTCTGCTGCTTGATCAGATACGTGCCGATGCGCTGCGTTTTCTGGGCCTGACCGAAGCCGCTACCCAGCGTGACATGGGCTATTACTACCCGCTCGCCCTGCCCCGCTATGTTGAAAAAGGCGTTGCACTGGAGCTGCTGTCACCGGAGCTTGCAAAATTCGACTTGGTACAATTGGGCACGGCCATTAAACCGGAACGTGATTTGCAATTTACTTATCTGGGTTTGCAAACACTGTTCGACCGCTACTTCATTCATCATCACGACACACGTTTTGAATTGCCGCAGATCTTTTTCATGCGCGTCGCCATGGGCCTCGCACTGCATGAAAAGGAACGCGAAGCGCGTGCCATTGAGTTTTACAATCTGTTGTCGACCTTCGACTATATGTCGTCAACACCCACTCTCTTCAACAGCGGTACGTTGCGCCCACAATTATCGTCGTGCTATCTGACCACGGTTCCCGATGAATTGCACGGTATTTTTAGTGCTATTCGGGACAACGCCATGCTCTCGAAATGGGCCGGCGGATTAGGTAATGACTGGACACCTGTGCGTGCGCTTGGAGCCTATATAAAAGGAACCAATGGCAAATCGCAAGGGGTGGTACCTTTCCTGAAAGTGGCCAACGACACTGCCGTGGCAGTCAACCAGGGCGGCAAACGCAAAGGTGCCCTCTGCGCCTACCTCGAAACCTGGCACCTGGATGTTGAAGAATTTCTCGAGCTGCGCAAAAACACCGGTGACGATCGTCGTCGCACGCATGACATGAACACGGCCAATTGGGTGCCGGATCTGTTTATGAAACGGGTTTTCGACGACAAGGAATGGACACTGTTTTCCCCCAGCGACACGCCGGATTTGCACGATCTGTATGGCGCCGCCTTCGAAAGACGTTATGCCGAATACGAGGCCATGGTTGAACGAGGTGAACTCAAGCTTTACAAGAAAATTCGCGCGGCTGACTTATGGCGGAAAATGCTGTCGATGCTGTTTGAAACCGGCCACCCCTGGATCACATTCAAGGATGCCTGCAACGTTCGCTCACCGCAGCAACATGCCGGTGTTATCCACTGTTCTAACCTGTGTACCGAGATTACGCTCAACACCTCGGCAGACGAAATCGCCGTGTGCAACCTTGGCTCGGTCAATTTGTCGAGTCATTTAGTCGATGGGCGTCTGGATGAAGAGAAACTGGCGCGCACGGTTCGCACTGCGGTGCGGATGCTCGATAACGTGATCGACATCAATTATTACGCAGTACCGCAGGCGCGTCGCGCCAACCTCAAACACCGGCCCGTGGGGCTGGGTGTGATGGGGTTTCAGGACGCGTTGTATCAGCTGAAAATTCCTTACGGCTCCGATGCGGCTGTTGAATTCGCCGATGCCTCGATGGAGATGATCAGCTACTACGCCATCCTCGCGTCAACCGAGTTGGCTGAGGAGCGCGGCGTGTATTCAAGCTTCGAAGGTTCATTGTGGAGCAAAGGCATTCTTCCGCTCGATTCTCTGGATTTGTTGCAGACCAGTCGTGGCAGTGAATATATCGAGGTCGATCGCACCCAACGTATGAACTGGCAACCATTGCGCGAACGTGTGCGTGCCGTCGGTATGCGCAACTCCAACGTAATGGCAATTGCGCCGACCGCCACGATTGCCAATATCACCGGCGTCAGCCAATCGATCGAGCCGACATTTCAGAACCTGTTTGTAAAATCCAATTTGTCGGGCGAATTCACGGTAGTGAACCCCTGGCTGGTACAGGATCTGAAAGCGCGCAACCTGTGGGATAACGTGATGGTGAATGACCTTAAATACTATGACGGGTCGTTGCAAAAGATCGATCGTATTCCTGCAGACATCAAATCCTTGTATGCCACCGCGTTTGAACTGGAGCCACGCTGGCTGGTGGACGCCGCCAGCCGTCGACAAAAATGGCTGGATCAGGCGCAATCGCTGAATCTTTATATCTCTGGCGCCTCAGGCAAAAAACTCGATATCACCTATCGCATGGCCTGGTATCGCGGCTTGAAAACCACGTATTACCTGCGTGCAGTCGCCGCGACCACCACCGAGAAATCAACGATCAACCGTAACGACCTGAATGCGGTTAAACCGGTAATGCAGGGTGAGGATTTCTCGGGTTCAAAAATGTGTTCGATTGATAACCCAGAGTGTGAAGCCTGCCAATAATCGGTCAGGTGCATCATGCTGGTGAGAGTGCTTGGCAATAAAGATTTACGTGAAAAAGTGGTGAGTAACCGGAGGTAGGACCATGTTGAGCTGGGACGAATATTACAGCGACGACGCGAAAAGAATCACACCGGAAATGATTGAAGCGTTGATAGCCGAAGAAAGTGCGGAAGAAAACTCCAACATCGTTGTGAATGCGCTAGCCGAGGTAGTGCGAGAACAGGTGGTGCGCGAATTTACCGTGATCACCACGGTGGATATCGAGCAGCATGCGCAACAGGCATTACGCCAGCTGGATATCAGCGCCGGTCTGGAAGAGCTGGAAATGGGCGCCGCGCGCGTGCATGTCGATGATAAACGCATGATCAACTGCCGCGCGGACGTCAACCAATTAGTGCCGTTCAAATACGATTGGGCCTGGCAAAAATATCTCGACGGTTGCGCCAATCACTGGATGCCACAAGAAATCAACATGACGGCAGATATTGCGTTATGGAAAAAACCAGGTGGGCTGACCGATGACGAACGCCTGGTGGTCAAACGTTCCCTGGGCTTCTTCTCGACGGCGGATTCATTGGTCGCCAACAACCTGGTGTTGGCGGTGTATCGCCACATCACCAATCCTGAATGTCGCCAATACTTGTTGCGACAGGCGTTTGAAGAAGCGATACACACGCATGCCTATCAGTATTGTGTGGAGTCGCTGAGTATCGATCCAGGTGAAGTGTTCAACATGTACCGCGAAGTACCCGCTGTTGCGCGAAAGGCAGCTTGGTCACTGCGTTATACGCAGAGTTTGGGTGATCCGTTGTTCCGCACGGGGACGACGGTGAACGACCAGAGGCTATTACGTAATTTGATTGCATTCTATTGCGTGATGGAAGGGATCTTCTTTTACTGCGGTTTCACCCAGATTTTGTCGATGGGACGCCGAAATAAAATGACGGGGGTGGCGGAGCAGTTCCAGTACATTCTGCGTGATGAGTCAATGCATTTGAATTTCGGTATTGACGTGATTAATCAGATCAAGTTGGAGAACCCTCATCTGTGGACGCCTGAGTTCAAGCAGGAGATCATTCAGATGTTGGTGGAAGGCACGCAACTTGAGATTGAGTATGCGCGGGATACCATGCCGCGTGGTGTGCTGGGTATGAATGCGTCGATGATGGAAGAGTATTTGAAGTTTATTTGTAATCGTCGGTTGGCGCAAATTGGCCTGCCTGAGCAGTATCCTGGGGTACAAAATCCGTTTCCGTGGATGTCTGAGATTATGGATTTGCGGAAGGAGAAAAATTTCTTTGAAACTCGGGTGACTGAGTATCAGGTTGGAGGTGCTTTGTCTTGGGAATGATTTGCATCTTCTGTGTGGATATGACGTTTTAGAAATTCCCTCATAATAACTATAAGCCTGCGCACTCCCTCGCCCCGGACCCCACCTCCGGGGCTTTTTATTTTCTGCTTTGCGAAATCTTGTGGAGAACAACTGCTTTAAAATCTCGCTCTGTAGGGCTTTGGTGGGATGTTGTTTATGGAAACGCTACAAGTACGTCCCTGTAAGCTCGACGCCGGCATCCCTGCCGGCGACGTTCCATAAACAACATCCCACCAAAGCCCCTCAAACTTCAGTGTAAGCAGCTGTTCTTTTCGTTGCGTTGAAGCTGTTGTGTCTATTTAACAGTGACGGTAATCTTTTCCGATACCAGCGGCGGATTGTGTGGAATATGGGTCTTATCTGCAAAAATCATCTGCAATGTATGTGTGCCTTTCGGTAACGTTACAGACGTTTCCGTTTGACCACCGCCGAAGTGTTTAACGTCGGCGCCCAGTGGCTTGTCCATGGGGGGTAGTGTTTTGGCGTCGATCAGCAGGTGATGGTGACCGGTGTTTTCTTTCTCAATACCGGCGGGAGCTACGCCCATGCCTGACAAGCCGAATTTGACGGTGAAGGTTTCTGGCACTTCGGCGCCGTTGGCAGGCTCGATGATATATACCTTGGCGTTGGCGGCTGAAGGTGTGAGTGGCAATACGCCTTCGGCGTTAACCTGTGGGGCCAGCAGCGTAAGTGTGAATGCTGATGCAGCAAAGATGCCGGCGGTGCGGGCTTTAATTGAGGGGCGGAATGTGTGGTGAAAAATGCTGTGAAAGGTGCGCATGGTAATTCCTTGTGAAGTGAAGGGATGTATTCCATCGTGTTGTTATGACTACACTTTACGGCGGCGTTATTCTGTCACCCTTTGTGGATTGGCGACAACCGTTGGACGATTGGTGTTGCGGGTATTATTACCAGATATAACACCTGATAGCAGATTTTTGTTTTAAGATTAGAGGGTTACCCCTGCCAGTCACAAGCTAGCCTTCGCTGTGTTTGCGCAGGTGCCTTTGGTTATTCGACGCAGGGAGTCACTTTATGAGCAGTAAATTCGATGCTTTTTTGCATGGCAGCACCCAACTTGCACCTGTGCCGACGGTTGTCGCTCACCCTTGCAGTGATACCTCAATTCAGGCGGTGGTCGAAGCGGCGCGCACGGGTATCATTGCACCCACGCTGATTGGTCCGGCCGCTAAAATTCGCAGCTTACTCGAGGCGTTGGGGCAACCGCACGACAGTTTTCCAATATGCGATGAACCCCATAGTCATGCGGCGGCGGCGCGTGCCGTTGCGCTGGTGCGTGAAGGCAAGGCGCAATTATTGATGAAGGGCAGCTTGCATACAGATGAATTGATGCAGGAAGTCACTGCCAAAGATCTGGGGTTGCGTACCGAAAGGCGTATCAGCCACGTCTTTATTCTCGATGTGCCGACTTATCACAAACCGCTCTACATTACCGATGCGGCCATCAATATTTTTCCGACGCTGGCTGACAAGGTCGATATCGTGAAAAATGCGATTGAGCTTGCCCATGCCCTGGGCGTTGCACAACCCAAGGTGGCCATTCTCTCTGCCGTTGAAACAGTCACGCCGAAGATTCCCTCTACTATTGAGGCGGCAGCGTTATGCAAAATGGCTGAGCGCGGGCAAATTACGGGCGCGATTATTGACGGGCCGCTTGCATTCGATAATGCCATTAGTGCTGAAGCTGCACGCGCGAAAGGGTTTCATTCGCCGGTTGCTGGCGATCCCGATATTTTGGTGGTACCCGATCTCGAAGCCGGTAACATGTTGGCCAAACAGTTGACGTTTTTGCTCAAAGCGGAATGCGCGGGTATTGTGCTGGGTGCGCGGGTGCCGATTGTGCTGACCAGCCGTGCTGATTCAGTGCCCAATCAAGTGGTCAGCTGCGCGATTGGCGCCATGCTGGCCTGTGCGCAACAACGAAAAATGGTTTTGAAATGAGCGAGCCATTGCCAAAACAGCCCGCCCTTTTGTTGGTGATCAATTGCGGTAGCTCCTCAATTAAGTACCAGTTAATTGACGTGCAGCATCAGCGCTGGTTTTTAAAGGGTCTGCTTGAAAACATCGGGGCGCAGGCCCAACATCGCGTCACCTACAATCAACAGTTATCTATGGGGCAAGACAGCGCTGTGCCAATAATGCTTTCCGCAGACGGCCAGGCAACGCCTTCAACGGTTGTGACGAGCCACCCCGAGTGTCGCGATGCATCCGCTGCATTGCGTACGATTGCAGAAACCTTGAAAGCGCAATCATCTGTGTTTAATTCAATTGTGCATCGCGTTGTGCATGGCGGCCAAGGTTTCAACCAGCCCTTGCGCATAACGCCCGCCATCGTGGGCGAGCTGAAATCCCTGTCGCCATTAGCACCCTTACATAATCCTGCCAATATTCTGGGCATTGAAACATGTGCTGAGTTGTTTCCGCAATTACCGCAGTTTGCGGTGTTCGATACCGCTTTTCATGCCACCTTGCCCGCCCATGCGTATCGCTATGGGGTGCCTGAAAGCTGGCATGCCTTGGGGGTTCGGCGTTATGGTTTCCACGGGACATCCCATCAATTTGTTGCCCGTCAAGCAGCGCATTGGCTGAATAAACCCTTGGCGGACACCCATCTCATTACCTTGCATCTGGGTAACGGCGCGAGCGTAACTGCCATTGAAAGAGGTTGCTCTATCGATACGTCCATGGGTTTTACGCCGCTTGAAGGATTACTGATGGGCACACGCTGCGGAGATCTCGATGCCGGTATACCCGCCTATATTGCCAGGCAAACACAGATGTCCCCTGCGGAGCTGGAGCACCAGCTTTGGCATGACTGCGGCTTGAAAGGCATTGCTGGCACTAACGACATGCGTGAGCTGCTAAAGCGTGCCGACGCTGGCAATGCACAGGCCCGATTGGCCATCGACATGTATTGCTATCGCGGTAAAAAATATATCGGTGCTTATCTCGCGGCCTTACCCCACGTGGATGCCATCGTTTTTACGGGGGGTATTGGCGAAAATGCAGCACCGATACGCGCCAAGATGCTTGACGGTTTACAACACCTGGGGCTCGAACTGGATACCGCCCGCAATCTGCAGGGCGGTGTGACGTGTGCGCGGATCAGCAGCGACACCAGCCGCCTACCCCTGCTGGTAATCGCCACCAATGAAGAGCTGGAAATGGCGAATCAGGTGGCGCCGCTTTTAGCCGCCCACTGATCGCGCAAAAAGACAATCAGTGCACTGCGCCACCGGCAATGGCCGATTCCTCGGGCGGGTTGCCCAGCAGACCCGATTGGCGGGCTTCATCGATCACTTGTTGGGTCGCCGAAAGATACCACTGCACCCAACCCACAAACGATGCCTCGCCAATGTTCATTAAATGAGGCACCGCATGGCTGATCACCAGACTGGGGACTTCTTCATCCGGGCATTCCACGTGCACTTTGATTTCAGGAAACTCAGCGCATAACGCGCCCGCAAACGCCCCCATGGGCAAAACCACGGAGGGGCGCAATTCAACCTGGGTAAGTAACAGCACGCTCTCAGGACGTTGCATGACCCGGCACTCGACCGGGCCATCTCCCGAATCCAGGACGGAAAGATGAATGCCGTCGCATTGTCCACACTCAAAATTCTCAATCTGCGCTCGACTCAACCACTCGCGCAGTTCCTGGTTGGATAATGGATTATTCATGGTGTTTCGGCTCCGCTACAGCGATGGCTTCCGTATTTTCAGGCGGTGAAATTTAGCCTGACCCCAGGATGTTAGCAATGCGTTTTTAGTTCAGGCAGCGGCGGGTTTGAGCTTTTTCGCCAGCGTCACCAACACAACGATGAGGGCACCGGCCACCACACCCAATACACCATCAAACAACGGTGACACCAACACGGATAACGCCCCCCCTACCACCGCTAACGATCCTGCCATTTCAGCCAAATGATGAACAATGTCATGCACGCCGGGCGTACCATGCGCAAGAATTCCGCCGCCCACCATGAACATCGCCACCGTGCCGGCGACTGATAAACCGCGCATCAACCACGGAGCGCCCTGAAGCAGTACGCGCCCCAAGCCACGCATCAGCATCGTTAATGCGCCTTCACCCTTGCGCTGTGACAAATGCAGACCTGCATCATCGAGTTTTACGATACCCGCAACAAATCCATACACGCCCACCGTCATGACGATGGCAATGGTGAGCAACACCAGAAACTGTTCCATCAGGCTCTTATCCGCGACGGTGCCTAACGAAATGGCAATGATTTCAGCCGATAAAATGAAATCCGTTCGCACAGCGCCTTTTATCTTGTCTTGCTCGAAAGCCACCATGTCGACTTTTTCATCAGCGACTGCCTGCAAGTGCTCCTCATGATGCGCCTTGTCCTCCTCCGGCGAATGCAGCCATTTATGCGCCAGCTTTTCAGCCCCCTCGAAGCACAAAAAGGCGCCTCCCACCATCAGTAAAGGCGTTATTGCCCAGGGGATGAATGCACTGATCGCCAAGGCAGCGGGTACCAGAATCGCCTTGTTCTTAATGGAACCGACGGCCACCGCCCACACCACAGGCAATTCGCGGTCGGCATTCACGCCCGACACCTGTTGCGCGTTGAGCGCAAGATCGTCACCCAGAACGCCCGCTGTCTTTTTGGCCGCCACCTTGCTCATGGTGGCTACGTCATCCAGCAAGTAGGCAATATCATCCAGAAGTGTCAACAAACTACCGCCAGCCATGCAAAATCCTCCTGTTTACGCACACCACCCTGTGTGGTGCCAATAGTTATTGGGGCATCAATAACAACTGGGCGCCATGATTATGAAATTGTATCGCATGCGCAAGTGATTACTGCCGAAACTTCAACCCTGCAGGCATCCTGCCTAACGCGGGATAAATTCAGCGGTTTTTAGTTTGTGGGTGGACTTTTCGCCCTAATCTTCAATACTTATAGCTTGTACAGATAATTTACTTCGTGAGAACGTGAGCACATTCGAATTCAATGAAGATCCGCAAAGCGGCAAGATCCGCTGGCGCCTTCCCCGCGAAAAGACCGCCATCAATCGTCAGCAAGTACTTAACGCGCTGCGTGGGGAGGGTTTCGCCGATGTCTATGTGGATGTTACTGCTATCGATGGGGCGTTAGGCTCAATAGGCACACAAAAAGACGAGGCAAATATTGAGGTCGTTATCGGCGAGCGCCGTGACGGCGAAGTACAGGTCGAGATCGACGAACCCCACATGACCGCAACGCTGTTCGTCACCGGCCCTTATGGCGGCAAAGCCGCGACCCTGAAACAATGCGCCATGGCACTCAAAGCCGCTCACATTGCACACGGGCTGGATTCGGCGGCACTCAACGAAATCGCCAAGCAATCAGCATTATTAACCCCAGGACAAACCGTCGGAAAAGTAGTGGCGCGCGGTACCCCGGCGTTACATGGCAGCGATGCCCAGTTCGAATCCATCGCCCCCACGGTAAAAGACCGCATCCTCAAACCCATCATTCGTGACGATGGCAGCGCTGACTATCACGAACTTGGTGCCATCCCCATGGTGCGTACCAATGACCCCCTGGTGAGGCGCATCCCTCCCACGTCAGGCAAAAACGGCATGACAGTCACCGGTGAAGTATGCCTGGCCAAACCGGGCAAAAATCTGCCGTTTACCTTGCTGCCCGGCGCACAGATCGCCCCCAGCGACCCTAATTTACTGATTGCCGCCATGGAAGGCATGCCCGTTTTAATTGACTGCGGCATGAGCGTTGAAAAGGTGTATCAGGTGCGCAATGTCAACGCCGCCACCGGCAATGTCACTTTTGAAGGCGGCGTAGTGGTCGATGGCGACGTGGCGGCCGGCTTTGCAGTGAGCGCCGACAGTGATATCAATATTTCAGGGCTGGTGGATTCTGCGCGCATCGTGGCGGGCAATGATGTGGTGATCAACACCGGAATCTCAGGCACTATGACCGTGAAAACGCTGGTACCCAGCGCTTTCATTACCGCAGGCAACACTATTTGGACCCCGTTTGCCCAGTTCGCCGAAATGCATGCCAACGAAGGCATCATCGTGATGAAACTGTTGCTGCACTGCAAAATCACCTCCCTCGACTGGATCAAACTGGGCGGTGACAAACCGGGCAAAAGTAAACTGATGGGTGGCGAAATTCGCGCCGTCAATCTGATCAAGGTCGATACGTTGGGTGATCCGTCCGAGATTAAAACCATTGTGCACTTGCTGGGCGATTTCGAAGAGTATCGTGAGAAGCACAAAGCCTTGGTGCAAAAAATCGCGGAAAAAAATCAGCAGCTGGAAGATATCGAGGCCCTGCACGATCGCTTGAAACTCAAAAGTTTGAGCAGCCAGCAACATGACGACACCATGAAACGCCTCGATGCCACCGGCGACACGGCCCGTCAGGAACTCGATGAGGCCACCCGCGAGCTTGCCCAACTTGAAGCCGCCCACCAGGAAAGCTGCCAGCGTGTAAGGCTCATCATCACCCGCAAAGCCTATCCTGGCGTCGAAATCACCATTGGTGAGCGCCGCGTGGTGCTAAAAGAAGAATGGGGGCCTGGCACCATTCTGTATGGTGCCGAGGGCCTGCTATTCAATCGCGGAGACATACACATTCCGTCGACCCGCCGCAAACCCACCTGACGCAAGCTACATCGCCATCGCCCCGCCCCTGTGTGATCCTTACCCTCCCCTTTGATTTGTGTTAGGGTGCCCACTGAACGGCCTGTGCCGAAAATCAATCAATTCAAGCACTTTAGTATCGCAACCTGGCACATCGGGGATTTCACATGACTGACGACACCCACAGCAAAACCATGGGCTACCTGCTCTGGATTTTTGGTTTCACTGGCGCACACCGCTTCTACTACGGCAAGCCGGTCACCGGTACGATCTGGTTTTTCACCCTCGGATTGCTGGGCATCGGCTGGCTGATCGACTTGTTTCTGATTCCGTCAATGGATCGCAAAGCAGATATCCGTTTTCGACCTGGCCGCTACAACTATTCGGTGTCGTGGATACTGCTGACGTTTTTGGGTGTGTTTGGCATTCATCGGTTTTATATCGGCAAGTGGCTGACCGGTATTCTTTATCTGTGCACGGGCGGCTTGTTCCTGATCGGCATTTTGTATGACTTCTGGACGCTCAACGACCAGATTTCAGTGGAGAATTCTGCGCACCGCAACTGAGCCAAACCGCACGCGTGATGATTTATGACACCGTGCTGGAGGATTCTGCCATTGTGGCTAACGAGTCACGTTTGCTATCAATGGCACCACTCGAATCTTTCAGCACAGGTTTCCCCTCATGGACTACACCCAGATCCTCTACAGCGTTACCGACCACGTCGCTACCATCACCCTGCACCGTCCTGAGCGTATGAACGCGTTCACCGTGACCATGTCAGCCGAACTCGAAAACGCTTTTCAGCGCGCTGATGGCGACGATGATGTGCGCGCTATTATTTTTACCGGCAGTGGTAAAGCGTTTTGTGCTGGCGCGGATCTCACCATGGGGGCTGATGCCTTCAACTACGATGATACAAAAGAAGGCGAAGACCTGGAACGCATTCGGGATACCGGTGGCGTGGTAACGCTGGCCATGTATGAATGCCGCAAGCCTATCATCTGTGCCATTAACGGCGCTGCTGTGGGTATCGGCGCCACCATGAGCCTGGCCGCCGATATTCGTTTGTGCAGTGACAAAGCCAAATTCGGTTTTGTATTCGCCCGCCGCGGCATTGTGCCCGAAGCCGCCTCATCGTGGTTTTTACCGCGCATTGTCGGCATGAGCCAGGCGTTGGAATGGATGCTCACCGGCCGTTTGTTCGACGCGGCTGAAGCCAAAGCAGGCAACCTGGTAAAAACCGTATTGTCTGATGACGAACTGCTCCCCGCTGCGCTTAAACTTGCCCATGAAATTGCTGATAACACCTCTGCCGTGTCAGTGGCATTGATTCGACAAATGCTGTGGCGCTTATCGGCCGCCGATCACCCCGTTGAGGCGCATAAAATCGATTCGCGCGGCGTGTATTACACCGGCAAATCTGGCGATGCGCGCGAGGGCGTAATGTCATTTCTGGAAAAACGTCCGGCCGCGTTTCCGGACATGGTTAGCGCCAACATGCCTGCGTTCTACCCCTGGTGGAAACCACGCAAGTTCGAATAACGTCTCATTTGAGCGGCCCACCATGACGCTCGCGGAATTCCGCGGGTGTTTTTCCGGTCCAGCGCTTGAAGGCGCGGTAAAAAGCGCTGGGCTCGGAAAACTGTAAGCGCGCGGCAATGGCCTCAACACTCAGTTCGGGGCTGGCCAGCCATTTTTCGGCGAGGCGAAATTGTACCTTTCCCAATAATGCAGAATACGAGGTCTGCTCGCCTTCGAGTTTACGACGCAATGTCCGCTCGTTGAGACCAAGCTGGGCGGCCACACTGCGTATCGTGGGTTTTCCTGCTTGCAATCCGGCAAACAATATTTGTTCTACGCGCTCTGCCAAGGGGGTTTCACACTCCAGCCAGGCAATCTGACGGCGCGCTTCATCTTCCAATAATTGAATCACGATGGGGTCAGGCTGCGGCACCTGAACATGAAGAATATCGGCCGGAAACTTGAGTTCGGTCGCCGCCTGTTCAAAATGCAATTGGCGACCAAAAATGCGCTGGTACTCACTTATATATGCGGGCGCAGCATGTTCAAAATGGACGGTGACATCCAAGGTACGCGACGGTAACGTTGCGCTAAGCAGCGTCTGACCGATCCGCACAATCTGTACCATGCCGAATTCAGAGCGAATGCGATTACACGTCGGCGTCGAGCGTGGGTAGGAATAAGTGAAGATGGCCTGATCATCGACAATATTCAGCGATGAAGGCTCAGCGTTATTGATCAAACGCTGGTAACGCAAAAATACATCGATCGCATGCGCGACGGTGGGCGCCCCCAGCAGCAAATGGCCCATCACACCCAGCGTTACTGGCAGGGTTTGCTCCCCCATATGCAGGCCCAATGCCGGGTCTTGCAGGGTTGTCATGGCGGATTCTTGCAGGCGGTCATAAACGGGCAGCGGAACGCGGTATTGCGTATCGCTGATGGCATTCACATCGATGTCAAGTGCACGCAAAAACGCATCCGTATCAACCCCCTGGCGACGTAAGGACGCAAGCAAGGCACGCACCATCGGCATTGCCACTTCACACTGAGCAGGCATAAGGGTTCAACATCCGCGAAATCATTCTTTTTATGATGGTAATCGTTTTAAAGACAATCGTTTTAAAGATAGTCGCATTGAAAATGGCCGTTACGAAGATCGTTGTTTTGATGACACTTGTAAAGCGTGACTCGTGTTAAGCGTGACTCTAATTGAGAGAGATGCTTGTAATGATGATAGTGGTTACGATCAATCGGATGGTAACATAGGTTCGAAGTAGACAGGAACCAAGCGACCCGCGACCTGTGATCTGCGGCAAAGAGGACAACATGGCATTTACCACTGCGCTGGTCACTGGCGCATCCAGCGGCATCGGTTACGAAATCAGCCGCCAGCTCGCCAAAGAAGGACACAACCTGGTGCTGGTGGCGCGTCGCCGCGAACGCCTTGAGGAACTTGCCAATCAATTACGCAATGCGCAGTGCAATGTGACCGTGATCGCTCTCGATCTGGCACAACCCGGTGCCGCCGAAACGCTGTACCAAAAACTCAAGCAGGCCAATATTCCCATCGATATTCTGATCAACAATGCCGGTGTCGGCACTCGTGGCAGCTTTCTGAAAATCCCTACCGAACGCGAACTGGCAGAAATTCAGCTTAACGTGGTGGCGCTCACCCATCTGTGCAAACTGTTTGGCGCTGACATGGTGCAACGTGGTTTGGGCAAAATACTCAACATCGCATCGGTGGCTGGGTTTATGCCCGGCCCTTACATGAGCGTTTATCATGCATCTAAAGCATTCGTGGTGAGTTTGAGCGAAGGTTTGCGCCAGGAATTCAAAGGGAGCGGCGTGAGTGTCACGGTCGTCTGCCCAGGCCCGGTAGAATCAGAATTTCATCAGCTGGCAAACACCAATACCGTGGCGTTTTTACGCATGGCACCCATGATGAGTTCGGCGGAACTCGCACGGCAGGCGTTACGTGCCATGCATGATCGAAAGTCGGTGGCGGTGCCGGGTCTGCTCAATCGCCTGATGGTGCTGTTTCCGCGGTTTTTGCCACGCAACTGGGTCGCCTTCATGGTGCGGCTGATCATGAAACCCTAAAGCGTTTTTTAAGCCCAAGTCGCTTCTAAAGCCCTATGATGCTTCCATATAACGGTTGCGGCCGTTCTGCTTCGCCTGATAGAGGGCGTTATCGGCTTTCAGCACTAATTGCTCGATGGTTACGCCACTCTGCCATTGCGCCACGCCCAGTGAAATCGTCACTGTTGGCAGCCGCGTTTCACCGTCATAAGTGGTCGAAGCTTCCACCCGCTGGCGCAGGCGTTCCGCCACTTGCAGTGCCGCTTGCCGTGGCGTATTGGGCAACAACACCAGAAATTCTTCACCGCCATAGCGCGCCACACGGTCTTGCGGCCGCAAACTGTTGCGCAAACAATGCGCCACAGTTTTCAAGACAGCATCGCCTGCGGGGTGACCGAAGCGATCGTTGAACGATTTGAAGTGATCGACATCCAGCATGATGATCGACAACGGGGCAAATTCTTCCAGCGCGCGGCCCCGTAAACGCAGCACTAACGCGTCCAGCCAGCGGCGGTTTTGCAAGCCGGTCAGCCCGTCTTGATTAGCCACTTCCTGAACATGATCGCGCTCTTTTTGCACCACCACCATCGACAAATTGCCCGAGCGAATGCGGCGTGACAGCAAATACAGCAAATTGCGCGCAACGCCGTGCGAGAAATTGATCATCGCCCATAGAATGTCGCGTTCGATCACCAGCGTGCGACAATCGGTGTTGGCGAGCACCCAGGCACTGGGATTCTTGCCATCAAACACCGACATTTCCCCCATGCACTCGCCCGCACCCAGCTCAGCAATGGGGTCGCCGGAAGGATCACCAAGATGCACGCTTACCGTGCCTTCCAGCACCAGATACATGCGTTCATTCTGCACCTCGGGACACAGAATGACCTGACCAGCAGCGAAATTCTGCTCGTCGCAACGATCCAGAAAATAACGCAGGGAACTGAGGGGGACTTCGCGAAAAAGTTCGGCTTGCTCTAGCTGTGGAAAAAGGCCATGCAAGGAACTCCTGACCTTATCTGCTCGCATATGGACACCGTTTTGCAACCATTACTTATATGTTCATAAGCATGGTGCAAAACGGTCTACGTTACAAATTGTAAACGCGTAATCGTGACATCACTCTCGTTTATTCAAAACAGGCTAATTGAACGCATGCCCAAAGGAGCGCGCGCTCATTGAACGAACCAGCGATCCAGTTCATTGGTAAGTGCCTGCAGGTGTATGGGTTTACCGACAATCCCCAACATGCCAGCACCAAAAATGCGTTTGCGGTCATCCTCCATGACGCTGGCCGTCAGCGCCAGAATCGGGGTTTTCTTGTTGGGGCCTTCGCCGGCCAAAATGGCACGCGTCGCATCGAGGCCATCCACCACCGGCATTTCGATATCCATCATGATCAAATCGTAAGGGCGATTGTTGGCAGCTTCTATTGCAGCTTCACCGTCGAAAACGATGTCGGCCTCAATCCCGATTTTTGACAGAATTTTCTGCGCTACCCGCTGGTTGACCACGTTATCTTCTGCCACCAGAACGCGTTTGTTATAACGTTTGCTGACTGCGGCAAGATTCTGGTTGGGTGTTTCGCGCTGTTCTTTGGCAAGCGTGAGCGGCACAGTAACGATGAATGAGGCCCCTTTACCGGGCACACTCTCTACCTCAATAAAACCATCCATCATATCGACCAGGTTTTTACAAATGGTCAGCCCCAGCCCGGTACCGCCAAAATGACGGGAGGTAGTGCCATCCACCTGCTCGTAGCTGTCGAAAATCTTGTCTATCCGATCTTTTGGGATACCAATGCCGGTGTCGTTGATTTCAACAATGATGTTGTAACGCACATCGTCGATTTTGTCGTACCCCACCTCGACCGTTACCTTGCCTTCTGGGGTGAATTTAACGGCGTTGCTCACCAGATTCATCACCACCTGACGAATGCGCACCGGGTCGCCTTCGAGAAACAACGGCGTGCCTTTTTCAATGGTGTAATCAATGGCGACACCTTTATCTACCGCCTGATGCATGTTGAGATCACAGGCATCCTGAATGATTTGCTTGAGTTCAAAGGGCAATTTTTCGAGCGTGAGTTTACCGGCTTCAATCTTCGACAGATCGAGAATGTCATTGATCAGGGCCAACAAGGTATTGGCAGAGCGATTGATCAACCCCACCAAATCAGCCTGTTCACCATCCAGTGTGGTGTCGGTAAGCAGCTGGGCGCTGGCAATAATGCCGTTCATGGGGGTGCGGATTTCATGGCTCATGTTCGCCAGAAAACTGCCCTTGGCTTTGGCTGCGATTTCAGCAGACTCTTTGGCACGCAGCAGATCTTTATTGAGATTAGTGAGATCTTTGGCGAGCTTGACCTTATTGGCGAGTTCCGCCCGCAATTTGTTGGCAAGCTCCCCTTGCTGCGGGGCTTGCTGATTACCGCGCGTGAGCACCTCTTCGAAGACTTCCTCGGCGCGTTGGCGGTAAAGCGTGCCCAGATAGCTTTCGAGCGTGTCGAGATAGCGCATCAGGTCAGTAAGACCATTTGCATGAATCTCGCCAGATTTGTCTTTGATGACACCGCTTTCCTGCAACATGAACTCAAGCACTTCCTGGCTGCATGAGCTTTTAAGCACCACCATGTGGGCTTTGATAAGATCAGACCAAATTGAATTAGACATAAGTATGTTGAGTCTTCCGCGGCGGATAATTCATAGGGTTTCGCTCTCCATTAGGTATAGCGAAGGATTTACAGCCCGGCCAGCCTCGTATAAAACCAACAGATTGTCCTGCACATTTACTCACGCCAAGCCATTGAGGTGCCATGTTCGTCACGCCTGTTCCTGCCGCAACGCTGGTGATTGTCAAAGATTCCCCGCAAGGCCCCCTGGTGCTCTTGCAGCAACGCAGTGCACAGGCACGCTTTGTAGCGGGTGCCTGGGTGTTTCCGGGGGGTAAGCTTGAAGCAGCCGACAGTGACCCTGCCTGGGCGCTTCGCAGCCATACGCTGACCGATGCTGATGCCAGCAACGCCCTTGGCATCGAGAGTGGGGGCCTGGCTTACTGGATCGCCGCCATTCGGGAGAGTTTCGAGGAGGCAGGGTTATTGCCTGTTTTTGGCCCTGGCTGGCTGGCACCGTCCACACTGAATGCCTGGCGAAGCCGCCTGACCGACCACCAGCAAAGCTTCGCCGAGCTCTGCCGCAGTGAAGATCTGCAGCTTCACACCAGCGCCATCCACTACCTGAGCCATTGGGTGACACCGGAGCCTTCCCCCATTCGCTTTGATACACGCTTTTTCGTCATGCAGGCACCGGAGGGGCAGGAACCTCATCATTCACTGTTCGAGGCAGTCGACACGCAGTGGCTGACGCCGGAAGATGCGCTGCAACGCTACCGGGCAGGCGGCTTCCCTCTGATCCTGCCGACGTTTGTAACACTGCAACAGATGACGGGGCAGAGCAACTGCCGCACATTGATCCAACATCTGTTAACCTCTGCCAACACCGCCTATCGTGCCGGTCAACGACCGCTGGGCATGCAATAGGCGCAAGATACCTACAAGGATTTCATCATGTCGCACTTTATTCCGGGCAAGCCCTTTCCGATCAGCCTCAATGTGCGGCGCGTGGTTGCGCCTAATGCCAGCATGATGACCGGTCCCGGCACCAACACCTACTTGATCGGCAACAAACAGCTCGCGGTGATTGACCCCGGCCCGGCCATTCCCGACCACATTGAAACGCTGTTAAAAATTACCGAGACCCTTGGCGCCACGATTCGCTGGATTCTTTGCACGCACACCCACCCCGACCACTCACCGGGAGCGGCGCTGCTCAAACGCGCGACAGGGGCCACGCTCTATGGCTACCCCGCCCCCGAAGGCTACGTGCAGGACAAAACCTTCGCGCCCGACCACGCCTGGCAGCATGACAGCCGACTCGATACCGACGAATTTTCCATACGTGCCGTGCATACCCCCGGCCATGCCTCCAATCACTTATGTTTTTTGTACGAAAACGAAAAGATGCTGTTTACTGGTGATCACATCATGCAGGGTTCGACGGTGGTGATCGCCCCCCCTGACGGCAACATGCGCGATTACCTGCAGTCACTCGAGCTGCTCAAAGCGCTGGACATTGATCATCTCGCCCCCGGCCATGGCGATATCATCCAGACACCCCTCGAAATCATCGAAGGGCTAATCCAGCATCGCCTGATGCGTGAACGTAAAACCCTCGACAAACTGAGCGAGCTGTCCCCCTGCACGCTCGACGTGCTCACCCCCGCTGTGTATGACGAAGTGCCCGCCTTTTTGCATGCTCTGGCACGCCAATCGTTGACCGCGCATTTGCTCAAGCTGCAAGACGATGGTCGTGTCAAAGTAGAAGGCGATTTTTGGCAACTGCAGGCAAGCCAATGATGAAAGCCGTTATTCTCGATATTGCCAGCCTGGGCGAACAGGTGCATCTCGACTCTCTGCGAAAAGCGGCCCCGAGCCTGACCGAGTATGACAATACCGCACCGGATCAAGTCGCGGAACGCATTGGTGACCATGACATCGTCGTGGTCAACAAAGCCAAGATCAATGCAGACACGATCGCCCGCTGCCCGCAGCTAAAACTGATCGCCGTCACCGCGACGGGCGTTAACAATATTGACGTGGCGGCTGCCCGGGCGCGCGGCATTGAGGTCGCCAATGTCACGCACTATTCAACCGGCAGCCTGGTACAACACACCTTTTCATTGATGCTGGCATTGACCACCCGCTTGATTGATTACCATAACGATGTACGTGAGGGGCGCTGGGCGCAGAGCCCGAATTTCTGTCTGATGGATCACCCGATTCGGGAGCTGGCAGGTAAAACACTGGGGATTGTCGGTAGTGGCGATCTGGGACAAGCCGTTGCCACGGTGGGTAAAGCCTTCGGCATGCATGTACTGATTGCGGCTCGCCCGCATACCCCTTATTCGCCCGAAGAATACCTCAATCGCACGCCTTTTTACGATTTGCTGCCCAAGGTTGATGTGCTGTCACTGCACTGCCTGCTAAGCCCGGAAACGCGCGAACTGGTGGGCGAACGCGAACTGCGTTTAATGAAACCAGACGCCCTCTTGATCAATACCGCCCGTGGCGGGCTCATCAATGAACAGGCACTGGCAAACGCGCTGCGTGAGCGACGTCTTGGTGGCGCGGGTTTGGATGTGCTCTCAGAAGAACCACCCGTCACCCCTAATCCGCTATTGGCACCCGATCTGCCTAACCTGGTGATTACACCGCATTGTGCATGGGCCAGCCGTGAAGCCCGGCAACGCCTTATCGATAAAACCGCACTCAATATTCGTTACTTTCTGAGCCTGCAGCACCCTGTATAAACAGTGTCATTCAGGTTTCAAATCGGGTACCATCCGTGCGCGAAAACAGACATAGACGAACGTTTGGAACAAGCAGTAGCGGATGATCTTCCGCAGGGGAGTAGGCATGTCAGACAACGATCAAAGGAAGACTCTCAAACGCATCAAAACCGGCGCATTTGAACGCCGATTCAGCGTAGCCAAAGCTGGTTTTGTCGCTGGCACCCGTTTGATGGCACAGTCTGCCGGCAACATGTTCACCGCCAAGGAAAGCCGTGACGAACGCCAACGCGAAATCCTTTCCCGCCAAGCCCAATATCTTGCAGACGAAATCGGAAAACTCAAAGGCAGTATCGTCAAGATCGGACAAATGATGGCGCTTTACGGCGAGCATTTTCTCCCGAAAGAAATCACCGACGCCCTGCACACCCTTGAAGACGACACTACCGCACTCGACTGGACCACGATTTACGAAACCATCGAAGACGAACTGGGCGACGACCTGCTGGCCGAACTCGAAATCGAAGAATCCCCGATTGGTTGCGCCTCCATTGGCCAGGTGCATCGCGCCACCATCAAGGCCACCGGCGAAATAATCTGTCTGAAAGTGCAATACCCCGGCGTGGCCGATGCTGTCGATAGCGATCTCAACGCAGTAGAAACGTTGCTGCGCGTAATGAAGCTGATCCCCATTACCGAAGAATTCCAAACCTGGTATCAGGAAATTCGCGAGATGATGCACCGTGAGGTCGATTACGGGCATGAACTCGAAAAAACCGCCCTCTTCCGCGAACGTCTCAAGCACGATGACCGTTATATCGTGCCGAAAGTGTACCCGCAGTATTCCAGTGCGCACATTATTGCGACCGCATATGAGCCGGGCGTGAGCGTGGATTCTGAGGCTACGTTGAGCCTGTCGCAAGAGCGCCGCAACGCGATTTGCAAAGCTGCACTCGACCTGTGTTGGAGTGAAGTTTTTCATTGGGGCGAAATGCAAACCGACCCGAATTTCGGCAACTATTTCATTCGTTTGGGCGATGGTGATCAGGTACCTGACCGTATCATTCTGCTCGACTTTGGCGCGGTGCGTAAGTTTTCGGACCACACTATCGATCCAGGCCGCAAAATCGTGCGGGCAACGTTTCTACATGACGAGGCGATGCTGTTTAGCGGTTTGATAGAATTAGGTTTTTTCAAGGCGGAAACGCCCATCGACATGAAACGCAGCCTGGCCAAAGTGTGCTTTATGGCCATTGAACCGTTTACCGATAATGCTGCCTACCCACCGCCTGCCGCCCTCATCAATGAGCGTGGCGAATATTTGTGGGGCAAGAGCGACTTGCCTGCGCGGCTCAGTATGCAAGTGGGGATAGGCGCAGGTATGGGTGCTGCCAATCGCCATTTTGCGCTGCCACCACGTGAGGTCATGTTTCTGGTGCGCAAGATCATGGGGGCTTACACCTTTCTTTCCGTGCTGAAAGCGGAGTTGAAGGGTTACGATATTTTGAAGCCGTATATTTGAGGCTGACTCACCCAACCTTACTACACGCTACGCGTACCACTGAATGTCAGGGAGGCGCCTACAGGGACGTACTTGCGGCGCTTCCGAATCTTTGTCCCCCAACCGCTGACATACCACAATTAGATATCCCACAAGAACATCCAGCACTTTTCAATTCCCCTCCCCCCGGCAGAATCCTTCCTATACTAGAAGTATCAATAGCCTTGCCTCGGCGCCCCTCGCCAAGCAAGCCACCAGTGCCGGGGAAACCAGATGGACATTACCAAGCTCAAAGACTACGAATTTCTGCGCCATCTCACACAGGACCAGATCATCGTACTGATGAGCAAAGCTGAACTGCTCAAACTCAAACCCGGTGACACCATCATCAACGCCGGTGACGAAGACGACGAAGAATTCTTTCTACTCGCTGGCGAACTCGACTTCAAAGAACCCGGCAGCTTTACCCCCCTGCGCACCCTGCATGCCAGTTCGCCCGACGCCTACCGTCCGCTGATACGCAAACGTCCACGCGCCTACACCGTGGCAGCGCATTCCCCTGCTGCCGTGCTCAAGGTCAAACTGGAAGATCTCAAGGCCCTGCTGAAAGAGGCGCCCACTGACAATTTTGAAGTGAAACGAGTATTGCGCGAGGATCAGCCCGAATCCCGGCAGGTGTTCTTTGATATCTATGAGGACTTGCGCAACAACCGGCTAACACTGCCCAGCATCCCGGAAGTTGCGATGAAGATCCGCCAGTTGATCGATGAGGGCAATAGCGCCAATACGATTGCCAAAGCCGTCACCTCTGATCCAGTAATTGCAGCCAAATTGATTCGCGCGGCCAATAGCCCCCTTTTTCGCGGTGCCCGTGAATTCACCACCTGTACTCAAGCGATTGTGCGCATCGGTCTGAAGACCACCAAACAGTTGGTGATGACGTTTACCGTGAAAGAGTTGTTCCGTGCCAAGCATGCGATCACGCGCAAACGCATGGAGGAACTGTGGAATCACAGTATCGAAATCGCCGCGATTTGTTATGTGTTGGCCAAAGAAACCAAAGCCGCTGATCCTGAACAAGCGTTGTTGGCTGGGCTATTACACGATATAGGGGCCATTCCGATTTTGACCTATGCCGAGAACTATCCCAATTTGCTTGAATCTGCCACGGAGCTTGCCAAAGCCGTAAAGGAATTTCGCAGCGAAGTGGGAGGCATTATTTTGCAGCGCTGGGGGTTTGGTGACGACATGATTAACGCCGCCAAAGACGCAGAAACCTGGATGCGCGATCATGAAGGCCCGGCCGATCTTGCTGATCTGGTCATCGTTGCACAATTACATCATATGATTGTGCAGCGCGGCACCGAAGATTTGCCGCCCCTGGAGGACGTACCCGCCTTTCGCCGTTTATCACCTGATACCATGAGTGCGGAAAAAAGTTTGGCCATGCTGCGCGAAGCACATGAGCAAGTCGTTGAAACGCGTCATATGCTTGCAGGCTGAATTTCGCCGTGGAACGAAAAACGCTTAAAATCGGCGTTAACGATCTGCAGATAGGCATGTTTGTCAGCGCACTTGATCGTCCCTGGCTGGAAACACCGTTTCTGTTGCAGGGTTTTTTGATTGAGTCGATCGCAGATATCGACGAGCTGCGAAAGCATTGTACTTATGTTTATATCGATGTGCTTAAGGGACGAGCGCCACTCAAGTTTAAAACAAAAAAAATTCAGACCAAGCCCAGTGGCGCATCCAAACCTGCCCGACACTATGGCTCCAGCCGCACCAGTGAAGAAGCCCAAATCTCAGCCTCGCTCGACAGTCTGGATCGCGGACACTACTGGGCCGCAGTTTTTCCCCACCGCACGCTAAAGACCTACCCCGAAAGCAAACCCATGGAGGAAGAGCTAGCCACCGCACAACACGTCTACCAGGATTTGAACCTATGCGTGTCGGACATGATGCTGCAAGTTGAGCAAAAAGCAGTACTTGATGTAAAAGCCGTTAAAGATGCGCTCAATCCCATGATCGATAGTGTGATGCGCAATCCCGATGCCTGCATCTGGTTGGCACGCATGAAAAACCGGGACAGTTACACCTACAAGCATTCCATGGCAGCCAGTATTTGGGCGGTGGCACTGGGCCGCCAATTGGGTTTACCCCGAATCGATTTGAGTACGCTGGCAACGGGCACCCTATTGATCGACATCGGAAAGCTACAACTGCCCAAATCCATACTCGATAAACCCGAACGCCTGACACAGGAGGAATTTGACATCATCAAATCCCATGTCGACATTGGTGTAAAACTGTTGAAGGACACAACAGAAGCAACACGCGTCGTGCTGGAAATGATTGCCACCCATCACGAGCGTCACAATGGACAAGGGTATCCCAAACAACTGAAAGGCACGCAAATTCCCATTTTTGGACGTGTTGCTGCCATCGCTGACTGTTACGACGCAATGACGAGCGAGCGAACTTACGCCCCCGCAGTATCCCCAAGTTTTGCAGTGCGAAAACTCTACGAATGGCGCAACATTGATTTTCAGGCAGAGCTGATTGAAGAATTTATTCAGGCCATTGGCATTTATCCTGCCGGCACGCTGGTTGAACTATCCAGCGGTGAAGTCGGCATAGTCATTGCGGAAAACCGCGAACGTCGTTTGCGTCCCAAAGTATTACTTTTGCTCGACCAACAGAAACTCCCGATAAAAGACAGCCGCATTCTAAACCTGCGCGATATTGAATGCACAGATACGGGAGCATCACTAGATATCATTGCAAGCCTGGAACCCGGTGCTTACGGCATAAGCCCGGACGACGTTTATCTATGAACCCGGCGCTTTTCAACATCCACGAGCAAAGACGTCAACTGCGAAACGCCCTCACAAACTTGCTTGCACCCCAGACCGACGCTGTCAATTTTGGCTTGCTGATCGCCGATATACGCGATTTTCGTCGTATTAATACTGTCTACGGTTATGACATTGGCGACCGTGTATTAGAAGCAGTGGCAGAACGCCTTGGCAATTTGCAGGCGCCTCGAGAAACACGCCTGTTTCGCATCGGTAATGATGAATTTGCAATCATTCTACCACGCTTGATGCACAGCGAATTACTTGCCATTGCTGCCAACAAGGCCATTCACTTGCTACAAGCTCCACTGCAAATTGACGATCGGCATCTGAAAATAGGCATTAATCTCGGCAGCATCGCGTCTGATCAAGCTGTCACCGCCAATGCTGATCAACTACTGTCACTGGCGGAACGCTCGCTGGCCCAAGCCCGTGAAGAAGGCTTGGGATATGTCATCAATCCTGCTGTTTTTTCGCAAAGCGAAGCCAGCGACCTGGAATTTGAGCATGCCCTGGAAGACGCCATTACGACCCACAGCCTCAGCGTTTTTTACCAGCCCAAAATAGATCTATTCAGCCAGCAGGCGAACGATTTCGAAGCCCTTATCCGTTGGCAGCACCCGACGCTTGGCGTTATATCACCCGACCAGTTTCTGCCGGTCGTGGAACGCATTGGCCGCTTTGATGAAGTCACCAAATTTGTTCTACACACCTCGCTGCGACAACGCAACGAATGGTTGGTCGAAAACGCGCGTGTTGCGATCAACGTGCCCGCGTCGATGGTGCATGAACCGGCACTGCTCGATATGGTACGTGCAGCTCTCAACATCTGGGGAACCCCCTCATCGGCCCTCACGCTTGAAATCACCGAAGGCGCCATCATCAAGGATCACGTTGCCAGCCAGCAACACTTGTCCAAACTCAAAGCCATGGGCGCACGCATTTCCATAGATGATTTCGGCACGGGCTATTCGTCATTGGCTTACTTTAAAAAGCTGCCTGCCAGCGAATTGAAGATCGACAAATCGTTTGTCGCCAACTTGTGCAATGACGCCGACGATCGCCATCTGGTGCAATTGATCATTGATCTCGCCCACCATTTTGGATTGAAGGTCGTTGCCGAAGGTGTTGAAACGCAGGACGCACTGAACGTGTTAAACCAGTTGCATTGCGATTGTGTGCAAGGATTTTATTTTGCGCGCCCCATGTCGCATGAGGTTTTACAGGACTGGATCAATGGCTACGACGCCACCCGCTATTTTGGCGCCGCCTGACTAGCACTTTTCAACGGCACCACGAACAAGCCTTCGGACACTGCCTTTTTCTCTTGCGTCGCAGGGTTGCCGTTACGATAGGCAACAAAGCGAAACGTGCCTTTGAGAATTTTGCCGTCGTCATAGGTTACGTGCAACTCACCAGGTTCAGCGGCGGCTGTTTGATACGAGGCCACCCCTTCCTTGGCAATCGATGCCTTGAAGTACTTCAAGGGGTAAACACCCGGGCCTGCATACTCGTCGACCACCAGTGTTACAGCAACATCCCCGCCTTCGGCACGAATTTTCACATCACCGAAATTAATACTGTCTTTCGCGGCAAACACCACGGGCAATGTATTGTTTTTGGTGGGCTGGCCATTCCAATCGTGCAAAAAAGAGAACTGCGGCGCATGGGTCTGCAATGCCAACGATGGCACAGGAATCCCGGCCGCTGTTGCAGGCGCTGTGTTGACAGTTTCAATGGCGGCGGTGCGCCGAATGATATCCGCCATGCTGGCTGGCTTACCCGGGGTTTGCGAGGGTTTGGCGATCTCTGAACGACCAGCCTGGGCAGTTGGTTCTGTGGCAGGTGTTGATGTCGTGGTAGCCGCCGGAAGTAACGGCTTAGCCGCTACCGGAATGTTGGCGACCGGCCCTGATGCTAAATGGGCTACCGGTATTTTCGGAGGCGGTACCGTCGCCGCTACTTCAGTGAGCTTGGACGTGGGCTTCACGACAGGTTTGATGTCCGCCACCCAACGTTTGCCGTCCTTGAATTCGCAAGACGTCGAGAGGGTTTTGGTTTTGCAGGTACCCTTGCCATGCGGCTGTTCATTTTGCAGCGCGCCTATAAAACGATCTCCGTTGGTGAAGGTCACTGTCGCATCACCGACCAGCTTGTCATCACTCCATCGGCCAGTGATTACGCCGAGCCCCGGTTTGGTGAGCACGCCTTTGCCGTCACGCATACCGGCTTTCCAGCGGCCTTCAAAGCGTTCGCCATTGCGGCGGGTCAGCACACCGTCGCCTTCCCGTTGATTCACTACAAACGACCCTTGAAAACGATCACCGCTGGCACTGGTAAACACGCCTTTACCGTGCATGTGGCCATCACTCCAGGTGCCTTCGTAGCTATCGCCGTTATCCCAACGCATGCGCCCTTTGCCATGCATCTGGTTATCACGCCATTCCCCCGTGTAAACACTGCCATCGGGCTGCATCTGTTTGCCCTGTCCCTGCTTGCGTCCATCTACCCATTGGCCCTCGTATACCGAACCATTGGTGTAGGTGTAAACGCCGTGACCATGAAAGCGATTAAACGAATTACGCTCACCGATATATTCACCGCCGGCATGGGCAACGCCGCCCAACAACAAACACAGCGAAGAAACCATCCATAAGCGTTTGAATGACATAGGGAATACCACCACGGCTGACGTTACATGACTAAAAAACAGCAACCCCGCAGCTGAGCAAAGACTTGCCCGCCCGGTCACACATTGCCGGCCATTGTACAGAAGCCGGACAATTCATCACAGGGCAGGATCGACAAATTGAATTAGGAACACAATTTTACCCGACGCACACCGCTCAATTGGCCGGTTGCGGTGTCGACGTACTCTTGGCGACCTTGGCCGAGGAGGCGGCGCGTTTGGCCAGAGCCAGTTCACGTACCCGTTGCAAATCCACCTCTGAATACACGCCATTCACACCCGAGATCGACGCCAGTTTCATGCCGTGCTTAAGGCCCAGTCGGTAAATTTCTTTTACTTTTTCCCACTCAATATTGCGCCCGAGGGTAAAGTTTTCGAAACGGCCTTCCAGGGTGAGCACGATGGTTTCGGCAAGACAGGCATAAACCACATTTTTTGGCAGACCGATATCTTTCATGTGCACATCGCCCGGTAATTCAATTTCACCGGATTCAATCACCAGCACATCCGGGCGCTTCGCCACATCGTCGGCAGGAATATCGAGGGGGCGTGCGACATCGGTGATCACACAGCCCGATTTTACTTTCATGATATCGAGAATGCGTTTACCGGCACCCGAGGTGGCCGTTACGATCATATCCATGTCGCCCAATACTTTGTCAGCAGTGGCATGCATATGCAGTTTTGCGTCGGGCGTTTCCTGCAAGATGGTTTCTTTCAAGGCCAGCAATTTGGCCGTTTCAGGGGATACCAAATGCAATTCATCGACGGCTTTTGCCAATAATCGAGCGCAGACAGAGCCAATGGCGCCTGTGGCACCGACCACCATGGCATGACCTTGCCACTTACCCTGGGCGTTGCGCGACACTAAGCCCAAGCGTTGTATCGCGTCGGATGCAGCCCATAGCGCGCCAGAGGCACTGTAGCTGTTGCCGGTGGTAATGGGCAGCGGCGCGCGCCGGGCAACAGTAATGCCTGCATCGCCAACCACTTTGGTGAATGCCCCCAAACCCATGATTTGCGCACCTAGTTTTTTAGCGATTTCAGCAGCAGCCAATAGCTGGCGATAGGTAAATTCAGGGGTGTGCGCCATGATTTCTTTGGGGGTGCCCCCTACGGTGATCAACCAGCCTTCTGCCTCGACACCGGTTGGTGAGCGTATGCCAGTAACGTGCGAGTACACAAACGGAGGCGTGTATGCAGCCAGTTTTTCAATCACATTCATGACAGGCTTGGGGGCATACTGGGCGACGAGATCCAACGGTTTGGCATTGGTCAAATAACGTTGTGACAAGGGGTGAATGACAAAGGCAAAGCGATTGGTGCGTTTAAATCCCTGTGGATACAAAATACGGGGGGCAATATCCAGGCTTTGAATGATTTCGAGAAAGTCATCACGCGTAAGTGACTCGGCCGGGCGCCCCAATACCGCAATGATCAAGGCTTCCAACAGATGGGCGCCGATGGGCTGGCCTACCAGGCGCGTACTGCTGTCAATGACGATGCTCACTCCTTTTTCTCGCAACGCTTCCAGGCGACTGTCACTCACCGATGACGTTACAACGGCTTTGCCTTGGAGCTCATCGCGGGTGTAAGGCTCCAGCGATTCGTAAGAGGCAACCACCACGTCGGTTTTATGCATGACCCGGCGCATCAATAACTGGGTCCACGCCTCGAAGGGAGCGGCCACTGACGATCTAAAAAAAGCTGGTAATGTAAAACTGGCTGGCAATCGATCGAGTACCGGATGCACCCCTTGGGCAAAGCGCTCAAGCCCCTCCAGCGAGGTCAGAAATTTGGGAACCCCCAACTGCAATACCGGATCGGCAAACGTTAAATTTTGCGTGTATTCCGACAATAACTGGGCAGATTTGTAATGGGCGATACCTGAGAAAAACAGCACTTTGGCGTTATCAAAAAAATGCTTTAGCTCGATCTGCGCATGACGCAGTGACCATTCCTGCAAAATATCAGGTAGCACTTCCCCGGTGGTCACAGCAGAGTGTTTTACCTGCTGTGCCAATACATGACCCTGGCGGGATGTTAGGTGCTGGGTGCCGACCACGAAATCCTTGCGCACCCGCCCCAGCGCAATAACGTCGGCCTCGCCGTCCCACTGTTTGATCAGGGCTTTTGCTCGATCAATATCATCATCGGCACCCAGGCGCACCAGTCGTACCTGTTCGCCGAGAAAGGGTATCTGCAGATCGAAGTTATTGTCGCTAGCGCCCAGGCTGATATTGACGACGGTTTTCATGTGTGCTCCCTTTTCACCAGTCAAGCATGATGCCCTCTGAGCGCGTCAGTGAGTGGATCTGCAAGCGGCTCAGTCAGAGGATCACAATAGCAAACAGGGTTACTCATTTGGCAATTTTGTATATTGATCCAAGTCGACCTTTGGCCAGATCGACCAGTAGATCGATCAATGCGCCGCAACCCGCCGATTAACCCAGACAAACGCAATCAAGGGTAAAAACATGAGGGTGGCCGCATAGTAGGGAAAGTGCGGATCGAGATGATATAAGCCCGCGCCAACCAAAGGCCCGGTGACAAACCCCATGGCGGGACAGGCGGCCACCAGGCCGGCGACCGCGCCCTGCTCCTGCGCCGACACCGACAAGGTAGCCGATGAAGAAAAGCCTGGGCCAGACATACCCATACCCGCCCCCACGACCACCATGCAGGCGCTTAGCGTGAGCGCTGATTCGGCCAGTGCCAAACCAAGAAAACCACACGCCATCAGCATAAAGCCCAAGCGCATCAAATTAACCGGTCGCCACCTGAATCCCTGCACCACCAATACCTGCGAACATAACGCCGCCACTGCAGTCCCCATCATGGCGTAGCCAACCTGCTGCGCTGTTTGTATGGCGGTGAGCTGCAATTTGTCCTGAAAGTAATAACCCAGGGTTTGCTGCACAATCGAAAACCCGGTGTACATGGTGACGCCCACCGCAATAAACGGAAACACCCGCTTGTCCCACAAACCCGCGCTGGCCGTTGTGCTGTCACGCGTCCAGGTCACTGGCGCACGCGGAAGCCACAAAACGACAAGACATGCAGCAATCAAGGTCGCCCCCGCCACCATATACATAGGCGCGAGCAAACTGATGAAAGCGAAATATGCCACGGCCGGGCCGACGATCGTACCAATGCTATGTCCACTAGAGATCAGACCCATCGCTGCTGTACGCTGGCGGGCGTCGGTAATATCGGCCATATAGGCAGCTGCAGCCGGTGACGTCGCCGACATGATCAATGCCTGCAAAACGCGTGCAAACACCAGCCAGCCATATAACGTCCAGCCTGTGATGCGCCCCTGCATTGCCAGCCAAAAAATACTGGCAAACATTATGGTTCCCAGGGTGTAGCCGATAAGGCCAACAATAATGACAGGCTTGCGCCCCCAACGATCACTCAGTTTTCCCCAGCGCGGGCTGGAAATCGCAAACATCAAAGATGAACAGGTGATGATGGAACCAATCTGCCATTCCACCAGACCGACCTCGCGGCCCAACGGCGGCAGGATGGCAAACACCACAGTCTGACCGATATTCACACAGACGATCGCAACGAATACCAGTGCGCTCACCAATACCCGTTGCTGACCCTTGATCTGACCGCTAGCGCGTTGCGCTAATCCGTTCACACGCTATACCTTCACCAACAATACCTTCAAAGAGCTTCCGTTCACCAACTGTCCGTTCAGTAGTAAACCCCAACCGATTCCCGCGTGAACGGTTTGATTTCATCCAGGCGCTGCTCACGCACCTTTTCGAGCCAGGCAGGATCTTGCAATAACGCTCGCCCTACACCCACCATATCAAACTCACCGTTATTGAAACGTCGAGCCAGCTCATCCAGCCCACGCCGCTCAACCGGGCCGGTATGACTGCCGAACACCGATGCCAGAAAATCGGTATCCAACCCAACGCTACCCACCGTAATGGTCGGTTTGCCTGTGATTTTTTTCGCCCAGCCGGCCAGGTTGAGATCTGCCCCTTCAAATTCAGGTTCCCAAAAACGGCGGGAGCTGGCGTGAAATACGTCAACACCCGCATCGCTTAGCGGCAACAAAAATTGTTCAAGTTCTGCAGGAGTCTTGCACAAACGCGCGGTGTAATCCTGTTGTTTCCACTGCGAGAATCGCAAAAATACCGGAAAATCCGCCGCCACTCGCTTGCGGGTTTCGCGCAGAATTTCAATGGCGAATTGCGAGCGCTTTTCAAAGCTGCCACCGAAACGATCCGTGCGTTCGTTGGTCACCTCCCAGAAAAACTGATCGATCAAATACCCATGCGCCCCGTGAACCTCAACCCCGTCAAAGCCCAAACGCTCAGCATCAGCGGCGCCTTGCGCAAATGCTTCGATGACATCGGCGATGTCGCTTTCGCTCATCGCATGCCCTTTGCGCTTGCCTGCGGATGTAATCCCTGACGGCCCCATACCAGGTACTTTTGGATCAGGACCAATGCCTTCCTTGCGAATAGTACCCACATGCCACAATTGTGGAATTATCTTGCCACCGACGCTATGCACTTCATCAACGACATGTTTCCACCCGGCCAATGCCTGTTCACCGAAAAAGGCAGGCACCCCTTCATAGCCATTCGAGGCCACATGATTCACCACCGTTGCCTCGGTGATCAGCAGGCCAACGCCATGTTGTGCGCGCCTTTTGTAATACGCCGCCACCTCCGGGGTAGGAATATAGTGCGGGCATTGATTGCGCGTCATGGGTGCCAACACCCAACGATTTGCCAAAGTCAGCGATTTAACGGTATAAGGGGTAAACAAGCCGGCGAGTTCACTGCTCACATTGATTTCCTTTAAAAAGAGTTGATCGATTGTAGTCAGCGATTTCAACAGCCGATAGCACCAAAACAGTCAAAATGAGGGTAAAACAAACACACCGGCGCCGCTTGAGCATCGCGGTCGCCTACTGGACTTTTTAAGAGCCTGACTTTTTAAAGCGCCTACTAATCAAACGAGCTCGCACTTTGAAGGGAGAGACCACGCATGAATGCCATTGTCGACACCCGCTATGGACGCCTGCAAGGCATCAACCACCAGGACCACTGGGAATTCAGAGGAATCCCCTACGCCAGCCCCCCCACCGGCGCATTACGTTTTGCCCCTCCCCAACCCCCACAACCCTGGCCAGGCCTGCGACGTGCGGATCGATTTGGCGATGCCTGCCCACAGGTTCTCAATCCTTTGCACGGCATCACGCATACCAGCGAAGACTGCCTGCATTTAAATATCTGGGCGCCGCTGCCTGCCTCGCAAAAGCGCCCGGTCATGGTCTGGATACATGGGGGTGGTTTTTGCTCGGGCAGCGGTAGCCAATTGATGTACCGTGGTAAAAATCTTGCCGTTGGCGGCGACATGATTGTGGTGACACTCAATTACCGTTTGGGCGTTTTGGGCTTTTTGCATTTGGATAAAAGCTTGCCACGCACCGGCGATGAATTGGCGCCCGCCAGTAATTTGGGCCTGCGCGATATCGTTGCTGCATTGCAGTGGATTCAAGACAACATTGAAGCCTTTGGCGGTGATCCCCATCATGTGACCTTGTTTGGTGAATCGGCGGGTGCCATGTGCATCGCCAGTCTGCTCGCCTGCCCTGCGGCGAAAGGTTTGTTTCATCGCAGCATTCTGCAAAGCGGTGGCGCTGACTTCGTACTGACACGTGAAGAAGCGCAGCGCGTCGCCAATCATTTTCTCACGCTGCTGGATATCGATCCCGCCCATAAAGACAAGCTTTGGGCGATGGATACCGATAAACTCATGAAAGCCCAGCAAGCGTGTTTGCAATTGCATTACAACCGTGGGCGCTATCAACAGCATGTGATGCAACGCGGCATGACCATGGTACCGGTAATCGATGGAGACTATCTGCCGCAATCCCCCCTCAAAGCATTGCAGGACGGTCAAGCGCGCGATATACCACTGTTGGTAAGCTGCACGCGCGACGAGTGGAACCTCTTTTTGCATGCCCCGGCACGCGATGGTATTTCCATTGCTCAGCGGCGTTATCGCGACCTGACCAAATCGCAGCTGATACACATGTGCGAGCGGCGGCTTCCGGGGTTGGGTGAAAAGGCCGCCAACATTTATGAAGAAATGGTGCCGCACTGGATCAAGAATCCACAAATCCTGGACGCATTCAGCGCATTCGAATCCGATCGAATCTTCCGCATTCCGACGCTACGTATCGCAGAGGCCCAGTCGCGTTTTCGCAATGATGTCTTTCTCGGTCATTTCGATTTTTCGGAAGGAGCGATGGGAGCATGTCACGGGATTGATTTGCCACTGGTGTTTGGCCACACCGAAACGGCTGTCGGTAAAGCGCTCACAGGCGGTGGAAACACGGCACGCAAATTAAGCCGACAGGTGCAAGGCGCCTGGATTGCATTTGCCCGTTCAGGCAACCCCAGCACCGACGCCATCGGCATCTGGAAACCCTGGCGGCAAGGCCAGCAACACGCCATGCACTTCCGCGAAAAAACGAAAGTAGGCAAAGACCCGGCACGATTTACACGCCAGCTATGGGAAGGAGTTCTTTAATGGGAAGGCGTCCTTTAAGATGTTAGCGAATATTACTCAAACCGATGAACTCCTGGAGGAAATGCGGACAGCACTGGGACCTGATTTTGACCGTTATAGAAACCATGTCTATCGCGTCATCAACATCACGGATTATTTCTGTCCGCTCGAGGGGGAAGCACTGCAGCAGGTAGCCATCGCGGCTGCCTTTCATGACGCCGGTATCTGGTTGGATCATACGTTTGATTATCTCGACCCTTCGCGCGTCCGCGCTGAAGAATACGCGCGCAGCATTGGGCACGGTGACTGGGTGAACACCCTTGCCGCCATGATCATGAACCACCATCGCATCAGAGCTATCCATAGCAATCCGCTGGTGGAAGCCTTTCGGCGCGCCGATTGGGTAGATGTTACCCAGGGTGCCATGTCGTTTGGCATGCCCCTCGATTTTCTCCACTCACTTAAAACGCTATACCCGGTGCTCGGGTTTCATGCGCGCTTGCTACAACTGACGCTATTGCAGGTCAGGAAAAATCCGTTGAGCCCGCTCCCCATGATGCGCTGGTGATACGGACTGTCTTCGCTGTTTTCGGCGACCCAAGACAGGACACAAAAAAGCCGCACTCATTTTGGTGCGGCTTTTTTGTTTTAACCTTTTTGCTTTCGGCCCATTAGCTTTTGAACTATCAGCTTTTGTACTATTAGTATTTAAGCTATTAGCATTTAACCAATGAGCATTTGAGCGAATGGTTATAATCAGCTTCGCCGTTATAAGCGAATGCTGATTACACCCGTTTCATGTTATTTGCCAACCAGCTCGCGATACGCGCACCAGGTAGCATGTCCCAACAAAGGCATGATAACCAACAGCCCTACCATCATGGTTGCCCACCCGATCAGGGAAAGCGCCACAATAATGCCGGCCCACACCATCATTGCAGATTTGTTTGCCTGCGCAACTTTAACGCTGGTGACCATGGCCGTAACGATATCGACATTCTTGTCAACGATCATGGGTATCCCCACGACAGACAACGAAAATACGATTGTCGCCAAAATGGCACCGGCAATGCTCCACACCGCCAGCACCGACATGAATTCCCCTGACAATACAAAGTTTTGCAGGAAACTGTCGAAGCTGCCGATTTGACCACCGTAGAACAGCGCAAAACTCACCGTAGCAACCCGCTCCCAAATCAGAAACGAAATCGCCAACACAATGCCGTAATGCACTACGCCACTTGCATCTTTACGCAAGCCTTGAAAAGAATCCATCAGCGTGGGATGCGCCTTACCCTGCTCCCGCTGACGTGTAAGCTCATAAATACCTGCCGCCAACAAAGGCGCGATGAGCAAATACCCCGATGTTGCTGTTAAAAGAAACAGAGGTTTGGAGGCTCCTGCCATCAGGATGAGTAGGCCCGCGAGGGTCACCATCGCACCATACGCCAGACTAGGCCCTGGATGTTCGCGAAAATCCTGCCAGCCCGCCGACAACCATCGCAACGGGGCAGCCGCATCAACTTGATTTATCTGGGGAATAGAAAGGCCATGATTTACTTTAGGAGCATGTGTCGCCATTTAGGGGTCTCCTGGCATTGAGTTTTTATAAGGGCCATGAACACCGATCGTTTCGTTACCTGCGGCATAAAAAGCGCACCGCACAAATACAAAGGAAAAGATACCGAAGTTTGCTACACACAATACGACCGAGACAACGGCCAGCATATTCATCATTTATTATATGGGTATTCCGGAAGACGTACAAAACATCTACCTACATTTCTCAAGGTAGCCTGAATTTATGTTGAATACACGCACTAATTTAAAAACCTTTCATCCTAAATAACGTTTTGAAAGATTCGAGGGGCCTTTATTCATCCCGTTATAACGCAAACAGCTAACGAAAGGTGGCACAAACTGTGTGTCTACTATTTTCTTTCAACATAAACAAATTTTTACATGGGGCCTAGACAAAGACCCTGCATGACCATAGAGTATTTCGTAAGTTGTATTGCAACTTGAAAAAAATCCCCTTGCGTAAGCCTTCCCTATAGAGTTCAGCCTTCTCTATGCGCTTGGGTTTTGTTGTTTATCAGCAGTTCGCTTTACCCGTTTACGTGTACGTGTAGTAGCAGTTCCCGAGTAGTAGCAGTTCTCAAGCAGTAGCAGTTTCCAGTAGTTGAAGTACTTGAGTAGTTGAAATACTGAAGTTGTCGAGTGCAAATATAAGAAAAGTTGTTGATTGCGTACAATTTATCGCCGGCAGCGCTGCTTTTTGGCCGCGATTTTCTGCGTTTGAATTAGTAACGCATTGAGACTTTGTTTTTGCGGCGGCCTGTTCACCGCTCACAAAATAATGAAAAACAGGGAATGACAAATGCACCACCTGTCCAGACGTAGTTTATCTGTAACCTTGCTCGCGTTGATTTTTTGCAGTAGCTCCGTAGCATTCGCTGAATGGCAATTGGATCTCACCCCAGGCGTCACCAGTATCAGCGAACAAGTCTTTGATATGCATCGGCAAATGCTTTATTGGTGTACCGGCATTGGTGCACTTGTGTTCGGCGCAATGTTTTATTCCATGTTTGCGCACCGCAAGTCCAGAGGCGCTAAAGCAGCCCACTTCCATGAAAGTACCACCGTTGAAATTATCTGGACCATTATCCCCTTCTTCATCCTGATTATCATGGCGATTCCCGCCACCCGCCTCCTTATCAATATGCATGACACCAGCAGCCCGCAAGTGACCATCAAAGTCACCGGTTCGCGTTGGAAGTGGCATTATGAATATATGGATTACAAAGGGGATGACCAGATAAAACTGGGATTCTTCAGCGTACTATCTACGCCGTTATCGCAAATCCATCGCCCGGTGTTGGCGTCGGGGCTTTTCCCCAAAGGCGTGGCCAAAGATGAATACCGCGAAGCCGGCGACTATGAAGCACAAGGCGAAAACTACAACCTGGAAGTGGATAACCCGATGGTGGTACCTGTCGGCGCCAAAGTCCGTCTGTTGCTCACGGCTGACGACGTTATCCATGCCTGGTGGGTACCCGCCTTTGCCATCAAGAAAGACGCCATCCCCGGCTTTATAAACGAACTGTGGTTCAACGTACCGGCTGACAAACCTGGTATTTATCGCGGTCAATGCGCAGAACTCTGCGGCAAGGATCACGCCTTCATGCCCGTCGTTGTCGAAGCCAAACCGGTTGCAGAGTTTGATCAATGGTTGGCACAACGCCAGGAAGAGCAACGTAAAGCGGAAGTCGCTGCATCACAAAGTCTTGATAAAACCTTTACCAAAGACGAGCTGATGGCCGAAGGCGAAAAAGAATATGTAGCTCGCTGCTCTGCCTGCCACCAAGCAAACGGACAAGGCTTGCCGCCGACCTTCCCGGCATTGGCGGGCAGTGCAATTGCACAAGGCCCCGCTGCCGATCACATCAACATTGTGAAATTTGGTAAAAATGCGATGCCGCCCTTTGGCACGGCATTATCTCCAAAAGTCATTGCGTCCATCATCACCTATGAAAGAAACGCGTGGGGCAACAAACCCACCGATGGTGTTGATATGGTTCAACCGCGCGACGTCGCACAATAACTAATAAAGGAAGATCGACAATGGCTGACGGTGCTGCTCATGCTCATCATGCCCACGGTGACCATCATCATGGGCCTCGCTCCGGCATAATGCGCTGGATAACGACAACAAACCACAAAGACATCGGTGCGCTTTATCTCTGGTTTGCCTTCACCATGTTTTTGGTGGGTGGCTTGCTGGCCATGGTAATACGCGCTGAATTGATGTACCCCGGTATGCAACTTGTAGAACCGGATTTCTTTAATCAGATGACGACCACGCATGGTCTTATCATGGTGTTCGGCGCGATCATGCCGGCGTTCGTCGGGTTTGCCAACCTGATGGTGCCCATGATGATAGGCGCGCCTGATATGGCATTGCCGCGTTTGAATAACTGGAGTTTCTGGATACTCCCGTTCGCCTTTGGGATTTTGATTTTTGCCATCATCAAATCCTTTCTCGGCATTGCTGAAGCGCCCAACTTCGGTTGGACGTTCTATGCGCCTCTCTCCACCAAGTTCGGCCCGCCTTCTACCGATTTCTTTATTTTCTCGGTACACATGATGGGCGTTTCTTCGATCATGGGTGCACTTAATGTGATCGTTACTATCTTCAACCTACGCGCACCTGGCATGACATTAATGAAAATGCCGCTGTTCGTCTGGACCTGGTTGATCACTGCGTTCCTTTTGATTGCGGTAATGCCGGTACTCGCAGGCACTGTCACCATGATGCTGACCGATCGTCATTTTGGTACCAGCTTCTTTGACGCTGCGGGCGGTGGTGATCCGGTATTGTTCCAGCATATTTTCTGGTTCTTCGGGCACCCCGAGGTGTACATCATGATTCTGCCGGCGTTTGGTATTGTGTCGGCGATCATCCCCACCTTTTCCCGCAAAAAGCTGTTCGGCTATCACTCCATGGTCTATGCGACGGCATCCATTGCAATCCTGTCCTTCACGGTATGGGCGCACCACATGTTTGTCGTTGGCATGCCGCTCGCGGGCAACCTCTTCTTTATGTACATGACCATGCTGATTGCGGTGCCCACCGGGGTCAAGGTGTTCAACTGGGTAGCCACCATGTGGCGAGGCGCAATGACGTTTGAAACGCCCATGTTGTTCTCCATTGCGTTTGTCATTCTGTTCACCATAGGCGGGTTTTCTGGATTGATGCTGGCAATTACGCCGGTGGATCAACAATATCAGGACACGTATTTTGTGGTGGCGCATTTCCACTATGTACTGGTAACGGGGGCCTTGTTCTCGATCATGGCGGGCGCCTATTACTGGCTACCGAAATGGACAGGACGCATGTACAACGAAACCCTCGGCAAAGTGCATTTCTGGAGTTCGCTGATATCGGTCAACCTGTTGTTCTTCCCGATGCATTTTGTTGGATTGGCAGGCATGCCGCGCAGAACGGCTGATTATGCGTTGCAGTTTGCCGATTTCAATTGGTGGATCAGCATCGGTGGGTTCTGGTTTGGATTGAGTCAGCTGATATTCCTCTGGATTGCCTATGACGTTTGCTTCCGTAAATCGGGAGCACCCGCCACCGCCCAGGTATGGGAAGGCGCAGAAGGCCTGGAGTGGACACTGTCCTCGCCACCGCCCTACCACTCCTTCACCACCCCACCGCGTATAGATTAAGGAACCACCATGACCGAACCCGTCAAACACACACGCCTGGTCGTCCGAATTGTTTCGATTGTCATCGGTATGTTTGTGTTTGCGGTCTTCGCCATGCCACCGCTCTATGATGTGATCTGCGATGTCACCGGATTGAACGGAAAAACCTCCAATCAACCGGCCATCGCAGAAGGTGTCACACCGCAAAACGAGCGGGTCTTGCATATTCAGTTTCTGGCGCAAACCGGCAACGGCATGCCCTGGCGTTTTGAACCCGCTGAAAAAAGTGTGCGCGTGCATCCTGGCGAAATCAAAATGACGCAATTCGTGGTGGAAAACCTTTCCGACAAAACGGTAACGTCGCATGCGATTCCCTCCGTATCGCCACCACAAGCCACACAATATTTCAAGAAAACCCAATGCTTCTGCTTCGAGCAACAAACCCTTGAAGGAAAAGGCAAAAAGGAAATGCCGGTGATCTTTTACCTAGACCCGGCACTGCCGAAAGAGATAAACACGATTACACTGTCTTATACGCTCTACAATCTCGACGATTTGGCACAAGCCAATAAGAACGATATTTGACTTTTCGCAAGTGCGTAACGGAGGTCACCCATGGCAACAACGCAGAACGAGCAGTATTACGTACCCGAGCAAAGCCCCTGGCCTTTTATAACAGCGGTTTCGCTGTTTACATTGGCTTTGGGCGCCGCTTCGTTTGTACAGGAAGTATCAAAAACCGGCCTTGTGAGTGTCACTCACACCTACGGCCAATATCTGTTGATGGTGGGCATTTTTGGCATCTTTGCCATGATGTTCTTTTGGTTCCGCGACACCATTCATGAAAGTCGCAACCACATGAACAGCCACCAGATGGACATCTCCTATCGCATGGGGATGATGTGGTTTATTTTCTCTGAGGTCATGTTTTTCGGTGCTTTCTTCGGTGCCCTCTTCTACGCGCGTCTTTTTGCGGTGCCCTGGTTGGCCGGTGAAGGCGATAAATTCATGACCCATGAAATGCTGTGGCCGAATTTTCAAAACCTGTGGCCACTCACCGTCATGCCAGACGGGCGCACGACCACCGCGATGCCTGCATGGGGCTTGCCCTTTATCAATACCGTTTTGCTGGTTACCAGTAGTTTGGCTATTTCCAAGGCACACCATGCTCTGCTGCAAGAAAAACGCGGCCAGCTCGTGGGCTATCTCATATTGACGCTGATACTCGGCTACAGCTTCCTTGCCCTGCAAGTGGAAGAATACATTCACGCCTACACCGAACTGAATCTCACGCTGGATGCTGGGATCTATGGCACCACGTTCTTCATGCTGACCGGCTTTCACGGCATGCACGTCACCATTGGCGCCATCATGTTGACGATCATGCTACTGCGTATTCTGAAAGGCCACTTTACCCCTGAAAATCATTTTGCCTTTCAAGCCGCCGCTTGGTACTGGCACTTTGTCGATGTGGTCTGGCTCTTCCTTTTTGTCTGTGTTTACTGGCTATAAATGGTTATGATGGGATTCAAGGTGTCGGGCCCTGGTTAACACCATGTGGCTCGACCCACCCCATCAAATAGGCAACTCCAAGCAAAACCAACAACAATACGGAAAGAGACGCACGAATCGTCAGGTAGCGAGCCATTTTCTCCCTGTCGGTGCCCTGATTGCGCGACATCATGCGCAAAGCAGAAAACAGACTGATCGCAATTGCAAACAAACCAATAATAATAACGACTTTTATCAACATGACTTTTACTCGCTGGCTAGCGTCCATTCCCGTCATTGTAGCACTGGCGACCATCTATGGTCTTTGCCAGTTAGGGTTTTGGCAACTAAATCGCGCCGAAGAAAAGCAGGCACTGATAGAACGCCACGCACATCGCAGCCAGCAACCCGCCGCTGACTTGACTACCCTACTGGCCCGCGTACCAGATATTGCAGATTACCCGCTCCAGATCGAGGGTGAGTTTCGTAACGAACAAAACCTGCTGCTCGACAATCGCATTCTCAACGGAAAGCCAGGATTCAACGTTATTACCGCCTTTAATAGTGACGACATGATCATATTGGTCGATCGCGGCTGGCTTCCCGCCACCGGAAGCCGCGACAAACTGCCGGCCATTCCGCGCGCAAATAACACAAAGTTAAGCGGCACCGCTTATATTCCGAACCCGAATATATTCACATTAAAAGAAGAATTCTACGCCAAACCGCAATGGCCATTGTTGGTCCAAAAAATAGAACTCGCCAAGATCGCACCCCTGTTCGATAAACCGCTCGCACCTTTTTTATTGCGCGCCATGCCAGACGAAACATCCGCGCTTAAACGTGATGTCCCGGTGCAGATGCTCGATCCCGAACGCAATTATGGCTATGCCTTTCAATGGTTCGCGATGGCCAGTGCGGTATTTTTCATAACCCTGCTTTTACTTCTCAAACAACTGAAACACCACTTTCAAAAACCAACCAAGCTTTTAGAACAATGACTTTACAAGGTGAACAATGACAAGCGCCGCTATTTCTCCTGCATCCCATGGAAGACGCCCTCTCTACCTGTTGCTGCTCACTTTCATCGTACCGTTTGCTGCAGCCGCCATCGTATTGAAAACCGGCTTATACAGCAGCATCGGAACCACCAATCACGGCACCCTGATAGAACAGTCGCTCACGTTGGATCAAATTCTCAACACCCAGCCCGTTACGAGCGAGTCCGTCAATCCAAACACCTGGAAATTGATGTTCATCATGCCCACCCAATGTGACAACACCTGTGAAAACGGCCTCTATCTGCTCAAACAGATTGAAACCGCCATGGGCCCGGACAAACCACGCGTAGACACGCTGGTAATTCAACCACAGCGACGCAGTGAACTGGATCAGGTGATGCAATCTGCTTTATCGAAAGCAACCGCTGCTGCCCCCAGCGAAAGCAAATATCTCTATTTGGTAGATCCACAAGGGCGTGTTTTCATGCATTATTCAGTCATGGCAGATCGTCATGAGGCGGTGTTGCATGGTCGTGATATCGTCAAAGATATGAAGCATGCATTGAAATTATCAAAAATTGGCTGAGGTATTTATGCTGATTAAGCGTCTTGCTCTCATTACCACTTGTCTTGCATTGGTCGTTGTTATTTTGGGTGCATACACGCGTTTAAAAGATGCCGGTTTAGGCTGCCCGGATTGGCCGGGGTGCTACGGCCACTGGACCGTTCCCGCCAGCGAGGAACATCTTGAAAAAGCCAGCGCGCTCTACCCTGATCAACCGGTCGAACACCCCAAAGCCTGGGCCGAAATGATACATCGCTATTTCGCAGGTTCACTGGGTCTTCTGATTCTCGGGATCGCCGTTTATAGTTTCCGTTATGCAAAACAAATACCTCGCCTTCAGCGTGGACTCTCCTATTTATTGTTAGTGTTGGTGATTTTTCAAGGATTGCTTGGTAAATATACGGTCACCATGGGCTTGCATCCGGGTATTGTGATGCTGCATCTCCTCGGCGGTTTTCTAACACTGACCCTGCTCAGTCTGCTGACAGCCAGCGCTTTCTATCCCGAGCGCCAACGTTCGCTTGAAGGCAGTGCACGCATGTCGTTATCAAAAATGGGCATCGTCTGTGTTTTCGTGTTATTGGCTCAAATCGCCCTGGGTGGCTGGACATCGGCAAATTACGCTGCGCGTTCCTGCCCTACTCTGCCGACCTGCACTGAGAATTGGGCCGATGTCATGGATTTCAAAACGGCTTTTACGATACCTGCCATTGATGACTCCAGTTATGAGCACGCCCCCCATCTGGACGTGGCCTCTAAAATCACCATACAAATGACACATCGTATAGGTGCTGTGATCACCCTGGTTTTGTTGGGTGTATTTTATTGCTTCACTTTTTTCAATACCGCCAATGATGCTCGCACCCGCGCGGTGTCAGTGGCGGCCATGTCGATTCTGCTGTTTCAATTCTGCCTGGGATTGCTGAACATTATTCTCGACTTACCACTGATCGTCGCCGTTGCCCATAACGCCGTGGCTGCACTTTCATTGATTTCCCTGGTTCTTTTGAACTATTCCCTCTATATCCAAAAGAGATCGCAACATGAGCAGAACGATTACGCAAGCGCAAACCGCACCGCAGAACAGCACTCACTGGCGTGAGTATGTGGCGCTGACCAAACCGCGTGTGGTGATGCTATTAATGCTGACGGCTGTCGTCGGTATGCATCTCGCGCCAGTTGATACAGTACCGCTTTCGACCTTGATTCTGGGTTCACTCGGGATGGCCATGGCCATGGGCGGTGCCGCCGCCGTCAATCATGTGGTCGACCAGCGCATCGATGCGATGATGGCGCGCACCCAGCGTCGCCCCCTCGTGCAAGGAAAAATCAGCGCACGTAACGCGCTAACGTTTGCAACGCTGCTGATCACTGCATCGATGTTGATTCTCTATATCGGCGTGAATCCGTTGACAGCGTTGCTGACGCTGTTTGGCTTTGCCGGTTATGCGCTTATTTATACCTTGTTTCTGAAGCGTGCGACCCCACAAAACATTGTGATTGGGGGTGTCGCTGGCGCGCTGCCTCCCCTGCTTGGTTGGACAGCTGTTACAGGGCAACTCGATGCTCACGCGTTTCTGCCAGTATTGATAATTTTTGTGTGGACTCCCCCGCATTTCTGGCCGCTCGCCATTCATCGTCTCGATGATTACGCCAAAGCCAATATCCCCATGCTGCCAATAACGCACGGGGTGGAGTACACTAAAACATCTATTCTGCATTACACACTGTTGTTGTGCATTTCCACCATGCTGCCCTTTATCACGGGAATGAGTGGTCTGATCTATCTGATCAGTGCAGTGTTGTTGAATCTGGTGTTTTTCTATTATGCGTGGCGCCTGAAATATGCGCCTTTCAACGGTGTAGCGATGAAAACCTTTGCGTTTTCGATCATCTATCTGACGTTGTTGTTTGCTGCATTGTTGGTCGATCATTTTCATTACCAACCCGGCGGCATGTTCTGATCCTTCAAAACTGGCAACGTAGAGCATTACTGGCTCTGCGTTGCAGAGTTTCCAAATAAAAACTGCTTGCTCTCAAATCTTGCTCGTTTTCAATTCTCGTTTGCTCTCAGTTCTCGCTTGCTCCCAGTTCTGAGTAGTACCACTTTTGTCTTTCCCCCTCATTGTTTGAATCACAGACAGTACCGCACTAGAATTATCCCAGATCGTACACCCGCCATCGGGTGCCGGATTGACAAGTTACCCTCCGCTCATTTCTGATTACCGCTTTCGCCACATGGACAGCCGGCATCAGCTTCCTTAGAATTCGCGTCCACTTCGAGAAGACGTCCATACAGAAAAGAGAGTACCGTACATGACAGGGCAATTGTTTCAGGTCGGTCAGCGCTGGGCCAACACAGCCGAGACAGAACTGGGCGTCGGCATCGTCACCCAGGTCAACGCACGCACGGTCGCCGTGTTCTTTCCCGAGGCTGAAGAATCGCGCCAGTACGCCGCCCGCAGCGCCCCTCTCGCCCGCGTCGAATATCAGATCGGTGACAGCGTCGAAACGCCCGATGGCCAACTCTTCAAGATCACCCAGCGTGAAGAACGCAATGGCCTCTTCTTTTACGAAGTTCAGAATGAAGGCGGCGATCGAAAAGCCTACGCCGAAACCCAGCTCAAGGGCGGCAAGCAACAGTCCGAACCGCTCACCCGCTTACTACAGGGCCAGAACGACACCTACCAGAATTTCAGCCTGCGCCTGGCCACCTGGGAAGTCCGCCACCACTATCAAAAACTGCCCGTCGCCGGTTTGATTGGCGGGCGCCTCGACCTGATCCCGCACCAATTTCACATTGGCCACACCGTGACGCAAAAGCGCTTCCCGCGCGTCATGCTCGCCGACGAAGTCGGCCTGGGTAAAACCATCGAAGCTGGCCTGATCACCCACCGCCTCGTGCACAGCGGCCAGATCCAGCGCGTACTGATCCTGGTACCCGAAAGTCTCGCCCATCAATGGTTGGTCGAGATGTTGCGTCGTTTCAACCTGCGTGTGCGTCTGCTCGACGCCGATCAGTGCGAAGCGATCTGCGAGAGCGAACAAACCGACAACCCCTTCAGCAGTGAGCAAATCGTACTCTGCCCACTGGAGTTTTTGCTCGAGAACCCGCAATGGCGCGACAAAGCCACCGATGCGCCCTGGGATCTGCTGATCGTCGACGAGGCACATCACCTGTCCTGGCATCCCGACGGGGCAAGCGACAAGTACAGCCTGGTGGAAAACCTCGCCACCCAAATCCCCGGCCTTTTACTGTTGACGGCCACCCCTGAAAAAGAGGGCAACCTCAGCCACTTTGCTCAATTGCGGCTGGTCGACCCGCACCGTTACCACGATTTCAACGCTTTCGTCGCGGCGCAAGACAAGTTCAGCGATGTCGCCATGCTGACCGAAAAGCTATTCGACAGCCATCAATTGTCAGCGGGTGAACGTGACACGCTCAATACCTTGCTCCCTGACCCCTCCAGTCAGCGCCTGATCGAGACACTACTCGATAACATTTCAGACAAGAATGGCGACGAACATGAGGCTGACGAAGATAACGAAGCCCTGCAGCGTCAACTGGCTCAACGTCTGGTGGATCGTCACGGCACCGGGCGTGCACTGTTCCGCAACACCCGCGCCTCGATCCCTGGATTTCCAAAACGCGCGCTGAATGCAGCGACCCTGCCCTACCCCGACGAATACCGTCAAATGCAGCGCCCCACGGACACGCTCAAAACCGCGCTCTACCCCGAAGATCGCTACAGCAGCGAAGAGTGGTTGCCGTTCGACCCGCGTGTGCCGTGGTTGATCGAGCTAATGAAAAAGCACAAGAACAAAAAGTTCCTGGTGCTGTGCCACCATACCGACACGGCGCTGGCCTTGGGCGAGCACCTCAGCCTGCGTGGCGGCATTCGTGCCACCACCTTCCATGAGGGGTTGACGCTCATTGAACGCGATCGTGCCGCCGCCTGGTTTGCCGACCTCGAATGCGGCGCTCAAACCCTGATCTGCTCCGAAATCGGTAGCGAAGGGCGCAATTTCCAGTTCTGCCACCACATTGTGATGTTTGACTTACCGGTGCCCATCGACGTTCTCGAACAACGCATCGGTCGTCTGGATCGCATCGGCCAGAAACAAGATATTCAGATTCATGTGCCGGTGTTGGAAGGCAGCCCGCAAGCATTGTTGTTCCAATGGTATCAGGACGGCTTTGACGGTTTTCTGCAAAGCCACGCCTCACATACGGTGGCCTATGACGAATTCTATGGCGATTTCGTTAACGCCTGGCGTCAGGGGCAAGACATTACCCCTATCGTCCAGAAAACCCGTGCACGTGTAGCGGCACTCGACGAACAGTTTCAGCATGGTCGCAACCGTTTGCTCGAACTCAACTCAAAAGGCAACCCGGACGACACCGAGAACCTGCTTGAAGCCATTCGCGAAGAAGACGATTCGTCCCAGTTGCAGTTTTACATGGAGAAAGTCTTCACCCAATTCGGCATCGATGAAGAAGATCTCTCCGACACCAGTTTCGTGTTGCGCCCGGGCACCCATTTTGAAGAAAGCCAATTCGGCTTTATCGACGAGGACGGCCTCAGCGCCACCTACGATCGCGACACTGCGCTGGCACGCGATGATATCGCGTTCTTCACCTGGGATCACCCGCTGGTGCAGGCCGCGCAAGATCTCATTATCACCAGCCGACGCGGCAGCGCCAGCCTTGCCCTGCTCAAAAACAAACAGATCAAGGAAGGCACACTCATGCTCGAAGCCATTTTTGTCCTCGAATGCATTGCGCCTGTGTCCCTGCAGTTGCAGCGTTACGTGCCGGCGACACCGATTCGTGTTTTTCTCGACCAGCAAGGGCGTGATCTGTCGTCGACGGTCAAAAGCGATGTGCTCGACAAGCAGCTCAAGAACGTCAAAGGCGAACTGGTCGGCCCACTTATTCAACAAGTGAAAAATGAAATCGACCCCTTGCTGAGCAAAGGCCAGGCCGTTGCCGAGCAACGTTGTGCCGCGCTAATTGCCAAAGCACTGGACACCTTCAAGGCCAATACCGACGAAGAAATCCAGCGCCTCGAAGCCCTGCGTAAAGATCACGCGCCGATCAGTGAGCAAGACATTTACGAGCGTCGCGAACTGCAAAAACAAGGGCTGGTCATGCTGCAGGAACGCTCGCGCATTCAGCTGGATGCGCTACGCCTGATCGTGGCCATCGCGTGACACTGTTTGCCAATACCTGCGAAATCATTCCACTCGAAAACGGTGAGCTGCTGCTGGCGCCTGCGGCCTATGCTGCAGCCGAAGCCGACCACCTTTTCGAGCAGCTGCGCCACGAGATCCCCTGGCAGCAAGACTATTTTCGCATGGGTGAGCGCAGCGTTGCCGTCCCCCGCCTGCAAGCCTGGATAGGCGATGAAGGCGCTGCTTACGCTTATTCTGGGCTTTCGTTCACCCCTCACGCCTGGACACCTACGCTGCAATCCATTCGGCAAAAAGTTGAATCGATCGCCCAACATCCGTTCAACAGCGTACTCGCCAACTTGTATCGCGATGAGAACGACAGTGTGGGTTGGCATGCCGATGACGAAAAAGAACTGGGACCAGCACCGATCATTGCCTCCGTAAGTCTAGGCGCCAGTCGACGTTTTAAATTGCAACATAAACGCAAAAAACACCTGCGTTTTGAGATACATCTGCAACACGGCGATATTCTGGTGATGCGCGGCGAGTTACAACAACACTGGCAACACCAAGTCCCCAAAGAGACCATTCCTACCCCGGCGCGTATCAACCTCACCTACCGGCACATACTAAAAAGCCGATGAAGACTGGCGAAAAACCCTACTGAAACGCTAAAATAACCGGCTAACCGGGTAAAGTCGCGGATTTGCGCCTGCACCCACCGCGATTGTCAACGCGCACCCCATCCATCAACCCCCAGAATCAGCCACTCATCATGAACCTACTCCTTAGACTGGTCGTATTCTGCCTTGCATTCAGTGGCAGCCTGCACGCCTGTGCCAACGAGAATTCACCGACCGTTCATAATGAGCGAGTCATTCTTGGATGGGTAGAATTTGTCTCCATCAAATCGGAAGGCATCATTGCCAAGGCCAAACTCGACACCGGCGCCAAGACCTCATCGATCCATGCTGAAGATATCGAGTATTTCAAACGCAATGGCAAACAGTGGGTACGTTTTCGGTTTGAAAAGAAAATGCGCCCAGCCATACACGGCATGCCTTCTGTGCCCAGACAGAAAAAAATCGTTGAAGCCCCGGTCAAACGCATTGTGAGAATCAAGCAACACACCGTGGATTTTGTAGAACGTGCCGCCATTGATCTCGACATGACCATTGGCGACAAAACCTACCGCACAGAGTTCACCCTCACCGACCGAGATGCCTTTATCTACCCCATCTTGTTGGGCCGACGCTTTCTCGAAACGGCGGTGATTGTGGACCCTTCGCGCATTCACATCACTGGCGCCCCCGCCAAACTCCTCGATGCAAAAAGTGTTGATACAAAGTCAGACAAAACCAAACCTTCCCCCAGCCGTTCGGAGAGTACGCGGTGAAAGACGTACAAATTAAGTTCGTTGCCCTGCTGTTATCAGCACTAGGGTTGTTCCTCTGCTATTACAAGGTGTCCGAGCTTGGCATGCCGCTGCTCCCCACCGATAGCGCCGAAGTCTGGACGGTTGAAGCCAAGGTTAGTTTCCGTGCCACCGGTGGCCCGGCCAAAGCACAGTTTTATATTCCCAATGAGCCACCGGGTTATGCGATCCTCAATGAGGATTTCATTTCGTCCAACTACGGTCTCGCCACCGAAACCGAAGACGAAGTGAACCGCAAAGCCTCGTGGGCGATTCGTCGCGCCCAAGGCAAGCAGGTGCTCTATTACCGTATGGAGCTGGCGCCTTCTACACGCACGCCGGGGCCGCGCGTCACCCCCCGCCCGGTGTTCCCCAAAGTGCCCGAATATGAAGAGCCCACCGGGGCTGCCGTGCGCGCCATTCTCGATGATGCCCGCGCCCACTCCGCCGATATCCTGACCTTCACCCAAGCGCTTCTGCAAAAGCTGAACTCGCCCACCCCCGATGAAAACGTGGCCATGATCAACAAGGCCGGCAAAGATTCGGTGGAATGGGTACGACAGATTGTCGACATTCTGTCAGGCGCTCGCATTCCTTCGCGGATTGTCTACGTGCTGCCACTGCAGGATCGCGTACGCCACGGTCAGCTTGAGCCCTGGATCGAAGTACACAACGAACAGGAGTGGGTGGCCTTCAACCCCCGCAACGGTCAACGCGGCTTTGACGAAAATATTGTCGTCTGGCGCGTAGGCGATGCCCCTCTGGTGACGGTTGAAGGCGGCAAGCCACCCGAAGTGGAGTTTTCCATTGCTCGCCATGCCCGCACACAAGTGTCGCTCGCCACCGATTTTGCGACCAAGGCGCGCTCCACCGTTATGGAGTTCTCGCTGTTCGCATTGCCCGTACAAACGCAAAACGTCTATCGCATTCTGTTGACCATTCCGCTTGGCGCGCTGGTCGTTGTCGTACTGCGTAACATCATTGGTTTGCGCACCTTCGGCACCTTCATGCCAATTCTGGTGGCCCTGGCCTTCCGCGAAACCGAATTGCTTTGGGGTATCGTGTTATTCAGCACCCTGGTAACGGTCGGCCTGATGATCCGCCTCTACCTCGAAAAGCTAAAACTCTTGCTGGTGCCTCGACTCGCCGCGGTGCTGACCATCGTGATCATATTGATTGCGCTCTTCAGTATCCTGTCGGTGCGCTTGAATCTGGAACGCGGCTTGTCCATCGCATTGTTCCCAGTGGTCATCATGGCCATGACCATTGAACGTATGTCCATTATCTGGGAAGAGCACGGCCCGAAAGATGCGTTCCTGCGTGGCACCGGCAGCTTGTTCGCCGCAAGCTTGGGTTATCTGGTGATGACCAACATTTATGTGACACACCTGATCTTCGTCTTCCCTGAGCTGTTGCTCTGCGTACTGGCCATTACCTTGGTACTCGGTCGTTACAGTGGCTACCGACTCACCGAGCTGTGGCGCTTCCGTGCCATGATCAAGGAGAAGGAAGCAGCATGATCAAGATGCCTTGGACCATCTTGCGTGAGAAAGGAATTGTGGGAATGAATCAGCGCAATGCGCAATTCATTTCCCAGTTCAATGAACGTAAGTATTACCCCATCGTGGACGATAAACGCACCACGAAAAAAGAAGCCATCAAGGCCGGTATTCCGGTGCCAGAGCTTTACGGCACCATCGAAACCGAGCATGACATTCAGAACTTTGAATCCATCGTTACCGATCGCGAAGATTTCGTAATCAAACCCGCCAACGGTTCTGGCGGCAACGGTATCGTCGTCATTGCAGGGCGTGCGCACAATGGCATGTTCCGCAAGGCCAACGATATGGTGGTATCGACCGGTGAGTTGCATCACCATATATCGAACATCCTCAGTGGCATGCACAGCTTGGGTGGCTCAGCCGATGCCTGCATTATTGAATACCGGGTCAAATTCGATCCGGTGTTTGAGCACATCAGTTTCCGTGGTGTACCCGATATTCGGACAGTTGTGTTTCGTGGCATTCCGGTAATGGCGATGGTGCGCCTCCCCACACGCGAATCCGATGGACGCGCCAACCTGCACCAAGGTGCAGTGGGGGCCGGTGTCGACCTCGAAACCGGCCTCACACGTCGCGGCGTGTGGAAAAACCAGATCATCGATAATCACCCTGATACCGGCGTATCGATCAAAGGGCACGACATCCCACACTGGGAAAAAATCCTGCTGATGGCATCTCGCTGCTATGAGATCGCCAAGCTGGGTTATATGGGTGTCGATATCGTGCTCGACCGCGAACGCGGCCCCATGATGCTGGAAATCAACGCGCGACCGGGCTTGAATATTCAGATGTCCAACCGCGAAGGGCTGGCACCTATGCTTGATCAGATTATGGCGGCCAACAAATTCCCCGACTCCGCCGAAGAGCGCGTTGCCCTGTCCCTCGAACTGGTCAGAAAGCGCAAGCAAGCGGTCGCCGCAGCAAAACGCTCCTGATTCCACGGGGGAGCTCGCTCTCCCGTTAGCTAACTGAACCGCCCGCCATGAACGACAGTACCGAAAAAAGCGACAAGGCCGAAAACATCGAACGCCGCCAACGCATTCTGCAAGCGGCCCGCGACACCTTCGCCACCGAAGGTTTTCGCAATGCCGAAGTAACCTCGATTGCACGGCGCGCGGGCGTTGGTAAAGCGACCATCTACAAACATTTTGAAAGCAAAGATCAGCTGCTGCTGACCATTGTCGACGAAAACTTTAAAGCTATTCGTGATATCGCACTTCGCCATTTGATCGGTGCCGGGCACCCACTCGAACGCTTTGAACGCACCTGCTTCGCCATTGCTGATTTTCTTACCGAAAATCGTGATTTCTCTAAAGTGCTAATACGCGAAGCCGGGGAATTCATGCCGGAAATCCAGCGCATTCACCGTACCGTTGTCAAACAGAACGCCCCCTTTGCCGATGCATTTTTTAATGCGCTGAAAGAAGAAAACCTGCTGCCCAACCTGCCCAACCAATTAATGCTGGAAATGCTGATGAACCTGACCATCGGCACCATCTACACATGGACACTCAGCGACAACCGCGACCTGCGCAAAGACGTAGAGCACCTCTTCTCCCTCTGGAAAGCCAACGCGCCCAAACTCTCCGCCAGCGAATGACCGCTGGTCGCCTCGCCAGGATATTCTCGCCCAATCGCCTTTCAGCCTTTTGACCCTGAAGAATTTGAGGTCTAGGTTTATCAATAACCCCGTTGTTGGTACGACCGAACAATTATTGGAAGGATCGCCCCATGGAAGAGCTGAGAACCGAGCCGCGCAATCACCTCGTTTATTATCTGCGCGTATTTGAACAAGATGGAAAAACCTTGTTCGGACACGTAGTGGACGTATCCCCCAGTGGTATGTTGATCACCAGCAACCGCCCCATGCAGCAAGCCACGAAATACCAACTCGCCATAGAGGACGCACGCCAGTTCGATGCGAGTGAAGCCTTGGCGTTTGAAGCGGAATGCCGATGGTGCAAAGAGGACGCCGGGTTATTTGATGGTGGTTTTCGCCTGACCGGCTGCGGTCAATCATTCACCCACATGATGGCCGCCTTCGTTTGATCCTGTGAAGGCGTCGGCTGCACAAAAGAAAAGCCCCCGATCTGCGGGGGCTTTCTCGTCAGACCAAATCCGCGCAACAATTACTTCGTAACGTTGACACTGACGGTCGTACAGTTCGGATCTTCCACCAGCAACGCCGTGCGTGCGCACACCGTCACTTCATGCAGACCAGCTTTCAAGCCATACAGCTTGATGCTCTTGCGTGGTTTCCACAGCGAGAACGGAGCACCATCGACACTGTAACGGTATGACAAATCGCCTTCCGACGGATTGTAGCCATCCAGGTTGATCGTTACCACTTTGCCCGAGACATCCACCGAAGTAGCTGCCTTGGCGCTGTAGAGACCAGAGGTGGTCGAGGTGGTGGCGTTGGCAACACTGGCGTAAGTCACTGGCGCCGGCGCGCTGGCCGTGGCCGCTACCTTCACCATGTCAGCCACGATACCGATAAAGTTCGCCGACGCATCGGTTACCCAGATATCGCCCACATTCAGGCTATACCCTTCGAACGACGGCAGCGGGAAGGCACCCACTGCGGCCATTGCGACGGGCAGCACCATCGGCGTCAGCTCATCCATAAAGGCTTGCGCCAGGGCTTCGGTCAACACCAGCGCGCTGGCATCGTCGATATCGCGGATTCTGACACGTGGCGTACCTACGAACTCAATGGCCAGCGCATTATTGGCAGTGACACCCAGATCCGCCGTTGCTTCCACATCGATCGTGGCGCCCATTACCAGTTTCAATTCGCCAGTGCCATCGATGGTGGCATCCAACGCAAGATACAGGTCATGCATGCGGAACGTCGCCAAACCATTATCAGCGCGTATCAGTTCCAACGTCGGCGCAGAAGCCGGTACGGTACGCACACGCACCTGTTCAGAGGGGTCCACACCATCCAGATCACCCAAGCCCGGAATCTGCTCTTCGGTCAGGCTGAAATTCAACATGCCGGAAGCCGTCGCAGCAGACAATGCCTGGTTGATCACGTTGCTGGAGACGACAACACCCACGTCTCTTTCAACACCAGTAGGTGAACGAGTGGACGCCGCAGGTGCGTTACCCATGTCTTTCCAGGGTGAACCTACGACACGCGGGCCAGTAGTGGTAACGTTATACAACCGTGCACCCAGACCCAGATTGAGGCCGTTACTGGGGGAACTGAAGCTGCTGGGCAGGATATCGGGCTTCAGCCGGCTACCGTTGATTTCAATCAACAACGCGCTGGGGAAGGCATCGACCATTTCTGCCAACTTCTCAGGCAGAATTTGCTTGAGCTGCTCCGACAAAATCCACTCGACGATAAACTTGAATGCATTCAGGAATGGGCTCACCAGCCAATCGGGCAGAATGCCTACATTGGCGCTCAACGTACCGAGATTCAATGACAGGTTGCTGATGGCCACGTTAACGCGATTGCCGGTGCCAATCGTGACACGTGCATTGGCAGAAAAATCAGCACGGCTGGCAGTGGCTTCGCCGTCGATCGTCGTGGTCCAACCGATCAAGGGATCGATGACCAACGCGTAGTCGGCCCAGATTCCGGTCATGTTCCCGCTCACACCCAGCGAGCCATCACCGGCAGGCAAAATATTAAGCTGCAGATTCGCTTCACGCAAAGACGCGTCATTCACGTTGATTTCGTAGCAGTTGCCCAACAGGCACTCTTCTTTCATGGGATTCTGACCGGCGATTAAAGCGCCCAGGGCAGAACTTTCCAGAATGGCTTCGACTTCATCGGTGATGAAATCAAGGCCATCGCGATTGATGCGCAGGCTGACACTATTGCTGGCCGTTACATTGGGACGCGCAAACCGCTGCGTACGCACATAGCTGTTGTTGTCGGTAGAAACGAACGTGACATAACTGCCGTTGGCAACGTTGACGTTAAACGTATTACCGGTCGCTAGCGTCATATTGGTACCGTTAACGGTCACACTACGCACCCCGGATGGATCATCCACATATCCCTGAATGTTCAGTTGTGAGCCTTCAGTAACGCGGGTGATATGTACCATAGGGCCGGTCACGTCATAGGTAAACTTGACCGTAGGTGTCGCGGGGGTAGTCACACGCAGAAAGTTGATTCCATCCACCAGATAAGGCGTGATGGCCGCACCCGTGGCAGTAGCACCGGTATCGGTAACAGAAAGCAGTGAGGTGATATTGCGATCATTAAGCGTCACCACCAGCGGTTCGGGCTTGCCTTTTGGAAAGCTAAGCTGGATCGCGGGGGCAGTTGTGTACACCTGATTGGCAACCGGGTTGGAAACGGTCACGGTTTTACAGGCAGAGAGAACCAGCGCAAACAGAACGGTCATAAATAACCGACTCATGTCGATACGCATCAAAGCACCTCCTTTTGGTCTGCATTCAACATCCGGACATTGCCAAAAGAGGGAGAGTTCTTTTACTGCGGCAACACTCGGAAAGAACGCATAATTTTTGTTTTTTATGGTTTTTGTTATCAGATCCGTTGCAGTGCAATCCTGCACTACAGTACAAATTCCAGGTGGAATTCGGACACAGAGCATCAACGCGGCCATCATATGAACAAGGTGTTTCCTAATTCAATATCGGACATGCGCGCTTGTGCGCGAAACTACAATTTTTTACATTCGTTTATGAATCAATCAGTAGAAAGATCAACAAACGAACAAATTACCAACCACCGCTGCTCTCGAAATGCAAGACTTTTCAATGCTTATTCACACGATGACCCACGACGTGACGTTCGGGTCAAAAAAAATCAAAAGATGCAACAATAAAATTTATGTCATATTTTATCTTGTTGTTTTATATAGTATTTTTGTTTTTTGAGCATTTTGCGAACAATTCGAAAACCCTCGCGAAAAGCGTGACTTCGGCACGTTTTTCAAAGCGTTACTCACAGAGTTATCCACAAGCTCTGTGGAAAACAGAACTTCTGGACAATTAGTAAAGCGCTGCTATAAGTGCCCACGCCTAATGGGGTAATCCAATTTAGTGATCCCCTCTTACCAAGTCCGTTTTTTTGGTCTACCATCGCGCCGCTTTCCCGAATCAAGCGCTGGTGACACTCCTGCAACGTATGGAAGCCCCCTGCAACGTATGGATGCACCCCCGCAGACATCTCTATCTACATCGCTGGAAGTCAAAAGCCATGAAAACGCACTACATTGCTTTCCCCCTGCCCGATACGCTGATGAGCAAATCCAATCGCTTTCTGGAAGCGGTGGCTGCCAGAGACAGCAAAGCCGGTGCCCTCTTCGCCGAAGCGTCAAATGAATTGACCGACATGCTGATCGATATTCTGTTGCTCGAACCCTTGCAGCAATCCAGCATCGGCAGCGTAGGTGAAAAGCTGGTGCGCATTTGCGCCAATACGGGCGCGAAGGTGTCACACATGTTGTCAGGCAAGCTTTTCAACAAAGCTCCCATGGACGAACTGGTGAAAGTGGCTGAGCACTGGCAAACCAATCTGAAAGATTTTCAGGATGGCCAAGGCTGGCGTATCTCTACGCCAATCGAAGCGCAATTTGCGGGTGAGATAGATGTAATGCTGGCAGAGCGTGGCACCACCGAAGAATATCATCCAAAAGATATGTCAAAGGTGGTAAACGCTTATGAAAAACTTTCTGACATTCTGATCGATGACATGTTTTTGGGTTACACCAGGCATTTGAAACTTGGCATGATCATGGGTGGTTTGTTGAACACCGGCGTTTCCAGTGTAAAAAGCGCCATTCACAGCGTAATGCACAATGTCATTGGCAGCTTGCACCCCAAACAGCTCGCCGAATATGTGGATCATACCGCGCAATTCCGCGCTATCGAACCCTGATATTCGCCAGCGTTGTTGCGTTCTGTGTCACCGACACAGAACGCAGCGAGCAGTGGACACGCTCAGTTTTTCAACGTCTTCACCGCCATGGGCGGTAGCGATTTAAGCAGCATTTTTCCGTAGTTTTTGCGCAGCATCCGCGAATCCAACACATAAATATCGCCTTGATCCTGCTCGGTTCGAATCAGGCGTCCCACCATTTGTTTGAGTCGAATCGCAGCATCTGGCACGGTAATTTCAAAAAAGGGCTTGCCTCCCCTGGCACTCACCCACTCTGATAACGCCGCATCTACAGGCGCATCCGGAACCGCAAAAGGCAGCCTGGCGATAATGAGCACCTTGCAGTAGTTGCCAGGCAAATCGACCCCTTCAGCAAAACTCGCCAAGCCGAAAATGATACTGGAGCGGGCTTCATCAATGGCCTTTTTATGCTTGTCGATCATGCTCTTTTTGCCTTCCCGGCTTTGAATGAGCACTTGCTCGACCAGTGTGGGCGGGAGCAGTGAATAGACCTCCTCCATCTGCCGGCGCGATGTGAACAACACCAGAACACCCGCCTCACCCTGATGCCGCAACAGCGTATCGATCACCAACATGTTGTGGCGCAAATTATCATCAGGCGCAAAGGGCACATCCGCCAACCATAAAGTGGCAATCGACGCATAATCGAAGGGACTGGGCACTTCCGTAAAGTGGGTGTTCTGCGGAACCCCCGCCCGTTGCCGGAAACGATCAAAGGTGCCCAACGCCGACAGCGTCGCACTGGTGACAACTGCAGCAAAACATTTGTCCCACAGTAACGACTTTAGCAAGGGGCCAGGCAAAATCGGGCTGACGCACAGCTCGATGTCTTGTCCTGCCGAAGATTCAATGACATTGATCCAGCGCGCCCAAGGGGCGTCGTTACTGGCTGGACGCCCCATGACATCGATCATGCTCCAAAGCGTTTCAATACGGGTTTGATCCGGCATCAGCGCAAGCAACCAGGCTTCGGCATCGCCTTTGGCCAGATCGGCGCGCTTGTTTTCGATGCACTCCTGCACAAACGTGATAACGCCTTCTATCCACCGCAACATGCTGGCGCACCCTTGACCAAGGTTATGCCAAAGCGCCCCCAGCGCGACCAGATCTTCCCCTAACGGAAAGCGAAATTGCCAACGCCCGTTATCTGCGTCCATGGTGTTGGTTTTACTGGCAAACGGTTGCAAGGCCATGAACAATTCTTCAAGACTCTCGTGCATCTGGGGCACGAGTTCCTGAAAATCCCGCGCCCATTGCTTGGCGAGACCCGAGTCAACACCGCGCAATGCGGAGTCAAACCATCGTACACGCTCTTTCATCCATTGCTGCGTGCTGCGAAGCTGCACTGCACACGCCAGGTGATTAAGTGCTTTGTCGGGCAGGTGATGCCCTTCGTCAAAAACATAAATGGTTTTTTCGGGCGGCGGCAACACATTACCACCACCCAGTGAGAGGTCGGCAAGCACGAGATCGTGATTGGCGATAATGACTTCTGCGCTATGCACCTGGGCACGCGCCTTGTAAAAATAACAGTCATCATAAAATGCACAATTACGACCGGTACAACCGTGATATTCCGCCGCGACTTTGCGCCAATAATCATCGGGAATCGCCGTCGGCCAATTGTCACGGTCACCGTCCCAGCGTCCGATTTCCACCTCGTCATGCATGCTTTTGAAAAGCGCTGCGCTTTCTTTATCGGTGGCGAGATGCGAAAAGTCTTCCCACAACGCAAGATTCGGGTCACTGGGGTCATGGGACATCAGGCGGTTGAGATGTGAAAGACAGAGATAACGCCCGCGCCCTTTCGCCAAACCAACACTGAAATTCAAACCTGAATGCGCTAAAACCTCTGGAATATCCTTGTATAAAAGCTGTTCCTGCAATGACACCGTTGCAGTAGATACCACCAGTGATTTTCCGAACGCGCGTGCCACAGGAATTGTTGCCAACAGATATGCAACCGTTTTACCCGTGCCCGTACCTGCTTCGACGACAATGACATGCTCGTCGGTGGTGCGTTCGCCTTCCTCATTGGACTCAATGCCGCCTACCGTCTTGGCAACTTCGGCAATCATCAGACGTTGTCCCCAACGCGGCTTGAGCCCTTTTTCAGCAAGAAAACGCCGGTAAGCGGTTTGTATATTTCCTTTCAGATCATCATTTAGCATGTTGGCCGCGACAAATTCCGCTCTCATTTCATTGCCCGATAAGGTACACGAAGACTAATGCATTAACCATGTATACACAGACAACAAATGCGTAAACGTGTGCGGCGAATAGACTGCGACACACCCTCATCGAACATCGACACCAAACTGCGTATACAGCGTACACTTAAGTGTCAATTTGTGACTTTTCGCGTCGTTTTGTGATCGTTCGCTTGCAGTGCTGCAGACACTTCGGTACCGTATGCCCAGCTCGCGGATACAACGCAAAAATAATAACGACTACACAACAGGGAGTTCTCTCATGGCACGTAGATTGGGTCGCCAGATTCGCCTTCTCAGTGCTGCAGTTGCAACAGCGACTGCCCTACTCACCGCTGGTTGCAGCAACGTTGTCTACAAGGTAGTGGGTGACGGCGCAATCGGTTACGGTGCCGACAAAATGGTTCCCTACCTGTTGACGACCGACGACACCACCATGGGGTGTGCCGCCGGCGAAGCCATGACACCACTCTTTCTTTCCTTCGGTTCTGTTACGACCCCCCCGGATGAACTTTCCGTTCTCATCTACATGGTCGATGGCAGCTGCGCAACCGCCCGCGCCGAAGAAGCCAATCTTGAATATTTGCGCCTGAGTCGTGCACAGCGTATCGAAGAAGCGCAGGATGCACGTATTCGCTCCAAGCGCTGGCATGCCATTGCAGCCAAGCGCCAGCTTCAAGGCTATGAGGCACTTTCCCGCGCCATGGGTGAACCCGGCGGCGAATGCCCCAATTTCCGCGACGAAAATCAACAGATGATCTGGTTGTTGGGTTCTGCCGTGGGCCTCATGAGTGTCATGAGTGATGCACAATCTGGCGGATTGATTGGCGTTCCTATGGATATCGCTCCCAAAGCCGAACGCGCTGCCGCCTGTCTCGATACCCCGGAAGGCAATCAGCGCTGGTGGGGCCTGCCATTGGCCATTCGCAGCGCGATTTGGACCGTGGTTCCCGGCATCACGCCACAAGGCAAAGACCCTTGGAAACAACTTGACCAGTCAATGAAGATGGGTGAAGACCAAGGCGTACGCCTGGCGAGCGCGTTGGTCGGCATGATTGCCTATAACAGCGACAACACCCAACTGGTGCGTGACGTGATTCGCCGCCATGCCGCCAGCATCAAGACGATTGCATCGAACGAAGAATTCCGCATGGTCGATGTCATGGCAACCGACATGCTGACCCTGGTGTCAGACCGCCTGTGGACGGAAGCCGTTGGCTATCGCACACCAGTCGGTTCCTTCGGAAAATTCTGGGACGAAAAGACCAAAGCCAAGCAAGTTGACGTCAACCTCGACGATTTACTGTAAGACCTTCTCTCCACCCGGCCGTCAGGCAGTTGGTTCCTCATGCTTATGGATGGCTGGAACCATGTCGCGGCCGGAATCACTTGAAACCACATAACTTCGGGACGAGGCTATGAACAAAATGACCAAGAAAAAATCGCTGATAAGAAAACTCATTGCTCCTGTGGCCCTCGGCGCCATGGCAGCTTCCATGCAAGTAAGCGCAGCTGACCTGCCGAAACGCACTTTCTGCGTATTCGACATCGTCGGCAAAAGCGGCCCTGTTTTCAGTGCCATGCAAGACTACCGCCTGGAAGCCCTCAAATGGGGTGTTGACCTCGAAATCAAACCCTTCACCGACGAAAAAATCGTTGCTGAAGAATTCAAGGCAGGCACCTGTGACGCGGTCGGGATCACCGGTCTGCGTGGCCGCGCATTCAACGCCTTTACCGGCACGCTGGATTCAATCGGTGCCATTCCCAGCTACGAACAACTGCGAGTAGTGCTTGAAAAATTGGCCACCCCACAATTGGCTCCGCTGATGAAGAGCGGCGACTATGAAGTGGTGGGTATTGCTCCGGCAGGCGGCGCTTACCTGATGGTAAACGATCGCACGATCGATACCGTCAACGAACTTTCCGGCAAGAAAATTGCTGTACTCGACTTCGATAAATCACAAGCGGTAATGGTGGAATCCATCGGCGCTTCACCTGTGACCGCATCGATTGCCAACTTTGGCAGCATGTTCAATAACGGCGCGGTTGATGTGATTGGTGCACCAGCGGTTGCTTTCCAACCCCTCGAACTCTACAAAGGTGTGGGCACCAAAGGTGGCGTGGTCAATTTCGCACTTGTGCAGTTGACCGTGCAGGTGTTGACACGTCATGCAAAATTCCCGGCTGATTTTGGCCAGAAATCGCGTGAATACATCTATGGCCAATTTGATCGCAACATGGCCGAGATCAACAAGAGCACCGAAGGCATCGATAGCAAGCTCTGGATCGAAATTCCCGATCAGGACAAAGTGGGCTATCAGGAAATGTTCCGTCAATCCCGCATCAAACTGCGTGACATGGGCATTTACGACGGCAAGATGCTCACCTTCCTGAGCCGTGTGCGTTGCTCGATGAATGCTGCACTCACAGAGTGCACCGCCAAGGATCGCGAATAAGATCCGGCACCCAAAAAAAGCAGGCATTTGCCTGCTTTTTTTGTTTTGGCTCTCGCGTAAGTTATTGACCAAATACAAGCTCAAAATGGGACACGTTTACTAGCAATTTGACCTTGTTATCGCTAGCTTCGCCAAGCACGTCACCCTTATAATTGCGCCGCAAATTACGCTTATAACGACTGGCGGAGACCTCGGGTATACCGGGCACGGACTATCGTCTACCGCAGCCATATTAACAACAATCAAGGTACGCACTATGTTACCGAAACGCTCGTTGCGAGAATGGATCTCCTCATTGCCCGTGCTGGCCATCATGTTGCTGGTCATGGCGCTCAGCATAAACGAGAAAGTTTACTCCCAACTGCTGGTGCTCGGCGAAAGCCTGTTTGGCGATTACTATCTGTTGCGCGGTGATATTCCCAAACCGGAATGTGATCCTAACCAGAATGTTGATTCCGCCTTGAAAGCAGAGGTGGAAAAGCAAAAAAGCCAGCTTTCCAACGATGAATTCGGTGGGCTATTCGGTTCAGAGGTAGACGAAAACGCGATTCGAAAATCGCTCGAAGGCCAAAAGCAGCTTTGCGAGCAACAACATCACATGTATGAGGTAAATCAGGCGAAAGTCACTGATACTGTGCGTGCGTTTCGCATGGTGGATTACGCCATGCTTGGCCTGAGTGGCTGGGGTCGCGACAACTCGCAGATCATTCTGTTAGCCCTGATTTTTGTGTGCGCACTCACCGCCACCTTCGCCAATCACCACATCAGCTTGCGCCCTCTCGAGTATCAGATCGATTATCGTGTATCGGCAGCCTTTCAGTTCATTGCGAATATTTCATTGGCCTATTCAGCCTGGGGTTACCTGAACGTGGGTTATGGCTCTGGCGTGGCCATGCTCAACGAATCTACCCGCTGGGGCTATTTGATTGTTTTTAGCATCATGTCGTTGTTTACGCTCTCGCGCGTCTTTATGGTGCCGCAGGATGTTCCAAAAGGCGGCTCGTTCGGTAAGGCAGTGCTGGCTGCGCCCCTCTACACCTTCATTACCTTTGGTTCGGCTCAATACTTCTTGCTCCTGCACGGTAACGCGCAAGGTCTGGCACTCTATGTAGACAAATTGATGGATGTGGCCGATCTCTTCACCAAGATCAGTTTGTTCATCTGGGCAGGCTTGTTACTCAAGCAAACATTCATCGGCGAACTGGTGTTCCGCATCTTCAAGCCATGGCGCTTACCCCCCGAGATCCTCGCCTGCTTCGCGATTTTCCTGATGGCTGTTCCAACCGCATATACGGGTGCATCAGGCGCGATAATCGTTGCCCTGGGTGGCGTTATCTATACCGAACTGCGTCGTGCAGGCGCACGTCGTAACCTGGCCCTGGCTGCTACAGCCATGACCGGCAGCTTAGGTGTGGTGTTACGTCCTTGCTTGCTGGTATTGATCATTGCGGTCCTCAACAAAGAAGTTACCACTGATGATCTGTTCATGTGGGGCACACGCGTATTCCTGATGACGTCGGTGATTTTCTTGATCATGGCATTGATTACGCGGGATGGCAGTATCAAGGTCGCGCCAGCCAGCGAAGCGCTCAAGCCTAGCCTGCAAGCCTTTATTCCATTGATTCCTTATGCCGTCATCATGGTCGTAACGGTGTACTTCTTCAAATGGGTATTGAATGTGTCGATGGACGAGCATAGCGCCTCGACGATCGTTCCTGTTGCGATATTCCTGATTGTGGTTTACGAAAAATGGGTCAGCAAACCACACGAAAAAATCGACGACTATCATGATGATGAGCGTCAATTGACGGTGGAATCCTCGCTTCGCCACGCCACGACGGCAACGGCAGAACTGATGGGTGGTTTGTTGTTGTTGATCGCACTGTCAATGGCATTCAGTGGTGTGATCGAAGAATCGCACATCATTCAAACCGCCGCTGACCAGGGTGATTTGTTCCACAACATTTGGACGGCCACCACGGCGTTGATCATTCTGCTGGCACTGATTGGCATGAGCGGTCTGGAACCTTTTGGCGCGGTGATATTAGTGTCAGGTTCTGTGGCTCAAGTTGCCTACAAGTTCGGTATCGACCCCATCCATTTCTGGATGCTGGTATTGATCTCGTTCGAAATGGCCTTCCTGGCGCCGGTGATCGGTTTGAACCACTTGTTGACCCGACATACCGTCGGCGAGAAAGAGGTTGAACTGGCCCGACAGGAATCGGCAGGCAAGAGCTTCTGGTATCGCTATGAACGCTATGTGTTTCCTCTGAGCGTCATGGTGATCTCCATGTTGCTGGTGGGATACGGCCCGATTGTCTACAAGACATTCTTCCAGTAGCGTCTGATGTCGGTTTCGATGTGAAAAAACGCGCCTTTGGGCGCGTTTTTTTATGCCCGTTTCCCACTGAAACAGCGCCCATGCGAGCAGGCCAGACAAATCGTCTATGCTTAATTCATACCGCACGTGTTCGAGGTTGCTTCCCCCGCTGCCCAGAGCGAACCGTATGTATTGACACGACGCTTTGAACCACGAAACCATGGCCATGCTACAGCGTTATTTCCCTACTATTTTTCGTAGCTTGGCTTACCTGATATTGCTGAGCTCCATGGCTTCGGCCAACGCCGACGCCCCTATTTTTAGTGTAGCGGCAACGCTCGAGGAAGCCCCCATCGGTGCGACCTTGAGATACTGGGTGGATGACGACAACACGCACACCTTGGTGGACGTAAGGGGGCTGCCGGATTCCGCCTGGACCAGGTCCACCGTGGAAGTGCCCTCGCTGGGGTTCATGCTCAAACCCACCTGGTTCCATGGCAGCATTCGCAATGACAGCGGCCAGCCACAATCCTTCTTGTTGGAACTGGGTTATACCACGCTGGATGATGTGCAGATTTATCTGCTTCGTGGTGGCGCCGTTGCACAGTTCTACCATACCGGCGATCTGCAGGCTTTTCACCAACGGCCGGTTTATAACCGCAATTATTTGGTGCCACTGGAACTTGCGGTCGGGGAGACGGTGGAAATGATGTATCGGCTCGATACGCAAGGCGCGATACAGATGCCGCTGCAACTACGCAGCTGGCGCAATTATAACGAGCACGAGCAACGCTTCGTCGCCGCCGAAGGGCTCTACTTCGGCGTACTGATGATCATGTTTTTCTACAATTTTTTCCTGTTCGTGTCGACGCGAGAAATCAGCTACCTGTTTTACGTAATGTTCGTCGCATCGGTCGGCGTGTTCCAGGCGGCTTTGCATGGTTTTGGCTACCAATTTTTGTGGACCGAGCACCCTCATTTCAATCGTTATGTGCTGCCTTTGTCGATTGGTAGCTGCGTAATCTGGTGCTGGCTATTTTCTCTTTCAATACTCGATATTCAGCGAAAAAACCACCCCAACCTGTTTATGCTGGGCGCGGTATTTATTGGCATCGGGTTGATCACCACCGCATTGTCGCCGTTACTTACGTATGCAACCGCTACTCGACTTTTAGCGGCACAAGCGTTTGCAGGTGCCATATGCGGTTTTCTACTGGGAAGCTTCTTGTGGTCGAAAGGCAATAAATCGGCGCGTTTTTATGTACTCGCCTGGGGCAGCATGTTGACGTCGATCGCAGTGCTTGTACTGAATAAATTTGGTTGGGTACCCCGCAATCTTTTTACGGAATACGCGTTTCAGCTGGGCAATATCATCGAACTTACGTTGTTTTCCTTGGCGCTGGCAGACAAGATCAATACAGAGCGCAAAGCTCGGTTTGAGGCACAACAAGCGGCCATACGTCACGAAGAGGCCGTCCGCGAACAGGAACACCGTTATCGCGAACTGCAGATTCAGTCAAAAGAGGAAGAAATCGCCGCCCACCGCAAGATCATTGAGGCAGAAGCAGCAAGCAAGGCCAAGAGCCAGTTTCTTGCCACCATGAGCCACGAAATTCGCACGCCCATGAACGGCGTATTGGGCATGACAGAGCTGTTGCAACACACCGACATGGAGCCACAGCAACGTCAATATCTGGATGTGATTGAAAGTTCGGGGCGGGCACTCCTCAATATCATCAACGACATTCTCGACTATTCAAAAATCGAAGCTGGCAAGATGGACATTGAATCCATCGACATGGATCTGGAAAAACTGATAAGGGATTGTGCGGCCGTGTTTTCTCTGACAGCCTCCAAAAAACAGATCGAATTGATGACCCGCATCGAACCGGGCACGCCCACCCTGATCAAATCCGACCCGACACGATTACGCCAGATTTTGCTGAATCTATTGGGCAATGCCTTCAAGTTTACCCAGCAAGGCAAGGTCACGCTGCGGGTAACCACAGAGAAGGATGCCACTGAACAGCTACGTTTTGAGGTGATCGACACCGGCATAGGCATCAGCGAGGATCAGCAGAAAAAGCTATTCGGTTCTTTTGCTCAGGCCGATACCTCCACGTCCCGACAGTTTGGCGGCACCGGGCTGGGGCTGAGTATCTCCAAAAAATTGTCGGAGCTGATGGGGGGTGGCATTGGTGTTGAAAGCGAGGCAGGCAAAGGTGCTTGTTTCTGGTTCAGCGTAAAAGTGCAACCTGCATCGGAGGCATTTGTTTCCCAACACGCATTGGCCAACCGCAAAGATGCCGGAACTCGTTCGCACCAGATCGAGGGGTTGCCGGAGCGCTTGCGCCACAAACGCGTATTGGTGGCAGAAGATAACGCCGTCAATCAAATGGTGGTAAAAGGCATGCTCAACAAGATCAACATCGAGTTCGATTTTGCCAACGATGGGGCCATCGCCGTGGAAAAATACCGTGATAGCCAACAGGCGTTCGACTTGATTCTGATGGATTGCGAGATGCCGAACATGGATGGTTTTGAAGCAACCCGTGCCATTCGGGCTTTCGAGCAACAACACAAACGCCCTCCTATTCCCATTGTGGCGCTCACGGCGCACGTTATGCAGGAGCACCAGGAAAAGTCCGTTGCGTCTGGCATGAATGGCCACTTGGCTAAACCACTGGAACTGGAACGGTTGAGAGAGACATTACTGACACTGTTGGCTTGATAAGGCCGTCGCCCCTTAAACAAGCGTTTGACCAAGCTCGCAAAATGGTAATATCAGCTGCAAATATTCGCGACGCTGGTTTGGCACATTGACCGATTGGTGTTTTACTTGCCCATAGCTGCGGCAAAATATCATTTTTCAAAAAATGCCAGGCGCAGCCAGACTTTCAAGAGATTGCGTATCAAGAGGTGTTTGTTCAATGGCCGAGGGCGTCCAAGAGTTGGTTGAGCTGCTCAACCTCGAAACCATCGAGCACAACCTGTTTCGCGGTCAGAACCGCGATATCGGCGGACGCAGCGTGTTCGGTGGCCAGGTGGTGGGACAAGCGCTGATGGCGGCGCTTCGCACGCTGGATGAAAACCGGCACACCCATTCGCTGCATGCGTATTTTCTACGTCCCGGCGATATGCGCGCGCCCATCGTCTATGAGGTGGTGCGTATTCGGGACGGTGGCAGTTTCACCACCCGCAATGTGGTGGCCATTCAGCACGGGGAAGCGATTTTCAGCATGTCGGTGTCGTTTCAGCGGCCTGAAAAGGGCTTGGAGCATCAGTGTGCGGATATGCCCAAAGTCCCTGCCCCTGAAGATCTTGAATCGGAACATGACATACGCAAGCGGTTGGCGGATCGTATTGACGAGCGCGTGCGCCCGATCTTTCTGCGCCCACGTCCTATTGAGATACGCCCTGTCGATCCGGTGGATTTTTTTCAACCCGACGCCCGTGAACCCAAGAAACAGATTTGGTTTCGCGCGCCGGGGCAATTACCGGATGACCGCGCGTTACACCATGCGTTACTTGCCTACGCGTCGGATTTTGCGCTGTTGGGAACGGGGATGTTGCCCCATAAGCTGTCGTTTCTTGATGCGAATGTGCATGCGGCAAGCCTTGATCATGCGATTTGGTTTCATCATTCCTTCCGAATGGATGAGTGGCTGCTCTATTCGATGGAAAGCCCCTGCGCCGCGCATGCACGTAGCTTTAACCGGGGGATGATCTTCTCGCGAGAGGGCCGCTTGGTGGCCTCTGTTTGCCAGGAAGGCTTGATGCGAGCGCGCAGAAAGCCGTGACCTGCCAATAACGCCATTATGTGATAAGCTTTAAGCACTTACATTTGCTGTCAATATTAGAATCAGATATAAATCCAACGCCACCTCTTGCATTATGGCGCTCCAAGCGGCTATTCCATTGGTACCGGCACCCATTGATGGGCATAGAGACGAACATGACCGACTTGAAAAGCATCTCAATTTTCTCAGGCATTCCCGATTCTGATCTCAAAGCGATCGAAACCCTGAGCGTTACCCGCACCTATCCGAAGAATACGGTGATCATCAATGAAGGTGATCAGGCGAATGCCATGTACCTGGTGGTCACCGGCAAGGTTAGGGTGTATGTGAGTGATGAATCCGGTAAGGAGTTCATTCTCAATACGATGGGGCCCGGCGATTATTTCGGCGAGCTGGCGTTACTCGATGACGAGGTGCGTTCGGCGTCGGTGATTACGACGGAGAAGTCGACCTTTTCGATTATTTATAAAGATGATTTCAGTAAGGTGATTCTGACGCATCCGAATATTGCGTTGGTGTTGTTGAAGAATCTTAGCAACACGGTGCGGCAGTTGACCGAGAACGTGAAAACGCTGGCTCTGCAGGATGTGTATGGGCGTATTCGTAAGACGTTACTGTCGTTGGCGGTGGAGCGGAATGGCGAGACGTTGATTGAGGAGCGGCTGACGCAGCAGGATATTGCGAATCGTATTGGTTCGTCGCGTGAGATGGTGGCGAGGATTTTGAAGGATTTGTCGTTGGGTGGCTATATTGAGATCGACAAGAAGCATTTCAAACTTTTGAAAAAGTTGCCTGAGAGTTATTAGTAAGTAACTATTTGTGGGTGTCTGCTTTTAAATGCGGCTCCGGGGCCATTAGTGGGGATTTGGTTCTGGAAACGCTGCAAGTACGTCCATGTAAGCTCGACGGCCGCATCCCTGCGGCCGACGTTCCAGAACCAAATCCCCACTAATGTCCATCAACATCGGAGTGGGTCAATTTCTTCGTACAAACCATTGCACCGTAACGATCAGGTTATTCAGATAGTTCACGTACATCACTCCCCCGCCAAAAATCTCCCCGTATGCTCGCCTATCGCCGGTACGGCACCGGCGATTTCCTCTTCGTATTCTCCTACGTTATTTTGAAAGCGGATCGGTGACGCGACCAACGCTACTTCGCCCTGCGGTGTTTGTACCGGCACGCGACGCAGATGCGGGTGTGTCGATAAATCGGCTACTGTATTGAGTTCACCAAAGGCAATACTTGCGGCTTGTAAGCGTGCGGTGAGTTCAGTGCGCGTGAATTGCGAAAAGACCGTTTGAATATCTGCATCCAGGGTATCGCGATGCAACACACGCTGTTCATTGGTCGCGTAATGCGGGTGTGCAAACCATTCTGGCCGCGCAAGCACTTGCTCACACAAGTTCTGCCACTCGCGTTCGTTCTGTATCGACAACAATATCTGCGCGCCGTCGCTGGCGCTGAACACGCCATAGGGTGCAATACTGGGGTGCGCGAGTCCGACGCGTGGGGGTGGGTGTCCGGTATATTCCTGCTGCAAAAGGGGCACGCTCATCCAGTCTGCCATCCCGTCGAACAATGAGACTTTGACGCCTTTGCCCTGGCCGGTGCGGGTGCGTTCGTAGAGGGCTTCGAGGATGCCGATCAGGGCATGCATGCCGGCTCCGATATCGCATACGGACACTCCTACCCTGCCCGGCCCCTCAGGTCGCCCGGTAACCTGCGCTAATCCGGTTTCTGCCTGGATCAGCAAATCATAGGCTTTGCGATCGACGTATTCGCCTTGCTCTCCGTAACCTGAAATGTCGCAGGTGATGAGTCGGGGGTGGGCTTGGCGCAATGCGAGACTGTCGAAACCGGCACGAGAGGCGGCGCCAGGGGCGAGATTTTGAATGAAGATGTCGGCGCTGGAGATTAATTGATGCAGTGTGTTGGCATCCTCTGGCTGTTTGATGTCGAGCACTAAGGATTGTTTGCCGGCGTTCAGCCAGACAAAATAGGTGCTCTGACCGTTGACGACGGAGTCATAGCGACGGGCGAAATCCCCTTCGGCGCGCTCGATCTTGATCACGCTGGCCCCCATGCGTGCAAGACGGCCCGACACATACGGCGCGGCAACGGCCTGTTCAAGCGATATTACGGTAATGCCGGTGAGAGAACTGCTCATGGATATGCCTTGCCCTAATACATAACGATAAATGTTATTGTACGCAGCCGTGCGTGAATTACCCAGCAACCCTGCTGCACTCACTGGTATTTGCCATTGACCCACAAACCGGGGCGCTAACACTTGTATAAGGTTTTCAGATGGTTTCAGAACAGTACTCAACCTCACGTTTGGCTTTGAACATCGCGTTGCTTGCCGGACTGATGATGCTGGCATTGGTCGTTGCCATGTTGATGGTATTTCCCACGCAGGTTGCCTGGATGCCGGAGGGGTTTCTCACCCCGCTTTATGCGCTGGAATTTGTCGCTGATTATTCGACGGCAAGACATATGTTGGGACACGAGCCAGCGGTGGCTCTGGCCTTTATTCAGGGCATAAAATTGGACATGATATTTCTGGTGGTGTACGGCATTTTTTTGGTGAGCAGTGTTTTTGTGCTGCTGGAAAAAGGAGTGATGCGTTATATCGCGCTGTTTTTTGCAGTGCTGGCACCGATAGGTGATCTGTTGGAGAACCTGCAGTTACTGTCGTTATTGAAAAGCATTGCGGAGGCCACTGGCTTTCATGATGTGACCGACGTGAATTTCATGTACCTGCGGTTGGCGGTGGTGGTGAAATTCGGTGCGATTGCCATCGTCATGTTGCGTCTGTTGCGTCCACTTTGGCTGCGGGCTCGCTTGGGGCAGGCCCTGTGTCTGCTCATTTTTATCAATACGCTCGCGACCGGCGCCAGTTTTTTTCATGTGCCTTATGCAGTCGAAGTCATGGTGAATACCATTTCACTGTGCTGGTTTTTGCTTTGGATCATTCTGCTGATGCAATGGCGGGCAAAAACAACATCAAGCACAGGAAACCTGCTGTCTTAAACGCCAGATTTCGCCAAAATGGCGTCTACAACGTCCTGTACACCGGTGGCGGTCGAGGGTTGTGGAGTGAACGCCAAGGTATCTCGCCAATGCGCGCAGGTGGGCAAACACTGCCCGGAAATTAATGCGGGTTCGTCAATCATCAGCACGGGCACTTTCTGTTGCAGCCAGTGTAATAACGCTGCAGTTTCAGGCCAGTCGGGCCGTGGCAAGCATGCGACAGGAATACCGGCACACCCGGCTTCGGTGATATTTCCATAGCCGGGTTTGGTGATCAGCAAGTCGACACTGGCAAGCACATCGGTAAATTCTATTGGTAGCGGCTTCGAGGTGGGCTGATCTGGTAGGAGTTGTTGCAGGTCGATCAGGTCGGCGCGGGGATTTTCTATATCCGTTGCGATCCATACCCAACCTTCAACCGAAGGCCATGCGGGGTAGTGTAAAGGATACGAAATTCCGCCCAGCGAGACCAATCCGTACCGGGTAGTAGCGGGGTGCCCCAACAGCTTCGCAAGCGCGAGTGATCGCCCTCCACGCGCAACCGGCCCAACAGAAATAACGTCCTGGATGGAGGGCATCGGCATGGCAGGCTGCGGCGCAAGAAACACCTCTGCTGCGGAGTAGCTGTTCTTTATAACGCTGATCAAAGGTGGCAAATCCACCGATAAATGCGCATACGCTGATAGAATATCGGCCCAGTTGAGCGAGCAGAACGCTATGGATGGCAGGTTCAATTCAGCAGCAGCCACCAAGGGAAAGTAACCGATATTGCTGATCACCAACGTCACCTGGTACTGCTGCATGTGCGTTGTCAAAAATGCAATTTCTTCAGCGGCACGGGCGTGGTACGCCTGCAACGCGGCAACGGTGGCGGGTACATCCAGCGTAATGGCATTTTTCATGTGTATCGGTTGATCTGCCGCGTGAACGATATGCACGAAAGCAAAATTCAAAAAGCGTTCCAGCAATGCGCGCGAGTGCCCGCTCTGTATGATGATAGAGAAATCAGTGTGCTGTCTTGCCAGCTGATTCAGCACGGGCGCCATCTGCCCCAAATGGCCGAAACCGTGATGAGAAATGGCGACCCATAATGTTTTCGAGCTACGCTTACTCACGTTCAGCGGCCCCAATGATCGGTTGCGAAACCTGGATCGCATCCAACGCCGGGAGTGAACATTCTCCCCCGTCAGGGGCATGCCATTGCGCGCCTTTACCCAGCGCATAGGCGCGTTCGTTCAGCCAGAGCAGACCGCCGCCCATGGGAATGCACAATAATGGCAACGCGCTTTTTTGCCCAGTTCGCACGTGTTTTCCATGTTGCGCGCTCTGCCCAGTTTGTACGTGTAGACAGCGCCGCCAATGTTGCAGCGTTGGCCAGTGCTGGTGCTCTTCGTGAACGGCCACCACTGCCGTTAACCAGTCCAAAAACGTCTGCGCTTCCTCTACCGGGGCGGTGAAAGCATGCGCCAGATGCATAGCCCCTGCAGACACGCCTAAAAACAGCGCACCTTTGTCACGCGCAAGCTGCAGTGCATTATTCACTTCAGGAAGCGACAAATAACGCCAACCCAGAGCGACATCCCCGCCAGCCAACAGGTAAAAATCGTAATCTGGCGACAGGGCGCTCTCGTGCATTGATTGCCAATCCAGCTGAGCACCTAGTGACGTAAACGAGTCCCGCCCCATTTGATAAAAGTCCGCCACATCGCCATTGGCAGCCCCCAGGTACACGCCACGCTTGCCTGCAACGCGTAATCGCAACCAGGCATGAAAACCCACTGAATTTGGCCCGACAAACAACAACTGGCTATCGGCCAGAAACACCAACGGCCCCTTCATGGAATCACAACCATGCCGGTATCACTGTCCCACAGCAAGCGTGGGTGAATGGCTGCATTTTTGACATAACCTTTGGCGCGCTCGCGCGGGTATCCCATGCAATGTGAGACATACAATACCTGCTCGATCATAACGGCACGATTGCGATGCTGATGCCCATACAAATGCAGCACACTGCCCCTTTGCCTGAGCTGCTCATCGATTTTGTGCGTCCCGGCTACGTGCGAAAAATTAAATTCTGGATGCGGGTCAGCCGGGTACGTAGTGCCTGCGGGAGGAACACGCCCAGACGAAAACATCAGCTCCTGTCGGGGCAAAAAATGACTGAAGGTAAGCACATCCCCAACGACGGCATTGAGTGGCGGGTTCTGTTGTAAAAAGTAGTCGGCAATGTTCTGAATACCCGGCCATTGGGTCAAATGAAAATCCATCCACATATCGCGCGTTTCATCGCGATCACCTTTTTTCAAGAACAACGAACCGCCCTGATCCTTGGCGGTTTCGTACCAGGATAACAGCGGCACGACAGTCACCGAGCGGTGGCCACTCACGGTGAACGCATCGAGGGTTACGCCTTCATCGATGCACAATTGCCGAACAGCCTGCCATTTGCTGATAGAGTCCATGCGCGGTGCAGGGCCTTTTACCCACATTTCGTGATTGCCCGGCACAAACGCGACGCGCGCGTACTTGGTACGGCACACCGCAAGCGTGCGTCCCAACAGATCGAGTTTGTCGGTCAAATCACCCGCGACTAACAGGGTATCCTGCTGGAAATCCCAATCACTCCATTGCTCGATCGCGCGAAAGTTCTCCGCGTAATCGACATGCAGATCCGAGATTCCCCAAATACGTGCCAAGTTATTCTCCTGCCTGCTTTTCTTTTATAAGGCGAACCCGCATGCAGCCCCCCCATATTCATAATATACTGCTGATACTTTATTCGACTTTTGTGAGCCCTGCATGACTTCTGCTACGGATTCTAACGCACATGCCCAATGCCACCCCAGTTTCGAGTGGGTTCGAACCGTTCCCATCGATTCGCTGCATGTCGTCGTGAGTGAGTTCCGGCATCGCCGCACGGGCACGGTGCATTATCATCTGGCGAGCGATAACGACGAAAACGTGTTTTTGGTCGCCTTGCGCACGATTCCCACCGATTCCACCGGCGTTGCACATATTCTGGAGCACACGGCCCTCTGCGGCAGCGAAAAATATCCGGTGCGCGACCCCTTTTTCATGATGGTACGCCGCTCGCTCAACACGTTCATGAATGCCTTCACCAGCAGCGACTGGACGGCCTACCCCTTCGCCAGCAAGAACGCCAAGGATTTCGACAATTTGCTCGATGTCTATCTGGACGCGGTGTTTTTCAGCCGTCTTGATCCCCTTGATTTTGCCCAGGAAGGCCATCGTCTGGAATTTGCCGAAGCCAATAACCCGAACTCGGAACTGGTCTATCGTGGCGTGGTGTACAACGAAATGAAAGGCGCCATGAGTTCGCCCGTCAGCACGCTGTACCAGACCTACACCAAATATTTATTCCCGACCACCACCTATCACCACAACAGCGGTGGCGATCCCGAAGCGATTCCCGATCTGAGCTATGAACAACTGAAGGCCTTCTACCAGACGCATTATCACCCGAGCAATGCGGTGTTCATGACCTACGGTAATCAAAGCGCCGCCAGCCTGCAGGAAAAATTCGAAACCCGCGCCCTGCACCGCTTCGACAAACTCGACCGTCGCATTGATGTACAGCGAGAAAAGCGTTACTGCGCCCCCATTAGTGTCGAAGAAGCCTACGCCTGGGAGCTGCAAGAAGACGAAAGCGAACAGGATGCCCTGCAACAGCGTTGCCATATCGTGCTGGGTTGGTTGCTGGGCGAAAGCACCCACCTCAAATCAGCGCTTGAGGCACAACTGGTCAGTGAAGTGCTATTGGAAAACAGTGCCTCGCCCCTGCGCCTGATGCTGGAAACCTGCGGTCTGGGCGATGCGCCTTCGCCGTTATGCGGTTTGGAGGATTCCAATCGCGAAATCGCCTTTATGTGCGGTCTCGAAGGCAGCTCCTGGGAAAACGCGCTGGCGCTCGAACAAAAAGTGATGGATGTGCTCGAAACCGTGGCCCGTGACGGGGTTTCGCAAGATCGCCTGAATGCCATTGTGCACCAGTTGGAACTGCACCAACGCGAAGTGGGCGGTGATGGATACCCCTACGGTTTGCAGCTGATTTTGGCCGGGTTGTCGTCCGCCATTCATCGGGGTGACCCGATTGCCGTACTGAATCTTGACCCCGTGCTCGCCGAATTACGCGAATCGATCAAAAATCCTGATTACGTCAAAGATCTGGTGAAACGCCTGCTACTCGACAACCGCCATCGCGTCCGCCTCACCTTGCGCCCTGATATTCAGCTGGAAACGCATCGTGAAGAACAACTGAAAGCCCACCTTGCGCAGGTTCGCGAGGCGCTTTCTGACAGTGAGAAGCAAGCTATCATCGAACAGGCTCAACGCCTGCTTGAACGCCAGCAACAGCAACCCAATGCGGACCTGTTGCCCAAGGTCGGCCTGGCCGATGTGCCAGCGCATCACCCCATGCCGATGGAACATCCAATCGATACCAAGATCGGCAAAGTGGCGACCTACCATCAGGGCACCAATGGGCTGGTCTATCATCAGGTGTTCTACCCGCTGCCAACTCTTAGCGACACCGATGCACAGCAGGTACCCTTGCTGTCGGGTATGCTGGGGGATTTAGGGGCTGGTGCGCAATCCTATCTGGAATTACAGGATCGCATCAGTGCCGTGAGTGGCGGCGTGCATGCGTTCTCGATGTTGCGTGGAAACGCGTTGGACACACAGCTCGTTCAAGGATTTTTCGGTTTTTCAAGCAAAGCGCTCAAGGCCAATCAGGCAGCCATGGCGGAGCTGATGCACGACGTTATCAACGCACCGCGCTTCGACGAGAAGGAACGCATTCGGGAATTGATTGCACAATACCGTTCACGCGTCGAACAGAACATTACCGGCAGCGGGCATGGTCTGGCGATGGCGGCCGCTTGCAGCGGTATGAACCCGGCAGCACGATTGACGCACCTATCGACGGGGCTGGCCGGCATCAAGCATATTCAGCATCTCGATCATCAACTCGACGATGCTAACGCCTTGCAGACGCTCTGCGATGCACTCAAAGACCTCTGCACTCGCATGACCGGTGGCGCCCCCCGGTTTCTGGTGGTCGCCGAAACCGACGCCGTAAACCAAGGCGTTACTCATCTCGAAAAGTTATGGACGGGTACTGCCGCTCGCGCCTCTACATCGTTGACGTTATCGCCCGTGCGTCAACAAATCAAACAGGCCTGGTTGACCAACACTCAAGTGAGCTTCTGCGCCAAAGCTTTCCCGACGGTGGCGGCGGATCACCCGGATGCCCCCGTGTTGGCCGTGTTGGGTGGATTTTTGCGAAATGGTTTTCTGCACCGCGCCATTCGCGAAACCGGCGGTGCATACGGCGGTGGTGCCAGTCAGGATTCGAACATTGGCGCGTTCCGCTTTTATTCGTACCGCGATCCACGCCTGCAGGGAACACTGGCGGATTTTGATCAATCCATCGAGTGGCTGTTGTCACATCCGCATCAATATCAAGAACTTGAGGAAGCCATTCTGGGCGTTATCGGCAGTATCGATAAACCAGGCTCACCCGCTGGTGAAGCCAAGCAGGCATTCCAGAATCGCATTTTTGGGCGCGATGATGCGTTCCAATCGCGGTTTAGAGCGCGGGTGCTCGCCACCACTGTTGCCGATTTGCAACGTGTGGCGACCACGTATCTCCAGCCGGAGCTGGCCAGCACCGCCGTCGTTACCGCCAAGGCCCTATGGGAGTCCACGCTTGCTGAAAGCGGCAATCATGCGGATTTTGAGGTGTTTTCGGTATAAGGTCTGCGCAATGTAAAAAAGGAGGTAACACAGTAAGCGTTACCTCCTTTTTTTACAGACTCCTCGAATTCAACGGCACTGACGATTACGCTGTCAATTTCGCAGTCGCCGTTAAATTCGATTTCGTTTTCGCCTTATATTCGGTTTCTCAACCGGCTTACATTCGGTTTCTCAACCGATAGTAGTCTGCCAGCCAGGCCGCGCGATGTTGCATGGTGTGTCGCGATCTCACCCACTCCCCGCATTGCATGCCACGCTGTCGTGTGTCGCTGTCGAGTAAACGATGCAGAGTATCTGGCAGTTCTTCGAGGCTGGTAAAACTGGCCGGGCGCTGATCCGGGTAGGGAAACAACTCATCCAGCTCGTTACGATAGTCGGTCAGCACCATGCTGTTGCAAGCACTGACATCCAATACCTTGGGATTCACTGTGGATGACACCTGCATGAAATTCAGGTTCAGGTTGATACGGCTCTGTCGATATACCTTCGCCAAATCGCTCGCCTGCACAATACCGGCAAAGTGTTTTTCCGGGACGATTCCAGACACCAACCATTCCCCATCACCGAACACCGCAACCGGCACCCCTTCTCGGATCAAAGACTCCACCGAGGCCATGCGGAACGCTCCACTCAAGGCCATACGCCACACATAATCCAGATAATATGCCTTGGCCGGTGAGGATTCTGACAAGCGATCGATCACGTACTGCATCAGGGGCGCATCGAGTTCGAGTTGCTGATGCAAGGTAATGGCAGAGCCCTCCCAGCGCCAACTTTCGCATACGGTTTTACCGGAAGGCAAATAGTCCGGCACTAAAGCCCGCAGAATCGCCAATTGTGTGCGTACCAGATTCCAGCGGCTTTGGCCAACAAAGCTCACCTCATAACGGTAATCTTCAGGGGCTGGCTCCTGCATGCAGAACTGCGAACGGGCGGCAGGTGGCAACCATTGAGAACCCGCCGGCAGACTGTTCAACATGGCTTTGGCAAATCCCAACGCAGGCGTTGCCTGTGAAGGAATATTCTGCTCAATCAGGCTTGCCACATTCGGCACATCCCACCACCAACTGACCCAGTGATCACGATCGCCCGGGCTTATCGGCATGGGTTCCTGCCACGAATCAGATTCCAGTAGGCTACGATTGCGGAACAAGGTGAGCGTGCTCGCATGCTGCAGTAGATTGAGCGCGTGCGGGCTATCTTTTTGCCAGGTCAGAGGCACTGATCCATCCGACACGTTAAGCAAACGGGTTTTAAAACCCATGCGGTGAAAACATTCGGCCAGGTCTTTGAAAATGGCACACTGTGGGCTCACCACAGTGACATCAAATACTTCTTTGCGAAGATTTTTCCATTGCATGCATTCGCGTAAACGCATCCACATGCGATGCAAACCACGCTCGATATCTTTGAGTGTTGCTTCGTTGAGGTAGTAAGAACCCCCAGTGGTGAAATAGACCGGGCGATGCAATTCTTCCAGCTCGCCTTGAAAACCGGCCAGCAATTGTCGCGCACTCAGTTGTTTCCACAACGGGTGTTTGACATCCCAGACGTGCAGTCGTAATCGCCGCTGACGAAGTGCGTTACTCCAGTCGAACCGACTGAGCAAGTGGCAGAGCAAAGCGGCTTCAGGTTCCAATACGTGCAAACAGGTATCGTCGATGGCCAAGGCCTCGTTGATGGCTTTACCCGTTCCCGAACCCAGCATCCACCAGGTGTCGCCAGGGGTGGCGTTGATAAAGACATCGGCGACAATGGCGTCCATATCGCCGCCTCGCAATAGCATGCGGCCATTGCCACGCGCATCAAAACGCGCCCAGCGCGAACTGATGGATTCTTCCGCCAACCATGCCAGTAGTTCCGGCTGCACCATCTGCAAGGCAAGTAAATTGCGATGCCAAATGTCGAACCCCTGCTGGTTGAGCGGTAAAAAGCCGGCAACGGATTTGAGCTGTTCGTAAGTCGCCCAGCCTAACGGCGGACTGCGTTCAAGCAACGGAAAATTCTGCGCGACGCCCAGACGCAATCCGGCGAACAGATGCGATTGCAGCGAAAAGGTAATGACATTATTGGATCGCAACAAACTGCCCATGCCATCCACCCACGGGCGCAATGTCTCGACCTTGCCCATGAGCATGCCTGGCCCCAAGGCCATCACCGATTCAACCGAAATATCCTGAGCACTATTGGGCCGTATGCGCGAACCACCAATCACACGACTCAACTGCACGGCTTCATGCCCGTGCTGCGCTTGCAGGGTATGCAGGCTGATCTCAGCCATGCCACGCACCCCCAGCAGATCAACATCGGCGTTACGCCACACGTCATACAACGCACTCAACCATTCCGGGTGCTGAAATTCACAGCCAGGTGCAAGCCAGCAAAACAACTCACCTTTCACATGTGGCAGCACTTGCGCGAGTTGATGACTGATGCTGTCCTCCGCCCCCTGCAAAATCAGTACTTGCACGGCCGGGCTCTCTTGCGCGAGCACCCAACGCACGCCCGTATCACTCTCGGGAAAATCGGATTGTGAGATCAAGGTTATTTTTGGTGTCATACCGTCCGAAACTGCCTCTCTATCGGGTGGTGTGAAAACTCCTGTTTAATCCTTATCGTTCAGCGAGGCACTTTCTTGAGGGGGAGAAATAAAATCAGGCGACTTCGTATTGCCCGCGATCGTCGGGATCGTCTGGAAAGGCAAGGAAGCGGTAAGTAGTTTGCACGATCAACGCATCTGACCCCGCGCGGTGGGGGACCAGCTTTTTCGTCGCCAGCACGCGTTCACGGGTGGCGGTCCAGGATTCCATTTGTTGTTGGTTCAACAATGCATAAACCGATTCAAGCTTGAACAACTGGTGCAAACCGACATCGTTAAACAACAAGGCGAGCCAGGGTCGGTCGACGCCCCAGCCATCGGTGTAGACGGTCTTACCCTGCAAGAGGTTATTCAGGGTCTTGGCCACGATTTTAGGGGAAAGCCCTTCTCGCTCCAGTTTGGCACGTGAAATGCCATGAATTTTTTCAGCACTGTCATTCCAGTGCGTCCATTCGGGCATGGGCTTGATCAACCAAGCATGCAGGTCACCATTGGGCAGCGCGATGCCCACTTCAATGGGGTAGCTGCCACGGCCAAAGCCTGACGCTTCCACATCAAGGACAATCGGTAATGCAGAATTCGGCACAATGACTCCACTTGCCTGTCGATGCCGCCCAAACAGCTGGCACGGGCTTTCTAAACCTTAACTTTTAAAGACTAGCAGGTCACCGTTGGTCGTAAATGCAGCACCTTTCACAACTACCCCCAACTTTCCAGGGTTATCCACTTTTTCTGTGGATAACTTTGGGGATTAGATTGGGGCAAGGCATCCGGTACTGCAGTTGACGAGGGCTGCGTCAGTTCGTATAAAAAATCGTCAAAAATTTGCTGCATTCAAAAACAGGGGGTTAGCAGCGTTCTTTTTGTATTACATCATTTTGTCGGCTTTATGACACCCGCACTTTCCCGTTATGCGGGCTGTGTATAATCCGTTCAATCCAACGATTGTAACAAAGCGTTTCCGACATGCGATTTGGCGAACTGAAAGGCCGTTCGTCCACTCCGGGTGCCACGCTGCAACGCCCACCGCAACGCCGCTTGACGTGCTTGTTCAGTCCAACCGACCTGGTGCGACGCCCCCAGCTTCTCTACCCAATGGCGAGCGATCGCCAGGTAGGGCTCTTGTGGCATGGGCTGAAACGACACCCACAGGCCAAATCGATCTGACAGCGAAATCTTCTCTTCAACCGCTTCCCCGGGATGCAACTCGCCTCCTTCAGTCATCACATAGCTGGCGTTGTCACTTTGATACTCGGGCATCAGGTGACGGCGATTCGAAGTGGCGTAAACCAGCACATTTTCAGTCGCGGCGGCAATGGCGCCATCCAAAATGCTTTTGAGCGCCTTGTAGCCCTCATCACGCGCATCAAATGAAAGATCATCACAGAACAAAATAAAACGGTAAGGCTGGCCTTTGAGCTGCCCCGTAATATCAGGCAGATCGCGTAGATCCTGAGGCTCGACCTGCACAAGCCGCAAACCTTCTGCCGCAAAGCGATTGAGTACCGCTTGTATCAGCGACGACTTGCCCGCGCCACGCGCACCGGTGAGCAATACGTTATTGGCCGGCAGCCCCTTCACAAACTGAGCGGTATTCCCCACCACCAGGTTGCGTTGACGATCCACCCCCAGCACGTCATCCAGGCTCACCGGCGCTGTCTGCATGACCGGTTCAAGATGGCCAGACAACACCCGACGGCGCCACCAGGCCGCCTGGGTTACCGACCAGTCGATGGCGGCCGCCACAGGAGGCAGCACTTCATTCAGTCGCTGCAAACAGGTATCAAGACGCTCCAGCGTATCGGCTGGTAAAAATCCGGTTTCGTTCACGGTTGCCATTACACATTTCCAGGGGGTTTACGCATTGACGCGAATTATTTGGACAGGCTCACGCGCAAAGCATCATAGGCTTGGTAACGTTGCTGCAAGGTATCGAGCAAGGCGCTGCTTTTTGCAAGATCAGGCTCCACTATTGCAAGCTGTGTCATCAACACCTCATCGAGGCGTCGTTGCAATTCATCACGCCAGCTAAGCACCCGACTGCCGAATGCCTGACGCAGTGCCGCCGCCATGACCTCATCGAGCGAAGTCGTCAGTTGCAGTGCGGGGCTATTCAGCTCACCGTTGGCACGCGCCGTCACCGTCAGCGTCGGCAACTTTTCGATGGCCGCCACCAGTGCGAGCGCGGCGTCATTATCGGTGTTTTTGACTTTAACTTCGAGCGCTTCGAGTTCGAAAATACTGCTCAAGTTCACATCCAATCGCTGCAACGGGTCTATCGTGCCGGCAAGACTGAGCGACAAGCGCCCCGACTTCACCGTGACGGGCAAACTGTCATTCCACGCGAGGGGCCAGGCGCGCAGGGAGGCGTCGGTTACCGTGAAATTGAAACGATCTATTTCCTTGCCAACGGTACGATGGTCAAGCATTGCCGATAGCTGGACAGCGCCCAGGAATTGCCCGCCCGCGTCGATGTTTAGCGTTACGGGTTCTGTATGCCATTGTGGCGCATCAGAAAGATTTAATATTTCGCCGTGGATGAGTCCCGGGCTGTTGTCGGGCAACGCGGCAGACGCAAAGACACCTGCCAGCGACAGCTTTTTTATAATGAGACGAGGCTTGCTTTGTTGCCCATCAGCATTGGCGTTATTTACCGCTGCCGGCATCACCAATAGCTGGTGAATTCCCAATGTAGTATTCAACCATTCCTGAATTTTTTCTCGCACCAGTGCCTGCCCCAGCCGCGAAATCGCTATATCGGAGACGCCTAAACGCTCTACCTGGGAAACCACAGAATCAGCTGGCTGCTTTTTCAAATCAGCATAACGGGTTTGGACATTTTGCCATTGCGTGCGCAGCTCGCGCTCAGCCTGTTGCAGTTTCATCGTATCCGATTGCAGACCCGCGAGCAGCAATTCGCGCTTCCGTTCTCGAGCCTGCAGGGTTAATGGCGCCCTGGAAGAACGGCGTGCATTCTTGAGCGCCTGCCAACGTTCGCGATAAGCGGCAAGCACTGTTTCATCGGGAAGCGACTGGATTTTGGCAGCCCAATCGGACTGCTTATCCAGCAGGAGCTGGCGAAATTCATCGGTGCTGTTTCGATAACGTTCTGATTCAGTGTTGATGATGGATTCCATTGGCAAGGGGTCGATCAGAGGCAAATGAAACCCCTCTGCATCTGCCGTAACGAACAACCTGCGTGGCAACACACCAGGAATGGCGCCTGATTGTGCACGCGGAGTGGCAATGGTGATGCCTTCCACCTGTATAAGCGGTACATGCAACGCGCCCTGCAAAGATGCAAGGACATCCACCTCGGCCTGAACACGTGCAAGCGATACGGCGTTATAAGCCGGTTTCAACGGATTGGTCACATCGACCCCGGAGAGCACCACCTGCATGGGCCACCAGGAAAATGCCACCTTTTCGATATCCACCCTCGCACCCAGCCAGTGGGTGCCCTGATGTTCGATCCCCCATTTCAACAGAGGCGCCGGCGCCAGGGCGAGCAGCAACCACAGCCCCAACAAGGCCAGACCGCCCTTTTTAATCAATGACATCCCTACCTCGACTTCAACTGCTGCGGCATACCCTTAAGTTTATCAGGTACGGCCATGAACCGCGCATGAACTCGACTCGTCTGACCTTGGTGGGACGCCCCTAGCATGGATCGCCACGCGATTGCCGGCAGTAGGAAATCCCCTTGCGATCGGGTATGGTTGCTTCTCTTCATGGGCTACGATGTTGCTTGCATATGTCTGTCTTGCGCGGCGGGTTTTGGGTACTGCATTTTTTGGGATTGACGGTTGCAACGCTCTGGATTGCCTGGTGGTTGCTGACACCACTCGACTTTGGTTATCGTTTGGGCTATCACCTGCTCGACATTGATGCTCACATCAGCGAGTTCGCGCCGCAGAATCTTTATCGCCGTGGTTATGAATCCACGCTTGAAAGCGAGCGCTTCGAGCATTTTCGCGCCATCGTCAGCGCGATTAACGCTGGGGGTGAAGGTCTTGGCGACATCACCTATCAAACCAATCAGCACGCCCCCCAGACATTGCTACATAAAGCAGAAGTGATTCACCTGCAGGATGTCGCCAATCTGGTTGCGTACTTTCATTGGGCCGGCCCCCTGATGTTGCTGCTATGGATGATCACGCTGGCCTGGGCACACGTCCAACGCTGGACCATGCCTACCCCCAAACAAATGCTGACGGGTGGCATAACGGTGCTGATTGCGTGTGGTGCCATCCTGCTATTAATGGGCCCTACCACCGTATTTTACTGGCTGCACACGCATATATTTCCCGAAGAGCATCAATGGTTTTTTTATTACCAGGAATCACTGATGACCACGCTAATGAAAGCGCCTGACCTGTTTGGTTACATCGCGCTGCTTTGGGTAGTCACAAGCGTTATTTTGATGGTGGCGTTGAGTATGGGAGCGAGAAGAATCACCCTGTCAAAAGAATAACGACAAGTTTAATGTGAGACTAGAAACGCGATGCAGGGTAATTGGGGCGAGAGATACAGCGAGGAAAAACTTTCAAAATACTCTTTCACCAGAATAGCGAAAGAAGAAAGAAAATTGGCGTCCCTTAGGGGATTCGAACCCCTGTTACTGCCGTGAAAGGGCAATGTCCTAGGCCTCTAGACGAAAGGGACGCTCAGTGTCTCACCGCGCGATTAAATACTACTAAATCGCAGGCCATCGACGAGACGGCGCAGATTCTATGAACATTACATTTTTGCGTCAAGCACTATTTCCATTCTTGTGTGGCGAAGGTAGGCTTGCTCGGCGCTCGCGCAATTCAATGAAAAAAGCTCCATAAATCAATCTGTAATCACACGCAATTTTCCTGTCCCTCGCCATAGAATGAGGCATTACGATGGCACGTGTTCCCTTGGCAATCGGTTTGACCCTTACTGGTTTGTTGACCGCTTTTATACTCGCCCCTTCACCGATTGATGCTGCAGCCTACTCGCCACCACCTGCCCCTGCGCTCGAAGGCGTGTATGCACCCAACGCTCTGCTGCAACAGGGTGTCCAATTGGGGGGCGATCATTTGCGTTGGCCCGAACATGCTGATGTGGACAGTCAGGGGCGCGTCTATGCCGGTAGCGTTGGCGGACGGGTACAACGCATTTACCCCGATGGCACGGTCGAAACCTTTGCGGATACCGGTGGCCGCCCCCTGGGAATGGATTTCGATGCTCAAGGCAACCTGATCGTGTGCGACTCATACAAAGGGCTGCTGTCAATTAACCCGGCAGGCGAAATCACTGTGCTCAGCACTGAAACCGATGGCATTCCCTACAAATTTACCGATGATGTCGAAGTCGCCGCCGACGGCATGATTTATTTCAGCGATGCCAGCAGCAAATACGGCCAGCTCGAATTCCTCCTCGACATGATGGAAGCCCGCCCCTGGGGCCGCCTCATTCGTTTTGATCCCAGCACAGGCAAAACTGAAACCTTGTTGCGTGATCTCTATTTTGCCAACGGTGTTGCGCTCTCACAGAACGGCGACTTTGTGTTGGTCAACGAAACCTACCGCTACCGCATCACCCGCTATTGGCTGAAAGGTGAAAAAGCGGGTACCCACGACGTGTTTGCCGACAACCTGCCAGGCTTTCCCGATGGCATATCGCAGAGTGGGCGTGGCACCTTCTGGGTGGCCTTGGCCACGCTACGCAACCCACAAGCCGATAGCATGCACCCCTACCCCTTTCTCAAGAATCTGGCCGCAAAGCTGCCCGAGGCCCTGCGCCCCAAACCTGCAATCTACGGCTTGGTGGCAGAAATGGACGAAAACGGCACGCCACTACGCAGCCTGCACGACCCTGACGCCAAAGTGGCCTTTATGGTGACCGCCGCCCAGGAACACGAGGGTTACCTCTACCTTGGCAGCATCGCCAACGACCGGCTGGTGAAGCTAAAGCTCTGAACTAGCGGGCTGGACATTCTCTGACTAGACTGAACCTCATCGATCCGTCGTTTCTTGACCTTGATGCTTTTGACGATGATGTTTTACAAACCGCTGCAGGATTGCAGCCGTTGACAGGTAGCAGAGCATGTCCACCGAGTTGATCATTGGTTTTGTAGTTGTTGGCGTCTTTGTGTTGGGCGGGGTGTTTTACGTCAACCGCAACCTCGAAAAGGAAAAGGCAAAGAAGGCCGTGCTGGTGGGCACACTCAGCGAGACCACGCATCGCCTGCAACGTATCATTGATACCATCCCGGATGCTTACATCCACAAGGATCTCAAACTCGTCATTCTCAACGAGATGCACAAGCGCCTCGAAAAGCTTGTTGAAATCTCCCCCGAACAGGGCAGCTTCAAGAAAAAACTCGAATCCACGGCCGCCATGATTGCCGAAGCGCAAGGCAACACCGGCAAAAAGCAGGAACCGCGCATCGTCAGCCCTCAACAAGCCAACGAAATCCGGGCCCTGTTGCAAGAACTCACCAAAATCATTGAAACCTTTCGCGATACCAATGTTATCCCCGGCGCAGCAGCCAATGTGTTTCTGGCGCACGTACATGATTCTTTTGTCGAGGCCAATGTTAGTTATCTCACCTTACTGGGCGACCAGAGCAAAGGCGAACGCAAATGGAAACTTGCTGTTCACCATTATCAAAAAGGTATGGCAGAATTGGCCAAGCGCAATCAGAACGGTCGTTATAACGACAAGCTTGCGCAAATGAAGGCCATGTGTGATGAACTGAATCAGCGTGCCGACGATGAAAGCGGCGTGCAACGCAAAGTCGAAGACGCATCAGAACTCACCAAGGGCTTGAGTGATCTGGCCAACGAAGAAGAAGCCTGGAAGAAAAAATACTTCTAAGGCATGGGAGCCCCTGAATGTCCTTGACTGTTTATGGCGCCGCCTTGTCGCCGTTTGTGCGCAAAGTGCGTGTTGTACTGCGCGAAAAAAACCTGCCTTACGAACATATCCACATTGATCCCGCCAGAAAGCCCGAATACTTTCATGCACTGAGCCCGCTGGGTCGTATTCCTGTGCTTAAAGATGGGGATCGAGTGCTGGTAGATAGCGGCGTGATCTGTACCTATCTCGATGGCCAATATCCACAAACGCCGTTACGCCCTGCTGATCCTGCCGCATTGGCCCAAGTACTCTGGTTCGAAAAATTTGCCGATTACGAATTGGCACCATTGATGACGTTCACCGTGTTCCGCCAACGGGTTCTGGCCTCGCTGAGAGGCGGCACTCCTGACGAAGGCGCGGTGAATGTTGCATTGAATGAAAAACTTCCGCCCCTGCTGGACTATCTGGAAAAGCAGGTGAAAAAAGTCGATTACATTGCTAACGACATCTTCAGCGTTGCCGACATTGCCATGGCGGTGCAAGTTAATAACCTGGGTTATGGCGGCGAAGCACTCGACAGCCAACGGTGGCCTGAGTTTGCACGTTATATTGCGGGCATTCAGCAACGCCCAAGCCTTAAACCACTTGTCGAAGAAGAACGCCTGATGATTGAGGGATTTCGCAAGCGCTAGTGTTGCGATCGATGGCGTTTCGAATAAGGACTTTCGATTGCGGGTATTGCCCACGTCAGGATGCAGACGTTTCCATGGTGACAAGATGGTCCAGCATTTGATGCAACTTTTGCTGGATCTCCATCAACGCCCTTGCATCACCTCCGACCTTGCATAACAGCGTCATCGGCACGTTTTGCGCTTGCTGGCGCAAATCCAGACCTGGCTGCGTCAACTTGATCAGTACCTCGCGCTCGTCATCGCGGGAACGCTCACGCGTGAGCCAGGATTCCGCCTCCATGCGTTTGAGAAGTGGCGTCAGCGTGCCGGTATCGAGCTGCAATCGCTTGCATAACAGCTTGACCGGCACACCGGTAAAAAATGCCGGGGCAATACCCGCCTGAGTTTCCCACATAACCAGAAACACCAGATACTGCGGGTAGGTGATGCCCAACGGCTCCAATAAGGGGCGATACAGCGCGGTGACCTTGCGTGAGAGCGCATACAGGGCAAAGCACAGCTGATTGTCGAGTTTAAGCAGTTCAAAACTGCTCTGACCCAACGCTTGCTGACCTGAAGCTTGGCTTTCAACACTGTTCGGCTCTGCCATACCCTGCCCCGCTCAATAAGCCCACAAACCTATTCCAACAAGCTATGCCAACAACCTGTACCGACAAGCAATGCCGACAATTAACGTCGACATCCTAGGTCGCTAATTCAGGCCAACAGCGCGGCCACTTTGCTCTCGATGCTTTCTGGGGTGTCAGTGGGCGCGAAACGCTCTACCACCTTGCCCTCTTTGTTGATCAGGAACTTGGTGAAGTTCCACTTGATGCCCTCGGTACCCAACAACCCCGGCGCTTCTTTTTTCAGATGTTTGAACAAGGGGTGGGCATTGCCGCCATTGACGTCGATCTTGCCAAACACCGGGAACGTTACCCCGTAGTTCAGCTCGCAAAAACTAGAAATGTCGTCACTGGAGCCTGGTTCCTGCTTGCCGAATTGATTGCAGGGGAACCCCAGGATCACCAACCCCTTATCCTTGTACTTCTCCCACAACACCTCCAGGCCCTTGTACTGGGGCGTGAAGCCGCATTTGCTGGCCGTGTTGACTACCAACAACACCTTGCCCTTGTATTGGGCCAGAGCCTGTTCCTTGCCTTTGATATCGGTCGCTGAAAAATCGAAAACTGTTGTCATGCGAGATCTCCTGGTTTATCCATGCGGGGAATGCGCGAACCCAAATAGCCTGCGCTGCAAGCCCATTATACAGGCACTTATATTGTGCACAATATAATTTTACACCGTACAGTTCTGTAACAAAAAGTTACCCACATATTCTGTGGATAACTCTGTTAGTAAATTATGAACATCCGCCCGAAAGTGCGAATTTGAGTACCCCCTCTACAGATTGATCATTTTTTGATCTGTCTTTTTTCTGTCATTTTCAACGAGTTAGGCGCACCAAAGTATTGCATTTTGGATACTCCGATTTTTCAATGCACACAGGCGAAGTAGCCACTCACTGTGCACATTTTTTGGGCTTGCATTTTGATCAACCAATGATCTAGGAAGTAAACTTTTTGTACACCCAACAGAAAGTGCCGCTCATTAAAACCAATGGTTATAAACGCCAGATCATGCGGTCTGCGGCCTGTTAATAACTCTTTTGGGGACGTAGACGAGGCCCCTAAAAATTGCAAACTTTTCATTTACAAACTTACATAAAAAGCACTGTCGCGAGAAAAAACACCCCGTTACGGGGTGTCTGGCGTGAAGCGGAGAGAAACGGAGTTGATGCAAAAACGCAATCCGGTGGGTGGCGGTCCATCTGGGAACACATGCCCCAAGTGCGCGTCGCACCCGCCGCACAACACCTCGACACGACGCATGCCATGACTGACGTCCTCACGCTGTTTCACGTGCTGAGCAACGGCTGCTTCCCAAAAGCTGGGCCAGCCCGTTCCGGAATCAAATTTGCTGTCGGATCGAAACAAGGCTTTGCCGCAACACACACAGTGATACGTGCCTTTTTCATGATGGTCCCAGTATTTGCCCGTAAACGGGCGTTCCGTGCCAGCCAGTCGGCATACCTGAAACTCCTCGGGGGTGAGAGAGGCACGCCATTCATCCAGCGATTTATTACTTAGGGTATCCATAGAATCCTGCCTGAGTCTTGTTTGAGGAAGAGAGTGACGCGTTTGTGATAGGGGCCACAACGCCATCTTTCGCTGAGATAACGCTCCGATTATCGTGTCGTCAATGCCTTTTTAAACAAAAAGGCGCACAAAAAGGTGCACGCCGCCTGTTTCCGGGCTGGCATCTTCCGTTAAAATCGCCGCCCTGTGCCTGCCAAACGCTAAACTTATCCAGACGCCAGGCGTATTCGAAGCTCGGTGAACGAGCAGCCCCTCTCTATTGAGTAGTTAAAAACTAAGTGGTTCAACACTATGAAGCCCGTAAAGAAGTCTGCCAAGCTCCACAACGTGTGTTACGACATTCGCGGACCGGTGCTGGCGCACGCCCGGCGGCTGGAGGAGGAAGGCCACCGCATTATCAAACTGAATATCGGCAATCCGGCCCCGTTTGATTTCATTCCCCCCGATGAGATCGTGCAGGACGTGATCTACAACCTGCCCGCCTCATCCGGGTATTGCGATTCGAAAGGTTTGTTCAGCGCCCGCAAAGCGGTAATGCAGTACTACCAAGAAAAGCAGGTATTCAATGTCGGTATCGACGACATCTACCTGGGTAACGGCGTTAGCGAACTGATCGTGATGGCCATGCAAGCGCTGATCAACAATGGCGACGAGATTCTGATTCCGGCGCCTGATTATCCTCTGTGGACGGCGGCGGTCAGTCTGGCCGGTGGCAAGCCCGTACATTACCTGTGTGACGAGCAGTCGGGCTGGTTCCCCGATCTAGAAGATATTCGCCGCAAGGTGACCGAGCGCACCAAGGCCATGATTATCATCAACCCCAATAATCCGACCGGCGCGGTTTACCCCAAAGAAATTCTGGAAGGCATGATCGAGATTGCCCGACAGCACCAACTGGTGGTGTTTTCGGATGAGATCTACGACAAGATTCTATATGACGATGCCGAGCATATTTCGACGGCATCGCTGGCCGACGATCTGGTGTTTGTGACCTTTAACGGTCTGTCGAAAACCTATCGCGTTGCTGGTTATCGCTCTGGCTGGATGATGATCTCGGGGAATATGCGGGCCGCCAAAGACTATATGGAAGGGCTGGATATGCTCTCCTCCATGCGTTTATGCGCCAACGTGCCTTCGCAACATGCGATTCAGACTGCACTGGGCGGCTATCAAAGTATCAATGAATTGATACGCCCCGGTGGCCGTCTATGCCGTCAACGGGATACTGCCTGGCGCTTGATCAATGAAATTCCTGGCGTGAGCTGCGTGAAGCCGCAGGCTGCGTTGTATATGTTCCCGCGTTTGGACCCTAAGGTATATCCGATCAGTAACGATCAGGAATTCATTCTAGATCTGCTGGTGCAAGAAAAGGTGTTGCTGGTACAGGGGACGGGATTTAACTGGCCTGATCCCGACCATATGCGCATCGTGTTCCTGCCGCGCGAAGAAGATCTCGAAGAAGCGATCGGGCGAATTGCCCGTTTTCTGGAGCGTTATCGTAACGCGCACCGTTAAGGGCGACTTTCAACAAAGAGTAGTTTTAGCCTAAAGGCTACTGGTAAATAAGGGCAATTGGCAGGATCTTCCATGGCTGATCTGAATCTGCTGGATTTTTACAAGGACGCTGCACTGGCGATAGTGCAGCTGCATATGACGTTCCCACGCAAGGTGGAGTTGTATGTCGAAGATCTGATAGGTCCAGATCACGTGGATGAATTCGGCCTTCACAGTAAGCGTCATGATGCCTGTTTCGGCACGCTGCTGTGGCTGGCAGAGGAAGGCTATATCCGTTATCAAACCACGATTCGTCAGGAAGCAGTGGATCAAACCGTGCTCTCGGGAAAGTCGCTGGTATTGCTGAACAGCATTGTCGATGCCCCGATTACCGAGCTACCCGACTGGTCTCTGTCGCAGTTTGAAACACGCGAGCGTTCAACGCTGGTGGAGCATATTCGCCGCGCAGTAAAGGCGGAATCGTCAGAACAATTGGCGGTGGTGATGCGGATATTTTTTGAGAGGGGCAGAACGGCTTGATGGGATAAAATGTAGTATTCGCGACTTGATCTGACAGTTACCGAGTTTTTTGGTTGTGCATGTCAGGTCAAGTTTAGCCTATTTTCTTAGTTTCCCAGATTCGCTTTTCATCCA
>CAYYPW010000007.1:0-243099 GCA_964473645.1 uncultured Moraxellaceae bacterium
CGCCATGGATGGCGCCGTCGAGCCTACAGGGACGTATTAACGGCGTGTCCAGAAAATTCATCCTTAACCCGGACACCATTCCGGCTAGGTGTAAAACGCGAAAAACCCTACAACCGCTCCAACTTAACAGGCAACTTATCCCCCGGCACCGGCAAAGACGTCATATCCACCGGCATCTCATACCCCGGCTCCACACTCCACCGATACTTCAACAAAATCTGGTGCAAAATCCCCTTCACCTGCAAATCCGCAAAATGCAACCCAATACACATATGCGCCCCACCCCCAAACGGCACATACGCATAAGGATGCACCTTATCCTCCCGCCGCGCATCACTAAACCGCTCCGGATCAAACCGAAACGGATTCACCCAAAACTCCCGCATAAAATGCGTAAAATACGGTGACACCGTCACCATCGTCCCCTTCGGAATATGAAACCCCTTAAACTCCACATCCCTCACCGTCTTCCGCGGCACACTCGGCACCGGCGCACACATCCGCAGCGACTCTTTCATCACCAACGTCATGCCTTCCATCTTTTCCAAATCATCATGATCCAGAAACGACTTCCCTAACGCCCTACTCTCCTGGCGCAAACGCTCCTGCCACTCAGGATTCTTCGCCAAATGGTACAACATCGTACACAAAGTAATGGTCGACGTATCATGCGCGGCCATCATCAAGAAAATCATATGATTGATAACGTCATCATCCGTAAACCGCTGACCATCTTCCGTTTCTGCACGGCATAGCTGGCTAAACAAATCCATTCCATCACTATTGCGCTTTTTACTGATCTGCGACTTGAAAAAGTCCACCAGCACTTTGCGTCCATCCAACCCTTTCTTCCAGCGTCCACCTGGCAAGGGCAATCGCACTAACGCCGTGCCTGCACGTACAGTATCAATAAATGCCTGATTGAGCTTGTCGGCTTCTTTGCCAAGCTCATACCCCATAAATACTTCAGTGGCCAAATCCAGTGTCAACTGTTTGATCGCAGTAAATACGAAGAACTGATTCGACGGCTTCCACTTGCTGATGCCTTCCAGAATTGCCGGATTCATCTGTTTCAGATATTCAACCAACACCGGTTTCTTAAAGGCATTCTGCATAATCTTGCGATGAAAGCGGTGCTCGTCGAAATCCAACAACATAATCCCGCGATGAAAGAATTTTCCAATGAAAAAATCCCACCCCTGATTATTCGAGAAAATATCATTCCGGTTTTGAAAGACAAATTGATTGGCATCTGGCCCAGTCATATACACCAAACGAATTCCAAAGGCATTCGTCCAGGAAATCTCGCCGTATTTGTCATACCACTGACGCATAAACCGAAGTGGATTACGCATAACGGTGAAGGTGTGACCCACCACCGGAAGACCGGGTTCACCGGGAATGGTTTTTAATTCACTGACTTTCTGCGCAGGGAAACTGGAAACCTGAGTGGCCATGGGAGCTGACTCCTCTCTATTTTTTCTTGAATAGAACCGCTGTGATCCATCACTCGAAGCGATAGTGGATAACTGAATAACTAATGACAGAATAGTCAGGAGCGAACTACAATACAATCCTGTATGTTTTATTCATTGTAGGCCAATTCCTACCCACAACCGGCACCACTTACCAGCATCATCACTCCTGAGTCAAAAGCATGCGTGTCAGCAAAGACATATGGATATCAGCCGCACTGGACACCCTCAGCACCGAGGGCCACACGGCGCTCTCCGCAGAAAGACTGGCGCGCAAGCTGGGGGTCACAAGGGGATCGTTCTATCATCACTTTGCCAGTATGGACGAGTTTCACGAGGCCGTTCTGCTGCACTGGCAGATGGTCTATACCGATCAGATGCTGGATCAAGACATTCAGCAAGATGCGCTTGCAGAGTTAAATCGACTGATTGCTTTGACACTCGATTTGTCAATGGAGCTGGAAAACAACATCAATGCCTGGGCAGGTGCCAATGCACGCGTAGCAGAATTTGTTGCGAAAGTTGAGCAGCGACGTTTAAATCGCCTGATTGATCTTTATCAACGGCTCTGTAGAGATAACGAGAAAGGTAAACGGCTGGCGAAAATCGCCTATTACGGCTTGCTTGGCGCTGCCCATGCAACACCAAGACTGTCGAAAGAAGAACTACGTTTATTGCTGATGGAAGTACACGAATTGATGTTATCGATCATCTGAACCGTTTACAGACGATTCAACAAGCGCCTTACCATGCCTACTTTCTTGTCTTGAGCACGCTTGATCAATTGTTCACTGATCAAATGCTCAATCGCATCCGCAGTTTGATTGCGCACCTTTTCGAGGACTGCCTTGTCATCTTCATGCCCGACAAAAGGAGCCGTCTCGATCACATCGCCAATGGCGAAATAGAATTTTTCAGGTCGCGGAAGACCAGTAAAACCCAAGCCACGCGATATCGGCATAATGATATCGCCGCCTCTGAGGAGGCCATTTTTGTCAAACACGCCCGTTTTGCCCAACAGTTTTCCAAGAGGCGACTTAACGATGTCGTTTGCGTCCCACACCACATCCACCATGTCATCCGGGCCCACGACTGCGAAAGGAACAATCGGGTAACCGTACTTCACCGCCATATGCACAAAGCCATAGCGCTTTTTCCAGACCAGTTTGTACTTCTCGTCCTTTCGCTTGGCCACTTCCCGCGCCCCACCCGGAAACACCAGAATATGTTCTCCCTGCTCCATCAACTTGGCGCAGTTCTCACGCGTGCCTTCAACACCACCGGTGCGATCCAGCATGTTGCGCCATCCGGGGATCTGATAATGCGCATGATCGGCCAACGCCCTCACTGCAATACCGCGTTGACGATAGATCTCTGCCAGCAGCAACGGCACATCAACCACGCCATAAATCGTGTGGTTGCCCACCAAAAGCACAGGTTTGTTCGGGTCGAGTTTTTCAATGCCTTCAAACACCGGGTCAAAATAGAAACGCAAAGGCGCCGTCAACAGTTGAAACTGTTCGGCGCTCATGGGCTTAAACGAAAACGGCTGGTGTTCATATCCAAACATCGAAAAACTCCCTTGATTCAATACGAAAGGTTAAGCGTGGCTTACCCTGTTAACCAAGAGACTATAAAGCAGAAGACGACAGCAAAGAATGGCCACAAGCGTTCATTTGCAGGGGTTTTGAGTCAATTTCTGAAAGTATGTGCGGGATGCCACCAAGAGGTCACCCAGACAGGTTGACTGGGCCAGAGAGGGGTGCCGGCGCTGCGCATGGCAGCACCGGCAAAGGAATTACCAGCCGGTAACTTCCTTGAGGGTCTTACCGATTTCTGCAGGGTTTCTGCAAACGGTAACGCCAGCATCAGACAATGCGGCGAATTTTTCGTCCGCAGTGCCTTTACCACCGGCAATGATGGCGCCAGCGTGGCCCATACGTTTGCCTGGAGGTGCAGTAACACCGGCGATGTAGCTCACCATCGGCTTGTTCACATACTCTTTGATGAAGGCGGCAGCTTCTTCTTCCGCCGAACCACCGATCTCGCCGACCATGATGATAGCTTCAGTCTGCGGATCATCTTGGAACAGTTTGAGCGCGTCGATAAAGGTGGTACCCGGAATTGGGTCACCGCCGATACCGATACAGGTGCTCTGACCGAAGCCAAGCGCAGTGGTTTGCGCAACGCATTCATACGTCAGCGTGCCGGAACGTGACACGATACCCACCTTGCCAGGCAAGTGAATGTGACCAGGCATAATGCCGATCTTGCACTCGCCAGGAGTGATGATACCGGGGCAGTTCGGGCCGATCAGACGCAGGCCTTTACGCATCACGTATTCTTTCACATACAGCATGTCCAACGCGGGAATGCCTTCAGTGATACAAACGATCAACGGGATGCCAGCATCTGCCGCTTCCAGAATGGAGTCTTTGCAAAATGCCGCCGGTACATAGATCACGGATGCATCGCAATCGGTGGCTGCTTTGGCTTCGGCAACGGTGTTGAACACCGGCAAACCGATATGCGTTGAGCCACCTTTACCTGGCGTTACACCGCCAACCATTTTAGTGCCGTAATCCAGCGCCTGTTGGCTGTGCATGGTGCCTTGGGAGCCGGTAAAACCTTGGCAGATTACCTTGGTGTTTTTGTTGACTAATACGCTCATCGTTATACTCCCGCCGCCACTTTAACCACTTTCTCAGCAGCATCATTGAAGCCGCTGGCAGCGATGATGTTCAAACCGCTGTCTTGCAATTTCTTCGCGCCCAATTCCGCGTTGTTGCCTTCGAGACGAACGACAACGGGGATTTTCACGCCAACTTCTTCCACTGCACCGATGATGCCGTCAGCGATCAAATCGCAACGTACGATACCGCCGAAGATGTTAACCAGAACCGCTTGTACGGCGCTGTCAGACAGGATGATCTTGAACGCTTCGGTGACACGCTCTTTGGTTGCGCCGCCACCCACGTCAAGGAAGTTGGCCGGACGGCCGCCTTTCAGTTTGATGATGTCCATGGTGGCCATCGCCAAGCCGGCGCCGTTAACCATGCAACCGATGTTGCCTTCGAGGGCAACGTAGTTGAGGCTCCATTGTGCGGCAATACGCTCACGCTCATCTTCTTGCGTGGGGTCGTAAAGGGCTTCGATATCGGGCAGGCGATACAGAGCGCTGCCGTCGATGACCACTTTTGCATCCAGGCAATGCAGGTTGCCTTCGGTGGTAATAACGAGCGGGTTCACTTCAATGATCGAGCAATCTTTCTCTTCGAAAATTTTTGCCAAGCCCAAAAAGATCTTGGTGAATTGCTTAACCTGTTCGTTGGTCAGGCCCAGTTGGTAGCCCAACAAGCGACCTTGGTAAGGTTGTGCGCCGACCAACGGATCGATCGCCACTTTGAGGATTTTTTCAGGCGTGTCGTGTGCGACTTTTTCAATCTCGACGCCACCTTCGGTCGACGCCATGAACACCACGCGACGGGTACCACGATCCAGTACCGCACCCAGATAGAGTTCTTTGGCGATATCGGTGCAGGACTCAACCAAAATGGTATTAACCGGTTGGCCTTTTTCATCGGTCTGGTAGGTCACAAGATTGGTGCCCAGCAGCTTGCGTGCAAAGGCGCGAATGTCGTCCTTGGAGGTCACCAGTTTCACGCCACCCGCTTTACCGCGGCCACCAGCATGTACCTGGGCTTTAACGACCCACTTGTTTCCCCCTATTTGGTCCGCCGCGGCGGCCGCTGCTTCCACAGATTGAGCAGCCACACCTTTGGAAACAGGCAGGCCGTACTGGGCAAACAACTTCTTCGCTTGATATTCGTGTAAGTTCATTGGTTCACCGTTACTTTCTTATGCAGTGCCTGTGAAGACACCATTACATCACGCAACACGACATTTACCTTGGTTATGACCGTTTACACCGATCATGAAAAGTACACTGCGCTGCTTCTAAAGGCCGCACGTTATTTTCAACAGAGAGCATTCCATTAATGATCAAATGAACCCTGTTGAAAAACAACGCGAAACCTTCGTGACACCTTTTCCAGCTTTTACAACTGTTCAGTTTTTACAACATCTCAGCCTTTACAACATCTCAGTTTTTACAGCTACAACTCATAATTTCTTAAAAACAGCCTGCGATTTTGCGCTATTTGCGTTTCTTCTTGGCGGAGTGAATGGCTTTGCCATCCACATCGAGCATGGCCTCATGCAAGGCTTCAGACAGACCAGGATGCGCAAACACCATCAATTGCAGATCTTCGACGCTACCGCCAAATTCAATTGCAATAACCGCCTGCATGATCAATTCAGACGCTTGCGGGCCAATGATGTGCACACCGAGAATACGATCCGTACGCTTGTCAGCGACTACTTTGACAAAACCAGCGGTTTCATTGGCAGCCACGGCGCGGCCGTTGGCAGCAAAAGAAAATACACCTGTTTTATACTCATCCCCACGCGCCTTGACCTGTTCTTCGGTCAAACCTATCCATGCGACTTCCGGGTGAATGTAGATAACGGAGGGGATGCAGTCGTAATTGATTTGCGTGGTATGACCAGCAATGGTTTCTGCCACCATGATGCCTTCTTCAGTCGCCTTGTGCGCGAGCGCCGGGCCGCGCACCAGATCGCCAATGGCATAAACGCCTGGCACATCGGTTCTGCACTGCTGGTTCACGAAAATGAAACCCCGCTCATCCAGAGATACGCCACTGTCAGACGCCAGCAAGTCTTGCGTATAAGGACGACGGCCAACCGCAACGATGAGTTTGTCAACGGTCAAGGTTTGCTCGCCCGATGCGTCGGTATAAGAAACCAATACTTCGTTGCCGTTCACTTTGGTGCCGGTTACGCGGGCAGACAATTTGATTTCAAGGCCTTGTTGGGTAATCTGCTTCAGCGTCTCTTTTGCAACTTGCTTGTCTACCAACGGCAAGAAAGCATCTTGCGCTTCCAGCACCACCACTTTCGATCCAAGGCGCGCCCACACCGAGCCAAGCTCCAGCCCGATAATGCCTGCGCCGATCACACCCAAACGCGCTGGCGTTTCGGTAAAATCCAGAGCACCCGCATTGTCAACGACAACACCCTCGACCAGCGGTGCAACGGGAATTTTGATAGATTCAGAGCCGGCCGCGAGAATCACATTGGCCGCATCAAGCAATTCGACTTCGCCTTTATGTGAAGTGAATTCGACTTGTTTGCCAGCCAGTAATTTGCCCTTGCCTTGCAGGTAGGTAACACCATTGGCTTGCAACAACATGGCAACGCCATCGGTCTGCTTTTTCACGACCGCATCTTTGCGCGCGATCATGGCCGCGACATCAATTTTCACATCACCGGTGGAAATACCATGTACGGCTAACGCATCTTTGGTTTCATGAAATTTCCATGAAGAATCCAGTAACGCCTTGGATGGGATGCATCCGACGTTAGCGCAGGTACCACCCAATGCCGGTTTACCATTCTTGTTAATGTACTTATCGATACAAGCCGTTTTCAGACCAAGATGAGCACACTTGATCGCTGCCGCATAGCCCCCAGGACCACCGCCAATCACTACTACATCATACGCTTTCGACATGTTGCTATCCTTATGTAATGCGGCTTATGTAATGAGGCTTACGCACCGCGTTAACAGCTTTTGGATCGGTCTTGAAATCAGACCGTCAACACCGGTGTTGACAGTCTGTGACAGTTTAAATTTCCAACAGCAGACGGGTGGGGTCTTCTACGAGATCCTTGATCGTTACCAGGAACTGTACTGCCTCTTTTCCGTCGATCAACCGGTGATCGTAGCTCAGTGCCAAATACATCATAGGCAGGATAACCACCTGACCATTCACTGCCATAGGCCGATCCTGAATCTTGTGCATGCCCAGGATAGCTGTTTGCGGTGGGTTCAGGATGGGGGTCGACAGCAACGAACCAAACACGCCACCATTGGAAATGGTGAAGGTACCGCCCGTCATTTCTTCCAGCGACAATTTGCCTTGTTTGGCTTTGCCACCGTACTCAGCGATCTTGCCCTCGACTTCTGCGAAGCCCATTTTATCGGCATCTCGAAGTACCGGCACAACCAGACCACGGTCAGAAGACACGGCAACACCCACATCATAGTAACCGTGGTAGACAATATCGTTACCATCGATGGACGCGTTGACGGAAGGGTATTTCTTTAACGCTTCCACTGCAGCGCGAACAAACAAGGACATAAAGCCTAGGCGCACACCGTTATGCGCTTTTTCAAACGCGTCTTTATAGTTTTTACGCATTTCCATGATGGGCTTCATGTTGACTTCATTGAAGGTGGTCAACATGGCGGCATTGTGCTGTGCTTCGAGCAAACGCTCAGCGATGCGTGCGCGCAAACGCGTCATTGGCACGCGCTTTTCAATGCGGTCACCCGCGGAGAAATTCACGCCACCCGCCGGTGCCGGGCGTTGCGCCGGTGCTGCAGCTGGAGCGGCTACAGCAGGTGCTGCTTGCGCTTTGCTCTGTGCACCGCCTTGAGCGCTGGCGATGTAATTCACAACATCTTCTTTCGTGATGCGACCACCTTTACCGGTGCCCGCCACTTTCGACGGATCGATATTGTTGTCAGCAAGCAATTTGCGCACGGCCGGGCCCCAGGCATCTTCTACGGAGTCTGCCTTTGTCGCCGCAACCGCAGGCGCAGCAGCAGGAGCCGCTTGTGCAGCAGCCTCGACCGAGGCCCCTGCTTCTGCGATCACCGCGATGATTTCCTGACTGAGAACAGTTTCGCCCTCAGATTTTAGGATTTTGGCAAGCACACCGTCATGGGGCGCAACGACTTCCATTACGACCTTGTCGGTTTCAATATCAACCAACAATTCATCGCGACTGACCTTGTCGCCTGCGCGTTTATGCCATGTAGCGATCGTGCCATCTGCAACCGCTTCGGGAAATTGAGGGGCTTTTATTTCTGTGGCCATCTTAATACCTTAGTGTCTTAATACCTTAGTGTTAAAGGTCTCTTCCGCTTTTTTAGAAAAAACAAGTGGAACAATCACTTCACGTTAAACGCATCGAATACAAGTTTGCTTTGTTCTTCAGCATGCGTGGACATATAACCTGCAGCGGGAGCCGCAGAGGCTTTACGTCCGGCATAATTCAGATAAGGCTTGTGCGGAAGCTGCTGTAATACATGACGCATATGATGCTGACTGCAATACCACGCGCCCTGGTTAAGGGGCTCTTCCTGACACCAAACTGCAGTTTCGACATTGACGTAATCCTTCAACAGATTCAGAAGCTCCTCTTCCGGGAAGGGGTACAACTGTTCAACGCGCACCAGCAAAGTGTCTTTGATGTCATTGGTATTGCGGTAATCCAGCAAGTCGTAATACACCTTGCCGCTGCACATCACAACACGCTTGATCATTGCGCGATCGTGCGCCTGATCATCGCCAATCACCGTCCTGAAATGACCTTCAGCCAATTCTTCAACCGATGATTTGCATAGCTTGTGTCGCAACAAACTCTTGGGGGTCATCACGATTAACGGTTTGCGTAAGGGGCGAACCGCCTGTCTGCGCAACATGTGAAAGATTTGCGCGGGCGTCGAAGGAACGCACACCTGCATATTGTGCTCAGCGCACAACTGCAAGAAGCGTTCGAGTCTGGCTGAGGAGTGCTCAGGCCCCTGCCCTTCATAACCGTGCGGCAACAACATGGTCAAACCGCATAGGCGTGCCCACTTGTGTTCACCTGAAGATATAAATTGGTCGATCACCACCTGAGCACCGTTGGCAAAGTCGCCGAACTGCGCTTCCCAGATCACGAGACCTTTCGGCGCTGTCGTGGCATAACCGTATTCAAACGCCAACACCGCTTCTTCAGAGAGGAACGAATCGTAGATATCGAACACCGATCCGCCTTCAATGGCACTGCGCAAGGGGACGTGCACACCACGCTTTTTCTGATTGTGGACCACTGCATGACGGTGCGAAAACGTACCACGGCCCACGTCCTGCCCGGTAATTCTCACCGGGAAGCCTTCGGCCAGCAGTGACGCGTATGCCATGGTTTCCGCGAAACCCCAATCTACCTGCATGGCACCCGCCGCCATGCGACGACGGTCCTCAACGATCTTCTCAACCTGCTTCAATACCACGAAGCCTTCGGGAAACTGATCCATGCGCTGGGCCAGTTCCTGCAGACGCTTCAACGGTACGCCTGTTTCGAAGTAGGCGTTGTACTCGTGCCCCAAATAGGGTGCCCAATCGACAAACAAGGTCTTGTTGGGTTCTTTGACCAAGCTCTTGACCACGTGCCGCCCCTGATCGAGCGCCGCACGATAATCCTCAAACATGGCATCCGATTCTGCTTGCGTGAGGGTCTTCTCCTCGATCAGCTTGTCGGCATACAAAGTGCGGGTGGTTTTTTTGCCACGGATAACGCTATACATGATGGGCTGAGTAATTGCCGGCTCATCTGCCTCGTTATGACCACGGACACGATAGCAAATCAGATCAATGACAACATCGCGCTTGAATTGCTGACGGAAATCCGTCGCCATTTGCGTGACAAACAACACCGCTTCTGGATCGTCACCATTAACGTGGAAAATAGGTGCCTGCACCATCTTGGCGACATCGGTGCAGTACTCGGTAGAGCGAGCATCTTTCGGGTTGCTGGTGGTAAAGCCAACCTGGTTATTGATGATGATATGCAGCGTGCCACCGGTGCGATAAGCACGCGTTTGCGACATCTGGAAGGTTTCCATCACCACGCCTTGACCGGCAAATGCAGCATCACCGTGAATGATGATCGGCACCACGAGATCGCCATTCTTGTCTTTGCGTCGATCCTGACGTGCTCTTACCGAGCCTTCTACAACGGGGCTAACGATCTCAAGGTGTGAGGGGTTGAAGGCAAGCGCCAAATGCACTTCGCCGCCAGGTGTCATCACGTTTGATGAGAAGCCTTGGTGATACTTGACGTCACCCGAACCATACTCGACAAGTTTTTTCTTGCCTTCGAACTCGCTAAACAATTCACCCGGGTTCTTGCCCAGAGTATTAACGAGTACGTTAAGACGCCCACGGTGCGCCATGCCAATGACGATCTCTTTAACGCCATAACTGCCAGCGCGCTGAATGATCTCATCAACACAGGGTATCAAGCCTTCGCCACCTTCCAGACCAAAGCGTTTGGTGCCTGGATATTTGCTGGCCAAAACCTTTTCGAGCCCTTCAGCCGCAGTGAGTCGCTCCAGCAAATGTGATCTGACTTCCCGGCTGTAATTCGGCCGTGAACGAACACTTTCCATGCGCTGTTGAATCCAACGCTTTTCCGACGTATCGACGATATGCATGTACTCGGCACCAATGCTGGAGCAATAGGTACGCTCCATGGCATCGATGATTTCAGACAACTTCGCCTCTTCCTTACCGATAAATAGGCTGCCGGTTTGAAAGGTGGTATCGAGATCGGCTTCAGAAAGCCCATGATGCGAAAGCACCAGATCAGGCACCCGCTTGCGCTTCATCAAACCCAGTGGGTCGAGGTTGGCGCGCTGGTGTCCGCGGACGCGGTAGGCAGTGATGAGATGTAAAACTTTTACCTGCTTTTTCTCGTGCTCCGAAGAAACACTGCTGACCGCAAGCGGTTGCGCGCGGCTACGATTCTTGGCGAGATAAAGGAAATGCTCACGCACCGTAGAGTGCGGAATATCATGTTCGACTTGAGAAACGCGAGGAAGCTTATCGAAGTGGTTTCGCCACTGTTCGGGGACGGAATTGGGGTCTTTCAAATAAGACTCGTACAACTCCTCGACATAGGAAGCATTCGTCCCGGTCAAATGAGACGTACTCCACTGCCGATACATCACGCCGTCATCCATTGCAGATCACCGTGTTGGTTATGAACACTATCTGCAAGATGCCCTATGCTCCTTGATCTCCAAGGAAAGCAGGCAACGGAACGCGCGTTGAAGAATTGCCTCAAGCTGGTACTGCCTGACAGCTCTTCCAGATAGCTCGGTTTTACCGAAGGGTTTAATTCAATGGCGCGGACAAACACTTTTTGGGTGTTTCCCGCTCCCCAACATAAACAAAAGATGTTAGCAGTAGCGTTTGCGCCATTTCCTAACATCAAGTGTAGCGCTTTTACATATTGCCACCCTTTTTGTTGCTCTTGATAAGAGCAGGGTGGCAATTGGGGCCGCATGTTAGCGGCTTTTAACAGCAATTACCAGCAGCTTTTTAGCAGCTTTTTGTAGCAAAAAGCAGAACTTAGGTGCCTTGCTGAAGCAGCATATTACGGATATGACCGATCGCCTTGGTGGGGTTTAACCCTTTGGGGCAGACGTTCACACAGTTCATGATGCCTCGGCAACGGAACAGACTGAACGGATCATCCAATGCCGCAAGGCGTTCATCCGTCGCAGTGTCTCGGCTATCCACGATGAAGCGGTAAGCCTGCAACAAACCCGATGGACCGATGAATTTATCGGGGTTCCACCAGAACGATGGGCATGCAGTAGAGCAGCAAGCGCACAAAATACACTCGTACAAACCATCGAGCTTGTCACGGTCTTCTGGCGATTGCAGACGCTCCATAGCAGGCGCAGGGGTATTGTTGATCAGGTACGGTTTGATCTTCTCGTATTGACGATAGAACATCGTCATGTCGACGACCAAATCACGAATAACGGGCAAACCAGGCAGCGGGCGCAGGATCAACTTACCCTTACCACCGGTTGCTTGAGAGATCGGCGTAATACACGCCAGACCATTCTTGCCGTTCATGCTCATACCATCAGAGCCACACACCCCTTCACGGCAGGAGCGACGGTATGCCATCGTAGGATCTTGTTCTTTAACAAGATTCAATACGTCGAGCACCATGATATCTCTACCACCGGTATCGATATCGTACTCCTTCATGTACGGCTCTTTATCAGTTTCTGGATTGTAACGATAAATGCTGACTTTCATGACGCCACCTTAATACGTACGAACCTTGGGTTGGAAAGCGGGAACCTGCTTGGGAGCGAAGTTCACCTGACGCTTGCTCACGCGCTTCTCTTTCGGGAAGTACACGGAGTGCGCCAACCAGTTTTCGTCATCGCGATCCGGGAAGTCGTAGCGCGAATGCGCACCACGGCTTTCTTTTCGGGCTTCAGCTGCAATCGCCGTCGCTTCAGCAACTTCTACCAGGTTATCGAGTTCGAGCGCTTCGATGCGGGCGGTGTTGAACGCGCGGCTCTTGTCGGAAAGTACTGTTTTAGCAGCACGCTCACGAATTTCAGCCACTTTGCGCACACCTTCCTGCATAAGCTCGCCTTTACGGAATACCCCAAAAGCGTTCTGCATATTGCGCTGAAGATCTTTACGAACCGTTGCAACATCTTCACCCGTCTTGCTGTTTTCAAGACGATTCAAACGCGAGAGCGCACGCTCCAGATCGGATTCACTGGTATCACGATGCTCAACACCTTCCTTGAGGGCTTTCTCAAGGAACAGGCCAGCCGCACGACCAAATACAACCAGGTCAAGCAACGAGTTGCCGCCCAAGCGGTTTGCGCCGTGGACAGACACGCATGCAACTTCACCTACTGCGAACAATCCCTGAACAATGCGATCATTGCCATTTGCATCAACGGTCAATACTTGACCATTAATATTGGTGGGCAAACCACCCATCATATAATGGCAGGTAGGTACCACTGGGATAGGCTCTTTTACCGGATCGGCAGCAGCGAAGGTCTTGGACAATTCGCAAATGCCGGGCAACCGCTTGTTCAATACTTCTTCACCGAGGTGATCGAGCTTCAAAAGAACGTGGTCGCCATTGGGGCCGCAACCGCGACCATCCAGAATTTCCTGCATCATTGAGCGCGCAACGACGTCGCGTCCAGCAAGGTCTTTCGCGTTGGGAGCGTAACGCTCCATAAAGCGCTCACCATCCTTATTGATCAGGTAACCGCCTTCACCGCGGCAACCTTCAGTGACCAGCACACCCGCGCCAGCAATGCCGGTGGGGTGAAATTGCCACATTTCGATGTCTTGCACCGGCAAGCCCGCACGCAACGCCATACCGACGCCATCACCCGTGTTGATCAAGGCATTGGTGGTCGACGAGTAAATACGTCCTGCACCACCGGTTGCAAACACCGTCGCCTTGGACTTGAAGTAAACCACTTCGCCCGTTTCGATGGAGATTGCGATAACACCCGTGCAAACGCCATCTTGGTTCATCACCAAATCGGCTGCATACCACTCGTTATAAAAGCAGGTGTTGGCCGCCAAGTTCGCTTGATACAGGGTGTGCAACAACGCATGGCCGGTACGGTCAGCTGCCGCACAAGTACGTGCCGCCTGACCGCCTTCACCATAATTTTTGGATTGACCACCGAAAGGACGCTGATAAATACGACCAGCTTCGGTACGCGAGAAAGGCAAACCCATGTGATCGAGCTCGAACACAGCCTGAGGGCCAACGCTGCACATATACTCGATAGCGTCCTGGTCACCAATATAGTCCGACCCTTTAACGGTGTCGTACATGTGCCAGCGCCAATCGTCATTTGGGTCCGCACTTGCAATCGCACAGGTAATACCACCCTGGGCCGATACCGTATGCGAACGGGTCGGGAATACTTTAGAAATCAGCGCAGTTTTCTGGCCGGATTTAGCCAGCTGCAGGGAAGCACGCATACCGGCGCCGCCGCCACCAACAATTACTGCATCAAAGGTTAGCGTATTGATACTCGCCATGGATCATGCACCCCAAAGAATCAGGAAACCCCAAAGAACGTAAACCACGTTCACCACCATATAGCCCGCCTGAAACGCCAGACGCAAAGCGGTTGCTTTGCCACCCAGCTGACGAGTGGTGATGTAATCCGTAGAAACAGTCCACAAACCTATCCACGCATGCGCTGCCAATGAAAACAACGCCAACGAAGTAAATATGAGCATGGCTGGGCAGGTTATAAAATCACGCCATGCCTGATACGTCAGCGCATCGCTGCCTGACAGAAAACACACCACCACAATGAAATACACGCCAAGCACAACGGCGGTAGCACGTTGAATCAACCAGTCGTAAAGACCGTTTTTACCCAAGCTGGTTACACTGGTTACCATATCCAGACTCCTGCCAACAAAATGCCGATTGCAGCGACAACGAATACCGCTACGGAAAGATTCTTGCCGCCTTCGAGCGTCTCGCCGATTCCCATATCCATGATCAGGTGCTTGACGCCTGCAACGAAATGGAAAATAACGCCCGACAGAATCGCCCACAACACAAGCTTTGCAAATACACCTGACATGCATTCCTTGAGCTGGTTGAATGATTCCTCGCTGGCGAGAGATTGTTGAAGCCCCCAAAGCAATACCGCAACGCCGACGAAAATGAAGATGCCGGAAATACGGTGCAAAATTGATGAAATTGCTGTGATGGGAAGGCGGATGGTGGTTAAGTCTAGGTTGACAGGTCGATTGTCTTGCACGATATTGACTCACTACTCTCGGGTGCGGCCCTTTTTCAGGGCGTTTTAACCAAAACAACGCACGATTTTCAGTGATTTACAGGGCGCAACGATGAAGATGGCCCTCCCTCCATTTCCGGCGCGAAGTATAGTCCCATCGAAGTTGAATTACAATTGACCCACTAGTGCCGAAAACGTTGGCAAGACGGCGCCAGATAAAGCTTATCCCCTCGTCAATTCGTGATGCTTATCGTCTATACTCAGTTGAAACATGGGGTCGAACCCTTTAAAGTCGCAAGCTAACGAATGCTCGCCTCACTGGTTAACCGATCTACAGCTCTGATGCGCCTGAAATAATTTGACAAAATTTTGCCAAATTATTAGCTTTGCCTGCGCTTCAAGTCATGCAGCTCTGGAACACCCTCCGAGGCACCGGCCAACAACGGCATGACCTTTGCTGGCCCTGGCTGAAGTTGCCCCGCCCCTCCGGCGGAAGTTCAAGTGGCAAAGACGTGCAAGGCAGGCGTCCTTATTAAGTCACACATACGCTTACCCATGCGGATAGGAGAGTATTATGACTGAGAAAAAAGCTCAGTTAATTCTAGGCGATAAGAAGTTGGATCTGCCCCTCTACTCGGGCACGGTTGGCCCAGATGTTATGGACGTGGCCAAACTCACGTCTGAAGGCATTTTTACCTATGATCCGGGTTTCATGTCGACCGCGGCTTGCGAGTCGAAGATTACCTATATAGATGGTGACAAAGGTATTCTGCTGCACCGTGGTTATCCAATTGAACAGCTGGCAGAACATTCCGATTATCTGGAAACCTGCTACCTGCTTCTGTACGGAGAACTTCCCAACTTCGAAGAAAAAACCAAGTTCGTTAACACCATTCGCAACCACACAATGGTTCACGAACAGCTTCGCCAATTCTTCCAGGGCTTCCGCCGTGACGCGCACCCGATGGCCATTATGTGTGGCGTGGTGGGTGCACTTTCCGCGTTCTATCACGATTCTCTTGAAATATCTGACGAGCGCCATCGCGAAATCGCGGCGTTTCGCTTGATCGCAAAAATGCCCACGCTTGCGGCAATGTGCTTCAAGTATTCGATCGGCCAACCCTTCATGCAACCACGGAATGACCTCGGTTACTCCGAGAACTTCCTGCAGATGATGTTTGGCGTTCCATGCGAGCCTTACGTGGTTAACCCCGTGCTGGCGAAAGCGATGGATAAAATATTCATTCTTCACGCGGACCATGAGCAAAACGCTTCGACCTCGACCGTTCGCTTGGCTGGCTCTTCTGGTGCCAACCCGTTCGCTTGTATTGCTGCCGGTATTGCCGCCCTGTGGGGGCCCGCACACGGTGGCGCAAACGAAGCCGTGCTCAACATGCTCAATCAAATTGGCAATGTAAGCAATGTGCAGAAGTTTGTGGATCGCGCGAAAGATAAAAACGACTCGTTCCGTTTAATGGGCTTTGGTCACCGGGTTTACAAGAACTTCGACCCGCGCGCCAAAGTTATGCGTAAGACCTGTCACGAAGTATTGACCGAGCTTGGCGTAAACGATCCATTGCTTGAACTTGCCATGAAACTTGAAGATATCGCGTTGAGCGATCCGTACTTTGTTGAGAAGAAGCTCTACCCGAACGTAGATTTCTACTCGGGTATCATCCTCAAGGCTATCGGCATTCCAACCAGCATGTTCACCGTTATTTTCGCACTAGCGAGAACGGTTGGCTGGATTGCACACTGGCATGAAATGATCAGCGGCCCGTATAAAATCGGCAGACCGCGTCAGCTTTATACCGGCTACCCCGCTCGTGATTTCAAAGCAGTTGATAAGCGTTAATCGTTTCGAGATATGAGTGATTACAAAGGGGCCTCGTGCCCCTTTGTTGTTTCTGGTGGCTAGACTTTCTTCATTTTATACAGGTGGCAGGCATGAAACTGGCGTTCATTGGTTTGGGTGTAATGGGCTTCCCGATGGCTGGCCATCTGAGCAAAGCAGGCCATGACGTCATCGTTTACAACCGTACTAAATTAAAAGCAGAGAACTGGAAAGCGCAACATGCCGGGCAAATCGCAGACACTGCTGCCTCGGCAGCTGAACAGGCCGATATAGTTTTCACCTGTGTTGGCAATGACAAGGATATTGAAGAGGTAATATCAGGACCCAATGGGATAACGTCGACCTTGAGGGTCGGTGGTATTGTTGTCGATCATTCGACAGTGTCTGCAGATATTTCGCGCAAACTGTATGAGTTGCTGAAGGCGCAGGACAAGCATTTTGTTGACGCCCCCGTTTCAGGTGGTCAGCAAGGCGCGGAAGGTGGACGTTTGACGGTAATGTGTGGCGGTGAGAAAGATATTTTTGCTACGGTTTTACCTTATATCAACTGCTATGCACGCGAATGTCAGCTGATGGGGCCGAGTGGCAATGGCCAGTTAACCAAAATGGTGAATCAGATTTGTATTACTGGGTTGATACAGAGTTTGGCTGAGGCACTTAACTTTGCCGTTAACGCTGGGCTGGATGCGCACCAGGTCATTAGTGTGATATCGAAGGGAGCGGCGCAGTCTTGGCAGATGGAGAATAGGTACAAGACGATGCTGGCGGGAGAGTTTAATCACGGGTTTGCCGTGGATTGGATGAGGAAGGATTTGGCGATCTGCTTTGATGAGGCTAGACGCAACGGGTCTAGTTTACCCGTTGCGGCGTTGGTGGATCAGTTTTATGCGCAGGTACAGAATAGGGGCGGCGGAAGGTTTGATACGTCTTCCCTGCTAACACTACTTAATCAAGCCTCCAAATTACTCACCCACCTCAATCGCCACTAAGGAGGGCATGCCTCATAATCGCCAGTCCCCTCTATATAACGGGATGTTGTGCCATTTAATGCCGCTGGTGTTTGCATCACAACAACAGCATCTGACTGGATCCAAATTGAGTTTGTTCCACGGCCGGGAGTGCGGCTTTCCGCGTGACCTCCCATAAATGCACCCTGCCCGCCCCCAACCTGAAATGTATTCATGAAAGGTACATTACTATCGAAACGATATGCAACACGCAGGTGTAGCAAATTAGCATCTTGAACTGTCATACCAGATGATCCACCGACATCTTTGCTGAGAAATGGTAGATTATCATTGGGGATTGCTTGGGAACCTGGGATCAGATTTCCCACACCGAAATCATCGAACGCAGCCTGATTTGGGCGCAAAATACAAACTCTAACCAAACCAGAATACTCTTCGTTTCTGGGATCCGAAGCCAACATACGCTTTCTAATTTCGGTTTCAAGCGCACCTAAACCACCTGCCTCCAAGCCAAAATTTGGTGTGGATGAAGCAATTCGAGCCGCCATCAGCGATGCATATTCAAGGTTTGATTTGGCTTGAGCAACCAAGGCAACATGAAGAATTCCGGCGCCGACCAGCATTATAACGGGCATTACCAATATGGTCTCAACCATTGATGCACCTTTTTGGCATAACTTGCGTGCCAAAGGCGCACGTTTAAATGGCAACGAGAATAACTGTTTTGTCATCTCTACCTCCCTTGTTTTCCGCCTCAGTAGTCAAGGCCATACATTTTTCCAACATTGACAATCCACTTTCTGAGACGATTTCAGCAATTCTGTCATCGCCAACAACATCGGAAACTCCATCGCTTACCAAAACAAACTGATCAGCAGAATTTACCGAAAACACACCCACTTCAATATCTATTTTGTCTCTAGCGCCTACGGCTTTAGTGATGACATTCTTACTTTTTTGTTCATTTTCAATCACTTTGGAATGATCAATTGTGAGCTGTTCAATCGTGCCATTTGCCAAAACCTTATAGACCCGACTGTCGCCTACGTTAAAAACCACAGCGGACTTTTTATCAATCCAAAGCGCAGCAATGGTGGATGCCATTCCAGCAATAGCTTTCGTTGCGGCGGTCTTTTTAATCTTCGTGTTTGCTGATTCAACCGCCAACATAATTGAGTTCCTATCAATCGTCTCAACCGATGCTCCAAGCAATGCCGAGGCAAGCATTTGGGAGGCTTCACGGCCGTTTGGACCACCGCCAACACCATCTGCCACCATAAAAAAATTATTATGAGAGATCACCAGAAAGGAATCTTCATTTTCCTCTGATCGACTCCCCTTGACACTGTAACCCACTGATTTGAACATAATCGCGCCATCAGTTCTCATTTGTCTTTTACTGAGGATGCGTACTCTTCTATTGCACCTATCAAACCAGAGAGACGATCGATATCCGTTTTCGGATCGACTGTCGCAACGTAATACTTGAAGTGACTTTGTGCTTGCATCAATCGAATTGTTGCTAGATTGAAATGAGCCTTAGAAGATCGGGGATCAATCTTAATCGTATTTTCAAAATGCACCGCTGCACTAGCTAGTTCATTGCGCCGGTATGCAATCGTACCCAACCTGTAAGTCACCTGCGAACTCTTTGGATTCAAAGCATTCGCTTCTCTAAACAGTCTCTCAGCTTCATCAAAGTTACCAGCCGAATAAGCTTGTTCAGCAGAATTAATGATCTGATCAAAGCGCACGTAATCCAGATCATCAGAAGACGCTTTACCCCCCAAAACGGAACATCCAGATAAAAGTACCATTGTAGAAAAAAAAACCGCTCTAAAGCGCACGTTCATTAAGCACCCCACTTGTCATACCAAGCGAGCTTAGATGACGCTTTGGTATGATACTCGGTACCGGGTGGAACCAGCTCAATTACCTGCTGCCACAAACTCTTTGCTTTTTCGGTATTCACGTACTCCAGTCTAAGAGCTTGCCTGTAGAGCTGCTTGGATTTCTGATTAGCGGCATCAAGTGCAATCCTGGCAGCGACCGAATCTCCATAACTTAAAGATTTTTGCCAATATTTATAAGCGCTGTGGTGATTTCCAACCTTCGCAGCTTCGTTGCCGAGCACAAGATACTCATCAATGACCTTAGACATTGCCGCTGTAGCCATAACGCTACGTTTGTTGCCAAAGATTGCATTTTCTTCTTTCAGAAAAATCGACCACTGATTCACAGCATCTGCTTTTCTTCCTTCGATAAATGCCTGCTTTCCCGCCGTGTACTTGTTATACATGGATACGATGGAATTGTATTTATTCCGGTATAAAGCGTCTGCAGCTTTGGTTGAGTTGATGGCCTGACTCATTTCCTTAAGTAGGCTATCTACATTTCCAGAAAGATAACGAGAATCTATGCTACTTGAATCAAATGAAGTAGTAGAAGTGCCTGAAGACTTTATCGCTTCTACAACTTTTGCAACGGGTTTAGGAGCAGTCACTGGCTTAGCAATAACTACAGGTTTAGGCGTTGCAACCTTCTTAATCGGCTTCTCCACTGAAATGGGGTCTGGCTTCGACAAGGGGGGAGGCATCAAATTTTCCGTTGATGTAGCCGACTGATTGAAAGCGATGGAAGGGGGGGGGGCTGTAGGATCAACAATCGATGTTTCAACGGGTGCAGCATCCGAAACGACGCCTGTTGGTTGTTGCGTTGCATTCACACTGGCATCAACAGTTGTTTCCTGAGTGTTGGCTGTTGTTGACGGATTGGGAACAGATACTATTTTTTGGCCTTCGACACCCTTGAAGAAATTAGGAGCAAACATGAAAACGCCCGCACCGACAATAACGAGTAAAGACACCCCGGCGACTGCATAGATAATTTTCTTGCCAACAGACGAAGCACCGACAATGTTTTCAACCACCGACGTTTTCTGCGCCTGACTCGATGCAGCGCTTTCACTGCCTTTAATATCGCTGGCACTTCTGGTTGAAGTAAAAACCAGTGACACTTCACCCAACTTTATTGAGTCACCCTCCTCCAATATGACACGTGCAACTTTATAACCGTTGACCTTCAGGCCATTCAGGCTATCAAGGTCATTCACCACAAAGCGGCCAGATTGAAAAACTATCTCTGCATGCTTTCGTGAAATGCCCTTTCTATTCAACACCAGATCGCATTCGTTACCACGACCAATCACAAATGGAAAGGCTGAAATTGGAATATAATCGCCCTCGGACGTCAGCAAAAATGCTGCACCATTACCACCTTCGTCTTCAAGATAAACTTCAGTTTTCTCATTATCCCAAACATCAGAAACAGGCGCTTTCTTTAGGTCTATTACCGGCGTTGCTTCGATTTTAAATTGTTCTGATTCTTGTTTCATATCAACACCCAGTATAATCCTCTAAATCTTCCGCAAATCAAACGAAAGCCAATCACCTGTATTCAACCTAGCTGACTTTGCTGCGCCACCAGCCATTTCCAGAACCGCAAAGGTATGTTTGGGCCCCAACACAAACCTGAACGGCCTTACGTTTTCTTTGATATCAAGCACCTGATAATCTTTGCTAAGAAATAATATATCAATATTGAACCGCATAAAGAGTGTGTGCACATCGGAACAAGGCTTGATGAGCAAAGCATTCTTGTTTTCAAGCTTTTTTGTAAACAGAAGCCCGATTGCTCGCTGTAAAAAGGTATCAGCAATAGTTACACACACTTCCGTGCATGCTTGGTTACCCTTTTTGGCGAGGATCGCAAGACGACTCATCCTAATTCCTCTTGAGCAAATCAGTCAGGCCCTCGGGTAAGATTCCGATCGAACCCATTTTTACGATTATGATAAACGTCAACAACATGAATATGATAGGAAACAAAAAGAACATCATTGGCATCAGCATTCTGACAGGCGCCTTGTTTGCCTGAGTCTCGGCAGAATTAAATCTTTCATTTCGACGTTGCTCAGCTTGCGCCATTAGTACATCAACGATTTCACCGCCGGTCTCCTCAGCCTGATTAATTGCCGCGACAAAATTGTTAACTGCTTCAAGGTTCATCCGATCTCCCAATGAGAGCAGCGCTTCCCTACGCGACTTTCCTGCGCGGATCTCCCGAAGCACTTTGCTGAATTCTTCCCTTACAGCACCACCCGGTAGAGCACCAATTGCATGCGACAACGCGCCGGAATAATTCAGACCCGCGCGCATTCCCAACACAAGCAAATCGAGCAAAAATGGAAACTCTTTGATTACCGTACGCCTACGCTTTGCAACCTGATCCGTCAACCATAGATCTGGATAGAAAAAACCCACGGGCGCGAATGTAATGACAAAAACGAATATTTCAGGCCCCACATCGGGATTGGCCTTTAGCACAAGCATCGAAACTATTCCGCCGAATACACAACAAACAAACTTTAGTACTACAAACTCCTCAGGCATTATTGCGTAGCTATACCCCGCAGCACTCAACCTGTTGCCTAATGCAGTCTTACGTTTCTCGCTTATGAACCGGCTAGCCTCGTGCGTGAACAGGCGAACAATTGGTTTGAATAGCAGATACATCAGTGGGGGTGGATCACGCCAAGTCTCATCTTTGTCAGGAATCGCCTTTCTCTTTTTTATCAGCAACATCAGCCCCAACGCAGCAAGAAAACTCGCGGCAGACACAATTACGCTGGGCAGATAAGTTGCCATCATTTGTACATTCATGACTGCATCAAACATCCACGTTGACGATTTTTTTAATGAACAATGAACCCAATAATGCCATTGCAGCCATTGCTCCTAACCATATCCAACCCAAGGTTGTCACGAAAAGCAAACGCATTGCGTAAGGTTCTTGTTGATAAAAAACGAAGCCCATTGCTATCGGGAAAAATGTAGCCACCCGACCTTGGGACTCCCCCATGGCAGTGAGCGCTCTTATCTTTCCTTCCACTTTTGTAGTTTCTCTCAACGTATTTGCTAGGCTTTCAAAGGTAGAGGCAAGATTTCCACCTACAGCCCGATTGATCTTGATGGCGGAGTTCATCAGAATCACTTCAGGCCTATCAATTCGATTTGCCAATTCAGCGAAGGAATCGTTTAAATCAGTGCCTATCCGATACTCAACCAAAACTTGTGCAAACTCCTGAGCCAACGGTTCTGGTTGGTTCTTCACAATCTGCTGCAACGTTTTAACCAGATTCAAACCAGATTTGAGCGCAGAAGCCATTGCGGCAAGGGCGTCGGGCATTTGCTTTACGAATTTATCGGATCGCCGCTTTTTCATTACCTTCAACACCTGCGGCGGCGCAAACAATATTAGTGCCCCAATTATCAATGCAGCCAATGGATTCAGAAGGAAGAAAATCAGCGGGCAAATTACAATTGCCACCCCAATCGTTACCAAGAACACTTGATTGGGTTCTAGTAACACCAATACATCCCTCAAGCCTTGATCCACCTGCGCATAAAACTGCTTTCTATATAAAGCAAAAAACACTCTTGAAACGCGCAGAACCACGATAGAGGCACAAAGAAAAAACAATCCTGACGTAGCAATAATCAAGACTTGAATGTTCTCATTAATAAAATGGTTTAAAGACTGCAAAGTCAATTCCATACTGGCACCTGCTCATCGGACTCATCAAACTTTTGCTCAAAAATAGACATATCAAGCTTAATTCCCTGAGACACTGCTTCGCGATAAAAGCTAGGAATGTATCCAGTAGCAACAAATTCACCTAGTATTTTTCCGTCAGCATTCACCCCTCTTTTGACGAACTCAAATATAGACTGAAGCTTTACGGAATCGCCTTCCAGACCAACGACTTCCATAATATGGGTAACTTTTCGCTTACCATCTGCCAATCGACTTTGTTGCACAATTATGTCAACGGCCGAGGCTATCTGTTCGCGAATAGCTTTTGAAGGCAAATCAACGCCAGCCATCAGCACCATAACTTCAAGGCGAGACAAAAAATCACTCGGACTATTCGCGTGACCAGTGGTCAAAGAACCGTCATGCCCTGTATTCATTGCTTGGAGCATATCTAGTGCTTCACCACCACGACATTCGCCGACGACAATTCGGTCTGGTCGCATACGCAGAGCGTTTACCACCAAATCACGTATAGTAATCCTACCCTTACCCTCAGCGTTAGATGGCCGACTTTCTAGAGATACCACATGAGGCTGGTTGAGTTTTAGTTCGGCTGCATCCTCTATGGTGACAATACGCTCTGTTGAAAAGATAAAATTTGATAGAATATTGAGGGTGGTTGTCTTACCAGAACCCGTACCACCAGAAATGATTATATTTCGATGTTGCTCGACACAAACCTTTAAAAATTTTGCCATTTCAATCGATAGACTGTCGAACTTCAAAAGATCCTGCATGTACAGATTCTTTTTGGCGAACTTGCGAATCGTGATGGTCGGTCCATTTAACGCTAGCGGAGGGATTATCGCATTTACACGTGAACCATCCGGTAAACGAGCATCCACCATAGGTGAACTCTCGTCAATTCGACGGCCAAGCGGCGCAACAATTCTATCAATAATAGACAATAATGACTGTGTGCTTGTAAATCTGTTTTCCGCAAGCGTCAACTTACCGGCTTTTTCAACGTAAATCTGATCTGGCCCATTAACCATCACTTCAGTAACACTATCATCCTCAAGCAGCGGCTCAAGCGCCCCTAGGCCTACAGCTTCGGCGACAATTTGGCGTTGCAAATCAGTTTTGGTAACTGTCGAAGGAATTTCATCTTCAAGCTCATTAATAATATCGTGCGTCGCTTTCTCTGCCTCTACCCTTAAGTCCGAATAAGACATTTCTTGTAAGTTGTTGCGTTTGCGCAGATCAAGGTATTCCAGGATCATGGAGTGTATCTTACGCTTGAGTGCAATCAGCTCATCACTTTCAAGTTTGGCAAACGCTTTCTTGATGTTACGATCGCCAACTGCACCAAACATGCTGGATATGTCGTCTGGCACTTTTTTAATAAAAAGCACCAACTCGCCAATTTCGATTTTGTCGCCAACTTTCAATACTAAAGGTTGCACCAATCGCTCGCCACGATGCCACGACCCATTAGTACTTTTGTTGTCTACATAGACCGCCTCAAATTCACCAACATTGATTGATGCATGTGTACGTGATGCGTGCGCTGAGCTAAGTATGATGTCGCAATTATCGCCTTTACCTAGCAGTATGCTGCCAGATACAAAGGAATACGCTGACTTATTGTCATACTTGTCAACAACCTCTAATTCAAGCACTACACACCCACCTTGCTTAATCGAAGATTGAAAATTTAGCCGTATCGTTTTTTGCGTCTTTGTTCAAGTCTTTGGCGTAATCAAGCATCTCATGATTTTTCTTGCTGTCAGGATCCATGAGGTACGGAGTAACAAAAATCATCAGTTCTGTTGTTTTTTCCTGGAAATCACGTGATTTGAATAGTTCACCAATAATGGGTATTTTACTCAGCCCCGGCAGTTTATCGAGTGCTTTGGAATCCTCAGCGTAAAGCATCCCGGATATCACCATGGTTTGGCCAGAAAGCACGTTCATCTCCGTTTTTGTTTTTCTGGTAATGAACCCTGGAATCCCCAGGACCTGAACACTGTCATCAACTTGACTGACTTCGACATTGATAAGAGTTTCTATGAATCCGTCGGGATCAGCCTTTGGTGAGATTTTCAAGATAACACCCACCTGCTTGAAGAACGTGCGCACCTCACTGTCTTTGTTAATGGTAGGAATTGGTATCTCTCCACCCGCCAGAAATTCTGCCTGAGAACCGGAGCGAGTCACTAGTTTAGGTTGCGCGAGTACTCGTGCCACCCCTTCACTTTGAAGAAAATTCAACTTAGATCCAATTGACGTACCAATGTATTGCTTGTCCCCGATTTTGATTTGTCCATCTTCGGACAGTAGAAAACCTGCAACACTGAGACCTTTGTCAGAATTACCTGCACCAGTAAAATTGCTGAGGATTCCGTAGTACGGACCCTTGGTTGACGCATCCCATTGCACCCCGATATTGTTGAACTCCTGACGTCTAACCTCGACAACATGAACATCAAGCATCACCATCGCTTGCAGGTTTACGTTTGGCATTACCACATTAAAAACGACTTTGCCTGCTTTGACCTCTTTCTCCAACTTTTTCTTTAAATCTGTTACGATTCCCACATCCTGATCACGTAGAATTCGCCCCTCTATAAACACTATACCGTTATCTTCCCGAGCGTTGACACCTTCAACATCAGCGAGGACGATATTGGCGACTTCGAGAATACGAACCCAGGAGTTGTCAATTATCTTCAGCAGATAGCGTTTTTGCGTACCACTTTCAGACCAGACCCGCAAATCGGTTACACCTGCTTTAAGACCCGTCAGCAAGATTTCACCCGTGCCCGCTGGTTGTGCGTTGGCAAGCTCTTCTTCACCTATCGACACACGCACAACGCCAGGGAAAGGCAACAATGTTGTTTGACCTTGGACTATGGTGATGGTGTCGTCATATTCTTCAACTGGATCCTCTGCAAAGACCCAGCCAGAAATACCTAGGCTGAAGATAGCTAGACACAGTGTCAGCATCAGCGAATAATTTTTTTTGTACATCACCATGATTCAAATATCCTTAGCAATCAAATTCTTATTATGCGTTTATTCTTATAGAAAATCAGATTAAGACTTATTCCCCCCCCTGATAAGTTCGAAACCGCCACCTGTTTTCGCTGCGGGTGGTGGCATCGGAGGCGGTGGTGGTGGTGCGGGTATTGCCTGTTTAGATTCAAGCAGGTTATCGATCGTCACGTAGTCGTCGAACTCGGATGATTTATCTTCGTGCCTTCGCAGCACCACAGATAAATCCCCGACCGATTGGGAATGTATTAGCTTCGTCGCCTGCAAAGGACTCACGGCCAGAGTAACTTCGCTAAACTTCTTTTGATTCTTTTCTTCAATCCCATCATCAACATCGATACCGGTCGCCAGCACTTTTACTTTTTGAAGTAAAGCTGCCGTGCGCTCCAAGGCACCGTCCTTCAGTGTCACAAATATATCTATACTGTCCCCAGGCTTAAGAAAGCCAGAAATGGTATCTTCGGTACCAACAGGGAGCGTAATTGCCCTCTCGCCTGGACCAAGCAGACTCGACAATCCTTCCATTTTCAAGTTACTTGCGTGAATTTTCAGAATGGGCTCACCAGCACGAAGATTGTGCTTTAATTGGCGTCCTTCCAGAAAGGCAGTAAAGTCCTTAGGCGAAACCGCATCTGCCGCAACGTAGGTCTTTGGAATACTTCTGGCTTGTGCGTTCTTGAGACTGATCACGTCCCCAATCTTAAGGTCTGCAGCTGCTACTACCACTTGAACAGCCTGCCGTTGCCCCTCAAAGCTTCGCTTGTGCTCACTCACCTCAGTATTTATGTACTTCTGTGTTAAAAACCAACCAGCCAACCCTGCTAAAACAGCGCCCGCCAAAATCAGTAGTGTGCTTTTATCTTTTGTTTTCATAATCAAATGCCTGGCGGACTATGTAGTTATGGTTGTAATACAGTATCTATGAACGTGTTTTGCCGATCATGAACAGCATTGACAAGCGGCTTGATTTCACTCGGATTTTGATCATCGCCCCCCACCAACCCAAAATAAATGCCTAAAGCACAAAAAAACATAACCACAATATATTCTATCTGTACGTTACCTTTTGTTCTGTTTTTCATGTCGTACCTGCACACTTATTGTCTCATCAAGTGAATCAAAATTCGGCTATTGTTACCATTGGTTCCAGGTAAATCTTTTATTGAAATTTGTAACTGTCCCACTTCTGATTGGTAATGACCATCACAACTTTCATCAGTACACTGGTTATCAATAATTAACCAACCTTTATTTTGTAATTGATTCGCATAGTAACTTGAGTTGAATTTTACGTTGCGTTTGCTTAACAGCGTCACTGTTTCACTGTATATGCCAATATCATTGCTTTCGATCTGGCTGATTATCTTAGCCCCCGGTGGCGACTTGATATAGGGCTTTGAAGGCTTTCGCTTTTGCGACAACGGCACCGAAACCGTTATCGAGCCTGTAATCACCCCGCCTGCCTCTTGATACTGAACCGTGGTGTAGTAGTCACTGGTTTCATGGCTAATCAACAACTTGGGGCCAATTTTGTTTCTTCTGTAGGCGCCATGCCCAAGAGTTTTCCAGAAATTTTCAAAATGGCTAATCATGTCGGCTTCAGTGCCACGAAATTGAAAGTTTTTGATAGACATGGGAAATCCATCGACCACCATCTGCCTACCCACCCAGGTCCATTCTGCCCCTGGTGGCGGTGGTGTATCGGGAAACGGTATGCGCAGGGGATCTGCGGCCATGACCCCGAAGGATGAGATGACGAAGGCAACAAATAAACCAACCAAAAGCGCGTTTTTTATTATTATTTTCACAAGGCTGCAGTCTACTAATCTACGAATGTACCCAGCTGGGTTGGCAACACTCTACTTTGATCTTCTGCCACTGTAGATAACCCATCAGGACCCATTGCGGGATCTATTTCATCAAAGCCAAAAAAATCAAGCCCTCCACGCCATACCTCAAAATACGTCATTGGAGTTCCATCAGCCGAAATGTTCGAAATGGCATTAGTGAAGTTGGCTTCGCTCAAGGGCACAAAGCCATTGCTTAGCAGGGCTGCTGTGGCCTTAACATGATAACGGTATCCACCCTCTACAGGGTCGTAGGGCAACGGCTGGTCAGTTGTTTCATAGGCAAAATAGCTAGTCGGATTAACTTGTTTGAATATCTCGGCATTATCTGCAAATGGAATACTAATTGAGACACCGGATACTCTGTTTTGATTCAACCCAGCTTGATTGGCGATATAGCTCGATCTGTTTGATGGGTAGGTATATGTAGGGCTGACTTCATCATGCCTGAAGGCAATGTCGTTTGTGCCCCCGACGAGATTTTCTGCATTATTGTCCATTACATCCCGAATATCTCTACTCATGAGAGTAGATGCAAGATTATCCCTCACTCGATTATCAAACTCTTCCTGTGTTTCCCCCTGATACAACACACCATGCCATGCGGCAACACGTGCCGCCTTGGTTGCAGTCACGTCTGCCTGCAAAATCGAATAGAGCGCACCAGATGCCAAAAGCAAGCTACATAGCGCCCCAATAGAAACGAGCGTCTCCGTGATCGCTTGGCCCTTGCTGGTCTTTTTAGTGTTTGCTGATTGCATTGGAACCACACTTTTCTCAATTATTATTAGCTTGTGTACTAGTCGGTAGAAACTGCCAATCGCGCCTGCCAGAAGGGGTTGAATAAATTTGCCTGCTCGCCTGAAACACCGGATGCACGAAATCCCAATGTGCAATTTGGATCTCTAACTTCATCACATGGAGGGCGCTGATAAAAGACTTTCGCCTGCGCATAGGCGATGACAGGTTGATCTGAATTACAGGTATCCTTTTGTCCAAACATCTGCATATCAGTAAAGAACCCTGGATCGAGATCGCCATCTTCATCACGCCCCCAATCATCATTACACCGAACATTCTGATAAGCTATTGCCGTAACAAGAGGAGTTTCATCGGCCAATAGAGGGTTCAGAATGGCATAACGCTGTATACCTGTATATGAAGAATCAGCCAATGCGTCACAATCAATTTCTTCGCACAATCCTGCAAGACGCAACAGATCTACCACTGCACCGCCTATATGTGTTGAAGCCTCATCAGCAATCTCTTTTGCATCCCCGCTTGCCTCCCCTTCAAAGGAAAGCAACAGCGATAATAGCCCACGGGTTCTGATCGAATCAGGCCCATCTGTTTGCCAATTGAGTTGTCGATTAGCCGAATCCCAAACGGCAGCACTTTCGCCACGCCGTTCTACACGCACACCCAGAATTCGATAATCTGCATTGCGCTGCAATACCCAATCAGCAGAGGTGGCTCCAGCCGCAGACCTATTTAACAATTCCAGCATGATGCCACCATCGGCGACTGGATTGTTAAGAGAACCAAGGGAGTTCGGCAGATTGCCAGAGGAGTAATAGGCTCTGCACTGGCCGGACAAAGCATTAAAGCGATTGGCATTATCATACGGCGTCTGCCCCACAGCATCTCCTGGCTGTGCGAAAGCGATTAGGCTGCAAAATGGATTGGAATTGGCAGCTTGAGCAATCTCGCGAAGATCAGGGTCTTCAGCCGAATTCATCTCGACAATACCTTCTTCGCTGTTGATTGAAATGTTAACAGCTGGTGAAACTTCATATTGTTCCGCAACAGTATTCATTACGGCACCCAACAACGAATCTCTTTCGATACCTGCCAATGCTCGATAATCATCCTCTTGATAATCTTGGTACAACGCATTTGATGCATTAACGGCTAGTATGTAGGCACCCGACCAGACTTTGTTCACTTGATTAAAGTTGTCTATAAGGGCGTCTCCCCCGACGAGGTCGAGCAACCCACTGATAATAGAGCCAATCAGACCGCCCACACCATTTTTCAGGGTATCGGCTAGCACATCAAGTTCAGTTTGATAGGCCATCATGTGGCCTATGGCTACCTCGTTGGCAATCATGGCTCGATTGGTCAATGCCATAAAATTAAGCTCTCTTGCTGCCATTTGGGCGCCAGAGTAGGCTGCTGCATCCGCCGCGTTTACCAGATTTATTTTTTCATCAATTGCGCGGTTTGAATTGATGACCATGAAAATTGAAACACATGCGAGTAATGCCAAGCCGAGCGTAACCGGAAGCACCTGTCCGCTGGCTTTTTTTAGATTGCGCTGCATACCCTGTGGTCTCCGAGAACCCGAATACGAAAAAGGGCGTACCGCCTCATGACGAACGCCCTTTTATCATGCTTGAACCAAAAGACTTAAATTAGAAATCGTTACGCGTGGTGAACTGATCCATACCACGGTTGGTGGTTGCGTCAGTTGAAGCAGCAGTTGCATCGGTTACGGATGAAGCCGTGGACCCTGCGCCATCGCCACCAGAAACCTCTGTCGCAATAGCAGCAACCTGGTTACGAGCAGCGCCGCTGAATAGGCCGAAAGTGGTAATTGCGGCAACAGCAATCAAAGCGATGATGATCAAATACTCGGTCATGCCTTGGCCACGAACTTTTTTGATATTGGAGAGTTTCATCGAATAGCCCCTTACAGGTTTATAGTGTTGTTTTTGTCTTGATTTTTTTGTTTGCACATTGACGGGGGAGTCTAGTGCTGGACCTTACGTGAGAGTTCGTATGACCCATGCCCCGAATACTGACATACCCCTATTTCAAGTCAATACCCCATTTACAGAACTAGTACACAATTCCGACAAGCGTCCCATTTGGAATTGTCGCTAAGTCATTGGAATCTCCACATTATCGACCGCGTCACGCGCTTGGATTTGCCCTTCAAGCGTGCAAATCGTTACAATTCTGCGAGCTTTACGGCTGCTTTTAACGCTACCCTGTGGCGCTCGGTGTTTTCTACTACAATTCAAAGAAGATCAATTTGTTAAGGACACCCATGAAGATCACCCAGTGGTTTCGTCGGCGCAATAAACAGGCTGACGCCGATACTGTGGATGCGCAGAACCACACCAAAAAGGCTGCAGATCGCCCTGCGGAGGTGGTACCGCCCAGCGCAAACGTGGTTGATCTGAGTGTCGGCAAATACCGCTTGGAGCCTTTCACCGAGGGCGGTATTTGTGTGGTAATGAAAGGTATTCCTCTGGAACCTGGAAAGCCTAAGCTAGCCGTTAAACTGGTGCGGGAACAGTGGCTGAACCATGCTGCCGTACGCCGGCAATTCTCGAATGAAAGCCAGATTGTGCGTGAGCTGAACCACCCTTTTCTCCCTAAATACCGAGCGCGCGGATTGATCGGGCAACAGGCCTACTATGCCTATGAATTTATCGAAGGGTTCCCGCTGATCAACTTGTCACAGGAACAAGGTCGTTTTCCACCACAGTTGGTAAAGCAGATTTCGGTGAGCATAGTCAGGCAGCTGCTTGAGCAATTGGATCACTTGCATAATGGCCTCAAACCAGTCATTCACGGGGATATCAGCTCGGAAAACATTCTTATCGATCCGCAACAGCGTATTTACCTGGTTGATTTCGGCTGCGCACACTTTCTGCGCCAAGCGAACAAGGAGAGCTACCAGTGGATCGCCAAACCGTCTTTCATTTCTCCTGAACAGGCCAAAGGTGAGACGTGGGACCAGCGTAGCGATCTCTATCAAGCAGGGATTTTATTTTACGAATTGTTGATGAACCGACGTTGGAATGAAGGCCGATCCAAGCGTGACAAGGTGCTGTTCGCTGCTTCTTGCAAACGTCAATCAGATGATTTTCTTGCTACGGTGGTGGACCAGAAGACCAGTGCGGTCGTTGCCAAATTGCTAGACCCGGCACCCGACGGACGGTTTCAGACGGCGAAGGAAGCGATTGCAGCACTGGACAAGCTGTAATGTTTGATTTGTCAGCGTTTTTTTTGAAATTCGAATCTTTGAACTCGAATCTTTGAACTAGAGTGGCCAGCATCACCGGACACTAGCGACATTGGTTTTCTTCGTGCTCACACGGGCAATCAGCGGGTTTTAATGTGGAAAACGCGCCTTATTCAGCGCGTTTTCCATTTTCAAATGTGCATGGAAGGGCTCTACCGGCGGTTGTGCAGGTGCCTCGCCCATGTAATTGATTATTTTCGAAACCACCCACATATTGGCTGCCATCGGGCCATATCATGGTGCCACGACCATGACGAAGGTCATTCTCGAAGCTGCCAACATATTTCTCGCCGGAAGGCCATGTCATGGTGCCAGTGCCATGCATCTTCTCGGCCTTGAATTGGCCTTCGTAAACGCGACCATCGGCGAATATGAACTTTCCACGACCTTCACGGATACCGGCGAGAAAGGTGCCGACATACTTGTCCTTGCTTGGCCAACTGTATGTGCCCTCACCATCAGGTCTGTCGTTACGAAATTCGCCGACATAAGTCTCGCCGCTGAGTTTCTTTAACGTACCCATGCCCGATCGTTCGTCGTCTTCAAACTGGCCTTCATAAACAGTGCCGTCGCTGTATATCATGGTGCCCCTACCCTGCTGGACACCATCAATGAAGTCGCCTTCATAGGCTTCGGAATCGGCATTTATGTATTTGCCTTTGCCGGTGCGACGATCATGATCAAACTGGCCCGTATATTTGCGCCCGTCAGGCCACTCATAGGTGCCAGTACCATGCTTTAAATCAGCCTTGAATTCGCCTTTGTAAAAACGGCCATCGGGCCAGTCGTAACGGCCGGTTCCAGTTTTCTGGCCATTGACGAACTGGCCTCGGTATTTGGCGCCGCTCGGCCAGGTATAGACACCTTCACCATGAAAGTAGCCCTTTGACCACTGCCCTTCGTAGGTCTGGTTGTTGGCCGTTCGGAACTTGCCAACACCATCCATCAAATCGTTTTTCCATTCGCCGTCGTAACGGTCGCCGTTAGGCCACTGATAGACTCCCTTGCCTTCCTTTTTGCCATTGACGAGGTCGCCGGCAAACTTGCTACCGTCTTCCAGCGTGACAAAGGGCAGCTCAGGCTCTTTGTTAGGTGCTGGCTTTGCAGCAGCAGTTGTGTCCCTTTTTATGGCATGAGGCTCTGGCGCCTTTTCACACGCCCCCAGGAGAATAACAGCGGTAACCATAACGACAAATTGAGTCGTGCTTGTCTTCACCGCGAGAACCTTCTAGTTTTTAATTTTGTTAGTGCCTGATTATACGCAAGTTTTAATCAGTTGCACCTGACTCTCTAAGTCTCAGCTCTTCTTTGCCATCATCCCAGCCGGCTTCCCAGCTTGCGACCAGCACTTCCAGGTCAAAAGGGGACTTTTTTGCTTTGCCAGCAATGGCTGCTTGATAACCAATTTCGTAGGCTTCATCGAGACCTACATGCCATTGCAGTTTTTCAGACTCATCTTCGGCGTTATTGGTAAAAGTTTTGTCGATGGATTCTGCGATCGACACCGGCTCAACCCACGATTCTTCTTTCTTGCCGCCGAAACTGAAAATTCGCCCGAGAAAACGGCCCAGCTCATCCGAGACATAGTAAAGTGATGGTACCAAAATCAGACTGATAGTACTTGAGAACATTGTTCCAAAACCTAACGAGACTGCCATTGGTATCATGAATTGCGCTTGCAGGGACCGCTCAGCAATCATTGGCAACAAACCAATCATGGTGGTTGACGAAATCAGGAATACTGCACGAAAACGTCTTACACCTGCATTTCGAATGGCTTGCGACAACGGTTCCCCGGCTCGTCGGCTCTCGTTAATGTGGTCAATGAGAACAAGGTTATCGTTTACGACCACCCCGCTCACCGCCACCATGCCCACCAGCGACCAGATCGTGACATCAATGCCTACCAGTAAATGGCCTAACAGTGCGCCGATAAGACCGAAGGGGATAACGATCATGACCATGAAAGGTTGACCGTAAGAGCGGAATTGGAACGCCATCAACACATACATGCCAATCAACGCCAGCGCATAAGCCTGCAGAAGGAAGTCTGTGAACTCTTCGCGATCTTTCTGTGTTCCAGCAATAGACCAGCGCATCCCTGGGTAGTCTTCTGGGAGTCGATCAAGGAAATCTGCGCGTAGCGGCGCCATCACTTTACCCAGCGACGTGGCATTTTCATCCACTTTGGCCGACACCCGCACAATCCGGTGGCGTTGGTGGTGCTTAATCTCGGAAGCACTCTCGCCGTACTCAATGTCAGCGACGGTGATCAGCGGCACTGTTTTGCCATTGCTCAAGCGAATGCTCATGTTTTCGAGGTTCCATAGAGAACCACGATCGCTATCGGGGTAACGCAAAATCACGTTGACATCCCCGTCGTTGCGGGTGAATCGCTGCACATCCGCGCCGTGATAGGCTTGACGCACCTGAAATGCAATCTGATCCAGCGTCAAGCCGAGGTTACGTGCCGCGGGCTTAAGTTGAATGACCAACTCTTGCTTGGCCGTCTGAAAGGAATCCTTGATGTCGTAGAGACCGGTGAACTCTGCGAGCCTGGCCTTGAGCGCCTGCGAGGCCAAACGGAGATCGTCAGAGCTATTGGAGATAAGTTCGAGATCGACCATTGTACCGGCCGGTGTGAGTGTCGAAATGAAATCCAGTGAAGCGACATCAGGAATATCACCGACTAAACGACGCCATTCTTTGACGACGTCTTCCCCAGAGAAATGCCTGTTTTCACTGGCAAGAAACTCCATCACAACTACACCGGAATTATCCGGGCTAAAGGATGTGTACACGCTCAGAATCTGAGGGTTTCCTGCTTTATCTTTAAACGTGCGCTGAATTTCGAGCGCTGCGTCTTGCAGCTTGCGAACACCGGCGTCCGCTGCTGCGCGACTGACGTTTTCAGAAAAACGAATGGTGCCACGCGCAGAATCGCCTTCTATCTGGGAGAACATGACCACTTTGAGCCAGCCAAAAGCAAGCAGGGAAAGTGCCAGAATGAGCATGCAGACAAAGGTGATGATGACCGAATAACGCCATTCGAGGCATCGCTCCAGAAATGGGCGATAGCGGTTTTCAAGAAAACTATCGAGAGTTACAGCTACCTTTCGCTGAAGCGCTCCCAGCACTGGGACATTGTCGAAAACATCCTCTTTGGCGCCCGCAAGATGCGCAGGCAAGCAGAATGCAGCCTCGACCACCGAAACGAATAGCGTACACACCACCACAATGGGGATAGCCGCCATCAATTTACCCTCTGGCCCGGGTAAAAACATCAGCGGAACAAAGGCGCAGGAGGTTGTCATTACCGAGAACAGCATCGGGAAAAACAGTTCTTGTGTACCCTTGATCGCGGCTTCCAGGCTGGGGGTGCCACGGCGACGATGGTCAAAGATGTTTTCCCCGATAACGATGGCTTCGTCCACCACGATTCCCAATACGAGAATGAAAGCGAACAACGAGATCATGTTGAAGGAAATATCAAATATAGGCAGCAAAATACATGCGCCAAGGAAGGATACAGGCACGCTGACCGTGATCCAGAAGGCGACTTCGGAACGCAAAAACACCAGGAGGATCAAGAAAACCATGAAACCGCCCAGCACACCATCGTCGATCAGAAAGGCCATACGACTGTTGTAGTAAACCGTCGTGTCTTGCCAGATATCGAGGGAGACGCCATCAGGCAGATAGATGCTGGGGCTATCGACAAAGTCATTCAAGGCTTGCGAGATGTCAACAATGCTTTGATTACCAACGCGATAGATGCTGAGCACGACCGCCGGTTTACCATTGAATTCGCTACGTGCGCCATCCTTAAAGCCATCATTGATTTTGGCGACATCTGCCAATGTAATACGACCACCATCAGGCATGGCTCTGATAACAATATCTTCGAGCTGTTCAGTATCGTATACCTGGCTCTTTACCCGAACGGCCACCTCCCCTTGCGCGGTTTTTACCACACCGCCAGGAGATTCCAGCGTGCTTTGCTTGATGGCTTGTGCGACTTCGGCAAAGCTCATGTTGTAGCGTTGCAAGGTCGACTCTGAGACTTCGATTGAAACCTGATAGTCGCGGGTGCCGGTCAGTTCGACCTGTGAAATGTGCTTACTGTTCAGAAGTGCGTCTTTCACTTGCGCTGCAATAGCGCGCAGCGATCGCTCATCGGCTTCGCCAGAAATCACCAAATACGACACAAGGTTACGAACGGATAACTCTTTGATTACCGGCTTTTGCACTTCCTGTGGGAAGGTACTTATACCGTCAACCCGTGCCTTGATTTCGTTGAGCAAATCCTTGGGATCATAACCCCAACCGATTTCTGCCGTCACAACGCCAACATGCTCGACCGCACGAGAGGATACCGACTTGATGCCTTCGACATCATAAATGGCGGCTTCCACAGGGTTGATTATGATTTTTTCGACAGTTTCGGGGGACGCACCAGGGTAAGGAATGGTGATTGCGATTTGGTCGAGCGATACATTGGGGATGATCTCGCTACGCATATTGCTGACAGAGAAAGCCCCTGCCACCATGATGAACATCATCAACAGATCTGCACCGATCCGGTTACGGACAAACCACTCAATAATGCCGTTCACTGGGTGGCCTCCGACATGGTCTTGGGCGCACTAACGGGAATGGTAATGTACCCTTTCGGGGCTGGTTTTGGTGCGCCGTTTGCTGCGGAGACGCCACTTGATGAGGTTTCAACAGGCGCTGTTTTCGCGGCTTGTACCGACGCATTCATCTGTGCTTCGGTTTGATTGATCAAATCCGCCAAGGGAGAAATAGCTTGTTTGGCCTGTTCGCTCGCAGTGCTTGCCACGGGGGGAGATGCGGGCTGAGCTGGCTGGCTCGCTGCGGGTGCAGTCTTGATCTGTTCTGTCAATTTGGTAAGGGTTTGCTTGGCTTGATTGACCGCCTGCGCTTTTTCTATCGGGGAGGCGTCTTTCCAAGCTTGATTGGCTTTATCCAACTTTGCTTTCAGGTCATCCTGCAGTTGGCTGGCCGCTTGCGCTGTTTTGGCAGGCAGGGCGTCTCCCGGTTTTGGCTGAAACATGGCGCCACTGTTCTCAATGCCCTCATTGAGGAGGTTATTGGGATTGATGTTTTCTTGTTTGAATTCAAGCGGGGTGTTGGCGCTACGGACCTTCATTCCATCTACAGCAATATCCAGCTGACTGAGAACAATATTGTCGCCGCTCTCCAGGCCACCCTTCACGTAAACCACATCTTTACCCTTGTACAGGATTTCTACCGGTTTGCGTTTGAGGCGGTTTTCACTATTAACGGTCCAGACCTGAGCCCCTTGGCGAAGTGCTTGCCGGGGTACCACAAAAATGTTTTCAAAGTGGCGGCCATCTATTTGAGCTTCTACGAAATTTCCGGCTGTCAGTGGGGGGCGATTGGGTTGTGCCACATCAATCGCATAGGGATCTGGAATCTGGGCAATCACATAGAGTAAGCGGTTAAACTCATCGACGCCGCTCTCTGCACGTACTACCTGACCTTGCCAATAGTATTTCTTGCCGCCGTAGTCACCGACCAGCGTTACTGTCGGGCCATCACTACCATCAGTACCGAAACGAAATGGTACGTCCACCAATGCAAGTTGATTGTCTGAGAGGGGTAAACGGACTTCTGCCGCGTTGACAGCGTAGATCATGCCTAACTGCACGCCCGGACGCAGGTACTGACCTGGATTGACGCTGCCAATGCGGACGCGCCCGTCGAAGGGCGCCACCATGATGGTTTTGCGCTTCTGAAGATTGACAGCTTCGAGTTCAGCACGCGCTGCATCGTGCTGGGCCTTGGCTTGTTGGTATTGGTACTCGAATCGCCCCAGCTCGCTGGTCATGCCCTTCACTGCACTGCGGACCTTTCTTTCGGCCGAGGCTTGTTCGAGCATTTGGAGGGCTTGCGCAACGGCAGCGCTCGCCTTCTTGAGCGTGACTTCATACTCGACGGGATCGACCTTGATCAGCACCTCACCCTTCTTGAAAAAGCCACCACGAGCAAAGTTTTCAGAGACATAACTGACAGGGCCACTGACCTCGGACACTAGCGGAATCTCTGTACCGGGTGTTACGGTGCCGCGAGTAAATACAGGAATTTTAATGTTTTGTGCGTTAACAGTAGTAACGGACACCATGGGCTCTTTAATGGCCACAGTATGTCGCTCAGCCTTCGGGCGGGTGAAGAAAAGAACAGCAACGACTGCCAATGCCCCTACTACCAACGCGATAGGAAGCAGGATTTTCATAAACTTTTTCATGTTATTTTCTTCAACTGCCTGACAAGGATTTACGCTCTGGGGCGCCCTTGAGATTCCCTTAAAAGATGCCCAGCACACTATTCATATTAGATTAGGTTGGGCCCCGGATATTATCCCAGTTAATGCGAAAAATACACGGCTGTTAAGACACGATGGGAGGTTTATTCGTTCCGCAGGGAATGTCGACGCGCAGCCTATTTATCGGCGCCACCGGCAATCTTTTTGACGTATTTGCCCAGCAGGCAATTGGAACCCAGCTCGAGGATCTTGTTGATTTTGCGCGTCATAACACCCAACAACGCATCAGTGGCCTGATGGATATAGAAGTGATCCCCCGAGAACAATTGAATCTCAAAAGGACCTTTGGTGACCTCTGACCAGCGCTCCAACTCATCGATCGAGACATGCTGGTCTTGAACACCACCCAGGGCAACAACAGGAATGTCCAGGGGAGTTGAAGGCTGGTATTCCCACGTTTCGATGGCTTTGCAATCAGCCCGCAATATGGGGCTGATGATGTCCATTAGCTCGGGGTTGTTCAGTGCTTCTTTGGGGGTGCCGTTAAGCCGCTCGATCTCCGCACGAAACTCGCCCTCTGGCAACGTGTGCAGAAGTCTACGACGCAACGGTATTTGGGGGGCCTTTCTGGCAGAGACAAACAGGAAGTCTGGCTGGGACAAGCCTTTCGCTTTCAACCGACGCGCCAGCTCAAATGCAACCTGCGCCCCCATGCTGTGGCCAAAAAACGCGAAATTCTTGTCAAGGTAGGGCGAGATAGCAGTCTCGAGCCCATCAAGAAGGGTATTCAGATTGGTGTAGGAAGATTCTTTGAAACGGGAGCCACGGCCTGGCAGTTGCACGTTACACAACTCGACATCACGCGGAAGATACTTGTACCAGTCGCGATAAGCCGACGCATTTCCGCCCGCGTAAGAAAAGCAGAACAGCCGCGCACGAGCCCCCGTGACCGGCTGCGGTACTTGAAACCATTTGTCTTTGGTAATATCGGGTGGCGTATGTATAGCGCCCATGATCTGCCTGTTATTAATATTTCTTATTATCTAGTTTTGCTCACCGGTCGTTTTTTGACCAGCTTCATTACAAAAACACAACAGCTTGATGTTGGACAAGTGTACCACAACCAAGCGGTGCGATTTGCGACCGAATATCGAGCAAATATGAGAACTAGTACTGATTTTTAGAATGCGTAACTATTTTAGTTAGTCGAGATGTCTGTCTCTGTTGGAGTTTCGTAATCAATAAGGACCGCGTCACAGATTTACTTTTACCGCCTCCATCCGGTTCCGGATTACCTTACTCACTAGCGAATACGCGATAGGTAGTCATTGGCTATGAAGTAGTGGAATTCAGGCACATTCAAAGACAATGGTTGAGATGGAATACCATATTCTTGGTCTTTCAGTCAGAATTCGTGATAATTTATGCGTGGCCATGAGCAGCTCAACACTTATTTCAAATTGTTGATTTTTATTCTTTTCTTTTGCATGCGACTATAACAATGACATTAAAGCTGCAAGGCTTTCCCCTGTTTGTATTTATCCTTGTTGGTCACCTCGGAGCGTTTCTTGGCACTGCCGTGACCAACTTCGCCCTTGGCATCTGGGCGTATGAGAAAGCGGGGAATGTCGGCGACTTCACCTTGATTGGTGTTGCATCTACTGTCCCTGCCCTTCTGTTGGGTCCGTTTATAGGCGTGGTAATCGACAGACTACCGCGAAAGACGCTTTTGTTTTGGTCTCAAATTGGCAGCACCCTCGTTATGGCAGCGATTGCCATGCTGTATCTGCAAAACCAGCTCACCGTATGGTGGATCATCCTGGTAGTTCCTTTTGGAGCCATTTTTGGCGCGGCCTTACAAGTAGGATTTACGTCCACCATCACGTTGATAGTGGGTAAAGATCGGCTTAATCAAGCCAATGGGCTGCTCGGACTGGCTTTCGGAATCATTCAGCTAGGCGGGCCCTTGCTTGGCAGCATTGCGCTTGATCATTCCTCTTTGAAAGTAATACTCATAGCAACACTTGCCGCATATGCCGTGGGCTTGCTGACTTTGGTACTGAGTCGAATTCCGTCCACACCGCAAATTAAACCGACGGGAAGTAGCAATGTCTCCGTCCTTGCAGATCTAAAGGACGGATATCGATATCTACAGGAGAAAAAAGGATTGCTGGGCGGTTTGTGGCTTTTCACGGTCGTTTGGTTTTGTGTATCTATCGTTCAAATTCTCTTTGTGCCGGTTGTACTTGGGCTGGGAACCAAGACTGATCTTGGGCTTGTACAGACCATTGGCGGGCTTGGGCTACTCGCTGGTGGAATATTAATGGTGGCTTGGAAAGGCCCCAAGCGGCTTGCTTATGGCATTGCATTCCCTTGCTTCGCCTTAGGTACCACTTTTATTTTCATGCCTATTTCGACATCCATTACTGTGTTGACGGTCGGTACATTCATCGTGATGCTCACTATTCCGATTGCAAATGCTGCCAGCCAAACTTTGTGGCAACGCAAAACCGCTACTGCCTATCAAGGCAGAGTTTTCGCGCTCAGAAATACAATTATGAAGTCAGCACAACCGCTGGCATTTCTCACAGCAGGCTTTCTTGCGGACCAATATTTCGAGCCGGCACTGATGATAGGCGGGGCATTGGCTGATACGATGATTGGCGATTTGTGGGGCACAGGTACCGGTAGAGGATCGGCACTCATGATGAGTCTTTTTGGTGCCTTGTGCTTTATTATTGTTGTCATAGGTTTCTCCAATTCGACCATCCGACGGTCAGATATTGAATTGCCCGATTACGATACGCTCAACACAAAAAAAATAGACTAATAGAACTCGGGCTGTCAGAAGGATTTTCCATTCATGAGTTTTCTTACCACGAAAACAACAGCGGCATCTCCACGCTTGAAATTTTCGCTGCTAGCGCTTATCTGTGCAGTATTCCTCCTTTCGTTGCCCACAACACTTGGCAGCCTCAGCCGGGACGATTTTTATCATCGAAACTTCCTGCTTGGTTTGCCACTGCTTGCATCCAGTGACGAAGTGGTGGCCCCATCTATAGGGCACGCCACAGATAAACTGTTTTCGTTCTTTAACGAAGCAAAGAATTCGAATCTCTCAGTAGCTAAATCTACCGGTTGGATTCCGTGGTGGACGTCGCAGGATTTAAAAGTCGATTTTTGGCGCCCATTAACAGCGTTGACACACTGGCTCGATTACCAGTTGTGGCCGGAACTACCGGAAGTCATGCATCTACAAAACATTGCCTGGTACCTCGTCCTTGTTGCAGCAATTTTTGTGCTATTTGGGCAGCTTAGTATGCGTGCCGGCGCGATCATACTTGCTACCAGTCTTTATGCATTGGATGCAAGCCATGCTGAAGCCATTGGCTGGATTGCCAATAGAAATATTATTATTGCTGCGAGTCTGGGTGTATTGTCGCTGATTTTTCTTCTCGAATATTTGCAATCATCCCAACGTCGCTTAGCGCTAGCAGTTGCGGCAATTCTTTCGTTTTTGACATTGCTTAGCGCTGAGGGTGGCCTATCAATTTTTCCGTTTTTAATATTGGCGATCTGGTTGGTCGCCAATCCACTAACAGTGAAACATAAAGTCTGTGTTTCGCTGATATTTTTGTCGATATTCTTTGTATGGCAACTGGCTTATAAAGCGGGCGATCACGGTGCAACAGGATCTGGCGCATATTTGGACCCCGCCCACACACCACTGGCATTTATTCGAAATGGTTTGATCCAATGGCCGATTCTATTTATGGATCAGGTGACAGGAATCGAAACTCTCGCAATTCTGCTGGCAGATGAAACACTCAAGCTGCAGTCCACCATTGCTTATTTTTTTCTTGCTGCTTTCTTGCTTTTGATTTCCCCATTACTGAAAAAATCAAGCCTCGCCGTATTTCTTCTTCTTTCCGCACTGGGAGCGCTGATACCGGCAGGTACGACTATTTTGACGGGTGGTCGTCTGATGTTTATCTCAGGAATAGCGATTTGTGGTTTGATCGCCCTTTTCGCCATTGATCTCTTCCGAAATGCAGACTGGGTGCCTGCCAATCGCGCTTATAGGGGAATAGCAAAAAGTGCAGTCGTGTTGCTCGCTCTCACCCAGTTGGCAGGAAATGCATTCATCTGGGGAAATACAGCCCTATCGAAACTTGAGCGTCCGTCAGAGATTCATCTGACGAAGTACACGGACTTTACGCATATACAATACAACGAGGACTCCATTCTTGTTCTCGTTAATCCACCTTTGGCTTTCGATTTTATGTACGTGCCTGCCAAATTATCGTTGCTAGGCAAACCCAGCCCACAATCTGTTGCCATGCTACTCCCTGGCACTCGGACGTTGGCCATCAGTCGAAGCGATACCCACTCCCTTACCATAAGCTGCCCCCAGGAGGGCTGCCCAATCAGCCCCAGCGCTAGCGTAGGTACTCGCCAGCAGCCTGCGTCGATGGCTAATGCGATGCAACGTCTTGATACCTTCTTTTATGACGGTGCACGGCCCCTAGAATCGAATTTAGCAACTCGTACAATGGAAATAGCCATTGATAAGAGAACGGCCAATGAGCAGCTGCCTACTGAAGTTACATTCAAATTTTCAGAGCCATTGGACGCTGCAAAATATGTGTGGGTGATCTGGAACAACCAGGAAGGACGCCTGACACATTGGAACCCGCCGGCTCCAGGCAACGTAATAACAGTCGCGGGACTCACCCCATAATCTGCATGTAATGACGCTGTAATGGCGTCATGTCGATGCAAGCGGTGCTGTCTTTTTGCCTTTTTCCGGCAATAATTTAGCGGCAATCAGATTGCGCAATTGGCCAAAGTGCTTGGCGAACAAAATACCAAGAAATGCCTCTGACAACACAACCAGAAATTTCATTACAGGCCAGGTGATGGCCACCAGTGGAAGTGTCACTACTATTCCTGCCATCAACCACCACGTCCAGGATGCGTCAAATAGCTTCCATGGCTTCCACTTGACGAAAAGCACAAGACCAAAGTAGGTAACGACATAAGCCAATGCCCAAGCCCCAAATTGGCCAGTGGTCTTTACAATGATCATTCCTGCCAACAAACCAAAGCCGTGAACAAAGAGAAAAGCTAAGGAATTTTGACCAAACAACAGAATAAAGCCTGGCACTTTCAGCCAATGCGCAGGCATGAATCGCACAACGAAGCAATGTGCGCTGAAAAAAATCATTGATACCAACAAAAATGCTGGTGACATATCCCACTTTTCTCGCCAATCACCCAGAACATCCAAGTACAGTCCACCGGCTAATATAGCAATCTCTGTGAGTAACAATACTGCTTGCGCCCGTTGCGATAAATGATAGGCAAACACTCCCCAGAAAAAGATATAGGCCCACGGAAAAAATGGGAACCCAGGGAAGAAACGGGCTTCGTTCGGGGCGAGTTGAATATGGGGTCTATAATTCTCGTGGACCAACAACACACCGCCACCATGAAAATCTGGCCAAAAGTATGCAAATCCATACTTTGCGAGTGCCACCAACAAACCAACGAATGCAAAGACCCACGGTCTGTTTCCAATGAGGCGATAGAGTAGCGCTGCTAGTACAGAGCCAATGGCGATGATCTGAAAAATTTCGAGCAGGTATCGCTCATATAGGTCTACGTGAATAATCGTGCTATAGGCAGTGCCAAAAACAAACAGCGCAAGATTGAGGCCAAACAGATAGGAAAATGGATATTTTGCTGCTTGTGCAACGGCATTGACACCGCTTATGCCAAAGAATACGACAGTAGCAGAGTTGATGCACCATACAACATATTGGGCCACCATGTCCGTCTTGTCGTACACAGGCAAATGCCCCAATACCATCATCAAGCAGGCCAGCCCCTTGAGATAGTCCATTGCTAAATCACGATTTGACGACATTAGTAATCCCTATAATCCCAAACAGAAATCGAAAGAAGGTAAAGTATCGAAGAGTGGAATCCAAGTGAACCAGATCACATCTTTGGCCATTCTTGTTTATATAAACATCAGAAGCGAATTTTGAAAAAGGAATGCCAGACAGTAGGCCGCATTCTAACCTGCGGGAAAAGCATTGAGTAGGTTCAAGTAAACGTATACATTAGTTCAATTTGATGCTTGGTACTGAATTTTATGGCTTTCTACCGACGCCCCTCCCCCCTTGAAGTCACTTTTCTCGCACAAGATACCCCTAGCGCCACCCCCTATGTAAACCAGTACTTTGTAGAGGGCGTGGGATCACTCGACGAAGAAGAACTACGTAGAGCGGTTCATGCTGCAGCCGCTGTCATCCCGGAATCTCACCTTCGCTTAAAGGGCGTCTGGGGATTTCGCGCCTGGCATGACGATGGTCCGCTGCCCGTTGTAAGAAAAATTGATGCGGGACAATGGGATGGCCGCAATAGCGAAACTGCTCCTGGGTTTGACACTCCTATCGATGTCAGAGTCGGGCCCGTATTCGAAGTTGTCATGCTGGAAGGCGCCACAAGACGCATCCTTTTTCGCACTCACCATGCCTGCACCGACGGCGCAGGCACAATCTACTTTATACACCAGGTGTTTCGAGCCTTACGTGGTGAACCTGTGATCCCCTCAACCAGTCGTAAAACAGAGTGGGATGTTTTCCTTGAGAAGGGCCCTATAGCAAAGGAGGTTTCGGTCGGCAACTGCAAGCCCATCTTTCGAAATGCTGCCATCACTTACCAACCAGGATGCATCTGGAAGCGATACCTCTATCCGCGTAAACCAACGGCGATTGGTGGACGCATGATGGCAGTGATTGCGGAGTGGGCACGAGAAAACGCCATTGAGAGGGTCATTTTTCGTATTCCCGCTGACCTTCGCCGACATCTTCCCAAAGAGGAATTTACAGCTTCAAACTGTACATCAATGTTGGAACTGGAAGCGGGCGATGTAAAGGATGCGAAAAAATTTCAGCAAATGCTCATTACGTCCATGCGTAATAATCAAGATATTGCTTGGATAAAGCCCAATGCAAAACTTCTCCACTGGATTCCGCAGCGTTCATTGCGTCAAACGCCAGAATTCAACAGCAAGGTACATGCGAAGGGAACTTATACCTATTCTTGCCTAACCACAAACATGGGGCAATTTGACCTCAAAGTTTACACATGCCCTCAGTTCGAATGCACAGGGGTATTTGGTATGCCAATCCCCCTGGAACTGACGCCGCTTTACGTTTCGTTTTTTCAGTGCGGTGATAGTACAGACGTAATGATCTGCATTCCTCGTGCTATTGGAAATGCAAACGACCTTGATGCAATTTATCAGCGAATTGCGATGGGGCTTGATGCATTGGAAAAAGGCAAATAGCCGAAACATAACGTCGAACAAAACAAGTAGCTACGACGCGAACCGAGGGTTCGTCGTAGCTACTTGAATTCCTGTTCACGCGCCCTTGCCCATAAAGCCCGCAATCATCGCGGCCAATGTTTTTGCATTATCGCCTCTCATTATCGTCTCGTGATTACCTGCGTGTTTGTGATATTCAAAATCGTACCCTTGTTGCACCCATGCTTCTTGGGAACGCAAGTTGTTTTCTCTAGCTTCGACATGCAACACCGAAATATCCTTCGGTATACTCTCTACCTTGACGGCTAGTGCGCATTGGCTATTGGCATTTGCGGCCGCGTAAATTCGCTTGATATAGGGCAGCGTTAGGTCATCAGGCACCATATTTAACGCTTTTGCATAATGGTAGATCCGGTCGATCCAAAGATCCGTTGAGAAATCCAGCCCCTCTATCACCCCGTCAGGAAGCTGTAAGCCAAGCGCTTTTATCAGTATATGATCAGGCAAGACATTCATTGCTTTTGGCATGAAGGTATCAATCATTACCAAACGTTGCACAACCATGCCAACATCACGCATCCTTCCTGACAATGCCAATGCCAAGGTGCCACCTAAGGATTGTCCAATGACTGACCATTTGCGAATGCCGCTGAGATCTAGAGCTTCCAAATAATTACTGAGCATTCGGCCTAAATCATTCTCTGGCTGAGTACTGTCATCCAATCCGCTGCTTCGTAGGCCGTAGATTGGCTCCGTGCCTTTCCACTGTGACACGAGATCCATGTAACACAATACGTCCCCACCGACGGGATGAACAAATAACACTGCAGCGTCACCTACTCCGTCTCTTAGTTTCACCAATGGACTTGCGCTTGACAGTTCATGCTGTTTGTCCGGGCTGGTTTTAACGTCGATAACTTGTGCCAAAGCTTCGACTGTGGATGCTCTCAGCATTTCTGAAACCGAAAGATTGACAGATAGATTTTGAGAAATTCGCCCCACCAGGCGCACGGCAAGTAGTGAGTGGCCGCCCAATTCGAAAAAGTTATCCTTAATACCAATTCGTTCCAAATTGAAAACAGCCTGCCAGATACTAGCCAGACGTAATTCTGTTTCAGTACGCGGCGCCACATAATTATCTTCTACGCCTTCGGAACTTGGCTTTGGCAATGCTTTGCGGTCGACTTTTCCATTGGGTGTTAGCGGCCATTCGTCAAGACGAACGAAAATGCTTGGCAGCATATATTCAGGGAGGTGCTCTCGCAGCGATGTACGAATTGCAGCGGAATCGATAACGCTATGGGATACCACATATGCAATTAGCCTTTCCTCTTGAAGCATGACCAGACTATCTTCAATGGCAGCCTGGCTATTGAGTGCATTTTCGATTTCACCAAGCTCTATGCGTAATCCACGCAGTTTTACCTGAAAATCCTTTCTACCTACATATTCAATTTTGCCGCTATTCAACAGGCGGCATAGATCACCGGTTTTATATAATTTCCCAGGGCCAAAGGGGCTATCAACGAAAGCCTGTGCCGTTTGATCAGGGCGATTTAAATATCCATTTCCAACACATATTCCCGTAACACACAGTTCCCCAACCAACCCTGGAGCGACGGGCTTCAAGTATTCATCGAGAATGTGCAACTCACAATTGGGTACAGGGATGCCAATAGGAATAGAATTTAAAGCAATATCATCATTTTCAACCACATGATATGACACCACATCTGTACATTCGGTTGGGCCATAAGAATTTACAAGTTTAGTGTTGCAATGTGTATCCGATAGCCAATCACTCAAATGCCCCAATCGAATAGGTTCTCCTCCCAACACTACCCAACGCAATGACTGAACGTCTGGGAAAAATTCTTTCTCGGAAACCAGAGGATAAAATGCAGACGGTGCGCAATTGAGCAACGTTATCCTATTGGACGCAATCGCTGAACGAATAATGGATACATCGTACTCATCGGTATCTGGCAATACAATTTGGCCACCACAGAGCAACATGGCAAACAGGTTCTTCTGGGTTAGATCAAAGCCAAATGCACTAATCACCAGTGTCGAATCCGAACTGTTTAATTGCAAAGAACTCAAATACCAGGTTTGTAGATTAACCTCTCCAACATGATTGACCGAGGCGCCTTTGGGCTGCCCAGTGGAACCGGAGGTGTATATCACATATATTTCTTGCGAACCCTTTGGTTTCTCAGGCAATCCGTCAAATGCAAAGCTGTTTAGCTCAGACATTTGGCTATCAACATTGAAAATGTTGATATTTGCATCGACGAGTTTTTCTTTAGCTTTAGCATCAGTAATAGCAAAAGTTGCGCCGCTATCATTGACTATGTATTGAATGCGTTCGCAAGGATATTTTATGTCCACAGGAACATAAGATGCTCCCGCTTTCAACACAGCGAGCACTGAAGTAATCATTTCAACTCTACGCCCGAGTAGAATGGCAACGCGCTCGCCAGCTTTCAACCCATTTTCTTGAAGATAGTGGGCCAACTGGTTTGCTGATCGATTGAGAGCATCATAGGTAATACTTTCCTGACCACATACAATGGCGACTTTGTTTTTATATTGAATCGCCGCCGCCTCAAACCAGTCAATAACAGATTCGTAGTTGTTAATGTTTGCTTTTACCTGAATAAGCGCTGATATTTTTTCCCGCTCTCTTGGCAGGATAAAATCAAGATCACCAAGCGATTGCGCGCTACCGCTAACAATCTGCCTTGAAAGGTGAACGAGTCTTTCATGAAAAAACTGATCATCGAAAACAGTTCTGTCACACCATAACTGCATTAGATAACAATCTGACAGCTCCTTGAAGAAGCACTGCACCGTACGTTCAACATGTGCTGATGTCATCTCCATTTCAACGGGTTGTTCAAGCCATTCATACGCTTGGAGAAAGTTAAAATAGTTGAATTGGAAAGCTACAGAACCGGGCTCCAACATCCTGATCTGCTGAAGGATTGACAGTTGGCGGTGATGCCTGATTTCCTTTCGATAGTGAGAAAAGCCATCGAAACAGGCTTTGAACGATTTTTCAGGTTTGAGTGAATTCGGATCAATCACCCAAGGCATCATCTGATAAAACACGCCCAAGGTATCATCTTTGGCTACTGTTCTACCATTTTGTACTTCATTGACAAGGAATGTACCTTCAGGCCTGCAATAGTGGCGAATCAATAGATGAGTGAGCAGCCGAAAGTAATCAACGGCATGTGCGCGATTTTTCTTACAGTAAGCATGCACTTCACGGGTGTGGTCAGGATCTATGTAGTAGGAAATAACCTCATAATCCGCATTACGGACAGCATCTGGAATTTTGGAAAACGACAAGGGTTGAACGTCGATGAATTTTTCCTTCCAGAATAGAACCGTTTCGCTGTCATCAACGTCTGCCCTTCTATTTGCGATATGCTCCGCAAATCGGTCATTCCAGACAGGAAGCTGTTGCCCTTTCACTAAGGCGTCATAAGTTAACCCTAGTTTTTCCACGAGATAAACAAGAGAGGTACCATCAGAGACAATATGCTGACATCTCATCAATAGGCGTGCAGTACCATTGGGATGCGGTAACAATCTGAAACCAAAAAGCTCGCTGGAAGTAATGTTATAAGGGCAATAGTTCCACTCTTGGGTAATAGCTTCAAGTTCTTGCTCTGATCTCGCGAATGTCGCATCGACAATCAGGGGTACACGAACTAACGGTTGAACAACCTGATAAGCAGACTCGGCCCAAGGCGCATCACACACCATAAAATGGGTGCGAAATACGCTGTAAATATTTGCGATGTGATTGATTGCCGCCTCAAGAATTTGGGTATCTGGAATAAAGGGGAAATCAGCGTAAAAACCAATACTGTTCTGTACAGTATGAGGATTCATCAAAGCATCGAGAAAAAGCAGCTTCTGAGTATCAGTCAGAGGGCGAAGCTGAACGTCAGCATCAAGGTGTAACACCTGCTTTAGTTCGCTCTCTGTTGCCAGATCCAAATCACGCAACCGCTGTTCTGGATACCTCAACATGGCATCAAGGGTGCGCTCGAAGTGCTTAAGTATGGTTGCTACAGTATCAGCACGGTATAAGTCGCTGTTGTATTCCAGTGCGCCAGTAATCTCACCTTTGGCATGGCGCAAAGAGAAAATCATATCGAAATGAGCAGTAGAACGCTGCGCGTAAACGGGTTCTACTTCCAAGCCACCAAAATGCCCTGCCAGATCCTGGATAGTAGACTCTGATTCAGAAAACAATTGAAACGCAACCTGGATAAGTGGGGCGTGAGCAAGTGTGCGTTTAACATCCAGTTTCTGGAACAACAAATCAAGCGGGATATCGCCGTGTGCAAAGGCTTCGAGCGTGGAGGTTTTGACGTCCTCAAGGATTTCACTGAGTTTCGCATTGCTATCCCATCGACTACGCACCAAAGCACTGCTAATGAAGAACCCAATCAATGGCTCCAGTTCAGGTTTGGTGCGACCCGTTGTAGGTATACCAACCGTGATATCGTTTGTTTGGGCATAACGGCCCATTACCATCTTCCATGCAGTAAACGTTACAATAAAAGGTGTAATACCTTTGGCTTTGGCGAAACGTTCCACTTCCCGTGTCAACGCTTCTGGCAGTGCAATTTGCAATACATTGCCGTTGGTTGTCTGCACCTCTGGTCGCGGAAAATCCGTGGGGAAGGTATTTAATTCGGGAGCATTCGCTAACTGCTTCAACCAATAATTCAATTGCGTTTCAAGTTCATTGCTTTCAAGCCAATTTTTTTGCCAGCGCGCAAAATCAGGATATTGCACACGCAATTCTGGGAGCAACAGGGGCCGCCTTTGCGAGTAACTGACATAGTGAGTCAGCAATTCTCTCAGCATGATATTCATGGAAAGTCCATCTGATGCAATGTGATGCATACAGAAAAACAGTCCCCATTGTTTGACACCTTGATTGCTTTCGCCAAAATAGGCTACTTTTACTCGTAACAAAGGCCCCTTTTCGATATCAAAGGGCGTGTTAACGTCAAGCGCCAGGCAGCGCTGAAAAGCTTCATCTTGTGCCTCGGCTTTTAGATCTGAAAAATCCTCACGCGCTACAACTATTCTTAACTTCTCTGCAATACGAGTGACAGGACCTACTTCATTAACAAAATGATAAGTTGAACGAAGAACAGCATGGCGTCTCACCATTTCATTAACAGCATAATCGAGCGCATCAAGCTCAAGGTCACCACGTAAACGAACCGCACCTGGCATGTTGTTTGCGCAACTACCTGGATTGATCTGCTCGAAATACCATAGACGTGACTGGCCATAAGAAAGTGGCAAATCACCTTCCAAGCTCATTGTCTCGATGGAGGGTGAAGCAGAACCTTTCTCAGATTGCTCAACGCAACGACAAAAAGCTTCCAGAGTGCTGTTGTCAAACAAGGTACGAACAGTCAAACGCGCCGTATGCGCTTTATTGACGCGAGCAATAATTTGCGTCGCCAACAAGGAATTTCCACCCAGATCAAAAAAATTCTGGTCCATGCCAATGTTGGCCAGGCCAAGCACCTTTGTCCAAATGGAATGAATATCCTGCTCAAGCGCAGAGGTTGGCATTCGGAGTTCGCCATCCGCTTCCATGCCAATATTTGGCAAGGCCTTTCTATCGATTTTTCCGTTTGGGGTAAGTGGAAATTCATCTACAAAAGCGATGGCTTGCGGGCGCATGAAAAGCGGCAATTGATCTGTTAAGCGGGCTTGAATTCGACTACGCAAATCGTCATTGATCTGCCCTTCTTTAGCGACAACCCACGCAGCAAGCAACTCATTCGCACCTATTTTTTGCACAGCAACAAAACTTTGTTTAACACCCTGGCTACTATTGATGACTGCTTGAATTTCACCAATTTCAATGCGGTAACCGCGCAACTTAACCTGCTGATCAATACGCCCAAGATATTCGACGTTACCATTTGGTAGATATCGGGCCAGGTCGCCAGTGCGATATAGCTTGCTGTCCTTACCAAATGGATTACTGACAAAGACTTTCTCTGTTTGTTCTGGATCACCGATGTATCCAGGCCCTACCCCATCGCCACCGATGCAAAGCTCACCAATGGCACCTTTGGGCAGCAATTCCAAATTTCTACCCAAGATGTATAGCTGCACATTGTAATTTGGCCGTCCAATGGGTAGTGGATCAGTTGCCAATTGATGCCGTGGAATGACGAAATAACTAGCAATATCTGTACATTCCGTCGGCCCGTAACTATTCACCAATTGCGCTGTGACGTTCAAATACCACGCCTGCAATCGACTATAACTGATTGGTTCTCCACCTAGAAATATCCAACGAAGAGAATCGAGCCCATTCGAATTTTCGGAATCATCTATCAAGGGATAAAAGGCGCTGGGTGCGCAGTTAATCCAGCTTACGTTGTGTACCTTTATAATGTCCGCCAATGCGTAAGGATCGTACTCCTGAAATGGAGGTATAACCAAACACGCTCCAGACGCTAATGTAGACCATAGATTTTTTTGCGTCAGGTCGAATCCAATGGCGCTCATCAACATCACCCTGTCATCAGGGGTCATTGAAAATTCGTTGATATACCACTCAAGAAGATTTACCTCCGACTGTTGGTAAACCGCTGCACCCTTTGGAACACCAGTAGAACCGGATGTATAAATCACGTAGAAAATATCTTCAGCTGAACCGTCGCAGTGATAGGTGTCATTGAAACCATCTGCTTCTTGAACAAAAGCATCAAGATCAAAAATAGTCGCTGACGGAGGTAGATTTTCTTGCAGACATGCTTTTGTAACTATGAATTCAATGCCAGCACTTTGCACGATGTGGTTGATACGCCCTTGTGGGTAGCTGGCATCGATGGGAACGTAGGTAGCCCCGGCCCGAACAACACCCAATAGTGCGGTCATTAAATGTAAGGAACGATTGAAACATACGCCAACCCTATCGCCTGGTGCGACACCTTGCGCTCGCAAACAAGCTGCCACCTTTGCAGATACAATTTCCAAATCTGCATACGTTAGGAATTCTTCGCCGCAAATAACTGCTTTTCTTTCCGGGTAGGCATTTGCGGCGCGCAGAAACATTGACTGGACAGTAGCCTTCCTATCGTAATTTCGCGCCGTGTCATTCCAGCGCTCCAGCAGGAGCTGCTTTTCTTCCGCACTAATTAATTCCAACGAAGAAAACGCGACTTGAGGCTGCTTTAACCATTGGCTAGCTAAAGACTGAAGGTCATAAGCAATTTTTTCAATCGTCGACATGTCAAACAAATCGCGATTGAACTGAATGGATGCGTCCAGTTCGCTTTGAGTATCAGCAACAGTAAGCGTTAAATCATACTTTGCAGTCTCAACGGCATAATTAACAGGCAGGATCTTTACGTCAGAAAGCATCTCTGCGTATTGTTCAAACCCCGACCCGTCGATGGGAATGTTTTGTAATACCAGCATAACCTGAAACAGAGGAGAGCGACTCATATCTCGCACTGGGTCGACAGCATCAACAATGTCTTCAAATGGAATATCTTGATGCTCAAAGGCCATTCCAGAGATCTGTGCGTTGGCTTTCACGAGATCGTTAAGCGATAAGTCACCACGCGGATTAACGCGTAACGCCACTGTATTGACGAAAAATCCGATAATATTTTCCAGCTCAACTGATTGTCGACCAGCTACAGGTGTACCAACAGCAAAGTCATCCTGACCGGAATATCTGGACAAAACAGCCGAAAACAGAGCCAAGATCACATTGAATGGTGTTGTGGCATTTTCCTTTGCAATATGTGCAAACCGCTGAGAGGTCTCGTGATTGAATGTAAAACGAAAAGCATCTCCATTAAATGTTTGCAATTTTGGGCGAGGTCTATCAGTGGGCAATGTTAACGCTGGCACATCGTCCAGAGTGCTCTTCCAAAATTTCTTTTTAATCTGAGCGTTATCTTCGTTGATTGTGTGACGCTGCCAAGCTGCATAGTCAGCATATTGAATGGGTAACGAAGTAAGATTGAGTGGTAGCCCTTTTGCATAGGCAAGATAACAAATCATTACCTCGCGCACCAACACACCCATTGACCAACCATCGGTGACTATGTGATGCGCAACAAAAGTAAGGATCCAACGGTCTGCTTCAATCTTTAACAGCTTAGAATTAAACAGCGGCCCTTCCATCAAGCTAAATGGATAAGCTACGGCTTGCGCTACATGTCGGCGAATCAAAAACTCCTGGTCACCCAACTCAAGATTCAATTCGACTTCAGGCGTCACCCACGATTGTAAGGACAGTATTTTTTGATAGGGCCCATGCTCATCTTCAAGAAAAACGGTTCGCAAGCCTTCATGACGATTAATGACATCGGATATTGCATGGCGTAATGCAGAGACATTCAAATTGCCTATTATTTCAAGCACAATGGGTACGTTATAGGCGATGTTGCCAGGTTCAAGTTTGTCCAATAGCCATAGCCGTTGCTGCGCGAATGACAAGGGAATTCGTGAACTTCTATCGATGTGAGAAATAGCAATGGCACTACTTGTTGATTTAGTTTTTGTAACTAGCTCTGCCAAAGCGGCGACAGTCGGCTCAGAGAGCAATTCGCGCAAATTAAGCGAAGTATCGAACGTTTTTCGAATACGTGAAAGAATCTGGGTTGCCAATAAGGAGTGCCCTCCCAGATCAAAAAAATTGTCGTAAATTCCAATAGAATCTGTCTTGAGTACCTCTTGCCAGATTTGTGCGACTCGCGCCTCGATTTCGTTTCTTGGCGCAATGAACTCCGCCCGTACGCTGGTATCTCCGGGCATAGGCAACGCCTTACGATCGACCTTCCCGTTTGGTGTTAGTGGCCAGGCATCCAATCGTACAATAGCCGCAGGCACCATATATTCTGGCAAACGCGCCCGAAGGCTATCGCGCATTGTAGCTATATTTATTTCGGAGGAAGCGACGATATAAGCGACAAGTCGCTCGTCCTTAACCAACACAAGACTATCAGTTACTTTATTCTGTTCTGATAATGCTTTTTCAATTTCGCCAAGCTCAATACGCAGGCCGCGAATCTTAACCTGAAAATCCTTTCTCCCAATGTAATGAATATGTCCTGTTTCATCTAAACGAACCAGGTCGCCAGTTCTGTAAAGCTTGCCGGGTCCGAAAGGGCTCTGCAGGAATGCTTCTTGAGTTTGTTCAGGCCGATTGACATAACCATTACCGACACAAATTCCTGACACACAGAGTTCGCCAATCAACCCTGGCGCCACAGGTCTTAAAGCACTATCCAAAACATACAATTCGCAATTCGGGACAGATTTTCCGATTGGGACGTCCTTGGTTGATTCGTCTATTCGATCCAAAACATGGAAGGCGACAACATCAGTACATTCTGTTGGTCCATAAGAGTTGACCAAGCGCGCAGCGCAGGAGGGATTCGCTAACCAGGAATAGAGTTGCTGCAAACGAATGGGTTCACCGCCTAATACCACCCACCGTAAGGTGGCTACTTTTTCGAAGCATTCACCATTCGCCACCAGGGGATAAAATGCACTGGGTGCGCAATTTATTAGGGTTATGTTATGTTCGAAAATAGCGGTTTTAACTACTTCCTCGTCATACTCGTCCATCTCTGGCAACACCAGAGTGCCTCCCACCAACAGAAGTGCAAACAGGTTTTTTTGAGTAAGGTCAAAACCAAAGGCGCTAATGATTAGCGCCGAATCTTGCGCATTCAAACTAAGGGAGTCTAAGTACCAATGCTGTAAGTTTACCTCGCCGCAGTGATTAACTGACGCTCCCTTTGGTTGACCAGTCGAACCCGATGTATAGATGACGTAGATCTCATCCTGTGGGTCCACACTAACCTTTGGTGCAGCGTCTGAATACGCCTGAAACAGATCATCTTGCTCAATATCGATTAACCAGGACGAGGATTCACCGATTTTCGATTGCAGGCAGGATTCTGTGATAATCGCCTGTGCGGCTGAATCCTTTACAATATAGTGAATGCGCTCACAGGGATAACTCGCTTCGATGGGAACATAGGATGCTCCAGCTTTCAGTACTCCCCAGACAGCGATCAGCATTTCGACTCGACGACTTAACAGGATGGCTACTCGGGAGCCTGTTGTTATGTCACGATCAATGAGCGCATGAGCCAATTTATTAGCCTTCGCGTTCAATGCGGCATACGTTAGACTGTGAATACCACATTTTACAGCGACTTTATCTGCAAACCGCCTTGTAGATTGTTCGAACCAAGGGAGAATGGTGCCATACGCTTCATATTCCCTATTGGACTTTGCGATCGATGCCGTTAACACAGCCTCTTCGGGTAATACGAAATCAAATTTTGAAATCTGATCTATCTTCCCAAAGACAACTTGTGAAGAGAGGTGATCCATGCGTTGCAAAAAACGATGGTCATCAAACACAGTTCGATCTACCCAAAACTGCAGCAAAAAGCTGTCACTGGTTTCCTTTACAAAAACCTGCACGGAGCGCTCTACCAGTGCAGATGCCGTCTGCACGTCAGCAACTTCATCCATCCAGTAGAATTCTTTAAAGAAATTGATATAGTTATACTGAAATGAAACGGTCCCCGGCTCCAGCCTTTGCATCTGCGCCATAGAGGAAAGATAGCGGTATGGACGAGTTTCCTTTCGATATTGCACCATTCCGTCAAGCAGAACTCTAACAGTATGCGGAGCATTCAGGTCAGCACCAGAAACGACCCAGGGAAGCATTTGATAGAACACACCCAACGTGTCATCTTTTGCTGTGATACGGTTGTTAAGCACTTCATTAACAACAAAATCACCCTCAGGGCGGCAATAGTGTTGCACCAAAAGGTGCGTCAATAGGCGGAAATAATCCAGTGTATGCGTTCTACTCTTTTTGCAATATTCCCTAATGGCAGCCGCATGCTCTGAGCTGAGTACGTGACTGTGAATTTCATAATCATTTGCGCGGGTTGCACCTGGAATACGATTGAACGTCAGCGGGACGCAGGTTCCGAATTTTTCGCTCCAGTAATTCAACGTCTCTGCGGAATCTACGTCGCGGCGGCGCACGCTGATAAATTCCCCAAAGCGATCGCGGAATTCAGGGAGTGGTTCACCATTCTTGATGGCTCGGTAGGTCTGACCAAGTTTCTCCAGCCAGAAAACGCCCGATGCACCATCCAGCAAAATGTGATGACCACGAAAAATCAATCGCAAACGACCATCGTGTCGTGCAAGCAAACGATATTCATACAGTGCTTCACTGAAGATATCGTAGGGACGATAAATCCATTCACGACAAAGTGCATCCAACGCCGCTTCAGAATCATAACCGATATTTTCAACAGGCAATTCGATCGGTTTGCGAGGAGCAACGATCTGATAGACAGGCTCCAACCAAGGTATATCACAATTAACAAAACGGGTTTTCAATACAGAATATTGGGTAGCGAGGTAGTCCAGAGATGCCGTGACGCAATTGACATCCAAACCCTCAGGGAAATCAACAAATATTCCAATGCCGTTTTGACGAGTTTGGGGATTGACCTGCGCATCGATAAAAAGCAATTTTTGCGTATCTGTTAGTGGTCGTATTTCCTCGAAATGATCTAGACCCAGATAAATCGCAATTTCCTTTTCAGTACAGAATCCAATGTCGCGCAGCAAGCATTCTGGCTGTGTCATCAACAGCTGTATGGCCGTCTCAAAATGAGTAATGATTTTCTCGATGGATTCGCGCGAGAACAAGTCCGCGTTATATTCCACGTATCCGCTGAGATCATTGCCATTTTGTGCCAAGCTCAGAATCATGTCGAACTTGGACGCCACGTCTTCAATTTTTACACGCTCAATGGACAATTTCGTCAACTGCTGAACTTGTGAAAACAGCATCTTGTCGGCTTCAGATTGCTCTAGAACACCGGAAAAGTTTTGTAGCTGAAATCCAACCTGAGCAACGGGAGAATAAGCAGGATTGCGAGGGATCTGGAGTCTGTCCAGGATTTGCGCCAGAGGAACCTCTTGATTTTCAAAAGCGTCCAGCACCTCCCTCTTGACACTATACAAATTTTCTAACAGAGATCTTACTTCCGACAATTTCGAACGAACGATAATGGGATCTATGAAAAATCCGATAATATTCTCGAGCGCTTTGTGATTGCGCCCAGCGGTTGGAATCCCCAAACAAAAATCTTCCTGATGGGAATATTTGTACATCACAAACTGCCAGGCCGCCATTAACCCCATAAAAAGGGTTACATCTTTATCTCGACAGAACTCCCCAAAGCGTTCGCACAAGGCAGAAGGAAAAGAAAATTCGTATTTGCTACCATTATTGGTCTGCACAAACGGTCTTGGGAAATCAGTCGGCAGCGCCAAATGACTGGGAATTCCTTTTAGATGTTGTTCCCAATAATTCAATTTTTTCGCATAGGTCTCAGTGCGTAGATACTCCTGTTGCCAGGCAGCGAAATCAACATACTGAACATCAAGGGGTGGAACAGGAATCGAAAGCGAGGTCAATTTTTGCAGGTAAGCGACAAATATTTCTTTTACAAACACATTGAGAGACCAGCCATCAGAAATGATGTGGTGCATGGCGCCCACAAGCAAATTTACTAATGGTTCGCCGAATTTGTCGAAGAATCTTATGCACTTCAGCCGAAAGAGAGGCCCACGCTCCAGATCGAATGTAGACATCGCCTGTTGCGCTACATGTGCTCGAAGTGTCTGATCGAGTGCGGATGGTTCAACCTGACACTCCTCAACGACAAACGGAATTACAGGATGCGCATCGATCACTGCATGTGGAATGCCTTGCTCTGTTGCGACAAAGCGCGTACGCAAACTCTCTTGCCGCGCCATTACTTGACCTACCGCTTGTTCGAGCAAAATGGCATCCAGGGTTCCAACAACCTTAAAAGCAATCGGCATGGTGTATGCCGCTGTGCCTGGTGTCAATTGCTCGACAAACCATAAACCTTGCTGCATGTATGAAAGCGGTAGCTGACCCGAGCGATCCACCTTCGGAAACGCGGTTTGTGTCACTTCTTGGGTCGCGCGCTGAAGAAAAGCAATGATGGCTTCTTTGTTCAGCTTGAGTTGCTCTTTCAGCTCATCGGTTAAAGCCCCTTGAGGAGCTTTGATTTTCAATTTATCACCATCAAGGGTCAATTGAATACCGACTTGTCGCAATTGGCTGAGCAAATCCACAATGGTCATATAAGGTCTATCCGGAATTCTGCAATTATTCAGTGTTAATGCGCTCTATTTAAAAATAGAATCACCTGGCACCCTTCATAACGCCAACACTATGGCAGGTGCCAGACGTTGTGAATGGGGTAGATAAAGCGCATTTATATTTCGATTTCTTCCATGTCTTCGTCGTCGACGTCGCTTGATATTACATTAGCGCTCGATTGACGCGCCCACAGAGCAGTATCGACATAACGTGCCATTCCTTCGACGGTGGATACTTCAAAGATGTTTTTCAAACTGAATTCGATACCGAAACGTTCCTTGACTCTTGCCACCAATTGCGTTGCTAGCAGGGAGTGTCCGCCCACATCAAAAAACTGATCAGTAACGCTTATGTGTTCGGTCTTGATGACCTGCTTCCAGATCGCCAGGATTTCTGTTTCCGTTTCGTTGCGTGGTGCAACCAAAGTGCGTTGATGAATTGCATCACGAAAATCAGGTAACAAGGTACGGTTGAGCTTTCCATTAGGTGTCAATGGAATTGCAGGAATACTGACGATTGCTGCAGGCACCATATATTCAGGCAAACAGCTTCTCAAATGCCGTTTAAGCGATGCAGAATCAAGTGCAGCCTCAATGCCTTTGGCAGGTACAACATACGCAACGAGCGCCGGCTCACCATCATGCATAATAGCTAAGACCGCGGCACCTAAAACATCTGGATGTTCCAGCAGACGGGATTGAATCTCTGCGGGCTCAACGCGATATCCGCGAATTTTGACCTGTTGATCAATTCGTCCCAGAAACTCCACCATGCCTGACGATAGAAACCTGCCTTTATCACCCGTTTTATAAATCCTATCATTCGTTATTCCGGTAAACGGGTTTTCAATATAACGACCGGCATTGGCGTCATCTACCAGGTAGCCCTTGGTAAGATAAGGCGTTCGAATCCAGATCTCGCCCACTTCGCCAGTTTGACAAAGCTGTCCTCCCGCACCTACCACCAACAGTTGCACACCATCAATGCCTTTACCGAGAGGAATGGATACGTTTTGTAAAAGCGACCTGTTCACCTCAATACAACCCATGGCCTGTGGTGTCTCTGTCGCACCATAGAAATTGAGTACCCGCATGTGTTGGCTAGCATCCAACACACTCTCCGCCACCTGCGATGTCAACCGATCACCGCCAAATGCCACCACCCGCAAATCCGGTAGTGAAATCGAGGAACCCGCCTGCATCAACATTTGCCAGAGGTTGGGCGTCATATGTGAGACAGAAATTTTTTCTGTTTTGAACCAGTTCAGCAACCGCTGCGGCTCCAGCATATCCATCGGTGCAGGAATAACGAGCGTTGCACCCACAAAAAGAGGTGTAAATATATCCCGCAATAATGGATCGTGCGCTAATCCGGACAGCATCGACACGCTATCGTCAGGCCCCATGGCAACATTGTGGGCATGCCATTCCACAAAATGGGCAACAGGGTTAAAACTACCAACGATTCCCTTCGGCTCGCCCGTCGTGCCCGAGGTGAAAGCCACATAGGCAACACGTTCAGGATCATAGGCAGGAAATTCTACTGTACTACCTCTGAGATCAGTTGATCTCACACACTCAAGAGTGCCCTTTGGTAACGCAGAAAACCTTTCTGCCAACTCCGCAGGCACCGCATCTGCACTGATTGTCAACGCAAGCACAGGTTTAGCAAGGTCAATTATTTTTAATAGACGATCGGCGGGGTAAGCAGGGTCGAGAACGGTAAAACTCGCGCCGGCTTGCAATATCGCTAACATCGCAAGAGGCAATCGGTAGCTGCGATTGGTATACACGGCTACGACGTCCCCCTCGCGTACGCCGTTATTCACCAGTCGTGTTGCAAGGCTTTGAACCGATGCCCACAATTCGCTATAACTCATCCCTTCGTTGAAATCTCTAACAGCAATTTTCTGTGGCATTGCCTCAGCCAAAGACTGCAGACGGGCAATTGGGTTATATCCATTGTGATATTCCAATGGTTCACAAGGATTGACACTAGCGCTAGTCGGTTCAACGAGTGGAATATCCTGAATTCTCAAGCCTGATGAAGCAAACGCACGGAGCGTAGCCACCATGGCATAAACCATATTGGCGGCAGACTCTTTCAGGTACAAATCAGGGTTGTAGACAACCAATAATTCTATTCGCTCAGAAAATTCCTTAGCATAAATATTGATATCGTATTTTGCATGGCTTTCGTTATCTTCCTGCGCAAGGTTATCGACACGAATGCCAGAAACCTCAGTCGGCTCGGGAAGGTTGAGCAAATTGAAAAACACCTGAAATAGCGGTGAACGACTTGGATCGCGCTTCGGCTTTAACACTTCGACAATCTTTTCAAAGGGAAGTGCCTGGTGAGCATAAGCATCCAGTGCATTGCGCTTAACCCGAGCCAATAGCTCCTCAAGTGACGGATTGTCGCCCATGTCCGTCGACATAATGACGGTGTTGATAAAGAAACCTACCAAAACTTCAGTTTCTGTGAGATTTCGTCCGGCAATGGGTGTACCGATATTGATACCCGCCTGCCCAGAATAGCGATGTAATGCGACGTAAAGTGCACTCAACAAAATCATGAAGGGCGTTGCATTATGTTCTGCAGATACCTTTTGAACGGTGGCACAAACATCTGCGGGAAGGCTAACGGTAAAGGATTCGCCCCGTGAAGTCGCGATGGGTGGGCGCGGAAAATCAGTCGGAAGATCGAGCACCTGATATTCGTTATCAAGCTTTTCCTTCCAGAATTTTACTTGGCTATCGAGTTCGTCGCCTTGAAGCCATTGTCGCTGCCAATGTGCAAAATCAATGTATTGAATAGGTAACGGTGGCAACAGCGCGGCAGATTTTTCCCGGTAGGCTTTATACAAGGACGCGATTTCATGCGTAATCAAATTTAGCGACCAGCCATCGGACACCATGTGATGAATCGCACCCAGAATTGCATAATGCGCCACGCCATTTTCATCACGACCCAATACGACCAGCTGGCCGCGAATCAATAAATCATTAGCAATATCAAAGCGGGATTCGCAAGCTACTTTTGCGAGTGCCGGTAGTTGTTGGAAATTAACACTCAATGGATTATCAGAAAGATCCAATTGGGCAAATTTCCAAGGCGTCGCGGCTCTCACAACCACGTACGGCAGGCCACCTTCTTCACGAAAGTTGCTACGCAGCACCTCATGCCGTTCGATAATGGTCGTAAAGGCCTGATTGAAGGCCGTGACATCAAGTTCGCCCTCGATCTTGAGTGCAAACGGCATATTGTAGGCGGGATTTCCTGGATCAAGCTGATCGAGCAACCACAGCTGCTGCTGCGTGAACGACAGGGGTAACTTCCCGGTGCGTGGAATAACCACCAATGGTGGCAAGCGGGCGTCACTCAGCGTTCCCTGTAAGCGTTCCACTGCATTAACAAAGTCATGGACCCGCGGATTCTCAAAAAGAGTACGAACGGGAATCGAAATTCCCAGCTTTTTTCTCAGTTGCGAAATTACACGGGTTGCCAATAGCGAATGCCCACCCAAGCGGAAAAAATCATCTGACGCTTTGAGCACGTTAATGCTCAACACGGATTTCCAGATGTCTGACACTATTTCAAACAGTGGGGAATCATTACGTTCATCTTCAATTGCTATCTGTATTTCGTGAGATGCAGCAGTAACGACGTCACCGCAACTTAACACAATTTGCATGAGTGCGTTGCAGTGTCCATACAACCCGGTGCTGACCCAGTCGGCATCAAAAAGTGAGAGGGTTCGCATGGTGGGCAAAACATCTGCATATTCAGCAGAAATAAAAATTTCTCCCACCTCATGTCGCGCGGCCGGAGCATCGTCTTCTGCGATAATCAAAACAGATCGGTGCCGTTCGCAGGCGCCTGTCAGCACGTCTGCAGCATCCTTCAGTGTGGACGCCACGGTATCCAGGTTATCCTGCTCCCAGACCACAGACGTCGGCACGAACGCCCAGCCAGTACTGGCCAATTCAATCGACATTAACGCCTGCAAAGGTGACTCTGGTTTTTCCGCCAAACGACTAAGAAGCGCGACAAAGTCGTCCGCCAATTGTTGAACGGTAGAGGCAACGAACAAATCACTGCGATACTCAAGCTCGCCACGAAGCTCACCCTGCCACTCCACCATGCTCATCGACAATTCGAATTTGGCTTGAGCCGCCTGTACGGCCATGGGTTCAACGTTAACATCGGGTAGCGCAATGCCCTGCTCCATGGGCACGTTTTGTAGTGCAAACATGGTCTGGAACAATGGGGTACGATAGAGATTTCTTTTTTCCACCAATGCATCAACCAAGCGTTCAAAAGGCACATCCTGATGAGCATAGGCCGCCAATGATTGTGCGCGAATCGATTGTACGAATTCGACAAAAGATGCACCGGGCTTCAAGAGTCCACGAATGACGAGTGTATTAACGAAAAATCCGATCAAGCCCTCAACTGCTTCGTTATTTCTGTTGGCAATGGGTGTGCCTACGCTGATATCCCGCTGATTGGAATAGCGCGCCAACAAGGCCATATAGGCTGACAACAACACCATGTAGAGCGTTACACCTTCGCGCTGACAAAAACGAAGCAACTGTTGATGTGTGCGTGCAGGGACAGCAAACGCCAAACTCGCACCAGAGGGATTGGCTTCTCGTTTGCGCTGAAAATCTATGGGCAAACGCAACGGGCTTACATTTGACAAAATGTTACGCCAATGCACGAGCTGCTTTTCAACTTCGTCGTCGGTCAGCCAAGTACGCTGCCACGCTGCATAATCAGCATACTGAATCGTTAGGGGTGCCATCGAAGGTTGCAGACCCAATCGATATGCGTCATAACCCTGACTCAACTCGTGGATGAACACGCCGGTGGACCATCCATCACTCACAATGTGGTGCATGTTAGAGAGCATGACATGCTCATTAGCGCTGCAACGGATGAGCGTGACACGCAACAACGGGCCTTTGTATAAATCGAATCGAAAGCTCAACTCATTGGTAATACGACGCTGTATTTCTGCTTCACGATCTTCATGTGCCCATGCAGACAAATCCAGCACATCCAGTTCCCAGCCGTTTTCAGCAGCAAACACCATCCATGGGCTATCGTCTTCAACAACCAGGGCAGCTCGCAGAATTTCATGCCTATTAACTATGTTCTGCAACGCCAAACCGAAGGCTTTAACGTTGAGATCACCATACATCCTGAATGCACCGGGCATGTTATACGCTGGCAAACCTGGATCAAACTGATCCAGCATCCACAAACGCTGTTGCGCAAATGAGAGAGGCATCAACCTGCTGCGCTCAACAGGTACCAAAGGGGGAACATTTTCTGTGAGTTGCGATCGCTCTACCGCAATGGCCAGTTCAGCAATGTTAGCGGCACGAAACACATCTCGCACAGTAATTGAAGTGCTATAGAATTTACGCAGCCGAGAAGCAATGCGGGTCGCGGTAATGGAATTTCCACCCAGTTCAAACAAATTATCGAGCACGCCGATATTTTCTTTGCCGAGAAACTCTGTCCAGATACCTGCGATTTCACGTTCGATCTGCGTGCGTGGTGCAACTTTTTCCGCGTAGGACCCCGATTGATCATGTGGCTCTGGCAACGCCTTGCGATCAATTTTGCCATTCGGTGTCAACGGCCAGATGTCCAGCGCCACCAACGCAGAAGGCACCATATAGTCTGGCAAGCGGGCTCGCAAGGTATCGCGCCACTGATCAGGCACAATGCCACCATCACTTAGCACGTAACCAATGAGTTGATCATTACGCACCAACACCAGGCTGTCACTCACAGATACCAGATCTTTTAACGCCGCTTCAATTTCACCAAGCTCAATGCGCAATCCACGCAATTTTATTTGAAAATCTTTTCGTCCAAGATATTCCAGACTACCATCTGGCAAATAGCGGCCGAGATCACCCGTTTTATACAGCATGCCATCGCCGAATGGATTCGCCAAAAAGACAGCAGCATTCAGTTCTGGTCTGTTTAAGTAACCAAGCCCAACGCCAACGCCGGTGACAGCAATTTCACCCACCAATCCTGGCGGTAACGCTTGCAGTCGGTTATTGACGACATGCAGGTGCATATTCGGAACGGGCTTTCCAATGGGAATGAGTGTGGTCGCGAGATCAACATGCTCCAATACATGCGAAGCGACCACGTCAGTACATTCGGTTGGCCCATAACTGTTCATAACACGTGCTTTGCATGCAGGTGACGACAACCACCCAAACATAGCTGACAAGCGAATCGGCTCGCCTCCAAGCACGACATAGCGCAGTGACGACAAGCGCGAATAATGACGGGAACGATCCGCTTCCACCAACGGATAAAACGCACTCGGCGCGCAGTTGATCCAAGTCGCTTGTTGCGCATGGATAGCATCCAGTATCGCCTCGTCATCGTAGAAATCCATGTCTGGAATGACAATCGCTCCGCCCTTGAGCAAGGGAGCAAACAGATTTTTCTGCGTAAGGTCAAAACCTACGGCTGAGATCAGAACAGGCCGATCAAATTCAGTGAGCTGTAAGGACTGGTGATACCATAATTGCAAATTGACCTCACCCTGGTGAGTAACCGCAGCGCCTTTCGGCAGACCGGTTGATCCCGAGGTGTAAATGACATAAATCTCGCGCGTAGCTTCTGGTTTAAAAGGCAAATTCGCTCGATCAAGGGCATCGAATGACATTGCATCTACTGCTAGCACCTCGCAAGTGCTTAGCGGTAAGCGATCGACCAACATCTTCGCTGTCAGCAACAGGCTTGCATGGGAATCTTTCAGAATATGATCGATGCGATCCATCGGATAGGCCGGATCTATCGGCACATAAGATGCACCTGTTTTTAGAACTGCCCATACGGCAGCTACCAAATCGACACTTCGATCAAGACAAAGGCCAACACGCGTACCCGCCTTTACTCCCTTTGAAATCAAATAATGCGCCACCTGATTGGCGCGCTCATTGAGCTGCGAATAGGTCTGCTGTTTTGTTCCATGCACGATGGCCAGGCGATGCGGGGTCTTTTCTACCTGGGTTTCAAACCACTCTACGATGCTGTCATAGGGAGGCAAGTCTTGTGCGGATTGATTTTGCTCCTGCAGCCACTGGGATTCTTCGGGTAACAGATACGAAATCTTTGCCAGCTTCTCTGTTCCAGTCGCCACCTGCTTTGCAACACTGAGAAAACGCGGCAGAAAATCCAGGTCTTCAAACACATCGACATCATAACGCAACTCCAGCGTTATGGCGGCACCTTCATCCCTTACGATGAATTGAACACCCTTGTCCACCTTGGGTGCCGACATGCACGGCTGCAGCGCAACGCCCGCGACACGAGCATCTAACACAAAGTTGTAATAGTTATACATGAAGACAGCACGCGCACGTGGCACCCAATGGTTCTGCTCAGACAGAGAAAAACGGCGTTTGCCTTTTGCCGCATTGCGCAAACTGATCAATTGTGCAAAAACATCAGACACGGATGCATCACCGGCGATCACGGCCTTTCGAATTACGACGGGCGATTGCTGATAATAGCAGCCAATACTGTTTGCTAACGCTTGCGTTCTATTGGCATGAAATTCGAAGAAGGAGAAATCTTCCTCGGCACGACAATATTCTTTGAGCATTAATGCATAAATGGCTTTAAAGAAAAGCGCCGGGGTGATCTCCTGCTGTTGACACCAATCACGCAACACACTCAGTTGTTCACCTTCGATACGCATTTCATGACGACGGTCATTGAAGGGGCTAACGGCTTGCGCCTTGAAGGCAGCGACCGGTTTGCTGAAATCCAGCGGTTCGATCCCTGCAAGCGTGAATTTCCAGAAGTCGCGCACGTCTTCAGCGTCGCAGAACTCGCCATCTTGTGCGTTATATTCAATGCAATTTTCATCTGTAGACGAGCAAGCCCTATCTGACTCGTAACAGTCTAATACAGCCTTCATCAACAGATAAGTAGACGCACCATCAAGAACGATGTGATGGCATCCCAGCACCAGCACGTGATGAGAATCCGAGAGGGTTACCAGATGAAAGTGCACCAATGGCATGTGCAAAACCGACTGCGGTCGATGCATCAATTTTTCAACGAATGACAACCATTCATTGGCGTGTTGACGGATGTCGTGCCGTACCAGCGCAATGGATGCCTTGTCGGCAATTGCAAGCCAATGGTCATCAGTGCCCGGCAGGGTGCAAGGAACGATTTGTGTACGCAAAGCAGCGTGAGCAGCGACCACATGATCAAGCGCGCGTTGCAAACGAGCAATGTCAGGCGCAAACGGCAGTTCGCAATAGATACCATAATTATTCTGGTGCGTGCCCGCATGTGCTAACTCATCCAGCAGCATCGATCGCTGATTGCCATTGAGCGGAGCCAACTTAAATGCATTGGCTGGCAGCGCAAGATGCAAATGCAAGGCGTCCTGTGACACCAACTTCAACGTTTGAATTCGAACCTGATCATCCAACACCAACTGAGACAGTAGGTATTCAAATTGCTCAGCGACCAGTGCAACGGTAGAGGCATTAAACAGGTCAATATTATATTCAATGCTGAGGGAGTAATGTTCTTCGCTTTTTCCAACGGCGAGCAACATGTCCATCCTAGCCGCTACATGTTTGAGCGGGAGAGGTTCTACACTGACGGGGCCATTGATTGCCCCCGCATGATCCCCCACATTCAACAATTGAAACCCCACCTGTGCGACAGGAGGATAACCGGGTTGGCGCTCAACGTTGAGCGATTCCAGCAGATAGTCGATCGGTACGTCCTGATGGCTGAAGGCACCTAAGGCCTGTTTTCTCGTCCGTGCAAAGTAGTCAGCAACCGTTGGATTGCCGGATAAATCCGCCCGCATCAGCAACAGGTTTACAAAAAAGCCAATGAGCTCCTCAAATTCTGCACGCGAACGACCAGCAATGGGCGATCCAACGATGACATCATCCGTCTGGGCATATCGCCCCAACAACAATTGCCACGTCCCCAAAAAAAGCATGAAAGGTGTCAATTCATGACGCTGGCAGAACTGATGGAGAGCTGGTGACAATGCACGAGAAATGTCCTTCTGGTACACCGCACCGTGATTTCGCGGATTGGTTTGGCGTGGACGGTCGGTCGGTAACGCCAGCACTGAAGGGGCATGCGCGAGGGTGTGATGCCAATAGTCGAGCTGTTTTTTCAAGCCATCAGAATTCATCCACTGATGCTGCCAGGCAGCAAAGTCAGCATATTGAATGGTGAGTGAAGGCAGAGGATTAGGCTGACCCGCAGCATAGCTCACATAGAGCGTTACCAGCTCCTTGACCAACACTTCCATCGACCAACCATCAGAGACAATATGATGCATGCCCACCACAAGTACGTGCTGTTCGTTGGAACGCTTTAGCACCTGTACACGAAACAGCGGTCCCGTTGCCAGGTCGTAGGGGGTCAATACCTCTTTATCAAGCGATTGCTGGAGGGTGCTCTCTTGTTCCGCATCAGACAGCACGGAAAGATCCTGAAGGGACCACCCCCACGCCGCATCATCATCAATGACCTGCGTCGTTATGCCGTCTTTTTCGACAAATCGTGTGCGCAAACTCTCATGGCGCTGCACGATGGTTGCAAAAGTTTTCTGAAGCAGATCAATCCGAACTGGGCCTCGCAACGCAAGTGCACTGGCCATATTGTAAGTAACGTCGTTGGGTGTCAGCTGCGCCAGTATCCACAACCGACGCTGGCCAAAGGAAAGCACCAGGTCTTGTGCACGATCCGCTTTGGCGATTGGCGCATCACTAAGCCGCTGGGCCTGCTTCAGGAAGCCGATGATGTCGACCTTGCGCTTAACGACTTCGGACTTGAGCTCCCCGGTAAAGACACCATCAGGCGCGCTGAAGCGAAGGTTTTCGCCCTCCAGCCACAACCGGATATCTTTTTTTGCCAAAGAGGAAAGGAACTCAACGACATTCATGCAATGACCTACTTCTTCTTGTTTATAGTTGTTCTAAAAGGCGCTGGCCGACCCTAGCAGGAGGGAGCAACCACCCAAGGTGGAACCTGGCCAAAGGCCGGATTTTAACATAACCGCTTGTCGGGTTTGGGAAGCCCAATAAGGAATTTAGGGGAAGATCACAGAGTTTTGAAGGGAAACCACGAAGAAATTTATGGCTCGATAAGCGCTATCGTGTAAACAGCCCCTAAAGCATACCCTGTACGCGATGGATGAGCACAGCAAGACTTGGTTTTTGCTATAAGAAACATAAATATGCAAGCTCAGGCCCCCTGAAGGACCTTTGCTTGCCTATCTTGCATATACAGGGAGGGCATGACCTAAAGACTACCGAAGAAGCCCTTACAGAAAGCCCTCGTCACGGCTTTCATCACTGCTGACTGCCGCCTCAGCACTGTTTGCCGCCCACATCAATGTGTCGAGGTACGCTGCGATATCCGCTACCGTGTGCATTTCAAACAGCGCACGTAACGGGATTTCTACCTGGAACTCCGCGCGGAACTTCGATACTGCACGCGCTGCCAACAAAGAATGTCCACCAAGATCAAAAAAGTCGTCATACACACCGATCTTTTCGATCCCCAACACATCGCGCCAAATGACCGCAATACGCTCCTCAGTATCATTACGCGGCGCAATGAACTCCACTTTGGCATGTGCATCCGGCGGTGGCAGGGCCTTACGATCAATCTTACCGTTAGGTGTGAGCGGCCATGCCTCAAGTGTTACGAGTACCGCTGGAATCATGTAATCGGGCAAATGCGCCCGCAAGGCTTGACGACAAGCACGCTCATCGTACTGCTGATCCGCCAGTACATAGGACACCAGACGCTCCTCAACCACCACGGTCAGGCTATCAGCGATACCCGCTTGTTTGCGCAAAGCATTCTCGATTTCACCCAACTCGATACGCAAACCACGCAATTTGATCTGGAAGTCACGGCGTCCGATGTACTCCAATTCACCCGTTGGCCACCGGCGCACAAGATCTCCGGTTCTGTACCAACGCTCTCCCCCGGTCGCCCTACTTAAAAAGCTCTGCGCATTAAGCTCATCACGGTTGAGATAGCCGGCGCCAACGCCCTCCCCGGCAATAAACAGTTCGCCTACCAGACCAGCAGGCAACTCAATCCCCCGCTCTCCCAACACCTGAAGCCGGGTATTGCCAACCGGGTATCCCAGCGGAATAACGTCCCAAGGCGGATTTGCATCATTCGCCAATGTATAGGCCGCTACAACATCCGAACATTCCGTGGGCCCATAACTATTGACCAACTGACACTGGCAGCGTGGATGGGTTAGCCAGTCGTTAAGCCCGTTATAACGGATGGGCTCACCACCCAGTACGAGAAAGCGCAACTGGCTAAACGGATATCCGGCATGCGCAGTTTTTTCCGCAACAGGATAAAACGCACTGGGAGCGCAATTCACGATCGTGATGCCTTCGCGATGCAATGTATCGGCAACGAGGTCAACGTCGTACTGATCCATTTCCGGGATGACAACACAGCCTCCCACCGTCAACGCTGCAAACAAATTTTTCTGTGTAAGATCAAACCCGATGGCGCTGACTAATAGAAATCGATCTGCCGCCGTTAATGACAGGGCCTGGGTATACCAGTGCAGCAAATTAATTTCACCGCGATGATAAACAGCAGCCCCCTTGGGCAAGCCAGTCGAACCCGATGTGTAAATCACATAGATCAGATCATCCAGGCCGGGACGTGTTTCAAGCGACGCGTCAGAGTTCGCACTCCAAGCCTGTCGCTGACTATCCATTAATAAAACCTGTTTGCTACCAACGTGTATGCCTTCCTCCTGCAAACGCGCGAAGACACACTCTTGGGTAATCAAGAAGGGAGCCTGTGAATCTTCGAGAATATAAGACAGCCGCTCCGCTGGATAATGCGCATCCATCGGGACATAGGCGGCCCCTGCTTTCATAACACCCAGCACGGACACGAACAAATCCAGACCCCGATTAAGACAAATGCCGACGCGCTGCCCTTTGCCGACACCCTGGCCAATCAGGTAACGCGCAAGCTGATTGCTGCGTTGATCGAGTTGTGCATAGGTCAGTGCATGATTGCCACATTTAACCGCTGTGGCATCAGGGGAACGCAACACCTGCGCGCCAATTTTGTCGATCACCGTTTGATGTTGATCTAATGCAATACTTGGCCCTTGTTCTTGAGCAATAAGAGTGTCCATTTCATCAGGCAAGATGAAACTCAACTTATCCATATCGGTTACACCGTTCATAATTTGCTGGCTTACATGAGCCATACGCTCGCCAAAACGCAAATCATCAAACTGTGAACTGAGATAAATCAGCACAAGATCAAGCCACCCATCTTGATCATGCACCACGAATTGAATGGGGCCGTCCTGAATTTGTGGGTAGGCAAACGTTTCAACCGGTGTTCCCCACAAGCTGACCGAGGCAATAAAGTTGTAATAGTTGAACATGAAATTCAACCGACCCTGCGGTAACAACTGACGCTGCATCATGAGGGAGCAATAGCCTACTTCGCGAAGCTGTTTGCGATAAGTGGCCACATGATCAAACAAAGAGGTCACACTTTGGCTCTGCGCAAACAACGCCTGCGGGAATACCACAGGCATAATCTGAAAGTAGTTGCCAAAGGTTTTACGATGAATGCCTGCTCGACCACCCAATACCTCTGAGATATAGAAGTCTTGCTCGGCACGACAATAGACATTGATCAGCAAGCCATACAAGGCCTTGAAGTAATAGGACGGGTGAATCCCAATCGATTTGCAATACGCGCGCACCTGTTGCCAATGGGCATCTTCAAGGCGTGTACGTTTAACAATACGCGTTGGGGTGGCTGCAGCCATTTTGGCTTGGGGCGGCAATGAAAAATCAACGGCTTCCAACGTTGCCGCTGCATTCTTCCAATAATGCAAGGTGACATCCGAATCTGTTTCTTTACGGGATTGGTGTACAAAATCCTTGAAGTGATCCGGAATGACAGGTGGCGTTTCGCCACGCGATATTGCCTCGGCAACCTGTATCTGGTGATAGAGATGTAATAGTATTCCTACGCCGTCCAATAAAATATGGTTGCCTCTGAACAACAGCAGGTTTCGGTCATTCAGTTTGTAGACAAAACTCTCGCTCTGATATTCGCCATGAATATCGTAAGGTTGCCAGGCGATTTGCTCAGACAACTTTTCTACTTCTTCATCGTTGAGGGTACGATCCGACCAATCCACAACGGTCACACGTGCAACGGCTTGGCGTGTCACTTTCAAATATGCAACATCTAGGCAAGGTTTTTCCGCAGGTACGATATGGGAACGCAACATGGGCGTTGTGTCCACCATAAACTGCGCAGCTTTGCACCAAGCGTCCAGATTAAACTCGCCCTTCGTCGCAATGCGAACCCCCAAACTGTTTTTCAAGGTCTTGGGGTCGAGCAATGTATCGAGATACATATCGCGTTGCATGGGTGATAATGGACGTAGCTCATATTGCTGAGCATCCACATTCAGCAGTTCGTATAGTTCGCTTTCTTCAATGAGTTCGATGTTATCTATCAACACCGACGAATCAGCTACCATTTGTTCAACGATGCGCTGGTAGCGCTGCATCATTTGCCCAATGGTGGACGCCTCGAACAAATCCGTATTGTATTCGGCAACGCCGCTATACGCGCCTGCACTATTTTCAAGAATCAGTGTCAGCTCATATTTCGCTGTTTTATGCTCGCGTGGTACTGACGAGATCTTTAAACCAGCACTATCTGCTTGCAGGGATTCTTCTGGGGTATTTTGCAGAGCAAACCCGACTTGTGCACCTGGGGCGTGCTCGCTACTGCGTTCAAACTGTAAGGCATCTGCTAAAACGTCGATCGGCATATCTTGATGCGCATAGGCACCCAGAGCGACTTCTTTCATTTGTTGCAGATAATTCGCAACGCTGGGGTTACCCTCAAGTTTGGTGCGTATGACCAGCCCATTGATGAAGAAACCAATCAAACCCTCTATCTCTGTACGATTTCGTCCTGCGATCGGTGTTCCGACCGAGATATCCTTTTGGTTGGCATAACGACTCAACAATATCTGGTATGCCCCCATCAAAACCATAAAGGGCGTTAAGCCTTGAGCATCGCAAAATGCATTAACACGTGCCGACAATTCAGACGACAATTGCACCGGGAAGTGTGCGCCATTAAAGGTTTGTCGTTTGGGTCGCGGTTTATCTGTCGGCAGCCGCAATACATCAGGAGCGCCCTTCAAGGCGTTCAACCAATAGGCACGCAGCTTTTGCATGACCTCGCCGGATAACCAATGTCGTTGCCAAACAGCAAAATCAGAATATTGCAACGGCAATTCGGATAACGGAGAAGATTGGCCGCGACTGAAGGCTTGATACAGCGATTGTACTTCGCGCACCAGCACGCCGATCGACCAACCGTCAGCGATGATATGATGCATGTTCAGCAACAACACATGCTCAGTCGACGATAACTTCAATACACGGGTGCTGAATAGAGAATCGCTGGAAAGTTGAAAGGTTTTATTAGCATCCACGTCGACCCAGTGTGCAACGCGCGATTGCTGCTCTATCGAAGATAATGCTGACAGATCTTCGACGGGGCTGCGCCAAGGCGCGGGCAACGCAACGTTCAAACGTGGCATGCCATCTTCCACCAGGAAGTTTGTACGCAGTGTTTCATGACGGCGAACGATTTCAGTAAAGACCTCGTCCAGCACGCCCAAATCCAGCGCCCCTTCGATACGAAATGCAGAAGGCAGGTTGTATTCACTGGACCCTTGATTCAACTGATCGATAAACCACAGACGATACTGCGCAAACGAAAGTGTATCGCGATTCGGTGAATCGAGAGCTTGCATGGGCGGTGCATCATCTACAAACCCTGCGCTCGACGCCGTGCTAATCAACCGCACCAGCTTTTCAACGGTTGGGGCCTCAAAAATTGCACGCACAGAAATATCAACTTTGAACAAATGGCGGATCCGCGAAACCACCTGTGTGGCCAATAAGGAATGCCCCCCCAGATCAAAGAAGTTTGCGATGACACTAATGCGATCACGACGAAGCACTTGTTGCCAGATGGCAGCGACCTGCTCTTCGCTGCTATTACGCGGCGCCAGAAATTCGCCAGAATCCACCGTAAAGGCGAGCGGAGAGGGAAGTGCTTTGCGATCGATTTTACCGTTGGGAGTCAATGGCCAAATTGCTAAAGGGACAATGGCAGCGGGTACCATGAATTCTGGCAAGCGCTCTTTCAAACGTTGACGCAAGGCGTCACGATCAATGGAAACAGGAGTCACCACATAGCTGACCAACTGCTCATCACGCACGAGCGTCAGTGCATCGGAAATCCCTTTTTCAGCTTTGAGCAAGCTATCGACTTCGCCTGGCTCAATGCGTAAACCGCGCAATTTTACCTGAAAATCTTTTCGGCCACGGTAAACAAGCGCGCCATCCTCGCGGTAATACACAAGATCGCCTGTGCTATACCACTGCCCCGGTGAATAGGGGCATGCTTGAAACAGTTGCGCAGTCAAATCGTCACGCTGATGATACCCCATCCCCACACCCACACCGGCCACACGCAGTTCACCGGTGGCACCCACGGGCATACGGCGACCGAGGCTGTCCGTTACATACAGTTGTGTATTGGGAAGCGCTTTGCCAATAGGGAGTGCCACATCATCAGCACTCGCGGGCTGATAAAACCAAGCGGCCACGACATCGGTACACTCGGTCGGGCCATAACTATTCATCAATGACGCACCGGAAGCCTGCAACCAGTCAGAGAGCGCACCCAACCGAATCGGTTCACCACCCAACACGACATTGCGCAACTTGGGGAAGGGGTACCCCTCACGATTCACGTTATCAACCAACGGATAAAACGCTGATGGCGCTCCATTGATGAGCGAAATCCCATAACGATGTACAGCAGCGGCCAAATAATCGGGGTCGTAATGCTCCTGTTCCGGGATAACCAGGGCACCTCCTGCGGCAAACAAGGCAAACAGGTTTTTCTGGGTCAGGTCGAATCCAAATGCACTAATCAACAACCCGCGATCATTGCCATTGAGCTTAAGCGCATCGATATACCAATGCAGTAGATTAACCTCACCGTTATGTCGCACCCCTGCCCCTTTGGGCAAACCGGTGGAACCAGAGGTATAAACCATGTACAAGCTATCGTTGGCAGTCAGATTTACCGAGACAGCACTATCAGACACCCCGGCTAAACCATCGATTCCGCCCTGCCCCTCCAGACCCACGATGTTATCCAACGTCAACACACGGCAAGTTGCATCCAGTGCTACCCCCTGTTCACTTACACGTTCGAGTACACAGCGCTCACTTACCATGGCAACGGCAGAGGAATCCTGCAATAAAAACTGTAAGCGCTCGGGTGGATAGTTGGCATCCATGGGGACATAAACTGCGCCCGCTTTGACTGCACCTAACACTGCAACGGGCAACATCAAACTACGCCCAAAACAAAGCCCTACACGCTGCCCTTTGGTGACGCCTGCGTGATCCATCAGCCAATGCGCTACCTGATTACTCAGTGCATCCAACTGTGCATAAGTGAGTTGACGGTCACCACGAATGACCGCAACCTCATTTGCACGAGCACGCACCTGTGCATCGATCATCGCAATGACGTTGTCAAACCGTGGGGTTTGTTGCGGACCCTGCCATTGGCCAAGCTTATTTTTCTCTTCTGGCAGCAGCCAATCCAGTAAGCGCACAACAGGATCGTCATTCAGAATCTGGCGGTGGGCCTGTTGCATGCGAGCAAGCAGTTTTCCACCAGCAAACTCCTTAGACCAGTAGCATAACTGTAAATTAACAGTATCACCTGCCGGGGTAATCAGTAGTTTTACAATACCCGGTACGACTGGTTGCTGAGGCAGCATACGCAATGGCTTACCTTGCCATTCGAAGGTCTTGCCGACTTCAGGTAAGCGGTAATTGAACTGGAATTCGATGGCATCGCGACTCAAATAGCGTTGGCGTGCGAGCATCGACAGATACATTGCATCGCCCATTTTTTTCTTGTCATCGCGCACCTGGGCAAGCAATGCAGAAACGGGGGTGTCGGCACAATGCGAAAGCGCGGGCAAGGTAGAGGGCACAAACTGGAACAGACAGGCTATTTCATCAAACTGTTCAATTGTTCGCCCCGACAAGGCTTCGACCAGCGCCAAATCCCCTGCTTCGTAATGGCAAGCCTGCAGGGCAAGCGCATACAAGGTGCGCAGGTAATTCGCAGGACGAACCCCACGTGACGAACACCAATCATCCAATTCCGCCCATTCCTGGGCATTGATGTCCCACTGATGACGTTGTATCAAGCCAGGGTCTGGCAAACGAACGCCTAACGGTTCTACATTGGTGAGTTTTGCTTTCCAATAAGCGAAAACACTGGCGGAATCAGATACAGATCGACGTTGATAAACCTGCTGACAGTAGTCCTCTACACTGATCGCAGGTAATTCTCCATCCGCATAGCACGATAATACCTCCTGCAAATGCGCAAATTTGGAAATACCGTCAAATAGCGCATGGTGTGCAGCACAAATGGCGACAAAATGGTGGTCGCCAATTTTGGTCAGCGAATAGCGAATCAATGCGCCTTTACTAACATCCCATGCAAGCAAAGTATTGTTTTCAATCCAGGCTTCACGCTGCGACTTATCATTCCACACCCGTTGAAACTCAACATCTGCACTGTAGTCGTTATAAACAAATTCAACGGCATGAGACTGCTTGATGCCCTGATATAATGGCTCCAGCCAGGTGCGATGCGCCGTCAGCAATACCGTACGCAGAGCGGGTTGACGGTCAGACACTTTTTGCAAGGCTTGTTGCCAACGCGTCACATCAATCGCCAGCGGCAATTCAATGGCATAGCCTATGCTATTACGTGTTGTTGTCGGGTCACGTAACGAATCCAGGCAAAAATCGCGCTGTGTTGGCGTAAGCGGCAACACAGCATCATACGCTTGAGCACGCGAGCCTTGCGTTAATCCAAGCATTTCACTCAGCTGCTGCGACGGCCATAACTCAAGCGCATTGACGGGTTGCTGCAGGTTGCCTTCAAGCTGCGCAAGAAGATAAGCAAATTGTTCAGAAAACGCCTGCATGGTAGCAGCATCAAATAAATCCGTGTTGTATTCGATAACGCCGGATATTTCGCTGCCCTTGTCCAGCAGCATCAATGTCAGGTCAAGTCGAGATGCCACCAGATCCACCGGCATGGGTTCTATCTCAAGACCACCAACGACGGTTTGTCCGGCTTCTTTACTGCTGACGTATGAAAACGCCACTTGAAACAAAGGTGAAAACGCAAGATTCCGTGGCACATTCAACGCATCAACAATCGCCTCAAACGGCAAATCCTGATGTGCTTGCGCAGACAACACCTGCTCGCGCATTTGCGATACAAAATCTGCAAAGGTCGGATTGTCTTCAAAACGACCGCGAATAACCAGTGTGTTGACGAAAAAGCCTATCAAGGATTCCAATTCGCTTTTAGTGCGACCTGCGACGGGCATACCAACGCAAAGGTCCGACTGCCCCGACCATCGAGACAACACGACCTGATAAGCAGCGAACAACAACACATACGGCGTTACATCGAGCTGTCTCGCCAATACCCGTAAACGCTCCGCAACATCTTTAGGAATCGACAACGGCAGCGCGGCCCCATTGGCCGTCTGCAATGCAGGACGCGGTCGGTCAAAAGGTAACGCCAACTGTTCAGGGCAATTGGCCAATGCAGAACGCCAATAATTCAATTGTTTATCCAGCGTCTCACCTTGCAACCATTCGCGCTGCCACACGGCAAAATCACCGTATTGAATATCCAGTGCAGGCAATGGTGACGGATTACCCTGGCGAAATGTTGCATACAGGATTGCCATTTCACGAATGAACACATCCATTGACCAGCCATCGGACGCAATGTGATGCATCACCACGACCAAGCCGTGCAAATGATCATCCAGCTTAAACAACTGAGCCCTTATCAAGGGCCCAGTGGTGAGATTGAAGGGAGTGCGAATCGCCTGTTCCGCCAGGCGTTTCGCCTCTCGTCGTTGCTCCTCAGGGCTGAGCGCACTGAGGTCAACAAACGGTATCAATAACGCCGAGCTTGGGTTAACTCGTTGACGGGGTTGGTCGTCCACTGTTTCATATACTGTGCGTAATGATTCATGGCGCTCGATAATCGCCTCAAATGCCTGACGCAAAGCGTCACGATCAAGAATACCTTTCAGGTACAAGGCCGACGGAATATGGAACGTGCTATTGCCAGGCGCCAACTGCTCAACAAACCACATACGCTGCTGCGCAAAGGATAACGGCAGCGCCACACTGCGATCAGCAGCAGGAATCTTGTCGTCACCGCCGCTGCTACGACGCGTTTGTCGCAAAAACTCAATCACCTGCGCTTTAGCTGCAACCAATGCGTCCTTCAGTTCCGGCGTTAAGGCACCCTTGGGTGCCTTGAACTTGAGCTGATCCTCTTCCAGCCAGAGCTTAATGCCTGCTGCGCCAAGGCGGGAAATCAGTTCAACTACTGTCATAGGGTGCCTTCCTCAAAATCTTCTTCATCGTCGGCTTGCGCCGAATCTTGCTCAGGTTGATACGTCAACGAGCTGATAATTTCACCGAGTGCTGCAATCGTGGGGACTTCAAACAAGGTACGAAGCGGCAGTTCAATCGACAATTTGTCCTTGATGCGCGACGCTACTTTAGTCACCAGTAACGAATGTCCGCCCAGTTCGAAGAAATCATCATAGATGCCGACTTTTGCGACGTTGAGCACCTCGGCCCAGATATCAGACAAGGCAACTTCTACTGCATTGCGGGCACCGACAAAATCCTGCGTAACGAAAGCATCCGTCGACGGTTTTGGTAGCGCTTTCTTGTCGACTTTGCCGTTAGGGGTAATGGGCAATGCATCCAGAAAAACAAAGGCAGCTGGCACCATGAAATCAGGCAAACGTTGACGAATGCGTGCACGCATTTCCACCACATTGGGCGTTACACCTTCACGCATTTTCAAATACGCTACCAGTGTTTTCGACGCGCTCGGTTCATCCTGACGTGCCAACACGCAGATATCCTGAACACCCGGTTGGTGCGCAATGACGTTTTCTATTTCACCCAACTCGATACGGAAACCACGAATTTTCACCTGGTCATCGGCGCGGCCAATAATTTCCAGTGCACCGTCTTCGAGGAAACGACCGAGGTCACCCGTTTTATACATACGTGCACCAGGCACCGCACTGAACGGATCCGCCATGAAAGCGGCTTCGGTGAGGTCCGGGCGATTTAGATAGCCATGCGCCAGACCCACGCCGCCCACATATATTTCACCCGGCACACCCACAGGCACTGGACGTCGCTCGTTATCCAGCAAGTACAGCGTACTGTTCGCGATGGAATAACCGATCGGTACCGTGGTTGCGCCCGGTAAGACCTCTTTCACCTCATAGCCAGTCGAATAAGTAGAATTTTCGCAGGGCCCATACATGTGCATGAGATGCGCAGGGCGAGCCGGGTGCGTCAAAATGGCACGCACCTGATTGGGATCACAAGCTTCACCGCCGAAAAACACATAACGCGCATGCGCGAATACATCTGGCACCTGCTTCGACATGATGTTCATCAGGGCCGTCGTTACAAACACATGCTCCACTTTTTCCTGACGCAACAAGGCGGCAAATTTCTCCGGTTGCAGCACGATATCTTTGTCGATACCGACCAGGGTCAAACCGTTAAGCATGGCACCCCAGATCTCAAAGCTGGCAGCGTCGAACGATAAACTGGCAGCGTGCGACAGCTTTTCACCCGGTTGATTGACCCAGTAATTGGTGTTGAACACCATACGGGTAAGCCCTTTGTGCGGTAACAGCACACCTTTGGGGCGACCGGTTGAACCAGAGGTGTAAATCACACAAGCAACCGCATCGCCACCGCCAGGTGCCACCACAGTGGTATGCACACCGGGCAAGCGGGCCAACAAATCGACTATGTCTTCCCAGGCAATGACACGGCTCTGACCACTGTTGGCGGCAAAGGTAAAGCGCTCCACCGAACGTTTCGATGTGATGATTACGGGCGTTTGCGTGTCAGTGACCATGTATTGCAAACGATCTTCAGGATAAGCGGGATCAAGAGGCACATAAGATGCACCAGCTTTCAAAATACCCAACACCCCTACGATCATTTCCAGAGAACGTTCGAAACTGATAACGATGCGATCGCCCGGCTTCACACCACACGACAACAGGTATGCCGCCATGCGATTGGCTTTATCCAGCAGTTGCGCATAAGTGACCCGACGTCCGTTCATGTGCCAGGCGTCGATGGAACCATGGCGCGCCGCCACGGCATCGAACAATTGGCCCAAGGATTTCGACGAGGGAATTTCACGATCAGTGTTGTTCCACTCCACCGTCATTCGCTGTACTTCATCCGCCGTGAGCATATTCAGATCACGAATCGGTGCGCCTGGATGCGAAGCAACGCCTTCCATCAGCTGCGCGATGTGATGAAGCATGCGCGAAATGACCGGCGCTTCAAATTGAATGCTGTCGTAGGAGAAGCGTACGATCAACGAGTCCTTCACCGGAATACCGATCAAGGTCAACGGGAAGTTGGTTTGTTGGAAGGCTTCGACTTCACCAATGCGCAATGAGGCTTGTGATTGCTCCAACGAATCATCGATCGGGTAGTTCTCGAACACGAGAATGGATTCGAACAAGGGTTGTTTGCCACCCACCTCGCTCCACTGCTGCACGTCCACCAATGACGTGGACTCATAACGCTTCAACTCAACCTGCGTAGATTGCATTTTCTGCAACCAATGGATAAAGCCCTTGTCTGGATCGACCAGTAAGCGCAATGGCAAGGTGTTAATAAACAAACCCACCATTTGCTCAACACCGGGCAAATCTGCCGGGCGCCCAGAAACCGTCGTTCCAAACACAATATCGTTTTCGCCACTGTAACGCTGCAACAACACGGCCCAGACGCCTTGCATGACATGGTTCAACGTCAGGTGGTGTTGCTTTGCAATCGACTGCAACTTGTTCAGCACATTGCCGTGCAATACTACTTCCATCTCACGGTAACGGTCTGCGTGATTGGCAGCATCGTCGAGTTTATGTTTGATAACAGCCGTGCTGTTCTTAACGGGTATCGGCGTTGCGGCAGCAAAACCATGCAAATATTGACGCCAGAAGGCTTCTGCTGCCTTGCGATCCTGCTTTTGCAACCAGCCAATAAACGACTGATACGAAGGTGCACGCGACAAATTCAATGGCTGGCCACTGGTAAGAGCATCATAGGCCGCGAACAATTCGCCAAACACAATCGGCAACGACCACCCATCCAACAGAATGTGATGGAAGCTCCACACAAACTGATGGGTCTCGGTGGAATCTGCATTCGCGGGCATTTTGATCCAACTGAAGCGCAATACCCCCGGCTTACGGAAATTGAAACCGAGATTACGATCATCGATCAGGTAGCGTTGCAATTTTTCTGTCGCTTCTGCGTTGTTGAATCGACTCCAGTCATAACGGGAGATGCTCGGTTCGACAGAAGCGTGAACAACTTGCAAGGGCGACTCGACACCCTCCCACAGAAATCCGGTGCGTAAAATGGCATGGCGCTGTATGACCTGTTTCCAGGCATCAAACATGGCGGATTCATCCACCTTGCCATGGAAAGGCACACTGATCTGATCGAAGTACACCCATGAGCCCGGCTCATACAGGCTATGGAACAGCATCCCTTCTTGCACGGACGACAAGGGATACACAGCCTCGATCGCCTGACGGCCCGGGAACAAACGATCAATGGTTGGTTGATCGAGTTTCGCCAACGGGAAATCGGAGGGCGTAAAGCCACCATTATTTGCTTGTTGGCAAAGAGCTATCAGTTGACGCAAATGCGCGATGTACTGTTGTGCAAGTTTATGCACAGTTGCTTCATCATGCAATGCATTGCTGTATCGCCAGGAAAGCGTGAGCACGTTATCCAGCACTCGCCCACTCACTTCAAAGGCATAACGGCGTTCACCCGTGGCCGCCAACTCGCTGCCCGGGTTTTCACTGGCTCGACGAATGACACCGCCCGCCTCTTCTACCTGGTCCAACTGACCCAGATAGTTGAAGGAGAGTAACGCTTTTGGCAAGTGGCCAAGCGTACGCCGCACTTCTTCACTTGAGGACAAATAACGTAGAACACCAAAGCCGAAGCCTTTGTGGGGAATACTGCGCAACGCTTCCTTGGTGGTTTTGATGGCGACGCTTTCATCGCCTTTTTCCAGCGGCAACACCACCGGGTAGAGACTGGTGAACCAACCTACCGTACGCGAAATATCGATATTATCTCCGAGGTATTCGCGCCCGTGACCCTCCAGGTCGATGAGTACGCGCTCACCACCCGCCCGCTCTCCACCTATCCAATCGCCCAGCGCACGGCCAAGCGCCGTCAGCAGAAGGTCATTGATTTCGGTGTGATAGCAGGTGTGGGTTTCTGTGAGTAGTGCGCGAGTTTCTTCGACGGTCAGTGCCACATCCAGCGTCTTTACACTGGCAACAGTATTGTTGCCCTGTTTGTCGAGCGGCAACTTGGCATAACGCTGTGTGGCCACTTGTTGCCAATAGCGATACTCCTCTTGCATGACGTCGCTGTTGGCATGTGCCTGCAAAGCTGCAACCCATTGGCGATAAGAAGTCGCCTTCTGGCCCAGCTCGACCTTATTACCGCCCATGACTTGTGCCAGCGCGGTTTGCAAGTCTTCCAGCAGAATTCGCCAGGAGAACACATCCACCACCAAGTGGTGAATAACGACCAGCATGCGTGCTGCCTGAGCGGGTCCAAGATCGAAGTAAACCACCTTCAACATGGGCCCCTGCTGCAGATTGAGTTGTGCCTGCGTATGCTCGGCCATTTCCTCGATCTGAAAACGCAACGACGTTTCAGGAACCTTGCGAAAATCCACCACGTCAAACACGACGTCGAGGAACGACTCGATGTGTTCGAAATCCTTGAAGGTTGCCGTCCACCCCGACACATTGCTGTCGCGGTCTTTATAGTCTCTATCCTTGCTTTCGGCGAATACCAAACGCAGAGCATCGTGCTGATAGAGCACCGCCTCCCAGGCTTCCTTCAATTGATGCAGAGCGACACGAGCATCGACTTCCATCATGACAGACTGATTAAAGTGATGCGCATCGGCAGGCAGGTTCTCGAAGAACCATTGTTGAATAGGCAACAAACCCGATTCACCGGTCAGCAACCCCTGCTCGGTCAGTACATACTGACTAAGCTCAGTGGCCGCTTCAGCCAGCTCGGCAATTGTCTGAAATTCAAAAATCTGCTTGGCCGTAATATGTAAACCACCGCGCTTGGCGCGACTGATGATTTGAATACTCAGGATCGAATCGCCGCCCAACTCAAAAAAGTTATCGTGGACACCGACGGTATCGGCTTTCAGCACCTGCTCCCAGATTTCAACCAGGATGCGTTCTTTTTCGTTGCGGGCCGGTACATAGTGCGCTTGCGGCGTGGCTTCAGCCGTAGGCTCAGGCAAGGCGCGCTTGTTCACTTTGCCGTTCTGCGTGAGCGGAAACTGTTCCATGATCACAAACGCTGACGGCACCATATGCTTGGGCAAATGCTTGCCTGCTTCGCGGCGCAAACCTGCCACATCCAGCCCGTCACACAAGACGTAAGCCACGAGTTTCTTCTGACCTGGGCCATCTTCCTTGACGACAACGACGGCTTCTTTGACAGCATCAAGACGCGTCAACTGCGCTTCGACTTCACCCAGCTCGATACGGAAACCGCGAATCTTCACTTGGTCATCGCTGCGCCCGAGAATTTCAATAAAGCCATCTTCGGTATAACGCGCAAGGTCACCTGTTTTATAGAGACGCTCGGCATTGCCTTGTGCAAACGGATTGGGCACAAACGCAGCACGCGTTTTCTCAAGATCATTAAGATAGCCAGTGGCGAGTCCATCCCCCCCTACATAGATCTCGCCAGCAACCCCCACGGGTACGGGCTGCATGTTCTTGTCGAGAATATACGCGGTTGAACCCGAAATACTGCGGCCGATAGGCACCGTTAGCGCGTTGTCTGCAACGTCACGAATCTCATACCAAGTGGAATAGGTGGTGTTTTCCGACGGGCCATACACGTGCAGGAAATGCTTGGGTTTGTAATGACGTGCAATCTTGCGTACTTGTTGCGGATCACAAGCCTCGCCTCCAAACAGCAGATACTTCAACTGCGGAAACAACTGCGGCTCATGAATGGCAAAAGCATTGAACAAGGCCGTGGTAATAAAGACGCAATTTACCTTGGTTCTGGCGACTTCGGTGGCAAATGATTCCGGCGTGAGCAACTGTTCTTTGGAAAATATGACCAGGCTGGCGCCATTTAAAAAGGCGCCCCAAATCTCCCAGGTTGCGGCATCGAACGAGACGTTCGACAAATGCGCCATACGATCACTGGCAGACAAATGAAAATAATTGGCATCAATCACCAAGCGATTGATCGCTAATTGAGTACACACAACACCTTTCGGCTTGCCGGTTGAGCCTGACGTGTACACCGCATAGGCAATACGCGTGGGATCACCACTGTGACGTAGCTTAAGATTATCCGATGATTTTTCGAGTATTCGCTGCGATTCAACATCCAGCAAAATCTGTTTGCTACGCTTTTCAAGCTTCGCAAGTGCGGGTTGCAAGCGTTCGCTATATTCAGAACGCGTGATCAATACCGGCGCCTGCGTATCCGCCAACATAAACTCGATACGCTCTTCTGGATAGAACGGGTCTACCGGTAAATAAGCGCATCCTGCTTTGAGCGTCGCCAGCATGGCAACCAGCATGTCGACCGAGCGTTCCAATGCAATCGCAACGAAATCCTGATCCTTGATACCTTGCTCAATAATATAACGGGCCAACCGATTGGCGCGGCCATTGATATCGCTGTAAGTGTATTGGTGTTCGCCGTCCACCACGGCGAGTGCCTGGGGTGCACGTTGCACCTGATGCTCGAAAATCGCATCGACACAGCGATCACGCGGGTAGCCTGAGGGGGCAGGATTCCACACATGCAAGGCGTTATTACGCTCTTGTTCACTGAGCAACGGCATGCGCAACACCGGTACATCCGGCTGCGCCAGCGCGCCGTGCAGAATCACTTCGAGGTGATTCAACATGCGCTTGATGGTGACTTCGTCGAACAAGGTCGCATCGTAAGACAGCTTGAGCATCAGGTTCGCACCCGGCTCAACAATCAAGGTCAGCGGAAAGTTGGTATGTTCGATGGTGGTGATATGACCCACATCGAGCAGTTCATCAGCTTCGCGAACAGCTTCACCGACGGGATAGTTTTCAAAGACCAGAATGCTTTCAAACAAACTCTGATCGCCCGGCACTTCAGAATGACGGTGAATATCTACCAATGGCGTGAATTCAAACCGGCGGATGTCCAGCGATTCTTCCTGCATGGTTTGCAGCAACGACACAATACGACTGTCGCTATTAACGCGTATGCGTAATGGCAGCGTATTGATAAACAAGCCGACAATATGCTCGACGCCCGTCAATTCAGCTGGGCGACCCGATACGGTGGTACCGAAAACCACATCGTTTTCACCGCTATAACGCGCGAGCAACACGCCCCACGCGCCTTGAATGACGGTGTTGAGCGTAATGTGATTTTCACGGGCAAATTGTTGTAGACGGCCAGTAAATTCCGTTGAAAAACGCAACTCATCTTCGTCAAACGTTTTAGGCGTACCTTCTGGCGGCAGTGGCTTTTTGCCGGCTAATGGCGTCGGTGCCTGGAAACCTTCCAGATAATGTTTCCAGAACTGCAATGCATCGGCTTTGTCTATGCGCTCCAACCAGCCAATAAAGTCTTCATAGCGACCTGGCGACGGCAGCTGGGGCGCACGCCCCTTAGCCAGCGCGGTATAGATCATGAACACTTCACCAATTACCAGCGGCAATGACCAGCCATCAAGCACAATATGGTGGAAGCTCCAGATCAATCGGGCACGTCGCTCGGGCAAGTCGATCCACGACATACGGGTGAGACCGGGTTTTTCAAAAGCAAAGCCCCGGTGGCGATCCTTCTCCATCCACACGGCGAGTTTGTGTTCTACTTGCGCGGGATCAATATCACGCCAGTCAAATTCATTGACCTCTGCCGCAATATTATTGTGCACTACCTGCAGGGGGCGATTCATGTCCTGCCAATGGAACGCACTGCGCAATACCGGGTGACGACGAATCACCTGGTTCCAAGCATCCTGCAATAATTCACGGGTGACTTCACCCACCACTTCCACACTCAATTGTTCGAAATACACCGTCGAATCGTTATCGAACAAACTGTGGAACAACATCCCTTCCTGCATGGGCGAGAGTGGGTAAACCCCTTCTATGCCCTGGGTTTGACCAAACAAACGATCAATACTGATTTGATCCAGCGCAGCCAGCGGAAAATCCGACGGCGTATAACCGAAGGCATCTTCCTGCAAGCAATGATCGACCAGTCGACGCAAGTTGGTGAGGTAGGTATCGGCCAACGACTGAATCGTATCTTCGCTGAAGCGATCAGTGCTGTAGATCCAGTCGACTTGCAACGAGCCTTCCACGATATGGCTATTGATGCTCAGCGTGTGCGACAAATCACTCTCAAGGGAATGCTCTTCGCCACGTGACGCCGCCGCCACTGCAAACCAGGGGCTCCCTTCGATCAGGCTATCGAATTGGCCCAGGTAGTTGAATACCACCTGCGCTGCAGGGCGGTTGGCCAGCTCGCGACGCATATTGTCATCGCGGCAGAAATGCTTGAGTGCGCCATAACCAACGCCACGACGTGGCATGCTGTGCAATCGTTGCTTGTTGATCTTTAAGTTGGAGGCTAATCCCAGTGCAGGATCATAGGTCAGACGTACCGGATATATCGACGTAAACCAGCCTACCGTGCGACTGAGGTCGATGCGATCATTGAATATTTCACGACCGTGCCCTTCCATGTCGATCAGAAGTTCCTGCCGACCTGTCCAGTCGGCCAGGGTTTTGGCCAGCGCCGTCAAAAGCAAATCGTTGATGTCTGTGCGGTAGGCACGATTCACATCACGCAATAAATGCGCGGTGTGATCTTGGGCGAGTCGTACCGTCGTGGTGCGTTGAAAAATGACTTTGTCACTGCCTTCCGGAAAATCAAGAGGCAATGACGTATCACCGCCACTCAGCGTCGCCAACCAGTAATCCAACTCGCTATCGATGGCACCACTGCGCACATGCTCGGCGAGTGCTTCCACCCATTGTTTATACGAGGTCGTTTTCATCCCCAGCACAATATCTTCGTGCTTGCGAACGGCCTGCAACGCGCGGGTAAAATCATCCAACAGTACGCGCCACGACACCCCGTCAATCACAAGGTGGTGAATCACCAGTAACAACTTGCGATTGCCATCTGGCATTTTAATGACGCCAGCCGCCAACAAGGGACCACGTTGCAAACTAAGACTCGCCTGAATGGCATTACACTCTGAGGTAATTTCGGCTTCTGCACGATGCATATCACGATTGCTTAAATCGACTGAATGCAAAGTGAAATGTGCCATGCCATCGGGGTTTTCATCATGGAATTGATGAATGCGCGAAGGATCACGCTCAAAACGCATGCGTAACGCATCGTGCTGTAAAACGACTGCGCTGAGCGCCGTACCGATTTGGTTTTCGCTAAAATTAAATTCAGGTTTCAGATCCAGCAACACCGATTGGTTCCAGTGATGCTCTTGAACAAAACGGTGTTTGAAAAACCATTCTTGCACGGGTGCAAGCAACACATCGCCCATCACCATGCCTTGTTCGGCCAATACGGGGGCTTCGACATCACTGGCAACAAGGGCCAGCTCGGCAATGGTCTGGTTTTCGAAAACCTGTTTGGTGGTAATGTGCAAGCCAGCGATTTTGGCGCGGCTGGTGATCTGAATACTCAGAATCGAATCACCGCCCAGCTCGAAAAAGTTGTCATACACGCCGATATCCTGCAGGTTTAGTACCTGTTGCCAGATATCGGTGAGGATCTTTTCATTCTCGTTACGCGGTTTGACCTTCTGCGATTGCGTATCTTCAAAAGCAGGTTTCGGTAACGCACGCCGATCAAGCTTACCGTTAGCGGTAACGGGTAATGACTCAAGCATTACAAATGCTGAAGGCACCATATATTCGGGCAGTTTTTGCTTCAGCTCAGAACGCAGTTCATGGCTGGTCGGCATATGGCCAGCGCAAGGCACAACATACGCCACCAGTTTTTTCACGCCGGGCGTATCTTCGCGTGCGATAACCGCTACCTGCTCTACCGTATTGATACCCGAAATCGCTTCTTCAATTTCGCCCAGTTCGATACGGAACCCGCGAATTTTCACCAATTGGTCAATACGCCCCAGATACTCGACGTTACCGTCGGCGTAATAACGCACCAGGTCGCCGGTCTTGTACATGACCGGATCACCGCCATCATCGAAGGGATTGGGCAGGAATACTTCACGCGTGAGTTCTTCGCGATTTAGATAGCCGTTAGCCACACCATCGCCCGACGTATACAGCTCACCGGGCACGCCTTGTGGTACCGGGCGACGGTTTTTATCGAGAATATAAATCCGCGTGTTGGCTATCGGGCGACCGATGGGCACCGTATGGCGCACATCGTCGACACTGCGCATGGGGAAGCAGCAGGTAAATGTAGTGTTTTCTGTCGGGCCGTAACCGTTGATCAAAGTGATGCCCGGTATTTCCATCAGCACCTTGCGAACCAGCGCCGGTGACAACACGTCACCCCCCGCCAGTAATTGTTTGAGGCCGCGTAATTCATCCAGATGAAACTGCACAAAGAAATGGAACAGTGCTGCTGTCAGCCATGCCGCATTGACGCCATGCGCACGCATGAACGATCCCAAGGCCTCTGCATCCAGTTGCCCAGGCGGTGCAATGGCAACACTGCCGCCATTCAGCAGTGGGCCCCATAGCTCCAGCGTTGCGGCGTCGAACGAAATCGGGGCGTACTGCAAAAACACCACATTTTCATCGAGCGTCATGAAATCGGTATTCAATACCAGGCGCAAAATATTGCGATGCACCACTTCAATGCCTTTCGGCTTGCCCGTCGAACCGGAGGTGTACATGACATAAGCAGGGGCCGCGGCATCAACCACCACATTTGGCCGTGCACCCCAGGCATTATCCGCACTCGATGTGACGTTAAACAGATCCAGGGTGATAATTTGCTCATCACCGACCGGCATACGATCGCGCAAATGCGCATGGCAAATCAACACACCGACATCCGCATCTTCCAGCATGTAAACCAGGCGATCGGTTGGATACGCAGGGTCCAGCGGCACATACGATGCACCCACTTTTATGATGGCGAGCACTGCAGCAACCAATTCGGCACAACGGTCGGCACACAAACCCACCCGCTGACCGGGTTTAATACCTTTTTGCAGCAACTCCTGGGCGATGGCATTGGCGAGCCCATCGAGTTGTGCATAGGTCAACATTTTTCCCGGTTCGCGCACAGCAATGCGATCGGCAAAGCGATCGACAGTGCCCTCGAATATTTGTGCCAGAGACGCTTCACGCTCATACACGCGACGGGTGTTGTTCCAGTCGATGAGCAGTTGCTTTTGCTCAGAGGCGCTCAAAAGTTCGATATTGTCGACCGGCACGGCGGGGTTGCGCGCCACTTGCTTGAGCACTTGCACCAAGTGATCGTGCATGCGGCGAATGGTGTTTTCGGTGAACAACGCCGTGCGATATTCCCAGCTACCCATCAATTTGCCATTCTCTTCGCGCATGGCAAGCGTGATATCGAATTTCGAGGTTTGCGATTCTTCGGGCAACACTTCCATTTGCAGGCCGGGCAATTTCAGCGATTGTGTCGGTGTCGCGTTTTGCAGCACAAACATCAGCTGGAACAACGGCGTGTGGCTCATTTCACGCGGAATGCCCAGCTCGTCTACCAGACGTTCAAAGGGAATATCCTGATGATCGTAAGCGCCCGTCAGGTTTTGCTGCACCTGTTTCAATAGCGACGAAAAGCTCGGGTTATCGGCCAGATCACTGCGCAGCGCCAGCGTGTTAACGAAACACCCGATCAATGCTTCCAGTTCGGGACGGGTACGACCCGCAATAGGCGTGCCTACGCAAATGTCGTCTTGTCCGCTGTAACGGTGCAACAGCACCTGCAGCGCCGACAACAACACCATAAACAGCGTAACGCCCTGCTTGCGGGACAACTCGACCAATGCCTGTGACGTTGTTGCGTCCAATTCAAACAAGACACTGGCGCCCTCATAGGTCATTGTAGGAGGGCGTGGAAAATCCGTGGGTAATTCAAGAATCGGCACGCCTTCAAGACGGGTGCGCCAGTAATTCAATTGCCGTTCGAGACGCTCGCCAGCCAGCCATTCCCGCTGCCATTGTGCATAGTCGGCATACTGGATTTTCAATTCAGGTAACGGCGACGGCAAGTCGCGCTGGAATGCGTTGTAAAGCATGGCCACTTCGCTGATCAACACGCCCATCGACCAGCCGTCAGAGACGATATGGTGCATGGTGACGATTAGCACATGGCGATCATTGGCGAGACGGATCAACCGTGTACGCAGCAGGGGGCCGTTGATCAGATCGAACGGGGTTTGTGCATCACCACGAAAACGACGGGTGATGACTTCTTCCTGCTCTTCTTCGCTGAGGGGTTCGAGCGAAATAGTGGGCAGTTCCCAACGTTGAGATTCGTTGATGACCTGCCTACCCTGCCCGTCCTCAGACACAAAGGTGGTGCGCAGGGCTTCGTGACGAATGACGATCTCTTCAAACGCCATCCGCAATGCTTCAACGTCGAGGTTGCCGGTCAGGCGCAGAGCGGCGGAAATATTGTAGCTACCACCACCCGATTGAAACTGATCAAGAAACCACAGCCGTTGCTGGGCGTACGACATCGGCAGCCGATTGTCGCCACGCGGGAAAGTCTGGATGCCCTCTTTCTTGACCTGTGGGGTCTGGGCCTTTTTCTTCTGCAATTGCTTGAGAAGAATCTCCCGCTGCTCGGGGGAAAGACTCGCCAATCTCTTGAGTAACTGCTTATCGTTCATTAAACCATGGCCTGTCTTTTTATTGTTCTGATGGCGGTGTCGGGTGCTGCCGGTTTACCGGTTCAGCCCCAGGCCGTGTTATATCTGCTGCGCGCAAAGCAAAAAAGCCGAAAAAGAATCGGCTATTTTAATTCAGTTGCGAACTCATGCCCAGACCTGGCAGTCACTAGGACTGCCGTTCCGTTCTCATTTTGAGCGCTCCCTTTCAGGAGCAACCCATCTGAGCTTAGAGGTTTTTTAGATCCTCATCAGACATGCCTTCAATCTCGGCCAGCAGATCGGCCATATCACCGTCATCACTGTTTTCCAGCTCGGCCTGCAGCAAGTGCAGCGCCAGATTCTCGATGGTGGGTTCTTCAAACAAGGCGCTCAATGCAATCTCGACATTGAAACGCTCTCTGACCCGCGAAATCACTTGCGTTGCCAGCAGGGAGTGTCCACCCACATCGAAAAAGTTGTCCTTCACGCCAATCGTCTCGGCCTTTAGAACGTCTTTCCAAATATCTACCAAAATCTCTTCAGTGTCGTTGCGCGGAGCCACATATTCATGGGACGACGCGGTTGCGCCTTCAGGGGATGGCAAAGCACGTTTGTTGATCTTGCCGTTATGGTTAAGCGGCATGGCATCGAGTACGACATAAGCCGAGGGCACCATGTATTCCGGCAACTGCTTACGCAGTGTGGCGCGCAGGGTTTGCGTGTCGAAATCAGACGCCGCTACCAGCCACGCCACCAAACGCTTGTCACCCGCCACTTCTTCGCGCACCAGCACCACCGACTCGGAAACCCCCGGATACTGGTTGATGGTGGCAACGATTTCACCCAGCTCGATGCGGTACCCACGGATCTTCACCTGATCGTCGATGCGTCCGAGGTATTCCAGCGTGCCATCAGGCAGGAAGCGCGCAAGGTCGCCCGTTTTATACAATCGGTTATAAATGCCAGCTGAACGGCTGACCAAAGCACCGAATGGATTGGCAACAAAACGTTCAGCGGTCAAATCATCACGATTGAGATAGCCGTGCGCCAAACCTTGGCCGCCAACATACATTTCACCCGGCACACCCACCGGCACCAGATGACAGTGTTGATCCAACACAAACACATCGAGATCGGGAATCGGGCGCCCAATCAGACTTGAACGCTGCTCCATGTCATCGTGCGTTATACGGTGATAAGTCACGTGCACAGTGGTTTCGGTGATTCCGTACATGTTGATCAGTTGCGGCTGATCGAGACCGCGACGGTTGATCCACGATTGCAGGGCCGGGAAATCCAGGGCTTCACCACCGAATACCACGTATCGCAGATTCAGTTGTTCCACCAGTGCAGAGCCCTCGCTAGACAAGCGCTCATCGACCCGTATCAACTGCGTGAACGCCGATGGGGTCTGGTTGAGAACGGTGACGCCTTCCTTGCACATCAGCGCGTAAAACTCTTCGGGCGATTTCGCAATTTGTTGCGGCACCACCACTAGCTTGCCACCGAAATGCAGCGCTCCCCAGATTTCCCACACGGTGAAATCGAAGGCAAAGGAGTGGAACAGCGTCCACACATCATTTTGCGTAAAGCCAAACCAGGGATCGGTGGCCGTAAACAAACGAATCACGTTGCTATGCGGGATCAGCACACCCTTGGGTTTGCCGGTAGTGCCTGAGGTGTAAATCACATAGGCACGATTATCCGGGCCGGACACACTCACCGGATCATGATCGGGTTGTGTCGCCAGACTTTCGGCCAATTGTTCCAGCACCAGACGCTCATAACGGCCTGCGGGCACCTTGTCGAGCACGGCTTCGTGCGTGACCAGCAACTGCACCGCTGCATCTTCAAGAATAAAGCGGATACGTTCCTCTGGGTTGAAAGGATCAACGGGCACATAGGCACCGCCGGCTTTTAACACACCCAGAATGGCAACCAGCATGTCCAGACAACGATCGAGCGATACGCCGACCAGCGTGTTGGCTTTTACCCCTTTTTCACGCAACAGATGCGCCAGGCGGTTAGCGCGAGCGTTCAACTCGGCATAGGTCAGCTGCTGGCCTTCCCATGACAGTGCGATGCGCTCGGGGGTACGTTGCACCTGCGCCTCAAAACGCTGGTGCAAGGTGTCGTTCCAGGCGAAATCGCCGCCTTGATGGTTCCATTCTTTCAGCTGGTGAGTGACTTCTGCTTCGGTGAGCATGGGTAGATCGGCTAGCGTCTGCTGAGGATGCTCGACTGCCGAGGCCAACAACATTTCAAAATGATTGACCAGGCGATGCACGGTGTCGCGATTGAACAGATCGGTGTTGAACTCGATCATGCCCTCCAGGCCCTCAGACGTTTCGGTGAGGTTCAAGGTAAGATCGAATTTCGCGGTTTTAACGACCGATGACATCATCTCTACGCCCAAACCTGGCAAAGACAGGCTTTGACGATTGGAGGCGTTTTGCAGCGTGAACATTACCTGGAACAAGGGTGAATGGCTGCGGTCGCGCGCCACACCCATGGCATCGACCAGTTTTTCGAAGGGCAGATCCTGATGGGCATAACCATTGAGGGTGAGATCTTGCACCTGCATTAACAAATCAACGAAGCGCATGTCGCCGCCCAACTGAGCGCGCAAGGCTAAGCTGTTTACGAAGCAACCAATAAGATTTTCAAACTCAGGACGCACGCGATTTGCCACCGGCGTACCCACGCAAATATCATCCTGACCCGAATAGCGGAACAATACCGTGTAGAAGCCAGCCAACAAGGTCATGAACAAGGTCGCGCCTTGCGAGTGTGCCAGCGTATTCAACTGCTGGGTAAGCTCTGCGGAAATCCGTACCGGCTCATAGTCACCGTTAAACGTCATCAATGCAGGGCGTGGCCTGTCAGTCGGCAACTCCAGTACAGGAACACCGGTCAGATGTTGCTTCCAGTAGTTCACTTGATGGTCGTAAACGGGGCCTGCCATCCAGTCACGCTGCCAACGGGCGTAGTCCGCATATTGAACATCGAGTGACGGCAATTGTGAGGGGCGCCCCTCAACCACGGCGTCATAAAGTTCGCCTACATCGCGTATCAACACGTTCAATGACCAGCCATCAGAAATGATGTGGTGCATGGTCAACAAGAGGACGTGTTCGTTGGCATCGGTGCGCAACAAACGGGTACGCATCAAGCGAATACGACGTGCCTTGTTGATCGGGCCCATCACCAAGTCAAAGGAACGGGTCGCTTCGTCGATGGCCAAACGGATGATTTCCGCTTCGCGCTCTTCGTGATCCAGATCGGAAATATCGCGCACATCCATAAACCATTCATGCGGTTCACGAATGACCTGCGTGGCCATGCCATCATCGATCAAGAACGAAGTCCGCAGCGATTCATGCCGCTCTACCAACAGCTGGAAGGCTTTCCGTAACGCTTTCACGTTCAGCGTGCCCTTCATGCGAATGGCGGCTGGCATGTTGTAAGACGTACTGATATTGAATTCGGAATCGCCGGTTTCCAGCTGATTCAAGAACCACAAGCGCTGTTGGGCAAACGACAACGGTAGTTCGCCATCGCGTGGGACTCGTTTGACAGGTGGCGGCGTCAGCGCATTGACCTTCTCGCCGCTTTCGATCACATGACAAAGATCTTCAATCGTTGGCGTAGTGAAAAGTGCTTTAACCGGTACTTCCACGCCGAATTCATCACGAATGCGCGCGACGATTTGCGTTGCCAGCAACGAGTGCCCGCCCAATTCGAAGAAATTGCTCTTCACGCCGACTTTTTCCAGGCCCAGCAATGTGGCCCAGATGCGCACCATACGGGCTTCGCTGTCGTTGCGCGGCGCCACATATTCGCCGGCATGCAGCTCATCAAGGGCGGGTGCAGGCAGCGCCGAACGATCAATTTTGCCGTTGGGTGTCAGCGGGAACGATGCCAGCAATACAAACGCGGAAGGCATCATGTATTCCGGCAAGCGCTCACGAATACGGGCACGAATATCAGGCACCAGTGCATCACGCTCGCGCTGCGTGGCCACATAGGCCACTAATACTTTGTCGCCAGCGCGCTCTTCACGTGTCATCACCAGCGCATCACGCACACCGGCCACTGAGACTATCACCGACTGGATTTCGCCCAGCTCGATGCGGAATCCACGCACTTTAACTTGATGGTCGATACGTCCCAGGTATTCCAGATTGCCGTTGCCCATGTGACGCACAAGATCACCCGTGCGGTACATGCGCGCATACAAAGGATCAGTGCTGAACGGGTTGGACAGGAATTTTTCGGCTGTCATTTCCGGCTTATTCAAATAGCCCTGCGTGACACCCGTACCGGCGAGATAGAGTTCGCCCGCAATACCAGGCGGCACCCACTGGCCATGCGGGTTCAGCACATAGCCTTTGGTATTGGTAATCGGGCGACCGATCGTTGCAGGTTTATTCGGCAAACGCAGCGTGTAAGTTGAATAAGTGGTGTCTTCCGACGGGCCGTACAAATCGTACACACGATCCACTTTGGTCGACGAATATAGGGCATCCACCAGACTGGCTGGCAGGGCTTCACCCGCCAGATTGATAATACGCACCCCATCAGGGATCTGCCCAGCCCGTTGCAAAGTCGCTATGGCCGAGGGAACGGTGTTGACCAGACGCACTTCATTACGCGCAGGAATATGCGGCAACGCCAGTACGTTTTCAGCCACGACAATCTTGCCACCAATGGCCAGCGTTACGAAAATCTCGTATACCGACAGGTCAAAACAGATCGACGTAGCGAACAATACGGCTTCAAGATCGCGTGACGAATAAACCGTGTGCGCCCAATGCACCATAGCCGTGGCGTTAGCATGACTAATCATGACGCCTTTCGGTTTACCCGTAGAACCCGAGGTGTAAATAATGTAGCCGAGTTGGCTAGCATCAATGTCAAGCTCAGGGTTATGGCCATCAAACGCTGCCAATGCGCTGCCCAGCGTATCGACCGCTACTTTCTTGAAGCTGCCGCCCTCATGAGAATCAGGCAGCGTAGCCAACAAGGATGAGTGCGTGAGCACGATAGGGGCACAGGTGTCTTCCAGCATGTAGGCGACACGATCCGCCGGATAGGCCGGGTCGAGCGGCACATAGGCTGCACCGGCCTTGAGAATAGCCAACATGCTCACCACTAGATCGGTGGAACGTGGCATGCAAACGCCGACAAAGGACGCTTTGCCACCGCCTTCACTTCTCACCCCTTCTTTCAACAGACCTTCTTTCAAAAGATAGTGAGCAAGGCGGTTGGCGCGCTGATTTAACTGATCGTAAGTAAGGCGCTCGTTTTCCCATACCAATGCCTCGGCATCGGGGGTGCGCTCGACCTGACGCTCGAACAAACCATGCATCAAGTCGTTGAGTGGCAGGGTCAACTCAGTATTGTTGTATTCAGTGTCGATGATTTTCTTTTCAGCGGCGGTAAGAATATTCAACTGCCCAACGTTCACCGACGGGTTCTCGATCACGCTGTCAAACAGCATTTTCAAGTGATCAACGAAACGCACCATGGTCGATTCGTCAAACAGGTCGGTGGAATATTCCAGATCACCGTAGAGCACGCCGGATTGTTCACTAAATTCCAGCGTTAGATCGAATTTAGCCGTGCCGGGCGCAGTGTGCAATTCTTCGACGTTGACGCCCGCCAGGTTGAATTCCTCGTTGATGGTCGAGTTCTGCAACACGAACATCACCTGGAATACCGGGGAATAACTCAAGTCACGCGGAATCCCCAAATGTTCAACCACACGCTCAAACGGCATGTCCTGGTTGGCAAATGCTTCTTGAGTGGTTTGACGCACGCGGGCCAGCAAATCAACAAAGCTTGGATTGCCTGAAAAATCGGTACGCAACGCCAAGGTATTAACGAAAAAGCCGATCAGCTTTTCCAGTTCAGGCGTAGTACGGTTCGCTATAGGCGTACCGACGCACACGTCTTCACTGTTGGTGTACAAATGCAGCAACGACTTGAAGCCTGAAAGCAGCGTCATATAGAACGTGACGCCTTGCGAACGGCTCAACTGCTTCAGTTTGGCGACGCGCTCTTTGTCGATCGAAAAATAGAAATTCGAGCCAGCAAAGCTCTGCTCCGGTGGACGTGCGCGATCGGTCGGCAAATCCATGACCGGCACATTCTTGAGCTTGTTCGTCCAGTAATCGAGCTGCTTGTCGAGCAACTTGCTTTCAAACAGATTTTTCTGCCAATGGGCGAAATCGGCGTATTGAATCGGCAAATCAGTCAATGCTAACGGTGTGCCGTTGATTTCAGCTTCGTAAGCACGCGAAATTTCGTCTGTGATGACTTTCAACGAGAAGCCATCCGCTGCGATATGATGCATCGTGATCAGCAGCAGATATTGTTCGGCAGCGCGATGTTTTTCTGTTTTAAGTGCCGCCACCGCTTCAGATTCGAGATCGGGTAGACGCAGCAATTGCGTGCGTATCACCGGGCCGGTTTCCAGGTTGAATGGTTTGCGCGCTTCGCGATATACGCGATCCTGAATAGCTTTACTTAACGCAGGCTCTTTCAGGTAGGACAGGTCTTCGATCTCGAATTTCCATGGGCGTGGTGATTCAATCACCTGCCAGGCATGCCCGTCTTTTTGCACGTAACGTGTGCGTAACACTTCGTGACGAGTCACCATCGATTCAAAGGCTTTTTCCGCTGCTGCTACATCCAATGCACCTTGTGTTTTCAGTGCAAACGGCAAGTTGTAGGCGATGTTGTCCTCACGCAGTTTGTCGAGGAACCACATACGTTTTTGTGAGAACGACAACGGCATCCATGCATCGCGCTCAACGCGCGTCAACGGTGGCAATTGCGCCTTGCGCTCGCCGCGCAGACCGTTGGCGATGGTACGTGCCAAGGCAGTGAAATCTTCAGCTTCAAACAATGCAGGCAATTCGAGATCGATTTCGAACTTGTCACGCAAGCGGGTGAACAATTGGGTAATTTGCAGTGAGTCAATGCCCAAGGCCATCAGGCTGCGATCATCGCGAATATTATCCAGTGATTCGCCGATTTCTTTTGCGATCAACGCTTTGAGGTAAAGCACCAAACGCGGTTCCTGCTCGTTGGCAGGCAATTGCAACCACTGATTCTTTTCGAGTTTAAGGGCTTCTTCGATGGCGTTTTTGCTGGTATCACTTTGTTCTTGCGGCGCGCTGACCGCAATCACTTCCAGGGTATTATTCAGGAAGGCTGCACGATTGCCGCCACGTTGAATTTTGCCCGAAGACGTTTTCAGAATGCTGCCAGGGCGAATGAAAACCACCGTGTGCACTTGCAGTTCGTGCGTTTCGGCCACAGCTTGACGAATGGCGGCGGCAACCACTTCGGCATTCAAGGTGAGGCGGTATTTGCGCTCGACCTCTTGCACCAGCACCAGGCGTTCTTCGCCGTTGATTTCAACCGTGAACGCAGCACCGGCGTCACCTTTGAGGGCGATGTGGCTTTGCTGAACGGTGTATTCGATATCCTGCGGGTAATGGTTGCGTCCACGGATAATAATGACTTCTTTCTGGCGACCGGTGATATAGAGTTCACCGTCGATCAAGCACCCCAGGTCACCCGTGCGCATAAAGGGCCCATCACCGTCGGCGGTATACCCGGCAAAGGTTTCCTCCGTCGCTTCGGGCTTTTTCCAGTAACCTTGCGCGATATGCGGGCCCGCCGACCAGATTTCGCCTACTTCACCCGCTGGCAAGGATTTTAAGGTTACCGTGTCGACTATGGCGACGCGGCCTTGCAGTGTAGATTTACCGTTAGAGACCAGCGTGAGGGTTTTTGCTGTGCCGCCGTCTGCGGCCAGCACTACTTTATTCTGCGAAAGCTCATCGGCTAACACACGCTTAAACAAGGGGCGGGTTTCTTTTACCGCACCCGTGACGAACAGCGTTGCTTCAGCAAGACCAAAGGTCGGCAAAAATGATGAACGTTTGAAGCCGCAACTTGCGAACGCATCGCAAAAGGCATCGATCGTTTCCGGACGCACGACTTCGGCACCCGACAGGGCGACACGAATCGTCGACAAATCCAATTGCGCTTTTTGTTCTTCGGTAATCTGTTTTGCGCACAATTCATAAGCGAAGTTGGGTGCGCAAATTCCGGTGCCTTTATAATCAGACACCGCTTGTAGCCAACGCACTGGCTTTTGCAAAAACGATGCTGGCGACATGAATACCGCGCGCGAACCGATATAAAGGGGTTGCAGCGTGGTACCGATCAAACCCATGTCGTGGAACAATGGCAGCCAGCTCACGACAAGATCATTGTCCTCGCTTTCGAATGCCGCACTGATCATGGCCTCGTTGGCTAGCAGGTTGCCATGGCTGACCATGACGCCTTTGGGGTTGCCTGTAGAACCGGAGGTGTATTGCAAAAAGGCAATGGTGTCGGCCGTAATGGCGGGCATCTGCCACTGACGGGCGCCGTCATCATGGGTCCCCGCCTGTGCAACCACTTCGTCGACGCAAGCCCATTGCAGATGCGACAAGCCAGGGGTTTCTTCGAACAACGGCTCCGCCACGGTCATGACCTTGGTAGTGGTCATGACAATGGTAGGCTCACAGTCGTCAATGATGGATTTCAGACGCCCCAGGTTCTGGTTACGACGCGGCGGATAAGCAGGCACCGCGGCGATACCCGCATATAAGCAGCCAAAGAACCCCACCACAAACTCAAGGCTCGATGGGAACAGCATTAACGCTCGATCGCCCGCCTTGCCCTTACTGAGCAAATTCACGGCAAGCGCACGAGCACGCTCCGCCAATTCACCGTAGGTGATATCAACGCCCGCTTCCTCGCCGTCCGGCAGGAAGGTATAGGCCAGTTTGTCAGGGTGTGCGGCAGCCCGCGCTTCCAGCAGGCCAACCAGCGTGTTCATTTGGGAGAGGTCTACAGCATTCATCACTAAACGTGACATAAAGTCGAGTTCCTGCCTTGGGGCTTTTTATTGTTCTATTAACTATTAATACAATAATAGACGGTCTAGATAGACGGCGTAGCGAGGCGTGCCGCGACAACTTCGTCCCTTATTATGGCCTAAGTCGTATCGCAAAGCTGTGAAAAAGTTATTGATTCTAAAGATGTTCTCGCCCATACGGGCACATCACAACAGGAAGGTTCAACAGGAATTGCCGGATGCTTTTAGTGTTCTTGTTGTTATTCTTAATGTTGTGAGCATGCACGACGGCTCTGCAGCGAGCACTTCTTACCTTGCTTTACTTGCCCTTTCTTATAAGTAAAGGCAGCAGGTTGAGCGCTACTTTAAGCAAAAACGGGCTCAAATCCTAGTAGACAAACTGTTTCCGACCCGTGACTTGCGAGTATTTTGTGACCAACAACAAATTCCGGCGATACAAACGTTTTCTGTTGCGGCTTTTCTATACTCAAAATTGACACCTTACCCTTGGCAGACGATGCAGGCCTGACAATTCTATGTAGAATGTGGTGCCTGATCTTTGACGGGTGGGCATGACGCGCACCCTCTATCTACCATCAATAAAAATGGCATCAACAATAAGATGACACATATGAAGCAGTCGCACCTGTTGCTATCCGCCCTGCTCGCAGCAGGCTTTTCTTTAAGCGCCACCAGCCATGCCAACAACCTGCAGGAAACCTTCAAGCTTGCCCAACAGCATGATGCGCAGTGGGCAGCGAAGAAATCGAAATTCCTGTCGGAAAAAGAAAAGGTGGAGCAAGCCAAGGGGTTACTGAGGCCCAGTGCGTCGTTAGGGGCATCGTGGTCGCAGATTAAATCCGATGCGCCATCGGGGGAGATTGATCAAGCATCAGGTTATGATTGCGGCGCTGGCTTTACCGCGCTTGGGAATCTTCCCAACGAGCCCATTACTGGGAATGACGTAGTGCTTTTAGGGCGTTGCGGCGATTTTGTCACCGAGATCACGAACGCCCTCGCCGTTGAACCGCAAACCTACAACCGCATGAATTACACCCTGCAAGCCAAGCAACCCCTTTTTCGGCTTGATTATTGGTATCAGCACACCTCAGCCGTTTCTTATTTAAGTGCAGGCCAGGCGGATCTCGCAGCGTCCCAGCAAGACCTAATGCTGCGCACTGCCGAAGCCTATTTCAACGTGCTCAAAACCCAAGAAGATTTGCGTCTTGCCCGCTCGGAGGAAAAAACCCTGGGCACAGCTCTCTCTGAACTGAAAAATCGCTACAAAGTGGGCTTGTTGCGTGATACCGACGTGTTTGAAACGCAGGCGAGTTATGACATTGCGAAAGCAGCCGTGATCGTTGCCGAAGCAGAACATGACAATGCCAAACAGATGCTGGTCATGATGACCGGCGAACAAGATGCCCTGGTCACTCCGCTACCCAAGAACATCCCCATTGACCCGCCCAAACCGTTGGCTCTGGCAGAGTGGGAGGAATTTTCACGACGCAATAACCTGACTCTGCTGGCATCTCGATTTGCAGTGACGGCCCGCAAGCAAGAGGTATATGCAAGACGCTCCGGCCATGCCCCAACAGTAGATCTGGGGGCGCAGTATTCACAGGATTCATTCTCTGGTGACCGCGATACCGAGAGCGATACCACCACTGTCGGCATCTCCATCAACATACCTCTGTTTGCCGGTGGCATTACCAGCTCACAAGAAAAACAGGCACGTTATGGTTTGCAAGAAGCCGAAGAAAACTCGGAACTCGCCTTGCGTAACGCCCTGCGTGAGACACGCCAATATCACACCAAAGTCAATGCGGACGTCGCAGCGGTGGAAGCCCGCGCCATGGCTGTACGCTCCTCAGCCAGCGCCTATCGCTCCATGAAGCTTGGTTACGATAACGGCCTGCGTACGCTAACCGATGTGCTCGGCTCACAGCGCAAGCTTTACCAGGCGCGCAAAGATTATGCGACATCGAAATATCTCTACATCATTGACACGCTGAGACTGAAAAAAGCGGCCGGCGTGCTGGCGGTGGATGATCTCGAAGTATTAAACAGTTGGCTGGACACGTCAGGATCGCAATCAAACGAAACAGAAGAACTCGGCGGTCTTACCATGGACGAAATTGACGGCATCAAACTGAAAGCCGAAACGAAAGTATTCGGTGCAGAAGCGAAAAAATCGTCACACAAGAGCCTCTACGACGCCTTCAAAGCGTGGAAAGAAGAAAAGAAAGATTAGACCCTGCTTTGCCCGAAACCCACCAAAAGCAGCGGAATTCCGCTGCTTTTTGCTTTCTACGTCGCCGATATCGACACTTCTCCTGATACAGGGGAACGGTTACATAATCAGTACAAAACTTAGCTGTGCATAGCCCGTTTAGGCTATTGAATGTACGAGGTGTTTGCGTAGAATGACGCGAACCAACCGGTTTCATGAGGGATCTATCACAAAACCGGCCTAAAACAACCTAGCGCTAGCCTGTTTACAAGAATAGAAAAAACGTACAATACCGGATCGCTCGTTGCAGTCATTATAAAACGGCCGTCATAACAAGACGAACAGGCACGGGCGTATCACTGAACTTACAAAAAATAGAAGGGGGGCCAGGCCAGGAGGGCGCTTTGCCAAGTATGGCTTGGGTCAAGTGGAATGAAAGAGACGAGAAAGTACCGTCTGGGTTTTAAAACGTACCGTCACGGTTTTACAGTTAAACCGATCCCGTTCTTTATTGGTGTTCTGGGTGCGTCACTGGCGGCAAGTGCTGCGAACGCCCAGATCACTCACAACATCACGCTTGGCAACCCCAAAGCGCTTGGACTTGCTAACGCCGTTACTGCGGACCCACCAGGCGTTGACTCGATTCACTTCAACCCGGCCGGGTTGGCCAAAATTAAAGGTCGTGAACGCCAATTCAAGTTTCTTGTGGCGCATATGACGCTGGAAGGTGAATTTGGTCGACAAGAAGCCGATGATCTCGCAAGTGCATATAACGAATTTCAAGACGCCGCAGATGCTCAGGACGGTGTTTGGGATTCTACGGAAAGAGACCCTTGCTTTGCCGATGTAGGTGATGCAGCTGCGAATCCAGACCAGGCGCACTGCTTTCAGTACGACCCGATACAAAACACCTCCACTTCCACTTCAGATGCGACGCTGATTCTACCGACAACCGGGGTAAAGAGCGTTCCGATATTGGCCGTTCCCTTTGGTGGTATCGCCGTTGAAGATCCTGACTACGGCTGGACATTTGCGACTGCCTTCTATTCACCTCAAGCGGTGGGTTATGAGCGCGATGAGAATGACCCTGCTGCATTTCAGGGCTACAAAGTGGCGACGGCACGTTTGACTTATTTCTCGCCCTCCGTCGGTTTGCAAATCAATGACGAATTATCAGTAGGTGCCAGCGTTGGTTTCTCGTGGCAGGGCTTTGGCGTGCACACCAAGTTTCGCGCACCAGAACAAACACTGCAGTTTGTGTCTGGCACCGTGAATAACCTTGATGAGAACTTGCAGGAACTGCTTGGGCTTCATCTGATTGGCCCCTACCAGAACGTAGGCAACCTTGAACTTGAACTGGAAGATCCACTCTCGCTGAGTTTCAACCTTGGCCTATTGTGGGAACCCCAGGAATGGGTATCGTTCGGCTTCGTGTATCAGAGCGAAAGCACCTCCGATCTTGAAGGAAGCTACAAGATGACGAACTCCGACGAATTCGTAGCGACCACTACGGGGCTCAAAGAAAGCGGTCTGCTGAGTGCGCTTCTGGGGGCACTAGGTGGTAACTCTACCATCAACGCGCAAAAGGTCGAGAAAGGCGACGTCGAGATGGAGTACAAAATACCGCAATCGTTCGCAATCGGTTCTTCGGTCAAAGTCTTCCCTAACCTCAAGCTTAACGTCGACCTCAAATGGATCGACTACAGCGTATGGGATTCGCTGGATTTCAAATTCGACAAACAAGTCGACTTTTTGAATGTCGCGTCAGTCATCGAAACCATTGCTGGTGAAAATGATTCTGACCCCGACATGTTGCGCATGCCACGTGGCTATAAAGATGCCTGGAGCGTCGCCATCGGGACCGAGTTCCAATACGACGACAACACGGTGCTGCGTTTTGGCTATGAGCCAAGAACAAGTGCGGTTCCGGATGACAAAGTTGACTTCCTCTTGCCGATTGCCGAAGCAGATTTGTTTGCAGTGGGCGGTGGATATCAGCTAGACAAATATAGCCGCGTAGACTTGTCGTTAGGTTATCTGGTCTCTGAATTCGATGCGCCGGTTGGCAAATCCACTAACGCAAACGGGTCCAAAGCCGGCGATGTAGTTTACAACCCTTACTCGCGCCTGAGTTTTGAAGGCAAAACCACTGCCGTTTTGATTGCAGCCGCCTACGAGGAAAGATTCTAAACAATCAACCGCTTGCCGTTAGCGAAAACCGCTAACGGCAACTACACTCTCACCGTTAATCAGTCGTAGTACTCCTGCCGCAGACGCGGGCAGCGAGATGAAAGGAAGGACGCGACGCCCTTCCCCTACTTTTCTGTTGATACCACTTTTGCGTTTCGGCGTTTCGTCGGAAGGGCTTTGCTGTGCCCGAAAAAAGGCAGCACATCGTGACCAGCACTATAGGAACAATGCATTAAAAAAACAGTGTGTTAAAAATGCGCATTAAAAAGCGACGAACAAAAAGAAAATCTGCATAACGCAGAGACAAATAACAGCTTTTAAAACGCTTTAAAAACAAAAAGTTTCAAAAAAACAAGAGCGAGCGGTAACAAGGGGGTAAACATGAAATGGATGGCTTTGGCTGTCACGGGCGGCTTTTGCCTGGCGTTTGCACACAGTGCAACCCATGCGGCCAATTATATCAGCGATGAGGGGCTTTGGAACTACTACGAAGATATTTATGTCCCTAGCCAGCAAGATCCGGAGGACAACAGTAATGCGACGATGATTGATTTACCCGCCAACGTATTTGTACCGGTAGCGACGGAAGCGGGACAACAATTTCCCGCCGTTGTTTTTATTAATAGCTGGTCACTCAACGAACAGGAATATGGCCCCGTTGCCAAAGAGCTGGCCAATCGCGGTTACGTCGTATTGCGCTACACCACGCGAGGCTTTTGGGGCTCGCCCGAATATATCGACACGGCAGGAAATAAAGATGTTGCAGATGCGTCGAACGCCATCAGTTATTTGATCGACAACTACCCGGTGAATCCGGACAAAATTGCGTTGGCGGGCACATCGTATGGCTCTGGGATTTCACTCAATACGGCGCTACAGGATGAAAGGGTGAGCGCTGTGGTGGCAACCAGCACCTGGGGCAGCTTAAAAGAATCGCTCTGGTCAAATGAAACACCAAAAGACGACTGGATCAAACTGCTGATGAATTCCAGCGAGCGCCCCATTGGCAATCAAGATCCAGAAATTGCAGAAAACCTGGAGAATCTGCACGGTCATAAAAATGTCCAGGCTACCATTGATTGGGCAATGGAGCGTTCCCCAATCAGCTACATCGATCTCGCCAACCAGCGAGATAAAAAGCCCGCCATTTATGTCACTAATAATTTGCACGACTATTTATTTCACCCCAATTCCATCGTGAAATTTTTAAATCGCTATGAAGGCCCTTGGCACATTGATTTTAATTTCGGTGTGCATGGCGCAGGCGAAGCCGAGGGTTTAACAGACGATCCCAATGAAAGCTATGTGTGGCGCAACGCACTTGCCTGGCTGGATCATCATTTAAAAGGCGTTAATAACTACATCGATCAGGTTGATAAGGTAACGACGCGGGTGAAATCCACAATCGGAGCGCCTCGGGATAGCTTTGCTACCTTCCCGGTTCATGATGCGATCATTACGTTGTTTGCTGATCCGGTGGTGGGCACACAAGGCGGCGTGATCAATGACCAAGGCACATTCAACTCGGAATACCCGACATTCGACAGTACCTATGAGCATGTATGGACAGGCGGCATTTCCGGGGCACAAATGATGTCCGGCCGCTCCTTTGCCATGGATGCCATCGATCGACAAGGCGCGCTGGTGTACACGTCGCCGGTACTGTCCGAACCCATCCATTTGCGGGGTGCATCGATCCTCAAATTCTCGGCGTATGTGCAGCACAACATTCAGTATTTCGGGTATTTGTTGGATCTCGACCCCGCCACAGGGCGCGCCAACTGGATTGGTCACGGCCCCTATACGTGGCATCGGGCCGAAGGCGACACTGAAGACCCTGCAGGCCCAATCGACATCAGCATGGAAATGTTCTGGACGGCGCATGACATCGCCGCCGGGCATCAACTGGTGTTGGTGATCGATGGTGCTGACGGCGAATACTATCAATACGTCGACTCCCCTACCGAGCATCAACTGGTGATCGATAGTGCCCACCCCGTATCACTAGAAGTGCCGGTCATTTTTGAGCGTAAGGTGCTCGACACCATCGAGCGTCGTGCCGCTCTTGCCGAGCAAGCCGCGATCAATGCAGAGAAGGACAATAGCCGTGGTGCCAACGGTGACGGAACGAGCTATGGGCCAGGCGGCGGCGGACTGGACTGGGTACTGCTGATACTCGCCGGTGCATTTTTCGGCGCGCAAAGACGCTCGTGGCGTCAATAGACGAGCCGCCCGATTACACAGCCCCACGATAGCGCGCATCGGCTGCGCGCTATCTTCCCCATCGCCTAAACTTGTTTATTTTTTAAACAAATAGGCCTCTTTTGACGGGTGCATTTTCCGCGCTGCCTTCTAGCCTTATCAGTTGGGGTGGTAGGGATATTGCGGTTGTTGTCCCTTCCAATGCAACACGACGATGGCGCGCAATATTGGCGGGGGAGCCGATTGCGTTCGCTTCAATCCTCTTACTCTTTCACACCGCGTAGTTTTGGGTAACATTTGCCTATGTTGTCTACGTTGATGCGCGCCATAGGGGCGCTGCTGGTAGTGAGCCTCGTGTCAGGCTGCGGCGGTGGTGGAGGTGGCGGTGGAGAAAACCTGCCTACTACCAATGAAACGCCGATAACGTCGCCCGGTTCCGGTTCCACACCCGTTGCACCCCGCTATGCCACCGTGTCGGGCACCGCTGCCAAAGGTATTCTTGGGAATGCCACCATCAGCGCCTACACCGTCAACGACGACGGCACTCGAGGTGCGCTATTAGGTGCCGCAAAAACCGATAGCCAAGGCGCGTTCTCACTTTCAATTCTTGCGCAGTCATCCCCGGTCTGGGTGGAGCTCACCTCTGGTACCGGCGCGTTTATGGTGTGCGACAGCCTGGAAGGCTGCGGTGAAGCGTCCAATGATGAGTTCGACAGTAACGATAACAATACAGTGGATTTCGGCGAGCGCATGCCACTTGCCATGGGGTTTGCACTGAGGGCGTTACTGCCAGACGCCAGCGACGGCACGATTACCGCGACCATTTCTCCCCTCACCCACATAGCGGCCACCTTTGCTGAAAGCTTTCCGCAAGGGATCGACGGGTTGTCGATCGCGATGGCAAATTCGCAAGTGGCCAATCTGTTTGCGCTGGATACCGATATTCTGAGCACAACGGTGCCCGATATCAGCTCCCCGGAAGCTTTGGCTAATGCGTCTGCGCGCGAGCGCCAATACGCGTTGCTGCTGGGTGCGTTCGCCGCCCTCGCCAAAAATGGGGACTTCGTTGCGTTATTGCAACAAGCCGCCAACGAATTTGTAACGCTGCAAGGTCAACTCCCCAATCGTTCAGCCGATGAAGCGACGTTATCCTTATCGCGCTGGGCAGAAAAGGCAATTGCACTGGCTGAACATCTGGATCAAGACGAGCTTTCTGCTGCTTTTGCCACGTTGAAAGGCATCGCCGATATTGCCGAGGGCGAGACCACCGAGGCTGCGCCAGACAGTAATATTTCGTCCAACGAACTCGACACCGCGAAAGTGCTGATCGCCAATGTACGCGCACTCAAAGGTGCAATTGATATCACCACAACGAGCGAACCGCTGCCAGGATTTAGCCCCCTGTTAAATGCTTCCAATGATTTGATCGACGCATCGGCTGCTTTTTCACAATCCAGTCGCCTGGGCGCCTTTGTTGCCGTACCCAAGTTAGCCCTGGAAGGCGCCTGCAATTCAATATCCAATTATTTTACTGCGTATTTGTGCCGCACCATTGTCGGCACCAAATCGCTGGAAGAGATTTGCGCCATGACGCTGTCGAACCTCAGCATCGGCGGAAAAACCCTGTGTGAATACCTGAACGCTTTGCGTTTGCCAGCAGGAAACAGCTTGATTGCCGAACTAGCCTTGATGGATGGTGTAGCCAGCCTCGAAGGCACTTATTCCGGCACCCAGGTCAACATGCAAATGTCAAACGGCGTGACGGCCGATAATAATCGCGTCACCATGGCGTGGTCGGGCGATTTGAATAACGACGTCTATGCACTGCAAATGAGTAACGGCAGTATCAGCTACTTGTTTGATAGTTTGACCACGTTTTCCAGCCTCAGCCACCCCCGCAGCATCGACAGCAGCTTTGATGCCTACCTTTCGCTACACAGCGATCAGGTCAGCCGCTTTGAAGGCTCCGCCGAAACCAGCATCGACCTTGCCGATGAAGACAGCCCCATCACCACGACCGAACTCACCGGCGCCTACACCAACAATGTCGGCCAAACCACCAACATCAACCTGGGCATGTCATTACAATCCAGTTATGGCGCACACCTGTCTGCCAACTTTGCCCACCCGGAAGATGGCAGCAACGTCACACTGGCCCTCGCCGACTCTGACAGCGGAATAACGGCGCGCATGCAGTGGGCAGGCAATACCATCAACATGTCCACCAATATATCGGCGCAGATCCTCACGCTCAATAACGGCGGCCTGGTAGAAATCCAATTGAATTTGCAAGAAGACGAAGAAACGACAGGCCAGATGACTTATAACGGCAAGCCTTACGGTACGGTGGTTTCACAAGCGGGTGAGTTGGTTATTCAATTACCCAACGGACAATCAGCAGTGCTTTTCTAATTCACGGTATGACTCGTGGATTATGTAATAACCCGATACCAAGAACCTTTAAATATGTGACGCTTTTCTGCTCAGATATAGTTAGGAACATTTCATAAATTTAGAGACTCTAAGTTTTACGGCTAGCACAGGTGGTGGTCGGAGTGAGCTTGGGGGATGTTGTTGATGGAACGTCGGCGCCATGGATGGCGCCGTCGAGCTTACAGGGATGTACTTGCAGCGTTTCCAGCAACAACATCCCCCAAGCTCACATTTACAAACATCTACAATAAGAAAATCTTCACTACCGATTCAATGAGGGGATGCCAAAACGCCCTAATTAGCATCTAAACAAAATACATCAACAACCAATCCGAAATCAGCGCAGGCTTACTCTCCCCTTCGATTTCCACTGAAAATTCCAGCGTAAACAGCCATTGCCCGGGATTTTTCTCGACCGCATCCTTCAACTTCGCCACCCCCCTCACCCGCGAATCCACTTTCACTGGCGCTAAAAAGCGGATTTTATCGAAACCATAGTTCATCCCCATCTTCAAACCCGCAGGAATAATCAACTCCTGCATAGTGCTTTGAAAAAAAGGCAACAACGACAAACTCAAAAACCCATGCGCGATAGTAGTACCAAACGGCGTAGCTTTAGCTTTCGCCGGATCCACATGGATAAATTGATGATCAAGTGTCGCATCGGCAAACGCATTAATGCGCGCCTGATCAATAGCGAACCATTCGGACGCGCCCATATCCTGACCAATATAGGATTTAATCTGATCCGGAGTGACCATTTTCATAGCTTTTGCCCTCTGTAATGAACGGCCGACAAAACGTCAGCCAAATCGAAATGCAATCAAAACTTGTAACGTCAAAACCTCAGAAAACTCTGGCAAGCGCCTTCTCAACGACACTCCAGGGTACCAGCATCGGTTTTTTGGTGACGGTCAACGTACAACTTTCACCCACGATAATGTAATCGACATGGAATCCCTTGCCGCGCGCATAACCACGGCTTACATCCCCCCTGAACTCCACTTCGTAACGCACAGCGAGTTTTTCCAGCTTCATGACGATGCTCTCTGCGGGCTCGGGCAACTGCCCCGTCACTGACCTTGTCATACAGATTCCTCAACAAAAATAACCAGACATACAGGCGCCGCCATCATAAGAAAGCCCGCAAAGCAGGTCAAACCGGCAAGCCAAACATTTCACTAACAGATTGAGTGGTGGCACGGGCCAGCGTTTCAAGGTCGACCCCTTTACGACCGGCGATGATCTCGGCAATGCGGCGCAGATGCTCGGGAGTATTGGGTACATCACGGGCAAAACTGGGTGGAATATCAGGAGCATCGGTTTCCAGCGCCAAGGCTTCCAAGGGCAAAGCGGCCAGGATAGCGTGCAATTTGTTGGCACGATCATAGGTCACGCCACCACCAAACCCGATCATAAATCCCAGATCAACAAAGGTTTGCGCCTGTTGCAGGCTACCGGAAAACGCATGCACAACACCGCCTTTTAGGCGCGCCTTGCGCAGCGATTTGAGCATGATGTCGTGGCATTTTCGTGCATGCAGAATCACCGGCAAGTCGAGATTACGCGCCACCGCAATCTGTGCCTCAAACAGCGCAAGTTGAGCATCCACATCGTGTGGGGTGATAAAAAAATCCAGCCCGACTTCGCCTACCGCCACCGCATGGTTGGCGGACAGGGTTGCCTCAAGCGCATCGACCTGATCCAAATGATGTTTTTCCATAAAGCATGGATGCAGCCCATAGGCACCAAACATATCCGGGTATTGCGTGATAACCTGAGCTTGCAGCGGCCATTGCTGCTGATGAATCGCCGGCACAAGAAACGCACAGACCCCATCGTGCCGCGCATGCTGCAGGCGGGCATCACGATCCGCATCGAACACCGGATCATCAAGATGACAGTGGGAATCGATCAGCTTAATTGGCATAGGCGGAGCCTGTTATTGTACGAATGTTCCATATTTTTTGAAAAATGTCCGAATTTACCAGTGGCTATTCAGTCACGGCTTGGTACAGTCGTACCGGGTACCCTTTTTTGGGTAACCCGCACCCAAGGCTTCCAAGCCTGTTTCGCCTGATTAAAACCAGTGAACAGTTGATAACTACCATCACCTGAAAATCGAATGACCCAAGCGACGATTGAACACAACTAACAACAAAAATGAACTGCGAGAATCAAAACAACGATCATAGGGGATCTGATCATGGTACACGCTTTTAGCCCTCACAAGGGCCACCCTCATAAGAGTCACACTTACAAGAGAGCACGCTGGCCTGGGATGTTGGCTTGCGCTGCGCTCATGAGCTGGATGGGCATGACCCTTCCGCAAACCGCTGCAGCGCAACAATATGACCGCGTCATTTCGCTGGAGGCCGGCCCAGAGCTGCCCTTCAAACTGAAGGAAGCGTTTTTGAGCATGCAACCCGGCACGGTCGTCGAATTGCCGGAAGGCAAATTCCAGTTTGACGACGAACTGGTGCTGAATACGTCTCACGTCACCTTGCGTGGTAAAGGGCCGGACAAAACTGTTTTGAGCTTCAAAGGTCAGCCGCAAGGCGCACAAGGCCTGTTGGTGTTGAGCAATGCGTTTACCGTCGAAGACCTAGCGGTAGAAGACAGCGCCGGTGACGGTATTCGCGTCGAGGGTGCCAACGGCGCGGTATTCCGTCGTATTCGCGTGGAGTGGACTGCGGGCCCGGATGAAGAAAACGGTGGTTACGGTATTTATCCGGTCTTGTGTCGTAACGTCCTGGTTGAGGACAGCGTCGTCATCGGTGCATCCGATGCCGGTATCTATGTTGGACAATCGCAAGATATTATTGTGCGCCGCAACCGCGCTGAATATAACGTCGCCGGTATCGAAATCGAAAACTCGATCAATGCGGATGTCTATGAAAACGTGGCAACACACAACACCGGTGGCATTCTGGTGTTTGACATGCCCAACCTGACACAAGCGGGACACCATACACGCGTATTCAACAATCAGGTCGTCGATAACAACACCAAAAACTTTGCCCCCAAGGGTAACATTGTGGGTAAGGTGCCGACCGGTACCGGCGTAATGGTGCTATCGACCGATAACGTTGATGTTTTTGACAACGTGATCAAAGACAACAAAACAACCAACTTTACCGTTACCAGTTTCAAATCCATTCAGTTGCTCGACGGCACGCCACTGCCTGAACAATACGATCCTTATCCGGAATTTATCAGTTTCCGCAATAATCAGGTCGATAAACCCTTTGGCTGGGCGATTGATGGAGGCGATTTCACACTTCTCGCCAATCTATTGTTCATGATGGTGGGGCAACCGGTTGCGGATATCGTCGTCGATGGCTGGTACCGTACCGATCTGGAGAACGCTTATCAGTGCTTTGACAATAACCGTCGTCCCAATGGTGCCTTGGCAACCTTCGGTAATATTCAGCTCAATAAATCGCATTGGCTGCTGAAGCTGCTGGGGATTCCCGGTACGCCTGCCAAGATGGGCTATGAATTTTACCATCGTTGCCAGAATGAACCGTTTGGCCCGGCGACACTGGACTTCTCAATTTTTGATGAAATTCCACCGCCGCAACAAGAATACACCGCCGAAGAAATCGCTGCGTTTTGTAGCGGTGGCGATGCGGGTAGCGTTAACTGGGGCGCAACGGTGGTCAACTGTCCGACGTTGTCGAGCTATCGTTTGTTCAGTAATCCGCAAGACCCGCGTTCTACACCGGCCGGTGCGCGCTCAGCCGCGTATGATCTGACGACGCCATTGTTTACGGATTACGCTAATAAGTATCGCGCGGTATATGTGCCTGAAGGTGCGCAGATTCAGTATACCGAACAGGGGCCGTTTGATTTCCCCGTGGGGAGTATTATTGCGAAGACCTTTACGCTGCCACTGAGTTCGGGCGTTGAGCAGGTGGTTGAAACGCGTTTGTTGATGCGTCGTGCAGCGGGTTGGGTGGCTTTGCCCTACCGGTGGCGTGATGATATGAGCGATGCCGATCTGGCGTTGGGTGGCGCGCAATTGACTGCTGAAGTCATTGATAGCGATGGCGATACGGTGGAAGTGAATTACCGTGTTCCGAATGCGAATCAGTGTACAAGTTGCCATGCGTTCTTTGGCAAGAATCGTCCGATTGGTCCGAAGGCGCAGTGGTTGAATCGTCCTTATGCGTTTGCGCCTGATCATACGGCGAATCAGTTGGTGGAATGGCAGCAGCGTGGTTTGCTGGCGGTGACGGATGAGCAGTTGGCGAGTGCGCCGCGTCAGCCGGTGTGGAATGATGAGGCGGATGGGTCGGTGGAGCAGCGTGCGCGGGCTTATCTGGATATCAATTGTGCGCATTGTCATAGTATCGGTGGGCGTGCTTATGCGACGGGGTTGTATTTGTCGGTGAGTACGGCGCATGGGATTACGACGGGGGTTTGTAAGCCTCCAGTGTCGGCGGGTACTGGGACGGGTAATTTGAATTTCGATGTGGTGCCTGGGAATCCTGATGAGTCGATTTTGATGTTTCGGGTGAATTCTAATGATGCTGCGATTCGGATGCCGGAGTTGGGGCGTAGTGTGGTTCATACGCAGGGGTCGGCGTTGATTGAGCAGTGGATTGAGGAGATGACGGGGGCTTGTGAAGCTACGCCTTGATGGGTGGCTGTTGTGATGTGAAAGAAGGCCCTGGTGTTTTTTGACACTGGGGCTTTTTTTTGTCGGGCTCCGGGGGCCTTGTGTGGTGAGTTGTTTCTGGAAACGGACTAGGCGCCCCCCAGCAAGTACGTCCCTGTAAGCTCGACGCCATGCATCAGGGGGACACCCCCGCGACGTCGTGACTTTCGCGTGACGATGTGGCGCCAGAACTACACTGCAAGGAAATTTATTGCGCGCGTGACCAAGATGAAAGCTATTTCAAAATCATGAAAAACGACTTGGCAAGCGATCGCGCTTCCTTTTCCCGCAACCGCACCGATCAGCGAATTATCGCCAAGCATCCACTCACCGCTCGAGCCAGAGCGTTATGCCATATCGATCTGCAATCTTGGATAACTCGCCTGACTGGCGCAGCGTGCGTATACCTGCGTCCAGGATCTTGCCAATTTCTTGGGATCTCACCTTATCTACAGGCGATAGTCCAACGGCAAGTTTCTCAGCCCCCAAGCAGCCAGCGACTTTGAAGTTATCAGGGATGATCTTGAGCTTAAGCGCAAACTGATATACATCCGAGGTGACGATGATGGCTTCGGTACGATTTGCTGCCAAGAATTCGAAGATGCGCACGGTATATCCTTGCCCACCAAAAAATTCATTGACCCTTATCTCATCCTTGTGTTCCGCGAGATAGGTATCGAGCGTACCAAAGCCAGACTCTTTCAGAAAAGCGATTCGTTTGCCAAGAAGATCGGCATGGGTACGATAGATGAACGTTGAATGCTTGTTGGTGTAAACGCAGTATTCCTGATAACCCACCGCTTCTTCGTGAAACAGAAATTGGGTATAAGCCACTGTCGGCGTAAGCAAACCATCTTGCCGTCCCTGCTCTACCTCGCGCAACGCTCGCACCCAGGGAAAATACTTGATCTTATATGCCACACCTTCGGCCTCTAAGGCGCCTTCTACGATGTCAATGATATAGCCTTTGAGTCCACTCTCATCGCTCTCACAATGCTGTGGACACCAATCGTTTGCAACCAGCAGGACGGGATTCTCGTTAAAGCGCAACTCAGAACCTTGCTCTGCAAAGGCTTCCTGACTCAGACCCAATATACAGGCGATGCTTAGTAGACAAACGACTCCACGCATGACCACCACTCCCCTTTAACCACCTTACGGGATGACGCCTTTCAAGTATAAACCGTTATGGGGAAACCGGACTGATTAACCATGGACCTGTAGATTCCGAATTATCCGACCCATTGAGCCCCGATATAGCAGAACACGCCAATGTCAGTTGAAACTCTTTACTTTCATAGCGCACTAAATAACACTCGATAAGCCATTGAAACAATGCAGCAGAGAAAAAACCCTATAAATGAGTAACGCCAAGCTGAAAGGAAAATTGAAAATGAAAAACGCCAAGCCTATTTTATGCATTTTAGTCCTCTCTGCAGTGCTAAGCAGTCTGTCGGCTTGCGGAGGTGATATCGGGGCAACGAGTGGAAGCGCTACACAAATCGATCTTTTAACGCCTGCAGTCATGAAAACCAGGCACGAAACTTAACGCTCGGGCTTCAACGGATAGGAAGTACAAAGCGTCATTTCGAAGGTTTCCAGTACCCACCCACCACGTACACACCCGGAGCCGAATAAAAAAAACTCAAGACACCAACAATCGCTGACTTTGCATCTGATAAAGCGTGTGATAAATACCGCGCTTTTCAAGCAACTGACGATGATTACCTCGCTCAACGATTTCGCCATGATGCATGACGATAATATTGTCGGCCTCGGTGATGGTTGAAATGCGATGTGCAATGGCAATCACCGTCATGCTGCCGCGCAGTTTGAATAATGCATTTTGCACCAAATGTTCGGTCTCGCTGTCGACCGATGCGGTCGCTTCGTCGAGAACCAATATTGCGGGCTTGCGTATCAATGCGCGGGCGAGCGCGACCAGTTGTCGCTGGCCTGCAGAAATGTTGCTGCCGCGCTCGGTAAGCTGGGTGTTCAAGCCCTGGGGTAAACGCTGGAACGCTGACCATAAGCCGCATTCATGCAATAAGGTTTCGACCGCTTGCATTGTCGCTGGCCACCCAATGGTGATGTTATCGAATATGCTGCCGGGGAAGAGAAATGCGTCCTGTGGCACCAGTCCGAGTCGGCTGCGAAGTTCACTGAGCTTGACTTGATCCAGCGGTTGGTCGCCCCAGTAAATTGCGCCTTGTTGGGGGGTGTAGAAGCGCAATAGTAAGGACATTAAGGTACTTTTGCCGCTGCCGGTGTGGCCGACGATGCCGATGAAGTCGCCGGGGTTTAACATCAAGGATACGTGGCGGATAATTAAGGGGCCGTCGTCGCTGTAGCGGAAGCTTACGTCGCGAAATTCCAGGGTGTTGTGTGGGGGGTGGGTGTGTCCGCCAAATTCGGGGGCTTCGGGGGTGTCGAGTAAGGTGAAAACACGTTCGCCAGCGACAGTGGCTTGTTGCAGTACGCTGAGGCGTTGGGTCATTTCGTTGATGGGTTCGATGAAGCGGCTGAGATAGTTGATGAAGGCGTAAATAACGCCGACTTGGACGCTTTCGGTGAGGGCGCGTTGGCCGAAGTAGAAGACGAGGCCGGCGAGCACGGCGCTGTGTACGAAATCGGTTAAGGGGCGTAGTAAGGCGGCGTCGAGTTTGAGGTTGTTGTGGCGGGCGCGGAAGTAGGCCTCGGTGAGTTTGGTAAATCGGCTGAAAAAACGTATTTGCTGGTCGAATAATTGAATGACGCGCACGCCTTGTATGGATTCGGAGAGGTTGCTGTTGATATCCGAAAGCAAGGCGCGGGCTTTTTGGTAGATGGGGGTGCTGAGGCGGCGGTAAAGGGCCATTAAAAGAATAACGACCGGGATGAAGGTCGCGCATACCAGCATGATGCCGACATCGAGAAAGGCCATGGCAACGAACACGCCGATTACGCGAAAACTGTTTTGTACGTAAGCGCCGACGACGTTGACGAAGAGTTCTTTGACGAATTCGGTGTCGTTGGTGATGCGCGATACCATGGTGCCGGTGGGGGTTTCATCGAAATAGCGTGTAGAAAGCCTCAGTGCTTTGGAGTAGACCTTTTCTCGCAGTTCTCGGATCACATTGAGGGCGACGCTGTTGAGTCGCACGGCTTGTCGGTAATTGCAATAGGCGGCCAGACCTAACAGAAACAGGTAGGCAAGCAGCATCTGCAGGACGGTTTGATTCCAGAACTCGCCTTTGACGAGGTGGTCATCAATGTAATAACGGATTAGCAAGGGGCCGCTGACGTCGGCAACGGTAGCGATAAGCAGCAGGATAAACGCTATCTGTAAGGTGCGGGTTTCTTGGCGGGCAAGACCCAGTAGACGTATCAGGGGGCTATTCATGTGTGCTCGCCTCTAACGCGGCTTCCCATTGTTGGTAGCGCACCATTTGTGCATACCAGCCGGCTTGCGTGAGCAGGTGCTGGTGGTTGCCTTGCGCGACCATCTCACCGTTGTCGAGGACCAGGATATTGTCGGCGTGTTCCACGGCTGACATGCGGTGGGAAACGATCAGTGTGGTGCGTCCCTGTCGGAGGGCTTTGAAGGCTTGCAGTATGTTCTGTTCGGTGGTGGCGTCGACGGCTGACAGGGCGTCATCGAGAATCAGAAAATCGGGGTCTAGCAATAACGCCCGTGCAATAGAGATACGCTGTTTCTGTCCACCGGATAGGGTGACGCCTCGTTCACCCACCAGGGTGTCATAGCCCTGCTCAAATCTCAGAATATCGTCGTGCACACAAGCGACGCGTGCGGCCGCTTCGATTTCAGATGAGTTGGCGTTGGGTTGTCCTAACGCTATGTTCTCGGCGATGGTTGCCGAAAACAGAAAGGGTTCTTGCGGTACGACGCCTAACGCACGACGTAAAACTTCAGGGTCCAATGTGGCGATATCGACAGAACCCCATTGAATTGATCCTGACTGTAAGGGATACATGCCGGCCAGCAGATACACCAGCGTGCTCTTTCCTGCGCCGGTACGTCCGACAACGCCCAGACTGTGGGTGGCGGGTAAATCGAAGCGAATGTTTTTCAGCGTTGGTTTTTCTTCGCCCGGAAAGGTAAATGCGGGTATGTCAACGTGCAATGTTTGTCGACTGTCCAGCGTGCGTAATTTACCGGCGGTTTGTAGTGGGGTTTCGGCAAAAATTTCCTCCAGTCGTTTGTAAGCGGCGGAACCACGCTCCACAATGTTGAGCATCCAGCCGTAGGCGAACATCGGCCAGATCAAGTGACCCATGTACATGGTAAAGGTGGTCATTTCGCCCAGGGTCATGCTGCCTTGTTTTACAAACCAGGCACCTCCCCCTACACACAAAAGAAAAGATGAGCCAATGGTGAGATAGATGGTGGGATCATATTTGGCGTCAATGCGGGCAACCGCCGCGTTGGCGGCATTGGTGTTGGTCGCCACTTTTTCGAACTGCGATTGTTCGTGAGCTTCCAACCCGAGGGCACGCACGACGCGCACACCGGTCAAACCATAGTGCACCTGGTCATTGAGCGCGCTGAAATAACGCTGAGCCTCACCAAAGGCATCATGCAATTCGTTGCCAAATCGCCACATGAAATAAGACATGATCGGCCAGGGAATCAAACCGATCAGCGCCAATTGCCAGTTGAACCAGAACAGTACACCCAAGACAATGGCGCCCGTAATTAAGCCATCCACCAACGACAAGACCCCCTCCCCGGCCGTTAATTCGACAGCGGCGACATCATTGGTGGCGCGTGCCATTAAATCCCCGGTGCCATAACGTTGGAAAAACCACGGGTCCATTGCCATGAACTTGGCGTACAAACGCTGACGCAACAAGGCTGCAAGCTGATACGAGGCACCGTACAGCAATGCGCGCCACCAAAAACGCAAGATATACACCACCAGCGTGGTACCAATTAAGGTCAATACCAGTTCGATCAGACGTTCATGCGTCAAGGTTTTATCGACAATGCTGTCGACGAAACGGCCGACCAACCAGGCCGGAACCATGATGAGCGCAGCGATAAAGGTGAGCATGATGATGGCCGCCAGATAACGCCGCCATTCCGCTTTGAAATACCAGGCGAGTTTTATAAAGATGGCCAATTGAACTCCTTGGGATTGGCGGCACAGGCAGTCCAATGAAGTTGAGTTTGCAGTTGACTCGTATCAAGTGCATGGTCTCTATGGAACGCTATGCTTAAACATGTGTCTTCCATTCATAATAGCGCGACGGCGTTAAGTTTATATTTTAGCTCCTTCAAAAAAACAGTGTGTTCGCCTATTACCCCTTAGCCTGAGGATTCACCATGACGATTCGCGTTGCCATCAACGGATACGGACGTATTGGCCGTAACATTCTGCGTGCCGTGTACGAGAACGGTTACCGCACTCACATCGAAATTGTCGCCATCAATGACCTGGGCGACGCCAAGATCAATGCCCATTTAACCCGCTTCGATTCGGTTCATGGCCCCTTCAACGGCAAGGTCGACGTTGAAGAAAATGCCATAGTGGTGAACGGCGATCGCATCCTTACCTTTGCCGAGAAAAATCCCGCCAAACTGCCCTGGCAAACCCTGAATATCGATATGGTGTTGGAATGCTCGGGCAAATTCACCAGTCGGGAAAAAGCCCAAGCGCATTTTGACGCAGGCGCTAAAAAGGTATTGATATCAGCCCCTGGGACCGACGTTGACGCCACCATTGTGTTTGGTGTGAACCACACCAGCCTCACGCCACAACATAAATTGCTATCGAACGCCTCGTGTACCACCAACTGTCTCGCCCCCTTGGCAAAAGTCCTGCATAACTCTGTGGGTATATTGCATGGCATGATGACCACGGTGCACTCTTTTACCAATGATCAGGTGTTGATCGACACTTATCACAGTGATCTGCGCCGCGCACGCTCTGCCCATTTATCCATGATCCCCACCAAAACGGGGGCGGCGGCGGCCGTCGGGCTGGTGCTGCCAGAATTGAAAGGCCGGCTGGACGGTCTGGCGGTACGCGTGCCAACCGTTAACGTCTCGCTGGTGGACTTGGTATTTGAATCCTCACGCAGCACCTCCAAAGACGAAATCAATCAAGCGGTGAAAGCGGCGGCAGATGCCGATACGCTCGGTGTGCTGGTCTATAACGAGCTGCCTTTGGTATCGATCGATTTCAACCATCATCCAGCCAGTTGTATTTTTGACAGTACCCAGACACGCGTGCAGGAAAACCTGGTAAAAGTCATGGCCTGGTACGACAACGAATGGGCGTTCTCGCTGCGGATGCTCGACATTTGTCGGTACATGCAGCAGCACGGAATGCTGTGATCGAGTACACTATTGCCTTATCGCTCATAGAGCTATCTTGCTCCTGATCACAAGGCCTTACCATGCGTAGAACCAAAATCGTTGCCACACTTGGCCCTGCTACTGACAAACCTGGAATGCTCGAAGCCGTTCTCACCGGCGGCGTCAATGTGGTGCGACTTAATTTCTCGCATGGTAAAGCGGAGGATCATATTCGTCGCGCTAATTCGGTGCGCGAAATTGCCCGCAAACATGATCTGAACATCGCCATTCTGGCGGATTTGCAAGGCCCAAAAATTCGCGTGGGCCGATTTAAAAATGGTGCAGTCGAGTTAGTCGAAGGCGAACCCTTCATTCTGGATGCCCTACAGGACAAACAGTCTGGCGACCAAAACAGCGTTGGCATTGATTATGAAAACCTGCCCAATGACTGCCGCGCAGGCGACATTCTGCTGCTGGATGATGGCCGCATCGAACTGACCGTCGACAAGATTGAAGCCGCCCGTATCTATACGACTGTGCGTCTGGGTGGCACGCTTAGCAACAACAAAGGTATCAACCGTCAGGGCGGCGGATTATCAGCGCCCTGCCTCACCGATAAAGATAAAGACGATATCAAAACCGTTGCCTTGATCGAAGCCGATTATGTCGCGGTATCGTTCCCCAAAACGCCGCAGGATTTGCATGATGCACGTCGGCTGCTGGAAGAATCTGATAGCCGCGCCGGTATCATCGCCAAACTGGAACGCGCCGAGACTGTAACTGACCAGGATACCCTCGATGCCATGATCAAAGCCTCCGATGGCGTAATGGTGGCGCGTGGCGACCTCGGTGTTGAGATCGGCGATGCCGCTCTTATTGGCGTGCAGAAAATGATTATCAAGCGTGCACGCCAGCTCAATAAAATTGCCATTGTCGCTACCCAGATGATGGAGTCGATGATACACAGCGCCGTACCGACCCGCGCTGAGGTTTTCGACGTGGCGAATGCGGTGCTCGATGGCACGGACGCGGTCATGCTGTCCGCCGAAACTGCCTCTGGCGATTTTCCGGCAGAAGTGATCAATGCCATGTCGCGCGTGTGCCTGGGCGCAGAAAACCACCCCATTACTCGTACATCCCGCCACCGCATGGATGAAGTATTTCACCGCAGTGACGAAGCCGTGGCGATGGCAACGATGTACACCGCTAACCATTTTCCTGATGTCAAAGCCATTGTCTGCCTGACGGAATCGGGCAACACGCCGCTGCTAATGTCTCGCATTCGTTCAGGACTACCGATCTATGCCCTTTCGCGTAACACCGCTACTCAGCGGCGTGCTGCCTTGTTTCGCGGCGTTGAGGCGCATTATTTCGATTACTCGAAAGTCGCAGCGGAAGATGTCAAGAACGAAGCCATTGCGCTGCTTAAATCCAAGCAACGCCTCAGCAATGGCGACGTGATTATCATGACCAAAGGCGCGGTAATGGGCTTGCACGGCGGCACCAACGCCCTGCTGATTTTGAAAGTGGGTGACGAGGGCGAATAAACGCCCTTTCTCCCAAGCGCCCTTTCTCCCAAGCGACAGTCAGGCCAGCTTCTTGACGCGGACATTGCCTTGCGTAAAGTCCGCGAGATAATCCAGCAACGTTCCATACAACTGTTCACGTATTTCCGGCGACGATTCAGTCCCCGGAAATACCGCTGTCGTATGCACTCGACGATCCAGCCAGAACTCGCCATTGCATTGCACTGCTTCAGGTGCCACGGCGAGCCACACCATCGTGTCAGCGCCTTGTTCCGGGCTGCGCAAGACTGAACGCATCACTTTGTGAAACCCAGGCAAGGCATTGACGACGCCGACCGTGTCGGCCCAGCCAGGGTGCATGGCATGGAAAAATACTTTTTTGCCTGAATATTTCTCTGCCCAGAGCTTGGTCATATCGACCAGCCCACGCTTGGCTCGCGCATAGGCTTTTGCGCCATCATAGTGCTCACGCTCAAAATTCAGATCATCGAGGTGAACGCGTTGGGTGTACATTCCACCCGACGCCACATTGATAACTCGACCTTCACCACTGGCCGAGATTAAGGGCAACAGGGTTTCGGTAAATATGAAGGGGCTCAGCAGTAACAGGGCGAACGATTTTTCCAGGCTTTCCGAGGTCAATTGTCGTTCGTTAAACAGTGCACCCGCGTTATTGATGAGGGCATTGATCGCTTTACCTTCGGCCAATAATTTTTGCGCCAACAATAAAGTCGAGCGCATCGACGACAAGTCACACAATTCGATGCGTATCGTTTGCCCGCAGTGCTTTTTAATGGCCTGCACCAGTGCTTCGGCTTTATCTTCATCGCGCACCACGGCCGTAACACTAGCGCCGCGTTCTGCCAGCATAAAGGTGGCTGCTCGTCCTAAACCCGAACTAGCACCCGTCACGATAACATGCTTGCCCGAAAGATCCTGATTGATGCCTTTCCAGTGCTTTTTCGACCAGAAATAACCATAACGCGTAAAATGCAGGGCGCCCGGCACAATACAACGATCCAGCCAGGCAGGATACCGGCGCAAGGGCTGAGGCTCGTTGTTCAAGGTGCGCAACAAGCCTTCAACGGCCACATCGATATTGCGATTGATAAACGGCGACATTAATTTTACGAGTCGCTGCATTTGCGGTGAGAACTGCAGTGTCACTGAATAGTGCATCTGGGTGCCGCCGTTGGCATCACGCGCCAAAGTGATGCGATCGGTAGCCGTACACTGTTCACCCTCGCCCACCAGCTCTATATAGGTCGGCTCTTCAATTTTGGTGATGGTGTAATTGAAGCGTGAGATACGCCCAAGCAGACGCACATCGACCGCAAAACGCGTGCCGAGCGTGATTACACCTGCGGTACTTTTTTCGGCATGAACCACCGAAGCGTCCCATTCCACCACGCGGTGGAAATGCGACATATAGTCAAAAACCTTTTCAATCGGTTGAGTGGTTGCCAAGGTTCTTTCTAACTGCATGACGCGCCCTCACATGACCATGGGTGACTTTAGACAAGATCAGAGGATCTCAGTCTAGCCTATCCGATGGCCTTGTGAGGAGTCACCTTCAGGCTTTGCGTGGCTTTTTCGCTGCAGTGCCTTCAGTGGACTTTTTAGGTGCAGCTTTTTTTGCTGCAGGCTTGGCAGCCGCTGTTTTAGCCGCTGTTGATTTACTGGCGGGCTTTGCTGCTTTCGCTGCGGCGGGTTTGGCGGTCGCTTTTTTGGTTGCAGGTTTTGCAGGCGCGGCGCGGGTAGCCGCCTTTTTGGCAGGGGCTTTCTTGGTGCTTGCTTTCGCTGTCGAGGTGGCGGGCGCCTTGCTTTTCGATTCAAACCTGTCCAGCGCGCCTCTCACGCGGCCTTCAACGCGGTGCGAAGCATCTTGCAGCAACTTTCCATATTTGCCATCGAGGGCTTTTTGCAATTGCGACTTCGCCATTTCAACGGCATCTTCAACTTCTTGCTCGATGCGTTCACGCAGTTGATGCTCCAATTCCTGCACTTGCTGTTTAACGCTGTGCTCGGCTTCAATAATCCGGCTTTTCACTTGTTCGAGGTGCAGCTGATGGGTGGCGTCAACGAGTTCCTTGCGGCGATCGTTGAGCAGATCAAGTGCCTTTTCCAGGGCTTCTTGTGCTTGCTCGATGGCTGACTGGGCAGCAGCGTTGGCCTTGGCTCGCCATTTTTCTTGTGCGTCGCGTAAACGTTCACGCGCTTTATGCACTTGTTGTTGGGCTTTGTCGATTTGCGCTTCAATGCGCGCAATCAATTTACGGGTTTGCTCAACGGCCTTGCCGTTAGGGCGATCGACTGTCGACATAGCGTTCTCCTTACAGTGAATAAACAGAACGATTATGTGCTCAGTAGGCAATCAAATAAAGAAAAAAGAAACGGGACACGCCGATAAAGCCTGTCCCGGATCAATCGATGCCCAATTTTATCGTCGCGTGAGATTACTTGGCGTCGAGATTCTCAATCAATGTCGCGTTCGCCGTACCCAAGCCTTCGCAGATCGCCAGCAAGCCGTAACGACCACCGCGACGGCGCAACTCATACACCAGCGTCGCCATCAATTTGGCCCCTGTCGCACCCAACGGGTGACCCAGAGCTTGTGCACCGCCATTCACGTTGAGTTTGTTGACATCAGCCCCCAAGGCTTTCGCCCAGGCCAGTGGTACAGATCCAAACGCTTCGTTCACTTCATAAATACTGATGTCATTGATGGAGACACCCGCACGTGCCAGCAATTTCTGCGTGGCGGGAATGGGGCCTTCCAGCACCATTTCGGGGTCGGAGCCGCACACCGTCATTTCGGCAATGCGCGCGAGGGGTTTCAAGCCGTACTGTTTAACAGCCCGCTCGCTGGCGATCATCACGGCGGCTGCACCGTCGCAAATCTGGCTAGAGGTTGCAGCTGTAATCAGCCCGCCTTCCACCAAGGTTTTAAGATTTTTCATCGATTCCAGCGATGCATTGGCACGCAAACCTTCGTCGCGGTCATGCAACACCTTTTGGCCTTCGATTTCAACTTCGACGGGAACCAGTTCTTGCGCAAAATAACCGGCTTCATAAGCTGCGCAGCCTTTCATGTGGCTCTGGTAGCCGAACAGATCCAGCTCCTCACGCGTCACGCCGTATTTTCTCGCTACTTTTTCAGCGCCTTCAAATTGACTAAAGGTGGCACCGGGGTAACGTTTTTGAATTTCAACACTGTCAAACGGGCTCTTCATGCCCGCTTTGCTGGCAACAGTCGACGGTGCACCAATGGGCACCATGCTCATGTTCTCAACGCCGCCTGCAATCACGATATCCTGATTACCCGACATGATGGCTTGTGCTGCAAAATGAATGGCTTGTTGGCCTGAACCGCACTGACGATCAACGGTGACGCCCGCTACGGATTCTGGCAAACGCGAGGCAAGAATAGCGGTACGCGCCATATTAAAGGTTTGCGGCCCAATCTGGCTGACGCAACCAAAAATGACATCATCAACCAATTCGGGGTTGATGCCAGTGCGGTCAAGCAGCGCATCAATCACAATACCGCCCAGATCGGCGGGATGGACGCGACTCAGACGCCCGTCGCGACGTCCTCCAGGTGTTCTGACTGCTTCGACGATATACGCGTTGGCCATGTTAATCCCCTTTTTAATAACGCTTGATGAAAGCCACCATGGGTGTCTGGATGCTAGTGGCGTTTTTTAATCCGTGCCGGCCCGAAGTTAAACCCCGGGTCGGCCTCGTTGGATTATAGGAGTCACTTTTTGAAGCAAACAATGGCCAAAAGGTTAGTCGAGGATGACCGTTTTGTTCCCATGCACGATGACGCGGTCTTCAATATGTGCACGCAAGCCGCGGGATAGCACAGATTTTTCAATGTCTTTACCAAGCCGCACCATATCCTCTTTGGAATGCCGGTGACTCACCCTGGCCACGTCCTGCTCGATAATTGGTCCTTCATCGAGCTGTTCTGTAACGTAGTGGCAAGTGGCGCCAATCAGTTTGACCCCACGCTCATAAGCTTGTTGATACGGATTAGCACCGATAAATGACGGTAAAAAGCTATGGTGTATATTGATCACCTGATGAGGCATGGTCTGGCAAAACCAGGTCGGTAAGATCTGCATGTAACGCGCTAACACCACGGTATCGGCACGATGCTGTTTGAGCAGGCGCAGCATTTCCTGGTGGGCTTCCTCTTTGTTCTCACGATCGACAGGGATGTGGTAGAACGGAATCTCGTACCACTCCACCATTTTTCGCAGATTGTCGTGATTGGAAATCACACAGGGAATATCACAATACAATTCGCCGCTATGCCACCGATGCAAGATATCCGCCAGACAGTGCGAGGCATGGCTGGCCATAATCGCCACCTGTTTTTTCTCAGCGCTGTCAGACAAATACCACTGCATCAGAAACTGATCGGCCAGGGGCCGGAATACATCACGAAACTCACGAATACTCAATTTCAGTGAATTCGCCCGAATCTCGTTACGCATGAAAAACCAGCCTGCCTGCTCATCAGAATGGTAGCTGGCTTCGGTCAGCCAGCCGCCATATTCCGATATGAGCTGACTGACGCGCGCAACAATCCCCACTCGGTCGGGACATGAGATAACCAGGCGATACGTATGTTCCATGCAGCACTCCACTACCCAATTCCAAGACGAAAACCAAATCAAAGCCAAAATCAAAGCCGAATCAATGACCGGGCGATGTTACCACAGCCCGGTGACTGAACAGCCTGGTACAAGTACGGGTATAATGGGCTTCGTCATGAATTGGAAACCACACCACAATGCCCACCGGCCATTCTCCCCGCACCACTAAGGTTGCGCCCACCGATCAACAAGGCCTTGAACCGACACAAGAAACTACCGCGCCTGCAGATCACGAATCCTCAGTCGTTTTGTCAGACGAGTATCTGGCGCGTTTCAACGGTGTTGCCCGACTCTACGGAAACGAGGCGTTACAGCGTTTTGCGCAAAGCCGCGTCTGCGTTATCGGCATTGGAGGGGTCGGTTCCTGGGCGGCAGAAGCACTGGCTCGCTCTGGCGTGGGGCACATTATTCTGATTGATATGGATGACGTCTGTGTGACCAATACAAACCGTCAGATCCATGCTTTGCAAGGCAATTATGGCAAACCCAAGATTGACGCCATGCAGCACCGCTTACTCAGCATCAACCCGGAACTTGTGGTGGAAGCACGCTTCGATTTTTTGAGCGTCGACAATCTGTTGCAACATATCACCCCCGATATTGATGTCATTATCGATGCGATCGACAGCATGAAACCCAAAATGGCGTTGATGAATTTCTGTCGCCGCAATAAACGTAAGGTGATCACAGTGGGCGGTGCGGGCGGACAAATCGACCCAACCCGCATTGCTGTCAGCGATCTCAGCACTACCGAACAAGATCCCCTGCTGGCCAAGCTGCGCCGGGAATTGCGCACACACTGCGGCTTTCCCAAGGTGGGGAAAGGCAAATTCGGCATTGAAGCGGTGTATTCTGATGAGCCTGTCAAATTCCCCACTGTATGTACTACCGAAGGCCAACCCAGCGCAGTAAAACTGGATTGCAGTGGCGGTCTGGGTGCCAGTACTTGCGTTACAGCCACCTTTGGCATGGTGGCTGCCTCGCGTGCACTGCTGATGCTTAGCAAAAGCATCATGCACAAACATTCGCACAATAAAGATGTGTCTAGCAAAGTTCAGCGTTAAATGGCTGCCCATCAAGAAAAATAAAATTCATTCGCCGGGGCCATGTTTCTTATAGAATTACTCCGACATCCTTTCGCAGTCACCCTGTGTCATGCCCCAGCAGGAGGCCACCCAGATGACAGAAAAGCGGTTAATAGGCTGGCGGGAATGGCTGGCTCTACCGGATTTGGACATTCCATGGATCAAGGTGAAAGTCGATACCGGTGCACGAACGTCGGCACTGCATGCGTTTTCGCTGGAACCCTATTACAACGCCAAAGGCGAGTGGCGCATCCGTTTTGGCATGCACCCCGTGCAAAATTCTGAAACGCCCGCTATCTGGTGCGATGCCCCCATTGCTGATCAGCGTGAGGTGTCGGATTCTGGTGGGCATCGGGAGTTGCGCTACGTCATTCGTACCTGTTTTTCGCTGAATGCCTGGCAATGGGAAGGCGAAGTGACCCTGACGGATCGTGAAAACATGCGCTTTCGTATGTTGCTGGGGCGTAGCGCCATGCAGGAATTTTTTCTGGTAGACCCCTCGCAATCCTTTTTATTGGGTGGTGATCGCTACTCACCACCGTTTGACTGAGTGCCCTGAGTGAACTTATTGATTTTGTCCCGAAGCCCCGCCTGTTATTCCACCACACGGTTGCTCGAAGCGGCTCGCAGTCGGGGCCATAACGCACATGTTGTAGACACACTCAAATGCTATATGGACATTACGTCCTCGCGGCCGATGGTGCACTACGAAGGTAAGCAACTCGATGATATTGATGCCATCATTCCCCGTATTGGCGCATCGATTACGCACTATGGCATGGCCGTTATTCGTCAGTTCGAAACCATGGGCGTTTACAGCTTGGTGGGCTCGGTTGCGCTGGGGCGTAGCCGCGACAAACTGCGTTGCTTGCAATTATTGGCCCGCCACAATGTCGGGCTACCGCGCACCAGTTTTGCCAACAACGTCGACAATACCCGCAACTTGATTGACTTGGTGGGGGGTGCGCCGCTGGTCGTAAAATTGCTGGAAGGGGCACATGGCAAGGGCGTGGTGCTCGCCGAAACGGGCAAGGCGGCAGAAAGCGTGATTGATGCTTTCCGCGAACTGCGTGCCGATTTTCTGGTGCAGGAATTTATCAAGGAATCAGCAGGCACCGACCTGCGGTGTTTTGTGGTTGGTAGGAAAGTGATTGCCGCCATGCAGCGGACTGCGCAGGCGGGAGAGTTCCGTTCCAACCTGCATCGTGGGGGTACGGCGGCACTGGTGAAACTCACCGCCGAGGAACGCAGCACAGCAATAAAAGCCGCTAAGGTCATGGGCTTGCATGTGGCAGGCGTGGATATTTTACGATCCTCACGCGGCCCCTTGGTGATGGAGGTCAACTCCTCCCCCGGCCTCGAAGGCATTGAAGGTGCCACCGGCAAGGACATCGCAGGGCATATCATTGCCCACGTCGAAACTCACGCCATGCAAAAGCACGAACTGCCTCACGGGACTTGACCAGGCTGTTTTGCAAACAAAGTCAGCTTAAATCCGCGCGTTTCCAGCTATGATGCAATGAAACGAAATAGCCCGGTATTTATTCTCGATGTTGCGCTCCCGCTCGTTCGCTTGGTTTGCCCTGCTGTTTTGCACAGCCCAGCCGCTCTATGCATTGCAGGCGAGCTTTGAAATCAATGGCAAAACGGTGGAAGCCTCGCTTTCCCGGGTGTCAGCGGATCGTAATGAGGTGTACACCCAGGGTGAACACTACACCGGTAAATTAAGTGGTGTCGATAATAGCTGGGTGCGCGCCTCTCGCATTGATGGCCAGTGGCAAGGGTTGATTTCTGTCGATAGCGAGTTGCATGTGCTTGAACCGGCCAATTCGCCACTGCAGTCACAACCAAAACAGTCGCAACCAGACTCACAAATACAAAACTCACGACAACAGCATCAGCAAGCCCACGCATTATCTGCGCTTGCACTGCCGTTGAGTTGCGGGTTCGATACATTACCGCAATCTTCACCCAGCACCTTGACGTTACAACAAGCGGTGCGCAACACCGTCAGTGCATTCGACCGATTATGCGAAAAAGCAATATCTGGCACCTGCGCGGTGGTCGAACTGGAAATGGTGTTCGATCAGGATTTTGTTAAATCCTACCCATCGAACCACCAAGTGCAAGCGGCAAGCCTGCTGAATATTGTGGAAGGCTTTTACAGTGAAAGTTTTGGCATTCACTTTGATACGCTTGCAGTCACCTATCTCGCAGAAAAAGTCTTTGCCGACGATGCAACGTCCAATGGTTTTCTTTCTGAAGTCGCATTGAAAAAGGCAAACAATTCACTGCCCTTCGTCAACAACCCCAGCGCAATTCTTCATATAGTACGAGGCGCGCCTTTCACCGATGAAGGCACCGCCGGTGTCGCCTGGCTGGAAGGCCTTTGTAGCGAGCAAGGCTATTCGAGTGGCACCAGTGTGCTCTATCGCATTTCGCAAAATTCAACACCATCCATTCCCATAACGGCCCTGATAACCACTCATGAAATCGGGCACAACCTGGGGGCGCAACACGACAACACATCGGATGCCAACTGTCCTAACGGCTATTTGATGGATGCCATCGTCAACCCAATGGCCAATGAATTTTCGAGTTGCTCCAAAACCGCCATCACCACGCATTTGGGTAATCTTTCAGAGTGGCAACAGTGTACAGACTATCCAGTGAAACTGGGCATTAGCCCTGATCCCGCCAATGAACTGGTAACAGCGAACACAGATATTCAGTCACAGCAGGTGCTTTCACATCGGCTTTTAGTGGATTACCAACAAGGCTTTGCAACACCTTCTCAAGCCACCATTACGCTGACATTCGAAGGCGCCAGCGCCAACCAGGTTGCCCTTGACGGTACTGCATGCCGCAACAATACCGACGGCAGTCAGTGGCATTGCACTTATTCCCGCAATGCCAGTGGCACTCTTGCCTATGAGCTTACTCCCCTTTGGGCACAGGCCACGGTGACCGCGACTGCCAGTTTTGGCAACAACGCCGACTTTTACAATATCGACCCCGCCAGTGGGCGCTACCGTTATCAGATCACGGGGCCAGGCCCGGAACGCCCACGCGCGTTGCGGGCGACGCTGAGCAACGCTCAGATTTTGCTGGAGTGGGAAGACGCATCAAGCGATGAAACCGGGTTTGAGGTGCAACGTCGAATGAATGCCGGAATATGGCAAACGCTCGCCACACTCCCCGTCAATACGCAGCGTTATCTGGACGCAACTGCGGCCAGCGCCGACTACGAATATCGCGTGTTGGCATTAGGTCAACCCCTGTCATCGACGCCCAGTGATGTGGTGTCTCTCAATAACAGCCCAATACTGGCAGAGGCTACAAACAACAGCGGTGGTAGTGGCGGCGGCGCGCTGGCGTGGACTTGGCTGTTGGCCATGGCCAGCCTTCTCGCAAGGCGTCGCCAACCCTTTGAGCCTTAGCGATCCACCCATGCGGACGGTACCCAAAGCACCGGACAATACCCACCACCAGTGACCCCTTCGGCAACGCTCCCCACCATGACGTCGTATAACGGGCCATGTCCGTGGGAATTTACGACAATCATCGAGACGGCAAGCTCGCGGGCGATTTCAAGCAGACATTCCACCACCGGCCCCTGCAGAATCAAAGGCGTAGCGGCAATACCAAACGCGTGCATTTGCTCCGCGTAATCCAGCAAGGGTTTATGCACCTCATTGATGGCAATGCTGCGCCAATGGGCCGCGTTCGCCGGCGTGATTTCGACGACATCTGGATGCGGCTGTGCCACATGCACCAGCCAAACAGCAGCATTCAGCTGACGCGCCAGTTTTTCAAGATATGCAATGAAGCCGTTATGGGTTCTATCAATATCAATTGCAGCCAGAATTATTTCCATGGGGGCTCCCGATAGGCGAATCCAATCTAGCGTGAATATCTCACATTTGCTTTGCCAGAGGGGTACTAATTGATCACCTCCAACTGAACCATACTGAAGTCAAGCACCGACCACCTTTATAAGCCATGGAAACCAAGGATGTACGCATTGAAACGAACAACCCATCCATCATCGATACAGGACGTGGTCGAGCGTTGGAGCCAGTATGAAGGTATCATCCATATTGAGGTGCTACCCCCAACCCGTATCATAATAATCGAAACCAGTTGCAACCCTGCAGCCATCACCGCACCCATCCCCTCCTTCTACGAAGACTACCAGGTGCGCTATTTTCAACGGATGCAGGCATCCGACATCAACGGCGATTGCAGTAATGATGAAGAAATGAACGTGGAATAGGATACCGGCAGGCGTTATACTTGCAATATTGAAACGCTCGTACAAATGATCCGGTGACTGTTCTGGTGGCGTGAGGTTTTATAATGCTTTGTGGCGCGTGCGGAACTCCCAATCCTGGCCACCATCGTTTTTGTTTTGAATGCGGCGCCCGTCTGAGTGACGCCACTACCCTGCCTGCGACTCCAACACCTCTTTTTCCTGAACTGAACACTGAACTCAAACAGGTATCGGTGTTATTCGTCGACATCACCAACTCGGTTCGCCTGATTCATCAACTGACACCCGAAGAAAGCACTGAATTGATCGAGCCGGTAATGTCCGATCTGAAATCGGCAGCACACCAATTTGGCGGCGTCATCAATCGGGTCGATGGTGATGGCATGATGGTGTTATTCGGCGCGCCAGTCGCCTTTGAAGATCATGCAGTTCGCGCCGCTTATGCCGCCCTGGAGATGATACGTTATATCACCTTGCGGGATGAGCGCCTGCCGGTCATTCAAATTCGCATCGGCATTCACTCGGGAGATGTGTTGCTGAAGCCTTATGTCAACGATTTTTCAGTCGACTACGAAGCACTTGGGCCTACCGTTTACTTGGCTCACCGCATGGAAACCTTGGCCTCGCCCAACACTGCGGTGCTCTCGCAGGAATGTTTCTTGTTATGTCGAAAATATGTCAAAACGGTTGATCTCGGCCCTACCCCAATCAAGGGGATGGACATGCAGCTGGTGGTACACCAGCTGGTGGGTAAAACCGCGCAGAACCCGTTCAACCAGCAAGAAAACCAGCGCGCCCAATGCTTTATCGGCCGCGAGCCCATCCTGGCAGAAGCCGTTAAAAGATTGTGGCAATTACATGACGGCCAAGGTGGCTTGCTGTTATTGCGTGGCGAAGCCGGTATTGGCAAAACGCGCCTGTTACAACGTTTATTGCAAGACCCGGTGATGGATGGATTGCAACGCCTCGAAAGCGCCTGTGATTCGCATAACCGCGCGACCTCCTACTTGCCTTTTATCAACGTACTTCGTTACTGGCTCGATATTCAGGAAAGCGATCGCCAAATAGAAATCGCGCAAAAGCTTCGCGATCGTCTTTCACGCATGGGCGATGCGTTGCATGAACACATGTCGGCCTACCACGCCCTGTTGAGCTTACCGATACAGAATCAAACCTGGAATGATCTTGATCCCTACCAGAAACGGCTGCGAATCTTTGCCGCAGTGCGCGCGTTACTGAAGGAATTGTCCCATCGCCAGCCATTGGTCATTGTCGTTGAAGATTTGCACTGGGCAGATTTGGATACGCGCGATGTATTCAAAGATTTCATCGACACGCTGACCGATTGCCCGGTGTTGGTGGTGGCAACCCTGCGCCCGGAAATTCGCGAAGAATGGGTGCGCTCGTTGGGGGGCCAGCTGTTAGATCTGCTGCCCCTTACACGGGAAGAAACCGATGCGCTTTTGATACACAATCTGGGTCCCGGTAGCAGTATCGAAGCCGTGCGTGATGCCATCGCCGAGCGCTGCCATGGTGTGCCACTGTTTGCTGAAGAGATGATTCAGCACCTGCGCGACAGTCATTTAATTTGGGGCTCGCTGGGCCAGTACCAATCCGCGTTATTGCACATTCCTGCACGTTTACCCAATAGCATCAGTGCCGTGATTGCCGGTAGGGTTGATCGACGCTCGAAAGTCGCCAAACAGGTGATACAGGCAGCGTCGGTATTGGGTGAAAAATTCTCCGTCAATTTGATCAGTCATATGGTCGAAAGCACCGATTATCAGCGCGAATACGCCGTGCGCGAGCTGACGGAAGCAGAATTCATTCAACCGTTGGCGAGTCGTCTTGAGCATGAATATCAATTTAAACATGCGTTGATACATCAAGTCGTCTACGAAAGCCTGCCCCGTGAGCGTAAAACCGATTTGCATGCACGCGCGGCCAGCGCCATGGAATCGCTCTACCGTGAACGGATTGACGAATATCTTTATTTGTTGGCGGAACACTGTTTCAAGGGGCAAATGTGGGAGAAAGCGGCCAATTTCTACCTCAAGGCCTGTTACCACGCGCTGGGGCGCTCATCGTTCCACCAGGCGGTGCTGATGCTTGACCAAGGATTGCAAGCACTCAGTCATTTGCCGTCCAGCAAGCAAACCCTCTCGCAGCGCATTGATTTTTTACTGGTGGGCATGAATGCGTTAATTCCGCTGGGAGAACAGGAGCGGCTGGTTAAAGATCTCATGTATGCGCGGGATCTGTGCCTCAATCTCGATGATCACAAAAAGCTGTGCTCAATCCTGTGCCAGTTGACCAACGCATTGTGGATGGTGGGCCGCCATCAAGAGGCGTTATTGGCATCTATGGAAGCACTGGAATGGGCCAACCAATTGCAAATTCCGGCGATGCAGATCGCGGCGCATTATAATCGCGGCATGGTATTTCATGCGTTGGGGCGCTTTGAAGACACGGTTCACGAAACCCGTGTGCTGCTTGATATGCTGGGCAGCCAATTCGAAACCAAACGCATGGGCTGGGCCGGGCTTCCCAGTGTATTTGCCCGTACCTTTCTCGGTAATAGCCTGGTAGAACTGGCGCGTTATGATGAAGCGTTTGAAGCCATACAACGCGGTGTCGAAGTGGCGGAACAAACCAATCAGCCCTATTCGCTGGCGATGATTTACGACACGCTCGGCTACTATTATCTCAGCACTCACGCCTGGGACATGGCCCGAGAAGTGCTGGAAAAAGGGCTTGCCATCTCCCGTCATAATGCGGTCTTGACAATGATTCCCGCCATTTCAGCCAAACTGGGTGCCGCCTATTGCGCGCTGGGGATGCTGGACGCCGCCGGGGAAGTGCTGGAACACGCGGCCCACCCAGAGGTTTACACCAAGGGGGGGCGTTATACCTGGTTTTATTTGTTCACATCGATGGCCGATTTCCAGCGTTTAAAAGGGGACGATGCTCGCGCCATTCATTTTGCGCGTTTGGCCTACAACCTGACCAAAGCTACGCACGAGCACAGTCATCATTGTTACGCGACGTTGTGTCTGGCAAAAGCGTGTCTGCCCCAGCACCCGCACCGCTTTCGCTTGTTGATCGACAAGGCATCTGCATTGGCGCAACAGCATAAATTGGTGCGTTTGCGGGAGGTGGTAGCCACCACCCTCACATACCACAACGTAACTGCTGATACGCCGGCAAGCGATATTTCTCAATCATGACACCTCTGACACCTGCGGCCGTGCGGACATCCTTCAGCGCCAGCAAACCTTTCAATACTTCACGCACCTGCAGCAAGGCGATGGGCTTACCCATGCATCCATGCGCCGACCACGGATCAAGAAATACGAAATCAGGTAAATCTGGGGTGGGTTTTCCTTCTGCTTGTGCTTTTTCGGCTTGCATCAATGACAGTCCACTGGCCGCCTGTAGAACGGCAACGACAGTGCTTCCAGGAGCAATATCTGCAATCTGGCCCGTCGCCAGTTTTAAGGTGGCCCCATAGCTGCAATCTCGCACGAGAATGGGCGCCACGGGGTAGGCTTTCAATATCTTTAATGTCAATCCTTCGAGCAGGGCGTTTACGATGGGCTCTTTGGACGCATCGCCCTGGCGGAAAGCCATAACGGCAGGAAGCAGCGGCGAATATTCCGGCGTTTGTAGAATGCCAAACAACGCCATCTCCAGCGTCGGGGCTTTCTGGAGCAGGACCGACACGGTATTAGCGATGGCTTTCATGGTGGTATCGGTACTGCCGACGGCGAACTCCAACAAACGCTGCTGTACTTGCGCTTTCTGTTGATCGACTGAGAGATGCGATTGGGTTTTATAGAACTGCACCAAACGCTGCAACACGGTGGCATTGCCTGCTTGGGTGAACGCTGCATCCACACAACGGCGTAAATGCAGGGCGAATTCCTGACCGGCGGCGGTGGCCAAGGTGGTGATGTGCGGCACATTCCACAAGTTTCCGAACACCTCCAGGAACAGCATACGCACCCAGAACAACAGCGTGGCATCAGCGGTGGGTGCCAACTCAAACTTTTTCAGATAATGGGCGTAATTCGCTTTCCATTCGGGGGGCAATTCGTCAACGTTCGCGCGATCGTAGAAATGCGCAATTTCGGTTGGCGATGGAAACTGATCTGGCACCGCAATCCCCAGATAGTTTTTCAGAATGGCCAGCGGCATTTGACGCGCCAGATCTTCAACCAGATCGATGCTGCCAGTGCTTGCAAATTTACCCAACTGTTGTTGCAGCACGGGCAGAATCGCAGCTTTCACGGCTTGATCGGTACCAGCGGGTGAGAGAATTGCCGCCATTTCCTGTTTCAGACGCGTGCGCTGTTGGCTGGGTGGCATCGAAAGCAGCATATCGCTGCCAGTGAGGGCCTCAATACGACGCTGATAGTGCTGGTTGCCAAACAATTCCGGCTTGGTCATGAGGGTCTGCACATCTTGCGGGTGCGCAAAATAGTGAAATAAGCGAGTCTCGCCAGAGGAAAGAGTGACAGGCAAGGTCGTGTAGACCATCCCTTTCATGAGTTGTGCACGCCCTAAAATGCGCGTCGCATCAAAGGGATCTGTAACGGGTGTAGTGTTGACCGGCAACGCTTCCACGTCTGGCGTTGCACGTCGCGCCAAATCCATTATCCCTGCCAACCCGTCAAGCCCGGGCACGAAAAAATACTCCCCGCCGCGAATGCGTGTCAGGGAAGGCAAGCCCATCAGAGGTAAATCCAGTGCCGGCGCGTTAAACGGATTGAAAGGCGCATGCGCGACATTGCCAACGATGGGATCAACCATGGCACCAGGGCAGCCAATAAAATCACTATTATTGATCCAGTTGCGCTGTACGAACTCGAATTGCGTTTCAATATTGGCGTTATAACAGAGAAAGTGCAGGCCTCTCTCAACACCATCCGCCGTGGAATCTTCATCTAACCAGGCGCCATAGGGCATGCCCCGACGAATCAGGCGGTGTTGATCGACCATGCGGGTGCTGCCCCGATTGGCGGTGTCCAATGTAGTTCGTGGGTTGGCCCGCCGAATATGCGACCCCATCGGACATTTCGCACCGGTTTTATCGTCACTGAAATCAAATAAATTATTTTTTGCGACACTGCCACCATTGCTGCCCGACATCAAGGGTGAACCATTTTGCTGGCGGCCCAGCATTAACTCAGCTGTTTTCAGTCCATGCTCACCTTTAATTTTTTCGCGAAAGGTTGCTACATCCTGTTCGATTTTCCGATAGACCAGAAAGCTGCCATTGCGCGTTAACGTAAACCAGGCACGCGCCACGGGATCGGCGGGTTCAGGTAGTAACGCGTCGACGCGATGTGATGCGTTACCCTGCGTTAGTACCGCTAATTCATCAGGATACCCCAGCAGGAATTCCCCTGTCGCTAGCGCTTCCCAATCCTCCTGTGCAGAGGCTTTTTTACCACCACCAACAATGGGGTCCATACCATCGTTGACATAGGGCTGACTAATGCCATCCTTGAAGCCAAAATGCTCCACAGACAGGCCATTTTTTCGAATGACCTGTGCCTGCTCGCCAGCCAGAACGACTACGCCGCTGGCACCCGGGTTATTCAACTCCAAACCTGCCAGAAGATTATCGAGATGGTCGCGTGGGGTCATCGAAGGTACGCGCTGTTCAGCAGGCACCTGATCCGATACATAATATAACGCCAGAAATACGTGTACCGAGGCATGCCCCCATTTCCCCTGCCAACGCTCGGGTGCATCGGCGCCAGTGTCGCCAATGAAAGACGCGCGAGCCGCCATACCCTGTTGAAAAGGCAAAGGAAACTGTGCCAGTAGTTGCGGGTGCAGACCCAATTTCTGCAACCCGGTAAAACTGAACCCCACATTGATAAAATAAGGTGCAGGCAAATCGCGTGTGTGTTCACGTTTGCGCGCTTCCCGCATACGCGCTTCGGAATGCAGGTGAGGCCGGATTTTTTCCATCCACCCGAGAAACGCGGGCACATTCACGATACTCAGCGCCAGGTAATGGGCTGCAGCCGGCTTGGCCCCACGCAAGATATGGGCTTGCACATCATGTAATTGAATCTGCGTTTTCATGAACGTGCTCTACTCCTTAGAGATCGTCGTAATGTGTTAGAAATGCTGATTGTCTTTTAAAAATTGTTTGAATCGCTTTTCAAAATCGCTACTGGCTTGTCGCAGTAAACTCAGGTTGTCTTGCACAAACGCATCAAAGTTGTGCCGAAACGTACGCAAGTGGGTGCGACGTTTGACGGTCTCGTCGGGGATTGCGGCATAAAAGCCCGTGGTATGCACCTGATGTGCGGAGGCATAGGCCCAAAATGCATCGAAATCCCGTGAGCCACCTGCAGGGTAACCCTCACAATTGCCCCAGATCTTGTCAACATCATCGGCAATCAAATCAGCGAAATCGCGCAGGTATTGCCACATCGAGCCATCAAAATTAGAGGTAAAAATCAATAACGACTGTGCATCAGGTTCACCCGGAGGCTCCCAAATGATCCAGCGTGCAAAATGTATCGTCGGAATTAATCGCACCGGTGTCGGTATTCCCCGCATTTCACGGTTTTGCACCGAATCGATGGTGGCTTTCAATTGTTCCCGATAGGTCAACAATCCGTTGGGAATTCGACCGCGCTTAATGGGCGTTATAATGGTGACCTCGTTTACGCCGCCCAGATAACGCGAATCCTGAATGACAGGCATATCTCACCTCGCTGCTCGCGTTGCCTAAAGCAATGAAAGATAGACTAAAGTCACCTGATTTCGTAGAGAGTTCGCAGTTAAGTGTTTCGGCAATAGTACCAAAAGATCAAAATAGGCTGTTCTCAGGTGCCTGTCTTTCTCTATCGTATGCACATTGCAATAATTGCAGTTTGCTTTAACGTTTAAAAATAGAGCTTCACAGGATGTGTTGCCCAGGGACGACGCTACACTTCTGTTTCCCAGCAAATACGAGGGGACACACAATGATGATAAATAATGCACCCGTATTTCATCGACTTACCAACGGGCAACTCGAACAGGTCGAAAAACGTTGTATCAAACGCAGTTTTCCGCGCAATGCGATGGTCATACACGAAGGCGATACCGAAGCCTCTCTCTATGTGGTTGAAAAAGGGCGCGTAAAAGTTTATCTCTCGGGACCGGATGGCCGCGAGATCATAATCAATACGCACGGGCCCGGTGAGCAATTTGGCGAGTTGGCGCTGATCGATGGAGAGCGTCGTTCTGCGTCCATCATGACGTGTGAGGATTCGAGCTTTCTGATTATCAACAAACAGATATTCAATGATCTGGTGCGGGATTTCCCGGAAATCTCGTTCAATCTGATTGTCGATTTGTCACGCAAGATTCGACGCCTCACCAAAGAAGCCAAAACACTTGCATTTGCCGACACTTACCAGCGCTTGCGCATTGTTTTGCAAGACCTTGCCCTGCAGGGCGACGGTGGTGAAAACATACCCATTCCACTCACCCAACAGGAAATCGCTGACCGGATTGGAGCATCGCGCGAAGTGGTGAGCCGGATGCTGCATGCCTTGACGCAGGACGGCTTTCTCAATCGGAGCAAGCGGCGCTACACCATCGTTACGTCGTTACCCGAAGCGCTTCATGTGCATTGAAATACGCTGCTGCACATGAAGGGCTTCTTTTGACTCAGAAACGGCCAGACTGGTGCTGGCCCATTTCCACTACGCGCCAGCCGTTATTGACCCTCTGGTAGACAAAATAGCGGTTATCGATGCCGGTACGGGTAGGGTCTTGCAATAAGGCCCACTCATACTGGAAATGCACTTTGGCAGTGTCGGGTTGCGCCACTTCAAAGCGCGTTTTGAGAAAGCGCGCGATACGAAATTTGCCCGCCCATTCCCCCTGCGTGTCGTAATGTTGTTGCGCCAAACGCTTTGCCTCGGCTTCTGGCAAACTGTTACCGGCTAACGCCAAGCCTGAGACCGTCGAAAGCCACAGACAGACCATCAACCAGACGCCAAGCAATCGGCTGGCTTTCCATTGACTGCCCTTTAGTGGACTGCCTTTTTCTTTTAATTGATTGATAGGCAAGTAAAATCTTTTTGTCACAAAAACCATCTCCTTAGTTTTATCCACACTATTTATTGCTACATTAGCGCCACAGTTCGTCTTTGCCACAAAACTTTTGCGCATTACTTAACAATTTGCGTGCAACAAATTGGCGTTAAACGACTAAGCTCTAATCAAGGCATATTCTATCCAGGTTTTTTGCATACTGCATGACGTCAGCCCTTTCGCTAATCCGTATGAGCGCGACATTAAATTTCCGTGTGCAAGTGATTCATCAGAAGATGATACAACTTGCACTGGGTTTATTGCTGTATTGGTTGATGATGCCCCTTGCAGGTGCAGCCACCGAGATTGACCATCGCAACACCGGCGCCTGGGAAATCGTCGCCTGGCTGCACGATGCTGATAATCAACTCAGCATCGACGATTTATTACAAGGCCACGCGATGGAACCCATGGTCGCCAAGACCCCCTCGTTTGGCCGCCGCAAGGGCACACTCTGGCTTAAAGCCCAGATTCCGCCGCATAAAAAGCGCGATGCCTATACCTTGGAAATATCCTACCCCCACCTGCGGGAGCTGCAACTTTTCTGGATCAAAGCGGGTAGCGTCATTGAAACACGCAGTGGCGGTTACCATTCGAGTTCCCCCAAAGATCTGCCTTGTCGCGGCTTTTGCTTCAGCGTGCCCGAGGCAGATAACGGGCCGCTTACACTCTATGTTGCGATTCAGTCTGATTCCCCCATTTTGGTGCCCATGCATTTTTACGATCGCAGTGAGTTGCAGTGGCACACCCGTAGTAGCCATATCCTGCTAGGTGTGTTTTACGGCACCTTTCTGGTGATGTTTTTCTTCAATATGTTTTTGTATTTTTCTACCCGCGCCAAAGAATACCTATTGTATGACCTGTATATCGCCTCGCTGGGGGTGTGGGTCGCCTCACATGATGGCACGTTGCGCGATTACCTGTTATCCGCCGATTCGTGGATGAATGACTACCGCTTTCACTTCATTGTTACGCTATGGGGGGTGGTTGCCGGTGGTTTGTTTTCCCAGTCTTTTCTCAATACCCGCCTCTATGCTCCACGTTGTGATGGGGTGTTCACTCTGCTGGTGACGACAGGCTTGGGCTGCATAATTTGGCTGTTAGTGGCCCCTGAAACCTTTTTTGCGCCTACCGTCAACGTCCTGACGTTGTTGATGTCTGCTACGGCCATCACGAGCGCCGTTATCGAGTTACGGCGCGGCGTCGTGATGGCGCGCTATTTTCTGGTGGCGTGGGTATCCGTCGTGGTCGGCAGTGTCATGTGGGTGCTTACCCTCACCGGTATGATCCCCTACATGCGCGGTGCGGCCTTCTATGTGCATGCTGGCTGCTTTTTCGAAACCATTTTGTTGTCCATGGCGCTGGGCGATCGCATCAATCAATTGCAGCACGAGCGCAACCGCCTGCAAAATCAGGCCAAACAACAACTGGAAGAATCCAATCGCAAACTGGCCATTTCCAACCGTTTCAAGGATGAGTTCCTGTCAACGGTGAGCCATGAATTGCGCACCCCCATGAATGGCGTTATCGGGTCCGCAGAACTCCTGAAGATGACCTCGCTCACCGAAGAGCAGAATACCTACCTTAACAATATCAATCGATCCAGCCAGAACATGATGCGTTTGATCGAAGATATATTGACCTACACGCAACTGGATTCCGCACGGTTTGCCATTGAAAGCAAACCCATCAATTTCACCCAGCTTTTTGAAGACTTGTGCACCCAAAGCCGTGCACGCGCGCAATCTCAGGGCTTGTCGTTCAGCAGCCACGTCTCACAAGACGTGCCTCGCTTTCTGGAAGGGGATGCCGCCAAACTCACCCTGGTGCTCACCCATTTACTCGACAACGCTTGCAAATTCACAGAGCAAGGCGGCATCAAAATCAGCGCAACGCGCGTGGCGACACCGGCGAAACACCCAGAAGGATTTCAATGGATCCGCTTTTCAATCTCTGACACTGGCTGTGGCGTGCCCAAGCACATGCATGACACGGTTTTTGAATTGTTCAGACAAGCTGATGGCACCATGACACGCAAACAGGGTGGGCTTGGCATTGGTCTCGCATTGTGCAAACGCATAACGATGTTGATGGGTGGCCTGTTGGAATTTCATTCGGATGTACAGCGGGGAACCGATGTACATGTATTTCTACCGTTTAAACCAGCGTCTATTGCCGTGCCCCCCAAGGCGCCGATCATAACGACCGACCTGATCCAAAACGCGCAGAAAACTGTGTTGGTGGTTGAAGACAATCAGGTCAACCGAATGGTGCTGGAAGGCATACTCAAAAAGCTGGGCTATGCCGCAATCAGCGCAGTCAACGGTCTGGAAGCCGTGGAACTGGTAAAAACCCATCAGCCGGATCTGGTGTTCATGGATTGTCAGATGCCCGTCATGGATGGCTATGAAGCCACGCGCCATATTCGTGATTCCGGTCAGGATGGTCAACGCCTACCCATAGTGGCCGTTACTGCCAACTCCAACCCTGGCGACCGCGAGCTTTGCATCAAAAGTGGCATGAACGATTTCATTGCCAAACCGTATACGCAGCGTGACATTGCCAACGCGCTTGACTATTGGTTGTCACCCTCACGGACGCAGACGATACATTGATAACGGCGAAATGTACCCACCGATAGAATACTCAGATGAAGATCAGGCCGGAATTTCCACCACAAAGCGGGCGCCGCCTTTCAGGCTGTATTCGAGTCGAATGGTGCCACCCAGATCGGAAACGAGTTCAGCGACCATAGCTAAGCCAATGCCCTGCCCCGGCATACTACTGTCCAGACGCGCGCCACGCTCAAACACCACACGCTTCTGCCAATCAGGAATACCTTGCCCATCGTCTTCAACAATCAGGCGAAAGAAACCACCCTCTTCGTTTTCATTTTCTGAAATATTGACCACGATATTGGGTCCGCCATATTTGTAGGCGTTTTCCAACAGATTACCTACCAACTCATACAAAGCCGCCTCTTCGCCCGGAAACCGTACCTCACCTTCGGAGACCAGCGCACAAGTTTTCTTCTTGTAGTCATAGGCTTTCTGCAAAGCGGCATTGATCCGCTCCACGATGGCGCGGGCTTTTACGCCCTTACTCCATAACGCTGTACCTTTGCTGATGGCACGGCGCAATTGCTGCTGCACGATGATATTCATCTGGTGGGTTTGTTCATCGACGATGCGGCGCAATTGTTCATCTTGCAATTGACTGGCGTTTTGCATGACCGCCAACGGGGTTTTGAGACTATGGGCGAGATCCGCCAGACTGTTTTTGTATTTTTCGCGTTGCTTGCGTTCGTGCGCGAGCAGCGTATTTAGATCATCCACCACTTGTTGAATTTCTGTCGGGTATTGCCCCTCGACACGCTCATGCTCCCCCGACTGCATCTTGTTCATTTGGGCTTTCAACTTCTGGAAAGGGCGCAGCCCCCAGCGTGTCACAATATAAATAATGATGCAAAGCGCCAGGGTCAATCCTGACAACCACTGCCAAAGCGTAGAGCGAAATGCATAAATAGTGATGTGATGCGTCTCTTGCGATTCCATCACGTAGAAAGTGTATTGCTTGGTGACGTTACGCGTCTCCCAGAAGGTGCCTAGCCCATAAACGTAATAATCTTTGTCACCCATTTTTACAGAAGAAAATCGGCTGCTGCCCTGCGGCAACGGTTTGAGTTCGGGTGCATCGATCAATAACGATGAGGCTGAGCGCCAAACCCACTGGCGTTTGTCATCGATGACATAACCAAACAACCCGCTGTTCTGGCGATTGAAACGGGTTTTTTCAAGTGTCTGGCTTAAGTCAACGCGATTCCCACCCGATTCGGCCGCCGCCAATAGCGAATACGCATGCACTTGCAAACGATCCTCGGCGGCGCGTTCAACACTGGCGACAAAGGCTTTATCCAATGCCCAGGCGGTCATGATCACAAACAGGATCAATGTAATGACTTCAGCCAGCAACAAGCGGCCGCGGAGTGATGCAAGTGCCATGAAAGATGGGTTTCCGGGTGGCGTCAGGGCGCCATGGTGGGATTTAAGCGATACCCCATGCCACGCACGGTTTCGATGGGTTTCCAGGTGTTGTCCGGGTCAAGCTTTTTGCGCAAACGACCAATGAATACCTCAATGGTATTGCTGTCACGCTCAAAGTCCTGCGCGTAGATATGCTCTGTCAACACCGCTTTTGAGATCAGTTCTTCGGGGTGCATCATCAGGTATTCAAGCACGCGATATTCATAGCTGGTGAGATCCAGCGTCTCGCCATGTACTTTGACCTGCTTTTTGGTGGTATCCAGCTCAATCGGCCCACGTTTTATCGAAGAATGGGCAATGCCAGCAGCGCGACGCACCAGGGCATTCACGCGTGCAACCACCTCCTCCATCTGAAAGGGCTTTACCACATAATCATCGGCGCCGGTTTCAAGCCCCGCCACTTTATCCTGCCAGCTACCGCGCGCAGTCAACACCAACACCGGAAACAAACGGTTGTCGACGCGCCAGCGACGAATGATTTCCATGCCATCCATTTGGGGAAGCCCCAGATCGACAATGGCAATGTCATAGTTGTATTCGGTGCCGAAATACAAGCCTTCTTTGCCGTTGCCGGCGCGGTCTACCGAATAGCCGGCGCGAGTCAGTGCGGTGGCCAGTTGTTCCTGCAGGTGGGGTTCATCTTCGATGATCAGTGCTCGCATGCCGTTTTATACCTTTATTCGAACTGGTTTCGATCTGACGCAAGTGTATCGTTCAACGTTTGGATTGGCTATGCAGACGATTGACGAACTACTCGTCTGGATAGGCATTTACGCGCAAGCGGATTTCTTTGCCTGGATCATGATCCATTCGCGTGGTGTAGTTGCGACCTGCATAGCGATATTCAACGTCATAGCCAACGACATGCTCCTCGGTACTCTCGTCATACACCGTCTCGCAAATGTCGCGGGTTTCTGTATGCGAATGGGCACGTGCCTGTGACACGCTGTTACCGACCGTCGCGCCCACCACGGCACCGGCGACGGTGCCGATTTTACGATTGGAACTGCCATGTCCCAGTTTGTTGCCGATGGCGGCGCCGAGCAATCCGCCCACCACGGTGCCAGCCGGCGACGCGTGTGCGGGTACCTCAACCTGTTCGCGATAGCATTTTTCGCGGGGTTGGCGATAAATCTCAGTTTGCTTGATGGGGTAAACGCGCACCACCGGGGCATAGACCACGGTTTCGATATCACCTCTGGCCAGCGCAGGGCTGATGATGGCCAGCGAAAGCAAGCTAATGCCAGCCAAACCATTAACGGCTTGTTTATAAAGGGGGTTACGCATGATGACGGGCTCCTCTTGTAGAACCACAGCTATAGACCCATAGATAGGCGCGCTTTTTTAGCGGCACTTACAGGCAGGGCGAGATACTGTCAAAGCTAAGCCAGTCGAGCTGAATCGAGAATTAATCCTTTGTGTGAGTAATGAACAACTTCGGCGCTGCTGGCGCTGGAGAGATGCTGCATCCAACGCAGCGATGCCTTGACATACCCCAAGATACGTCCATATTATGTCCATGTATCGTCCATATTATGTAGCATCGCGGAGACTATATGAATAAGCCCATCGTGGGAGTGAGTCGTTGTCTGCTGGGGGACAATGTCCGTTTCAATGGGGGACACAAACACAGCCGTCTGGTGACGGAGGTGTTTTCACAGCTGTTTGAGTTCCGTGCTTTCTGCCCCGAGGTGGCGGCGGGCATGGGGACACCTCGCCCCGCCATTCGTTTGGTTCAGCGTGGTAACGGTACCCGTGCGGAGTTCTCGACCGCCCAGCCTGGCGTGGATCAGGATGTCACCGACGTTTTAAGCAGCACCAGCCATTCGCTGGCCGACACCATGGGAGATTTGGATGGGTTCGTGCTCACCCAAAAATCACCCAGCTGCGGCATGGGTGGCGTCAAGCTTTATCATGCGAATGGCAACCCGGTGTCGTCGACACGCGGATTATTTGCCGAGGCCTTGCTACAGCGTTACCCCGATATTCCAATGGAGGATTCCGGTCGTTTGAATGACGACGTGTTGCGCGAAAATTTTGTTGCGCGCGTGGTGGTTTATCACGAATGGAAGCACACCGTCGCCCATAACATTTCTGCCAAGGCTGTGCTGGATTTTCACACCCGCCATAAATTTACCGTGATGGCACACAGTGTTGAAGCCTATAAGGAATTGGGCCGCATGCTGTCGGATTTATCGCAGGGCGATATCGACAATATAAAAAAACTGGCAAAAACGTATTTCTCCGCGCTGATGCGGGCGCTGGCAATACCCACGTCGCGCAAGCTTCACACCAATGTGCTGCAGCATTTGCAGGGGTACGTGAAGAATTTCATGGCTCCCGAAGAGAAGCAGGCGTTGTCGGAAGCCATTGAGCATTATCGGCAGGGGCATGTGCCACTCGTAGTACCCGTTACGCTGCTGCGCTGTTTTGCACAGACCCACGCTTCGCAAGCCCGCTACCTCAACCAGCAAAGCTATCTTCGCCCCTACCCGGTTGAGCTGCGTTTACGAAACGGTATTTAATTTTTGAACGCCTGAAATGATAGGTACTCCCATGACGACGCTGGTATGGTTCCGCAATGATTTACGAGTCCACGATAACCCGGCACTTTGGCAAGCATGCAAGCAGGATGATGATGTGCAGGCCGTTTTTCTGGTGACCCGCAATCAATGGGCGATGCACAATATGGCACCGTTGCGCGAACAGTTTCTGCATGATCAGGTGAATGATCTGCGCCATAGTCTTGCGCAAATGGGCATTCCGTTGCATGTCAAAAATGCCTGCGATTTCAAGATGGCCGTCACGTTTGTGCTGGATACCGCCGTAGAGCTTGGCGCAACCACGATTTGTTTCAATGAAGAATACGAACTTAATGAGCGTTTGCGCGATGATAAAGTCCGCACTGGGGCGCAGGCACTGGGAATTCAGGTGCGCAGTTTTCATGATCAATGCCTCGTACCACCGGGTACGCTTTTCAATCAGCAAGGGGCGTATTTCCGTGTCTATACCCCTTTTCGCCGCGCCTGCGTCAAACGCATGGAAACGCTGGATTTAAAGCCATTACCCGCCCCTAAACGCAAACAAGCACCCATTAAAGTGCAGTCGTTTGCCTCCTGGAATGTACCGTCGTGTGAGGCCATTGTTTATTGGCCCGCCACCGAACGCGAGGCGCAACGACGTCTGCGAGCATTTATTGATAACCGTGTCATGCAATATAAAAACCGCCGTGATTTTCCCGCCCAAGATGCGACCAGTACCTTGTCACCTTATCTGGCGGTGGGCGCGATTTCGCTGCGCCAATGTTTGCACGCGGCGCGCATGGCGGGCGACGGCTCGCTCGAACCGACCCAAACGGGTTTGCAAACCTGGATCAATGAACTGCTCTGGCGCGAATTTTATCGCCATATCACCTTCGGCTTTCCCGAGACGTGCAAGCACAAGGCCTTTCAGGCAGATACGGATCTGATCCCCTGGCGAGGTGCTTCGCCTTTGTTTGACGCCTGGTGTCAGGGGCAAACGGGCTACCCATTGGTCGATGCAGGCATGCGGCAATTACGCACGCTTGGCTGGATGCATAACCGTTTGCGCATGGTGACGGCAATGTTTCTCACCAAGCACCTTTTTACTGATTGGCGTCTGGGCGAAAAGTTTTTTATGCAACACCTGGTTGATGGTGATTTCTCTGCGAATAACGGTGGCTGGCAGTGGAGCGCATCGACCGGTGCCGATGCCGCACCCTATTTTCGTGTTTTCAATCCGACGCTACAATCCAAGCGCTTTGACGAAAGCGGTGAGTTTATTCGCAAGTGGGTGCCAGAATTGAGCGGCGTGCCCGACGCCGAGATACATGCACCCTCCCCACTCATTGCTCGCAGCGCAGGGTATCCGTTGCCCGTGGTCGAACACCGCACGGCGACGGATCTCGTCAAACAGCAATTTGCGCAGATCGGCGCCCTGCGAGCACAACGCTCGCTGGTGGAATGTTAAACTGTTTGTGTTAGCGCTTGCGTCATACAGAGTGAACAACATTATGCACACGATACAAGCCGTTGCCGACCGAACCGGTCTCACGCCCGATGTCATCCGCGTGTGGGAAAGAAGGCATCAAGCGATTACCCCCGTGCGCACGGCGTCCAATCAACGCAGCTATACCGAAGAAGACATCGAGCGCCTGATGCTGTTTCGCAAACTGACCGATCGCGGTTTGCGAATATCCAACATCGCAACCCTGAGCACCGAAGCGCTGCAGTCCCTGCTGCAAAAGGAGGAGCGCATACCAGCGCCACTGACCGTGGCACTCCCCATGGCGCCCAACGAGCAGGACGCGGTGCAGGCGGCGCTCAATGCCATTATCGCCATGGAGGCGGAGCAGCTTGAATCCTTGTTGCAGCGGGCCGTGGTCGATTTTGGCATGGTCTCGTTTTTGACCCGCTTTGTCGCCCCTTTGGTCGTGCAAGTGGGTGAACAATGGCGAAACGGCACGCTTCGTACCTGTCAGGAGCATTTTTGCAGTGCTTACCTGCGATCTTTTCTTGGTCGCCATTTGCTGGACGCCAACCCAACGGGCACGGGGCCAAGGCTGGTGGTTGCTACGCCGCCGGGACATTTTCATGAGCTTGGGTCACTGATGGTCGCGGTCGTGGCAGCACAACAGGGTTGGCAGGTGCTTTATCTGGGAGCATCGGTACCGGCGGAGGAACTGGTCTTTTGTGCGCAACTCAAGGCTGCCCGCGCACTTGCCCTCTCCATCACCTACCCAGCCGATGATGAACATATTCCGGCCCTTCTCAATCAATTGCGGCACCAACTCCCCAAAGAGACGGCCATCATCACAGGCGGTGCCTGTGTTCATCACTACACCTTGCCACCGGGGCTCACCAATCTGCACCAACCGCAGGATCTAGAGGCATTTGCGGATTTGCTGGGCCGGTTACGCACCTCCTGACGACGCTGCGTCACTTACGCTTTGCTAACCTGAACCATCTGCCCAATGACCAACTAGTCGCGGACTGTTACAACTTTCCTATGCTCATTTGGGGGTAACGGGTTTACATTGGCCGCCAATTTTGGAAAATTCATCCCATGACGTGAAGTTTCGCCAAGAGGTCGCCTGTGTCCGATATCCATGACTTGCTGAACAACAATAAACGCTGGGCCTCGGAGGTGAAAGCGAAAGACCCCGAGTTCTTCGAGCGCCTATCCACCCAACAACGCCCGGAATATCTCTGGATCGGGTGCTCTGACAGTCGCGTCCCGGCTAACGAAATCGTAGGGTTGCTGCCCGGCGAGATCTTTGTACATCGTAATATCGCGAATCTGGTCATTCATACCGATTTCAACTGCATGAGCGTAATCGAGTACGCCGTCGCAGTCCTCAAGGTCAAACACATTATCGTGTGCGGGCACTATGGTTGCGGTGGCGTCAAAGCTGCGACGCAGCATATCGAACTGGGTTTGATCGATAACTGGCTGCGTAATATCAAAGATATTTACGCGCGCAATCGACGTGCATTGAATGAGCTTGAAAACGATGAGGCTCGTGTCAACATGCTGTGCGAGCTGAATGTAAGCCGGCAGGTCAAAAACGTGGCTTACTCCCATGTCGTGCAAAAAGCCTGGTTGCAGGATCAAGCACTGGCCATTCATGGCTGGATTTACGATATTCGAGACGGCGTTGTGAAGGATTTGAAACTTACGAAAACCTCACTGGCAGATCTCGAACAGGAATATAAGTTAAACCCCGATTGGTAAGCGAATTTCAAGATCTATGTTGACCCATATCATGGGTCACTTTCGATGACTGTGGTGAACTGAAGACGTCTTCCGGCTGGGACGTTCACATGAAAATCACAGAAAAACCCCTTATTTATGCCTGTTCTGGCTGCTCTAACGTGGCGCAACTCGCCAATGATGTGGCGGTTGCGCTCGATCGTGCCGGCGATGCAGAAATGTCCTGTATCAGTGGTGTCGGCGGCGGCGTAAAAAAGCTGGTCAATCTGGCGCAATCAGGGCGAAAAATTATTGCCTTGGATGGTTGCCCGCTGCATTGCGTGTCGTGTTGCCTGAAAAATGTAGGCGTGAAACCCGACTATCATCTGACCTTGAGCAATCTTGGCTTCAAGAAAAAATACGGTGAGGATTTTGATACAGACGTATGCGCAGCAGTGGTCAACGATATTCGTGAATCAGCGATTTATCGGAGCCAGGAATGAGCAGCGAAATTGCTCAGCTGGTTTATGATATTGGCGACAAGCGCTATATCAATATTGGCAAAACGTGCACCTTACGCTGCACGTTTTGCCCCAAACAACACGGTAGCTGGCAGGTACACGAATACAATCTGAAACTGGCCCGTATGCCGTCTGCCGCACAATTGATTGAGGCTTTGGGCGATATCCGTCAGGTAAAAGAGGTAGTGTTTTGTGGATTCAGTGAACCCACTTTACGCTTAAAAGTTCTCTTGCCTGTTGCCCGCTGGATCAAAGCGCAAGGTGGTTATGTGCGTGTTAACACCGACGGTTTAGGCAATCTGGTACACGGTCGCAACATCTTGCCAGAACTGGCTGACTGCGTGGACGCCCTGTCGATTTCTCTCAACGCTCAGAATGAGACGCTCTATCATCAATTCTGCCAGCCACAATTGCCTGGCGCCTATCAGGCACTTCGTGACCTTATTGAAATTGCCCCCCACTATATCAAGCAGGTAACGGTAACGGCCATAGAGGGTTTAGCCGGGGTTGATATTCCCGCTTGCGAGGCCATCGCGGCTCAGGCAGGCGCCTCCTTTCGGCGACGTTTGCTGGACGTGGTGGGCTGATACATCCGCCCGAATAAAACAGCTACCGCAAATCTGCCACCATATCGTTTTCGGAAAGTTGGCTGGCATTCTTACCGCCCACGTATTGCAATAAGCCTTCTCGTTCATACTGCCGACGAATACGTGGTGACATGAGCCCAAGATAATCGAGGTTGGGAATCAAGCGATCGAACATATTCTTGCGAAAATACTGCATGGCTGGCGAGTTGGTCACAGCATCATTCCACTGTTGGCGTGACATCATTCCCTCGAACCATTCCTCGTAAACCTCATGCGCCAGAAAGCGATTGCGCATCAGGATAGCGACCTCAAACGCCCAATCCTCCCGTTCGATGCGTTCGGATTCGGAGATATGATTTTTAAAATGATCGCGTAAAGCCAGCACCCCATAATGCACATGGCGTGATTCATCTCTTATCACATATTTCAGCAGTTGCTTGAGAACGGGCTCCTGACTCATGTTGTGCATGGTGCGAAATGCACCCAGGGCAAGCCCTTCCACCATGATTTGCATACCGAGAAACTTGAAATCCCAGCGTGCATCGGTGAGCAGATCATCCAGTATTACAAACAGGTTATCGTTGACTTGATACACTCGATTGAGTTTTTCCGTCAGATAACGATGAAACACTTCCAGGTGCCGCGCCTCATCCATGACTTGTGTGCTGCCGAATAATTTTCCTTCAAGCCAGTGTACGCTCTCTGTGACTTGCGTCGACGCGTATAAAGCACCTTGCTCGCCGTGCATGAACTGGCTGAGCATCCACGACGCCAGACAATAGTTCAGCCGAATCAATTCCTGATTGCTGAGTTTGACGGGTAATGCACTCAGAATATCGTGACTGATGAAATCGTTGGAAATAATGGGGATTTCAGGATTGAGCGGATCGACATCAATACTCCAGTCAATATCGCGTGCGGCGTTCCACTGATTATCGACAGCGCGTTGATAGAGATTTTTCATCTCCGGAAAATCCAGCCGATAGCTTAAATCAAACGTTACGGGGTGCTTTGAGTACATTTGCACCGATGCTTTCCGTTTGCCCTCTTTCAACACCAAACCACGAATCGCTGAGGGTGCCATAGAGGCAAACACCTTCGGATTCTTCATGTGAAGGACGGTGGAGATATTGTCGAGCGTTTCTTCAACCCTTTTGCGCGCAAATAGGGGCATTCCTGCCAACATGCTATCAATCACCATACCGACCTCTCTTTCTTACTGGCGGGCTTCTTTTTAGGGGGCTATGGAGAGAGTTAAAGCATACAGGTGAAAGGAATTCAATTTTTGTAGGACAAATAGACAGAAATTGTGCCCACAGGCAATAAACCTGTCGCACACAACCACAAAGCCGCTTTGGCTAGCCTCCTGTCATATTCATAAAACGCACGATGGACACCTGTTCATCGACGTTGAAGTGATGGCGCTCGGGCTTCGAATAGACGGCCTTGCGAATGGTATCGAACAGCACCTGATCGCTTTGCCCAGGTGTGCGCATCAGTGTCTTGAGATCAATCGCGTTCTCATTACCGAGACACAACAGCAGTTTGCCTTCGGCCGTGACCCTCACGCGATTACACGAATGACAGAAATTACAGCTATGGGGAGAAATGAATCCAACACGCGTGTCGGTGCCCTCAACCCGAAAATAGCGCGCAGGCCCTCCGCTGGATTCAAAGGCGGGTGCCAGTTTAAATTGTTGGCGGAGCACCTGCCGCACCTCTTCGCTGCTCATAAAGCTTTGCGTGCGGCTATGGGCAATGCCTTCGCCCAGTGGCATTTCTTCAATAAAGGTAATATCGAGGCCGTTCTCGATGGCGAATTCAGTCAGGGGAATAATTTCGTTGTCATTTTTTCCCTTCATGACGACGCAATTGAGTTTCGTGCGAGTAAAACCAGCAAAACGTGTCGCCTGAATCCCACGCAACACATCGTCCAGCTCGCCAGTACGTGTAATGGCGCGGAATTTCTGTGCTTGCAAGGTATCGAGGCTGATATTGATGCGATGCAAACCAGCTTTCTTTAGCGGCACCGCCTGCTGCGCCAACTGAGAACCATTGGTGGTCACTGCGATTTCTTTCAACCCTTCTAGGCTGGAAAGCCCTTTCACCAGCGATACGCAATCCTTTCTCACCAGCGGTTCACCGCCAGTGAGCCGGATTTTGTTGACCCCCAGCGTTACAAACGCGGACGCTACCTTTTGCATTTCCTCAAGGGACAGCACTTGCGAGCGCGGCAGGAATTGCATTTTCTCCGACATGCAATAAACACAACGAAAATCGCAGCGGTCTGTGACGGACAAGCGTAAATAGGTGACTCGTCTTCCGAATGCGTCGGTCAAACCTGTCGGAGCTTGCATACTTGGATTTCCAAAAAACTAATGCGATCCGAAAACAGCGCGGGTTCAATAGCGAATTAGTGCACTACTGCAACAAAGGAGAATCCGCCGCTTTGATATCCACGCCGATGATGCGCGCCCTACCCGCCAACAACTGAATAAACTGCGATACGCTTCTGCGAAAAACGCTGTCTTCCAGATAACGGGCGATGGCATCTTTTACATGTTCATACGGCAGCGGTTCGCCCTCGATCTTGTGATCCACCCACACCACATGCAAACCATAGCGGGTTTCAATGGGGTGGCTGGCCAAACCGGGTGCAAGTGCAAATACGGGGCCTTCAAATTCTGGCACGGTAGCGCCTTTGCTAAGCTGCCCCAAACGGCCACCTTGCTCGCGGGAGGAACAGGCGGAATAGGTTTGCGCATATTCTTCAAACTTTGCCGCGTCTGCCTGCAGTTCTTCTATCAGGCGATTGGCTTCATAACGGGCTTGTTCACGGGCTTCGCCATCATCAGGGGCAGCCGCCAATAAAATATGGCGCGCTTCAAGCAGATCCGGTGAACGGAACCGGCCAGGATTTTCTAAAAAAAAGCGGCGGCAATATTGTTCTTCAGCCACGGGTACTTCGATGTGACGACTCAACAAGGTTTCGACTTTCTCAGTGTCATCGCCTTCGATCGCTTCTTCGTGAGCTTGCTGTAACAGCAACTCACGCAGCACCAGGGCGGTCGCCGCCTGTTGCCAGGCTTTGACACGATCCTCGGTGGTATATTCAGCCATTTCCGCCGCGATGGCAGCTTCGGGGATTTCAATGCCGTTGACGGAGACAATCAACGCTTTTGCATTGGGATTAAACTGTTGTACGACGGTCATGGCTGCTTCCTCTTAAACCTGCGCGGATTTCTTTCTGACGATTTGGTAGGGGCGCATCAAATACCAGATGGGTGCGCTGATCACGTGCACCAAGCGGGTAAACGGCACGATCAACACCAGGGTCAAACCGAGAAACACATGCAATTTGTAGATGATATTGACATCCGCAATCGCTGCCGCAGCCTGATCTGCCTGCAGTGTCACAATGCTTTGCGCCCAGGTAGCTAACAACACCATCACGGAGCCATCAAGATGCTGGGTCGATACCAGAATCGTCAGTAAGCCGAGCACGAGTTGCGCCAACAACAAAATCAACAACGCGATGTCAGAGGTGTTGCCGGTGGCACTAACACGCGGGTCGTTCAAGCGACGTTTGATCAGCATCAACAACCCTACCAAGCATAGAATGCCGAAGAAGCCACCCGATACCATGGCCAGAATTTGTTTTGCCTGAGTGGAAATGAAATGATGATAAATCGCTTCTGGTGTCAGCAGACCAACTACGTGGCCCATCAGAATAAACAGTATGCCGACATGAAACAGATTGCTGGCGATACGCATATTGTCGTTGCTGAGCATTTGGCTGGAACCGGTTTTCCAGGTGTATTGCTCACGATCAAAGCGTATCCAGCAGCCGATCAGGCATACGGCGATGGCAATGTAGGGATACACGCCGAAGAAAAGTTTGTTCAACATATTGCACCTCTATCCTGTGTAGAGAGTCTTTTATAGAGAGTCTCTGTGTAAAGAATCTCTGTGTAGCGGCAGATTCCCTTAGGAAATCTGCGCGCCATCGACCCATTTGACGGTTGAAGCAGTACGCGCGGGGGGCTGCTGTTGCGAAGGGCAACCGCCACTGACACCACCGCCACCGAATTTAACGGCTTCTTCCTCCCAGATTTTATCGAGTGCTTCGGGGGAATCATCCCGCTGCTCCTTCGACGCAGTATCCCGCAGGGGAGCCAGATCGACGACTTCCGGTACCCAATCCAGCAAGGCACTGAAAATCGCTTCATAGGGGCTTTCGCGTTGTTCCAGGCGTGCTTTCAGCATGCCGAGAATATTTGACGCATCCCCTACCCACTCCGTTATTTCGCTGGGCGGGCGCTCTGACAGGTATTCCAGAAACAAGGGAATATAATCTGGCAGTTCGCGCGTATTGATCTCAAAACCATTCTGTTGATACACCCCCATCAAATCGACCATGGCTTGGCCACGATCACGGCCATCGCCGTGAACGTGTTCAAACAAGAGTAACGACATGGCTCGGCCGCGATCGAACAGCAGAGAGTAGGCTTCCTGTGCATCCAGCACATCCTGTTCGACGATGCCGTCGATCAGTGTGTGCAAACCCGCTTTGACCGTGGGTGAAAACGATAAGGACGCGGTGATATGATCTTTGATCAACTGTGCGTTTTGCCACAAGTCTTCCTGTGGGTAGTCTAGCAGCCTTGACAGAATCTTGACTTCAATCATGACTATTTCTCCAAATTCCGCACGTTGATCATCGCTTTGTTGGTGCGCTTGCCACCGAACAGGTTCAGATCGCTGGTACCATCACTGCAACCGTTACCAAAGCTGAAGCCGCAACCGCCTTTCTCAGGGAACGCCGCCAGTGCTTCTTCACGGTGCGCCGTGGGAATCACAAAACGGTCTTCGTAGTTGGCGATCGCCAGGTAGCGGTACATTTCTTCTACCTGATGCTCAGTCAAGCCGACTTGCTTGAGCACACCCTCATCTTTGATGCCGTCAACGTTTTGTGAACGTTTATAGGCACGCATGGCAAGCATTCTTTCCAGCGCCGTTACCACCGGTTTTTCATCGCCTGCAGTAAGCATGTTGGCGAGGTATTTCACCGGAATCCGCAATGATTTCACGTCGGGGATAACACCGTTGGCACCGACATGGCCAGCGTCAGCCGCTTGCTGAATCGGGCTTAGCGGTGGCACATACCACACCATGGGCAGCGTGCGATATTCAGGGTGAAGCGGTAGAGCCAGTTTCCAGTCAACGGCCATTTTGTAGACCGGTGAAAGTTGCGCGGCGTGAATCACGGAATCTGGAATACCGTCTTTGCGTGCCTGCTCGATCACTTTCGGATCGTGAGGATCAAGGAAAATTTCCAATTGTTTGTGATACAAGTTGTGCTCATCTGACGTGCTTGCCACCTCTTTGATTTTGTCTGCATCGTAAAGCAGCACACCAAGGTAACGGATACGTCCGACACAGGTTTCCGAACACACAGTCGGCTGCCCGGCTTCGATACGCGGGTAGCAGAAAATGCATTTTTCGGATTTACCGGATTTCCAGTTGTAATAGATCTTTTTGTAGGGGCAGCCGGAGACGCACATACGCCAGCCGCGGCATTTATCCTGATCGATCAGCACAATGCCATCTTCTTCGCGCTTGTAGATCGCACCTGACGGACACGATGCAGCACACGCTGGATTCAAGCAATGCTCGCACAAACGAGGCAAGTACATCATGAAGGTATTTTCGAACTGGCCGTAAATATCCTTCTGCACTGCATCGAAATTCTTATCTTTCGAGCGTTTTGAAAACTCGCCACCCAGGATTTCTTCCCAGTTGGGGCCCCACTCGATTTTTTCCATGCGTTTACCGGAAATCAGCGAGCGTGGGCGTGCCACCGGTTGTGCTTTCGATTCAGGTGCGGTATGCAGATGCTGATAGTCGAAATCAAACGGTTCGTAATAATCGTCGATCGTGGGCAGATCGGGGTTGGCGAAAATATTCGCCAACAACCGCAACTTGCCACCGATGCGCGGCGTGATGGAACCATCATTATTGCGTTTCCAGCCGCCTTTCCATTTATCCTGGTTTTCCCATTCTTTGGGATAACCAACACCCGGCTTAGATTCGACGTTATTGAACCACGCGTATTCCATGCCTTCGCGTGACGTCCAGACATTTTTACAGGTAACTGAGCACGTGTGGCAACCGATACATTTATCAAGATTGAGCACCATGCCGACTTGTGAACGGATTTTCATCGTTGCCTCCAATTACAGGGTCTGGATGGGTTGCGGCAGAGCATCGCCGTTAGAACCATCAAGCCAATCGACTTTATTCATTTTGCGAACGATGACAAACTCGTCGCGGTTTGATCCTACTGTGCCGTAGTAATTGAAGCCGTAGCTCAGCTGGGCATATCCTCCAATCATGTGCGTCGGTTTCAGCACGGCGCGTGTCACCGAGTTGTGAATGCCGCCACGATGACCGGTAATTTCCGATCCGGGGGTGTTCACAATTTTCTCTTGTGCGTGGTACATCATTACCATGCCTTCCGGCACGCGCTGACTGACCACCGCACGACAGGCGATCGCACCGTTGATATTGAACACTTCAATCCAGTCGTTATCGACAATGCCGCCTTTTTTGGCATCGATTTCGCTCATCCACACGATGGGGCCACCGCGTGAAAGCGTGAGCATGATCAGGTTGTCGGTATAGGTGCTGTGGATACCCCACTTCTGGTGCGGTGTAATCCAGTTGCACACGACTTCTTTATTACCGTTGGGTTTGGCACCCAGAATCGGTTTAACGGTTTTCATGTCAACCGGTGGGCGGTAGGTGACAAACCCTTCACCGAACGCGCGCATCCACTGGTGATCCTGGTAGTACTGCTGACGACCGGTCAGCGTACGCCATGGAATCAATTCGTGAACGTTGGTGTAACCCGCGTTATAACTGACATGCTCGTCTTCCAGACCGCTCCAGGTGGGTGAGGAAATGATCTTGCGTGGTTGTGCCACCAGATCACGGAACCGCAGTTTTTCCTCTTCCTTCGGAATAGCCAGATGGGTGTGATCAAGACCGGTGAATTCACCGAGCGCTTCCCACGCCTTGACGGCAACATGCCCGTTGGTTTCCGGCGCCAGTGAAAGAATCACTTCGGCCGCGTCGATATCGCTTTCGATACGCGCCATGCCTTTGCTGACACCTTCTTCGGTAACGGTGTAGTTGAGCTTTTTAAGGAAATCGACTTCCTCTTGCGTATTCCAGCTGATGCCTTTACCACCGTTGCCGACTTTCTCCAACAAGGGGCCTAAAGAAGTAAACTTCTTGTAGGTGTTGGGGTAGTCGCGTTCAACCACCGCAAGCGTTGGCATGGTTTTGCCTGGAATTGCCTCGATTTCCCCTTTTTTCCAGTCTTTGGCATTGAAAGGTTGTGCCAATTCCCCTGGGGTATCGTGTAAGGTCGGCACCGCGACGATATCTTTCTCGACGCCGAGGTTACCTTTTGCCACTTCCGAGAATTTACGCGCAATACCTTTGTAGATTTCCCAGTCGCTGCGCGCTTCCCATGCCGGATCAGTGGCAGCGGTAAGCGGGTGAATGAACGGATGCATGTCCGAGGTATTGAGATCGTTTTTCTCGTACCAGGTCGCTGTCGGCAACACAATATCGGAGTAAAGACACGTGGTCGACATGCGGAAATCCAGGGTCACAAGCAGGTCAAGTTTACCTTGTGCTGCTTCGCGCCATTTGACTTCCATGGGTTTTTGACCACCCTCTTCGCCCAGATCCTTGCCCTGCAGACCGTTCGTTGTGCCCAATAAATATTTGAGGAAATATTCATGGCCCTTGCCGCTGGAGCCCAACAAGTTGGAACGCCAGACGAACATATTGCGTGGGAAGTTGGCAGGATTATCGGGATCTTCCGAAGCAAAGCCCAATTCACCCGACTTCAGCTGCGACACCACATAGTCTTTGGGTTCCATGCCTTTGGCTGCGGCTTCGCGGGTGATTTCCAATGGGTTCCGCGACAATTGCGGTGCCGATGGCAACCAACCCATACGCTCGGCGCGTACGTTGAAATCCACCAGACTGCCTTTCCAATCATCGGGGTTGGCGAGCGGTGAGAGAATTTCGCTGACGCCAAGTTTTTCGTGGCGCCACTGGCTGGTGTGCAAGTAGAAGCACGACGTACTGTTTTGATGACGTGGTGGACGATTCCAATCGAGTGCAAAAGCCAACGCCGTCCAGCCGGTTTGAGGACGCAGCTTTTCTTGACCAACATAGTGTGCCCAGCCGCCACCGGTTTGACCGATACAACCGCACATGATCAACATGTTGATCAAACCACGATAGTTCATGTCCATGTGGTACCAATGGTTCATCGCCGCGCCGACGATGATCATCGATTTACCTTTGGTCTTGTGCGCGTTGTCAGCAAATTCACGCGCCACCTGGATCACGCGTTTACGGGGTACACCGGTGATTTTTTCTTGCCATGCGGGAGTAAATGGAATGTCTTGATCATAAGACGTTGCCACATATTTGCCGCCCAATCCACGATCCAAACCGTAGTTTGCCATAAGCAGATCGTATACCGTCGCCACTTGCACCGTTTGGCCATTGGCCAAGGTAATGCGTTTGGCCGGAACATTGCGCACCAGGATGTCTTCATGTTTGGAGTGTGTGAAATGCTCGTTCTCAACACCACCAAAGTAGGGAAATGCCACGCCGACAATGTCATCTTTTTTACTGATTAAACTCAGCTGCAATTTGACATCAGTAGCATCTGCGCCGTTTTTCTGCTCCAGATTCCACTTGCCTTTTTCACCCCAGCGGAAACCAATGGAACCATTCGGCACCACCAGTTGATCACTGTTTTCATCATAGGCCAGCGTCTTCCACTCGGCGTTATTGGTTTCACCGAGGGAATCGTTCAATTCAGCCGCACGCAAATAGTGACCGGCTTCGAAAGAACCGTCCGCACGTTTTTCCAACACCACCAAATTCGGCATGTCGGTATAGCGGCGACCATAATCGACAAAGTATTCGCTAGGATTATCGAGATGGAATTCTTTGAGAATTACGTGACCGAAAGCCATGGCCAACGCGGCATCGGTACCTTGTTTTGGATTCAACCAGATGTCGGTAAGTTTGGCGACTTCTGAGTAGTCAGGTGTAACTGATACTGTCTTGGCACCTTTGTAGCGCACTTCCGTGAAAAAGTGAGCATCAGGTGTACGCGTTTGCGGAACGTTTGATCCCCAGGCAATGATGTAATTGGAGTTGTACCAGTCAGCCGATTCTGGCACGTCAGTTTGCTCACCCCAGGTTTGTGGTGATGACGGAGGCAAATCGCAATACCAGTCGTAGAAACTCATGCACACGCCACCGATCAAGGAGAGGTAGCGTGAACCCGCAGCGTAAGACACCATCGACATCGCTGGAATCGGTGAGAAACCAAGAATGCGATCGGGGCCAAATTTTTTGGTGGTGTAGACGTTGGCAGCAGCAATGATTTCGTTGACTTCATCCCAGCGTGAGCGAACGAAACCGCCCATACCACGCACTTCTTTGTATGAGCGTGCTTTTTCTGGAGACTCAACAATGGATGTCCAAGCCTCAACCGGGTTTTGGGTACGGCGTGCATCGCGCCAAAGCTTCAGCAACTTTTTGCGCACCATCGGGTATTTAAGGCGATTGGCGCTGTAAAGATACCAGGAATAACTGGCGCCACGTGCGCAGCCACGAGGTTCGTGGTTGGGCAGATCGGGGCGTGTACGCGGGTAATCGGTTTGCTGGGTTTCCCAAGTGACCAAACCGTTTTTAACGTAGACTTTCCAACTACAAGAACCGGTACAATTAACGCCGTGGGTGGAGCGCACGATTTTGTCATGCTGCCAACGTTGACGATAAGCGTTTTCCCATTCGCGCGATTCATTGGTCACGACACCGTGGCCATCGGCGAAGGTACCTACGTTCTTTTTAAAGAACTGTAACCTATCTAAAAAGTGACTCATTTCTCTCTCCCGTTTTCAAACTTTCACTGAGCGGGTCAACGCCCGTTCGGTGTTAACACGATGCTTTTCATTCACCGGAATCAAAGCCGGTTGTTGCACACGCAGATCGGTGTAAAGGCCGTTGGTCAGCCCGTGCATACACTGCTGGATAAAGCGGTCTGCGCGCTGTGTGATTCGCTTGAGGATGTTACTGAGTGCAATCCCACAGGGTTCGCATTGATCGGCGCGTATCGCCTTGTGATGGCCGTTATACGCATCATCATTTCTTTGCATTTTTCTGCCCCTTACATCGCTGCACATAATTTTGTTTCCCCGCAGTGAAGACTAGTCTCTGCCCGCTTTGAAACTTTTGATATGTATCAACACACGCATGGCTGTATTCATTCAAAAGCAGGCTAAATACCTCCATAGAGGTAGCTAAGAATTCTTAGTATTTGCTTGTTTTAGAGATGATTTTTGACAAGCCGACAGAATGGTATGCAAGGCATTGACTAGCCAATCCCATTAGGGGTATTCCCCTCTCCAAACCCCATACAAAACATAATAAAAATGACAGGTTACAAACGAAAAAGAGGCGCAGTTTGCACTGCGCCTCTTTTTCAATAACAACGTGCGTGAAGAGACTACTTATGGGTTTTTGATATACGCATTTCTACGTAGGTAGAACCACCAGTTCAGCACCAAACACACTGCATAAAATGCTGCAAAACCATACATCGCCACTTCTGGTGTACCGCCCTTCACTTGTGCCCCTATCACGATAGGTGCGACAAACGAGCCATAAGCAGCCACGGCGGATGTCCAACCCAAGACAGGGCCAGCTTGCTCGCGATTGTAGATGACGCCAATGGTGCGGAAGGTAGAGCCGTTGCCGATACCGGTTGCAGCAAATATCACAATGAAAAGCACGATGAACGCCAGAAAATACTGCTCTGGGGTTGCTGATGCATACGCCAACATCATGATGTAGCCTGCCAGAGCAGATGCAACCACCATAACCGCCGCGATAATCTGCGTTACGATAGAACCGCCTGCCTTGTCAGAAATCCATCCGCCGATGGGGCGAACCAATGCACCAACAAACGGCCCGATCCACGCATAGGTCAATGCACTTGGTGCATTGGGATTAGCGACCCGCTGCATGACGCCATCGACCTCTACTGATGTAAAGCCAAATATAACGGTGATGGACAGCGGCAGCGCCATTGAATAGCCGATAAAGGAACCAAACGTCAGTATATAAAGCACCGTCATCGACCAGGTGTGTTTGTCTTTGAAGATGGCAAACTGACGCCCCATACTGGCACCGATACCCCAGGGCATGACGCGCAACATGAACAAAGTGGCCACGCAAATCAAGGCGATCACCACCCACATGTTAAGAATACCCAGACCACTTGGGGCAGGCAGGTAGAGATACAAGCCAATGCCAGCCGTTACAAATCCCACCAAATACAACATCGCCACTTTGAACAGGGAAGCCGAGGTGCTTTTGGCCTCTGGTGATATCGACATGATATTGTTCATTTTAAACCAGGCAGCGATTACCAGTGGCACCAGAATCAATACCCAGACAAACCCAGCATTTTGAATCCAGGTAGGCGTGCCCTTGGCAATTTTTCCAATCAAGGTGCCACTGTCTTGCAACAGTTCGGTAGGTGCGCCAGCAATTGCGCCAAACACGCCCACGGTCATTACCGCAGGAATCAAAATCTGAGACGTCGTTACACCGAAATTCCCCAGGCCTGCGTTCAAACCCAATGCAAGACCCTGTTGGCTCTTTGGAAAAAACGTGGAGATATTACTCATGGAACACGCAAAATTGCCACCGCCCACACCGGACAAAAATGCTGCCAACTGAAACATCCACAAGGGTGATTCTTTGCTTTGCAACAAAAAGCCAGTAAGCGCAGCAGGAATGATCAACAACGCTGAGGTTAAGAAAATGGTATTGCGACCACCGGCCAAGCGAATCATGAAAGAGGCAGGAATACGCAAGGTGGCACCGGTCAAACCAGCGATGGCTGTGAGAGTGAATAAATCGGCCTGTTGAAACGGAAAGCCGACATTGAGCATTTGTACCGTGATGATGCCCCACATTAACCATACTGCGAAGCCGCACAGTAAATTGGGAATGGAGATCCATAGATTGCGATTGGCAATCTGCTTGCCTTTTGTTTCCCAGAACTGTTGGTTATCAATGTCCCATTCTTTGATGTCGCTTGTGTTTTTGTTCACCGGCGCTTCTCTGAAGCTACGGGTGAGTGCGGGGTCTGATTGCATAATGCATTCTCCAGTTTATATAAATTCGTATGAAGGCCTGGCAATCAGGTGCCAGGCCTTGCAAGAAGCTATTTGGTGTCGCCCTTGAATTTCGGGTCGAGCACGGCTTCGGGGAAATATTGAGGTCTGGCCAAATCTGGATGCTGTGATTTTTCCAGTTCACGAATCGCGTAGTGCATCCACGCCAACGATGCCAGCACGATCAGGAATAGCAGCATGAAGCAGCTGGTCCACACGCCGATAATGTCGTTGAGCGCACCGAAGGTGATAGGCAGAATGAAACCACCCAATCCACCGATCATGCCAACCACACCACCGACGGCACCGACGCGATCGGGGTAGTACACAGGGATATGTTTGTAAACAGCGGCTTTACCCAATGACATGAAAAAGCCGAGCGTAAACACGAGGAACGTGAAGGGCACGACACCCAATGCCAGGCGAAACGTTATGTCGCCTTTAACCCCATGCACCACATAGTCTGTCGCTGGGTAAGAAAGCAGAAACGTACAGATGACCGAGGCAATAAAAGTCCAGTACATGACACGGCGTGCGCCAAATTTGTCAGATAAAACACCACCCAAAACCCGAAACAGTGAAGCAGGAATCGAATAAGCAGCGCCAATCATACCGGCCGTTTTGATATCAAGCCCGTATACGCCTACCAGATAGCGTGGCAACCACAATGCCAACGCAACGAACGCACCGAACACAAAAAAGTAATACAGCGAAAAACGCCATACCTGAATATTCCTGAGGGGTGCCAACTGATTGAGAAAGGGTTCTGGTTTTGCACCACTTTTTCTACGTTCTTGCAGTTGTGGATCATCTTCAGTGCTGAACCAGAAAATAATAGCAACCACGACCAACGCAGCAGCCCACACTTGCGCCACCATATGCCAGCCGTAAGCCACCATGATCATGGGCGCCAGCATTTTAGTCACGGCTGCGCCGATGTTACCCATACCGAAAATTCCCAGCGCCGTACCCTGCTTTTCTTTCGGGTAAAACTTGCTGACATATGCAATACCGACTGAAAACGAGCCACCTGCGATGCCAACCCCCAGAGCGGCAACGAGATACATGGTATAGGTATTGACTGTGGTAAGAAGATAGGTTGACAACGCGGCTGCTAGCATGACGCTAACGAGCATGATGCGGCCACCGACTTGATCCGTCCAAATACCTAATGCCAGGCGAATCAAAGATCCTGTCAGAATGGGCATCGCGACCAACAGGCCGAATTGTGTGTCGTTGAGTCCGAGCTCTTCTTTGATTTTTACGCCGATGATGGCGAAGATGGTCCACACAGCGAAGCAGACAGTAAAAGTAAACGTACTTACCGTCAGTATTCGGGCGGAATGCGGTACAACTGCACTGTTCATTGTCTTCCCCTTCCAAAACAAACGAGATATTTGTTACCTCGCAGTGAAGACTAGGCGTCACCCCACTGGACACTGTTGACGTGTATCAACACATGTCTTGAGGGTATAATCAGACCCACCCACCAATACCTCTTATTAGGTATTTGTAGCTTATCTTTATCTATCTGTTTTATATGCATTTTTTTAACATTCAATAATCCCGCAACCCAGCCTTGCTCGTTACAATTCCATTAGGGGTAGAAGTAATTACACCACGTTCCATTGATCTCGATTGCCGACTTTCACTTCATGTTTGGCTACAATGCATCAGTAACGAGGAGCATGTTGAATGCGTCATATTTTTCGAAATTCATTGGTTATTCGTGGGGGGCTCGCGCTCGCATCCATTTCTCTTATCGCATTGTTCAATATGTTTGCATCCGTTTTTGTCGCAGATCAAACACAGGGGGATGCCGCTGCGATAAACATGGCAGGCTCCTTGCGCATGCAGAGCTTCAAGATTGGCTACCTGCTAAAAAGTGCACAGAATGAATTCGATATCGAGGTCATCCGCCAAGAGGCGCGTGTGCTTGAAAGCAAATTTGCAAGTGAAGATTTGGCGTTTTTGGAGAAGAAGCAAAAGGAAACGCTCGCTGCAGAACGTTTCAAGCTGTTGCAAACAAAGTGGACCGAGAAAATACTGCCGGTGCTGAACGACAACCAGCTTGAACTACGCACCATTCAACAACGATACGACCAGACCGTGTTCGATTTTGTTGATGACATCGATCAAATGGTAAAGCAGCTGCAACGAGATGCAGAACAGAAAATCAAGCTGTTACTGGGCATTCAGGGGGCAAGCATGCTGCTGACCGTGGTGGTCGTCTTTGTTGCCATGTCAAATTTGACCTCGAGTGTCGTTGCACCCTTGCGTAAGTTGGTGGCTGCCGCCCATGCCGTCAGCCGCGGAAATCCATCGGTACAGGTCGAGATTGATCAACATGATGAATTGGGTCAACTTGCACGAGCATTCAATTTAATGGCTGTAGAAATTGCTCAACACTATGCCGACCTCGAACGCAAGGTAGAGGAGAAAACAGCAGAGATCACCCGAAGCAACCGATCACTGGAGCTGGTCTATAACGCCACGCGTAAGCTCAGCGAAGATATTCACTCGCGCGAAATCATCGCAGGCATACTGCACGATCTCGAAGTAGCCACCAACGTTGAGCATGTGTCGCTCTGTCTCAACGAGGCAACCCAGGAAAAGCCCTTCAGCCCTGTCGTGATCACTGATGAGGAACTGCAGACACGCTGCATATCAAGCAACTGTGACGAATGTTTCATGAACAGCGCCCGCCAGGCCAATTTTGGTATCAGCACAACAGAGCCCTCGTTTCCGATTCGTCAAAGCCAGGATCGCTTTGGCGTTCTGTTTGTACAATTGAAGCCGGATCAGCGTTTGGAGCAATGGCAAACACAATTGTTCCAGGCCGTATCGGATCGCATTTCTACGGCCTTCAGTTTGGCTAAGCGCGCCGAACAGGAAAGCCGTTTCATGCTACTTGAAGAGCGCAACACCATTGCCCGAGAGCTTCATGATTCGCTGGCACAATCGCTGTCCTATCTAAAGTTTCAAATCGGCCGACTGCAGATGTTGCAGAAGAAAAACACCTCTCAAGATGAGCAACAGAAAGTCATCATCGAGATGAAAGATGCCATCAATAACGCCTATGGTCATTTACGCGAATTGCTGACCACGTTTCGCCTGAAAATAAATGACCCCAGCCTTGAACAAGCATTACGCGGAACCGTTGCCGAATTTTCGCAGCGCGGCGAACTCAATATTCAACTTGATTATGGCCTTCGCTACTATCGGCTTACGCCCAATGAAGAGATCCATCTTCTGCAAATTGTTCGCGAAAGCCTGTCGAATATCGTGCGCCATGCCAAGGCCACTGCCGCCAGTGTTTCTCTTGAGGCATCGAGTGGTGGCGAACTGACCTTACTCATTGATGATAACGGTGTCGGACTACAAAATAATCACGAGAAACTGCATCACTACGGTTTATCCATTATGAACGAACGCGCACGCAATCTTGGCGGTGATCTTTCCGTTGGCCCCTCTCCTACGGGCGGTGTGCGCGTCCAAATGAAATGCCAACTCGATCTTTACAAAAAACTTATGGAAAATAAGCCATCATGACAGACAAACATACGATTTTGATCGTCGACGATCACCCCCTCATGCGCAAAGGTTTACGTCAGCTTATCGATATGGACGATGAACTCGAATGTATCGGTGAAGCTGCCAGCGGTGATGAAGCCGTGCGCCTTGCCGTTGCCAATGAACCCGATGTGATCCTGCTGGATCTCAACATGCCGGGCATGAGCGGCATCGATACGCTGAAAGCATTACGAACCGCCGAAATTTTTGCACGCGTCATCGTTTTTACCGTCTCGGACAATCAGGACGATGTCATCACATCATTGAAAGCCGGCGCCGATGGCTATTTGTTGAAAGACACAGATCCAGATGAAGTCATGGCGGCCATACACCAAGTGGTTGACGGTCAACTCACTATTAGCGAAAAGTTGTCGCAGGTGCTCGCCACTGCGATTAGCAAACGTCGTGAAAGTGGCCCCAACATCGATAGCCTCACAGATCGGGAAAAGCAGATTCTCAAAGCGATCGCAGCGGGTTACAGCAACAAGATTATTGGGCGAAAACTGGATATTGCAGAGGGAACCGTAAAGGTGCACGTGAAAAAGGTGTTGAAAAAACTCGGGTTTCGCTCCCGTGTCGAAGCTGCTATTTGGGCCGTAGAACAAGGGCTTAAATAGGCTGGTTCGCGTTTTTCATGGTGGCGTGAACCAACACGCCACCCCTGCCCCTTTTATAGGGGCATCCTTCCAATTTGCTTGCGTATCCATACGCTTGTCTGCCAGGCAATTAATTTCTATTGCTTTTTCTCACAACAGCAGAGTAGCCTAGAAGTCACTGTGGGCTTTCAGAGATTCACTCTATGATGGACCATGACCACGACTCTACGCTGGTTCGATGTACCGCCAACGACCGGCAAAAACCACGCTTTCGTATCGGCGATTTTTATCCCGTGTCGAGCACGCTTTTCAATGGCGAACCCGCGACAGAAATTTTCTTTCAAGGTTGTCCCTGGCACTGCAAGCAATGCCAACAACCTACATTAATGTCAACGCTCGATGATGGCAGCTATGATTGGCAAGATATTCTCTATTACCTCATGGGTAGACGAGGCTTGATCGATCATGTGGTGTTTAATGGTGCCGAGCCGCTGAGTCAGTCCCACTTGATTGAAGCCATTCTGCAGTGCAAATCCATGGGCTTCGTAGTGGGATTGCATACCTGCGGCATCTATCCCTTGCGTTTAAAAACAGTACTGCCGCTGATCGACTGGGTATGGTTTGAAATTTTTGGGCTTCCCGAAAACTATGCCAGGAATAACAATTTGCCGGGCAGTGGGCATCACGCCTGGGGTGGGCTGCGCATGGCCCTCGATTCAGGGATACCCGTGGTGTGTGAACTCTATGCACCGCAAGCCTCTGCATTGCGCCAGAACCTGCCAGAAACGGCGACGCAACTCGCCAACGTAGGCGTGCAACACCTGGTACTGACGGTGGGCCCTGAAGAGCCTGAGCAATTGGGTGAATATTCGCACGAACTACAAGACATCGCCCGCCAATTTGCCCATATCAGTGTACGCCCCGGTAAACGTACATCGCTGTCAGTGTAACGCTCCCCGCAATGCGCCTTCATTTTCGCATTTGAAATGCCCGGCCCTATTGTCATCCGCAAACAGCATCAACCGACTCTGACATTTCATTTACTTCAATAAACAGCGCGCTATAGCTAGAGTTCAAGCGTGTAATATCCTTCTCAGCAGCGGATCGACAACAAGACTGCACCCAGGATCGGGATAGCTACAGATAACTACAGTTAATGACGACGGCAGCGACAGACGCCTACAGAGGAAAACACCATGACAAGCCTGAAAGGAAAAACCCTATTCATTACTGGCGCCAGCCGGGGTATCGGTAAAGAAATTGCGCTGCGTGCCGCACGAGAAGGTGCGAATATCGTGATCGCAGCCAAAACCGCAGAACCCCACCCCAAGCTGCCAGGCACCATTTACAGCGCAGCAGAAGAAGTCGAGGCCGCCGGTGGAAACGCGCTGCCACTGATGGTCGATATTCGGGAAGAAGCGCAAGTCGATGACGCCATCGCCAAAGCGGTCGCGCATTTTGGCGGTATTGATATTTTGGTGAACAACGCGAGTGCAATCAATCTCACGGGAACGCTCGCGCTGGATATGAAACGATTTGACTTGATGCATCAAATCAATTTTCGCGGTACTTTCCTCTGTTCAAAAAAGGCGGTGCCGCATTTGAAAAAATCTGCAAACCCCCATGTACTTAACCTGTCACCGCCACTGTCGACCAATCCACGCTGGTTCGCACCGCATGTGGGCTACAGCATGGCAAAATATGGCATGAGCTTTTGTGTACTGGCCATGGCCGAGGAATTTCGCCGTGACGGGATCGCTTTTAATGCGTTGTGGCCACGCACGGCCATTGCAACGGCAGCAGTGCAGAATCACCTGGGCGGCGATATGGCGATGAAGCATTCGCGCAAGCCCACCATCATGGCCGATGCAGCTTACCATGTGCTTACTAAAAACAGCCGTGAGTTTACCGGCAATTTCTGTATTGACGATGAAGTGCTGAAAGCTGCAGGAGTCACCGATTTAAAACACTACCAAGTGGATGAATCGCTTGCAGAAAACCAGTTGCTTCCAGACTTCTTTATTGATTGAAAGAGAATGCCCGGCACGAGTGGCAAATGCCCTTCGTGCCGGAAATTTACTCGTTTAATGATGCAATCAGACGCGCCACCGTGCGATCCGCGATGGCCGCCAAACGTTCCCGTGTCAGGCTATTACAGCCATTGAACGACCAAATCATGCGACCATGCATGGTCGCCGCCGACGTGCTCAAATAATTCAACACTGTGGTATTGGTGCCAAACCCAAAACTGGCAACGACAATGTCGCTGTCCTCAACGTCGATCGTTACGCGTCCCAGATTCGATACTGCTAATCCTTCTGGATGCAAACGCCCGATAAATTCACTGAAGGCACGAAAGTTGTTCATCCCCAAACCATGGCCTAAACGAATAAAATGACGATGCATGGCCGGGTGAAAGAACGGTAAAGGGGTGGCAATGGAATGCTGCAGTTGCTCATGAATTTTTCGCGTCAACGGCCAGAATGGCGTATTCGCGGTCAACGCATGCAGACTGGTCGCACCTGACGCAAATAGGCCACAATCTTCCCCCACTGGCGGATCAAGGCGATCCCGCATATCCAACACTTGGCTGCACGCAGTACGTTGTAAAAAGCCCGTCGGCGAATCTTCTGCAACGGTTAACGACAGGGCAGCATTCAACACGCATTGCAAGGTGGTTCCTTCCACTTTGGCTTTACGTGCCAGGGCTTGCATTATTTCGGGTTCAACCACTCTCGGCTCGATCATGACACCCGGCGTGTGCTCGACTACCTCAGGATCTTTGTAACGCTGTAATCCCATCGGGAATCCCACGCCCTCCAAGAACTGGGTGACGGCTTTCAAAGTATTCCAGGCTTTTTTCAGACTTTCAGTGCCCGCCCATGGGTCGAGCTTGGGCATGCGATCCCCGTAGTAGCCGACCGGCGCCAATGGCTGCAGGCGCGGCGACAATCCACTTCGCTGCTGTTTGATCGATTGCAGAATATCGCGGGTCAAATAAATCGCTGATTTGCCGTCACTCACCGAATGATGAAAGGACATCACAAGAGAGGAATCTGCATCGGCATGTCGCACCAGCACGCAACGCATCAAGGGACCTGTTTCCGAGTCCAGCGCCGTGTTAACCTCGGTCTCGAGAATGCGCCAACTGCGATCCACATCGGCTTCAATCACTTGCAAATCAATTTCGCCGACCCCTGAGCGAAACCAGGGCCGATTGTTTTCGTCGCATACAATCTTGACGCGCAATAAGGGATGACGATATTGCAACGCCAACAGCGCTTCGCGTAATTGAGCTATGTCTAAATTCCCTGTAAACCGCACCACTACACCAAAATTTATGGGAGCCTGTGCATCGAAACGCCAGTAAAGATTTTCAGTGGCACCCAGCGGGCGCTCAATGGCCTCTTCTTTTTCAAACACGTGAGATTCCTTAACATACGCTGCATAACACTCGCCCGCCGGCATGTGCGCAGAACTACCGTACTTCATCGTCGTTCCCTCTGATCTGGATCAAGCCTGTTTACTTTCTTTAAATGCAACATGCGATTTTCCATTGAATGCAGGAGTGTCGCATGTCAGAGCCAAACCCTTATCAGCTTCTCGGTGGCGAAACCGGCATACGCCAATTGTCTGAAGCTTTCTATAACGCCATGGATCGTTTGCCAGAAGCCGCCACCATACGTCACATGCACGGTGACAATCTCGATACGATCAAAGAGCGTCTATTCGAATTCCTCAGCGGTTGGCTGGGCGGCCCACCCCTCTTTCAAGAGCGCCAGGGCTCGGTCTGTATTACCGCCCAACATCGCCGCTTTCCTATTGGAGAAGCCGAACGCGATCAATGGTTGCTTTGCATGGATCACGCCTTACAAGAGGTCGGCGCCAGCGACGAGGTCAAACGTCTACTCAAGGAGCCTCTCTACCGAATAGCGGATTTCCTGCGGAGCGATAAACGGTAATCAATAACAGGTTAACACCGTATACCAAAACAGGCTATAGTCTCCCCACAAATAGACGTCCCTCATCAGCCACCCCATCAACAGGGCAGCACGCCATGTACGACATCATCTTGTGGGGCGCCACCGGCTTTACCGGTCGTCCCGCCGCCCGCTATCTGCAGGCACGTTACGCCCGTCAAGGCAAGATACGCTGGGCCATCGCCGGTCGTGACCGCGCCAAACTCGAGGCAGTTCGCAAGGCGATCAACGCCCCCGATCTGGACATTCTGATCGTTCCTGGGGGCGATGCGGCCGCAGCCGAACGCGTGGCACGCAGCACCAAGGTGGTCTGCGCAACGGTGGCTCCCGCAGCACTTCATGCCAGTGAGATGGTGGCGGCGTGTGCTCGCCAGGGTACTGATTACTGTGATCTGAGTGGGGAGTTGCACTGGTTACGCCAGATGATCGACACCCACGACAGCACCGCCCGTGCAAGTGGCGCCCGCATTCTCAACGCTTGCGGTTTCGACTCCATTCCCTCCGATTTGGGTGTGCAAATGCTCCAGCAGGAGGCGATGAAGCGCTTTGGTGAATATTGTCACACCATCAAAAACTGCTTTCATGAGGGACACATTGCGGTGTCAGGCGGTAGCTTTGCCAGTGGTAAAGGCGTGATGGAGGCTGCTGCACGTGATCCACACTTAGCCAAATTGCTGGAGAACCCGCATTTTCTCAACCCTAACGACCGCCTTGAGGGTGCTCCCAGCCCGGAGTTGCAGCAGGTGGTGTGGGATCGGGATTTTGATCAATGGATCATGCCCTTTCCGATTGGCGGGATTAACGCCCGCATTGTACGGCGATCGCATGCCCTGCAGGATTTTGCTTATGGCAAAAAATTCGTTTATGAAGAGGCAAAACTTGCAGGCAAAGGGTGGCTGAATCGCGTCAAGGCAGAGGCCGAAACCTACGTCACCCGGTTGTTTATTGAAGCTGATCCCACTACCCGCTTTGGTCACATGTTGCATAGTCTTGGCCCGAAAGAAGGCGTTGGCCCCACAGACGATCAAGTGCGCAACAATGGCCCGTTCAGCTTTGAAATGATCGGCAAAACGCCCTCGGGTAAAACCTTACGGGGATACGTTTATAGCGATTGGGACCCCGGACACGGTGGCACCTCGGCCATGCTGTGCGACACCGCTGTGTGCCTGGCACTGACGCGGGATAAACCGGGTCGCCAAGGCGGATTCACGACCACCAGTGTTGCACTGGGCAATGTCTTGCGAGAACAGCTTGCGCAGCATGCATGTGTAGAGTTCGGCATTGGCACCCGCGAGAAGCAATCCCGTCGCGTGTTTCCGATGGATACACTGACCACCGCATGAGAAAAAAATTTATGTCGCATCTACTCAATTTGGATTAGGCGCCATCAGGGAGCAGAAAGGTATTATCCGAAGGGCGCATAACAATTTTGAATAAATGACTGACGATACAAGAGCAACGCGATTTTAAACCAGTACGATTCAAGAACAACACGATACGAGACCAACAATAGGAGAGAACACCATGTGGGTAGGTCGCATACTTGACGACAAGAAACACATTGATATGAAGGATTTCAATCCGCGCGCGATTGCCGATGCAGGCCGTAAGCTGCTCGAAACCATCAAGGAGCCACAACGTCGCGCGATTCTGGAAAATTTTATTGAACACGCAGAATCAGAGTGCACGGGCGACTACGAGCGACTGATTGCCAGCTGCTCCAGCAAGAGCCAAACCTACGCGGTATATGGTGCTGACGACGGCATCAAAGAAATCCAACCGCAAACCGTAGAAGACATGAAAGGCTTTTACCGCAGCCTGCTCGAAAGCAATGTGTATTTCATTCACGGTGAAGTTGAAAAATTGATCGTGGGCGATCACGACCTCTACGTCGAAATCATCCTGCACCAACTCTACCCCGGTGAAGTAGTGCCGCTTGCTTTCGGTTTTGATTTCGGTGAAGAAGGCGAGGTGTACCAGCTGACACAACGTGTCGCGACCGTATTCTGCTTCGACGATGAAAACAAAGGCTGTGCAGAACATTCCTTTACCGATGGCCCGACCAAGCCAGAGTGGCTGCGCAAAGAAGACCCGCGCACGGTGCCTGAGCAATTCTGGAACAACCCGCTAACTGGCGCTCGTAAAAAACCGTTCTGATTTGTCTTTTATCCAACGACATCAGACCTCGACACCCCACATAAAGGCGCTCACAAGGCGCCTTTATGTTTTCACGCATAAGGTTCAAGTTTTGGCGAGCACCGGCATGCCATACTGCAACTGTCCAAATTGAAAGCTCGGTTTCAAGCCAGGAAAACTCCAATAAGGCGTGAGTTCCGAAGAAGGTACGAAATTATAAAAATCCGGATTACGCGGATTCGGCCCGGCGATCGTTTTCTCTACCACCATCGAAATATACTGATCCAACCCACGTTCCAGCGTATTGCCGTTGAGGATGACTTCCATACCGGTGCGTTGGGCATAGTCACGCACGCCTGGAATTCTGGAATGCAAGGGCGCATAGTTGTCGGCAGAAATGCCATTTTCGCTGGTCACCAACAGGCCGTCCGGCGTATTCACAACCAGACTATGATTCCCCTCGGTATGGCCAGGTGATTGCACCAACGCAACACCGTCGCCCAGGATTACACTGTGTTCCAATAAAATCACCCGTTCCGGCGGAATCCCCGCGATACCATTGGGACAATACCAATACGCTTGCGGAGGCAATAACGCCAACGTTGAGTCCCATTCCTGCTTCATGACCAACAATTTGGCATTGGGAAAATACCCAGGCGTGGTCTCGGAACCCAGCCATTTTCTTGCATCCTGAGTATGCAGGTGATCATACGAAATGTAGTCCACCTGCTCGGGGCGAATGCCCGCGATGTGCAAAGCATCCTCAACCCGCTGAACAATCGGCGCGAGCCATTTGTCAACTTTGGGTGCCAATGGCCCCGCTCGTTCAGACAGCTGCTTGAAAAAAGGCGTCTCACGATTGGCGTCAATGTCGGAAGGAGAAAACAGCAAGGTTTTCAGCCCCTCGCGCGTATTGAACTGAATGATAAAAATACGATTGAAAATATGTAATAGCGGCGTGGGCACCGTGGTCGCATTCAGCAAACCGTAACGTGTCGGATAAGGGACGCGCACCAGATCCATGGAACGATAGAACACCGCGTGCGGCGCTGCCAGCATGCGCTCACGAAACGCCTGCGCAGCCTTGCGTGCAGTGGCCAGACGGGTTTGTGGGTGCGGGTCCTGGCGGGTATTATCGAGTTCGGGTACCGCAACGAATCCAAAGTGATCGTGCTGCCGAGCCACCTCGTTTGCAGGCGTCAGACGTTCGGTGGCTGGCACCGGTGAATCCTGCGCTGGCGATGTTGATTTGGGTTTAGCATTCGTCTTGCTGCTGGTTTTGGTGCTGGCTTTACTGCTCGTTTTGGCGCTGGCTTTACTGTTAGTTTTGGTGCTTTTTTTGTTCTCATCCGGCGTGGTCGCCATGCGTTATTCTCCTTGTTCTATTCATTGCGTGGCGCTACACAGCGTTGCCCGTTATGACAGCCCCAGTATACCGTGGTCATGGCGACAAAAAAGGGGAAAAGGCGACAGAGACTATCGCGAGGTTGTCTATACGCGACCGTGCTGGATCGACGACGTTCTGGCCTAGCCCTCGCGACGCTGGCGCCAACCAATCAGAAACGCTTCCACCGCCTCGCGCTCCGGATGCTTGGGAAAAGTCTTGTACACAAACATGGCACATTGCGCGGCCAGATCCGGTTGTGCCAACTCCTCAGCCAGCAAGCGCGCTAGAAACCAATAGGCTTCCCCCAATGAAGGGTACTGCGGAAACTCATTATGCATATTTACCAGCAAGCGCGCGGCCGCTTCATGCTCCCCCTTCTCCGCCAATTGTTGGGCCACCGCAAACCGCACGCCGGGCGATGCCGGTTTATAATCTTTCAGCAGCGCTAACTGACTGTTATAAATAAAGAGAAGGCGCGAATTATCGTCAGCTTTGATTACTGTTTCCAGCATGTGATCGGCGTGTTGACGCAGAGCGTTTTCGTCGCCTTTTTCCAGCAGCAGCTTGCCCAACAAATCCTGATAACGCTGTGCTTGCGGGCGCTGCTTGATCAACTGGCGCAGATAGTGTTCGAGGTCGTCAAAGCGTGCATCCTTGACCAGCATATCGATGGTTTGGTCACTGCGATCCAGACTCTGGCGCGTCCGCTTACGCGCCACTTTGCCAGGGGGCATGTAGCCGATACGATGTTGAAACTGGTGAATGACGCCGCCCAACATGCGATAGAACACGATCATCGAGTAGCACAACACCGCCAACAGTATTGGCAAGCTGATACTGTTGGGCAACTCGCCGTAGAAGAGCGATATTGCGATGCCATTGAATCCCGCCACCAATACCAAAAACGACACCACCAGAACATAAGACCAACCAACGCCATTGATCATGTCGAGCCAGCGCTGTGGCGAGACAAGACCACTCCCCTGCTCCACCAGTGCCACCAACATCAACGCAGGCAATAACACCACCATCGACACAAAGATCACATGTGTCACAATCCCGGTGGTATAAAAGTTGGCTGCAACCAGCAATGCGACGGGGATCACCTGTGCAAGCAATAGTCCCAACAGGGTTTCTGGCTTGATCTCCATCATGGCGCTGTTCAAACCACCGTTCATGACCGTAAGCGGTTGTCCATCTCCCGTCACCCTAAACACTGCGTAGGCAATTTGAGAAAGCCCGAGCAACGCAACCCCAGCCCCTACCCAGCGCGTTACACCGTCAGACGCCAGCAGCACTCCGGCCACCAACAACAAGGGCACCCACCACATCAACACTTGCCAACGCGCGGGAAACACCAGATAGGTATTCAACTGTTCCCAGAATAAGGGTGCATCACCAGCGCTGCCTAAATATTGCAATGGTTCGCCACCGATAACGCTGACTGCGGTGGGAACCTCAGCTTCTTCATCGCGATCGACACAACGGGGACAATAGCACTCGTGCGATTGCGGGTGCATCCAGACGGCTGTTTCCAGCGGGTGATAACGGCAATAGTTAGTGTTTATCTGCATACTCAATTGCGAAATCGTTGACGACCTATAACGTTCAAGATCTTTGACATTGACAACCTATAAGAAGTGCCAAAATCTTTATGGGAATTCCGATCGTTCAGCCGATTGGCAAACTTGAAGAAATGACACGGCTCTTGAACTCCTTGAAGACCCGCATGTACCTCTTTGAAGCCTAGCCAATCTACCGCACTTGTCACTGGCGCCAGCGGGGCCGCGCTGCAACTGCTTGAAGTTAATGGAGATTGAGAATCAGCATCAGGCCACATTCACTGATACTATCCTACTCCTGATACTATGCGTTCATAGCATTTCGAGATGACACCTATGCCACGCTTTCCGTTTGATAACAGCTATGCACGTGAACTCCCCGGGCTTTATGCCACGTGGAATCCCGCTCCGGCAGCGGCGCCGAAGCTGCTCTACCTAAACGAGGCGTTAACCCGCGAATTGGGGTTGGATCTGTCCACGCTGGATCAGCAAGGCATTGCCAACCTGTTTGCAGGTAACGCGTTACCTGAAGGTGCGGCCCCCCTGGCGCAAGCCTATGCGGGCCACCAGTTTGGGCATTTTTCTCCACAATTGGGCGATGGCCGCGCGCTCATCATCGGTGAGGTGATCGATCGCCTGGGTAATCGCCGGGATATTGCCTTTAAAGGCTCAGGACGCACGCCCTTTTCACGCAATGGCGACGGCAAGGCAGCCGTCGGCCCCATGCTGCGGGAGGTGCTGATTGGCGAAGCCATGCATGCGCTGGGAATTCCGACCACCCGCGCCCTCGCGGTGGTAGCCACCGGCGAGCCAGTATATCGGGAGGAAGCGTTGCCCGGTGCGGTGCTGACGCGCATCGCGGCCAGCCATATCCGTGTGGGGACGTTTGAGTATTTTGCCGCACGCGGTGAACTTGAACAGGTGAAAAAACTGACGGAGTACACCATCGCCCGCCACTATCCACATTTGATCAATGAACCCGAGCGAATTCTCGAATTTTTCCGTTGCGTCTCTGAAAGACAGGCGGCCTTGATAGCACAATGGATGAATGTGGGCTTTATCCACGGCGTTATGAATACCGATAACATGACCCTCTCGGGCGAGACCATCGACTACGGCCCCTGCGCTTTCATGGAAGCCTATCATCCCAATACGGTTTTCAGTTCGATAGATCATCAAGGACGTTATGCCTACGGCAACCAACCCCTAATTGCACGCTGGAACCTTGCTCGGTTGGCGGAAACCTTGCTTCCCTTGCTATCCGACGACGAAACCCATGCCATTACGCTTGCGACCGACGTCATCAACGCCTTTCCGGAGCGCTACCAACACCATTGGCTGCAGGGTCTACGTGCGAAAATGGGCCTGCGTACAATGACAGGTTTGGATCAGAGCAGGGACGAAGACAATTTACAAGATATGACACTGGCGCAAGACTGGTTGACCTTGTTGCAGGACAATAGAGTGGATCACACACAGGCCTGGCGTTATTTATCAACCGCCGCTGCTGGCAATGAGGCACCGCTGCAAGGCCTTTTCAAAAACGCGGACGGCTTGCAAGCGTGGTTAACTCGCTGGCGCCTGCGCTGCGAAAAGGAAGACGCACACTCCACAGCTGACATTGGCGCGGCCAAAGGCTCACGAGCGCAGGCCATGCGCAACGTGAACCCCTGGTTGATTCCACGCAATCACCGGGTAGAAGAAGCACTGAAAGCCGCTACCAATGAAGGCAATTTAGTGCCCTTCGAACAACTGCTAGACGCCTTGCAACGCCCTTATGATGAGGATGCTACGCGCGCCCACCTGGCAGAACCCGCACCGGAATCTGTCACCGCATGCTACAAAACCTTTTGCGGGACATAAGTATTCCTAACGAGCCCCCACCTGCTGCCCGCGAAACACCTCGGCGCTTTTGGCAGACGCAACGATCGCGGCTTTACCCAGGTAAAGCCGTGGCAAGGTTTGGGTGCTCCAGTAGAAAACAAAAAACGGCATCCACAGCCAGCAACTATTGGAAAGAATAAACTTCGCCCAGAAATTACCTGCTGCATGGGTGTCGACGTTAGGGAAGCCATTGGTGATTTCATGCACGTAGTAAAACACCGTTGGCGAAATATGCATGACTGCACAAAACATCAATGCATAAACAGAGCCCGTGCTGGTCCGACCCGATTTATACCAGTTAAACAGCGCGACGCTGGCAATGGCCGCATTCAGACAGGCCCAGGTCTCGGCAAACAAAATCTCGGTGGTCGGATTGGCATAGCGTTTATCGCCGCCGTCAACATATTGCATCCAGGTATACGTCCACATCGCATCGGGGGCCTTGGCAATTTCTTCGTGCAGCAGTAACCAGGGGACCTCAAAAGTGGCAGCGACAACACAATAGGTAATGACCCAGATTTGTATCATCAACGACAAGCGGTCGTAACGACTGTGATGCTTCAGGCTTTTAAGTGGCAGCCACGGGGTTAGTAACATGCCGTACATGGCAAAATCAAACGCCCAAAAACTACCGTATGCGGTCGTTACCCGATCACCGCCCAGCACAAACACATAAAGCATGCTCACTGGCGCGACCAACGCCAATATCGAGACGTAGAACAAAATGAACGCCTTGTAGTCCGCCCCGACACGGGGGCTGATCACTGCATGTGTCATAGGTATCCTCACCTGGCTGTAGTGTATTGTTATCATGCCAGACCCACTTTAACAACTTTCCATTTTTAGTAATAGTGTAAAGTTTGGGTAAATGAGAGACACGCGACAGGCGCCGATAGCGTCTAGCCAAGCCAGCACAGCCAGGAGGAGTTTGGTTTCAGGGTATGAACGAGGGTTGCACACCCGCCCATTCGAATAGAATCAGAACAGGAGGGTGGTTTCGATGCAATTAGGAGAGCGGACTTGAAAAATGAACCGCACAAAAGAATCGTGCAGCGGCGCCTGATTACATTATTCGGCTTTCACTTTTTCAACATCCCAACCATCGTAAAGCTGAACATTGCACGTTTCGGCCAATTCATTGAACGCCATGTTGCGCCGATGCAACTTTTCTGCTGAAAGCACTTCAATTTTGCTGACATGCAGAATCCATTCTTCATCATCCGATTGGGTCAGACTTTCCAATTGAAATTTGTCGTCACTGAGTTCTTCAAAAAGACGGTTGAGTGCCTGGCGGTTTTCATCATAAAAATAGAAACTCCATTTGTGTGGCTCCTGAAGATTCCATCCACTTTGCTCAATGCCAGCCAACACTTTTTTTGTATTCGGAAAATCTGTAATCATAACGTAATGAGCGAGAAACCAACGCCGAAACGGCGCAGAGGGATAGCGTATGACGCATGGCGTCATCCTGGTCTCGTTTCCTCCAATGAAGTTAGCTGCTATCGAGTGTTGAATGAGACATAGCCTTCACAGCATAGAGTAGATTGCCCTGGTGATCTACAGCTCACAACACTTTTATCGCCACCCAGCCCAGACTGTCGAAACTGCGCGCAACCGCATGACAACACCGCCACCCAAACAGCACAGCGATCGATCAATTCGCCCCCGTAAGGGGCAAAGGTGGTTCAACTGAAAGAAAAGTGGCAAGGCAACCCCACCCCATTTGCTGGGCAGGCGGCGTCGACAGCAGACGGAGTCAGACTGGCGTCGGCCTGCCCTCCAAAGCGAGTGCCCAACCAGGCACCCACCGACAATCTGAACCACCTTGCCCCAATACACAAAGTTATTTATGTTTTGAGCCAAACACCAGACAGAGTGTAATGTTTCATGAGCAAGGATCTGATTCCCATTGGCGTGGCCTATGTAGTCGCCATCGCTGCCGCCATTCTCGCGCTCGTCAGCGTGCAGGCCCATATTGTGCTCGCCACCTTATGGGCCGATGTAATTGCGACCGCTGTCATCTTTGCCTTTAGTCGCTGGTATAAAAACTCGAGTTTTTACGATGCTTATTGGAGCGTAATTCCGCCACTCATCGTGATTTTTTGGGCCGTGTATCATGTGGCGCCCAATATAGAGCCTGCACGTCAAGCCATGGTCATTCTTTTGGTGTGGTTGTGGGGCATTCGCTTGACCGCCAATTGGGCCGCTCATTGGGAAGGCATGCACCATGAGGATTGGCGTTATGCCCCAATACGACAACAAGCCGGACGGTGGGAATTGCTGGCTGATTTTGGTGGCATTCATTTATTTCCCACGCTGATTGTGTTTCTCGCATGTTTACCGCTCTATGCAGCAGTCTCTGTTGGCGAAGCACCGCTCAACGGGCTTGATGCCCTGGCCTTTATTGTCACTGCGGGTGCCATACTGATTGAATTGACCGCCGATCTGCAATTGCATCACTTTGTCGCCAATAAAAAGCCCGGCGAAATCATGCAGACCGGATTATGGCGCTACTCACGTCATCCCAACTATTTTGGTGAAATGAGTTTCTGGTTCGGGCTGATGCTGTTTGGGCTCGCAGCGCACCCGCAAGGCTGGTGGTGGATCATGCCTGGCGCATTGGCCATTGCTGCGATGTTTTTCTTTGTAAGCGTGCCTCTCATGGATAAACGCAGTATCGAACGCAGGTCTGAATACAAGGCACATACGACCAAAGTATCTGCCATTATTCCCTGGTTTTCAAAGCTCTGATCACCTCACTATCGTAAAACCGTAACTAACGTGCGCAGCGCGTGTCACATCAATTCACCAACAAGAATAAATATAGGAATGTCATTACCATGACTTTTTTGACTTCTTCGCCAAGATATTTCGCTGTACCCAAGCTGATACTGATGACGTCACTAGGCATTATGATCTCTGCCTGCGGAGGAAAAAGCCACTGGACATGGATCGACGTGCCAGGATCGGCGTGCGCCTCAGGGACAGGCACAGGTTTTGCTATCAGCCCGGTTGCCAATAGCAAAAAATTGATGATTTATTTGCAGGGTGGTGGCTCTTGTTACGACTACGACACCTGTTGGACAGATCCCAAAGCGGCCAACACTGCAGGCTATGACAGTAACGATTTCGCCCAAGAACCCAAAACCAAAAATTATGTCATTTTAAGTCGGAAAGACACACGCAACCCCTTTATCGACACCAATATGGCCTATGTGCCTTATTGCACGGGAGATTTTCATTCGGGCTATAACCTGCAAACCTTGAGTGACGGAAATGTCAGCAAAGATACGCATTTCTATGGCGGCCACAATATGGATTTATTTTTGGCTGAAATGAGAAATCGATTTCCTGATATTGAGCAGGTGTGGCTGGTGGGGACGAGCGCGGGAGGTGCAGGCACCGCACCCAATTTCTTTAAAGTGAAGGATACGTTTAATACGCGGGTCGATATCATCAATGATTCCGGTACCCCACTGCCAGTGCCACGGGCCGTCGATGCTCAATCACTTTGGGGAACACCGGTCATTCCTGGTTGCGAAAGCGGTTGCACAACACCCGAGCAGCAATTGCACGCTGTACGACAAGCCGATCCCTCCAGCCGGTATGCGCTGTTGTCCTACGCGTACGACAATATTATTGCCAAGGGTTATGGCATCGGCTTAGAAAATTTCAACACCCAGCTCAACTTAACCTTGACGCATCTGGCATCAGATCAACACTTTAAATCCTTTATTGTCAGCAATCCGAAATCTACGCCACAGCATGTGATCATGGGGCATTTTTCCAATTCCGTACTGATGGATCACATGAGCGCCTGGTTAGGCCAAATGGTCACGGATGATGCCGCCTGGGATGACGTGGTGTTGGGAAACTGACGCCGCCCGATGACCGTTACACGCTGGACAGCCTGTACGGCGAACTCACCCGCCCAGGCCAGGAACTGGTAGAATGCGCCCCGCCGGCACCCGCTCTGTCCCTGTCAGGCGTGCCGTTCTTCGCCAAACCCGTTCCTGCCATTTTGTCTTCTGGAAGTCCCTGTGTTGCCATCCCCGCCCCCTCTGTTTCACACCAATGCTATTTTGCAATTGCGAGAAAAACAGCTGGCAGAAGCGACCAAACCGTTTCGCGCCCGTGGCAGCAAAGTGTTGCGTTGCAACCACTGTCTTTTGCCCAAGCGCGACTGTATATGCTCAGCACGCCCGCAAGTGGCATGCGCTAGCGCATTCTGTTTCATCATGTATCGTGGGGAATCGCGCAAGCCCAGCAACACTGGCCGCTTGATTGCCGACGTGGTTGCCGACCATCATGCCTTTCTTTGGCATCGTACCGAGCACGACTCTGCACTGCTCAGTCTGCTGCAGAACCCCTGCTACGCTCCCATACTGGTTTTTCCACAGGAGTATGCCGAGCCTGCTCGCTGCATTCGAAGCCCACAAGAACTTCCCTCGGTAAGTGCGGGGCGAACACCGCTTTTTGTTTTGCTGGACGGCACCTGGCGCGAAGCTAAAAAAATCTTCAAAAGCCCTTACCTCGCCACACTACCCGTGCTGGGGATTCAACCTGAACGTGCATCCACGTATTTAATGCGGGATGCCGCGCATTCGCACCAACTCTGCACGGCCGAAGTCGCCATCGAGGTATTGCGTTTGGCACAAGAAAATACTGCTGCTGACGCCTTGGCAGACTATTTCAGGCTGTTTTGCCACAACTATGCGCGGGTGAGACCGCAGTTGCACGAAAAGCCACGCGCGCAGCAAACAGAGAGTTGAAACTTTTCAATCAAAAAAAAGGGGGCCGAAGCCCCCGTGGTTTAAACAAAGCCCTGGGAAATCAATAGTTCAGTGTACGCAGTCGACTGGCATGTTCTGAGTAAATACCGCGAGGATCAGTCCACCCGGTCATGCCGAACAACAGGTTGGTCGCATCGGTATGGTTGAGGTTGTAGTTATCGCGTAAGACCTGGCCCCAGCGCTGCGCACAACGCCCTACTAGGCCGTCGTTATCACCGTTGGGGAATGAAATCGCGCCGAGAAACGTCATCGCATAATCGAGCGGATCGAGCGCATCATTGACGGCGCCAACGCTACCCCACGAAAAATAGCGAATGCCATTAGCGTTTACCGGTGTGGAACTGCTTTCAGTGGTGCCCTGCGCAGTACACGCGGTCACAGGTTGACCTCCAGGAAACCGGCGATTGAAATCCGCCATGCCTTCGCTGGTCATATTCAGCACGGCACTCAGCGCATGTTGGTCATACACATCCCCTGCAAGAAAATCGGTGACCGCACCGAGCAAATTCAACAGCGTCGCAATCGCATCATTGCCAACACTGCCTTCCGGAAAATTTTCCATACCCCAATCGGCAAATCCTGACCCGAAGTTGACACCATTCACTGTGGTTACCGATGCCACCAGATCGGGGCGTACACCCGCGACATAACGAGCCGTTGGGCCGCCCAAGCTATGGCCGATCAGATTGACTTTGGTTGCGCCAGAATGTGGCAAGACATGGGTCTGAATATACGTCAGCAACTGTTCGCCGCGAACTTCAGCGTCATCCCACGCGGTGACATTCGGTGTGTAAACAACAGCGCCGCCATCGCGCAGCGTTGCAGGAATGTCGTGAAAATATTCAACCACTCCCAGAATCTGGTCAAAACCGCTGACACCATGTACCAACACAATCGGATATTTTGTGTCATAACGATGGTCTTCCTGAGTATTCAGGCAATTTTGATACGCTGACCATCTAACCGATTGTTCAATGAGATTCCACCACGGGGCGGCATCATAGGCGCTTTTCTCTGTCGCGCAATTGGAAGGCGCGACATATCCCGTGTGCGAACCCGCAACAACATTCCCGGCAAGCATCGACGTTGTTATCACGCTGAGGGCACATAGGCGGCTGAAGTGGCGGCTGAAGAAGGTCATCTGGTTTACCTTATTGCGAATGGCATCGCAAACTGTGTGTTGGACAGTTCCTCCCATTGCAGAAATGTTGCCAATTACAAACAGTTACGTTCCATTACACTTTGAAACACGCCAAAATTCCATCCTTTCCCATTAACCAATCACTTAGCATCCCCAAAAAAATACTGCGTTGAAACGACAATTTTTTGAATCCGAACCCTATCATGCAAGGCAACGCCACCGGGAATGCACGTATCAACCCTGTGCTACGTCGGGTAACAGTAACGCGGCGCCGGTGACATTCAGCGGTAGCATCCACGCCAGATTTGTTTAACCGTCGCCCGCATGACTACACTCTAATTAGCAACCTGCCAAACACGTTTTCAATGCAGTAACACGCGTTTTCAAATGCAGTAACAGAGGAAGCAGCATCGTGCGGACAACGTTGATGGTCATTACTATCCTGATCGTCGGTATATTGGGATGGTGGATAACGACGCAACAAAGCCCCCCGTCCATACCCCACCAGGAAACACCAACGTCACCCATCGTAAGCACACCACCCGCCACCGATAGCGCACCACAAGTTAGTAAACGCTGGTTACCTCCGGTGTTGCACTACGACACGTATGCTTCGGATTATGGCCCGCTGCCTGCGTCTCTGAACGGAACCCAAATCCCTTTCTTTTTACAGGTAGACGAACACGGTCAACTGATCGTGAATGATGCATTGCGAGTGCTATTTGACTATTTTTTTACAACCACCGGTGAGGAACCACTGGACACCACCATTGCGCGCATTCGCGAACTTCTCGACAAACAACTTCCCTCCCCCGCCAAAGAACGCGCACAAACCATACTGGATCAATATATTGCCCTGAAAAAAGCGGAAGATGCCTTGCGAAAACAACTGGCATTTGAGTTTGAAGCGTCGGGCAGAAAAAGTGATCTGAATGAACGCGCCCGCTTATTACAAGACCTGCGCGCCACCCATCTCGATCAGGAAGCGTATCAAGCATTTTTCGGTGAGGAAGAAAAGCGCGACGAATACACGCTAAAACGGCTTGAAATCATGCGTGACGATTCACTTTCCGAGGAACAACGTGCGACCGCACTCGACACCATAGAGGCCCTGCTGCCGCCGAGTGAACGCGATGCCGTGCGCGCCCAGCGGGAAACAGAATCACTGGCCCAACGTGTCGCGCAGGCGCGAATGACGGGCGCCAGCGACGCACAAATTTTTCAGATGCGTGAATCGGTGTATGGTGCAGAAACGGCTGAGCGATTTGCCAATGCAGATCAACAACAGTCGCAATGGGATGCTCGCGTTTCGACTTACCGCGAACAACGGGCGAGCATACTGAATTCCGCAGGTGTCAGCGATGCGGATAAGGAGCAACAAATTGCCGCGCTAAGAGCACAACATTTTGATGCCCTGGAGCAAAAACGTATTCCCACAATTGACCGCATGCTGGATTCCAAACAACCTTAGATTCCTGCTGCAACCTGATACTGCCTACCACCTGCTGCCTGTTGCCTACTGCCTAAGCAGGCTGAAACTGTGTCACACGATTTCGCCCATTCTTTTTGGACGAATACAAGGCCTCATCAGCACAGTGTATCCACTGTGCCATTGCGGTATCATCAGTCGGAATTGCCGTATACACCCCAAGACTGACCGTGATATTCAAACGCAGGGCATCAGCCGCCACCGGCAGCGATTCAACGGCAACGCGGATTCTTTCTGCAGCAATCATTGCACCCTCTCGATCGGTTTCGGGGAGCACCAAACAAAATTCTTCCCCCCCATAACGTGCAATCGTATCGACCACACGCAGGCCACAGCTATTGATGCGTTCAGCGACCTGTTTCAGACAGGCATCACCCGCCTGATGTCCGTGAACGTCATTTACCTTTTTGAAAAAATCAATATCCAGCAATAGCACTGTCAACGGGTGCCGATAGCGCTTGCAGCGTTCCCATTCGTCTTTCATTACGTTGTCGAGATAGCGGCGATTTTTCAACCCCGTGAGTTGATCGGTATTACTCATTTCTTCAAGGCGGCGATTAAGCTTCTCTAACTCCTGTGTGCGCTCCTGCACGCGCTGCTCAAGTTGCTCGTTCAAGCGACGCGTGACGTGCAAGGCTTCGTCCTGTGCTTCGAAGCGCAACTTACGTTCAACGTTAATACGCTCAGCCATCGCAAACGACAGTAGCACGGCTTCTAACAACGATCCCGCCTGCATCGAATATTCAGTCACAAAGTTGGTTGGCAATACTCCCATTTTGTTCAATGCAAACATAAGGGCACCCACCAAAAATGTCGCCCACGCCATCAGGTAGTAACGTGCGTTGGGTACGCGATGCATCAACGCCATGATCCCCACCACCATATCCAGAATTACGGTGAGCAACCCCAGCGGCACCAGCAGATGGATCGACAGGTAGTACGGCATCAGGAAAGACAAACCCGCACAGGCGCCTGCTGCTAGGGCAATGGCAAGCAGCATTTTGTCTGCCCATACCGACCAGTGTGCCACTTGCAAAAATCGCCTCGCAAATAGTGCAGCAAACATGAAGGCATTGCCAAGAAAGAAGGGAATGGCATGATCATTCCACGCCACCGCGTCAGGCCAGAGATAGCGAAATCCCTGACCACTGATCGAGGCCATGAACATGGGTAAAGACATTACGAAGCCAACGTAGAAGAGATAGCTGCGTTCGAGCAATACAAAAAAGATTAACAGGTTATAGACGGCAATGACGGCCATCGCGCCATAATAAAGCCCTTGTGCAATATTGCTGGTATTTTCAAAGCGATAATAGGCATCTCGTTCCCAGAGCGTTAACGGTGCCTGCACAGCACTGCTGGTTTTAATTCGCAAATACACTTCCAGCGTTTGGCCTGGTTGCCACTGCAGCGGCACCACAAAATAACGACTGTATACAGGGCGATCAGCGTAAGGGTATAAATCGCCCAGCTGAAACTCGCTTTGACGATTACCATCGGCATACACGAAGACATCCACATAATCGAGAACCGCGTAGGCCAGTTCAAAGAAGCGACTGATCTCAGTATCACCGGCATGGTGCATTCGCACCCGTAACCACCACACTGAGCTGCTGTATCCCTTATTGAACGCGCCGCCCTGGCTGTCCAGCCAATCGGTTTGTTGCAAGCGAAGCTCATCGACGGTCAGGCGCCCTTGCGGGTCCTCCAGGTATTGCACATTGGCATCAACACTTTGCTGTGGCACATTTTTCAGATCAAATTCGCCAGCCGCTCCCGAAATACTGTAAAGCAGAAAAATGGCAACAAACAGAAAGCGCCCCATCAATACTCTTCTCCAGATCACGCAACATTTTCGTAAAATTTAATATCAAACATGCCACCGTCGCTTGCGTTGCATGGCAGGCGTATAGCGAAGTGCGCGACCTTTCAAGTACAGCGGACGAATCCTGAAATGCATCGGGTCCAATCAGGTAGACCTAGGGTTTGGCCTAGGTATTGCCCATTCGTTGCAGGCTATTGCGATTCCGGCAGGGGCAGTGTTTGTAATTGTTCCAGCCTCAAATCAAACAAATTGAGGAAGTCCTGACTGCCATGCTCCAGCAGAAACTGCTGCCAATGAGGGTCATTGTTCACGGCAATGATGGCAGCGTTGAGTTCAGGCAAAAGTGATTCATATTCGGTGGCTACCAGCACATGACGAGCAAAGGCATCAATCGGTTCGGGAATCATATACCAGTGGTTTTTTCGCTCCTGCTCCGGAATAAACAACCATTGAGAGCGATTCATCAGTGCAAGATCCGCTGCCTTCTCTTTGATTGCAACCATACATTCTTGCGTCGATGCATATTCAACACGCCGCAAGGCACCGTTTTGTATCCAGGGTTCGATGGTGGGATAGACATATCCCTTGATAGAGCAAAGGCGGTTGCCAGCCTGTGGCACTAACTTGGTGACAGGGCGCTCACGCGAGGACACAAGCATATCGCCATCCAATAATATGGGCATGCTCGGTTTTAATTGTGGAAATCGTCTAAACCAGTTCGGATTTGCCCATAGCACCAGCATGGGCTCGTTCTCTTGCAATAACGCGTTTAGTGAAGGGCGGTCTATCTCCGTGAGTTTCAATTGGGTGGTCGGCATATAGTGATTCATCATCCTGACCCATTCCTTGCTGATGCCAGCGCCACCGCGTTCTGCAATCACATAAGGGGGGTAGGCATGATAGTCATAGGCGGTAGCCACTTGAACCGGTGATTTACTCGCATTGCCGGCGCACGCGGTTAACAGCAAGCACATTATTAGCAACCGCATTCAGGCCCCTCAACAGTACACATTCGCAACACATCCGTTGAGTCTAGCAATGGTTCGATCAACCTGCGTGATGAGGCCTGCAAGGCATTGATTTGATTTGCCTACATCGCCTTTGATGCGTCGGTTCGGGTATACTGCCAACACAAGCCCCAACCCTCCTATGGCAGTACGCGGAGCCGACGGTGTGCGCATAGCATCCGACTGGCGGTACCCCCTAGCCGAGCCTGCGGCATGTGAAGTCGCTCTACCTCCAGGATTACCCGCCTTGAATTTGATCAGATTAATCGCCTTAATTGCCGCTGTAGTGACGGTTGTCCTCACCTCTGACGACATTCTCACTGAAAATCTCATTAAAGAGTACACGGTAAAACTCAATCAACCCGAGACGATCAATAACGCCATTCAATATGGATTCAACGCCCTGCATAAAAACCTGGATTCACTGCGTCAGGACTATCCCGATTTTACGCCCGAGGTTAAGCATGCCTCCCCCAATGGCAGCGCCTATCTTCACTACCTGGGTATTGGCGACGGGCTGGGCAAGTTTTCAATTCGTCTGCCAGATCAATTGGTCATAGTCGATAGCAACGGCCACCCTGAAACGCGTCACGCCTGTGGCACTGAAACCGCTGATTGTGAGGTGGTCGTTCCGGTCGTTCCCGAACTTGGCGTGACCGGGAGCTTTTTCTACGAAGATGCTCAGGGCAATACGACACCCGCCATTGATATCGCCGCCTATTGGGGGCGTGACGGCCAGGTAGAAACGCTGGCAAACTGTATATGGTCTTTCACTGCAGACGTGACCCAGCAAAAATTAACTGTCGAAACGATCTCCAATGGTGCTTTGCATTACGAAACAAAAGATATGTATGGTTACTACAAAGTGAACGTCCATTTTAAAACCACCCATGAGAATGGTCAGGCGTCGGGATACCGTTATGGCCTGATCGAACGACTCTCCAAAGAACAGTTTTTGGCATATAAGGCCTGTAACTACGGCGCAATTCATTAGCAATGACCGCACTAATCCGGATGGCTACGGTCTTATCCACAATTCAAAGCGGAAATGATCATAAGGGAAATGGTCATAACGACAGTGGGCAGATCAATGACGACGGCGCGCAACGGCTGGACCAGCACAATAACCCTACTCATTGCATTGGCAATAATTGGTAAAGGCATTCACTGGTGGCAACAGCAGTCAGACAGCGCTAAGGCCGACACGCCTGCACCGGCCATTCCGGTGAGCATCACCAAAGTGCAGCGTCAAACGGTTCATCATTACAGCACCGGCATCGGCGTGGTGCAGCCACTACATCGCGTCACCATTCGCCCTCAGGTTGACGGCCAACTCACTGGTGTGTTTTTTGCCGAAGGACAGTTTGTTCGCCAAGGTGATCTGCTTGCCACCCTGGACGACCGCGCTATCCAGGCGTCGTTATTGCAAGCCGAAGCAGAAAATCTACGTGCCACCGCGCAACTGAAATCTGCCGAGCTGGATTTGGCTCGTTTCCAGGATCTGGCAAAACGACAGGCCGTGTCACGCCAACAACTGGAGCAACAACTGACACTGGTCGATCAAATGCGCGCTGCGGTTCGTGTTGCTGAGGCAACCATCGAAGCGGAAAAGGTGCGGCTTTCCCACACGCGCATAACATCACCAATCAGTGGCCGCATGGGCATGCGTAATGTGGATGTAGGCAACTTTTTGCGTGCCAGTGATAGCGAAGGTCTTTTTACCGTTACGCAAATCAGCCCGATATCGGTTGTATTCTCATTACCTCAGCCATTGCTGCCTCGCCTTAATGCATTAATGCAGCAGAATCCACCCGCCACCGTCGAAGTGTTCGAGCGCGATGGCGGCCCACGTCTGGATCAAGGGCGGCTTTTGATGATCGACAATATCATCGACAGCAACACCGGTACCGTGCGCATGCGCGCTGAATTCGATAACGGACACACTCAGCTTTGGCCTGGCCAGTTTGTCACCGTAAGCCTGCAAACCGACTCCAGCCCTGACAGCCTCACCGTCCCGAGCAAGGCCGTGCGGTTGGGATTCGACAGTGAATTCGTCTATCGCGTACAGGGGTTTCAGGTCAACGTCGTGCCCATCAAACGCGTGCAGGACGAAAATGGTCTCAGCATCGTCGAAGGTCTCAATGCTGACGACAGCATAGTCACAGATGGCTTTTCCCGGCTGAAAGACGGTGCCACGATAGAGGTCGTGTCAAACGAACCCGATATCGCCGAAGGACATCTACCATGAGCGCGCGTGTCGGAGTCTCGCGCTGGTGCATTCGACATCCGGTTGCCACCACACTGCTGACGGTGGCCGCGTTTCTATTGGGAACGCTCGCCTTTGACCGACTGGGAATCTCGCCGCTCCCGCAAGCGGATTTCCCGACGATACAAGTCAGCGCGATACTGCCCGGTGCCAGCCCTGAAACTATCGCCTCCTCGGTGGCCACCCCGCTGGAAATACAATTCAGCGCGATTCCCGGCATCACCGACATGACCTCCAGCAGCGCCCAAGGCACGCTCAGCCTGACCCTGCAATTCAGTCTCGAAAAAGACATCAATGTCGCTGCACAAGAAGTGCAGGCCGCAATCAATACCGCCGCAGGTCGGCTGCCAGCCGATATGCCCACGCTTCCGACCTGGCGCAAGGTAAACCCCGCCGACAGCCCCATCATGATTGTGAGGGTCAGTTCCACTGAAATGCCATTGACAGACGTCAGCGACTACGCCGAGACGGTGTTGATGCGGCAACTCAGCCAACTCGAAGGCGTCGGCATGATTTTTATTTCGGGGCAGCAACGACCGGCTATACGAATTCAAGCTGCCGCAGAAAAGCTGGCAGCATACGGGCTCACCTTCGCCGATATTCGCCAAACCCTTCAAGCCGCCAGTGTGAATCAGGCCAAAGGCGCACTATATGGCTCACAGGGCGTGTCGCGGCTGGATGCCAATGACCAGCTGTTTACGCCACAAGACTATGACAACCTGGTAGTTAAATATCATAACGGCGCCCCTGTGTTCCTGCGGGATGTTGCCAAAGTATTTGCTGGAGCTGAAAACGCCTATGTACTCTCCTGGCCCAACGGTGAACCTGGGGTCGCATTGGTCATATTGCGTCAGCCTGGCGCCAATATCGTCGAAACCGCCGATCGAATCCGCGAAGCACTCCCACGCTTGCAGAAACTGTTACCCGCCTCGATGGAAGTCGATGTGCTAAACGATCGTACGCGCACCATTCGTGCTTCTTTGCAAGAGGTGGAACTTACGCTGATTTTCACCGCATTGCTGGTCATCGTCGTCATGTCGTTATTTTTGCGTGAAGTCTCGGCCACCTTGATTGTGGCTGCGGTGCTGGCTGTTTCTCTGATGACAAGCTTTGCCGCCATGTACCTGTGCGGATTCACCCTCAACAATCTGACACTGGTCGCGCTGATAATCGCCGTCGGCTTTATCGTCGACGATGCCATCGTTGTCGTCGAAAATATCCATCGCCATCTCGAGGCCGGTATGCCGAGACTCGATGCAGCCCTTGAGGGTTCGCGCGAGATTGGATTTACTGTTATTTCCATCAGTTTTTCATTGATCGCTGCGTTCATCCCGCTACTGTTCATGAGCGGTATAGTCGGTCGGCTTTTTCGTGAATTCGCACTGACAGTGTCGGTATCCATCCTGGTGTCGGTGGTGGTGTCGTTGACCCTCGCTCCCATGTTGGCGTCGCGATTCATGCGAGAAAAACTGCATAACAGCCATTCCCCCGCACCGCCTAATCGCGGTTTACTCGCGCTCTACCAACGTGGTCTCACCTGGTCACTACAGCACCGCAACCTCATGCTGACGGTCTTCGGCTTTACCATTGCGATCGCTATTGGCGGCTATGTGATGATTCCCAAGGGATTCTTTCCATTGCAGGACACGGCCTTCGCAATGGGTTCAACACAAGCTGCTGAAGATGTCTCTTTTGAGGAGATGATTAAAAAGCATAAACAGTTGGAGAAAATCATCAGTCAAGACAGTGCCGTGCTGTCCTATAGCCATTCGATTGGTGCCAGTGGTGCTAGCCAAAGCCTGGCGTCGGGCCGTTTCTGGATCGTATTGAAAGATCGTCACAAACGCGATGTATCAGTGACAGAATTCATCGATCGCCTGCGCCCCCAACTGGCGAAAGTGCCAGGCATAACGCTGTCGTTGCGTGCCGCACAAGATATCAACCTGAGCGGCGGCCCCTCACGTGCGCAGTATCAGTACGTGTTACGTGGCAATGATAGCACTCTGCTTGGACAATGGGCTCTGCGACTGACCGAACGCTTGCAGGAAATTCCAGGCATGCTCGACGTGTCCAATGATGTGCAGCTCGGTGCAAGCGTTACATCACTGGACATTGACCGTGTCGCTGCCGCACGTTACGGCTTTTCAGCGGAAGACGTCAGTCAGACCTTGTACGACGCATTCGGGCAACGCCAGGTGGGTGAATTCCAGACGGAATTGAATCAGTACAAGGTGATTCTGGAGACCGATGCAAACCAACTGGGACGGGTTGAGGCGCTTAATTACTTTCACTTGCGATCTCCACTTACCAACACGATGGTGCCCTTGTCGTCCTTCGTCAACATCGTTGCAGCAAGGCCCGGGCCTTTGCAAATAAATCACAATGGCATGTTCCCCGCTGTGAATGTGTCTTTTAATCTGGCGAAAGGCGTTTCGCTGGGTGAAGCGGTTAAAGCGGTTGAAGCTGCAAAACGCGATATCGGCATGCCCGATGCCATAACGGGCTCCTTTCAGGGCGCAGCCCAGGCTTTTCAAGACACGCTGGAATCCCAGCCATTCCTGATATTGGCAGCGCTGATCGCGGTCTATATCATCCTCGGAGTGCTATACGAGAGTTTCGTGCACCCGCTTACAATACTGTCCACGCTACCGTCGGCAGGCATCGGAGCCGTCATGTTTCTATGGCTGTTCGGGCAAGATTTTTCCATCATGGCACTGATAGGGGTAGTGCTGCTGATTGGTATCGTTAAGAAAAACGGCATCCTGATGATCGATTTTGCACTCGAGGCACAGGCACGACGGGGCTTATCGCCCGAAGATGCCATATACCAGGCGTGCCTGACCCGCTTTCGCCCGATCATGATGACGACCATCGCTGCACTACTGGGAGCGATCCCCCTGACTATTGGCTTTGGCACCGGCGCAGAGCTTCGCCAGCCATTGGGGATTGCAGTCGTCGGTGGCCTGCTGGTCAGCCAATTACTGACGCTGTTCAGTACCCCGGTAATCTATCTGGCTTTGGAAAATTGGTTTCACAGACAACCCACTAGCCCGCGCCCCCAGGCAGCTTAGAATGAAAGACGTTTCTGGCGAATGGAAGTTAGCAGACAAAGGAATAGTGAAAAGCACCAAAAATGTTCTTGCTGTAATAAACTTGAACTACTTTTAAGCAGCTCGATTTGTTTTTTTGTGCTCGTATTCCGTGTTTTCAGCAGCTATTTGAGGTATATTTTCGAGCGTTTTCTTAAACTTGCAGGGTGCAGACAAGGCGCATTCTTTGACTGGCACCCAAATTGCAAATTCAGGCGGTGTGACTACAGCGTCGACATCAGTTCTGATGTACACAACGAGTATTTACGTCTTTTTCACCCCACACAAGGTGTACCCACAAAGAGTGTAGTTGGTGCAAAACCATGAAATTTAAACATCAGCCGATTGAAGTATTGTCGCTCTATGCCGAAACCGTCGATGGCATGCTGGAAGTTTCGACGGAACAATTGCGTAATCTTTATCGCATGATGCGATTCCCACAGGAGCTTGACGACGATACTGTCGATCAAATTCTGCAACTCTACACTCAACAACTGATGGATCACTGGCTACTCGAAGCCCAGTGCAAGCATTGGCACCTGCAAGGTTTGAATGAAGAACAGACGCGAATTCTGAATCATTTGCTGGAGCAAGCCGGTGCATTGAAACGTATCACCGAAGAAATACTGAAGGTGGCGCGTTATTTTGATGATTACCGGTTCAAGTGCACAATAACGCGAGACCTGGGTGACGCTCAGGATGTCGTATCGTTGGGTGTGTAATTGCCTAGGCAAACCTGACGCTCGCAACTCACGAATGGAAGCCTCAGGGACACCGTTACAGGCTTCTACGTTGTCAGTTCGCAGAAAGACAGCAAAAGACACGGGGCTACACTAGTGAATACTGGATACCCGCGTGATGAACATTGTGCGCACTCGACCCTGCCAGCGCATTTATCCTCCTACGTCCCAGCCAGCATTTAATACAAGTAACACCAGGCGTTCGTGATTATATTGATACGCTGCCATCAACTCCCTATCTCTCAAAGCAACGGCCATCCAACGATCCAAAGTGGAAAATCACCCAAGCCTTGCCTACCCTCATGCTATAACCGTATGAAAGCCATGCAGAAAGCGGGTGCAAATACCAGCGTTCGCTTGACTTTATGACAAAGGGCGTTTGCCATATGATTGCCAAAAAGTTGGTTTCTGCTGCTCCATTGCTCTGCATGCTCACTCTCGCGACAGCACCGGTGATGGCAGGCGAAACCCAGCTATCGGGCTTTGGTTCGTTTATTGTGGGCCTGAGCAATAACGATGAGCATGGCCGTTACGAAGAATACACGACAGAGTCTCTGGATTTTAAACCGAACTCCCTGGCCGCCATTCAGGCCTTCAATCAAATCAACGACAAAGCCTCTGTCACCGTACAGGCAGTGGCTAGCGGGCTGGATAACTGGGATGCCGACATTGCCTGGGCGTATATTCGCTACCAACCCCGCACCGATCTGGCCTGGAAACTAGGCCGCATGAGCAGCCCGTTTTATCTCTACTCGGATTCAAAAAACATTGGCTTCAGCTATCCATGGATCTCGCCACCTTACTCGGTTTACAACCTGCCCTTCAACAGTATGGATGGCGCTGATGTAATCTATTCCCGCCCGTTGGGAATCGTTGATATTCAGATGCAGGCCTATATCGCCTCTTCAAAAGATGTCCCCAAGGACGGCACCTACAAAGACATGGAGATAGAAACCCGCAACGCATTTGGAGTAAATGCCGAAATCACCTGGAATGCCTGGAAATTTCGCTATGGCTATAACGGCGCCGATGTATACGTGGATTTTTCTGACGCGCCCCTGGGTCAAACGTTACAGCTCATTTCAAATGGCATTCGCGCGGAAGGCTACGAATCAATCGCTGACGATTATCTCATGCAGGATGATTATCTGGATTTTCAGAGCGCAGCCTTACACTATGACAGTGGCCGCTATTTTGTCATTGCAGAGCTGGCAACGCTTTCGGCGCACGATAGCGCACCACTGCAAAAAATGCTGGGGCGCTATCTGACAGCGGGCTTGCGGCAAAACGAATGGACCTATCTGCTGACCTTTTCCGATGTTAACAATAGGCGGCCTGACCTGGCGAAAGACCTTCCACAATCCTCGCTCTGGTATGGCGCGGCAAAAGCTGTGGAAGATGCGGTTTTCACTGATGCCGAAGGATGGATAGCAGGGGTTCGCTGGGACTTTACTGACAATATGGCCTTCAAGGGGGATGTGACGAATTACAAGGATCGACAGCATCACCGGGATTTCCAAAACAGCGATCGCGACTTTGTGTTGGTTCGACTTGGCGTTCAAACGGTTTTCTGAGGGAACGATCAATATGAAGCGCCATTTTTTTCTACTGTTATTCACACTGGTACAGATGCCTTTAGCGCACGCTGAATTCGTCGTTATTGTCAAGGCGGACTCACCGGTACAAGCTCTGACCAAGGACGAAGTTGAACGTATATTTCTCAAAAAATTGAAGGTTTTTCCCAATGGCGATGAAGCTATTCCTGTTGGCCAATTGTCTCGCCCCGAAACAGAAGAACAGTTTTACAAGATGATATCCGGCAAATCCAAAATTGAACTGAAAGCCTACTGGGCACGTTTGATGTTCACTGGTAGAGACCGTCCACCGAAAGACGGAAAGGATAACGACGGTGTTAAGACGCTGGTTGTCGGCGATAAAAGAGCCATTGGGTTTATCGACGCAACTAGTCTGGATGCGAGTGTAAAGGTGGTGTATCGATTGAGGTAAAACTCTTGCTTGGGGTAAAAGCCTGACTTGAGGTAAACGCCTCGATAGTGCATCACTTTATGCAATCATTGCCAGCATTGACGATTCAGGCATCGGCGGGCTTTGCATCTGCCGCTAGCCGGGTTTCCTCCCCGAAGAACGCATATCGAGTGCCCTGGCCTGTTTGTCGTTTAGCACGGTACATGGCCACATCCGCTTGTTGTAACCACTCATTTGCGTCCAGGGGCGGACGATAGAGACTGATTCCAATACTGGTTGCGAGACCAATACCGTGTTCTTCCATGGGTAGTGCCAGCGAATCCATTATTTTTTCCACTATCTGACGGGCTTGATCCGGTGAGCGAATGGTGTCAGCCAATATCACGAATTCATCGCCCCCGAGCCTTCCCACCAGGTCTGTTTGACGTACACATTTCAAGAGCCGTGTCGCAAACACCTGCAAGGCTTTATCACCCACATCGTGACCGTATTGATCATTGATTTGTTTGAAGCCGTTCAAATCCATAAAAAACAACGCCAAACCATCGGTTTGCCTCCGTGTTCGGGTAACTGAATTTTTCAGTGCCTCCATTATGCGATATCGATTGGCCAAGCCCGTCAGCCCATCGGTTTGGGCGAGGTTACGCATTGCATTTTCCATTTGTTTGCGATCGGTAACATCATGCACGAAAGCAGTGTATTCCCAGGCATTGTCGAATCGATTTCTGCTAAGGCTGACCTCTACCGTCAACGCATTTCCATCGCTGTTGATTGCATCGTATTCTTGCCTGGCAATAGAGGCAATCCAGACATCATCGTGCTGATAATTTTCAATTATTTCTTTCAAATGTTTCCGTTGTTCCGGCCGCACTATAAGTTCCGCTATATTCTGACCAATGGATTGTTCGGCACTCCATCCGAATAGGCGCGAAGCGGCCCGATTCCATCGAATAACCACACCAGATGCATCCGCCGAAATAACCGCATCATTTGCTCGATCCAGAATAATACGCATGCGCATTTCACTGTCGCGCAACTGGGCCTCCGCACGTTGAAGTGCATCGTATGCGACTTGTTTTCCAAGCGCAGCACCCAATGCACCTGCCAGCAATTTTAATGCGCTGACATCATTGTCCCCGAATCCGCACACTTGATCAGACATTACCTTGAGAACGCCAATAGCCACTCCCGATTGAAACAACGGGGTACAAACCATTGAACGAACACCTACGCGATCGCAAGCCGTTCTGTCGACGCGATCATCCACTTCTGTGTCATCGCAACGTAGAACCTCTGCACTTTTCACACACAACCCTGACAGACTGTGTTCACGAGGCAGCCGCAAACCAACGCTGTGCGCCAACGCTTTGCTCGCGCACTGGTAAACCATGTGATCGCCATCAACCAATTCAACCACGGCCCCTTTCGCCTGAGTAAGCTCATGCAGGGTATCCACAACCAACTGCATGAAGCTGGCCAGATCCAGATCTGCTTGAGCAACAACCGATTGCGCTTGAATGATGCTTTGCAATTGCTCAAGCGCTGTACCTTGTATGGGCATCACTTTCTCGCTTTAGTACTGAATCACGTTTCTGAACACCAACTCATTATCTGACTGTTTTATATACCAACAACCTCTCAATCCTACTCCGTTAAACAAAATTCAGCTCCGTTTCCATTAATTCTTTTTATTAGATAGATATAAACCTATTGAAATGCAATTACATTCACAAACACACCGGACCGCCCGCCTCCTCTCATCGGCGCCTATCCAGGCCTTTCGCCTATAGAAGGCATCAGTGTATGCATGAGTCCATCAAAAACCCGTGTTGCATTTGTCACAGTTTAGGCGTTAGATGGAGGGTGGCAGTTGTAACATCCCAATCCCATATAAAAGGACATGCGCCATGGGTACAAAAGAAGCTTACAAGCAAAAAATTGATGCAGAACTGGAACTTGCCCACGCAAAATTAAACGAATTGAAAGCAAAGGCGAAAAACGCCACCGCCGATGCACGCCTGCAATATGAAAAGCAGGTGGGCGAGCTTGAGAAAAAAATTGATGAAACCAAAATCAAACTGAAAGAGCTTACCGCAGCTGGCGAAGATGTGTGGGAACATATCAAGCATGATGTTGAAGGCATGTGGGGAAGAGTCAGCGCCACCGTGAAGGATGCCGCCGCAAAAATCAAGAGTTAGCAGCCGATAACAATCTCAATTCTCTCTCGCTTTCAACTTCCTGGGATCGCCTGGTTTGCTGCCCGATCCCAGGCATTTAATCCCTGGCAAAAGCACCCTCCTCTGCTAATCGCAGCAACATCTAGCCCCAAAAACAAAAGCCGGTCACAAAGTCCCAACTGAGGCCCCTGGGGAGTCTCCCGCAAACTTGCTGACACAAAAGTGCACGCGTATAGTCCGGGGAATCCTAGTCTGGAGAGTCCTGCCCATGGATAGCGGCAAATGACCGCCAGGAACAAGCGGGCCAACACAGCATTACAGGCACTTCAATGAAACGAGTTTTGTTACAAACAGGCATTGCGGCGTTGTGCGCAGGCAGCGTCTTCTCTGCAACCACAAGCGCCGACACGCCCCCCACCGATACCGTTACTCACAAACTGTTTCAGGTGCAAAGCCAGGTGTTGCCCAACGGCCTGCATGTCATCCGCCATCATCGCGACATCAGCGATACTTTTTCGGTACAGTTGGTCGTGGAGGTGGGTTTTCAGGATTTCCCCTGCGCAACGCAACAAACTCCCCATATTCTCGAACACATGCTGTTCGAAGGCACCCGCCGGTTTGACCGCAAAACGCTGCGTCAACGCATTCGCGATCACGGCGGTGAAAGCAACGCGTTCACCACCGAAGAATACACACACTACACCTTCGACATTCATTCCAAGTATCCAGACATTGCATTGGACACGCTCTACTCCATGATGGCGGAACCGTTGTTCAACCCAACGGATATGGAAACGTCACGCCAGGTCATTCACTCCGAACTGGGCACCAGCAGCAACACGCTACAATTGGCGCTGGCGCGTAAACGCATACTAGAACAGGTAGCAAAAGCGCGCATCTTTGCCGGTAGCAATTTGGCCTGCCCTGACCCCACCACACCCGACGGCATTTCGTTGGATTTCATCAAAGACATTTTCGAAAAACAATATATACCCGCCAACATGACGTTAATCGTGTTGGGGCATTTTGATGATGCGAAAATCGATACGCTTATACAGCAAACCTTCGCACAACTACCCGCTCGCCCTTTGCATCCCCGGCAGCCAATTAACTTTACGGCCATTGACTACGACACACCCTTGGTTGAAAAACGCGGTCTGTTCGATCCAGAAGTCGACGTACACCTGTTCATTCCCTCAGTGGGTAGCATCGATCCCGCGAACAGCGCCTACGAAATCGTGGCCGAGTATCTGGGGGAACAGCTTTTTTACGACGTGCGCGGACAAAAAGGTCTGGGCTATACCCCCTATGCGCGGGTGGACAACAACAGCAAGTATGGCGTTTTACAAGCCACGACTCGCACCAGTGATCGCTGGTATAACGAGGCCACTCAACTGTTCAAGGATAAATACGAACAGATCCGACAACACAGCGTTCCACAACAGGATGTAGAACGTCTGCGACAAAAACTGATATTAGAGTTCGAGAGCAAACAACGCGACAACAATGAACTCGCGCAAATCTATCGCCACTATCGTCACGTCATTCGTGAAAAAGGTGCCATGCCGGATTTGATTGAGAAACTGCAGCAGGTAAATACCCAGCAAATCAAGGCAGCGATTGATCAACATTTTCCTGAAAAACCGTTGTTGGCGGTATTGCGCGCACCCACCTGGCCGGAAGCGGCATTGCAAGCTGGCCCGCCTGCGCTGGTAATCGGGGCGATAGGTGTATTGTTACTCAGGTTGCTATACCGGCGTCGAATGAAAGAAAACGCCGGTTTATGAACGCCATTAACACTCGAATTTTGCAAGGAAATCGCCATGACACATTCAGACTTAACCGGCAAAGTGGTGCTTATCACCGGCGCTAATACGGGCATTGGCCGCGTCACAGCACGCGAATTGGCTAAACGCGGTGCCCACGTATTTCTTGCGTGTCGATCACGCGAGAAAACCGAACCAGTCCTGCAGGAAATCGCTCAACTCAAACGGGGAAAAGCAGAATACCTGCCGCTGGATCTAGGCGATCTGAATTCAGTGCGACAATGTGCCGAGCTTTTTCTGGCACGCGATTTACCCCTACACCTGCTGATCAATAACGCCGGGCTAGCCGGGCAACGAGGCATCACCCGCTCAGGCTTTGAGCTGGCGTTCGGCACCTGCCACGTGGGTCATTTTCTGTTGACACAATTATTACTGGAACGCCTGAAAGCATCAGCACCCGCACGCATCGTCGTGATTGCCAGCATGGCACACCGCCATGCCAAAACCATCGATTTTGACGCCGTGCAAAAATCTTCGCGCAGCCTTACCGCCTTTCATGAATACGGTGTGGCCAAACTGGCAAATATTCTATTCGTTAAGGAACTTGCAAAACGTCTGCAAGGCACAGGCGTGACCACCTATGCACTTCACCCTGGCGTTGTCGCAACCGAGGTCTGGCGCTCTGTACCCTGGCCACTGGATCGCCTGATCAAGCGGTTCATGCTCACGACGGAAGAAGGGGCGGCCACAACACTTTACTGCGCGACTGACGCAACCGTCGCCAATGAAAGCGGTCGCTATTACGATAACTGTCGCGAGAAAACACCCACAGCAGTTGCGCAAGACATGGCACTGGCAAATCGCCTGTGGGAAGCATCCGAGCGCTGGGTAGCGTCCTGAAAGCCCCAGGCGCATAGATTTTCAGCTTAACTCTTCGCTTCCGGCGACAGGCAGCGACAAACGATTGCGCCCATTGCGTTTTGAGGCGTAGAGCGCAAGGTCCGCCTGTTGCAAAATCGATCTTGCATCATTGCCATGCTGTGGATAGCTCGCTAAACCAATGGATACCGTGACTACCCCGATATCCATTCCGCGAAAGGTAATCGGATTGTTTTCTATCGCCATGCGCACTTGTTCGCCACGATAGCGCGCCTGACACATATCGATGCCCGGCATGAACACCATGAACTCTTCGCCACCATAGCGACAGGCAACGTCGCTCTTGCGCACACATTGTCCAAACACCTCACTGACTTTTTGCAAGACATGGTCACCAGCCTCATGCCCGAACTGATCGTTGATGCGTTTGAACAAATCGATATCAATGGTCAGTACGCTGAACGGTCTGCCACTGCGTGTCGAGCGCGCCATTTCAAGTTCGAGTTGCGAATGCAAAAAGCGCCGGTTATACAATCCGGTCAAAGGATCTTTAACGGATTGATTCAGCAATTGTTCGCGCAGTTCCAGATTATAAAAAGCCAACGCCACATGCTCGGCAAAACTTTCAACCAAGGCCCAATACGAGCCAGCAATCGAAGTCTCATCATGAGTAAAGGGCTGCTCGCGTAACAGGCAGACAACCCCCATATTCTTTCCATGCGCATTCAGTGGAACACACAAAGAATAATGTTCACATTGATCGCGGTGTAAATGACCACACTGCAGATTGTGCTGCCCCAAACGCTGCGGGTGCACTCTGCCTTGACGCATGGCCCAGCACTCCTCGCATCTGAATGCGGGTGAAAGTTTCGACAGATCACCCCAACTTTCTGCTTCCCCAACCATGGCGTTGGCATTTCCCATCAAATAAATAGCGCCGGTTTCAGCTGCAAAAAAACGTCTAGCGAAACCAGAAACCACATTCAGAAGCTCCTTGTTGCTTTCGCAGACTTGCAAAATATCGCTCAGATCATTGAGCTGTTTCAAATTATGCGCATAACCCTGCAAATCGCTGATATGGGTTTGCTGCTGCTGTTTAAGCAATTGCAGATCACTATTGGCAGCGCTTACTGCAAACAGGCGAAGCCGCAATTTGTGATTGAAATAAATGACATGTGCAGCAGCAATGATTGCCACAATGCCAACACTTGCTGCTACCACCATGATCCCTATGAATCGATGCACTGTCTCAGTACATTGACGCGACCACACAATTCCGGTGCTGTCGTTAACACATTGGATGAGTTCAATCATGGATATCGCACTACACAGCTCGATTGATTTTTTGTGGCTGAACTTCTTACTGTGAGCTTCGTCACACTATTCAGCCCGCCACACCCTAATCGTAGAATGTGATCGGGTTCTCTGCGCGCGGATTCCTGTCAGATATTCACAAATGAAAGTGAGGTTTTCACCGATGGTGATTGCGGCACTTGCAGGCAAAACGCAGGTTACTATTGCCAGAATTGAATCCCTATTTTTGAGCACTGCACTGAAAAAACCGCGTGTTGACAGTCATTTATCAGCGCGAGAGGTGTTGAAATATATTCTGGCAGTTTTGGACCGTTATCGTTCTCAGACAGGACTGGATATATGCATCTTTATTGCAATATGATTGCATATATTACACCCACGAAAATCCTCCAGGATGGATACCATGTCATTGAAAAACAAAACAATATTCATAACAGGTGCGTCCCGCGGCATAGGTCTGGCCATCGCCAAGCGAGCAGCCCGGGAAGGCGCCAACCTCATTATTTGCTCTAAGACAGTTGACGCTCACCCCACCCTGCCCGGCACCATTTTCGATACCGCACGAGAGGTGGAGGCAGCCGGTGGTAACGCCCTGCCTATAGGGCTGGACGTCCGCGATGAAGAAAACGTGTTGTTTGCAGTGGAAAAAGCCGCAGAACAATTTGGCGGCATCGATATCTGCATCAATAATGCCGGCGCATTCTGGATGCAAGGCTCTGCGGACACCACGCCTAAACGCCATGATCTACTCATGGATATCAATGAGCGCGGTACTTTTCTGGTGACACGCGCCTGCCATCCGTATTTGTGCAAAGCGTCGAACCCCCATATTCTTAATATTTCCCCCCCACTCGATTTGCGTCCCGTGTGGTTTCAACACACCTCGGTTTACAGCGTGTCGAAATATGCAATGAGTCTTTATGCGTTGGGCTGGTCAGCTGAATTTGCCGCTGCAGGCATCGCAGTCAACACGTTATGGCCACGCGTAGGTGTTGAAACACCTGCTGCCGTGGTTCATGGCGGTGAAACATTGCGCGGAGAGTTTCGCAAGCCAGATATCATGGCCGACGCGGCATGCCGAATCATTAGCAAGAACGCCCGGGAATTTACTGGCAATTTTTGCATCGATGATTCGTTTCTGTATGCAGAGGGAGTACGTGATTTTGATCAGTACAGTGTTATTCCTGGCGCAGCATTGGTGCCGGATTATTTTATTCCTGCGGATTCAGTACCGCCACCGGGAGTCAAGTTAAGCAAATTTCGGTTATATGAGGTTTAATCAGAGAGGCTGCTATCGTTCTGAATCACCTTGGGCCCTGAATCAGTTTCAATGAGAGACCAGAGGTACGAAGCGGACACCAATAGTATCTTTTGTGGTGATTTTGCCCTCGGCACTTTTTTGAATGACCTGCAGCACTTCGTAGCCAGGCAGGATTCGAACGGGAATCACCAAACGGCCGCCTGGCGCGAGTTGCTCCAGCAAGGCATCAGGAACGCTGCTCGCGGCAGCGGCGACAAGAATCCCGTCAAAGGGCGCCTGTTCTGGCCAACCGTTGCTGCCATCGCCCAATCGCACGTGCACATTGTGGTAGCCCAAAGCGCCCAATCGTTGTGCAGCTCGCTCACACAACTCAGGAACGATTTCGATCGAATACACCGCTTGCGTCAGGAGAGACAACACCGCCGCCTGATAGCCGCAACCGGTGCCGATTTCGAGTACGCGACTTTTCTGTGTTAACGCTAACAGATCCGTCATCAATGCGACGATAAACGGCTGCGAAATGGTTTGCCCGGCACCGATGGGCAAAGGGTGATTAACATAGGCTTCATCGATCAAGGATTCGGGCACAAACAAATGTCTGGGAACTTCCCGCAATGCCGCCTGCACGGTTGCCGAGAGTGTTGACAGGCCCGTCTCCGATGCGCAGTGATGATAGTCTTCGGCGATCTGAGCAAGCATAGACTCACGTTGAGCCTTGAGGTAAGCGTCCATAACACAGGCTCCCGTTTTCAGCTTTCAGTAGAGCGCGTATGGCAACAGTATAGAGAGATTGCAGGTGAGCGCAGAAACAAAAAACCCGATCAGCACTTGTGGCACTGATCGGGTCTCTCATTTTCCCACCGGGTAGCGTGGATTCTTTTTAGCTAACGCTGGCAGCAAGAATAACGCGGCAGCTAAAGGCCTGTCGCTTATCCGTGCCGTTCTGGTTAAAACAACTCTTCTTTCTCAGCTTTTTCGATCAACAGCGCAGGCGGGTTAAACCGCTCACCGTACTTGGCAGCCAGTTCTTGCGAACGAGCGACGAACTTACGCAGCCCGTAACCATTCATGAACTGCACCACACCGCCTGTCCACGCGGGGAAACCAATCCCCATGATGGAACCGATGTTCGCATCTGCTACTTTCTCGATCACGCCTTCTTGCATGCAACGCACGGTTTCGAGCGACTGAACAAACAGGAAGCGATCTTTCATGTCTTCGAGCGGAATATCTACGCCCTGCTTCACAAATTGTTCAAACAGTCCGGGCCACAGCGTCTTTTTACCACCTTGTGGGTAGTCATAAAAACCGCCACCACCGGCTTTGCCGGTACGGCCCAGCGTATCGATCATGGTGTCGAGCAGTGCAGACGATGCATCTTTCGGAATCGACTTGCCTTCCGCCGCCAGATCTTTTTCGGTTTGCAGACGAATATTGCGCATGGTGTTGAAGTTCAGCTCATCGCTGATCGCCAACGTGCCGACAGGGAAACCGGCACGCGCAGCGGCCATTTCGATAGACGCCGGATTCGCACCCTCAGCCAACAAACGCAGGCCTTCGTTGACGTAGGTACCGATAACGCGCGTGGTAAAGAAGCCCCGTGCATCGTTGACCACGATCGGGGTTTTCTTGATTTGCAGAACGTAATCGAGGGCACGCGCCAGCGTTTCTTGCGAGGTTTGCTTGCCAGCGATGATTTCCACCAGCGGCATTTTATCAACCGGTGAGAAGAAGTGCAGACCAACAAATTTTTCAGGGCGCACCGATGCTTCGGCAAGACCGGTGATCGGCAAGCTTGAGGTGTTGGATGCGAACACACCGTTCGGGTCCATCACAGCTTCGGCTTCCTTGGTAACGGCAGCCTTCAGCTCGCGCTTCTCGAATACAGCTTCGATCACCAGATCGCAACCGGCCAGATCTTCAGCCTTCGCGGTCGGCTTAATCAACGCCAGAATGCCATCGGCTTTTTCTTGCGTCATCTTGCCGGTAGAAACACGCTTGGACAGCAGTTTCACCGAGTAGTCTTTACCTTTCTGCGCGTTCTCGTCAGACACGTCTTTCAGAACGACTTCGATGCCTGACATGGCAGACACGTAGGCAATACCCGCGCCCATCATGCCCGCGCCGAGAATACCGACCTTCTTCACTGGCGTTACCGGAATCCCTTTGGGACGGCTGGCGCCCTTGTTGATTTCCTGCAGGTTAAAGAAGAAAGCGGTGATCATGTTCTTCGCAACCTGACCGGTGGCCAGCGACACGAAATATCGGCCTTCGATCTTCAACGCAGTGTCGAAATCCACCTGCAGACCTTCTACGGCCGCGCTCAGGATCGCCTCAGGAGCCGGGTAGCAACCCTTGGTTTTGTTACGCAGCATCGCAGGAATGATCGGCAGTTTCTGCGCCAATGCAGGCGTCGATGGCGTACCACCGGGCACTTTGTAGCCCTTTTGATCCCAGGGTTGCAGTGCATTTGGATTGGCCTTACACCAGGCTTTGGCCTTGGCAATCATGTCTTCAGCGTTGTCGGCGATGTCATCGATAATGCCTGCCGCCTTCGCTTCTTTCGGGCCCACTTGTTTGCCTTCCAGCAAAAAGGGCAAACCCGCTTCCAGGCCCAACATGCGCGTCAAACGCACCACACCACCGGCACCGGGCAACAGGCCCAGCGTTACTTCGGGCAGGCCGAGTTTGATCTTGCTGTCGTTGAGTGCAATGCGGTGATTAGACGCCAGGCAGATTTCCAGACCGCCACCGAGGGCTGCACCGTTAATGGCAGCAACCACGGGCGCCTTGATTTTTTCGAGGCGACGCAAATGGCCTTTGATAATGCCGGTGCTGTTGTAAAACAGCTCGGCTTGTTCGGGTTGCACCTTAACCAGATCGTTAAGGTCGCCGCCGGCAAAAAATGTCTTCTTGGCAGACGCAATCACCACACCGGCGAGTTTGTCTTCTTTCTCCAGACGCGTCAGCACGCTATCGAACGCTTCGGTGAACGTCGCGTTCATGGTGTTGGCGGATTGGCCTGGCATGTCCATGGTCAACAGCACGATATTATCGCTGTCTTTTTCGTAACGAATCGCATCAGTCATGTTCATAATCTCTCTAATTCGTATCCGGTCAACTAACGTCTGCTCTCTAAAAAGAGGGGCAGCTTTAGGCCTTACACCAACTCAACGCCCTACACCAACTCAACAATAGTGGCGATACCCATGCCTGCGCCGACGCAGAGGGTGCACATGCCACGCTTGAGCCCACGACGCTCCAGCTCGTCGATCACGGTGCCGAGAATCATGCCGCCAGTAGCGCCCAGGGGGTGACCCAGTGCAATCGAGCCGCCGTTGACGTTGATTTTCTCTTCGGGTACGCCCGTGTCCTTCATAAAGCGCATGACTACTGACGCAAACGCTTCGTTGACTTCGAACAGGTCGATGTCGTTGTAGGTGAGGCCAGCTTTGGCCAGCGCCTTGTTGCAAGCGGGTGCCGGGCCCGTCAGCATGATGGTGGGATCCGTGCTGGTGATCGCCGTCGACACGATGCGGGCACGCGGCTTGAGACCGAGTTCTTTCGCAATCTTCGCGCTGCCAATCAATACAGCAGAAGCACCATCCACGATGCCAGACGAGTTGCCAGGCGTGTGAACATGTTTGATACGTTCAATGGTGTGATACTTCTGCAACGCGACTGCATCAAAGCCCATTTCACCCATCATCAAAAAGGAAGGGTTCAGCGAATTCAGACCCGCCAGCGTAGTATCGGCGCGGTTGTATTCGTCTTCGGCGAGAATGGTGATGCCATTCAGATCCTTGACGGGCACGATCGACTTGTTGAAGCGACCCGCCGCTTTCGCCGCAGCAGCTTTCATTTGTGAGCGGTAGGCAAAGGCATCCACGTCTTCACGTGAAAAACCTTCCAGGGTTGCAATCAGGTCAGCGCCGATACCCTGAGGAATGAAGTTGGTTTGCAGGTTAGTTTGCGGGTCCATCGCCCACGAGCCGCCGTCGGAGCCCATCGGTACACGCGACATGGATTCCACACCGCCGGCCACGACCAGATCTTCCCAACCCGAGGCCACTTTCTGTGCCGCCAGGTTGATCGCTTCCAGGCCTGAGGCGCAGTAACGGTTGATTTGTACGCCGGCCACTTCCGTTGCCCAGCCAGCCTTCATGGCAGCCGTCTTGGGCAATACAGAGCCTTGGTCACCCACCGGCGCCACGATCCCCATCACGATATCGTCAACGCGTGCCGTATTCAGATTAGGGTTACGGGCTTCCAGGGCTTTGAGCAGGTTCACCAACAAATCCACGGGTTTAACTTCGTGGAGTGAACCCTCTTTTTTGCCCTTGCCACGGGGCGTTCTTACCGCATCAAAAACGAAGGCTTCTGTACTCATTCAGGTCTTCCTCTGTATCGCATTCGTGTTCTTGGAACAGCCAGACCACACAATGATGCAAAACAGAAACGCATACAATGACCCAACAGCTCAGCAATATTGACCAAAATCATCAGCCCTGGTCAGATTTGCCAAACTGGCCGTTTTCGCGTGCTTGAAGATTTACTAGGAGGCTGATTTTCAACACATTACCCGGCTTTACGTAACGCCCAGGCCGAAAACATATCGGCGGGCATCGGCCGCCCGGTAAAATAACCTTGCACCCGATCACACCCCAGCAACCTGACAATGGAGAGCATATCGGCGTCTTCCACCCCTTCAGCCACTGTCTGCAATTGTAAGGTGCGCGCAAGTTTGACTGTGTTCTCGACAATGCGCATATCACTGTCGCTGTTACGCATCTGCGAGATAAAACTGCGGTCGATCTTTAATTCATGAATGGGTAGACGGCTTAAATACGCCAGGGACGAATACCCCGTGCCAAAATCATCGAGCGCGATACTGCAGCCCGTGGAGGACAACCGCTTGAGCGAGTCGATCACAATATCAATATTTTCGCTGGCGCAGGATTCTGTCACCTCCAGCACAATATGCCGCATATCCACCGCCATGGCTTCCGCCGTATCGACGACAAAGCCGACAAACTTGTCCTCCATGAGATTCTTTACTGACAGGTTAACGCTAAGCGTGACCGGCACCTTCTGTTCATGCAATTCTTTCAACAAATGCAAGGCACGGGTAATCACATAACGCCCTAACTGCGGCATCAACCCGGCCTGTTCGGCGATGTCAATAAACTCGCGCGTGGGTACCATGCCATGTCTTGCACTATTCCAGCGCAACAGAATCTCGGCGCCGACCAGTTTCATGCCAAAGCAATCCAGCTGAGGCTGTACATAGATATCCAACTCGCCCTCATGAATGGCACGAGAGAGCGCCCCCATCAACGCCAGACGGCGATGGCCAAACGCTTCGATGTCCTGACTATAGACACACAGACGCTCTCCCGAACGAATCGCTTGCTCGATCGACACATTCGCATGCTGCAGCAGCAAATCGGGTTTTTCACCGTGCCCAGGGTATAAGGTAATGGCACAAATGGCGGGCATATTTAGGGTCAGATGGGCCACATCCAGCGGGTTATCGTAGGTTGACCGAATCGATTCGGCCATGGCTTTCACATAGTCAACCCCCCGCTCCTCCCGACGACACAGAAATGCCAGCGTGCCAAATTCAGTCACCGCGACAAATGCACGCGATTTTTCTTCGAGACAAAGGATACGTTCACGTTGTGCGAGTAAGCGATTAATATCTTTGACAATACGCACAAACAGGGGTTCAGCCACCGCCCGCCCCAGGGACGCCGTTATCCCCCGCATTTGTGGAAACTGCAACAATACCAGCGCAAACAAGGGAGGGGCTCCCGTCAGGTGCACTTCACTCATCCGACTCATCAAAAGCGCATCATTGGGCATTCTAGTGAGTGGATCGTGTAGCGCTGCCTCCAATGCATCAAGCTCCAATTGTTTGAGTTGCTGATCGGATTCATGTTTCTGTTTCAAGGCTCTGATCACCGCCATGCGGTCTTCCTTGATGCGATGCGCCAATGCCAATGACAATAATATCGCCTCTAGTGCAGACCCCAATTGCACCGCATGATTGGTAAGTGTCGACACCGGCAACCAGCCAAAAATAGTCAGCAGGTACAACGACGCCCCCAACGCAAACATGGCAAATGCCAAAACAAAATAACGGGCTATTACAACGCCAATGCTAAGGGCATAGATGCCGGCAAAAATAGCAACACCGATTGCAATGCTCGCCATCCACCCGGACAACTGCGCACCCAAAAAGGGCCGGAACCACGCAAACGCCACCAGCGCACCGCACATGACTGCACTGATCGAGAGCAACCCTTTCAACGTATCGGGCACCGTCTCGCGATCGAGAAAGGAGCGTACAAAGACCAATAGAAACAGCGACGTTATTCCTGTAAAAAAGGTCAAGGCATGCTGATTGATAGCGGCATCATACGGCCACAGATACAGCGACCCCATTCCCGACAAACACAACATCACCCCCGCCGTGGTGATCAGATAGAGGCCGTAGTAGCAATACACCAGATCCCTGACCGAAAAATACAAAAACCCGTTATAAGCAGTCAGCGCCAGCAACACCCCAAAATACAACCCCCACCATAACGCCTCCTTTAGTTGGCGTGCGACTAGATAAGACTCGGACCAGATTTCGAGGGGAATTTGCATTGACGTGGTCGATCTCACACGCAGCACAACCACGTACTCACCCGCGAGCGATGAAGGCAACGCAAACCGAATGAACTGGCTCGGAATCTTTTGATTTTTCCGCGAATGAAACACATTGCTATTGAAAACCAGCTGCCCCTGTGAATCAATGAGCGCCAGTTCCACATCTTCCAGCATGGGATAGGGGATGACCAGGTATCGTGCAAGACCTGACCCCGGCTCGAACACCAAAGGCACCTTTACCCAAATAGTGTCAGGCGTAAAACCAAAATTGAGTACACGATCTTGCGAGTGCGACGTCCAAACACGGGTTGACATGACATCCATTAACGTGCTGCCCGGAGTCGATTGCGGACGGGATTCCTTTAGAGTGTCACGGCGACTTTCACGAAAAAAGCTAACGAAAGCATTCAGTGTCACACGATCCGCATCGGCAGAAATATAACGCCCAGACTCACTGAATGCATTATCAATTTCATCAGACGTCGCAGACGTAATTCCTACAAACCAACAAAATGCAAAACACAGCAAGCTCACCGCAACATAATGTGACCACCTGCGCAAATACATCACATTTATAGAATACTGCATGAGTTGCGACTTTCCTTTCTCATCAAGCGTGTGATTTTATCCACATGAGTTACGACTATCCGTCCACCCCAGTATAGCCGGATACAAAAAATGCAAAGGCCTAAAAAAGAATTTCGTCAACATCAACGTAAAAATTTATCCGTGCCGGTATCACTCCATTTCGCAGATGAGAGTATTACGACACATACCGTCAACATTTCCTCAACCGGTATCGCCCTATCTCGACCCCAAAATACCAACATCGCACCCCATCAAAACGTCACCGTACGCTTCACACAAGCAAGAACGCGCAACTTGCGTGCCCGCGTGATTCACGTCGACGAACAAAAAATTGGAATCTCATTCGAAAACCCCATCAACGAATCATCTGCAATCACCGCACAATCCATTAATAACAACGCAAGCAAACGCACCGCGCGTGAACAGCCACGCTCACCCTATTCACACATGCGACGCTGGGTGAAACAACAAACCCGACGCGCCGCCATCCTGCTGGTCAACACGCCCATGCAGCCCGTTATCATTGACTGGGTCAAACCGAAATTTCTTTTTGCAGCCTACGGCACCCGCAAAGAAGCCAACGTCTATTTCGCCCCCTGGATGGAACGTTTACTTCCCCAAACCCTCATTTGCGGATTAATACGCGCCGACGGCCGCACCGGATTCATGGTTGCCTCCACCCACCTCGAAGACGCACTTTACCACGAAGGAGAAAAAACACGTTCTTATTTACAAGACCTGGCACACCGCTTCCCCAGCGCACACCGCATCGCCCTCGTTGGCCGCCTCCCCAACTTCGCCAAAAAAGCAGGCATCCACATCAAGCCCCCCTTCGTCGACGGCGCCATGGGCACCCGTTACATGATCCTCGACGCCGCCCTGAAAATGCGAACACTCCCCCCCTATCACCACGAAACCGGTATCACTGTCCTAGGTGGCGCAGGCCGCATCGGCGATCAAGTGTGTAACGATTTACTGGGCCCCTTCACCGACGTCATCGCCTTCGACCCCCGCTACACCCACGAAGAAACCACCGTCACCGAACGCGGCCGCCTCATTCGCACCGCAAACATAGAACGCCTCAAAACGCATAAATTATTTATCGGCTTAACCCACCACGGCGACGCCATACGCCCACTGGCAGAACATTTGCCGCCAGGCAGCCTCATCGCCGACGACACCCACCCCTGCATCAGCGCAGAAACCCGCGAACTACTCACGCAACGCGGCATCGACACCCTAAAAATCGTACTCACCCACAACCGCTTCTCAATGACCCCACGCATGCCCGCATGGAATTCACAAGACATCCCAGGCTGCCTTGTCGAAGCATTAGTGCTACTTGAAAATCAGGATTGCTGCGTCAAAGACTTCTCACGCTTCGCCTCAGCCGCCGAAAGCGCAGGTTTCTGTGGCAACCTCGTCCCCCCACCCGCTTATTGAATAGTAAATACAAACGGCGAAGGATCGCCTTTCCACCCTCCCAAAGTGCCAAGCCCCACGGAATTCAAAATTAATTTTACCTGCCAAATTACACCTGACGCTCAGAGGGCATTCGTGGTGGGTTGTTCATGGAACGTCGCCGGCAGGGATGCCGGCGTCGAGCCTACAGGGAAGTATTTACGGCGTTTCCAGGAACAACCCACCACGAATGCCCAAACCACAAATGGCCAAACCACGAAAACTCAAGCCCAAAATAGCCCAAGCCACGAAGGCCCAAACCGCCCCAACCAAGAACAAATCCATCCCAAAGAAAGCAAAAACCTAAGAAACCCCACGTTTCCGAAAAATCAACCGATACAAATCATCCACAAACGTAAACACCACCGGAATCACCAACAAACTCAACAACGTCGACGTCATCAACCCCCCAATCACCGCAATCGCCATCGGCGACCGAAAACTCGGCTCCGCACTCCACCCCAACGCCACCGGAATCATCCCCGCCGTCATCGCCACCGTCGTCATCACAATCGGCCGTGCCCGCTTATGACAGGCATCCAACAACGCCTCCACCCGCGACATCCCATGCACACTCCGCGCAACAATCGCATACTCCACTAACAAAATAGAATTCTTCGTCGCAATCCCCATCAACATCAAAATCCCAATCACCGACGGCATCGAAAACGAATTATTCGTCAACAACAACGCCACCATCGTCCCGCCAATCGAAAGCGGCAACGCCGCCAAAATCGTCACTGGCTGCAAAAAGTCATGAAACAACAACACCAGCACAATATAAATGCAAAACACCCCTATCAGCATCGCACTGCCAAAACTACCAAATAACTCCGTCATCCGTTCCGCATCACCCGAGATCGGTCGTTCAATCCCCGGCGGCAAATTTTTCAACGAAGGCAATGCAGCCACCTCCGCCATCACCTCCCCCATATTTCGCCCCGCCATTTCTACCGCAAAGGAAATATAACGTTTCCTGTCCAGGCGACTAATCTGCGACGGCCCACTGCCAAACCGAATATCAGCCACCGTCCCCAAGGTCACCCACCCCTTTTTACCCATGACACGCAGCTGCCGCAGCGCATCAATATCCTCACGAAATTCCCGCGACATCCGCACCCGAATCGGAATCTGTCGCTCAGGCAAATTCAGCTTCGGCAAATTGAACTCGAAATCACCACTGGTGGCGACACGCACCGCGTCACTGATCGCCTGCGTCGTAACGCCCAGACTGGCGGCCTTGCCATAATCCGGTTTGATATGGATCTCGGGGCGCACCAACGCAGCTGATGATTTCACATTTCCAATCCCCTTCAAGGTGCGCAAATCACGTTCGACGTTATGTGCCACCTGCTCCAGCATTTCACCGTCTTCACCCGCCAGCACCACCTGTAATTGTTCGCCAGGTTCCGACATCCCGACGGTGATTCTCGCACCGGGCAATGCAATCAATTTTTCTCGCAGCGCATCCTCGACTTCGACTTGTTTAAGTTTGCGCTCGCTACGATACAAAAGCTCAACATTGAAAGAGGCTGCCGCCGCATTGGAACTGCTCATGCCACCAAAATGACCGCCACCGGTGCTACTGGTGCCAATGCTTGTAAAAATCCGCACCACCTCCGGTTGGGTACGCAGAATACGCCGCGCCTGCTCCGCCAGCACACGCGTCTGCTCAATCGAACTGCCGGGCGCCAATTCAATACTCACCTGCGTGCGGCTACGATCCGCAACCGGAATAAATGCACGCGGCAATAATGGAATCAACATCAGTGAACCGACAAAGAAAGCGATAGAAAGGATCAACGTGATCACCCGATGATTCAAACACCAGCGGGCAGCCCCCAGGTAATCTTGCATCCAGCGACTGTCTTTCTGCTCAGAGACAAGCGGTTTCAAAAGATACGCGGCCATCATCGGCGTCAACAACCGCGCTACCAGCAACGAAAACATGACGGCAATAGCAGCTGTCCAACCAAACGGTTTGAAAAATTTGCCAGGCATTCCCCCCATAAACGCCGTGGGTAAAAACACTGCCACCAAGGTGAATGTTGTGGCAATCACCGCCAGCCCAATCTCATCAGCGGCTTCCATCGCCGCCTGATAAGGGGATTTGCCCATACGTAAATGACGTACAATATTTTCTATTTCGACGATCGCATCATCCACCAGAATTCCGACCACCAGCGCCAGCGACAATAACGTAAGCGTATTGAGGCTGTAATCGAGCAGATATAACACACCAAAGGTAGGCACAATGGACAATGGCAACGCGGCTGCCGACACAAAGGTGGCACGCCAATCTTTCAAAAAGAACCAGACAACGATGACCGCCAGCAATGCACCTTCATAAAGCAACTGCATCGAACCATCATAGTTATCCTGCACCTGATCAACGCCGTTAAAGGCTTCGGTAATTTGTATGTGGGGATGTTGTTGAACCATTTGCGCCACTTTGTCGCGCACGTCATGCAACAAGGTCACTTCGCTGGCACCTTTTACCCGCGAAACGTTGAATGCCACCACTTGCCTGTTTTCCAGAGACGCCTCATCCAGAAAGGCATACACACTGCGTTCAACCGGTACGTCCTTGATTGTGGCAACTTGATCCAGACGAAAACTGCGACCATTTGCAGTGGATATATCAAGCGCTGCCACATCCTCCACCGAACGAACGCCTGCCAGTGTGCGAACGCCTTGCACATTTTCGCCGATGTCTGCCCGCCCCCCCGAAGCATCACGTTGAATTTGACGCAACCGATTGGAAATATCCGAGGGCGATGCGCCTAACGCCATAATACTTGCAGGATCTATTTCGACACTGATTTCGCGATCAACACCCCCAATACGATTGACGCCGCCCACCCCGGGTACGCTTTGAATCGTTCTGTTTATTTCGTTGTCGACAAACCAGGAAAGCTCTTCTTCGTTCAAGTGATCGGATTCCACCGCAAAGGTAACAATCGGTGCACCACTGGTCGTGATCTTGGCCACCACCGGATCTTTCATATCCGGGGGTAAATTGGCGCGAATACGGTCGATGGCATTGCGCACCTCGCTTAATGCCACCTCGCTGTCCTTATCGATTTCAAACTCAACATAGATCAACGCCGTACCTTCACTCAGATTGGCACGGATGTGTTTAACGCCAGGTAACGATGCAACCGCACTTTCAATTTTACGTGCGACCTCGGTTTCAAGCTGCGGTGGTGCTGCGCCTTCCATGCTGGCCGTTATGGTAATCACCGGCAATTCAATATCAGGAAAGTGTTGAATCCCCAGCGACTGAAAACTCTTGATACCCAGCAAGCAAAGCAAGGAGAACAGCAACAAGGCGGGTACTGGGTGACGAATAGATAAGGCCGAAAAATTCATGGTCATTTCGCCTTATGGTTGTGTCGGTACAAGGTTGTCTGACACTCTCACCACATCCCCGTCTGACAAAAATGCTGCCCCAGCTTCTACCACACTATCGTCTGCAAGAAGACCGCTCAACACCTCGACACGTTTGTGAGCACGACGCCCCAAATGAACATTGCGTTGTTCAACACGCAGTGAAGTGGTTGATGACGTGTCGAGCGTAAATACAAAACTTTTCCCGTCACGCCAGCTGATTGCCGATTCCGGCACGGTGAGCGCTTGCTGCTCCCCCAGTTGAATCTCACCACTCCCATACATTCCCGATTTGATTGCAGGGTTGTTTTCAAGGGTTATCGAGATCAAGCCATTCAAGGAATTGCCATCCAACGTCGGGCTCACCCGGCGCACGGCACCTTGCGACCGAATTTCGCCGGGCAGAGTAACGCTGGCAGTTTGGCCTATCTTGATATGCGACAATTGATCGGCCGATACTTCCGCCAACCAGATCAGGCGTGATTGACGAATCAGGCGAAAAAGCTCTGTTCCTACCTGCACGACTTGCCCCATGCTGGCACTTCGCGAACTGACGATGCCGTCATCTGGCGCAACAATGGTGGTATAGCGCAGACGCAATTTTTCCTGTTCCAGTGCGGCCTCTTCAAACGCTACGTTCGCTTCTGCCGTTTTCTCGAGGATAAAATATTCATCCAATTGCTGAGTGCTGAGCGCACCAGCCGTTTGCACCGAGCGACTGCGCTTGGCATTGCTGCGTGCTTCATCCAATTTGGCTTTGGCCTGCGCCAGACGCGCCTCTTGTTTGGCAATTTCGATGTGCACCAAATCTGACGCCAGGCTTGCCAGTACCTGACCTTTTTTTACAACGTCGCCAACCTCGGCGCCTACCATGGTGACCCTCAGACCACTCGTTTCAGCAGCCACCAACGCATCCTGCCAGGGTAAAACCATACCATTGGCTTTGATAACGTCCGCCCAAAGCTCCTGTTGGGGTTTCACCAGCCTGACAGTCAACGATGCCTTGCTTGCAACGGGTGTCGCTTTAGTTGCTGTTGGCTTCACATTGTTTGCGTTTTCATCAGCCGGTTTGTCTTCTGCCGCTGCAAACGATGCGCTACCCATCCACACAATAGCGATAGCGGCACTGAGAAAAAGCGCTAGCGCATTGTGACGCGTCCCAGCCTGTTTTAATTTTGCAGATTTAAAAAAAAGCAGCCCGCAACTGTCCACCAAGGATACCCCATCAGTATTTCTGAAAATGATCATCGAATAACGGCGACTCTTATAAAAGCAACTCTTATAAAAGCAATGCATGTAACAGCGACTCATATTGCAACGACTCATTTCACGGCGATTCATAATGCAATACCCCGCACCTGCATATCGGCAAAGAGCCTGAACATGGCAACCAGCCCAGCGCGCAATTCAGCTTCTGATTCGGCACTTTGCCGCGCCAGATTCATGGTACTCAAGCCCATTAAGCTGGCATGAAAAATCAATACATACATATCGCTACAAGGAAGGTTATGCCGCTGCAATACCAGGCGAATCCGCTCACGGGAACGGGCGATAAACTCGGCAAGGGAAATGCGCAGCTCAGGTTCGGCGTCAGCCGCCACCAGCAATCCCTGCATTACACGCACTTGCGGTGAATTCAGAATATGGTCGACCATGCGATCCACCGTACCACTGGCCTCATCCGGCGGAGGTGTCTCACTGAGCAGCTTTTCAATGGAATAGTCGGCAATCGCCAGAATCATTACGTTGCGCGTGGGAAAATAATACGTGAGGTGACTCTGCCGAACGCCTGCCTCTCGGGCGATGCGCGGCTGAGTGAGACTGGCAATGCCCTGTGAGTAAAGCAGTCGAACACCTGCTTCGAGAATATCGTGTTTAACGTTGCGGCCTGGCGACAACATGGTGGCCCCTGTTCAGATCTGCTATCGGTGTTTGGTATATATACCAAATATTGGTAGACCTACCAAGAAAACACCAGCACAGACACCGAAACCGGTGTCATAAAAATTAAAAATTGGCCTGTAGAGACCCTGTCAAGCCAAAGTGCACACACGTACACTGACTGCGAGTCATGAGGAAAAACTGTGACTCAGGTCGCACAATGTTGCAAATATGTTTAGGTTGTCGACTCTAATTTATCCCCGTAATCTTGGGGCCACATGGGTAAATACCATGTAAACCTAGTAACCGTTGACCGCTGATGCCTACCCGGTATCTGCAGGTGGAAAGCCAAGAGCTCCAATAATAATCAGGCAACCACTCAGGTCAGCTAGTCTGGCTTTAAAGATGTGTCAGATGTTAATCAGGAGTTCAGAAATGAAAAACGTAGCAGTAACCTTCCGTAAACTTGCGATCGACGGAATCGCACTCATGGCCGCCGTTGCTCTCACCTTGGGTGGAGTCTGGGGCCTAACCCTCATCGGCGCCTCTTTGTTCACGATGGTTGTGTTCGGGATCTTTATGTTCCCGCTGGTTTTCAGCACTGCCGTGTACTTCGGGCGTGATGTTCAGGACGCTACTCACACACTGATCGCTTGATCGAACAGTGGCAGGTAGTTCGCAGGTGGGCGCACCCACCTGCACCCCTTCTTATTTACTCCCACAACTGGCTTAAACAAAACCATGGGTTTTGCAAAGGCCCTTCAATAATTCCTCTTCAACAACGCCTCTTCAATAGCGCCCCTCCAACAATTGCACGCTGAGTTTGACGAAATCCGCTGAGGTCAAAATTCCCAGCAGTTTTCCGTTAACGACGATCGGCAGACAACCATGTTTACAGCTCATGAAAAATCGCCCGGCTTCGTGCAGGGGTAACTGAGGCTGGATGGTTTCTACGTCGCGTGTCATGACATCCATCACCCGTTTGCTTGCTTCAACCGCTTCCAGTTGCGACAGCCCGGATTTTGCGACCACACCAAAGGCATGACGCAGCAATTCCTTTTGTGTGATAACGCCCACAAATTCACCTGATGCAGCGTTCACCACCGGAAGATGGCGGATGCCTTTTTGGGCCATGAGTTGATGGGCATGTGCAACCGTGTCCTGTTCGGTACAGGTCAACACGTTGCGCGTCATGATGTCTTCGGCGATACGCGGCACAGACATAGAACACTCCTGGTTTTCAGAGACAAGCTGTCTTCAAGTGTAGAGCGTCAGCCGATATTTTCCGCAACGATCGCGCGATTGTTTAGCTTATGTTCAGGTTGGGCTTGTTTAAATGCCTGAGTGTCATTATTGGCAGCATCCCGTTTGCGATTGTAAAGCAACGGAAAGTCGTGCTGCCTCGTCATCGCCCGAGAAGCATCGTTTTTAGGAGTTCAGCATGAACAAATCCATGGTCATCGGCACTGTTTTAGGCGCTACTGTAGCCACCGCCGGTGGTGCCATCGCCGGATTCTCGCTTTTGAAGAAAGAACCTGAGTTTGCACAGGTGCTTGCTATCGAAGCGATTAAAGAAACCGTAAAAACGCCGCGCCAGGAATGCCGTGACGAGCAAGTGAAAACGCCACGCCAGGAATGCCATAACGAAACCGTCACGCATCAGCGCCCGGTACAGGATGGCAATCGGGTTGCCGGCACATTGATTGGTGCCGTGGTGGGTGGCGCACTAGGCAAGCAAGTCGGCGGTGGTAACGGTAAAAAAGCCGCGACTGTCGTTGGCGCTGCTGCAGGTGGCTATGCTGGCAACCAGATTCAAAAAGGCATGCAACAACGCGATACCTACACGACCACAGAGCAACGCTGCTCGACGGTGTACGACATGCACACCGAACAACGTTGCGAAACTGTCTACGACACGTCGGAAAATACAGTGGGTTACAACGTGACCTATCTGCTTGGCGATATGCAAGGCAAGGTCCGCATGGATCACGATCCAGGTGATCGTATTCCGGTGAAAGATGGCATGTTGGTGTTGGATGCCAAAACAGCGGTCCCCGATGTGCAGCCTGTGCAGACCGTTACCCATCAGCCGATCCGTACCGAAACCAAGGTGGTTGCACCACAGGGTTGATCCCTGAGCGTGTTGATCTGCCCGCAGCAGCGGAAATTGAAGCTCAACCACACGCCCCGAAATAAACATCGGGGCGTTTTATTTCAGACGGATCGAGCCGCCAGCCCAGCGCGCAATCCGAACGACCCTGCCACGGTTAATAATACCAATCCAGCCACCACCGCCCACGCCAAAGCCCCTAGATTTTCAATTTCCAACCAGTGTTGACTCCAGGGCAACACCATCACCAACACTTGCAATAGAAACGCGGCAATGACAGAAAACATCACATAACGATTGGGCTGTGGGTCCATCCCCAAACGACGCGCCGGAAATACCAGCACCAATTGGGAGAACACCAGATAGGTAAAGACGATCGAGCGCGCCATCAATTCAGTGAAGCCCAGTGCTGGCAACACCACATAGGCCATCAATAGCGATAAACCGCCAATACCTATGCCCGCCGCCAGAATAAAGTAGAGCGAGGGTCGATCGAACAGGGGCGCGTTGGCCACTCGTGGCGCTTGTGAAAGCACATTGCCATTGCGATCGAGCGCGATAGAGATTGCTGGCAAAGAATCGGTGAGTAAATTGATCCAAAGTATCTGTATCGCCGTCAATGGCAACAAGATGGCCACCCCTTCGGGTGTGGAGGCAAAGGCAATGATGGCGCCGATGCCAATCAAAACGATTTCAGCCAGATTGGCAGAAAACAACAGACGAATGAATTTCAGCAGGTTGGCATAGATGTTTCGGCCTTCCTCGATGGCGGCAACGATGGTGGCAAAATTGTCATCGAGCAACACCAGATCGGCGACTTCACGACTGACATCTGAACCGCGCTTGCCCATGGCCACGCCTACATCGGCTGCTTTCAGTGCCGGTGCGTCGTTAACGCCGTCCCCGGTAACGGCCACAACCTGATTCTGTGCACGCAGCGTTTCTACCAAGCGCAGTTTGTGCTCGGGCTGTACACGTGCAAAAACACTGCAGGATTTTGTTGCCTGAGCGAATTCGTCTTCGCTCATGACGGACAATTGCTCGCCACTCAAGGCTGTCGTTGCGTCGATACCGATGTTGGCGGCGATGACCCGAGCAGTAGCCGGATGGTCGCCGGTCATCATCAATACCCGAATTCCCGCTGCCTTGGCTTTGGCAATAGCGGCGGGGACTTCGGCGCGCGGCGGGTCCCACAATAAGGCAAGACCAAGCCACTGCAGATCAGTTTCGTTCTCACCGGGGCCAGAAGCAAACGCCAGCGCCCGATAGCCTTTAGAAGCGTGGGCTTCAATGCGGCCTTGCCAGTGTTCGCGTAACGCGGAAGATAACTGGCAGCGAGCCAGAATCACTTCGGGCGCACCTTTTAGCCAGGAATGCGTTTGCCCCTGGGCATCTGCCACCGTGACACGCATATACTTCCAGGTGGAATCGAAAGGCTTTTCTGAAACACGGTGACCGCCCTCCTCTGATAAGCTAGCGCCTTGTTCACGGGCAAAGCGCAACAAACCCAGTTCCAGTGGGTCACCGACACCGTCCTCCAAAGAAGCATCATTCACCTGCAACATCGCCTGCAACAACAGGGCTTTGTTGTCGTCGGTATCGATCGATTCCACGCGCATGGCGTTTTCGGTGAGCGTACCGGTTTTATCGGTGGCGATGACAGTGACCGATCCCAGTGCTTCCACGGCGGACAGTTTTCTGACTACGGCTTTACGATCGGCCATGCGTTCCATGCCCAGCGCCATGGCGAGCGTCATGACGGCAGGAAGGCTTTCGGGCACGGCTGCAACCGCTAACGCCACCGCGAACAGAAACACTTCGGTGAGGTGAGAAAGCCCGAGCAAACTGGTTCCGGTCACCACGAGAACCAGCGCCAGCGACACGACAAATATCGCCACGCGGTTGCCAAAATGACGTATGCGCATTTCGAGGGGTGTGATCTGTTCTTCCACCGATTCCAGCAAGTGTGATAGCTGACCCATGCTGCTTTGTTCACCCGTGCGGGTCACACGTATCCAGCCTTTTCCGCGTGCCATCAGGGTGCCGGCGAAGGCTGCATCATTAGCTTGTTTATCGACAGGCATTGATTCCCCGGTCAGCATGGACTCATCCACAGAGACGCTACCGGTTTGCAAAAAGTTTCCATCGGCCGGGATGCGTTCACCCGCCTCCAAGCGCAGAACATCGCCGGGCACCAGGCGATAGCTCGCGATTTGCTGCAATTGTCCATCACGCATGACCCAACTTTGAGGCGCCGCCAGCGCTTTGAGTTTGGCTAATGCCGATTCGGATTTGCGTTCTTGCCAGACGCCCAGCGATGCATTGAGCAAGAGAATGACAAGAATCGCCAAGGATTCCGCAGGCAAGCCGTGGGCACCGTCAAAAGCCCAACTTGCGGCATCCGCCAGCAAGGCAACGATCAATATATAAATGAGGGGGCTTTTGAACTGAGCGAGCCAGCGCTGCCATAACGTGATCGGGGCTTTTTCGGGGAGGGCGTTGGGGCCAACGCGTTGCAATGCGGCTTCGGCATCGGCGCTGGTCAGCCCTTGCAGGGATTCGGATAACGATGACATTGAGGGGGACGCCTGTGCAGATCAACGTTTAGTGAGCGTTGATTCTACACAGGCTAAATGAAGGCTTGGTGATAAAGATCAATCGGCAATGGTGAAGGTAAGCGGTGCGGGGTCTTCCCACGATAGGTCAGTGGTCCTGTCTGTCACGGTGATTTCGAAGTAGGCGGTATAGGTACCCGCAGGTACATCGTTACCGGCTGCGTCTTTACCATCCCAGGTAAACCTGTACCTGAGCGCTTGAGAGTTGGCGGGCGACAAGTCCACATTAACAGGCTTGCCAGGCGTCCCGAGGAACGCGCCTTCAGGCAGCGTGGTACCATCGGATCTGCCAGAAATGCCATCTTTGCAGGTAGTGTTGACATCCGCCGTATATAAATTAGTGGCTTCATTCAACCAATCCTGATAATCGCGATTATCAGAGGTGAAATTAAATACATCAGCCCCTGACGCATTTCGAATGATGATGTTAACGCCTACACCATCAATTGCCATCTCTTGTGTCTTTTGCGTGGAGTTGTTGATGAACACCACCGAAAATGAGCCCAGCACCGAGGAGTACTGCGATACCCCTGTGGAGACATAGCAGCCAGTGACAAAACAAGTGCTGTCCTTATCCGCCGCAAGCTCCGTCGCATTTTCGTTTTTGGCTAAATCACAATTGGTCGACTCATCGGCCTTGAGCAGCGTGTGCGTCAATGCAACCGCTGGCCGTTGCCATGGTTCATTCGCAAGCAGCAAAAGATTGCCGTTACCGTCATTACGTGCGGCTGCATACTTAACCACTACAGCTCGTTCTACTCGGGTGTCTTCCGCTCTATCTTCACCACAGCCGGTTAGCAACGCAGCCGACAGCATCGCCGCCAGTATTGGCAGGGGTTTGATTGCAACAACAGGGAAACGTGACGACGACATGCAAAAGCTCCGAGCAAAGATGTGGCAGCATTAAATCAATATGGCGGGTAAAATACAACGACTCACACCGCCGACTCACTCCCCAGGAGCACTTTGTTGCGCCCCAAGGAGCGGTTGGACGGTGTACCTCACCGGATCAGGGCCAATACGGTGAGGTATGTCAGCTTTGACCCCGTGCGCTCCAATCGTTCCTTTTTCTGGAAATTCCCTCTTACGCTGGAGCCTGTTTCATGATGCTTTGCCGATCTGGCTGTGGCGCGTGCTGTATCGCCCCTTCGATCAGTTCCCCGATTCCGGGAATGCCTAACGGCAAACCGGCCGGGGTTCGCTGTATACAACTCGACGCAGGCAATCGATGCAAAATATTTGGTGATCCCGCGCGACCGGCGGTGTGTGCCTCACTTCAGCCCTCGCTGGAGATGTGCGGTGTGCAGGATGCACAGGCGATGCAGTTTTTGACCTGGCTCGAAGCCAGCACCAGCGGCAGATGAAGCGCACCCTTTTGCCGCAGAGCATCTTGGTCATAGAGCATCTGGGTCGTAGCGCATCTTAGCCGTAAAGGTTCGCTGTCGTAGCGCGTCAACCGGCCTGTTGGTGCAGATTGGCGGCGACCACCACACGATTGCGTCCGGTTTGCTTGGCGCTGTAGAGCGCTTCGTCGGCACGTGCCAACAAGAGGGCCGGCTCATGGTCGGTCGCCGGTTGGAATTCGGCGACGCCAATACTTACCGTCACCGGAATATGGCGCCCCTCCCATTCCCAATGAGACTTTTCAATACTGTTGCGGGCGCGCTCGGCGACTTGCAAGGCACCAGCAGCATCGGTATTGCGAAGCGCCACCACAAATTCTTCCCCACCGTAGCGCACCACCAGATCGTCGGGGCGATGCACGGTGCTTTTGAGGCTGGTCGCGACCGCCTTGATGCATTGATCCCCAATGAGATGGCCAAAGGTGTCGTTGATTTTCTTGAAGTGATCAATGTCGATAACGAATGCCGCCAGTGGCGCACCCTGCTTTTCCGCAAACTCCATCCAGGTGCCAAGGTGCTGATCCAGATAACGGCGATTGTGCAGGCCCGTGAGAGCATCCGTCAGGCTCAGTTGTTCAAGCCGGTGATTGGCGGCGTTAAGCTCGGTCATGGTTTTCTGTAATTCGGCGGTGCGTTCTTCCACGCGCACTTCCAGCTCGCGCGTCATTTTTGCCTGGCCTTTGAGTTGTTCCTGGTAGGCGGCATTGACGCGTTGGGCAAGCGAAAGCGAGGTTTCGAGGGCGAGTCGGCGGGCGTGTTTTTCTTCATTGATGCGCGCGGCCAACGCAAACGACAACAACACGACTTCGGCGAGCATGCCGATTTCCTGAATGTGTCGGGTAATGAGGTTGTAGGGTATCAGTCCTGCCAACATGAGGGTATAAACGGCCGTGCCCAGCACCAGCAGCGTCCAACCGATTACAAAAAACGTGGCCACCTGACTGCCGTTACGCCATTGCCGCGCCGCTGCCCAGACGGCCAGTACACACAAGCCCAAACCGAGGGGCTGCCCAATGCGCGTGAGCGTCGCCTCGTACATGAACGGGGACAGCCAAATCAATATGAGGTAGGCGGCCATGCCAACCAACGCCGCTCGATACAGCGTCGGGTCGGTCGCGCGCAGTCGCAAAAAACTCACCACAAAGGCAATGGCAAAAATGAAACAGAGCGCGACGCTGAGCACCACGGCGTTGTCCTTGAGCCAATGGTTGTCTGTCCACACGTAGCGATAGCCGTAACCGCTCATGACAGACTGAAAAAAGATGGCTGAGACGACGTAGCAAACGTAATAAAGGTAGGCGTGCTCGCGAATGAACACCCACAACACCAGGTTATAGAGCGCCATGACTGCCATGATGCCGAAAAAGGCACCGTAGTAGAGATTCAGGTTGCTCTCTCTCATCTGCAACGCCTGCCGCTGCCACAAACGAATGGGGGCAATCATGGCACTGGTGGATTCTATGCGCAGATAGATCTGACTGGTTTGCCCAGGCGTGACCTGCAGGGGGAACGTTGGAAACCGTATCAAAAAATCGTGTTGGGGCAATGGGTGATGATCGCCTCCCAATGCATATTGCAATCGATGCGTCTCACCCTCATCGGTGGTGACCACTTGGAAGAACTCGATCTTGTCCAATACGGGGGATTCGACCTCCAGCAGAAAATCGCCGCTGACTCCTTCCTCGAACGCAATATCAAAGCGCATCCAGATCGGTGCCTGACGGTAAAACGTCCTGAACACCGTTGAAATGCTGTCCTGCCAAGGCGGGGGGCTTTGCAACACGGTATCCAGCGTCGCTTGGCGATTTTCATCGACCCAATAGTGAAACCTTTGATCGAGCACCAGCCGCGTGGTAGTCGTTGAAATTTGGTGGGTAGCGGCCGATGGCGGCAGCACGGCCATTGCGGTTGCACATAGAACAATCAGATAAAACAGACAGAGCAGACACAGCAGTAAACCCGACCGCCATGGGCGCCGGATTCGCGCTGAAAGCCGCTGAGGAAAAGAATCCGCTGCCGAGACCAATGCCGATACGCCCGCAGGTGTGATGGGTAGTCATTGAAGTCTAGCATTGGGGGGCCGTTATCGCTGGCGAGTGGACAGGCGTTGGCAGTTCGATCAAAGCCTGAGTTCAACGTGGATCAGGCTGCCCTCGCGTGATGTGGTCATGGGCAGCCCGAGGTGGCTGAACACATCCAGCATTTTCTTGTTGGCGCGATGAACATCGGCATCAAAGTAAGTCACGCCCTGCAGCTTGGCGAGCTTTTCAAGGTGATGGAACAAATGGGTGCCAATGCCCAGCCCGTGGTAAGCGTCTTCGACGGTAAACGCGACCTCGGCATGCAGCACCTTGGCCTCGGGGTTCACGATCACATAACGGCCTCCCCCCACGGGCTTTTGCTCACCGTCAACCTCCAGTGTGGCAACCAAGCCGATATGATTGACGAAATCGAGTTCTGTGAAATAGCTGATTTCTTGCTCGCTTAGCTGATGCCGTATCGACATGAATCGAAAGTAGATCGATTCTGGCGACATGTGCTTGAGGCCTTCAATCATCGCGTGCCGATCTTCGGGTCGCAGCGTGCGAATCTGCATGACGCGTCCATCGAGCAGGGTTTCTTCGGCATGGTAGTGTTTGATCTGCTCGCGGTTGAGGGGGTCATTGCGGTCAGAGGGGGCATCCATCGGGTGTGTTTCCTATCCTGGGTTTGGCAAGACTTTTCGTTTTATAGAGCATAGATGGAAAGCTATGATGCTGTCGTGACAGCATTCGGGCTCCGATTTTAACAAAACGTTAGCGGCAGAGATGACAGAGAAAAATTCAGCGCCAGAGAGTTCTGCCCGATCGCCAGTGGAAAAACGACCTGTCGACCAATCACCGTGGTATCTGCATACGCAGCCGTCCACCCCTCTGCGCACGGCGCTCGTTATTGGTGCCGGGCTCGCCGGTTGTGCCGCCGCGCACTCGCTGGCGCAGCGCGGGGTGCACGTTACTGTGGTAGACGAAGCCGATCAGATTGCCAGTGCTGCGTCGGGTAACCCGATCGGGCTAACGTTTGTTCGTTTTACCACACATGCCAGCGCGCAAAATCGCTATTACCTCGCTGCGTACTTGCATGCACTGGGCCAGCTTCGTGAGATATTTACCCACGCAGGCATTGACGAGGGCGAGCATTGGCGCCTCAACGGTATTTTGCGGGTTTTTGATGACGCGGCTGAGCAAGCCGAAGTGGAGTCGTTTCTCACCACGCCAGGCGCAGAGCGCTTGGTGCAATCCCTGGATGCTGCGGCCCTGTCGGCGCTGGCCGGTTTTGCGATTGATCGGCCGGGCGTGCTGCAACCGGGTAGTGGCTGGCTTAATCCGGCCAGCCTTTGTCGGGCCTTGCTGGCGCACCCCACCATCGACGTCAGGCTTGCCACGCCCATCCAGTCCATCGAATACAAAAACGACGCTCACGAAGTTGGCTGGCGGCTTCATTCACCGGAGAATCGGCAATCAGGCTGGCCAGATCAGGGGTTACGGGCCGATGCGGTGATCCTTGCCAATAGCAAGGCGGCCTCCCAGTTTTGGCAAACCAAGCACCTCACGCTGCGCACCGTGCGCGGTCAGATTACCCGCCTGGCGCCCACGTCAGCGAGCCAAATACTGCAACATGCGATCAATTACAGCGGCTACCTGACACCTGCATGGCAGGGATTTCATACTGTCGGTGCAACGTTTCACCCCAAACGCACCGATACCGACGAGACCGCCGCAGATCACTGCGAAAACATTGCCCGCCTGCGCAATGCCCTGCCCGGCTTTCCGGCCTTGCCCGCGCAGGATGCGGGCGTATATAGCGGACGGGTGGCCTTTCGAGCCGGCACCCCCGACTACCTGCCCTACGTGGGCCCTGCGCCAGATGCCGATGCTTATCTTACCTTCTACAAAGACGGGCTGGGCAAAGGCCAGCTCAAACGCGACTATCCACTGGGGCCGGTACACCCGCATTTGTATGTCACGGCCGGGCATGGGTCACGCGGGATTACCTCAACCCTGCTGGCGGCTGAAGTGTTATGCCACTGGATGCTGGGTACACCAGCCCCCGTTGACACCGACATCTTGCATGCGCTGCATCCCGCGCGCTTTCTGATCCGTCAGTTCAAGCGTCGTCAAAAGGGTTGAAAGGCCGTCGCGGTAGGTTGGCAACACTGCATTGCAAATTCATTGACTCGAGAGCGCGCATAAGCACTGGCACTGCCAAGCGGTGCGCTACAATTTAGAGTATTCTTTTGGGTAGTGTGTTGCATTAAGGGCGCTGCTGCATGAAGTTCGGCGCCGAATCACGCGAAATCCGATCACCACCACTCCACAATAAGGCGTTTTCTTGGCTTCTCGCATTCCTTTGCGTAATGAAGACATCACTATTCTCGTCGCTGATGATGACGATGCTATTCGTTTTCTCGCCTGTGACACCCTGGCCGACGCCGGCTTTCAGGTAATCGAGGCCCGTAACGGTTCCGAAGCCCTCGCCCTGTTCCATCAGCATCAGCCCAATATGGTGTTGTTGGATTTGATCATGCCCGAGATCGACGGCTTTAAGGTGTGTCGGCGTATCCGCAGTTTGTCCGGTGGACATGAGCTGGTGCCCATCATGATCATGACCGGCCTCAACGATGAGGATTCGATCAATCAAGCCTTTGAAATGGGCGCGACCGATTTCGTTACCAAACCCCTCAATCATCTGATTCTCGCGCAACGCACGCGTTATATGTTGCGTACCCACCGCATTCTGCAGACAGTAGAGCAACGCGAACTGCGTCTGGAAACCGCCGAACGCATCGCCAAACTCGGCAGCTGGGAATGGGATACCCGCGATCAACAACTGAATGTTTCGCGTGAATACAACCGCATCCTGGGCTACCCCGAAGATTACCCCACCACCGTCAGCGATGTCGCGCGGCTGTTCCCCGACACCGAACGCAAACGCATGCGGGCAAATTTTGAAGCCGCCGTGGAACGGCGCATTCCCAACATGGTGAATGAACACACCCTGGTCACCTTGGCCGGCACGCGCAAACGTCTACGCCAGGAAACAGAGTTTGTGTACCGGCCGGACAACAGCTACATGGTGTCCGGCACCTTGCAAGACATCACCGAAGAAACCGCTGTCAAAGAACAGATTCTCAAACTCGCCTATTACGATTCGCTCACGCTGTTACCCAATCGCACGTTTTTCCGGGCACATCTCGAATACGCCCTCAAAGAAGCCCGCATGCGTGGCAATGCATTGGCCGTGATATTGCTCGATTTGGATCTGTTCACGCGGGTCAATAATTCGATGGGGACCGATGCGGGCGACAATATATTGATGCAAGTGTCGCATCGGCTGCACGATGCCCTCGCCTCGCCGAAAGCCACCGATCTGATCCATGCGGCCATCGACCCCCATGCCGCTCCTGAAAGCGCCCATGACGTGCTGGCACGTCTGGAAGGCGATCAGTTCGTGATAATGCGCTACCACTTCGGCAAGCTCGATGAACTGGTCGTGCTGCTGCAGAAAATCATGAAACGCATGGCGGCCCCCTTCCACTATAAAGGCATGGATGTGGTGGTAACGGCCAGCGTGGGGGTAGCCTTTTACCCAGTGAACGGCAACAACACCGAGGCGCTGATGCGTAACGCCGATGCTGCGATGCGCTACGCCAAGCTGCAGGGTCGCAACCAGTTTCTGTTTTATACCGGTGAAGTGGATACCCGCTCGAAAGAGCGCATGGCCCTGGAAAACGATTTGCGCCTTGCCATCAACCACGGCCAGTTCGAATTGCACTACCAACCCAAAGTACATTTGCGCCAACGCGAAGTACGCTCGGTCGAAGCCCTGATTCGCTGGCGCCACCCGGAACAAGGTTTGATCTCGCCATCGCTGTTCATACCCATGGCTGAAGAACTGGGGTTGATCAACGAGCTGGGTACCTGGCTGCTCAATGAAGCCTGTCGCCAAACCAAAGCCTGGAACGCCGAAGGCATTCCCCCCTTGCGCACCGCCATCAACATCTCGGCTGTGCAACTGCGCTCGGCTAATTTCGTCGAAAAAGTGCGGGTCGCGCTGGAAAAACATCGCTTGTTGCCCGGCCAACTCGAAATCGAGATCACCGAAGGCGTGTTGATGGAAGACACCACCTCGATGATCAAAACCATCGAGGGTCTGCGTTCACTGGGCGTCAAAGTGGCACTCGACGACTTCGGTACCGGCTTTTCGTCATTGAGTTATCTCACGCGGTTTCCGTTCACGACGCTTAAGATCGACCGCTGTTTTATCAAGGATTGCGTGCGTCATGGGCAAGCGGCGGCGATTGTGCATACCATCATTCAGCTCTGCAAAAACCTCAATCTCGAAGTCGTCGCCGAAGGGGTTGAGATCGAAGAAGAACTTAAATTCTTGTATGAGCACCGCTGCGACATGATACAGGGCTTTCTGTTTAGCACTGCCCTCGATGCGACTGCCCTGTTGAACTACGTGCGCCGCAAGCCGTGGATGGATCAGCTCGATTTTCTGAACTAGGGATGTTTGATATCTTTACCCCCGTACCACCCACGGTGCATTTGTAGAGTTTCATAACACTCACCCCCACCGATTGATTATACTTCCCGTGCTCTTTTCTCTCGCCCTTGGTAAATCCAAGGCTTAATTTGCGGAAGTCCTATGGCAATGCAGTCGCGTGCAATCACAGTGCTACAGATTCTGAGTGCCCTCACGCTCATCTTCAGCGTCACCATGTTGCCACCGATGTTCATGGAGCTCTATTTTCAGGACGGTGAATTGATGCCCTACCTGATCACTTTCTTCATCAGTCTGGGAATAGGGATTTTGGGTTGGTTGCCTACCATCGGGTACAAAAAATCTGTGCGTACCCGCGATGGATTTTTGGTGGTTGTGCTGTTTTGGGTGGTGTATTCGATTTTGAGCGCACTCCCCTTTTTCCTGAGTACCACCCCGGAAATCACCTTTGTCGATGCACTGTTTGAAGGAATCTCGGGCATAACAACGACCGGTGCGACGGTGTATGCCAACGTCGACGCACTGCCGCATAGCCTGTTGTATTACCGCGCCCAATCGAATTTTTTTGGCGGCCTGGGCATTATCGTACTCGCCACCGCCATTCTGCCGCTGCTCGGCATCGGTGGCGTCAAAATCTACCAGTCGGAAACCCCCGGCCCGTTCAAAGAAGAAAAACTCACCCCCCGGCTGGCAGATACCGCGAAGATCCTCTGGGCCGTCTATTCGGTGCTGACCCTGATCGGCCTGGTGGCGTTTATGCTGGCTGGTATGGGGTGGTTCGACGCTTTGTGCCATATCTTTGCCACCATGGCGCTGGGCGGTTTTTCTACCAAAACAGCTAGTCTTGGCCATTTCAACAGCCTTGGAATTGAAATGGTCGCAGGCATATTCTCGGTCCTGGCGGCCGTTAATTTCGCTTTGTACTTTCTAGTGTATGAACGACGCAGCTTGCTGCCCGTTATCAAAAATGCTGAATTCAAGTTCTTCATGGCCGTCTTTTTTGGTGTGACGGCTATTGTATGTGGGTCGTTATTCTTCGGAGGAACGTTTAATTTGCTCGATTCGATTGTTCATGGATTCGCACAAACCGCCTCGGTGTTAACTGACAATGGGCTGGTGGTGGCGAACTTTCCTGCGTGGCCAGGCGGGATTGTCGTTTTGTTGATGTTCTCCAGTTTTTTTGGCGGCTGCGTGGGTTCCACCTGCGGCGGTATCAAGGCCATGCGGTTTTTAGTGCTCTACAAGCAGAGCTTGCGTGAAATCAAACAACTGATACACCCCCGCGGCACCATCACTTTAAAAGTCGGTGAAACCGTTGTACAGGATCGTGTGGTACAAGCCGTTGCCGGGTTCTTCTTTCTTTATCTTTTCGCAACGGTGTTTTTTGTCATTGCGCTGGTGTTTACCGGTTTGGATCTGAGAACAGCGTTTGGCACGGTGGCCGCATGCATCAATAACATGGGAATTGGCGATGGCGACACCGCTTCGAATTTCGGTGTACTTAACGATACCGCCAAGTGGCTGATGTGTCTGGCCATGCTGATCGGGCGGCTGGAGGTGTTTCCGATTTTGATTCTGCTTTCACGTACCTTTTGGCGTTTTTAGAGCGGGCGCTTCTAGAGCACCCGCGCCTAAAAAGGATGCTTTAAAAAAGGATATGTTAAAGACGACGCTTTTAAAAAAGACGCTTTTAAAATGGAATCTTTTAAAAAGGAAGATCCCCCCGCTTCATTGCTCGCCGCCATTCTGCGGCTTCGACAATATGGGTGTTCTGCATGGCGGTGTCGACAATGATAAGCCACTGGCGCCGTTTTAACCCCGCCAAAATCTGCTGCACTTTGGTGTCGAGAGAAAATTCTTGCTGGCCATAATCCGTGCCCTCACGGGTGACGAATTCTTCCACTAATCGGTACAAGGTATCAGGATCAATGGCATCCCAGGGTACCTCGATCATACGCTCTTCATCCATGACAATTGCCGTTCATCGTCTGGTTATTTATTGTCTTTCTCATTCATAGCACTCGTTATCTTGATTGCCTTTGTTGTTCATGGCATTGGTCATTTATGGTGCTTGCCAGCAAAGGTTAACGGCAACCATCGTAAACACCCTTCATATATACCCCGCGTTAAAACCAATTATCATCGGCGTCCTGCAATCGTTTACGACAGTGGGCATACTGCCGGTCGTAAGTGGCAGCCCGAGAAGCAACTTTTTGTGCCGTATTCTTCAGCCACTGTTTGTTACGAAAGGTGCCACGTTCGAAGCCGCCATGGCCTTCGTGATAGGCCAAGTAAAAATTATAAGCATCTTGTGGACGCACCCGGTTGCGCTGCATGGTTTGCGCGTTATACCAGCCAATAAAATCGATGGCATCCTCAAAGTCATCCCGCTCGGCGAAACTGTTGCCGGTTTTGTCCGTATACCAATCCCAGGTTTCATCTTTCGCCTGCGGATAGCCATAGGCCGATGAAGGCCGCCCTAACGGGATAAACAAGAACCAGCGAAATTTCGGCTGCGCATCTGCGACAAACTGGCTTTCTTGATACATGATCGACATCATCAATGGAATCGAGCTACCCCATTTGGCCGCAGCCTCAGTAGCCGGCTCATGCCAATCCGATTTCTCATCGAAAATTGCACATAGATCCTGCGGATTTTTGGGGGGTGCCGTTGCACACCCTGTCAACGTTACAACAGCCACCGCCACAAGAATAAACGCACGCATCCATCGGCGCACCGCTGCATCGAAGTGACTCCTGAAACCCTGCTTACCCATGCACTCGCCACCCAGCCCCACTGTTAACACACGTTTCCCGTAAATCTGCATCAAAAGCCGTCAATGGCCAACACCCGACCACACTATTTGCAGTGTAACAGCCCCTGCGGACAATACACGCCATCAGCGCAGACAAAACCGCATTACCTCTGATAAGCTCAACCGGATTTAATACTGATCGGAGAACCCTGATGCCCCGCGCCACCGCACGACACATTCTGGTCGATAGCCAAGAAAAATGTATGGATCTGAAACAGCAAATTCTAAAAGGAGCAGATTTCGCCGAAATTGCCCGTCAGCATTCAACCTGCCCATCTGGCCGCCAAGGGGGTGATCTGGGCAGCTTTAGCCCCGGCGAAATGGTGAAAGAGTTCGATCAAGTGGTGTTCAGCGCCGATCTCAACACGGTACAAGGCCCGGTGAAAACACAGTTTGGCTACCACCTCGTCGAAGTCACCAGCCGTAAATAAACCGGCCACTGGCGAATAACACTGTTTTTGTCGAATCGTTGACGAATCAAGAGCAAGGATGCTCTTACCCCGCATTGGCCCTGTGTAAATCGCTGCAGTACTCACTGGAAACCGGACCATGCCACACGACTTGCCCCTGATTTCAACGCTCGCGTTAGCCCTCGGAGCAGCATTAATGCTCGGGTTTGCGGCCACCCGTCTAAAGCTGCCTGCATTGATCGGGTACCTGCTGGCGGGCGTTATGATTGGCCCCTATACGCCGGGGCTGGTCGCCAACACCGAGATTGCCAAAGAGCTTGCCGAAATCGGCGTGATGCTGTTGATGTTCGGCGTGGGGTTGCATTTCTCGCTGCAAGATCTATTGGATGTCCGCAAAATTGCCATTCCGGGCGCCATTCTTCAAATCGTGGTCGCCACCGCGCTGGGAGGTGGATTGGCGCTCAGCTGGGGCTGGCCGTTGGCAGGCGCCATCGTGTTTGGGCTGAGTCTCTCAGTGGCCAGTACAGTGGTGCTTTTGCGGGCCCTCGAGTCTCAGAACGATACCCATTCAATGAACGGGCGTATTGCTGTTGGCTGGTTGATTGTCGAAGACCTTGTCATGGTCATCGTCCTCGTACTGCTACCGCCCCTCGCAGGATTGGTGACATCAGACGGGCCGGCAACTCAGGAACAGACCACAGCGTTGTGGATGTCGCTGTTGATCACGTTGGTCAAAGCCGGGATTTTTATTGCCCTGATGCTGATCGTGGGTCGCAGGTTCTTTCCCAAATTGTTGGGGCATATTGCACGCAGTGGCACCCGTGAACTATTCGTGCTGTGCGTGGTAGCGGTTGCGGTGGGTATCGCCTACGGCGCCGCCACACTGTTTGGTGTGTCGTTTGCCCTGGGCGCGTTTTTTGCTGGCATGGTTATGCGCGAATCCGAATTCAGCCACCGCGCTGCAGAAGAATCCTTGCCACTTCGCGAAGCCTTCGCGGTATTGTTTTTTGTCTCGGTCGGCATGCTGTTCGATCCACGCATTCTGATCGAGGAACCACTGCATGTATTGGCTGTCGTGGGCATCATCGTGGTTGGAAAATCCATTGCAGCCGCCGCGCTGGTCATTGTATTTCGCTACCCCCTCAACACCTCACTGACGGTCGCTGCCAGTCTGGCGCAAATTGGGGAGTTTTCTTTTATTCTTGCGGGGCTCGGAGCGAGCCTCGGTCTGCTGCCGCCAGAAGGCCAAAATCTGATTTTGGCGGGCGCGTTGATTTCGATTGCCCTCAACCCGGTGCTGTTTTCGTCGATGAAACCATTCAATGCATGGCTCAGCGCCCACTCCAAATGGGCACGCCGACTCGAATTTCGCGAAGACCCGCTCGCCACGCTGCCCTATTCCACCGATCAGAAATTTTTAGCCGGGCAAATAGTGTTGATTGGGTACGGTCGCGTTGGCAGCCACATCGGTAAAGATTTGCTGCGAGAAAATATTCCGTTTGTCGTCATCGAGCACAACCGGGAATTCGTCGAGCAACTTCGTTCGCGGAATTTGGCGGCGGTATCAGGCGATGCCTCAGAAGCAGCGGTGTTAATACAAGCGCATATCATGAATGCGTCCATGCTGGTGATCGCCATTCCCGACGGATTTAACGTGCGTAAAACCATTGATACCGCTCGCACGTTAAACCCCGACATTGAAGTGGTAGTGCGCACTCATAGCGAAGAAGTCGCCACCGTCTACGAAGAGGAAATGAAGGCGACGGTCTATCGGGGTGAAATCGAACTTGCCAAAAGCATGTCGCTGCACGTGCTGGATCGGTTTGGTAAATCCGACGCCACCCACAAACATTGAGTGTCGTTGCCCTCTATCCAAAACCACTTATCCAAGCTACTTAGCGTGCTGCATTTAATACCTGTTGCGCTCGAGCAGAGAGTCGAACCACTTCGTCGCTCAGTGCTTTCGCCTCTTCGTTGGTGATCACCTGGTCACTACGATTACGCTCAATCAACCCCAACACGCCATCAATCGAATAGGGGTTGGCTGAGCCAAGCAGTCGGCTAGACACTTCGTCAAGGTGAGCACGTTCGTTAATGCAGGACGCCATCGAGCCCCCCTCAAATACCTTCGCTCCCAACTTGGCGCCCCCCCAAGCCCCCACAGTACCTCCGAGAATTGCACTTCCTGTTCCGCGATCAGCACCGGCAATGGTGCCTAATACCGCCCCTGCCGTGCCACCCACGATAGTCCCTGGATTGACGCTGGGAGGATTCACCTTGCCTGCCGGTTTCTGTGAGGTGATCAGCGTCCCCGCGACGGCAACAACCTTTTCGCTGCAACGTTGCGAATGAATGGCTTGCGCACACATGTGTTCGATCTGCGCCAGTTCATCCGGCGCTGGTGCAACCTGGGTCACCGCTGCCGGTGCCAACGCTCCCAGTGCGGCGGCCATTTGTATGCGATCAAGGGTGAGAACATCAGACGTGCAGCGCCCGAAAAGCGCAGCATTGGCACCCGTTTGCAGGGGGCCAGCGGTAGACGTTTGACTGAGAAGCAGCAGAGTCGCTGCACAGAGGGATTTAAGGGCAGAGGCGTTCTGTGAAGACGCGATCTTAGAGGAGGAAGACATGGCAGACCTCGTGGTGGTAGAGATAAACCGAACCTTCCCTCGGGCTATTGAGTTAGCCGAGGGACTGTATCGAATTACATCCTTCCCGCGTCACTGCGATGCTGGTGTAAGGGTGTTACCGGCATCGACGAGGAGACATCTAAACCCGATGTCATGAAGCCTACCACCAGTGGCTTAAAACGTTCATTAGATTCTGACAGGACATTTTCACGCCAGGGTTTCGACGAGCAAGCCGTTTTGTTTAGCACCTGTTCAGGTTAAACGGAGTTCAAGCGAGGCGCCCGTGTTCGCGCAGCAAGGCCAACAATGCAACCTCGTCATACACCGGGATTCCCAAAGATTCGGCTTTGGCAAGCTTGGAACCGGCCTTCTCACCTGCATAAACGGCTGTCGTGTTTTTCGATACGCTGCCCGCCACTTTTGCTCCCAAGGCCTCGAGATGATCTTTGGCTTCGTCACGCGAGAGCTGAGTAAGACTGCCAGTGAGCACCAGCGTTTGTCCCGCCAAGGGTTGACTGTCTGCCGCCGCTTTTTCGATATCGGCCCAATGCACCCCTGCATCACGCAAGGCTTGCACCACTTCGCGATTATGCGGTTGAGCAAAAAACTCGACGATATTGCGCGCGCCGACCGGGCCCACATCCTGCACGTTAAGCAAGGTCGGCTCATCGGCTGCCATCAAGGCATCGAGCGTTCCAAAATGTTTTGCCAAGGTTTGCGATGTCGATTCACCCACCTCGCGTATCCCCAATGCATACAAAAACCGGGGCAAGGTGGTTGCGCGGCTGTGATCAATAGCATCCACAAGATTGGCCGCCGATTTCGCCCCCATTCGTTCCAGCGCAGCAATATCGGCCACCTTGAGACGATACAAATCTGCCACCGTCTTTATCAGCCCCACGTCGACAAATTGCTCAACGATCTTGTCGCCCAGCCCTTCAATATCCATGGCACGCCGGCTGGAAAAATGTTTGATCGCTTCTTTGAGCTGCGCTGAGCAATACAATCCCCCCGAACAACGCGCGACAGCTTCACCCTCGGGCTTGACGATCGCCGAACCACACACCGGGCAGACCTCGGGCATATGCACCCGTTTCGCCCCTGAGGGTCGGCGTTCCGGCAACACACGCACCACCCGCGGAATCACATCCCCCGCGCGCAACACCACCACACTATCACCGACGTGAATATCCAATCGCGCCACTTCATCCATATTGTGCAACGTGGCGTTACTCACCGTCACGCCCCCGACGAACACCGGTTCAAGGCGAGCAACGGGGGTCACGGCACCGGTACGTCCCACCTGAAACTCGACATCGAGCAAACGGGTGATTTCTTCCTGCGCCGGAAATTTGTGTGCCGCAGCCCAACGCGGCGCGCGCGACACAAACCCCAAGCGTTTCTGCAAGGCAAAATCGTTGACCTTGTACACGACGCCATCGATGTCGTAGGCCAGCGCGTCGCGCCGTGCAAGAATATCGTTATGGTAGGCTTGGCATTGCTCAGCACCTTGCACCCGCTTTACCTCAGGGTTGATACGTAAACCCCAGGTCTTGAGTCGCTGCAGCATGTCGTATTGATTGCCCGGCAGCTCACCGCCCTCGACATAACCTATGCCATAGCAATACATGTCCAGCGGGCGACTGGCGGTGATCTTCGAATCCAGTTGACGCAGGCTGCCTGCGGCGGCGTTGCGTGGGTTGGCAAAGGTTTTCTCGCCCCGCGCGGCCTGTCGTTCATTGAGCGCGTTAAAACCGGCTTTCGGCATGAACACTTCGCCGCGCACCTCCAGCTCCGCCGGAAAATCATCGCCACGCAAGCGCAGCGGTATGGCAGAGATGGTGCGCAGGTTTTGGGTAATGTCTTCGCCGGTTTCGCCATCACCACGGGTGGCGCCTTGCACCAGCTCGCCATGGCGATAAAGCACACTCACTGCCAGGCCATCGAGCTTGGGTTCGCACACGTACTCGACCGCACTCTCGCTATTGAGTCGATCCTTGATGCGTTTTTCAAAAGCCAGCAACTCCTCCTCACTGAACACGTTATCGAGCGACAACATCGGCACACGATGTTTGACTTCAGAAAACGCATCCAAGGGTGCAGCGCCCACCCGTTGAGTGGGGGAATCGGCAGTGATCCACTGGGGATGCTCAGCTTCCAGCGCCTGCAAGCGTTTGAACAAGCGATCATACTCGGCATCGGGCACGCTGGGATCATCGAGCACGTAGTAGCGATAATTGTGATCGCGCAGTTGTTGGCGCAGCGTTTCGATTTCACGGTGGATGGGATCAGTGGGTTGGGGTGCATCGAAAAGCGTCGGCTGTTTCACGGGAGTACCTTTCCGCAAATGAATCGCTGAGAAAGCGCAATAGTAATTTATGAATCGATAGTAACTTATGAATCGATCGTAATTTATGAATCGATCGTCATTCATGCATATGCACAAACAAAAGCGCCACCGTGTTGGTGGCGCTTTGTCAGGCGGGGTGATGCAATCAGCGATGTGCGCGATGCGACAACATTTTGCGCTCGAAATCGAGCACACGTTGGCGGTAATGCTCAATGGTTTGATGGGTCAGCACGCTATGGTTCTCGTCTTTCAACTCTGCGCCCAGCATGTTGGCAATCTTGCGTGCACTTTCAACCAACTGTTCAAACGCATGTAGTGAACGCTTGGGGCCAGGCAAGCGCAAGAACATGCAAATGCCTGGGGTTTTGAAGTCTTCCATGCGATTGAGATCGAACGTACCGGGCTCAACCACATTGACCGCCGAAAACAACACGGCCCCTTTGCCGGTCAATTGTTCATGGCGATGAAAAATATTCATGTCGCCAAAACGCAAGCCCACCGACAACAAGGCCCGCAGCAGGTCATTGCCTGAAATGTCGTCTTTGGGTTTGGCCATCACGTTGATGACAATGACATCATCGATGCTGACATTTCGCGTATCGCGGTTATCGCGGCCATGGGATTCGCTGGAGAGGCTTTCCATCTCGACATCGTGTGATGCGCGACGCGGTGCCGATACCTCGGCAGCACCAAAGCTGTAGTCCCCCATTTCTTCGTCATCACCCGCGCTCACCGTCTCGGTTTCGGGATGGCTGGCACGCTGCTGAACCGCTTCGCGGTAGCTCACCTTACGCGGCTTGCTGACAATACCTTCGCTGCCAATGGCCTCGTAAGACATGGCATGGTCGCTCACCTCTGACACTGGCTCTACGTCACGCGCATCGTCTGCCACATCCGCCGACTTTCTTGCTGTGGACACAGTCGCCACGGAAACGGGTTCCGCTTTTTTCTTGATCACGCGTGGTGCGCCCAGATCACCGGCAAACAGATCAAAATCTGCATCTACCTTGTCGTGTGCCGTAGATGATTGCGAAACTGCCTTTTTGTTAGCGTTTTTTCTTCTCAAACCGTCCAGAAGAATTCCCGCAATTACGATGACGCCGATGATTAGCAGCGCCTCTCTCAAACCAAATTCCATCACAAACCCCTTGCGATTAGCGTCGGAAAACCTCGTGTTCCGACTGTGCGTGTCGTTGCTGCCACCGGTGAATCGAGCAAAGTGTCGTATCCAACATAGCGCAACTTTAACCCAAATGCATAACTTTTGACTGATGTAACGCTCAGATAGTTAAGGTGAATTCGGGCATTTAAAATGAATCCAGAAAAGTAACGTGAATTTTATCAGAGTGCGGCCATTGCTGCTGCTTCTTCTACATCGACCGATACCAGGCGCGACACGCCGGGCTCGTGCATGGTCACCCCCAACAATTGATGCGCCATTTCCATGGCAATCTTGTTATGGGTGATGTAGATGAACTGCACTTTGTCCGACATTTCCTGCACCATGCGCGAATAACGGCCCACGTTGGCGTCATCCAGCGGTGCATCCACCTCGTCGAGCATACAAAACGGTGCAGGATTGAGCTGGAAGATCGAAAACACCAGCGCAATGGCAGTGAGTGCTTTTTCACCACCCGATAACAAGTGGATAGTGCTGTTCTTTTTGCCCGGCGGACGCGCCATGATGGCCACCCCGGTATCCAGCAAATCTTCGCCTGTCAGTTCGAGATAAGCGTGACCGCCGCCAAAGACTTTCGGGAACAACGATTGCAATCCCCGATTGACCTTGTCGAATGTCTCCTGAAAACGGGTGCGGGTTTCGCGATCGATTTTACGAATCGCGTTTTCCAGGGTTTCCAACGCATCGACCAGGTCTTTGTGTTGCGCATCCAGATAATTCTTGCGCTCTGACTGCGATTTGAATTCATCGATCGCGGCCAGGTTGATCGCACCGAGTCGACTGATGCGATTGGCCATGCGTTCCAGCTCTTGGGTCCAAACGGTCTCGCTCGCATCCTCAGGCAAGGTCGGCAGCACTTCATCCACATTGAACTGAGCTTCTTCGAGCTGATCGAGCACGTTTTTACGTTCAACCTGCAAGCCCTGCCACTGAATACGATTGCGCTCCAGGTCGGTACGCACGTCTTGCGCAGCGCGGTCGGAGTCCTGACGGCGGCGTTCGGTTGCGCGCAAACTGTGTTCGCAGGTTTCCAGTTGCCGACGTACCCCGCCGAGTTCTTCTTCTACCGCGACACGCTGCCCCAGTTTGGTTTCGAGTTGCTCCTGCAGCTCCAGGAACGGGTCATCCCCCATGGCCAGCTGTTCTTCGAGGTGTTCACGACGTTCCTGCAGGGTGCTCAGTTGCTGACGCAAACGATCGAGCCCTTGGCGCGTCGAGGTTTCTTGCGCACGCAGGGAACGCACTTCGAGAGCAATCTGGTGCGATTGGTCTTTGCGATCGCGGGCACGGTGACGGCAGGCGCCCAAGGCCGCACGCAGGGATTCCCGTTGATTCTGCATGGCTTCGCGCTGATCGGTGTCTTGCGACATCAGTTCCAGCGATTGTTGCAATGCGGCGCGGGCAATTTTGACAGCGTCGTTTTCGCTGGTTTGTTGTTGCACGCACTCATCGATTTCGCGCTGAATGCGCTCGCGTCGCATGTTGAATTGTTCGAGGCGTACTTGCTTGGCCGACAGCTGCGCCTTGATATCCATCACGGTGCGGTTGAAGGTGGTGAGTTCCCGTTGCAGGGCTTCGCGGCTTTCTTCGTCTTCGCGCAACAAATCGCGACCTTCGAGCAAGCGTTCATTGAGTTCGTCGGCCAGCGCCTGGGTGGTTTCCAGCGTGGCTTCGACTTCTTCCAGTTCTTTCTGGCGGGCCAGCACGCCTTGCTCGGCGCCGCCCTGGCGAATGACCTTCAGCCAGTTGGGGCCTAGCCACAACCCTTCCGGGGTGACGACCGATTCCCCCGCCTGCAGGCGCCGACGTAACGTGAGGGCTGAGGGTAAGTCATCAGCCGCATAAACGCCGGACAGTAGGGTTTTTACACCGGCAACGCCGCTGACTTTATCAGCGAGCAAACGCCCGTGTTGAGCGGCGGACAGGTTTACGTCGTTATCACTGGCGAGAAAACCGAGTCTGCCTTTACCAAAATCGCCCAACAATGCAGTGACCGGGTCGAGGGCATCCACGCATACCGCTTGCAAGGTATCGCCCAGAATGGTTTCAACCGCGCGCTCCCACCCGCTCTCGACATGAATCTGCTGCGACAGACGTTTGGCGTTGGCATAGCCATGCTGGTCCAGCCACTTGATCTGATCGTTATCGCCCAGCGCTGCTTGCTGTAACGCTTCCAGTGAGGCATGGCGACCGCGCAGGGTATTGAGTTTGCTTTTGGCGGTATCGAGTTCGTTGCTCAAACGCGCGTTGTCATCGCGGCGCTGTTTGATGCCATCCTGGGTGTCTTGCAGTTGGCTTTGCAAGTTTTCTTGTTTACCTTCGACTTCGCCCATGCGCGCTTCGAGTTCGGCCACTTCGAGTTCGAGCGGGCCGGCACTGAGGGTGTCATTTTCACGGTGCAACCGCTCTATGCGTTCCCGCAAGCGCGTCACCGACTGTTCGAGGTGCTGAATACGTGATTGTTCAACTTGCGCGCGTTGCTGTGGCTCATTGGCGCGTTGATTGAAGGCATCCCAATCCTGTTGCCAACGCTGCATTGCTTCTTCGGCTGCATGCAGGGCGGTGCCCGCTTCTTCCTCCTGTGCCTCCAGCAACTCCATTTCGGGTTCCAGGGTCATCAGGTTGGCGGTGATGTCCTGCAGCTTTTCATCGTCGGATTCTTGTTGGGCTTCGGCGGTGCGACAGGCAAGCACGGTTTCTTGCAGATCATTGCGCAACTGATGGCTGCGCTCTTTGGTGTGCTGCAGGGTTTGTTCGAGCCGGGCGATTTCGGCGCCCAGGCCGTAGTAGCGGGCTTGTACTTCGTTGAGCTGATCGTTGATGTCGCCATGCTGATCGCGTAAGCGCTCGATCTCGGCATCAGCGGCACGCTGATCGGCGACGCGGGCTTCAAGACGTACTTCCAGTTCGCGAATGGCGGCTTCTTTTTCAGCAACGCCGACATCCACCCGCTTGTACTTCATCACCTGTAACTGGGCTTTGAGCAGACGCT
>CAYYPW010000008.1:0-213772 GCA_964473645.1 uncultured Moraxellaceae bacterium
GTGAGGAGCCCAGGGTAAGGCGATTGCCCTCGTCACGCATGGTTTGTAATTCCAGCGGCATATCCAGTGACAGACGTTCCACGAACAACCCAAAATGCTGGTCGGGCTGCATGGGATCAACCGCCATTTCCAGTTGTGGTGTTAGAAAATCCTCCAGCAGTTCAGCGAGACCAGGGAAGCGGTCTTCTTCGTCTATGGGGGGGCTTTCGATAAACGTTGTCATGGCTTAGGGCGCCGTAGTGGTTTAACGACACCACTGCGGTGCAGCGGCTTCATATTGCTTTTGGTTGCCGATAGTTTAATGCCGACGTTAGCTTGTGTTTGTCTACGATTGTCGACGCGCAATTCCCGTGATGTTCGACGACGCGGCCGCTCATCTTTTTCTACTTGCACGGGGAACAACGTCGCCTTGTCGTTGAATTCAATCTCCATTCCCTCGAATTGCGTCGCAATGTCATCCTCTGATAACGGCCTGGCGTAGGGGCTGTGTGGTCGATTCATGCTTGCTTGACTCCCACGAAATGCATCATGGCCGGCATCGGAAACTGCACACGTTCCTCGGACAGCTCGCCGATATTGCCGTGTTCGTTGACCTGGGCGGCACGCACCAGTACCAGGGTTTGCAATTTGAATTCGGGGTAAACCCACAAAGAAGCTGTTTCACCGGGACGGCCACGAATCTGGCCCTGGTGCTGCGCGGCCTGATTGAAACGCTCGACAAAATCGGGAGCGGCCAACGCTCGCAACACTTTGTCATCCAGCGTTGGTTGATCGGGTGCCAAGCGAGACAATAAATGATTGAGTGCGAACGGGCTGTATTCATATCCGCTGCGCACACGCAAGGCCTCGCGTGCACCATTTTGCTCGCGACGAATGTCGGAATCCACGCGCGCGTTGCGGGTGCGTTCTGGCGCCAATGTCAGGTAATAGCGTGTCTGAATATCGACACGGCGGGTTTCCTTGTCGAATGCGGCTTCCCAGATTTGATGCCAATAATCGCGAAAAGCTTCGCGATCAGTGAGTGGGATCAGTTCACCCGATTCCTCGACACGATCGAAACGGTATTCGCTCATCAAGCTAATGCTGTGCTGCACCGATGTGCCGCGTAGCTGACCCTTGTTGTTATGCCACAACAACGTAAGTACAACGATATAATCCTGCTGTGGTGCCAGCGATTGGGTGATATTCGCTTCGATGCGAGGAATCAGCTCCAGTGGGCCGTTACTGACAGCTCCCACGGGTTCACTGGCTTCGTGCACGATGCGCAGGTTGTCAGCCTGTTTTATTTGCACCATCACTTCGGCGTCATTGATCGTTTGCGGCGTCTTCACGCTGAGCGGAAATTGCAGCGCAACCCCCTGCTGATAGAGAGCAACTTCGCGCCCCATCACCACTTCAGTTTTTACATCATCAACGTGCAACTGCACACTGGCCACTCGTTTGTAATTGCGTCCGCGGCGTGTGGTTAACCCCAGGCTCAAGCCTGCCAATAATTGATGCAATGCCGGGTCATCTACGCCAGGGTTAAGTGCGCGCAGATGCTCGTTTAGTTGTTGATCTGCCTGTAATCCGAGTTTGGCGAAATCAGTAATGCCGCTGATGATTTGGCCGGTCATTTTTTGCGGGGCATCCAGCACACCTTGAATGGTTTGCGGGCTGAGTACCTGTTGCAAAAGCGGCATGAGGGCGGGCAGGGCAGCAAGCAAAGCAGGTGCAACCTGTGCCTGACTATAGCGAGAAAGGGATTGCGTGACGGCACCGGCTTTGGCCCCGGCAACCGCTGCCACAGGAGCGGCGTTATTGCCGGCTTGTATCAATTGCATGATTTGACGCAAGTTGTCGGGCGTAAGAATTTGCTGTGCAGCAGGCCCGAGTGCGCGCAATGCTTGCTCTGCCAGATTCGCAATGTGGGATACGGCGGTCTGCGCACCGGCGTCGGCACCCGCTGTCGCACCCGCGCCAGCCCCGCCACCCGGAACCGAGCGCAAGAGTTGCCCCGCCACTTGTCCTACAGCGGGTGCAAGACCTGACACCAACGAGCCAATCGCAGGTGCCAACATGGGCATCAGGCTGGGTAGGGCACCGATAATGGCCTGTAAAAACAGGGGTTGGCTCAGTGGCCGTTCCTTCAGGCAGAATGGCGCATTATCGACATGCTGCGAATAAGCAATTGCAACCGCTGTCATGGTCGTGTTCCTTGCTCTGTTCTGTTGTGCCAGCGCAAACTCTGTCGGTGCAAAACCTACAGGGGGTGGCAGTTCGGCATCAGTCGGACTGTTTGCCCGTCGCGACAATTCACTTACTGGTATCGTTACCACGGCAGATAGTGCCGGGCCACTGCCGTCCCGCTCCCGATAGCTGAATAGCTGCAGCCAGCGGGTGTCGCGGCTCACCAGCGCCGTTGGAACTGTAAATTCACCCCTTCCACGCGCCTCTGGCCGTAGCGGCCCGATCAGGTCGGAACGCTCCTTTATCGTGGCAAGGCTGGGCAGGCCATTACGGGTGACCGCTTCTTCCTCGCCCAGTTGCCAACGCAGATATCGGTTTTTGCCGATATCAAATCGTACCCGCACGCCCTCCGGTTGATGTTCCAGCGCCAGAATCAGCGCTAGCGCCATGGGCTACTTTCCTGCCACAGGTGCTGGCGCAGGCATTGCGGGTGCCGTGCCGGGCGCAGGTTGTACAACCTGTTGTTGCGGGCCAAGCCGTGCACCACCATCGTTACCTCCCTGATATAAGGCAGCGAAGTTATCAAGTTTGAAATAATCCGACTTGAAGGTGATATCGACAGAACCCGCTACTTTGGCTGCCAACTCAGTGTTCGAGACGCTTTTTGCACTAGAGACCGATATTTTGGATCTGCGTGTGCTAGAGGTGTGACCGCCCTTTGGTCCTCCGAAAATGGCACCAATCAAACCACCGCTGGCGCTAACGCTATGGCTGGAGGATTTCAGTTCCTGTAGCGCTGCTTTGTCTGATTTCTGTACTTGCTCGGTGGCTTTGATGTCGAACAGCACCGAAGCCTTCACGTTACCTTTTTCTACCACCAGACGGGTAATGCCCATCAGAATGGTTTCCCGCAGCATGGCGCGTTGTTCTTTCGCCATCTGGATTTTGGCATCCATGATTTTGGCTTTCACCTGGTTGTCGCCCAGATCCACCGGTTCGCCACTTGCATCCGTCAATTGCAGTTTTCGTGAGCCGTCTTCATTTTCTTCATCACTGAAAGCGAGACCGAATTCATCACTGTTGTTTTCAGCGAGGTAACCGAAAGAGGCTGCATCGTCGATGGCATTGATAAATTTGGAGACTGATTGCGTCGCTGCTTTCAGTAGTTTTTGGTAGGACTCCATTTGTGCGAGTGTGACTTCCAAATTGGCGTCGAACACTCCCTTCAGTAAGTCTTTGACAAAGCCAGGAAAATCGACCTCGTCTATAAAGCCACCCGCCAGTTCGCCAGCTTGATCGATACGTTGGTTTTTATGGCGACTGTCGTCGATCATGTCGCTGGCCTTTTTCGGGTCAGCAAGGGCTCGGCTTTGCACACTCTGTTGCTGCGAGCGGCCACCATTGGCATTTTGTGCCAGGTGTTGGTAATTTTGTCGATAGACATCCAGATACAGTGCTTTCTGATCATCGACGCCCAGTTGATGAAACGTGGCGGACTGGGACAATGTTCTACGTGTGTATTCTCTTGCAAGATCTTTGATCGCTTGTTCGCTCATTGACTTGAACCCCTTAACCCAGCATCAAATAGTCCAGCATCAGAAATCATCGCTGTCAGAATCAGCGAATTCTTCTTCCTCAAACTCTTCCTCTTCCATCTCCATTTCTTCGCCGGATGCGTTGGTGAAATTGAGAATGTAGGATTCCGCTGCCTGTAAGAACGCAACAAAATCTTCTTGTCGAACAGAGGATTCATTGAAGTTTGCAACCCAAACAAAAATCTTGTTGCCATCGACCGCCAAGGATCGATGCGCAGCAATATTGGGGGAGGCGCCGAATTCCTCTTTCGACAAGCGTTCGATCACCGTCCACAAACTCTTGCGACGATTGCCGCCGAAATAGGCCATGATCTCGTCGTCTTTGAGAATCTCGAAACACTCTTGCAGCTGCGCATAGAATTCGCGAGCTTGCACGTGGGCCATGCCGGTGCAGTATTCTGTGAGGTTGTATTGCAATTCTCTAGTCGCTTGATAAATACGAGAGCGCGAAACCGGCGAGAATTCGCCAAAGCCTTCATCGACGCGTTCTGTCTTATCAATATATTCGGCAACTTCCGCCATCAGGTTATGCCAGAGCTGGGGGAAGGGTTCGTTCACCACCATGCGCGACAATACCTCGGTGTTCCCCTTGTTGAGTACACGTCGATACACCATACCGCGTTCTTCGGCAGAAGCTCTTTCTTCGCGCAGCTTCCAGTAACGGTAAAGGCGAGCGGCGGCAGCGCCTTCCACCACATCGATCGAACCGGCTGACCAGTTTAACACCAGCGCGTCCACCAGATTGAATACGCCCAAGCGTTCGCCGAATTCGAAAATGTAGTCGAGTGCGCCGGCGGCGAGAATATTGTCTTTGACGATGCCTTGTTCTTCGACTTCGGAGAAATCATCAACCGTGAAATCCCACTGGCCAAAGCCACGTCCGCCGCCTTTGCGTCTGGCCGCATCTAACGGATCATCTTCGCCGCTGGCGGTGCTGATCGCATAGTCATAGGCCAGGGCGAAGTGTTCGTCGTAGCCGCCGGCTTTCAGTTTGTCGACATCGTCGATTTGAACGCCGCGATCGAGCAGGTAATCGATCATTGCCGATTTCACCTCGGGGGTGAAGCGGGTATGATCGATTTCGCTGGTTTCAATATACACTTCCAGCAGTGCAGGCAACTGACCCTGCTCGTTAACTGAATTGATAAGTTTGAGAACGGCTGCCTCAAGGGCGCCCGGTGTCAGCGAGATTTTGATATTGCTTGGCATGGTCGGCATCCCGTTCGTGGTTTAAAGACCTGCACGCACCTGATGAGCAATCAGGTCGCGCAGTACGTTATCCTCAGTAAAATTGATACGATGCTTGGCACCGACCAGTTTCACCACCTCTTGCGAGAACTTGTCCAAGGGTCCGTTTTCACGTTCCAGTTCAAACAATACGGCCTCGGTAAAGCCGATTTCATCTTTCAATTCACGATCGGCTTCATTGCAATTCAGCAACGTATTCAACAACGATGGGTAGACTTGTGCCAAAACCACGCGTTTGTTCTCACTCATGCGCAATCCATTAATACGCTTGGTAACCCGGTCAACCTCCGTAGCAAAGCCCTTGCGTGTGATCAGTTTGCGCAGGGCAGATTCGTTGGTTGAAAATGCCTGTTTAACCTTGGCGAGTGCCAATTCAGCAAGGGGATCGAGTTTGGTAACGCGTGTGGTAATGCGCAGCAAGCCACTTTCGGCATCGGGACGTCGCTGATCAATTAACTTGCCCCACACCGGCTTTAGATCACCAAAATCCAGTGATTTATCTACGATGGCGTCGGGCGCGTTGGGGTTGTTCACGGCGCTTGCTTCTGCCTTTTTCTTTTCATCAGTAATAGCCATGCTGATTTCTCCCTTGGCTGAGCTTGAATTCAAGGTAACGCATTGCATCCGCCAGATTCAGTCGCCCGTATCCGGCCTTGCGGTGTTTGAAATTGCTGTCGATCTTGTCGCTGGTGTGTTTCAAAACATGTTTCACCTGCGCATCGGACAAGGATCGCCCCTGCTTGCGCGCATAGGATTTGAGAAGCGCTACCGCACCGGTAACAAAGGGGGCTGCGTGTGAAGTGCCCGTCGAGAAGGCGTAATCATTATCGAGGTAGGTGCTATAGACATCGACACCGGGTGCTATAAATGACACCTGATCGCCATACGTCGAAAATTCGGCTACTTCACCTTCGGCGTTCATGGCGCCCACGGCAATAACACTGTCAAATGCGCCTGGGTAGTACATTTCTTGTTGGCCGTCATTGCCCGATGCAGCAACAATCGTGACACCTTTGCGGCGTGCATAATCAATGACTTCCTGATGGGGTAGGCCACCGCCTTCATGACGCACGCCGAGCGACATATTGATCACATCCGCACCTTGATCCACGGCGTATTTAACGCCAGCATTGATGTTCTCGATCAGTCCCGCCCCCATGCGGCGCCCCCCTTTTTCCATCGCGGCCAGGACACGCACGGGGATCAATTTGCAGTGGGGGGCTACACCACGAGGCATGCCTGAACCTTTACCAACGACGATGCCCGCCACATGCGTGCCATGACCGACTTCATCGTCGGCCACATCGTCGGCACCTATGTAGTCCCCTATAAATTCACTGGCGCCATCCAGTATGTTGACAAAGTCATAGCCGCCCTGTAGGGCGTGCGTTAGCTCTGGGTGTTCCAGTTCTATCCCGGTGTCCAGCACCGCTACCGTTATCTCAGCGCTCCCCTGAGAAAAGGCTTGCGCTTCATCAAGATAAATCGCATCGCGCGAACCACGATCGGTACGTACACTCAAGGCGTTACTGCGAGGGTTGAGTTCCATTTGGCCGATACTGCCGGCCGTTACTTGCTCTATGAGAGGCAGCAGTTTTAAATCGTCTATCAGGGTGGGGGGTACATGCCCCTCACGCGTCAGCACCAGACGGTAAATGCGATCCAGGCCGCTGGCGATTTCATCAGATGACCATTGCATTTGCGCCGGTTGGTATTCGCGCGTCGCTAAAAAAGGAATGCGGTGAAGATGAAAAATGCGATCGATCGCAGGCAGAAAGGTCTCGCGTTCCAAACGGCGATCACGCAGTAACGCCTGCCAATGCGGAAATTGTTCCGTGGGCAATGCATGACGCAATTTGATGCGTACGTGATCCTTCATTATTTCCATCCATTGGGGATGCGGCTTGATTGATCGACGAGCAAGCAATCTGTATTCCATTTTGCTCTGTCTTTGTGCGAATTCCTGTAGGCCAGAGGAGGCGGGGGTTGTAGCAGAGGTGTAAGCAATGGATCAAGATTTGTGCGGGATAGTTTTAGCCCGATATATTCTGTGAAGTAAATGCCTGCTAACGCCACACCTTATGGTTATCGAAATTTTTGATTGATTGCTGATCTGTATGTGTAAATTATGAGCGGGTACAAAGTTGCGGGCTCGTGGGGTAAAAATGTCCCACCTTTGTTCAATAAAAACGCGGCTTGTGGCCGCGTTGTTTGTTGTGTTGCCTGACGCATTGTATGAACAGTCAAACCTCAAGGCGTTTCCATGTGGTTCGTCTATACGAGGTTGTATTTTTTTGCCAGTCGGCCAAAGGCGCGTCGTTCTTTACCGGCGCGTCGCGCCGCTTGGGTAATATTCCCCTGGGTGATTTGCAACAAGCTGGCAATGTAGTGACGTTCGAATTCCTGAACCACTTGCGCTTTTGCCTGCGCAAGCTTCATTTGCATCGCGCCGCTACGAGCAATACGCTCCAGTACTTCCAGCTTCAATGCGCAGGGCTCGTCTTGCTGTGGGATCATCGCAGGAGGCAATTGACCAAATAACCAGCGCATCATGACGTTTTCCAGTTCGCGCACATTGCCGGGCCAATGATAGTTAAGCAGCCATTTTTCAAAGCTTGGCGTCATTTCTGGTGGGGTGATGTGATAATCGCGGGCAAAGCGGGAGGAAAAATGTTGCGCCAATGGCAGGATGTCTTCTCGACGTTCGCGCAGCGGGGGAAGCTCGATTCGCAGCACATCCAGCCTGTAAAAGAGGTCTTCGCGGAATCGACCGTCCTGTACGCGATCCGCAAGATCACAATGAGTGGCAGCAATCAGGCGAACATCCGCGAGTGTTTCTTGTTTACCTCCCAGTCGTCGATAACGCCGATCCTGTAGAAAGCGCAGTAATACCACTTGCGCATGTGCTGACAGGCTGTCGACTTCGTCCAAAAATAAAGTGCCACCCTCTGCCAATGCGACTAAACCCTCCTGCCGTGATACTGCACCCGTATAAGCTCCCCGTTCGTGTCCAAATAATTCGTTCAAGATCAGATCGTTAGGGTACGCGCCACAATTCACGGCAATAAACGCTTTGTCTCGACGAGCGCTGCTGCTGTGCAAAGCGCGAGCAACCAATTCTTTGCCAGTGCCAGTTTCGCCGTAGATAAAGATGCTGGCATCATTGTGGGAGAAACGCTTTAGTTGTTCACGCACCTTTTGAATGGCAGTCGACGCGCCTTTGATCAAGTCGCGGGTAGAAAAATTTGAGAAATCAATAGGTTGAACGGGCAAAACACGATCGCATGAATCTTGTTTCATCGATGCATCCTTTGCTTAAAAATCGTCTAATTATTGTTATGGCAATGATTTTTTATAAAATTTGTGATCAATGTAATGGGTTTGGATAAATTACACGCAGTGGATTTAGATAAAATGCTGTCGTCCCATTTATCAGCGGGATCAACCAATAGGTGAGGAATGGTTTTAGGTGACAAAAGCTCTCTTGTCAAAAGTGATGCTGAGCTTTTATCAGGGTTTTATGAGAACGTCAGGGGTGGCGTTACACTCTTGCGTCTGTATCGTGAAAAACGGCGATGTTGGGTGGCAAACTGGCATCGACCGATAACGTGCTGCATTATGGTTTTTGATCCAATACCTCAATGCTTTTCTTTTTCATTCGGCTGTTGGCCCGTGGCGCGAACCTGCATGAATCGCTGCAACACAGAGAACCAGAATGGCGCCCCCAGCGAAATGGCGAATATGCTTACCAGCAAACCGACGACTTTGGCTGCCCACGCTTGCAGTGAACCGGGAAAGTCTACCCAACCAAACTGTAATCCATTGTTCAGCATCAGTTTTTGGGTAGCATCAAAGTGTTCCAGAGCGCTGGTCGTCGACGTTTGAGCCTGGTCGAGTGCGTCATTACTTTTTGGGGCGGGCTCGGAAGGCTTATTCTCGTTGGGATCTGCATTGGCAAGCTGTTGTGCCGCCACTTCCACCAGTTTTAGGCGTATTGCCGGATTGCTCGAGAGTTGTGAGGTAATGGCAATGGAATCGATATTGGCGCATACGACAATCAATGTCGCCACGATCAACGCAATGCGTTGTGTATAGCGTTTATACCAGCCTGAAGCGCGATCCATGACGGCATCAAACTGGTTTTCAAGGGCAAAACGAAAGCTTTCGATATCATCAGTAGCTTGCCGGCTCATCGCCTTAAGCAAGCCTTTCAAGCGATTGTCCTTTTCTGTGCCAGGTAATGCATCAATTGCATCGCTTAGTGTGTCTGCCGCACTATTGGCAAATAGAACCGCTTCTGCCACCCGGCTCACAATCTCTGGTGGAATGTAGGAGGGGCGCCCCTCTGGCCCTTTGCTTAAGCACTGTATTAAAGGATGTGCATAAAACTGATCGACAAAGGTGACGCCGCTTGTGGTCGCCCCTGGAAACAGCTCACCCAAAGCGGTTTCCAGATTCTTGCTGCGAATTCTGAACCAGGAGGTAATTGCCTCGACGGCGGCCGTGCAGGCGATGCCGAACATCAGATAAATGGTGGCCAGACCAATGAGAACATCAAGTGTTTCTAAACTGAACATTGTGTTTCCTTGTGATTCGGGAGAGGGGCCACGACAAGTAAAATTAGGGGCCAGCATAAGCCAAAGCCTGGCAGTGCTCAAGCCAGGCTCCCTGAACCACCCGGACGAGAAGAGGACCACCCTGTGACACAAGACGACCGTTACCCATCGATACCCGACGTGCGAGACGGCCTGACTCACAAGGAACGAATTGTTTTAACGTGTCTCCATGAATTACAAACGTCGCGAGCGGGTCGCAATGTTCCCACTGCGATGCTTTATGGCAGGGTGGTTGAGTTCGTGGATATCAGCATTGATGAAATGCAACATATTTTGCAACGGTTTGTGGGCAATAGTTGCCGCGATTAACATCGCTTCGCAAGAATCGGAATGATTTTAAAATTCAAGCGCATTAATTTTACCACCAACCTATTTGCTACGTGTTGAGGTAAAAAATGCACAAATCCATCGACCCCGCCATTCTCTATTTTGGAACCCCGGTCGCACTGCTCGTCACAGAAAATGAAGACGGCACCCTGAATGTGGCGCCCAATTCCTCTATTTTTTGGCTCGGTTGGAGCTGCATGATCGGTATTGATGCATCGTCAAAGACTACCGAAAATATATTGCGAACCAACACCTGTGTCGTAAATTTGCCTTCCTATGATTTGGCTCCCGAAATAAACACCCTATCCTTACTGACTGGCAGTTCGAAAGTGCCTTTGCATAAAAAGCTATTGGGATACCAATATGCCAAAAACAAGCTGGAGCGAACCCGTTTGAGCTTTATCGAATCAAATGAAAAAAACAGCATGCGAATTGCGCAATGCCCCGTGCAATTAGAAGCTGTAATGGTGGCTTGCCACCCCTTTGGCCTGCAGGATAAAAAAATGGGCGTGCCAGTCGTGGTGTTTGAGCTTACTGTTTCTACTGTATACGCAAACGATAATATTCTGTTGGATGCCGAAAAAAACAAAATAGATCCCTTGAAGTGGAATCCCCTTATCATGAGTTTTCGACGATTTTTCGGGCTTTCTGGCGAAGTGGCGCGATCCACATTATATTCCGGTAGCGAGGATCTTTATGCCCCGTGGAAAATGGGTGGCATGCTGGGCACGATCACCCGATTTGCTTTGAAACGATCCGTTAGGCAATTTGAAATCAAAAGAACTTCGCGTTGAGCAACGCCAGGGTCCCCTGTATGATTGGCGCAGGCTATAAAATGTACTGTTCATCATTAAAGTTGAGGCAACGATGCTGATTAAAAGAGTAGGGCACCGCTACGTTGATGCGGATTCGGGTATCACCCTGGATGTGTGGTACCCCAAATCAAACAAACGGTCTCCACGTCGGTGTCTGGCAGAAAAAGTCGGCGTCATTAGAGGGGAGTTTATTGAAACCGACATCTATTCCATAGAGGCTCCTTCCACCTCAACAGAGGACGCCTACCTTCGTTTGCACCTGCTTTCTGAATGTGCCTATCAACCCAATCAGCTTAATCTCGATGGCATCTTCGGGTTGCTGCAAAATGTCGCATGGACGTCTGCCGGCCCAGTATTGCCAGAGCGCATTGATGAACTCCGCGAACGTCTTGCGGGGGAATATCACCACCTCATGGTTCCTTCCATTGACAAGTTTCCGCGTATGACGGATTACGTCGTGCCATCGGGTGTTCGGATTGCTGATGCCGATCGTGTCAGATTGGGCGCGCATCTCGCGCCGGGTACAACGGTCATGCATGAAGGTTTTTGCAATTTTAATGCAGGTACGCTGGGCGAATCGATGGTGGAGGGCCGCATCACCCAGGGCGTTATTGTGGGGAAAAAATCAGACATTGGTGCCGGTGCCTCAATCATGGGAACCTTGTCCGGTGGTGGCAAAGAAAAAGTTTCGATTGGAGAACGCAGCTTATTGGGCGCCAATGCTGGTATTGGCATTTCGTTGGGTGATGAGTGCATTGTGGAGGCGGGGCTTTATATTACCGCGGGCACCAAAGTCAAAACGCCTGACGGTTCGGTGGTGCCTGCCCGAAGCTTATCGGGGCGCTCCAACTTATTGTTCCGCCGCAATAGCCAATCCGGCGTGGTTGAGGTGTTGACCACCAATTCTGTCGTGTGGGGTGGATTAAACGAGCAGCTCCATCAGAACGCCTAGCGGTGGTTAGCGGAGCACATCATGCGTATCCCTGGCATATTAATTAACGCGCGACATGCCGTAGAAAAGCATCTCGTAGAAAAGCAGCTCGCCATTTTCGGTCAATTGAACAGAAGCCAAAGGCTGTATTATTTCGGCACTATATTTGCTGTGATTACCCTGCTGGTTAAGTTGTTGCCGGGGGCGCATGTTTTCATTGTGACCTCAACATTCTGTGCAGCACTTTTCTTTGTCGGTATTGTCTCGGATATTATTGCGATTTATAACAAAGCGTGGGAGACGGCAATAGGAAAGGCCCTCATGCTGATGATCTATGCCATTTCGACCAGTGTCGCCTACGGGATATCGTCGCAGGTGCTTAACGAGGTGGTGAAATTTGATGCATCAGAATTAAATTATGCACTCAGTTATGTGGCGGTTTTGCTGGTACCACTTTTTGTTTTTGCCAGCGCAATCGCCATTTTCTCAGTGATTTTGATTGTTTCGCAGTTTTACTGGATGTTTTTATTGCTCACGGATGTGCTCAATAAAAGTCGCTACTTTACCCTCAATCACAAAATAGAAGAGTACCCATTCGCAACCTTTTTTGCGCGGCTGTGCGCCTTCGCGGTCGTGTCAGGTTTTATCATGGGGGCTAAGCCTGTGATTTATCCGGCCTACACAGGATTTGTCGAACGCTCGACGGCAGCATTTATCTACCATCTTGAAGCCGTGCGGTTTTCCCGTTGCAAAGCCCCGCTTGAGGCGCGGGTGATCAGAGTGAATGATGACGAGATCATCGTGGCCGAAACGCGCAATGGCAATTATTTTTTTACACCGATGAAGTGCGTGCCCGTACTCGAATGAAGGGGGGTGCGATTGTGTTCGTCCGTTCTCAGTCGGTCGTGCGTTGCGCAATCGAATTTTGTTGCAGCCCTGCAGCAAAATTGCTTTCACACATTCTTTCCGCCACATCGTGAGGCAAATCGGGAAATCCAGCGAGATCCACATAACCATTTTCTATCCGCGCCAGGTGATTGTCTTTGGATAGGCAAGGGTATTTCGCCTCGAAATCATCGCTGTTACCGTATATGGCAGTAACGACCGACGCGCAGGCCAATAGCGATAGCGTAGTCAAAAATGCGGTAGTGTCCCTGGTCATAAGATTTCCCCCTATATTTTGGGTAATAGAGAGTATGGCTCAAAAAACAAGCAGTGCAAGTGGGAAAGCCCAGGGGTTTCAGAGTGATAACGGCGAGTGTGAAAGGGTTGTGTGAAGGAGCTGCGTTAACTGGCCATTGGCAGTCGAAGTGGGATATGGCGAGTGCGACCTGGATGTGGTGCGCCCGAGCCGACTTGAACGGCTGACCTTCCCCTTAGGAGGGGGACGCTCTATCCAACTGAGCTACGGGCGCACGGCTTGCGCAATGTAGTGCATCCGCTAATGCGTCGTCAATGCAAGGACAGGCGATTCCCCCATCAAAGATGTCACTTTTCACCCCCTAGACCGATCGTGACTTCCCCGTCATTCCATCATATGATTCAAACGCTCGTTTTGATAAATAATAAACGTCAAGAACCACCAGATCGGGCTAGTGTCTATTACCACAGGCGTTAAATTACAGAGAGGGTTACAGATGGACATTCGTTTGAGTGCCGAGGATCTCGCCTTTCGCGATGAAGTGCGGGCGTTTCTGGCCGAAAAACTGACGGAAGAAGCGCGCCAGTCAACCATCGGTGGGCGTGTTGAGCCTGCTGCCGTCGCGCGTTGGCAAAAGACCCTCTATGAAAAGGGTTGGGTCGCACCCAACTGGCCACGTAAATATGGCGGCCCCGGCTGGTCGATTACACAACGTTTTATTTTCGATAACGAATGCGCACTGGCAGGCGCGCCCGCCGTTGTCCCGTTTGGCTTGAAAATGGTGGGGCCCGTCATTTACACCTTTGGTAATGACGAGCAAAAGCAACGTTTTCTGCCTGATATTTTGCAGAGTAACGTATGGTGGTGCCAGGGGTACTCCGAGCCGGGCGCGGGGTCAGATCTTGCAGCATTGCAAACCCGTGCCGAGCGGGTCGGTGATAACTATATTGTGAATGGGCAAAAAATCTGGACCACTTACGCGCAATACGCTGACTGGATTTTCTGTTTGGTGCGCACTGATGCCAATGCCAAAAAACAGGAGGGCATCTCGTTCCTGTTGATCGACATGAAAACGCCGGGGGTGGAGGTACGCAAGATCGAATCAATCGATCATCAGCATTCGCTCAATGAGGTGTTTTTTACCAACGTCGAAGTGCCTGTGGCCAACCGCATTGGGGAAGAAAACCAGGGCTGGACGTATGCCAAATACTTGCTGACGCATGAACGTACCGCGATTGCCGGTGTGCCGCAATCGAAAAAAGCCATTCAAAAACTCAAAGACATTGCGTCCAAAGAATCCGTGATGGGTCGCCCCTTGATCGAGGACGAATCGTTTAACGCACGTCTTGCAAAAATTGAAATCGAATTGATGGCGCTTGAATTTACTGAGCTGCGCGCTGTGGCCAGCGTTGCCGCAGGTGGTGCTCCTGGCCCCGAATCGTCGATCCTGAAGGTTAAAGGCACAGAGATCCAGCAATGGATCGCTGAACTCAGCATTGAAGTGTGTGGCTATTATGCGCACATCCTCAACGACGATGAGCCTATTGGTAATGACTATGCCTGGGCCGCTTCGGCCAAGTACCTGTATGGACGCGCCTCGACCATTTATGGCGGGTCGAATGAGATACAGAAAAACATCATTTCCAAAGCCGTGCTGGGCCTTTGAGGGGGAACGTTATGGATTTCACATTGAGCGAAGAGCAGCGCATGCTGCAAGACAGCCTGAACAAATTTGTGCAGAGCGAATATATCTACGAACACCGCCGTAAACTGGCTGCCAGCGCCGAGGGCTTTAGTCGCGAGCAGTGGGCCAAATTTGCTGAACTGGGATGGTTGTGCCTGCCGTTTTCTGAAGAGGATGGCGGCATTGGTGCCGGCCCGGTTGAAACCATGTTGTTGATGGATGCATTCGGGCGCGGCTTGGTGCTTGAGCCCTATTTTTCGTCGATCGTATTGTGCGGTGGTGTGCTCAAGCGTGCGGCCAATGCCGATCAGCGTGGGCGATGGATCAGTGGTTTGATCGATGGGTCTGTGCTGATGTCGCTGGCGCATGCCGAACCGGGCGATCGCTATAACCCCGCGCATGTGGCAACCACTGCCAAAGCTAACGGCGAAGGTTATGTGCTCAATGGCAAGAAAACCTTTGTATTGGCTGGCCCCTCTGCCGATGTCTTTATCGTGGTGGCGCGAACCGCAGGGGTACCAACCGATGCCAAAGGTATTTCGCTGTTCCTGGTAGACAAAGCTGCCTCTGGCCTTGCCCTGCAAGCCGGGCGTTGTCTCGATGGCCAACGTGTCGCCGAACTGACACTCACCCAGGTGCAGGTTGGCAAAGACGCGCTGGTAGGTACAGAGGGAGAGGCACTGGCGGTACTGACGGCCACTCAGTCCGATGCCATTATTGCTTTGTGCGCCGAAGCGGTGGGGATCATGGAGCGCTTATATAAAGACACGGTGGAATACACCAAAGCACGCAAGCAATTTGGGGTGCCCATTGCGGTGTTCCAGGCCTTGCAACACCGCATGGTGGACATGTTCATGGCCTATGAACAATGCAAATCATTGCTCTATAAGGCGGTGCTTTCTGTTCAGGATAACGAACCTGACACCGAACGCACCCTGGCTGCGCTCAAGTACTTTGTTGGTGTAAATGCGCAGAAGGTGGCACATGAGGCAGTACAAATCCATGGTGGCATGGGCTTGACCGACGAGATGAGCGTGGGGGTTTATCTCAAGCGCATTAATGTGATCAACACTTTGTTTGGTAACGCCGAACATCAGTTGAAACGCTTTTTGGCGATGCCAGCATAACACGCGTTTTTTTGATGTGAGCCCTGTGTGCCCGTGATTACGTAAATCATGTGGGCACACAGGCTGTTAGAGTAGAGCGCGTCTAAAGAAAAAATCAACTCGCTTTCACACTTGCCACGCCACTGCCGTGGATCACGATTTGCAGCAAACCGCCTGCAATGGCGAGGTTTTTCATCAGCATGATCATTTGCATTTGATCGTCAGGCTGGTAATGAAAAATCACAGCGGCAATGACGGAAAAGCCTGCCAATAATGCTGCCACTGAGCGGGCATAAAAACCGGCGAGCAACAATAATCCACCGCCGAGTTCCAGCGCGATCACCAAGGGCAACACCCCGCCCGGTACACCCATCGCTTGCATATATTGTTGAGTGCCGTCGAATCCAGTGATCTTGGATACGCCCGCCATGATGAAGATCAGTGCCAGTAATAAGCGACTGCCGAGCGATGCAATCGGTGCCAAGGTGTGTTGGCTGGCAAGCTTGCGAATCAGGTTTTCAATTGCGTACATGGTGTTGTCCTCAGAAAAAAGTGCTAATAAACAATGTCTTGGGTGTAGGCCAGCCCCCTCGCTACCGACTTGAAGTCCTGCTGAAATACACTTCAATAGCGGGTTGGCTGGCGTGTCGAACGTCCCGGACATCCGATGAGCTAATCTTAGCGGTGTTGCTGGGGGGTTATTATTGGTCAAATAATCAATTTATCATTGCTTCTGGGGCAATAAAGAGGGTGCACTTTGCTGCGGTTTCACCGTTAACGAGTGGTAAGTCGGTGGCGATATGGCCTTGATAGCGTCTGAATAATGCAGGCTTTTACGGTATAGTTTTGCTTTAACGTCAGACTCATTTCGAACGAGTGGAGTTTCATGCAAGACACCCGCCCGCTAATTGTCAAAAGCCATACGGATTTTCCGCCTATTGGCCGCACTGCGCTGCAAATTTTGCAGGTCAACCTAGGCTATGTATGTAATTTGAGTTGTACGCATTGTCATGTAAATGCCGGCCCCCAGCGTACCGAATCGATGTCCGATGATCTGATTGGTCTGGTCATCGATGCCTGTGAGAAATTGCATATTGAAGCGCTTGACCTCACTGGCGGCGCTCCCGAACTCAACCCCCATTTTCGCGCATTGGTGAAGGCAGCGCGCCAGAGGGGTGTAAACGTCATTGATCGTTGCAACCTCACCATTTTGCAAGAACCGGGGCAGGAAGATCTGGCCGATTTTTTGGCAGAACAAGGGGTGCAAGTAGTGGCATCGCTCCCGTGTTATTCGCAAGCCAATGTTGATAAACAGCGTGGCAAAGGTGTGTTCGAGCATTCCATCGAGGCCCTCAAACAGCTCAACGAGAAAGGTTACGGACGTGAGCGATCAACGCTGCGGCTCGATCTTGTGTATAACCCGGGTGGCGCTTTTTTGCCGCCATCGCAAGAAAAACTCGAAGCTGATTACAAGCGCCGTTTGTGGGACGATTTCGGCGTAGAGTTCAATCATCTGCTCACGTTAGCCAACATGCCTATTAGCCGTTTTGGTGCAGTGTTGTTAGCACAGGGGCAATTCAATGAATACATGCAATTGCTGCGGGATAACTATGCGGCAGGAAACCTTGCCGGGCTCATGTGTCGCAATACACTGAGTGTCGATTGGCAGGGCTATTTATACGATTGTGATTTCAACCAGATGCTGGATTTGCCCTTGCAGTTACCAACGGCTACTAGTGATTTGGCGCGCGTTCACTTGCGCGATGTGTTGAAACGATCCATTGAAGGCAATCCAATTGTGGTGGCGGACCATTGCTTCGGTTGCACCGCTGGGCAGGGCAGCAGTTGCGGTGGGGCCTTGAGTTAATGGCGGCCACGGAGAAGCAGCGTTATTCGTCGCCGGCATGCTATGGCACCATCGTAATCCCTGTATTGAATGAAGCCAGCCAGATGGGCAATAACCAGATGGAAGAGTGCCTGACTGCATTGCAGGCCTTACGCGCTCAAGGGTGGAAAGTCGTGGTGGTAGATGGCGGCAGCCACGATGATACCGCCGCTATAGCTGAGCAAAATGCCGATGCGATCGTTCAGGCGTTGCCAGGGCGTGCCAATCAAATGAATGCCGGTGCCCGCCTGTCAGAAGGCGAGGTGCTGGTGTTTTTGCACGTCGATACCCGCTTGCCCGCCACATTTGCCGCAGACATGGCTATTTTTGTCACGTCTGACGCGCAATGGGGGCGGTTTGATGTGAGCTTTACCAATGCACATTGGCCTTTTCGCATGATCAGCGGATTCATGAATGAGCGATCACGCTTGACCTCGGTGGCGACGGGGGATCAGGTGTTGTTTTTTCGACGCGATTTTTTTCGAAGAATTGGTGGCTTTCCCCTGATTCCGTTGATGGAAGATATTGCTATCAGTAAAGTAGCACGCACGCTTTCACTGCCTATCTGCATAAAATCACGGGTAGTGACATCGAGTCGGCGCTGGGAACAGAAGGGGATTATTCGCACAGTGCTCTTGATGTGGGGGATGCGATTGGCGTATTTTCTCGGAGTATCTCCCCAACGTTTGCATGCGTGGTACTACCGTTGATGAAGGCGATTTTGCAGCTATTCATGAAGGCGCCAGTGCCTGGGCAGGTGAAAACCCGCTTATGCCCGCCGTTATCTCACGCACAGGCGGCGCAAGTTCATGAGCAATTGTGTCTGCAACTGTGCGATGCCCTCGCGGCCATCCCCTCCGTCGTGACAGAAATCTGGGTGGGTGGCGCTGATGTTGGTAATGCTTTACATCCCTTTTTTACGACATTGCAAGCGCGTTATAGCCTCAATGTGTATCAACAATGCGAGGGTGATCTCGGCGTGCGCATGTATGATGCACTGCAACAGGGCTTGACGCGGGCAGAGCGCGTTGTGATCGTGGGGGGGGATTGCCTCTCGGTCGATGCCGCTTATGTGTGGGATGCGTTGAATGCGCTGGATACACCTGCCAGCGTAGTGCTTGGCCCAGCCGATGATGGCGGGTATGTGCTGGTCGGCGCACGGCAATGCAGGCACGGGATGTTCGACAATATCATGTGGGGAAGTGACCAGGTGCTATTACAGACCTTGAATAATTTTACGCGACTTAACTATGGCGTTAAGTTGCTGATGCCGCGCTGGGATATTGATACATACCAGGATTTGCAGCGTCGCGCCCCCGCGTTGTTAAACACTGTACTAGCGACTCAATGACCCGGGCGAAGTTCTTTTTCGCGTCGTTGTATATCGGTGAGAAACCTTCCCAGCGTGCGCTCGTGCATGCTCTCCAGCTTCAAAAACATAAGCCCCAGATAAGTGGCTTTATGCTCTGGCACATAACGCCAGTGCATCAACTGCGCCTGACAAAATATCTCTGTACCGTCAGGTAGCGTCAGCCGGCATAAGGTATAGATGTCGCCTTGTATCGGTTCGTGTTGAATTGCACCTTCAACCCGCAAGCGTGCTCCGGTGGCTGATAGATCTGCCGCCTGACCACTGATAAATGCTTTGATGGGATGGGTCAGGCTGATCGTTACCGGTGTGCTGCGAGGCAATTTCACTCGGAACGCATTGCGCAACTGAATCTGTTCAATCGTGGTGGGAAACTCGCATAAATGGGCATTGCCTTGCGGCAAATCTTCGGAGCGAATATAACGGGCGGTGAATTTGTGTTTAACCCCTTCCACTGACGCGACAAAATACAGCGTCATGCCTGGCTGCAAGCGTTTGCTCGCACTTTTGGGGCGTAATTCTTCGAGAAAGAAGCGTTTGCTGTTCAAATCAATAAACAGTATGCCCGTCAGGATGGTGTCGGATTCGGGGGCATCTTCTTCGGTGGTAAAACGAATTAGCTGGTGCTGCTCCTGGTAACAGGTCAGCCAGCGGGCAATCATTTTTCCATGGCTCAAATTGATGGTGGAAACGTCACCTTCGCCTTTGTTGCCATTGTTTAACCACTGCTTCAGTTTATCGATTAACATGGGTGAAGGAAGCGCTCTGTCGTCAAATGCCTGCGACTATCTTTTCGAGTTAGCCGTTTTTTGAGTTCAGCAATTCTTTGAGTCTAGCAGAGCGCCGCTACCTGAAAGGGGCGGGTAACAAAATGATACGTTGTAGGCGTGGGGCATCAAGCGACAGCCAATTGACGCGAGCCTTGAACGTAGCCTTTGCCACCTTTAGCGTTGTAAATAAACTGTGCCTGTGTCTGGCCACGTAAGGTAGCCATTATGCGTTCGCTGGCCTGGTGGGTGTGGTGTAGAATTCTGCCATTGATTTCATTGGCATTTTTGCAACGATCCAATAGCTCTTTACGTTCCTCCCACAAGGCGATGAAAGCATTGCGCCATTGTGGTGGAACATGCTCGCAAAATTCATCAAAACCCGCCTGCCCAAGATCCAATTTCATATTCTTCATGAGTTGTTGGCGTGCCGCTTCGGCGTCATTGAGCTGTGACAACAGACTATGTTTATCCTTTTGCACGAGCGAAATGGCGTCAAAGTTTCTCTGCTCAAGCGCATCGCGTTCATACTTGAGTTTTTCGAGTACCGCCGTTGCTGCATTTACTTGTTTTTGCAGTAAAGTTTTCAGGGACTGCGCGTCATGAGGGGATAATTTGGTCATGCGTTGCCTCCGCTATTGTTCAGGACGTCACTGGGGTCAGTGCCAATCAAATCGTCAATGATTAGCAAGAAGCAAAATGTGTGCCTGATACGTGAGTGCAATTCACAGAGGGGGATGTTCAAATGAATGAGTGTTGAATTCTAAATGCTGGCGAAAACAAATATATAGCTTACGAAAACGCGTATTGAATGTAGGTGGCGAAATCAAGTGATGAGGTAACTATAGAATTTTGCGGGAGGGAGGCTACAGAAGGGGGCAGTTAGAGAAGAAGGGGAGTGCAGAGAAGAGGGGGCTTGCCTGAAGCAATACTACTTCAATATGCTTCAGAGCAAGCTATCGCTGTCTAACAGTTTTTCGGCAATGCGACGGGCATCCGGCTGATATTCGCCTTTGGCAATTGCGTTTTTGAGCGCATCTACTTTTTCGCGGTTGACGGGAGCCGAGCTGTCCACCTGATTTTGCAGACGGCTGAGCGCGCGCGCTTCACTGCTGAGCACCACGGTGTCTTGCCGGGGGGCGGCAGCCGTTTGCCGGGCTGCAGCAGCCTGGTCTTTGGCGGGAGTCGGAGCGGTAGACTGGCTCGCCGAAGCGGCCTTACCGTTGACTCCTTTATTGTTGAAACCATTGATTTCCATGGAGAGTTGCCTCGTTCCGGGAAAGTTAATTTTCTCTCTACTTAGGTTATCGGCGCCACCAGGATAACCTTTAGAAATTTTTTTGCGTATCGGAGCATTTCTGCTTCACTAGGGCTTTTTTGTGACTGCTGGCTGTCTAATGCTATAGCGCAATACGCACCTTGCCTTCACTCACCACCGTACCCTCCACCAAACGACCCGATTGCGCATTCCTTACTCTAATAGTATCACCCAATCCGCCATTGGTCAGCGCCTCACCCGCCGTTCTTATTGCAAAATTGCCTGAGGTCGCTTCGATAATGACGGATTGCCCTTTACTGACGACATCGGGGTTGGCGAGCATGGGGGCCGTAATGATTTGATCGGCATTGATGGCCCGTTTGGCCAGCCGCCCGCTGACCAGTGCGGGGTCGACGAAGAAATCGTTCAGCGAGTGTTTAATCTCGCGTTCTTCGAGTGCCAACACATTGGCGGTCACAAGGGCATTGCGTGTGACAGCGGATTTTGCAACGACTACTTTCTGAAAGCTGCGAATATGGACAGGCACCAGCAAACTCCAGGCAGGTGTCTCGCAGCTTAATTTCAGCGTCGTGCGGCCGCTGCTTTTTCCGCTAAAGGGTTCTATATCAAGGGATTGGCTGCAAACAGGCAAATTCAGGCGTGTGTCCAGCTTTTGCCAACTGCCTTCATTGCGTCGGCTTGAGGAGCTAGGTTCCAAGGCTTGCACATAAGCTGTCAGCGCGGTATCGACCTGTTCTTGCAATGCTGAAGCAACCGCCATGGGGCAGTGCCAAAGCAGGCTTGCAAGTGTGGCAATGCTTGCATAATGCCTTTTTTTAGCGGGTGTGCGCGGTTTCAATTTTTTGGAACGCTCGCTGTTCATTTGCCCAATTTCGCCTATTCTGAATTTGAGGTCGAGCTGTCTGTCGTAGCTTTGACGCTTGATCTCACTGCTAAATGCATCCAAGCAAGTCTTGTGCCGCAAAACGGCATCCAAAAAGATTTGCCAGCCGTCATGAAGGGCCTGAGGGAGTTTTATTTATGGCCGGGATTCTGGATACCGTTGATCAACGCACGCAACTGGTCGGACAAAACCGATTGGAATTGCTGCTGTTTCGCCTTGAAGGCAATCAAATCTACGGTATCAACGTATTTAAAGTGCGCGAAGTTTTGCAGTGCCCCAAACTTACCGAGCTGCCCAAGCGGCATCCCGTGGTTCGCGGTATCGCGCATATTCGTGGCGGAACCATATCTGTCATGGACATGAATCTGGCGATGGGAAATTCCCCGCTGGATGACATCGATAATTGCTTTATCATCATTTCCGAGTACAACATGATGGTGCAGGGCTTTCTGGTGAAAGCGGTCGAACGCATCGTCAACCTCAACTGGGAAAACATTCACCCACCGCCAAAGGGCACCGGTCGCAACAGCTATTTAACGGCTGTGACAGAGCTCGACAACAAGATTGTGGAAATCATTGATGTCGAGAAAATTCTTTCGGAGGTCGCACCTGCCCGCGAAGAATTTCGACCCGTGGTGCAAGATGTCCCTGAACCTGGGCGTTTGAGCGAATTATCGGTATTGGTTGCTGACGATTCGAGTGTTGCGCGCAAGCAGATTCGTCGCTGTGTCGAGCAGATGGGGCTGCAAGTGCACACCGTCAACGATGGCAGGGCAGCCCTCAGCCATTTGCGTGAATTGGTGGAAGCCGGTGAAGACATCACCAAAAAATATATCATGTTGATTTCCGATATAGAAATGCCGGAAATGGATGGCTATACGTTGACTGCCAGTATTCGTGAAGACCCCCGTTTATCTGGTCTACATATTCTGCTGCATACGTCTTTGAGCGGTGTATTCAACCAGGCCATGGTCAAACGTGTAGGCGCTGATGATTTTCTTCCGAAATTCAAACCGGAAGTGCTGGCCGACAAGGTACAGACACGCATCAATCACGCGCTTGGCATAACGAAATGAGGTCTGCTGTCTTTCCGGTGTGGCAGGGCTTTTCAGAGAAAGGAAAATCGTCAGAGGAACATGGTGTTCGATTCTAGTGGTAAGTCGCGCTTCACTGATGCTGACTATGAATTGTTCCGGCGTTTTCTGGAGCACTCCTGCGGTATCCTGCTGGGCGAAAACAAAAATTATCTCATCGACAGTCGGTTGCGTAAAATTCTGGCAGACCAGAAAATTACGCTACTGGCTGATCTCGTGCGATTGGCGGAAAGGCGGGGTAACGAGGCGCTAAGGCAGGCCGTTATCGATGCCATGACCACCAACGAAACCTTATGGTTTCGTGATAAGCATCCCTTCGAGTATTTCAGCAATTCCCTGTTGCCGGAACTGTTCCAGTCGCAGGAATCCAGTTTTCGCATCTGGTGTGCCGCGTCTTCGACCGGGCAGGAGCCCTATACCATTTCCATGTGTATTGACGAGTTCCGCAAAAGGAATCCCGTGGCGGCGCGTAAAGATGTATCGATTCTGGCCACTGATATTGCGCTGAGCGTATTGGATCAGGCCAAGGCCGGGGTGTATGACCCGTTGGCACTCAATCGTGGTTTGGCGCAAGAAAAACTGACCCAGTATTTCAAGCCCGCGACTAATGGCCAATGGGAAGTAAAACCCGAAATCAAACAGCGGGTGGAGTTCAAGCAATTGAACTTGAAGGATTCCTTCGTTGCATTGGGGCGTTTTGACATCGTCTTTTGCCGTAACGTATTGATTTATTTCTCAACCGAGCTGCAAACTGAAATCCTGCGTAAAATTCACGGTGTTCTGAAGCCGGGCGGGTATCTTTTTCTGGGCGGCTCTGAAACGCCCAAGGGGCTTTCGCAATATTTTTCCATGCGATACTACACTCCCGGCGTTGTTTACCAGAAAAAATAGTGTCCCCTTTGCCGCTGCGGCAATGAACCGTGCCGCATCGGAAAACATCTGCCTCCTGCCTTTGCCGCTTTGCTTGCCTCCCGCTTTCCCATTCTTTTCATATCAATAAAATCAATGCGTTACGAATATGCAAGGGTTGGCACATTCATTGAATAGTGAAAGGGGAAGAGGAAAGGAACGACTGCCAAGGACGGCATTTAACACTGGTATCAGCACATGGCTATCAATATCGACAAGGCATTGGGAGCGTTTCCCCACGCACTGGAACTCAGAAGCAGGCGCGCCGAAATATTGGCGAATAACCTGGCGAACGGCGATACGCCGGGGTTTATGGCGCGCGATGTGGATTTCAAGAATGTGCTGAGTGGAATGATGGGCGAGCAAACTGACGCGCCTGCATTGCAAGCCACCCAGGCGCGCCACGAACAAGGTCTGTTGAGCCCGGATTCGATCAACGGCTTGATGTACCGTATGGCATCGCAACCTTCGGTCGATGGCAACACCGTCGACATGCAAAAAGAACGTACCGAATTTGTCCGCAACACCCAAGAATTCCAGGCTGCGCTGACCTTTCTCAATAGCAAGTTGAAAGGTTTGACGATGGCTATTAAGGGAGGTGAATGATCATGGCGCTTTCCAGTGTGTTTGATATTGCCGGCAGCGCCATGAGCGCCCAGACCGTGCGACTGAATACCACAAGCTCCAACATTGCCAACGCAGAAAGTGTGGCAAGCAGTGTTGATCAAACGTATCGCGCTCGCCATCCAGTGTTCATGGCGCAATACACGGCGGCCATGGGGCAGGGCGTTACTGATCCTGTCACCGGGCAAGCGACTGCCGGTGTCAATGTGGCGGGTGTCGTCGAAAGTAACGCGCCACTTCAGCTCCGTTACGAACCTGATCATCCTTATGCAAATGAAGAAGGTTATGTGGCTTATCCGAATGTGAATGTGGTGGAAGAGATGACCAACATGATCAGTGCTTCGCGTTCGTTTTCGACCAACGCCGATGTGATGAATACCGCCAAGCAAATGATGTCGCAAGTGCTGAATCTTGGGCAGTAACTACTAGCCGCTAGCCAGTAACCACGATTCTATAACCACGATTCAGTAAACAGAAATGAGCGTCAGGTGAGGTGAGCAGTCATGGCTTCTACGGGAACAATTGATAGCAACAGCTATCTTAGCAGCCTGAGTATTGAAAAGCAGAATACGGCTGCGACCGAACAGAAAACCAGCGACAAAGATATGTTCATGCGCCTGATGTTGGCGCAGCTGAAAAATCAGAATCCGTTGCAACCTCAGGACGGTGCCGAATTTCTGTCGCAACTTGCCCAATTCACGCAAGTGGAAGGCATAGGAAAACTCAATACGTCGGTGCAGGATATTGCCAGTTTGTACCGCTCAACGCAGACGTTACAAGCGACGGCATTGGTGGGTCGTAATGTGCAGGTCGATGGTACAACCGGGCATTTTGATGGCACCAATGCGGTGACCGGCGTGATTGGCGCAGAGCAGGCTGCTACCAACGTCAATATGACAGTCAGAGACAGTAGAGGTGCGATGGTGGGCACATATAGCCTCGGCGATATCAGTTCTGATGAAACTGATTTTAGCTGGAATGGCACTGATTCGACCGGTAAAGCCGTACCCCCTGGAAAATATACGATCAGCATCGATGGTTTGGTCAGTAACAAGCGCACCGCCTTGAATACAGCGATGAACGTGCGCGTGAACAGTGTGAGCATTACCGACAATAACGGCGGCATGAAGCTGAATTTGGCGAATGGCACCTCGGTGGATGCCAATACGATTAATCAAATTTTGTAGCGACATGCAGATTTTATAGAACATGTAAGATTTTATAGAAAAAAGAAGATTCATAAGTTTCGACTCGAAGTACCCGGAGGAAAAACACCATGTCATTCAATACAGCAATCAGTGGTCTGAATGCAGCGCAGTCTGATCTCGAAGTGACGGCGAACAATATTGCTAACGTTAATACCACTGGTTTCAAAAAATCCAGAACCGAATTTGGTGATATTTATGCTACCAGCGCATTGGGTAGCTCCAGTACCGCCGTTGGTAGCGGTGTTATTCTTCAGGCAGTAACACAGCAATTCAATCAGGGAAACATGAATTTCACGTCAAACACGCTGGACTTTGGTCTGAGTGGTGAAGGATTTTTTATATTGTCGCCCGATGCCACCAGCTCTGAACGCATTTATTCGCGTGCAGGCGCTTTTGGTGTCAACAAAGATGGTGCGGTAGTCAACGCGCTGGGGCAATTGATGCAGGTTTTTCCGGTGAATACCGATGGTACTGTAACGTCTACTGCATTGAGTAGTACTGTGGCACTACGTTTACCAGACTCCGCGGGTTCACCCAACCCGACGTCTGAAATTGATCTGGGTGTCAATTTGTCTTCCAGCGCAGATGAACTCGATATTACCCAGTTTGATCCTGATGAGCCGGATACCTATTCTGCTTCGACGTCGGTTACTGTTTTTGATTCTCTGGGTGAGCCACATATTGCCGCACTTTATTTCGTCAGGGATAATAACCCTGCACCGACTGCTGTGGGTGGCATTCCGTGGTCGATGTACACCTATATCGACGGGCAGCGGGTGTTGCTGGATGATGGTGCGGGCGGCTCCATCGATCATGCCTACTTTGAATTTCTTCCCAATGGTACGTTAGATCCCACCACAATGGTGCCCACCACATTCGAAACATTGCCTTTGGGGCCGAGTATTGTTTCGCCCATCAGCAATAGTCTTCCTGCATGGACGGGGGGGCCTGATCCAGAGCAGACGTTTCTCATTGATATTGCAAACAATAGCCCCACGCAATATGCATCGCCATTTACCGTGAATAGCCTGTCTCAGGATGGTTATGCGATTGGTCGTTTGAGTGGATTGGACGTCAGTGATGATGGTGTGGTGCGTGCGTCTTACACCAATGGTCAAACGGTCGCACTTGGAAAAATTGCACTGGCACGCTTCTCCAATACGCAAGGGCTTTCACAAATAGGTAATACCGCGTGGGCTGCCACGACAGAATCTGGTGAGCCTTTGGTAGGAGAAGCGGGCACCTCCAGTTTTGGGACAATACGTTCGGGCGCTTTGGAGCTTTCTAACGTTGATCTCACCGCAGAATTGGTGGGGTTGATTACCGCGCAACGTAATTTCCAGGCAAATGCCAAATCAATTGAAACCGCCAATGCGATTACGCAGTCCATTATTAACATTCGTTAATGGCGCTAGTTTTTAATCCCCATCTGATTTCGACAAGAATGCGGCAGAGGATTTCCGGCAAGCGGAAATCCTCTGCCTTTTTATTGCCTTCACTTTTCTATCTTGTTACTTAGTAATGCGTTTTCGATGAGGCCTTTTTGACAAAAGTTTATTGGCCTGCATCTTGCAGAATACCTTGTAGAAATACCGTGGTGTCAATAAAGCAGCATCGAGGCATTGGCAATGGATAAAGGTCTTTATATAGCGATGACGGGAGCGAGAGAAGCACTACTCGCTCAGGATACGCATGCCAATAATCTGGCGAACGTATCCACGACAGGCTTTAAAGCCGATTATCAACAATACCGCAGCATGCAGGTATTCGGAAATCATTACCCATCAAGGGTTTATGCCCAAACCGAGCGGCCCGGCACGAATTTGCAAGCTGGCACTTTCATGACCACTGGGCGTTCGCTCGATGTTGCCATCGATGGTGAAGGCTGGATTGCCGTTATTGATGCTGAAGGTAAAGAAGCTTATACGCGTGCTGGTGATCTAGAGCGTAATCTTAACGGCACATTGATGACGAGTGCGGGATTGCCCGTCAAAGGAAATGGCGGCCCGATTACATTGCCAGAGTACGAAAACATTGAAGTGGGAATCGATGGCAGCATCTCAATTCGGGCGTTAGGAGAAGACCCTTTGGGGTTGGTGCAGGTGGATCGCATCAAATTGGTTAATCCCGATATTGAGCAAATGGAAAAAGGTAAAGACGGCTTGTTCAGAATGCGCGACGATTCTACCCCTGCCGCCGATGCGGATGTCAGAATCGTGAATGGCATGCTTGAAACGTCCAATGTCAACGCCGTGGGTGAATTGGCCGCTGTAATACAAAGCTCACGTTTGATGGAACTGAATGTAAAAATGTTGGCGACTTACAAAGAGACAGATCAAGCCGCAGCACGGGTGATGCAGGTTTAAAAAGCTGCAGGTTTAAAGCCGCAAGCTTAAATACAGGCGCATTACGATAGTGTCAACGAATTGCAGAAAAGCAGTAGGAGTGTGACGAATGAACGCAGCACTATGGATCAGTAAATCCGGTTTGTCCGCACAGGATTTACGTTTAAACACGATTTCCAATAACCTCGCGAACGTGTCCACTACCGGGTTTAAGCGCGATGTTGCGGTATTTCAGGATTTGCTTTATCAAATAGATCGCCAGCCAGGGGGGCAAACGTCGCAGGATACGCAGCTACCTTCCGGTTTGCAGACGGGTACCGGTGTTAAAACCGTGGCGACAAAAAAGCAACATACGGTGGGCAATATCGAAGTCACTGAACAAGCGCTCGATATGGCCATTCAAGGGCGCGGATTTTTCCAGATCTTGATGCCCGATGGTTCGGTTGCCTACAGTCGCGATGGTGAGTTCCAGCTGAGTTCAGAAGGGCAGATAGTCACCTCGGGTGGCCTGCCGATTGAGCCTGCGATTACCATTCCTGATGGTGTGCAGAGTATTACGATCGGAACAGATGGAACGGTATCGGTTGTCGACGCGGCGTCGGGGCAGCAGACGCAGGTGGGCACGATCGAATTGGCGGATTTTATCAATCCGGCGGGTCTGGAAGCGATTGGCGCGAACCTGTTTCGTGAAACGGCAGCCAGCGGTGCGCCTACACAAGGTGAACCAGGCGCCAATGGAATCGGTTCAGTCATACAGGGTGCACTGGAAAGCTCCAACGTGAACGTGGTGGAAGAGCTTGTCAATATGATTGAAACGCAACGTGCGTATGAAATGAATTCCAAAGTGATTTCGACCGTTGACCAGATGTTGTCATTTATCGGACAACAACTGTAACGTCAAATCAAAGTGGCGGCTAGTTAAGCGGCGGCACTTCAAGGGGAAAGTTATGCAAGTGGTTAAATGCAATCGTTGGTTCGCGGTTTCGCTGGTGTTGTTGATGGGCGTATTCAGCGTCGGTTGCGCAAACCAAATGCCCAAGCCGGGCGATCCGCGATATGCGCCGGTGTACCCAATGACACCGCGGGTAGATATACAAAATACAGGTTCCATTTACGGCAACAGCATGGGGGTCAGTCTGTATGAAGACCAACGTGCACGTCGAGTCGGTGACATTATTACGGTGGTGCTGGAAGAGGAAACAGTGTCCTCGAAAACCAGCGGCACTGATTTGAATAAAGATGACGAAAACGAAATGTCTGTATCGTCGTTGTTAGGTATGCAACCCAAGATCAATGTGCCAGGTTTGGTCAACAGCAGATCCGATATCACGCTGGATTCAGCGACCAGTAATAGCCGAAAGTTTGCGGGTGAAGCCAAAGCCGATCAGAGCAATAAACTGGAAGGTTATATTACGGTAACCGTTGCTGATGTGCTGGCAAACGGTGTGTTGTTGGTGCGGGGCGAAAAATGGATAACCCTGACACAAGGCGATGAATATATTCGTATTGAAGGTCTGGTCAGAACGTCGGATGTCAGCCCGGACAATACAGTAATGTCAAACAAGATTGCGGACGCGCGCATTGCCTATGGCGCGACCGGCGATTTTGCTGCTGTGAATACCAAGGGTTGGCTTTCACGCTTCTTTTCCAGTGAGATGTGGCCGTTTTGATTGCAGGATTGCGATTGATGACAGGGTGTAGCGTCTTTTGTTTGCGGAGCCTTTCGATGTCGGAGAAAAGCAATGACAGCGTTTAAAGCCTTTATCTTTTTCATGGCGATGATTTGGCCGGCCATGGCCAGTGCCGACCGTTTGAAAGATATTGCTGATATACAAGGTGTAAGAGAAAACCAGTTGATTGGTTATGGTTTGGTGGTGGGACTGAACGGTACCGGTGATAAGACCAGCCAAACTCCTTTCACCGTGCAAACCTTCAAAAATATGATGTCACAGTTTGGCATTAGCGTGCCTCCCAATCTGGAACCCAAATTAAAGAACGTCGCGGCGGTATCGGTTCACACCAATTTACCTGCTTTTTCCAAGCCGGGTCAGAAGATTGATGTCACGGTATCCTCGTTGGGAAACGCAACCAGCTTGCGCGGCGGCACCTTGTTAATGACGCCATTGAAGGGCGCTGACGGTAAAGTCTATGCCATTTCCCAAGGGGAACTGATTGTTGGCGGGTTTGGTGCCGAAGGTTCCGATGGTTCGCGCATTACTGTCAACGTGCCCAGTGCGGGTAGAATTCCCAGTGGTGCTACCGTTGAAGTGGCTTCTCCCAATCCTTTTCAAACCGGCAATACCTTGACGTTCAATTTGCGCAATCCCGATTTTACCACCTCGCGCCGTGTCACTGATTCGATCAATAATTTGTTGGGGCCAGGTGTTGCAAGATCATTGGATGGAACTTCCATTCTGGTGTCGGCACCGGCAGACCCATCACAGAAAGTCATGTTCATGTCTGTCCTGGAAAACCTTGAGATTTCCCCCGGCGAGCCTAGTGCCAAAGTTATTATTAACTCGCGTACCGGCACCATTGTCATTGGTAGTAACGTAAAAGTATTCCCGGCCGCCGTGAGCCACGGAAATTTGACAGTCACTATTTCGGAAAACCCCCAAGTGTCGCAACCCAATGCGTTTGCGGGCGGAAATACTGCTGTCACGCCGAACAGTCAAATCGATGTGCAGCAGGAAAATAACCGCATGTTTTTGTTTGAGGCAGGCGCCACGCTCGATGATATTGTGCGTGCAGTCAACAGGGTAGGGGTGGCCCCTGGTGATTTGATGGCGATCCTTGAAGCACTTAAACAAGCCGGTGCATTGCGCGCAGAATTAATCGTCATTTAACGAAAATCCCCTGATATTCAGATTCACCGTGCAAATAAGTTGATTGGCATAGAGCTTGCTCCTACACAGGTATCAGCGTCAAATGAGTTGCCTGTGTCATGCTAAAAAACAGAGTCTTCGACCAGCCTTCTTCCTTTCTGGACATGAGAGGTCTCACCAAGATTCGTGAGGCTTCTCTCGATAAAGACAAAAAGCAGGAATCCCTGCACCAGGCTGCCAAACAGCTGGAAAGCGTCTTTATGGACATGATGCTCAAAAGTATGCGGCAAGCCAATGCTGTCTTTTCTGACGACAATATGCTCGACAGCCAGGAAGGCACCATGTTCCGCGAAATGCTCGACAAGCAATACTCCCAGTCGCTTTCCAATAGTTCTAAATTCGGGTTGGCAGAACAAATTGCCCGTCAGTTAGATCCCTCGTTTGGAAAGCTTCCGATAGAAAAGCTCTCCCTCGATTCGCCATCCACAGAAAACCCAGGGGATGAAGCACGCGGCATGAAGTTGCCGCAGCGTGGTGGTTTTTCACTGTTGGAGGTACCCACGTCCTGCGAATTGGATGCCACAACCCCCACGGCCTTCGTTAACAGCATTATGCCTTACGCGAAAAAAGCGGCCGCTGAGTTAGGCATCGATCCCCGAGCCATCGTTGCGCAAGCCGCACTGGAAACCGGCTGGGGCAAGCATGTGATGGACGATAAACAAGGTAAATCCAGTCTCAACTTGTTCGGCATCAAAACCGGTGGCGCCTGGAAAGGCAACAAAGCGACGGTGGAAACCACCGAATACCGGCAAAATGTTGCCGTTCGTGAAGTCGCTGATTTCCGTAGCTATGACAACCTGGAACAAACCTTCAACGATTACGTGAACTTTCTGAAGGACAATCCGCGTTACGCTGACGCGCTGCGAGACACCCGTAACGGCACCGATTGGGGTAAGCACTTGCAAAAAGCCGGATATGCAACTGATCCCGAATATGGCAAGAAAATTGCAAAACTTGTCATGAGTGCTGAAATTTCAGGGGCTCCAAAAGCCTGACAGGTGAAGCGTTATGGCAGATATGACACAAATTGGTTTGTCCGGATTGTTGACGAGCAAGTCTGCGCTCGCGACGGTCAGCCATAACATTGTCAATGCCGATACCGAGGGCTTCAGTCGTCAACGTGTTGATATCGGGACCATTGATCCGATTCGTTATGGCGATAATTTTGTTGGTCAGGGGGCTGTTCTTTCTGGCATTTCACGCATCTCCAACCAGTTTCTGGTGGATCAGTTGCGTCGTGATACACAAAATTTTAATGCTTACGACTCGTATCATGAATTTGCGGTGCGCATGGATTCATTGCTGGGTGATGAATCAACGGCGATCACGCCTACCTTGCAAAGCTTTTTTAATTCCTTGCAAGACCTGTCCAATGACCCGACGTCTGTACCCATCCGGCAAGTAGTGCTCAGCGAAGCCAACGCGCTGGCCAATCGTTTCAATACGATCTACGACCAGCTTTATCAGCAGAACGAAGCCCTAAATACTGCGATGTCGACCGTCACCTCACAAATAACGGAGATTTCTGCAAGTATCGCTGATCTTAATGAATCCATTGCGACGGCTGCCGCTAACAGCGTGGGGGATCAACCCAATGATCTGTTGGATCAACGTGATCAAGCCTTGCGTGAACTGTCAGAACTGGTGGGCATCAGTGTTGTTTCCAACGCCAATAATACCGTCGACGTGTCAATTGGTACCGGTCAGCCATTGGTAATCAACGACCGTTCGTTCGAATTGAGTGCAGTCAGTAATATCAATGGAGTGAATCGCTTTGATATCCAGCTGGATGTATTGAATTCCAGCGTTAATGTAACGGATCAGGTGGGTGGCGGTCGTCTCGGCGGTCTGCTTAAAGTGCGTGAAGAACTGATGGACCCGATATTCAATGAATTGGGTCGATTGGCAATGGTGGTATCGGACACCTTTAATACGCAGCATCGCTTGGGTATGGATTCGAATAGCAACCTGGGCAATGACTTCTTTGAGGATATCAATGATCCGGTGGCTGAATCTTCCCGCATTGCACCCACTAGCGATAATGCCGGTAACAGTGGTATTTCTGTCACGGTGGATGATGTCGGTTTGCTGACCGCTGACAATTATCGTATGTCTTACGATGGAACCAACGTTACCGTTACCAATCGCACCACAGATCAAGTCGTTTCAGTTTTTGCACCGCCAGCGGTTCCTGGTACGGTAACGCTTGCATCAGAAGGCATAACACTGAATTTTAACAGTGGAGCCTTGGCTGCGGGCGATGAATTTTTGGTGGCACCCACTCGCCCGTTTGCCAGCCAAATGGAAGTAAGGGTCAGTAGTATCGATCAAATAGCTGCAGCGTTTCCTGTGCGTACCACCATCCCATTGGCAAATGCCGGTCGTGGCTATGTCGAACGCGTAGAAATGACTGAAACCACTGACCCTGTCACGGGCTTAGCTTTTGTGGGGGCAAGATCAGTACCGCCGGTTCTTGAGCTGCAACCTCCGTATCAAGTGGTTTTTACCAGCGGCACCGATTATGACGTCTACGACGTATCGGGTTTGTCGGCCGTGCCACCCACGGCTGCCGTTTTGGTGTCCAGTGGGGTGTTTGTTCCCAACCAGTCAAATTCGCTGCTCGCTGGCGCCGGTATTACCGATGCCGGTTACGATGTTGTGTTCAATGGCGTGCCGGTTGCCGACGACATCGTCAATATTGAATATAACGGTGGGGGTAAAGCCGACAACCGTAACATCGCACTTTTAGGTGCTCTACGCACTGAAAAAACGGTATTGAACAAAGCGTCTTACCAGGAATCGTATGCACAATTGGTGAGTGGTGTGGGCACCCGCACGCGTGATGCCAGTATCGGTCAGGAAGCGTCGCAAAGCATCATGCGGCAAACCGAATCGCAGCGCGACAAAGTGTCCGGGGTCAACCTCGACGAAGAAGCTGCCGATCTCATCAAATTTCAACAGTCGTATCAGGCTACTGCACGCATCATTCAGGTGTCCCAGCAGTTGTTTGATGCCATTCTCAGCTCGTTCTGAGGAGGCTAAGCCATGCGGATTTCTACGAGTCAGACGTTTAAGCAAGGACTTAACGTGATGACTGAACAACAGTCGCGCGTCGCTACCACGCAATTACAGTTGTCAGAAGGAAAACGCATTCTCAATCCTTCTGATGATCCTATCGGTACCAGTATTGCGCTTAACCTGCGTCAGCAGATCAACGCCGCCGAACAGTATGTAAAAAATGGTAAAGCCGCGCAGACCGCATTGAACACAGAAGAAAGTGCGCTAGACAACGTGTCGGGCATTCTTGGGCGTGTGCGTGATTTGCTGGTGCAAGCGGGTAACGGCTCACTGAGTTTTGAAGACAGAAAAACCATCGCGATTGAAGTGCAAGGGCGTCTTGATGAACTGGTGGCGGTCGGCAATACACAAACCGCCGATGGAAAGTATCTGTTCTCTGGTTTTAAAACCGATGCGCGAGCGTTTACCAAAGATGCCGCCGGTAATTATGTTTACAACGGCGATCAAGGCGATCTGGTGGTGCAGGTCAACTCATCGGTATACGTGAAATCTGCCGATAATGGATCTGATTTATTTATGGCAGTGCCGACAGGCAATGGCAGTTTCGAGACGCGTCAATCAGAACTTAATAACGGCACAGGTATCGTTGGCCCTGCCGTGATGTCAAATTCGGGTGCTTTTGTTTCTGACAGCTATACCATCGATTTCTTTGTCGATGGTGGCGGTGTTACTCGATATTCCGTGAGCGGCGCCAATAGCGGCCAGGTGGTGCCGGCCCCCCCGGCAGTCATTGCCACCGATTCTCCGCAATTCATCGAGGGCGGGGATATCGAGTTCAATGGTATCAAGCTGGATATTTCAGGTATTCCAGTGAATGGTGACAGCTTTACTGTCGAGCCTTCGCGCAGTCAAAGCATTTTTCAAACGGTCGCCGAAGTCGTGGAATCGCTGCAATTGTCGAATGATTCCGGTGCCATGCTGGCCCACTATGAAAATGCCATTGGCCGTGCACTGCGCAACATCGATCAGGGAATGGCGCACATAGATGGATTCCGCTCCAACCTGGGTACCCGGCTGAATATCGTGGAAAGCGAAACGAATATTAACGAGAGCCTTGTAGTGCAGGCACAAGGTTCGCTCTCGTTGGTGGAAGATCTGGATTATGCCGAAGCCATTACTCGCCTCAACCGGCAAACCATTGCCCTTCAGGCGGCACAACAAAGCTTCGTGCAGATTCAGCGACTGAACATTTTCGAGTTTCTGTAGGATTTATTCTAGAAATTGCCTTGTTTTTCTGCTTTTTTCAGTAGAAAAGCAAATCCTGAGAAAGTTGGCAAACAGATTGCATTATTAGATTCAGGTAGAAAGAAATTTCGGTAAAACGTGACGATTAACAGCTCCTCGACTGACAGTAAGCAGTTGGAGCCACGCAAGAGGAAAGCAACATGCCGCAGCTAATTAATACCAACATTTCATCGATCAACGCTCAGCGCAACTTGAATCGTTCGCAGGGTGCGTTGCAAACATCGTTGCAGAGGTTGTCGTCTGGTTTGCGGATCAATAGCGCAAAGGATGACGCAGCAGGTCTTGCAATATCCAACCGTTTTACGACACAGGTGCGCGGCCTGAACGTCGCCATTCGTAACGCCAATGATGGTATCTCCTTCGCGCAAACGACGGAGAGTGCACTCGACGAGATTTCCAGTGCGTTGCAACGTATGCGCGATCTGGCAGTGCAATCAGCCAACGACACTAACAGTAACTCTGACCGCATTTCCTTGCAGGCAGAAGTTAGCCAGCTGGTACAGGAAATTGATCGTATCGCTAAAACGACCACGTTCAACAATCGCCCGGTACTGGATGGTTCGAACGAAAAAATCAGTTTCCATATCGGCGCAAATGCCAATCAATCGGTATCGGTCGAAGGCGTGGATGCTCGTTCTTCCTCTCTGGGCCAGCAGCCGGGGATTGTTCAGTCCACGGGTAATCGCGTGTATCTGGTTGATGGTGGTGATGCAGGTACGCAAGGGGTACAGGAAGGAGCCAACGGCGTCGCCGATATCTCGGACTTTACCGTGCGCTTGGCTTCTGTTGCCAATGCCGATTCCATCAACATTGCCGATACGACTTACGGCGGTAATCTTTCTTCTGCCAGTGTGGCATCGCTTACTGACAGAACCGATTTGGATTACGGCTCGGGTCTTGCAAAAACCATCGCCAAACGGATCAACGATATTCGATCCTCTGGTGAAGTCTCGATGCAAGGCGTTTACGCCACCGCCACTACCGTGTTCCGGGGCAGTGATGTTATCGCGGGAGACTATAGCGGTACCGTCAACGCCAACTCGGATACGTCAAGCGTAGGCACTGGCGCACTCAATAATGGTGACTTGATCATAAACGGCGTCGATATCGGCCCTGTTGAGTTTCTGTCAAAAGATTCTAGTGGAGCGTTAACCCGCGCGATCAATGCCAAGAGCGATGTGTCGGGTGTAACGGCCTCGGTGGATCGCAACGGCGAATTGGTGTTAACGGCTGAAGATGGGCGTGACATTATACTCACCACCTCCAGTGCACAAATCAATAATGAATTGTTCGGTGGCGGCGATGAGCTGGACACTGCCCGTTTTGATGCAAATTTCACGGATTTGCGTGTCTCTGGTCGTGTGACCGTTACCGGTACGGACACCCTCAATTTCGAAGGCAATAATATCACCCAGTTGGGTATGGATGCCAATGGCCTTGCGGCAGATGGCGCAGAGAGTAACGTTCAGGCTATAGGTACAATAGCCTCAGCTGACATTACCACGGTCGATGGTGCCAACCGCTTGATCACCTCGGTGGACAGTGCGCTTGATCAAATCAACTCGATTCGCGGTCAGTTGGGTGCGATTCAAAACCGCTTTGAATCGACGGTGCGTAACTTGTCGAGCATTTCCGAATCGCTGGCAGCTGCAAACTCTCGAATTCTGGATGCGGATTTCGCGGCGGAAACTGCGACTTTGTCGAAGAACCAGGTATTGCAACAAGCCGGTATCTCGGTATTGGCCCAGGCTAACGCCTTACCTCAGCAGGTACTGTCACTGCTGCAAGGTTAACGACGGCGCAAGGTTAACGACGGCGCAAGGTTAACGACGGCGCAAGGTTAACGACGGCGCAAGGTTAAGGACCATGCAAGGTTAACGAAAACGCAAGTATCATTGAAAAAACAAAAAGGCCGCCGATGCGGCCTTTTTGTTTAAGCGAGGCGACGTGAGAAACGTTGAAATAGTGCATCAACGCTCAGCTTCCCGGGGCCTGAAAAAAGCAAGGGAATCAACATGGCCAAAAATATTACTGGCAGTTTAAAGTTGCCATAGCCTTTATCACTGACTGCATAGCCTTTTGCCAAATCAGAAAGGGTCATCCATTCTGCTGGCCAATGTACGGCTGCGGTTGCCACCACGGTCAATATCATCAGGGAAATCGCAAAGAAACGCGTCCCAATTCCGATAATCAGTGCACAACCACCGATCAATTCAAACCAGGTGGCCATTTGCCAGCTGATCGTTGGCGGTATGATATTGAAAGGAAACGGAAATCGATGCTGAATGTCGGTAAACCAATTCTCACCGTTATATTTTTCCAGACCGGCCTCGAGAAATTCCCAGCCAATCAATACCCTCAAGAACACCAGCGCAAGCCAGGGGGCGGCGCCATCCAGTGTCTTAAACGCTTTCAAGGAAAGCGATACCAGAGAAAGTGAATCAAATCGTTGCATTACGCGCCCTCCATTAAAATACCGAGTTGAATAAATTCGTCAATCTGGGCCTGCCCAAACAACTTTATCTGATCCGGTTGTGGATGCTGAATTTCGGTGAGTAAGGCATCGAGCAAACTCTCCTGTGTGTTGTAGCACTGGCTTTCTGCCAAGGTAATCATTCGGGATGTTAGCGGGTTGATCGCCATGAACTGCACCCGAAAATCCTGATCGCGGTAAACCAACAGGCAAGTTGTTTCCGCCGTGGTCGGCAAGTACTGTCGGCTGATGCGATGCACCGGCCATTGATAGACCAGATTGCGCAATGTCGGGTTGGCCGAGAGGTTCTTTTTGCCAGAGGGCTCGCGAGTTAATGGCGTCGGTGATTCCTGGTGAAGTTCGACTTCTAATTCCACCCACTCGTAGTGCAAAAGCTCGGGTAGCCAGACGGGTAAATCATCAGGCAAGGCGATGCTGGCGACATAGGTGACAAATTCTTTTGGAATCTGGCTGAAGTAGGGCGTGTGGCAGCGCCATTGGGTGAAAAAATTTCGATTCAATGCTGTCCAGCGGTCGGCATCAATAACGCTCTTGCTCACCGGAAAGCAGGTGTTCAGAAATCCACAGACGTTATTGAACAGGAGTTCCTGATAGATGCGTGCGCGTCGCGGTGCAATTTCGGGCGGGCAAGGGTGTTGCAATGAGTTGCGTACATGCTTACCGAACGCTAATTGAAACGCGACCAGATTGTCGGGGGCATTCATGCGCGCCTCCGGGTGATCTTGTCGGCATGCAGGTGTTGCAGGTGGCGAATCTTGTCGACTTCCACCAAAAGCGTATCCAGGCCTGGAAAGTTAAAATCGCGCTCCAAGCATATGGGTAAACCGGCAGCGTTTGAACCTGGGTGTGCACAAACGTCTTGCAGCAATGCCCATACCGGATCAATAACGGCGGCTCCATGGGTATCGACGATGATACCGTCCTCTTCTACATAATGTCCGGCCACATGCAGATAGCACATACGTTCCAGCGGTAGCGAATAGATATAGTCTCGTGCATCGAATCCGAAATTCATACTGTTCACATATACATTGTTCACGTCCAGATGCAGCAAACAGTCGGCTTCAGCAATAACGGCACTGATAAATTCGGCTTCGCTCATCTCTGCGCCGGGTGGTGAGAAATAATAGGAGGCGTTTTCAATACCGATTTGTAACCCCAAAATGTCTTGTGTTTGACGAATGCGGCTAGCGACCCATTTGACAGCGTCTTCTGTGCAGGGAATCGGCAATAAATCATACAAGTGACCATCATCAGCGCACCAGGACAGGTGTTCTGTGTAAAGGCTGATGTTGTGCGTATTCATGAAATGTTTGATGGCGTGCAATAAATCGACATCCAGTGCTTGCGTGCCCCCCAGTGACAGCGACAGACCATGACATATAAATGGATAACGCTCTGTATAAGTGTGGAGGGTTTTCGCGTGTTTGCCGCCTGCCGGAATCCAGTTTTCAGGGGCGATTTCCATAAAATCAATGGCAGCGTCAGGTCTTGCATTCAGCTCGGCGAGCAGTTCCCGGCGAAAGCCGAGCCCGGCACCCGTGGGTCGTTTTTGCATAAGCGTGGCTCATCAAGGCTGTACCGCGACTGCAGACTGCAGTCGCGGCGTTGTTGGTATAAACAGAGATTTTTTTATAAGCACTGGCGCATATAAGCAGTGACGAATATATGCGGTCAGTGCAAGCAGTCAGGCAGCGTGTTGTGAATGCTGCTGCCAAACAGTATTACGGCTTACCACCACATTTACCTTCACCACACTTGCCATCTGCTTTCTTGCTGGCATCGTCAGCAGACTTCTCGCCACCGCATTTACCTTCACCACATTTGCCGTCGGCTTTTTTGTCAGCTGCACCCTGCGCAGACTTCTCGCCACCGCACTTTCCTTCACCTGCTTTGCCTTCACCACATTTGCCTTCCTTCATTTTGTCGTCGGCTTCGGCCAACTGATAACCGCTGGAAAGTTTGACCGCCGAGAAAGGGTTCTCAGCGCTCGCTGCTGACACGCCCATCGAGGTGAATGCAACTGCAGAACCCAGAGCGATGGATGTAATAATCTGTTTATTCATTTTCATTACCATATGAAGTGTGGGTTAATGAACCGGTCTGATCACCGAGTGGCGATCAGCCATGATATTAGCCGGTTCTGACAAGTGAGTCGTGGTAGGCGGGTAGTTTCTTACAGTGGGGCGTAACTTTTTTTAAAAAATCCCAATTGCAGGCGCTAATGGGTGTTTCTATTGGATTTTTGCGGTGTATAAAATTGCGTCAACGATCTTGCGTGCCGCAGTCCTGGCGTTAAGGCTTGTTCGTCTTTTCATCCTCACCTTTGGCGAATGCGCGGGTTGCGCTGCGTATAAAGTTGATTTGCTTGTCAAAGTTGCGACACCCCGTACATATTGTCAGGTGCATCTTCAATGCCAGTTTTTCTTTGGTGCCCAGCGGGCGATCTTTGGCTTCCGACATCAATCGGGTTGCTTCTTGGCAGCTGATCATGGGGTTGCACCCTCGCTAAACCATTTGTTTTCCAGGCATTCCCGCAATCGCAGCCGTGAGCGATGCAGCATCACGAACAGATGATTGACAGAGATGCCTACCGTTTGGCAGATCTCTTCTGACTCCAGCTCCACAAACTCCCGCATCATAAAAATTCGGGCCTGTTGTGGAGGTAAGCGCTCCAGGCAGGCTTCAAATACCCGCCAAAACTGTTGTTGCTGCATGGCCTGTTCGGGGTGATCCCAGTGCTCGGGCCGATCCTCTTTGGTCCAATGGCCGCGTTCGTCGAACAGGGCGTTGAGCGCATCGTCATCGTCCTCGTCCCGCAACAGGCTGCTGGCGTTGACCATGCGGCTTTTGTTGCGCAGTAAATCCGCGATCTTGTTTTTGAGTATGGCGAACACCCAGGTTTTCAATGCCGCCTTGCCGCCAAATGCTTTGGCATTCTTTAATGCCCCGATCAACGCCTCTTGCACCGCATCTTCGGCAAGGTGACGGTCACTGAGCTGCAGGGTGGCAAAAGCGACCATCTGCTGTCGCAGCGGCTCAAGAAAGGCCGGGTCGTTCAAGACTTTATCGGCACTTGCTGTCTGGTCAGTCGATGGATCGCTCATGCGTCGTTTCCAGGGTGGTCGGTGGGGAGAGCGGTATTATTACACCTCGCGGGAACTTTTTTTGTGGGCGCTGTAAGATTTCGCAGGGGGGTGAAGACTAATGTAAAGCCGCACGCTACGACCGGGGCTTTTGTGGCCTGAGGGTTGCTAATGAAAATCCCGCGATGTAAGCGGCAACTCCCCCAGCAATTCACTTACATCTTCAATGACGCCGGCAATCACATGCGTCACCCGGTCTTCACGCTCCACCACGCCTTTGATTTTCAGCAGGCGCCCATGTACCACCTCATTGCGAAAGCGCTCGCTCACCTCCCGCCAGACGACGATATTGCTGTTCCCGGTTTCATCCTCCAGGGTTAAAAACAGTACCCCGGTGGCGGTGCCCGGGCGTTGCCGACAGGTAACGATGCCGGCCACCTGGACAAAACGTTTGTGGCTCAATTGTTCGATTTCGCGCTGAGTTTTACAGCCTTTCAGACGCGGATGGCTGCGTAATTGTTCCAGTGGATGCCGCCCCAGCGTCAAGCCTTGGCTGCTGTAATCGGCCAGCGTATTCTCACCCTCGTTGGGGGCCGTGAGTGCAACCGCAACATCGCGTTCATTGTCGGCATGCACCAACGGCGTGGGCGCCTGTAATGCCAAGCTTTCCCAGCGTGCCTGGTAACGATGCCCGGCCAATCCCTGTAAGGCGTTGCCATGTGCCAGCGCATCCAGATCCTTTTGATTGAGCTGAGTGCGTTGCTTTAGATCGGCCAGTGAGCGAAAGCGTTGCTTTTTGCGGGCTTTTACCAAGGCCTCGCCGCCCTGGTGCGAGAAACTCTTGAGCAGACACAGTCCCAGACGCAGGGCGGGCTGTGGCTGATTGGGCAGGGGCTCTAACGTGTGCTCCCAGTGGCTGTAGCGGACATCGATCGGGCGTATTTCTACGCCGTGGCGTTGGGCATCCTGTATCAATTGTGAGGGCGAATAAAACCCCATCGGCTGACTGTTGAGCAGTGCACAGCAAAATGCGGCCGGTTCATTGCATTTCAACCAGGCAGAGACATACACCAATAATGCAAAACTCGCCGCATGCGATTCTGGAAAACCATATTCGCCAAACCCGTTGATCTGCTCGATGATACGCTCGGCAAATTCCTCGGTATAGCCGCGCGCCAGCAGGCCTTCAGCGAGCTTTTGCTGATAACGCTGCAGTTCACCTTTTTTCTTCCAGCTCGCCATGGCACGCCGCAACTGGTCGGCTTCCCCTGCACTGAAACCGGCGGCCACCATGGCCAGTTCGATCACTTGTTCCTGAAAAATGGGCACCCCTAACGTGCGTTGTAAGACGCCTTCCACCGCTTTGCCTGGGTATTCGACTTTCTCTAGCCCTTGCCTGCGTTTCAGGTAGGGGTGCACCATATTGCCCTGGATCGGCCCCGGCCGCACAATCGCCACTTGTATCACCAGATCATAAAAACAGGCCGGTTTCAGCCGTGGCAGCATCGACATCTGCGCGCGTGATTCCACCTGAAACACCCCGATGCTGTCCGCCTGTTGCAACATGTGATACACCTCGGAAGCGTCTTGTGGCAGCGTCGCCATGCTCCAGTAATGCCCGCGCAACGTGGCCACCAGATCAAAGCAGCGGCGTATTGCGCTGAGCATGCCCAGGGCCAGCACATCGATTTTCATCAATCCCAGCGCTTCGATGTCGTCCTTGTCCCACTGCACCACGGTACGATCGGGCATGCTGGCATTTTCGATCGGCACCAGTTGATCGAGATCGCCGGTGGCGATGATAAAACCACCCACATGTTGCGATAAATGCCGGGGAAACCCGAGCAGGGTATTCACCAGCAGCATGAATTGCCGTACCCGTTGGCTGCGCGGGTCCAGGCCGATCGCGGCCAGACGCTCCGGCAACTGGTCAGGCTTATCCCACCACGCCAGAATCCGGCTTAGTGCGTCGATCAGGGCCAGATCAAACCCTAAGGCCTTGCCCACGTCACGCAAGGCGCTTTTCAGCCGGTAAGAAATAACGGTCGCTGTCAGGGCCGCCCGTTTGCGGCCGTATTTTTTATAAATGAACTGAATGACTTCTTCGCGCCGCTCATGCTCAAAATCGACATCAATATCAGGCGGCTCGTTACGTTCCTTTGAGATAAACCGTTCAAACAGCAAATGGTGTATGGCGGGATCGACTTCGGTAATGAACAGGCAAAAACACACGGCTGAATTGGCGGCCGAGCCACGCCCCTGGCACAGAATTTTGCGGCTGCGGGCAAACTGCACGATGTCGTGCACGGTGAGAAAATAATATTCATATTGCAACTCGGCGATGATCGCGAGTTCTTTTTCGATTTGCGCCCGCACCTGAGGAACAATGCCTTCTGGCCAGCGTTGGCGCGCGCCCGCTTCGGTGAGTTCACGCAGGTATTGGGCAGGCGTGAGGTGCGGGGGCACCAGTTCTTGCGGGTATTGATAACGTAATTCACGCAGCGAAAAGGTGCAGCGATGGGCAATGGCGAGGGTTTCCTGCAAGGCTTGAGCGGGCAGGCGGGCACTTAATTGCGCAAACGGTTGCAAATAACGCTCGCGGTTGGCTTGCAGATCAAAACCTGCCTGATACACGCTCGTATTCAGGCGAATAGCGGTCAATACATCTTGCAGCGGCTTGCGTTCGGCGTTATGCATGAGCACCCCGCCACATGCCACCACCGGCAAGCCCAGGCTGTCGGCCAGTGCCAGACGGTAGGGGAGGTGTTGCGTGCAGTCAGCCCCCCAATCATTTTCAAGGCCGACCCACAGACGTTGGCGAGTGGCCTGCAAAAAGACATGCACATCGTCGCGGACGCTTTCGGTCTGGGTTTGTTCGGGCAGCCAGATCAGCAGGCAATCGCGTAGCTGACGTTCCAGATCCCGTACCTGGGCATCGTACTCGCCTTTTTCACTGCGCCGACGCGCCTGGCTGATATAGCTCGATAACTGTTGATAGGCTTGCTTGTGCGGCGCTAGGGCAATAAACCGAATGCCTTCACGGCTGACAAAATAGCTGCCGATGATCAGAGGCAGCCCGCATTTTTCGGCTTCGACATGCGCCCGCACCACCCCGGCCAGTGAGCATTCGTCGGTAAGGGTGAGCGCCTGGTAGCCGAGTGCTTTGGCTTCGCGCACCAGTTCTTCGGGGTGTGAGGCACCGTGAAGAAAGGTGAAATTGCTGAAACAGAACAGTTCTGCGTAAGGCACCTTTTTTGGGTTAGCCGCTTCTTTCGAATTAGCGGCGTCGTCTGATTTGGGCACTTTTTCTGAGCTAGCCGCACTTTCTGAACTAGGCATGGCTTTTGAGTTAGACACTGGGCCGCCCTTTAGCTGAACAACCCATGCAAAAACCAGGTTTGCGGGGGCTGCGCAGAGCGGTAAATCCAATATAACGCCCCACTGGGGTGGCGCGCGATGTAGTAATCCCGTTGTACCGGCTGCTGATCCCACCAGCCGCTGTCGATGCGTTCCGGGCCTTGCAATAACTGCAAAGGGGCGCCGTCACAGGGCAGACCTTTCTTGCTGGTAAGGGCGCGAGGGGTTTCTAGCAGCCATAACGGGCGAGGGTAGGGGGTGCGTGCCGTTGCGCCACGCAGACCCGGCGGTATGGCTTGCCAAGCGCGTTCCGGGCGGTGATCCTCTTGCGGACGCAAACCACTGACGTTGGCAATGCCAAGGCGTGCCTGCAGGCGATCGACCAGCGCCTGTGGCGTCAGTTGTTGGCCGGCACGGGTATCAAACAAATCTTCGGCAATGGGTTTCCAGGGCGTGAAATCCTGGCTTTCGACGCTGAGGGCGATAACAGGCTGGCGCAGTGTCTGCTGTTCGAGACGCAAGCGGAACAGGCTCAGCAGCTCCTCGCCTTTCAGCAGCCCCTGCGCGGGGGTGAGTGTGATGCGTTCTTCGCTCAGGTCGCGTCGTTTCAGGATCAGCGTTACTGCGGTGGTCAGCAGTTGGCGTGCATGCAGATAGTTTTCTAGGGCGCTCAATAAACGTTTCAATGGGAATAGCAAGGCTTGTTGCTGGATGGTTTCATGTCCCAGCTCAAAGCGGCTGTGGAATTGAGGCGGTAGAGTGTATTGCGGGCGAATATCCGGTTGCAGGCCGCGCAACTGATGCAGATAAAACAAGGTGCCCTGACCAAAACGTTTGCCGAGGGCGGCGCTGGGCAATGCAAACAGATCGCCCAGCGTGTGCAGCCCCATGCCCTGCATGCAACTCACCTGCGCGGCAGGAATCTCGGTGGCATGCAGCGGGCAGTCAGCGAGTGCTTCCAACGGAAAAATGGCTGACTGATTGAGTGGTACGGCACAACGTGCCAACGCGATAGCCCCTTTGGCCGTGGGAAAGCAGGCAAGGGTGTACGACAGGGCTTCGTCAGCCAGTGCGGTTTGCAAACATTGCAGCAACACGTCGCAACCACCAAACAGGCGCAGGCTGGTTTCGACTTCCATGACGAGCGTGTCGGCGCTTGCGATGGTCAGGTGCGGGGTGAATTGGTAGGCCAGCAGGGCGATGCGTTGCAGGGTTTTCTGTTCCAGCGTTTCATCGCGGGCCTTTACCTGCAGCGTGTCGCACACCCCGTAGGCGCTGGGAATGCTCATGCCTATCTCGACCCCTGCCTGTTGCGCGGCGCTTGAGACCAGCATGACCTGGCGGCGCTGTTGCTGGGTGGTTTCTACCACCAGGGGGATATCGTCAGCAGGGTTGAAGACTTCCAACGCTAGTTGCGGGAAGTGCAGGCAGATCCAGAGCATGGGGGTAAGCTCCATAACAATAAGCTGTAATTATATACAGTATTTTGGTATGGGCAAGTTGTACGTGATTCAGCCGGTAGTTTTTGTGCTCCGATGTAAAAAAGCACAAGCCAAGCTATGTTCAACAGTATTGGGCAAGGGGTGGATAGGAAAGGGGTGGATAGGAACATGGTGCACACTGGGGTCAAGGCTGTTGGGAAAGTGGCAGAAGTCCACGGGCCGGTAGTGGACGTATCGGTTAACTACCTTCCCCCCATTCATCAAGCGCTACAGATCGACACTCCTGAACAGCGTTATATGTTGGAGGTGTATCAACATCTCGATCAACATCGGGTGCGCACCATTGCCCTGCACTCAACCGCAGGACTCTTTCGCGGAATGACGGTGCTCGATACCGGTGCGCCGCTACAGGTGCCCGTTGCAAAGGAGTGCCTGGGGCGCATGCTCAATATGTTTGGGGCGCCACTGGATGGCGAACTTCCATTGCCAGACACGCAGTATCGTAACATTCTGAGTGCACCGCCTCATCTGCGTGACACGGTGCCAGGGTTGGAGATGTTACCCACCGGAATCAAAGTGATCGATTTACTTTGCCCCTTTATTCGTGGCGGCAAGACGGGTTTGTTCGGGGGCGCGGGCGTAGGCAAAACCGTATTAATGATGGAATTTATGCATGCTGTCACTGCCATGCACCAAGGTGTGTCGGTGTTTGCTGGCGTGGGTGAACGTGTACGCGAAGGTCACGAGCTTTGGCATGAAATGCAGGCGGCGGGTGTGATGCCCCGCACCGTATTGGTTTTCGGCCAAATGGATGAATCGCCGGGAGTGCGATTTCACGTCGGCTTTACCGCACTCACCTATGCCGAATACCTGCGGGACACGCTGAATAAAGAAGTGTTGTTTCTCATGGATAACATGTTTCGGTTTGTGCAGGCAGGCAGTGAAATATCTGGCTTGTTAGGGCGCATGCCCGCCACGGTCGGCTATCAACCCACCTTGTTGACCGAAGTGGCCTCCCTCGAAGAACGCATTCTCTCAACCCGCCAAGGCGCTATTACCTCTGTGCAAGCGGTGTATGTGCCTGCTGATGATATGTCAGACCCGGCGGTGAGCGCGATCATGAGTCACCTTAATACCAGCGTTATCCTCTCGCGCAAACAGGCGGCAAAGGGCATTTACCCGGCCGTTGATCCTTTGCGATCCAGCAGCCGCATGATGGATCGACATGTTTTGGGGGATCGCCATTATCGCGTTGCCATGGGGGTGCGGGAACACTTGGCGCGCTATCGTGAACTGGAAGACATTATAACGTTGCTGGGTATGGAAGAACTTTCCAGCGAAGACCGATTAGTGGTGGCGCGTGCCCGTAAACTCGAGCGTTATCTGACGCAGCCTTTTCAGGTGATTGCCGATCAAACGGGCATCGCCGGTCGTTCTGTTCCCATTGATGAAACCCTGCAAGATTGCGAGGATTTTATGGCAGGACGTTTTGATGCGGTGAGCGAAAGCGATTGCTATATGAAAACGAGCATGCCGCGATGAAACCCTTTGTTCTGCTAATACAAAACGCTGAGACCTGCTACACACGTAGTGATGTATTGAGTTTTGTGGCCGCCGATAATAGCGGGCAATTCGGTGTGCTGGCGGGGGCTGAACCTTTGCTGGCTTCATTACGATTTGGTCTGGCCCGCTTCAAACCGGTGGCTGCTGATTGGCATTACGTGGCACTGCCTTCGGGCGTATTAGCGTTTGATGGTAAGCAACTGGTGATCACCACGACGCATTTTTTGGTGGATACCCAACGTGATGTCATGGCCAATGCGCTGACCCGCGAAATTGCCAGCGCTGAACAAGCCGTCGTCAACGCCCGCAGAATGATTACCGATATTGAACATGCCTTAATGAAAAAGCTGTGGGAGATGGGGCGCCAGTCACCCGGTTTGGAGCTACCCTTATGAAACCGTTGGAAAAACTGCGCAATGCCGTGGAACAAGATAGCCAACGCATGCAGCGTGCCGAACGCGCACACCGCAGCCCTTTGGCGCTGCTGGTGTATGGGGGCACCGTAGGCTTATTGTTTGTAACGCCCATTGTGGGCGGCGCCTATCTGGGCCGCTGGTTCGATACATTGATGAGTGGTTATTCTGTACGTTGGACGGTGAGCATGATCGTTTTGGGCATTGTGCTCGGTGGCTGGAACGTACATCGTTTCATCAAGGAGGACTGAATGGATGAATCTGGCATCGTATTCATGATCGGCCCCTTAGGCATCACCCGCACGGTGGTCACCACGTGGGGCGTTATGCTGGGGCTGTGGGGGCTTTCCTTGCTGCTCACCCATCGCCTGCAAGAAAAGGAAGGATTGTTGCGCACCGCACTGGAAAGCAGTGTTAGTGCCATGGAAAACGCTGTCAAAGAGGTGATCCCCACGCATACGGCAGCCGTGTTTCCGTTTATTGCCAGTTTGTGGGTGTTCCTGGTGGTGAGCAATCTGTTGGGCATTGTGCCACGCCTGCATTCCCCCACCGGCGATCTTTCCACCACAGCGGCATTGGCCGCGCTGGTCTTCGTATCCGTGCATTGGTTTGGTATTCGCTATCGTGGTTTGCGCGGGTATTTGAAACATTACCTGTACCCCTCTCCCATTTTGCTGCCGTTTCATCTTCTGAGCGAAATCACCCGCTCGGTTGCACTCACGATCCGTTTGTTCGGCAACATCATGAGCCTTGAAATGGCGGCGTTATTGGTGCTGTTGGTCGCCGGCTTTCTGGTGCCCGTGCCACTGCTTGCATTACACATCATTGAAGCATTGGTTCAAGCGTATATTTTTGGTGTGCTGGCTTTGTTGTATATCGCTGGTGCACTCGAAACTCACACGACAACTCCTTCATCTGAGGCTAGCTCATGAGCGACCTGCATCTTTTTAGTATTGTTTCCACCGTCGTGGCAGCCCTGGCCATTGCTCTGGGTACGATTTTTCCGGCCTGGGCAATGGGCAAGGCCATCAGTCAGGCCCTGGATTCGTTAGCACGCCAACCCGAGGCAGAAAAAACCATTACGCGCACCTTGTTCATCGGGCTCGCCATGATCGAATCACTGGCCATTTATACGCTGGTGGTGGTGCTGATTATTTTGTTCCGTAACCCTTTACTCGAATATTTTCTGAAATGACACGCACGATCATTGCTAGTAACGATCATTGCTAGTAACGATCATTGTCAGTAGCCGACACCGTGAAATGCAGATACCTCTGCGAGAGAGCGACGCATGACTTTCGATACCACCACCTTCGTGCTGGAAATACTCAATTTTCTAGTGTTGATGTGGTTGCTCAAACATTTTTTCTATAGACCGGTACAAGCGGCCATCGCCGCACGCCAAAGAGCCGTGCAGCAGGTGCTTGATGATGCTCGCAGCGAACGTGCTAACGCTGAAACTTTACGTGAAGAGTATCAGCAGCACCTGCATGCCTGGGAAATCGAGCGCCAGGGCAAACTACAAGAGCTCGAACATTTTTTGGCAGAGGAGCGTGAGCAGCAGTTGGCCAAGATACGCACCGCGGCTGCCGATGAAAAGGCCCGCCTCGATGCCTGTTGTGAAAAAGAGCAAGAGGCGCTGCGCCACGAGCTGCAAGTACAGGCACGCCAGGATGCGCTGATGTTTGCCACGCGCGTATTGCAACGCCTAAGCTCGGCGGCACTGGACCAGCGGATTCTGCAAGTGCTGAGCGAAGACCTGGACAAGATGACAGCGGACGAGGTCAACATACTAAAAAACGCCGCCGAAGATTGCGGTAATGTGGTGGAGTTGCAAAGCGCATTCCCACTGACGTCTGAGGTGGTCGATACCTTGCAAAAGCAATTGGCGCACACCTTGGCGTGCGCCGTTGCCGTGTCTGTAAGTGTCGACCCACAGTTGATCGGTGGCATTCGTCTGGCCATTGGATCGCAACGCCTGCATCTCAATTTGCAAGACGAGTTACTGTATTTTCGCGACCACATCATGAATGGCAGTTTCTAAATGAGGCTTTCCTATAACGCGTTGTATAAGAGAGCGAATCCTTCATGAGCGCACATGAAACGCCTGGTGCCAAGTTATCCCACTATCGCTTTGGTTTACGGCAATCCGAACAAGGTGAAGTGATTGGCATTGGCGATGGCATTGCCTGGATTAAAGGCCTGCCCAGTGCAATGATGGATGAAGTGCTCACCCTTGCTGATGGCAGTGAAGCGCTGGTGTTTCTCCTAGGACGCCAGCGGCTGGGCGCGATCCTGTTGCATGAGACGCCTGCACTCATGGCGGGCGTTATCGCGTTACGTACAGGAAAACGCTTAAAAATCGCAACCGGCGATGAATTGCTTGGGCGAGTCATTGATCCCCTGGGTTTGCCATTGGACGGTTTGGCTCCCTTGAAAAGCCATCATTTTCGTTTGCTTGATTCGGCATCACCGCCCATCACTGATCGCCAGCACGTGACGCTACCCCTTTATACGGGCAATAAGATCATTGATACCCAAATCCCTATCGGTAAGGGGCAACGCCAGCTCATTATCGGCGATGACGGGCTGGGCAAAAGTGCATTGGCCATTGACACCATCATTCGTCAAGCCTCGGAAAACACCTGTTGCATCTATGTGGCAATTGGTCAAACCCGCTCAAGCGTTGCAACGGTGATTGAAACCTTGCGGCAATATAACGCCCTTGCTCATACCGTTATTGTGGTGGCAGAAGCCAATGCTTTGCCCGGCTTGCGTTATCTGGCGCCGTTTGCAGGCTGCGCGATTGCCGAAGCCTGGATGGCACGAGGCAAAGACACGCTGATCGTGTATGACGATCTCACCCAGCACGCCAATACCTATCGAGAGTTATCCTTGTTGCTGCACCGCCCCCCAGGGCGTGAGGCTTACCCTGGCGACATTTTCTATTTGCATTCACGTTTGCTAGAACGTTCGACAGTATTATCGCCTGCCCTCGGTGGCGGTAGCATGACGGCTTTACCCATTGTCGAAACCAAAAACGGTGAAATTGCTTCGTATATTCCTACCAATCTTATTTCAATTACTGACGGTCAGATTTACCTCGATCAGCGCCTGTTTTCGGCCGGTATGCTGCCCGCTATCGATGTGACACGCTCCGTTTCGCGTATTGGCGGCAAAGCACAACATCCCCTCATTAAAAAGGAAGCAGGGCGTATTCGTTTGGACTATTTGCAATTTCTGGAACTGGAAGTGTTCCTACGATTTGGCACCAAACCCGAAAAAGCCATGCAAGAAAAAATTCATCGTGGCCAGCTATTACGTGAAATTCTCAAGCAAAATCGTTTGGAGCCGGTCAGCCCTGAAGCCCATCTTGCCTGGTTGCTTGCCTATAACGAACATTGCCTTGATGAGGTAGCCTTGCCCAACGTAGTGACCACATTACAAATGTTGTTCACGCGGGTGATGGCCAGCAACCTGAATTTGAAACAATCGCGCGACGTGTGGGTGCAACAGATTAAGGAATGGCTGCATGAGCCGGCAACATGAGTATCAGCAGCAGCTAGCGCTCTACCACGAGTTGCAGGATATTATGGGCGCCATGAAAAATATGGCTCAGGCTGAAATTCACAAGCTACGACGTCGCCAACAGCAACAACACGCATGCCTCGCTTCCGTGACGGAGGCGGCTCAGAGGGTGCACTATCTGCAAGCGACCGTGACGGGAACGGTTTCTGGTGCAGCGGCTTCATCATTCCAGGATGTTTACCTTCTGATAGGTTCCGAACGTGGATTTTGTGGTGGTTTTAATGAGGCGTTGCTACCTCACCTGGACGCACTGCCCCCCATGAATCACGTTATTGTCATGGGCTCGCGACTATTATCATTGTTAGGTACACACGCTGAGCACGCCTCGTTTGTTCCTGGCCCTACATCGGAACAGCAGGTCTCCGGCATACTCACTGCGACGTTGGAATGTTTTGGGCGTTTGCAGAATGAAAACAGCAAGCCTTTAAGATTGACGGCCATCAGTCATGCAGAACATGAGCTGTCCCACACGGTGTTGTTTCCTTTGCCCACCCGCTTTCAGCAGCCCGCTCCCAAAAACACAGCCTTTCGGCATCTTGAACCGCTGCCTACCCTCAGACAGGGTATTGAAAACCACTACCTCTACCATGCCTTGCTGGCCGTGCTTTACACTTCTCTTTACGCAGAAAACCATCGCCGTCTGGTACAAATGGAAGGCGCTCTGCAGCACCTCGACGAACGGTCGCAGCAAATGAAACGGCGCATCAACGCTCAGCGGCAGGAAGAAATCGTGGAGGAAATTGAAGTCATTTTTTCAACGACATTGCGTTATGAGTAGCTCCCCATTTAATGCTCCCCACTTAATTATCCAATCGTGTTCAGATTGTGTTTGAGCCGTGACGACAAGGCCCGGATTTATGTTGGGGTTGATGCCGAGGTCGATATCGGCATCGTGGCGGTTGCGGGTGCCTCTGCCGTTGATACCAGCGGCGTTGATAGCTCTGTCGTTAATAGCTCTGTCGTTGATAGCTCTATCGTTGATAGCTCTATCGTTGATACCCCTGTCGCTGATACCAATGCAGATGTCGCCGCTTGCCACGAGGCCACCAACGGTGATGACCACTGTAGTGGAAACCAGTCGCTGGCCCAGCGTCCACGCCGCTTGATCAGGCGAAGATTACATTGCATCTGCCCATTGCTGTGCTGTGTCTGGGCATCCAGCTCGATGCGTAACGGTGCGGGTGAGGGGGATGCACTATGGCGTCGATCACGCATCAATACCCCCATGCACTGGCCATGCTGAGCGGCCAGTTGCAGGCGTTTGATGTGTTGCGGTTGCAAAGATGCCGGCCAACCCAGCACTGCGGCACAAGCGCCGGAACTCAAGCATTGCTCCATGGCCCACAGGCAATCACGCAGTTGGGCGGGGCGAATCAACAACACCTGTTCGAGCCGTATGCCATGGCGTGCCAGGGCCGGCGCATAGGGCAACCAAGGCGGCGCCACCCACGCCAGCCAGCGATTTTGCTGGCTCAGTTGTGCCAGGGCGGGGGCCAGCAGGGGCAATTCACCCTGGCCATCCTGCGGTAGCAGTAGCTCGAAAATACCGTTATGCGGCCAGCCGCCCTCAGGCAGCTCACGGTCCAGCCGCGCGAATCCGGTGGGAATGCTGCGCGAGCGCTGGTGTTGGTTCGCACTTGGGTCCTGAAAGCGCGAGGCCCGCCAGATGTCGGGGTGTGATAGCAGGGGGGTAAGGGCGTCAGACATGGGCGAGCCTGCCAAAAATAGCTGTAAATATGTACAGTATATATGAACAGCAAAAGAACGCCAACGTGTGTTGAAAACCATGACTAACGGCAGTTCACGCTACTATCGAGAGGCGCAAAGTAGGCGCTAGGGCTTATTGCTTTCAATGTCGGCCAACGTAGCTTCAAGCGATTCAACATCTGGCAAGCTGTTACGCAAGGTATCTGGCAGGGCTTCTGTTAAGTAGATGGCAATCCCCATCGGTTTATTCATATCGCGCAACGCATATTCAGCAATGATCCTATTGTTGGATTTGCAAAGAATCAGCCCAATAGTGGGTTCGTCGCTGGGATGGCGTAATAAATCGTCCACCGCAGACAAATAGAAATTCAATTTGCCCGCGTATTCCGGCTTGAATTCCTTGGCTTTGAGGTCGATAACCACAAAGCAGCGCAGCTTGATGTGGTAAAAAAGCAGATCAATATAAAAATCTTGGTCGCCGATGTTGAGATGATATTGGCTACCCACAAAGGCAAAACCGACACCGAGTTCCAGCAGAAATTTACGAATGTTATCGAGCAGAGCCGTTTCTATTTCCCGCTCATGGGCTTCTTGGCGCAAGGTTAGAAAATCAAAATTGTACGGGTCTTTAAGCACCTGCTGTGCCAGATCCGATTGCGGTGGAGGTAATGTCTTCTGAAAATTAGTGACGGCTTGGCCATTACGTTCATATAGGCGAGATTCGATCTGATGGGCCAAGATGGCGCGTGACCATCCGTATTCGAGGGAGCATTGCGCATACCATTGCCGCAGGCTTGGATCTTTGATCTTCTCAACCAATACAATCTGATGCCCCCAGGGCAATGGAGTAATCGATGCGGGTAATGGTGGTTCTGCCAATTCTCGCACAGCTTGTGCGAGAGTTTCGGTGGCGTCGGCAACCCCAGTGCACATGCATTTGCCGGAGCTGCATCAAGGTGTATGGAACAGCGAAGCCTTGCACGCGTCGAAAGATTACAGATGTCGACGATCCGTCAGCTTATCAATTTTTTCTTCAAGGCGGGTGAGATGCTCTTCGAGCTTCTTGATACGGCGAATGGATTCCTGCTCAAGGCGGGTTTCTTTTTCGGCTTCTTTCGAGAAATAGTAGGCCGAGATGTTGGCGGTGATGAGCGAGATCATGACGATCCCGATCAGGATCAGCAGTACGCCAAAGATTCTGCCTTCTGTGCTGACCGGGACGAGATCGCCATAACCCACGGTGGTCACCGATACCCAAGCCCACCAGATGCCATCCGCCGCAGAATCAAAGGCAGGATCAATGGCTGCAATGAACAAGCCACCCATCGTAGTGATAAACGCCACGATGCCCAAGGTGTAACCCAAATGATGCTGATGCAGAATAAGTCGCACCACACTGAAGTTATGCACCAGATAACCGACCAGCACAAACAGACGCAACGTGCGCAACGCGCCCACTTGGTTGAACAATTCGAACCAAACCGGAAGCGCAATCGCGATAATCAGTACATTCGCCCAATTGCGACGCAAATAACGCAGGGTGTCATCGGCGAGATAGCCAAGCACCAGCGTTTCCAGCAGAAAGAACCCCCAGAAGGCCCAATCCATCACGGTAATGGCGCCCTCGCTGATCTGGCCTTTGGCAATCAGGTGCCACTCGACAAAGATCCAGAGCGCCACCAGCATCATGGGGGTTTCGAAATGATTGGCCCAGCGCTTGGCACGGGCGTTTTCGTCGGGGTGCATGCCCCCGAAGCCAAACAGGCTGTCAATATTGCTTTGGTGTTTGTGGGTCATGGCAAGCCGTTCGGCATTGCTCCCTGTGGGTCTTCGATATTTTGACGATAGGTGCCGGGAGTCAGGCCTGTCCACTTTTTAAAGGCGCGGTGAAAGGTGCTCGGCTCCGAAAAGCCCATGATGTCGGCGATATCGTTCACGCTGTGGTTGGTACGGCTGAGGTAATAGATCGCCGCATCACGACGGATATTGTCCTTAATGTCTTGATAAGACGTATTTTCACGCTTGAGACGTCGACGCAGGGTTTGCGGTGTGGAATGAAGCTGCTGCGCCACGGTTTCGAAATCCGGAAAGGGCTGCTGCAGATTTTTCTGCAAAATGCCACGAATCTGCGCTGCAAGACTCTGATCATTATCAGGGATGACCACCATGTTGCCGGGCGCTTCACGCAAAAACTGCTTGAGCGTTTCCGGCGTCTGGTGCAGCGGAAAATCGAGATAGCGGGTCGAGAATACAAAGGCATCGGTGTCGGCGCCGAATTTAATCGGGCAGCGGAACAAATGCCGATACTCAGCCGCATTTGTCGGCGTCGCCAGCGTCAAACACACATGATCGAGCACCAGCCGTTGGCCAATCAGCCAGCTGAAAAACCGGTGAAAGATGATCATCAAACTTTCGGTGCTGGTGTGATCCCAATCGATATCGGGATCATTGAAACGAATCGAGTAAAACGCTTTATCGCCTTGTTGCGTCAGCTTGAAGCGAATGTCATTTACAAACAAACGGTAAAACTGGCCGGCGCGCAACATGGCTTTATGCAAGGTCGGGCACTGAATGACGGTGTGTGCCATCATGGCAAAGGTGCCGGGTTTGGTGCGAGGAATGCCATTCAACAGAATGAATTCATCCTGGGTGGCGCGCACCAGCAGGCTGGCCAGACGAATATAAAGTTCGCCACTCAAGCGCGCATTGGGTTCGGCTAATACGCTGGGCAATATACCCAGGCGCTCGATCAGGGCGTCAACATTGACACCTGCGCGCCGGCCACGTTCCAGCAGCGCGTTGGCATAGCGTATGTCCACAGTGGTGGATTTCATGCTGGCGTTTGGGTCGTCGTGGGGCATGGGCATCGGCGATTTTGTCAAGGGCTTTGGTCTGTATGGTCATTGGGGAGAGCGGAGTCTCTCGCTATTCTGTATAGATTGTAAAACATTAATGACAAAAGGTGGTTGAGTGATGAGTGGTCCGCTATCAAGTCTTAAAGTGCTGGATTTTACGACCTTGTTGCCTGGCCCGTTCGGGACCATGATGCTGGCAGACTGGGGTGCCGAGGTTATCAAGGTAGAGGCGCCGCTGCGACCCGACATGGTGCGCATGCTGCCACCGCAAGAACATGGCGTGTCGGCGGCGCACGCCTATCTGAACCGCTCCAAAAAATCGCTCGCGCTCGATCTGAAACGCCCGGAAGGCGTGGAGGTGGTAAAAGCGCTGGTGCAAGAATTTGATATTGTGATCGAACAGTTTCGCCCAGGCGTGATGGATCGCCTGGGGGTGGGGTACGAAGCCCTGCGAGCCGTTAACCCCCGCGTTATCTTCTGCTCGATTACCGGTTACGGCCAGACCGGCCCTTACAAAGATCGCGCCGGGCACGACCTCAATTATTTGTCGATTGCTGGGATTACCTCGTATAACGGGCGGGTTGAGTCAGGCCCTGCGCCCATCAACGTGCAAGTGGCTGATGTTGCAGGTGGTTCGTATCACGCGGTGATGGCGGTGCTGGCGGCTGTGGTACATCGTGAAAAAACCGGGGAAGGTCAGTGCATTGATATCAGCATGACTGATGCCGCCTTTTCCATGCATGCTCTAACGGCGCCACCGGCGCTGGTCGGCGGCACTGAACCCACGCTGGAAGCCACACAACTGAACGGCGGTTCGTTCTACGATTGCTACGAAACCAAAGACGGGCGCTATTTTTCGGTGGCGGGTATCGAACCGCAGTTCTTTGCTCAGTTTTGCCAGGCCGTGGGCCACCCGGAATGGGCAGGCAAGGGTTTGGCACTCATTCCCGAGATTCAGCGTGGATTGAAACGCGATATTGCCGAGGTAATGAAAACCCGCACGTATGATGAATGGGCCAAGGTATTTGCCGCGCTGGATTCGTGTACCGAGCCGGTATTGAGCTTTTCAGAGGCCTGCCAACACCCGCAGATTCAAGCGCGCGAGCTGATTGTCGATGTGCCTGCACCCAACGGTAAAACGCAGAAACAACTGGCGTCACCCGTGCGCTTTTCGGCAACGCCACCCAGCTACAAGCATGTTGGAATGGGGATCGGTGCGAACACCGATGAGGTGTTAGGCCAGAATGGCTTTAGCACCGAACAAATCGCAACGTTGCGAAAAATCGGGGCGATTCTTTAACGCCCTGATTAGGGGTAATCTTAGCGTTACCAGATGTCATTCCGGCGTCGACGTGCCGTGATGCGGGGCACCACCAACGTGAGGATCGCCCCGATCACGACGGCAAGAATGCCGAATTGAATGCCTTCCCGCAGGTTGGCGCTTTTTACCAAGGCGTTTTCCTGCGTCATTTTTTCCAACTCGGTTTCCAACATTTGATTGCGTTCGCTGAGGTCGCGCAAGGCGGCTTCGGTGCTGAGGGCCTCTTTGGAAATACGCTGAATATTTTCGAGTTCACGTTGCAGTTGCGCGCTGCCGGTATTGAGCTGTCGGTGCGCCGCTTTCAGTGATTTGAGTTCTTCGCGCGTGTCAGACAGGGTTTCTTGCAGGGTATTGTTCTGCTTTTTCAGCTTCTCGACCTCGGCCTGCATGTCGACCAGCATGTCGCGCGCAACACGTTCATGAGTAAGGTATTGCGTTTGGATCCAGCCTTGCTTGCCGTTGGCTTCTACCTGATACCACACGCCATCGGGGGATTGGCCAATGATGCTGACCGGTGTGCCGCTTTTGACGAAATCAATGATTTTATGCGCATTGGTGGGGCCGGCGCGCATATCGACGCGCAACACGTCGTTGACATATTGGGTTTCTGCCCACGCCTGTGACACGCTAAACAGGCCGGCAGCGATGACGGCGAAGGTGAATCGTGCAAGGGGTCTCGATTTCATGCAGGTAGCGCTTTTTTGAAAGGGTTGATGGTGACACCGGCATATACACCTGCGGCGATATAAGGGTCGGCATCGGCCCAACGCTGGGCACTGTCGAGGCTGTCGAATTCGGCTACGATCAGACTGCCGGTAAAGCCGGCGGGCCCCGGGTTTTCATTATCAATGGCAGGGAAGGGGCCAGCCAGCAATAGGCGACCCTGGTTTTGTAGCGTGTGCAAACGTTCGAGATGCGCGGGGCGCGCTGCCAATCGTGCATCGAGACTGCCGGGTTTGTCTTCACCAATGATTGCATACCACATGAGCAGGATTCCGTAAGAGGATGTCAGTAACCGTTTGGACGAACAGCCGTTGCAATGATTAGCTGCTTCAATGACCAACCGCATTAGTGAATAACAGTGTACTTGCAGGGCGCTGGCTTGTGTGCATCAGGAGTCGGATTTTTCTTCTTCGGAAAAACGCGACAGATAAGCGAATTGCGCAAACATGAAGACCATCAGCAAGCCGGTGAGCCCGAACAGCTTGAAGCTGACCCAGGTGGCTTCCTCAAAATGAAAGGCCACGAACAGATTGACGCCTCCCATGGCGCCAAAGAATATCACCCAGGCAATGCTCAAATGCACCCACGCACGATCGGGCACATTCAGTTTCATATCGGGCACTTTGTTCAAGATGCCTTCCATCATTTTACGAATCAGTGGCTGATCCCCGAAGAAATGGCTGCCACCCAGCACCATGGCAAACGTCCAGTAGATCACGGTGGGTTTCCACTTGATGAAGGCGTTGTCTTTGAAAAATACCGTTAACCCCCCCAGCAGGAACACGGTGAGTGCAGTGTATAGCAGCGGCTTTTCGATTTTCTTTTCGGTGAACCAGACAAAGCCCAGTTGCAGCACAGTTACGCTGATCAGCACGGTAGTGGCCATGATCATGTCTTTCGTTGCGAAGTAGACAGCGACGAAGCAGATAACGGGGATGAGATCGACAAATTGTTTCATTAGAACATTGACTTTGCGCGGAATGGATGGGGCCAGAGGATAACACGGCTTTTGTGATTGCCGCGATAGGGGGCTGAGTAAGTGGTCACTTGGTCGAGGTGGCCCACAGAAGAGAAGGTGTGCTAGTAGTGTCGACCGCTGTAGCGTCCATGCAGGTAAAAACACCTGCATGGACGTTGTGCTTACAACAGTGAGGAATCCCCGGCAATGGATGTCAGTGCGAGCAACCCTTTCGTATCACCGCTCAACACAAGTTGTCTCTCGATTTCATCACTTTCGTTGTCATCCCATTCGGATTCTTCCAAATAGGTCATCATGCGGGTTTCTATGACGCGGGAAACGCGCGCAATTTCACGTTGAACCACGGGCATCATCCGGGCGCCAAACAGAGACGCGAGTACAGTGCCCATGGTTTGAGTCCATCCCGCAAGCGATAACGGCGTGCATCCAAAGACTCGGCTCAGGCCCGGGCTTTGAACGATCAATGCGGTTGCCAGCAACGCGCCCACCGATGACAACATGACATTGCGATCGCCATTGCCTACGACCAATGTTTGGCCAAGTTGACATCCCACCACGCCCATCATTGCGACCGTGCTGGCCTCGGCAGGGCTCAATGTGGCGCGAGCCAGCAACCACGAGGCGGCCGACAAGCCAGTGGTTAAGCCCGCACGCCATTCAATTTCTCGAGTGAGTGCATGGCCCAGTGATGCTTCCGGCCCTTCTTGCATCAGATCCTCAGGACGCGCATTTTTGGGACGACGTAGCGCCACTGCCAGGGCAGGCAAGGTGTCAGTGAGCAGGTTGACCAGCAGAAGTTGGCGAGCGTTGAGCGGTGAGCGGCCATCGAGCATGCCGCCCAGCAGGGTGAAGCCGATTTCACCCAGATTGCCGCCGACCAGCAATGCCACCGCATCGCGCACCGATGCCCACAGCGCCCGGCCTTCCAACAAGGCTTTTACGATGGTCTCGATGCGACCGTCCACCACCAGCAAATCAGCAGCGGTACGCGCAGCAGCGGTGGCGCGTTCGCCAAGGGCAATACCGACATCGGCCAGGCGAATGGCGGGCGCGTCATTGGCACCATCGCCGGTCATACCCACCGTTAACCCTTTCTGCTGCAGCACGGCTACGATGCGCGCTTTTTGTCGAGGCGTGACGCGGGCAAATACACCCGTTGACGGTAAGCGTTCGCTCAGTTCCTCATCGCTGAATTGTTCAATTTCGGCACCGGTCAATACGGTATCGGCATTGATCATTTGCAGTTCTTCGGCAATTGCGCAGGCGGTAAGCGGATGGTCGCCGGTGATCATCTTGACCTGGATACCCGCTCGCTGTATTTCATCAATAGCTGCTTTGGCTGTGCCGCGTATCGGGTCAGTGACGGCAAGATAGCCACGGAATATCAATTTTTTGATTCGACTTTCGTCGAGCGTATCGTGACGTGTGGTTTTATCGGCAACGGCCAATACACGGTAGCCGCGGCGTGCCAAATAAGAGGACGTTTCGGTAATGGCCTTACGGCTTTCTTCGTTAAAGGGGAGAACGGTGCCATCGGGCATGAGCCATCGATCGCATAGTTGCACCACAATTTCGGGCGCGCCTTTGATAGCGACACGCATGACGCCGTCGCAGCGGGTCAAAGTGGCATGGTAACCCGTTTCTGACCGAAACGGCATTTCATGCAAACGCTGCCAATGCAAGACTTCTTGCAATAGCTCGGGATGATGAAGGCGTGCACCATCAATCACCGCAGCATCGGTCATGTGCGGCAATTCATCGGCCCCGGCGGGGCTCGCCAATAAACCGGTCATCAATACTTGTTTGCCGCTGTCGCTCAGCGTTTCTATAGCGAGGGTTTGCCCGTCAACAGCGATGGCTTTGAGTACCAGGCGGCCTTCGGTCAACGTACCGGTCTTGTCGGCACACAGTACATTCATGCGGCCCAAGGCTTCAATGGCGCGTGGATTGCGTACTACGGCGCCCCGTTTTGACAAACGCCCGGCAGAGGCTAATTGCGCCATCGTGGCCATCAACGGTAACCCTTCCGGGACGGCTGCAACGGCAAGGCTGACGCCCGCGCCCACGACTTCATTCACCGGTTGATTGCGTACCAGGCCAGACAGCATCACCGTTATTCCGGCAAATGCCGCTACCGGTGCGGTGAGATCAGTCAACTTTTCAAGGCGGGCTTCTACCCCCGTAGCAGATGATCGTGGATGCTGGATATAGAATAGGCGACGCGCTTCGGACTGTTCCTGGCGTGCAACAACCACTGCGTGGGCTTCCCCTGCGCTGACGGTGGTGCCCTCAAATAACACCGAGGTGCGCTCATCCAATAACGCCGAATGACTGGGGCGCGGATTTTTTGAGACGGGTATCGATTCGCCAGTGAGACTGGATTCATCCATCTCTAGATGGCGGGCGGAGAGAATACGTGCATCTGCCGGCACTACCTCACCCGCTTGCAGGGAAATGACATCACCTGGCACCAAATGGTCAGTCAGCAGCAATGTTTCGCGACCATCACGCAAGCAGCGAACCTTACGTTGCTCGTTACGATACATGGCGTCGAGTTGATTCTCGGTGCGCACTCGCTGGTAACCGCCCACCAGTGCATTGAAACCGGTGACAGCGCCAATCAGCAGTGCATCACCAATGGCGCCCGTCAATGCCGACAGGCCCGCACCTGCAAATAAAATCGGCACCAGGGGGCTGGACATTTCTTCCATCCAGACGCGTAGAAAATGTGTGGCTGCAGGTTCGGGCGGCTTGATAAAGCCGTTAAGCCGTTTGAGGGCATCCTCATCGCTCAAGCCTTTCCAGCTTGAACCCAGGCGTAAAAGGGCGGTGTCTACATCTAACGTGTGCCATGGCACCGGATCAATCTTGAGCGCTTCTGGGAATGGCTTCAACGCTCGTGCAAGGCGAAGCCCATTGAGCATCGACAAGAACCCGGCCGCATTTGCTGCCATTTTGATGCGTTTAATCGTGGGTACATCCAGGCTGCCCAATGAAAGCACCAACCCGGCAAAAGCGTCCATTTTGGCCAGTTCAACACCTTGCAAAGCGACTTTGCGTGCAGATTCAATGGCATTGAGGATTAACCAAAGTGCATCTCGCCAATCAGGGGCGACGATATGGGCAGCCACCGGCCAATCTGCATTGGAATTGAGTACACCCAGGCGAAAATCGCCTGCCTCAATAAAATGCCCCGCACCCACAGAAAGCACGCACAGGCCGCGTTGTTGTAAATCAGCAATACACCAGCACGGCTGTGCGTCGCTGATATAGCTGAAATCAGGATGCAACCATTGCAGTGTTTCTTTGTCGGCACCGATGGTGGCGATCTGTAATCCTGCGGCGCGGGCGCGGGCAATAAGCACTTCGAGTGTGCCATCGAGTGCGGTATTGATGATAGCGGCAGCGGCCAGCAACTCGTTCTCCCAAAGCAGCCGCAAAGATGAAAGGCTGGCATTATGCGCCTGCCACCAGGCGATGACATTTTCGGGAATGTCGGTTTCGCTCTGCACACACTGCAAGCGATAGCGATGCCCATCTGCAAGTATGTAATCGCCACCCAGATGCAGGAGCGTATCAATATGGCGCGCAATCTCTTGATGGTCGGTAAAGAATTTTGTGGCCGAAACGACATAGCGTTTGCGATTGATCCAGTGGGATTGAATCAATAAACAATTGATGCGATCGAGAATTCGAAACGGTCCGTAATCGACAATGAACACCCCTTGCCTTGAGAGTAAGCGCTCCAGTTCGACGATAAACGTTTCGCGGCCTGCAGTGGCGGGTTTGGGGATGGCGGCAAATAACGCGGCCACTGCACTGGTGAGATCATGAGTATTGGCCATGCTCACGCCGAAACCGGCAAGCGAGAGTTTTTCTGCGGTTTCCTGATAATGCTCAATGGCACCCGCTGGCAGCGGGGTAGGCCGTACCTGCTCTGGCCCGCGCACATCTTTGCTCGCCAGCAGAACCTGTACAATATTTTCTTCGATCTCGCCCCAAAGCTTGCGCTTTTCCAGAAAACCAGAAAGCTCATGTAGTCGGTGTAGCGTATCCAGCAGTGTGCCCGACCAGCCTCTGATCATGCCTTCGCTGAAACTGGAGAGAAGATTGATCACCAGGTCGGCATTTTCGTGTCCCAACCAACTGTCCAGCGCTTCCCGCAGTTCAGGAATATTGTCGATCAGGGTTGCGACTGCAGAAACGTCAATCCACAATCGCGCTTGCTGATTGCCACCCCGCTGAAGCAGCAATCCAAGTAACAGACCGCCAATATCGCCCGACATTTCGGCAACAGCACGCAGGATAGGATCATTTGAAAGCGGAAACCCACTGCCATAACTGAAGGGTCTGGTGGCAAAGCCAAATTGCTTCTCGGTGCGATGTACGGCCTTCAGAACCTGCGTATCGCTGCCCGGTTGTTCCTTGAATTCAACCACCAATCTTTCAAGCACAGGAACATAGCGCGCCCACGCGATGCCCTTCAATTCGCTTACGGTGTCTTCCAGTGCTTGTATAAAATTTTCATTCTCAATGGATTTGGAGCGCAGCTCAATATACAAGCGGTACTTTGACTGCCAGACATGTCGACGCTGACGAAAGAGAAAACGAAGGGTATTGCGAGAAAATATGCCCATGGCCATAACAAACACTGTCAACGATGGAGGGTTTGAATTTCCATCAAGGTTGTGTCATTTGGATGTCAGTCGGGTTAAATGTGACATTTTATTGACTTGGATTAACAAAATGATCTCGACAACAAATAATTCAAACAAGAACGGCGTATGCCAAATGCGACCTGTATGACAGGTCAAAGGTAATGAAAATTAATTGTTTACGCAAAACTCGCCGATTGGCATTCGGGTTGGAGGTGTGTTTCGTCTGCATTCAGCTTGTAGCCCATTGCAACGGCCTGGTGTCTTAAAAGCGAAACAAACTTTTTAATATTGACATTGTCGCTAATGCGAGGCCACGTGCACCCCAGGAAAAAGTTTGAAATTGCATCTTTCAGATTGTCCTGTACATCGATTCTTTCAATGCCGTAAACAGCGAGTTCAATGCGAACTACAGGGAAAAGGGTCAATATTTCTCTGAGTTGCTCTTCTGTCAGCAATAAGCCTGTGGCTCTGAGGATGTATAGGTTTGCGTCAATGATTTGCTGGTGTTTGGGGGTTGATGAAAGATGTTGAAGCAACCAGCGATTCGATTCTACACGTATTTGAAGGAGATAGTTTGTGCCTGCCTTGCCATTGTCGAAATCGGCAGACGCAAGTTTCATGATATATCCCGGCTTCTGGTATTGCATAGATAAACTCCAGCACGTTGGTTTTTTCTTTAGCGAGGGAGCCATGATCGCGTCTGTTCTTCGCCCCCTAAGGACGCTATTAGAAATCTGAATCAAAATTAAAGCAACACATAGGCGTCGATTGTATTGATATGGGTCGGGGATAAATAGCTTACCTGCTTTAGGGTGAGCGATTGTTTCAGAATTGCTACGCTAGTATTTCACTTTCGGTTTTAAAGGGATGCCTGCGCGCTATTGCTGTAATCACTTAAGCCAAAAGGGGGTTAGGGCATGTCGATGCGGGTGACTCTGCGATGTTCGATGGCGCGAAATAGGGCCATGACAATCTCTGTCCAGCTCATGATATAGCTGGCTGGTTCCATCTCAATAGCGAGGGGGGCTGGAGCCGCTTGCCAAGTGCCTTTGCTGGCGGATTGCCGTTTGCCCAAACGTTGTAGATGATTGTGTCCGCTTTTACACACTAGTGAGGCGCCCAACCATTGGTAGCGTGTTTGATACAAAATCGGCGTGTACCAAAATTCAAATAGTGTTTCCGCATCGCTTATGTGCACGATGCCATAGCCATGCTCGCGCGTGTCTGCATACCGAATATGTGGGTTGGCCACACCGAGGGCAACGCTAGCGGCAATACTGGCCAGAGTGCCAGGTGTTGCGCCAATCTGCTCATCAATATTGCCACGCGAAATGCTGCTGGGTAAAAATTCAACGCCGACCGATTGGCCACCTGTTTTGCGATCGTACATGGCGCGATTGATGGGGTCTTCAACCAGATCTGCAGCGAACGACATATGCAGATCGCCGCTCACTATGATGTTGTTGCGGATTTTATTTTCCCGCAAAAAATGGAATAAACGACGACGCTCAGCGGCATATCCATCCCACTGTACCGGGTTTAAAATCAAACCTGCGTCATTGTAGCCCATTATGTCATCGCTCGGGTTGTCGACGATGCCGAGTGCTAGCATGGGAGCCATCATGACTTGGTTGCCAAACAAACGCCACCGCGCTTCTGACGCACTTAGGCTTGCCGTTAGCCAGTCAAACTGTGGCTGCCCCAGCAAACTCCGATTCTCATCGTCAATCACATCATTAAGTAGCGGATTTCCAGTCTTTACCGCAGGGTCGCGGCCAATATGGCGAGTATCCAGTAGCACGATGTCCAGCAGCGGGCCATAGGGTAGATGACGGTAGATTCGGTGATGATTGTCGGGTTCAGGTGAGCGAATGGGTACCCATTCATGAAACGCACGAATGGCAGCGTCTATCGGCCCGCTCTCAATATCGTGATTATCCCAGATGATTGCAAAAGGATGCTGTTGATGTGCCCGCATTAATTGAGGATCTCGCCGGTAATACGCATATCGGCGGCGCAGCTCTTCAAGTGTTTCCGGGTCTTTTTCATCAATGTAGTCCGCAGGAATGCGGTGACGTTCATTTTCATCGGGTCGATTATAAATGTAATCCCCACAGTGAATGACTAAATCCAAATCGTTGCGATCTGCAATGCGGCCATAGCCGTTCATAAAACCAGAGTAAATACTGCTGCAGGAACATACTGCGATACGCAAACTGTTTGCGCTGCTATTGGGGGCCGTTCGTGTGCGGCCGGTAATGGACGTCACTCCTTGAAAATAGAACGCGTAGTAGTAAGTGGTGGCCGGGTAGGGTAACTGTGCATCGACCTTAACAGTGAAATCGCGTTCTGCATCGGTGTAGGCCTCGCCCTCTGCGACGATCTCTTTCAACGTCGGGTCTAGTGCGACAGACCAATGTACCACTAGCGTTTCCGTGGGTTGCTCGTTCAGCGTGAGCCGGGTCCATAGAATTACCCGGTCTGACAGCGGGTCTCCTGATGCCACACCGTGTGCGAACGGGGCTTCAATGGTTACCGGCGTTTCAGCATGGGAGCGTTCGTTCCGCAGCGTTAGTGCGGCGCCGGCTGCCCCCAATCCGGTTTGTATGAATCGTCTGCGCGAGAACATGTGTGAACTCAATTATTGTTTTGGTACTACAGTGCACGCAGATTGTGACGGATTGATGGCAGCTACCAAAAAGCGAGCTGCGCTGGAGCGATACAGGCATATGAAAATTTTACAGATGATTCGAATAGACAAATGGGGGAATTGAATTATCAATACGGGCTTGTGTCGCGCTGAAATAATTCGTTTTGCATGCATGATGAGCAGATCGTCGATGCGTATCGCTCGTCAAATAATAAAAATCCATAAACAAATCCACTCTCTAAGACACTGGATTTGCTCCACGCCCCCTTACAGGGGGCACACATCGTGACATTTTATGGACGAGTTCAATCTTCAACCTATGGAAGAATCGCCCCGCACACGTACTATCACGGCAATTGCCTTTTGCGGAGGGTTGTTTGCATGTTCCTAGAGGCCTGCTATAGATAATTCATCTGCCAACCGGTTGGTGAGTTCTCCGTGAAACGGTCAAACAATTCTATTGCCGCAATAAAGGCCATCCTTGCCCTCTTCTTAGCGAGTTTGTACCCCGTTGCACATGGCTGCGAATTAACTAGCGCATGGGAGGCTTGGGAACCTTACCAGTATGAAAGCAACAATGTTGTCACTGGGCTGGACAATGATTTGGTGTCTGCCATCGCTCGGCAAGCCGGTTGCACAGTGAAATTTGTTGGCCGCCCTTGGGCACGGGCGCTGCACGAACTCAAAGAAGGCTTGATTCAGGTGGCCCCGGGGGCATCCATAAACGAAGAGCGTCAGCAATTCTCTCATTTTTCTCAGCCTTATCGCGATGAGATCATGGCGCTATTTGTGCGCAAAGACGAAAGTAAAAAATATGATCTGAAAAAGATCACAGACATACTGAATTACGAGTTCAATTTAGGAGGTACTCGCGATTATTATTACGGTAAGGATTTTGAAAAAGCCATGGAATCAAAGGCGTTTAGTGCGCGCGTCGCGCTTACCCCCAATGCCGATCAACTGTTTAAGAAACTGGTGGCCAAACGGGTTGACGGCGTATTGGAGGATAAGTTTGTTGGTATTTATCAACTAAAAAAGAGTGGGCTGCTGGAGCAGGTAGAAATTCATCCGCTAGTTGTCAATGAAGGAAAAATCTATCTGATGTACAGCAAAAAATCAGTCACGCCAGAAGTCGTAGCCAAGTGGAACGACGCCATCGTTACTATCAAAAGCAATGGTGTGTACGATAAAATAGTATCTAATTACTCGAAGTAGTATTGAAGCAGGACTGAACTCATCCCCGCCGCCCTCTAGCGCCTGCAAATGGAAATGCGCACCGAATGGAATCCCACGGTAATCACTGCGCACTAGCAAAACTATCTATTGCTCTATTCCTAAATGAATTTCCCTAACAACGCACCTAGCGGCATTGGGTTTTGGCAGACTTCATGGATGATTCAAATAGTCAAATGGAGGAAATGAATTGTCAATACGCGCTTCTGTTCGAATGAAATAATTCGTTTTGCACGTCAAATAATAAGAACCATAAATAAAAAAATGGTCATGGAGGAGTCATGGGTAATCATTGTTGCCGATTTCGACTCGTGTTTGTGGCCGCGTTGCTGGCCGTGAGCGGGCAGAGCTATTCGGCGCTCCAAGAGCCGAGGCAGCCGGAAAGAAACTTTAATTGGTACAACGACAATACGCTCTTCAATTCGGCGTATGCCCTTGGCGTCTCGCATTGGAATATTCTTCGATACTACGATGAAGCGAAAGAGCGTTATGGCGCTTTGCCACCCGCGGATCAACTCAACGATGCGACAATCGGCTGGGATGTTTATCTGGCGTCTAACATCCCTGGTCTTGGAAAGTTCATAAGAGACAATAATCCCCCGCATAACGGGGGTGGCTGGACCATTGCTACCCCCGACATCCCGCTGGTCAATCGCGTAGTCACGCCAGTCAACAAAACAGAGGGGTTTCGAAAACCGCTTCTGCCGCCAATGCGGTTAACGCACGACGGACGCATCGGCGTTGTTCCCGGCAGCGGCGGCGTGGATGGCAATCCGCAACCGCTACGCATCCGACTCAATCGCCCAGAAGTTCTCGATAAACATTTTCTCGAGAGTGCGCCAGGGGTGCCAACGCTTGATCCGGAAACCTGGGAAGTCACCGACTACAGCCAGTGGGGATTGCCCGGCAGCAAAATCACCCATTTTGCATCGATCTGTGAAGGGGAACCCAGTGCACCCTCGCAGGGGAACCCCTATGCCTGCGGCAGCAACGGACAGGACGACTGTTACGACCTGACCCTGGTGGGGAGTGCCGTAAAGGACACCTTCAGCACCTCAGACATCTATGAACTTGAAGGCGGTTATCGAACGAAGTACATGCCCCAACTGGAAAGGGGGGATCGCGTTTATAGCCGAGCGATGACGATCCGGGTCAGCCAGCCCAAAACCGCTAATGCACGCATCGCTTCGGTCGATTTCAGCACCGACTACAAGATGGCGCCGATCCGCCAAGGTGTGCTTTTTGAGTTGAATACGCCGGCAGACGGACGCCTGCTCGTTACTCGACGGCAAGGCTTGCCGCTGGTGTGGCGTCATACGGCGACGGGGCAAATGCATGCGGGTAGTTACGAGACCGTCTATGCCGTGGCACCAGAAAACGCTGCGCCCTGCGATGCTTCGCAGTGGGGTGACCTTCGTCCTCTTTCGCACGCTCCCTATGATCCGCTCGTCAATAAAAAATACCCCTTCGCCAAGTACCCGTTCCGCGATCCGATGGGTAATTACATTCCCGACGGCGAGGACATCAAAGGCACCTACCCCTGGCTCGACCGGGACGCCAAGAACCTTTCGCTCATGATTAGCGATGCCAATCTTTTCAGAGATGGCCTGTTGTTCGACAAGTCGCGTTTCCCCAATCAATGCGTGCATAGCGGGTGCACGCCCTCCGACTCGCCAGACAAGAGCAATATCAGTCAGTTCACCGTCATGGGGGCGTGGACAAAAGGCAAGATGGCTCTCTTTGATAACCTGCTGAATTATTCGGATTTCCGCATCAATCTCGCCAACGCGCTCAACCTCGACCTCTATCAGCAGGGTACTGATTTGAGCAGCACGACGAACAAATCGACCAGCGTCGAGGTGGGTGCTTATCGGGAGGTGGGAGGAGGCACCATAAAAGACCAATACATCGCGCTCAAAGATGAGTACGGCAACCCCGTGCTCGGTCGTGACGGAACCGAGCAGAAATACCTGATGAAGAATTCGTCGCTTTTCGACAGCATCGAAAATCGCATGAACTACAACCCGCATATGAAACCCGCCGCTCCGCATGATGTGGTCTGGTTGCTCAGTAGCGGCGCAACGACCGACGAATTCTCTTTCGACGATCTTCTCAACGATAACGCTTTTATCCTCTCAGACATGGTCGCGGCCTATTCGTGGGTGAATAAAAACCGCTTTCGCATGACGGGCTACGATGGCTGGAATGAACTGCTGGGTAGCTGGCGGGGACAAGTGAAAGTGCAGAATGCGGCTACTACGCTGCCAGATCGATGGATGGTTCCCCTTGCGGGCGATGTTGTGCACGGGCGCATCGAGCCGGTGGCCAACGGCGGCGTCAAAGGCAAAGGGATGTATTTCAACGGCGAGAACACGCGCATTCTTTACGACATTCCGTCGGGGCAACCGCAGCCCATGAGTGCCTCTTACTGGTTCCACTCTTTGTTCCTCGACGCGAGAGACCTGAGTGCGAGCGAGGAGCGGGTGATTCTGGATTTTCCTGACAAGAGCCGGCTGACAATCAAGGACGCTGACAGTCGTGTCAGTTTTCAGGCTTACAACAACTGGGGCGAGCTTAAGCAGGTATTCCTCGTGCCGGCGAACCTTGTCAAGGAGCGCTGGTTCCATCTCGGTATTCAGAGATCGCCGGCCAACCAGATAACAATGTTCGTCAACGGTTTTCCTTACACGGAATTCACTGATAGCGACGCGATGTTCCAGATGAAGAGTGGCGCACTGGTGTTGGGGCGTGCCCACAATCAGTACGATAAGCGCTTCGGGAATTTCTTTGACCGGCTGCGGAATCGCTCGACGGCCACCTCGGTGAGTTACCGCGTGTTCAAGGGCTGGATGGACGAATACAAAGTCTTCGCCTATCGGCCCGACCTGGAAAGCATCTGTAACCTGGCGCATGGCACGCTGGTGGCGACCGAATCGAATGCGCAATTGGAAAGCCAGGCTGCGCTCTATTCATCAGAGATGCACGATCGAGTCAGCACGGCGTTGCAGTTGCGCGGACAGCCGACCTATTCCCGCTATGCCTGTTATATGGATAGCCCGAACGAAGACCGGACAGCGGTGCTACACCGCCTCCCAGACGGCGCGGTGAGTATCCGAGCGAGCATGCACTTTCCCGAGGGGCCTCTCTACCATGATGCGCCGCGACCAGACTCGACCTCGAACGAGTTCTGCCTGGCCTGCCACTCCAGCAAAGGCATAGGCGGTTTGACAGTGGAAGCCCTTCGTTATAACGCTGGTGTGCCTGCGAAGAGCGATCCACGACGCCAGCCAACGCAGGCTCCGCCGTTGATCACCGGCAACATCCCCCCGGAATTCGTGGACTCGATTGAGGGCGACTGGAGTGCCGCCGGTTCGCCTTTCATCGATGAGTATCTTCAGCCCAGCAGTCAAGGTGTGCCGCCGGACATTCGAAATTTGGTGCAGGTTCGGAACGGGGAGCCGGTCAGCGTGGTGAACTCGGGGGCTGCTTTAGCTCGGAGCAGTTTCAGCGCGCTGCGCGTTAACGCCAGCGGGCTTGCGGGCCGTGCCGAGTTTTTCCTGAGTGGTGTGCTGTTGTTGGAGGATCGTTCAGCGCCGTTCGAGCTGCCGGTGAACAACTTGGTGAACGGCACTCAACAGATTTCAGTGACGACATACTCTGCTAACGGACTGCAAAGCCAGCGCAGCTATCGCATCACGATCCAGTAGCGCTGATACATTTTATTTATAAGTGCGCAGTATCAAACTGTAAAAAACAATGTAAGAAATAAATGAAAGAAAAATAAAAATATGAAAAAAGCAGTCATCTATGCCTCTAATGGAAGAGGTGTTTACGTGGGGAAACTCGAGCGCCACTTCAAACGTTCCAATGTGCCTTCAACATTGCTGGTATCCCTTGAAGACGATATAGCGTTGCTTGGCCCGACAGAAAAAGAAAAAATACATGGAAAGAGCTTCCTCATTCCCTCGGGCATGACCGTGGAAGTGGATACGCATGGCGCCTACGTGGCAATGTTTTTTCTCAATGAGCTAGGAACAGATCTTTCGCAATTCATGGCGCTCATGAATAAAAAAATCCCCATCAATAAGCAATATTGTTTCATGAATATCAGGGGCGAAACCGACATCATTGGATATGCAAACTATCTGCGCTATCAACGCCCACCGCTCGCAGAAGCGGAGAAAATCTATCACGAGTGGGTGGCGCATCCCTCCAGAAGCCTGCCTGACATCGACCCACGCATTGAAAAAGCTGTATCCCTGATCAAGTCACGTTTTGATGAAAATATCCCGGTCGAATGGATTGCATGTCAAGTGGGTCTATCAGTACCACGGCTTATTCAATTATTTAAATGCGTTACTGGAATCCCCATCAGGCGCTTTCGCCTGTGGCACCGCATTATGGCGACGGCAGCTCGGGTCAACGATGGGCTAAGCCTGACTGATGCGGCAGTGTCTACAGGATTTAGTGATTACGCGCAGTATTCCCGCACTTATCGAGAATTGGCCGGCGGAAATGCCTCGCAAGCACGTGCTAATACCGAGATCATTATGAGTGGATTTTTATGAGCTCTCGTATCTCATCACTCACCGGGGGGGATTTTCTGACGCATGATTGGGGACGTCACCCCCCACCATTTACTGCACTGGCCAGCAACAAATAAGCGCCCAGACCATACGGATAATCCGCACCGCGGCGAACCAGTTTATAACCGAACGATGTAGAGGGATTCGTGGGACCAGAAATGAGCGGCATTGATATGCGGCCCTCACTTTTCGGTATCAAGCGCGCCGTCAGATGGCGGTATATGTCGCGGCCCACATCACCGTAACTACTGTCGAGAATGCCCATGTTGGCGCCCTGAACATACAGGTAGGCCATCAGGGCCGTGCCAGAGGTTTCCTCGTAGCCTTTACCCGGCGAACTCATCAACGTATCGAACATTTTTGTCTTGCCCATATAGGGCTTGCTCGCCTCAGCGAGCTTCTGGGCGAGAATTTCAAGCTGTGTCTTGAGCTGCAAAGTTTCCGGGTTCAAATTTTGCTGGGCAGACAGTTCCTGCAGCATCAAAAGCAGTGATGCACCTACCCAGCCGTTACCGCGCAGCCATTGCGTACCCCGAGTCGATAGGGGGTTGAGTATGTAGGGTTTGTCACGATTGACGTTCCACGCGTGGTAGTAAAGACCCGAATTGGGATCAATCAGCTTTTCAGCAAAAATAAGCTGCTGGCGCAAACCGAAATTCAGTAAGTTGTCGTCCTGTAGTGCGACACCGGCCCTTACGGCGGTCAGTCCATACATCATCAGCGAATCGACCCAGATGGAGGAGGGGACAAACAGACTAAAGAGGGATGTGCCGACATGGTTGATCGCGCCCAGCTTATTCCGTTCGGCTGACTTGATATAGTCGGTGACGCGTGACAGGTTTTTGAATGACTCCGGCTGGCCGGATCGCTGCCAGGTCGAAATGGCCGTCAATGCGCTGGGGCAACGGTCGGAATAGTTAACGACCGGGGGCCTTTGCAGAGAGCCATAGTGCTTCTGATAGTCGCTGATGTAAGTCGAGACAGGCAAATAATCCGTTGCATTCGATTGTGCCCAAGTTTCCAGGCCAAAGAGCATGACCGCATCACCCCAATCCCACTTTAGATCGGTCGCGGCTTTATGTTGCAAAATAGTATTCGACATTTTTCGCGCAGGCGCACGATCAGTACTTGCGATATTGTTCACAACAATATTGCGGCGGTAAATATTCACAGGCCCGCAGGCAATATCCAGAGAAATAACGTGCTCCCTAAGGCCCTCCACTTTATATTCGGCAACCCAAAAACCATTGAACTCAGTGCGCACAAAATTCAGCGGCATATCTGGGTTGCGTGAACCAGGCTCGAAACCTACACACTTCATTGTCACCGGCACCACGCCATCTACAACGTAGCCATTCTCAACGGGGGAAAGGAAGACCTTCGCGATTTCGCTGGCCGTGCTCTCGGCATGAGCACTCCCCGCCTGAGTTAGCGCAAACATATTAATTAGCAAAATCCATTTTGCGTTTTTGTTATTCATAGTGAGCACCTTCTTATTATTTTCAATTCACTGGCTCAAAAACGGCAGATCAACCGAAATATTTTGCGGGTTTGCCGGATTAGTCATATCCAGAATGAGGCGTTTTTGCAGTGGAATACTGTCAATCGTAACAAACCCTGGCGTGCTGGATTGCAGCGTCTGGCTTCTTGCTCTCGGCCAGTGCTTGTAGTTGCGTCCATATTGGGTGCCGAAGACGTCGACGATGGGCGCGAGCCTGGCGGGAGGGGCAATCTCGAACCGGATGGCACCTGACTGGGTATTCCAGGTGTGCACGCCAACAGAGGCGAATCGTGTTGTTGTATTCGCGGCTTCCGCCTCTTGCACGAAACGCTCGAAAGAGCGGTCACCTGCTGTGGCAACTTCGATGAACCCGTAATTATCGGCCCGATTTCGGCATGCAACCGTGTCACAAGCTTGTTCGTAGACCGCCAGATACACGCCGTATTGCGGACACTCACCTCCCTGATTGAGATTGTAAAAACGCATGCCGGGAATTTTGCCCGGCGCCGAGCAGCTTGACTCCAATCCTTCGAGGCGGTTACCCAGCTTCAATTGGAGGCCGCAGGCAAACCCTGGCGCGACGCACAGATTTGCGCCGCGTGTTGCTGCGTCCCGATCGCGATGGCCTTCAAAGCGGATCATGTCTTCCCATGATGTGCTGACCTCTTGAGTGGGAATCACCACCGTGGGCCCGGCCCACCCTCGCTCCCCATCAGACCTTGGCATGATGAGCGCATTGATAATCATTCTGACCCATTGCTCATCGAGTGATTCGAGAAAACGTGGCAGCTTGAGGCTGAACCAGGGCGTGACGCCCGGCACCGATCGACCGCCGGCCGCTATCAGCACTTCGTCTGAATAGGCAAAAATCTCAGGCGTTGCGTGCATGCCCACGAAATAGTGGCTGGCCGAATTTTCCTTAATGGCCAGATCAAGCAATACTGGGTCCATACGGTATTTGCCTGCAATAGTGAAAAGCGCCTTGTGGCTGACGTCGATAGCACGATGGTCAACCGCTTGGTCATCAACGTTGTTTGGCGCACCTAGCGAACGGTAATTGCCGACCAACACCGCGAGGCGATCAACCTCAGAGTTACCCGAAAGGCCATCAGCATTCAACCGATACGGGGGCTGCCGACGAAACGGTACAAACCGCCGCATGTTGTTAGATTGCACCGCACTCCAGGCTGAGACAATATCCAGCAGGTTTTTGGCGGCCGTGCGTATTTCGCTGTCTTCGGTGTAGCTGAAGAGAACATTCAGTGCATCGACCGTGTAACGCTGGTAGGGCTTGGAGTTGTACTCGTAGAAATGGTCACGCGCCAGCTTGACAAAGTGTTCGAGCATCCATTGTTTATTGCCATTCTGGACATTGTTGAAATCTGTGGAGCTACTGTCGGCATACAGAATTTCGTTTGTCAGATAGCGTGCAACCGCCATCATCAGGATATGGTTTTCGGTTTCTTTGATTTCGACCGGAAGTCGTAATAGGCCTATGCCACAGTCGAGCGTGTAGGTCTCGGTGATTTTGCCCCGAAGGTTCAGCATCTTGTCGACGATGGCATGACGGGCCTCTGCAGAGAAATACAGGTAGCCTGGATCATTTTCCTTGGCGACAAAGTAGAGATTCAGAAAGTCGATCAACGCAAAATCGTAATCGGCGACGCGACGCTTGCAGATTTCGGTTTTTCCGACTTTAACGCCGGTCACAGTAGAGGTGCCGTGGTTTGAAAACACAACCGTCTTCGGATCAAGAAGAATACTTTCCAGTTCGGGATCGGCTTGCTGCGAGAGAATTTTTGCTACTGCTCGAGTGGTTAGCAACACGACGTCAGACCGGCTATCCATGCGTGGGTTAACGCCCTCTGAGAAGGAATTCACCGGCTCCCGACAATCAGCGGGCAAAGGGGTCAACTGAGCAAAGGTGGAAATTACCAGATTCTTGCGCTCCTCCAGCCAGCGCTGGGATTCCTCCACGCTAGTGGCCGGAGGAATACTGCTGAAATCAATGGGATTGGGCAGGTGTCCTGAAGAACACTCGCCGGCTGCTAAAGCATTACCTGTTACCCAGAAGAGGGCGGTAAGCGCCGTTGCCAGATAGCGTCGAGAACTACCAGCACATTTTTTTAACTGCATTGTAATTATCCTCAGCGATTTCAACGATGAGACGCCAACGGCGATTACCCGCTGAAATAGTTGATATAGGGATAAAAAAGGCTCGTGAAATCACGAGCCTTTTTGGGTCTTCTTAGGGAAAGCAGATCAAGTCGCTGTTACCACCACCACCGCCGCCACCACCGCCGCCATCACCACCGCCACCGCCACCGCCATCACCGCCACCATCCCCTGGTAGCTTGTTTAGTTTTCCTGAAATGCCCAGGTGGCGATGGTTGGTACCAATGGCGCTGATGGCCTCGGTGGTAATAGCGAATCCAGCAATTGACGGAATTTCGATACCATTAATGGATGTGGATATGTTCGCCATAATTTTGGGTATGGCGATTCTAATTGCCTCGTTGACAAGGTTATTGCCACTCGTCGGTTTGCCAGCAACGATCGCTTCTTCAATAGCAATGGCCGGATTATCGCCGATGGTAATGGACAGCTTGTTATCACTGCCAATCGCCAAGCTGGCGGCAACTTTTGCACTCAGAACAACGCGAAAAGCTTCATTCCATGCACCATTTTGCTGTTTGGCTTCAGACGATATCTGCAGGCGTGGCAGATCGATCGTCGTCAATGCGTTGCCGTTAGCGTTCGTGATCGAAATTTGCGGTGGCGTCAGGTTATCGATAAGAATGCGCGAATCACCGTTGTTACCCAGTGCATCATCGCGGGGAATATTGACGTAGGTGTTGCCATTTAACATCATCAGGTGAGTAAGACCGGCGCTGTAAATGGAAACCAGTGCTTGATTGATACCATTGGCGTTAATAGCAAAACTCATATCGCCGGTGCCGAAAACAGGGGTAGGCAGTGGATCAGCCGTATAAATCGGGCCAAGCGGCGGGGGCACTGCCGTGCTGACAGAGTTGGCCAGGACGGCGCCAGACAAGCCGATAATCAAGCTATCGTCAGTGGTGCTAACGCTGTTAAGTTTAAAATCAATACCCAGCTCACGACAGGCCACAGGCAGGCTGTAACTGGTCGGAATCAAGTCGGCCAGTTTTTCTTTGAGGGTATTATTAACGGCGCCTTTGATGGCGTTACCGATGCGGTTTTCAAATTGATTGACCAGCCCGCTGATCACGCCGCCCAGAAATCTGTCCAGGCCGCCGAGTGCGCCTTCGAAGCGAATACCCTGAGCATCAACATTCAGCGTATTAATCACTGCTTCGAGTTCGTTATTGCTATTGACGCCCACCGTCACGTTGCCATTCATGATGACGCGATCAATAACCGCTGTGGGTCTTATCACCACCACTTGCACCAGGCGAAGCTGAGCACGCACGTTAGTAAAAACACCCGTCAAGTTAATGCCGTTATTGTTCGGATCGAGTGCAAACGACTCCGCTTTCATGCTCAATGACGTCAATTCGCCTCTGAAAATACCGCTTCTGTAAAGCTCGGTGCCTGCCACCAAGGCATTGAGATCAAGGGCATTCACAACGTCAACCAACTCGGTTGCAATAAAATCAATGCCATCCTCTTGAATGCGGGCTTTGATCAGATCGCGATTTATCAGCAGTGCATCACCGAATACCACCGAAGAGGATTGATCCAGTACATCGGTCGCTTGAAACGTATAGGTGTCGGCGGGGCTGACTTGAACGCTGAAACGACCGGTGGGCTCTACGTCAGCTTCAATGCCGTTCACTCTGACGGATCGCGCACCCGCAGCATCGACAGCAATGCCTTCGATGTTGACAGTACCTGCGCGAGTGGCCTGCGTGATAACAATACGTGGGCCTTGCGTGTCATAAATAAAATTCACTTGCGGGCCTGTCGGGGGGCTTACCTGAAAACGGTTATTGCCCTGAACAACGAAGTCGGCGAGATCATCTCCTGTGGCAGTGGCTTCTGTGGGCGTCGGTGCAAAAAATTCGGTTACCGGTTGGCCGTTCAACACCATATTGGGCAGGGATTCCGGCGTTTTTTTGTAACTGACGACAATATCAGGAGGCGTTTGATGAATGGATTTATCAGCGGGACTATTGATGATGTAGTCACCCCCACAGGCTGTTAATCCTGTCAGGAGTGCCGCGACTGTTGCAAGTCTAGCGAGGTAAGTGAGCATTGTAGTTTCCTGTTTATTGCTTTTTTTATCGAGGACGGCATGGTTTTTTTTGGGTTACTGCAGATTCGGCTTGAGTAGTTGCACTGTCGTGCAAACATCATGAATTATTTCAGTGAAACAAGGGCAGGTCTAGACCGATCGCATCATGTATTTGACAAATTGCATCATCATGCACTGTTAGGTAAATCAGCTGAAAAAGTCGGATTCAAGGCGTATTGAACGGTTTCTATTTATTTCTGTTTATTGTTTCAACGAAATACCAGCATGTATTGACCAACAGCCTCGTTTATTTGACTTTTCGCGTCATCCTTGATGTTTGCGTGCTGTAAAAACGAGATTGAATTGCTGTGTTTAACCGCGCAGGAGGAATTTTGTCTTTATCCCCATTTCAAGGAGGCGCCACCAGCATTTCGTGACGATTGGACGACTTGGGTTCAAGGTGTTGGCGGAATTGTTGAGGAGATATCCCGCTCCAGCGGCGAAAAGCACGGCAGAATGCGCTTTGTTCAGAGAATGCCAGCAGCAGTGCAATTTCTGCCAGCGATAGGCGCGGGTTTTCGATATAAAGCCGGGCCATTTCAAATCGTGTTTTGTCGAGGATCTCCTGAAATCCAGTCCCATAAGCTTTGAGTCGACGTTGCACCGTAATGCGGGAAGTGGACAGATCTGCCGCCACGTATTCGATGGTCGGCTTGCCCACACTGATTGCACGACTCAGCGCTTGACGAAATGCCAGCATGAACGTGTCATTTGAATCGAGTGCCCGTATCTGGGCGGCGGCTTGTCGCTCGACCAGTTGCCTCAGCACAGTCTCCTTTGCGCTGATCGGCAGCGCCAGTATTTCGCGGGTAAAACTCAGCGACGATGTGTGCGGGCTGAATGTCACCGGGCAACGGAAAAAGGCTTCATAGGGCTCGATTTTTTGTGGGGGCGCCCCCATGAGAGTGACAGCACAAGGTGTATGCGCATCACCGCACAACACTCGAAAGAAATGCACGATGCCAGCAATTCCGGTTTCATAAGCCAGCCGAACCACATCCAGGACATCGGTAGAGGGGGGGGTATAGGTTGCCCATGACACCGTAAAAATTCCCTCCAACGACCACTGCAGCGAAACATGGAACCCCTGCCACATGAGGTGGTGAAGTCGGTCAAGCTGCTCCATCAGTTCGCCGATATTACGGCAAGACAATGCCAAATAAGCCATTAGTCCCGCATGCTCTGGCTGAAAATGGCGAGCAATCTCCAAACCAAGCTCAGGCCGATCATCCTCTTGCGAGATCAGATATAAACACGTTGACCACTCTAGTACGGAGATTCTGCCGTCGGGTTTCCAGCGCGCGAGCCGCTTTCTGCATTCGACTGCCTGCAAGCCCCTGGCATTCAGAAAATCCGTCAACACGCCTCCCAGAGCCCCGCTCAGGGTGGATTCAGCCAGAGCAGGAGAAAAAGTAGAATTTTGCGTGTTCATAGGTTTTCTCGCCAAAAAACTCGCCGGGCTTATAAAGTGACGATGGGTCAATATCGTGCACAGCTTGCTAGCAATGGGACTACAGTAAGCACTTTTCTCATTGTTAACATTTTAAGCAGTCAGACAATGGCAGAAATGACCGATGGTAACGTCCAAAGAGTCAGCTCTCGACTCCTACCGACAATTACACCATCAAGAAAGAAGCCAATATATAAATGAAAACTGTTTTTCAATACGTCATGATGGTGCGGTGAGACGTGAAAAATCCGTGCATGTACCAAGCGAAATATCGACAGAAATAAAGTCGCCTATCGCATAAAGATAACTATCGCATAAAGATAACTAGCAGCCAGCGAAAAGCTACTGTCATGGAAGTGCGGATTACCTTGGCGATGTGAAAAATCGCGCAAGGAAGAGGCGCGACTACTCGACTTTCATGGAGAGCAAAAGTACGACGGCTGAAACGACAATCGTACCAAGTATTGCGTAGGTAATGAGGTCAGTAATTTCTTCCGGCATTACGGGCTCCCTGTCAGCTGACTACCAACCATTAGCAAGTCAATGTGGTGGATTTGGCAAACTCTTCTTGGCGCAGGCTCCGACCATCAAGACTCAGAGTGCTGGCATATACAAGAAAGTATGACAAGGATCGTATGGGATCTTGAGCCTTGAAGCATGAAAGATCTGATGATTTTGGCGAAATAACGGTCAGGTCTCCGGGGTGATCAGGAAGCAGGAGTGTGTTTGGGTAACGCCAGGGACACCGCTGCTGCTACCAACACAAACCCCGTAGAGATGGCCAAACAAACCTCCAGGCCATAGCGTTGATAGCACCAGCCTGATAGCACCGTACCCAACAACCGCCCCAACGCATTGGCCATGTAATAGAAGCCCACATCAAGTGAGACACTGTCTGCATTGGCATAGCTCACGATCAAATAGCTGTGCAGCGACGAGTTGATGGCAAACAAGGCCCCGAACAACAGCAATCCACTCACAATTATGTGCGTAATGCTGAGGGTGAAGGGCAGTGCCAAGGCGGTGAAATCCACCTGCATAGCAAGGGCAATCAACGCAGGGGTAGCCGACAACGCCAACGCCCAAATGAAGGCGGTTGAACCATCGGGCACCTTGCCTTTGGCTTTGCCAGTGAGCAGAGGGGCAAAGCCCTGAACAAAACCATAGCCAATAATCCACAATGCTAAAAAACCGCCGACAGACCAGTGATCCCATCCGAGTGTGGTCGAGAGATAGACGGGCAGTGCAACCACAAACCAGACATCTCTTGCACCAAACAAAAACAAGCGCGCGGCCGATAAATAGTTAATAGCCTTGCTCTTGGAAAAAATCTGCGTGAACTTGGGTTTGTTTTTTGCTTTACCTAAATCGCGCTTGAGAATAAACAAGCTGAGCAGCCAGATGATTGCAAGTGCCGCCGCCATCGCCATCACCGCCCCTTGAAACCCTAACGTGGTGAGTAAGACGCCCCCCAGAAAAAAGCCTGCGCCTTTGAGGGCGTTTTTGGAGCCGGTGAGTATCGCCACCCATTTGTACAAGGTGCCTTGCGCATCAGCAGGAACCAACAGTTTGATCGAGCTTTTGGCGCTCATTTTGTTGAGATCTTTGGCAATACCAGATAAAGCTTGTGCGGCCATCACCCAGGGTACGGTCAATAGTGCAGCCGGTACCATCAGCATGGAAAGTGCCATGACTTGCATTGCCAAGCCGATATTCATGGTGCGATTCAAGCCAATCCGTGCACCCAGCCAGCCACCGATAAGGTTCGTTACAACGCCAAAGATTTCGTAGAATAAAAATAGAAAGGCAATTTGCAGTGGGCTAAAACCCAAATCATGAAAATGCAACACCACCAGCATGCGCAACGCGCCGTCAGTCAGCGTAAAGGCCCAATAATTGCCCGTGACAATCAGGTATTGCCGAAAATCCGGCGACAGTGTTGCGAGAGTGCCCATATGCTAATCCATCTATTCACTATCCAGCATTGCCGTATTAGGCCTTGTCAGAGATACCGACGCGGTGTGCCAATTCAGAGGTACGGTTGGCATAACCCCACTCGTTGTCATACCAGGCATAGATTTTTACATGCGTGCCGTTAACTACCATCGTTGAAAGTGCATCGATAATGCTGGAGCGTGGATCGGTTTTGTAGTCGATGGACACCAGTGGGCGTTCTTCATAGCCCAGAATGCCTTTCAGTTCATTTTCGGCGGCATATTTTAAAAACCGATTGACCTCTTCGACGGTGGTGGGGCGTTTTACTTCAAATACGCAATCGGTCAGTGAGGCATTTGCCAGCGGAACTCTTACCGCGTGACCATTCAACTTGCCTTTCAGTTCAGGAAAGATATGTGTAATGGCGGTGGCAGATCCCGTGGTGGTTGGAATCAAGCTCATACCGCAGGCGCGTGCACGCCGCAGATCCTTGTGCGGTGTGTCGAGAATGGATTGGGTATTGGTGATATCGTGAATGGTTGTCATGGAGCCGTGCACGATCCCCAATTTCTCGTGAATGATTTTTACGACCGGTGCCAGGCAGTTGGTGGTGCACGACGCTGCCGTGACAATGCGGTGCTGCGTTTTGTCATACAGGTGATCGTTTACTCCCATGACCACGTTGAGAACACCTTCTTCTTTGACAGGTGCCGTGACGACTACGCGTTTTACGCCTTGATCAAGATAGGCCTGTAACTGCGCGCGTGTTTTCATTTTTCCCGAGGCTTCAATCACTACGTCGCAGCCCGACCAATCGGTGTCTGCAATGGATTTGTTTTGAGTGCAAGCGATTCGCTTGTTGTCGACGATAATATCCCCGCTTTGTGCATTGGCCTCATGTGCCCAGCGGCCATGCACGGAATCGAAGTTGACAAGATGCGCCAACGTGGCTGCATCGCCTGCAGGATCGTTGATGTGAACGAACTCCATCGCTTGCCTGCCAAAGGCGGCGCGAAAACTCAAACGACCCATGCGGCCGAATCCGTTAATTCCGATTTTAATTGTCATGGCGTTTTCTCCTTGGCTGCTAACAACACGCTTGCGCACGCGCAGGTCTATCGCCCATCTTGCACAGTTGTTTGATATTTTTTGCCAAAAATGCAGGGTTCGATTCCAACGTGTTTTTCAATACGGTTTTGGCCCATTCAGGAAGAGCGGGGTTGATTCGATAAAATACCCACTGCCCTTGACGCCGGTCTACCAGCAATTTACATCGACGCATTTGTGCAAGGTGGCGGGAGATTTTGGGCTGGATTTCTTGCAGGGCTTCCATTAGCTCGCATACGCAAAGCTCTTCTTCTTGAGTGATGAGCAGTAGGCAGCGTAGCCGTGTGTCGTCTGCGAGACATTTGTAGAAAAGGACTGGCTTCATGTCGGATGCTCTAGACTTTTTGGTACAGCAACACCAGTATTTTGATGCGTGCGTTCATTTCTTTAAGAGCAAATTCGAAAGCATTTTTACTCTGTCTGGTTTTGGGGGGCGAAATCCCACGCGATCAGCTCAAGCGGGCCAAATTTTCAGTGCACAGGAACAACATGCGCTTTTTCATAGGACAGTATCCGGTATGCAAGGTGGGGGTACTATATACGAAAAAACATATATATGGGAGTATCCATGCTAGAGTGACAGGGCGGGCACCATGTGCCTATCTTTGATCTGGATCAGAAGAATAGGCGTGGAATATTACATATATATTAAAAAACGTATATATGTTGAATAGCATGTACTGATTTCAGCTATCGACCTCGGTTTCAGTCAGCAATTGTTCGAAACCGGTACGTTTAAGGGTTGCGGTAGGGGTAAGAACTGGGTGGCGCAAAGATAACCTATGGATTTTATTATAAAATTGCTACATAGCGGCGCGGGCAATCTAGCCGCCTATCTGGCGGCGCATGTGCTCTTGTGCCTCATTCCTGCCTTCTTTATTGCGGGCGCGATGACTGCCTTGATCCCCAAAGCCAGCATTACGCGTTGGCTCGGCCGCAATACGCCGCGCTACATCTCTTTCCCAGCGGCTGCTGCCGCAGGGTCGCTAATCGCCGTTTGCTCTTGCACCATTGTGCCTTTGTTCGCCGGAGTCTATCGAAAAGGTGCCGGTATCGGCCCCGCCATCACCTTTCTATTCTTCGCGCCTGCCGGCAATATTCTTGCATTGGCCTATACCGGCAGCATTCTTGGCGTTGAATTTGCGACAGCTCGCTTGTTGCTCAGTTTGCTTTTCGGTATCGGTATCGGGTTGTTGATGGCCAAGATATTTTCACATGACGATGCGAAGCATGATCAACAGACGGATACTCTTTTTGCTCAAAAAGCGGTGATTGGTGGCGCTGCGACCGGCGTGCTGCTCTCATTGATCGCGTTGTTAATTGCAGGCACATTAAAAGTGCCGCTGCTTTCTGATGTTGCGTTTTCCTTTTCTATTCCGTTGTCGTATGCGCAGGACTGGCAAGATCAACTGTTTAACTGGGTGCCTTTTGATGCCAGCAAGGGCGAGGAGGGGGTTGGTGTTCAAGGATCGATGTTGATTCTTCTGTTGATGATGATTGGCGTGTTTGCCTGGCAAGGCATGGAAAATATTACCGAGAAAGCCAATCGTTGGACCTGGCTAACGTTGTTCATGACGGCAGCAACTTTATTGTTTGCTACATTGAAAATAACGCCAACAATGGACGGCGTTGATGTTGGCGTTACTGGTCGTGTCATTGCAGAAGCTTTGGCGTTGGGGGCCATTGTCTGGTTTGCGCGTAAACTCACTGCTGATGATGCCCGCGCCTGGATGTGGGAATCCTGGCGTTTTGTGAAGCAGATATTTTTGTTGTTGGTGGTGGGTGTGTTCGTGGTTGGCATGGCGCGTGCGGTGATTCAACCGGAATGGATAGAATCTCTGGCGGGTAATAATGATTTGCAGGGGAATGCGATCGCTGTGTTGTTTGGCGTGTTCATGTATTTTCCGACACTGGTCGAAGTGCCAGTGGCACGCATGTTTCTCGATATGGGAATGCACCCTGGTCCGTTGCTCGCGTATTTGATGGCAGATCCTGAGTTGAGTCTGCAAAGTATATTGATGATCTCTGCCATCATTGGTCGGCGCAAGACATTCGCGTATATTGGGTGGGTGGCGTTATTCAGTATGATGGCTGGAATGTTGTTTGGTGCCTGGATCGATGTAACCGCCGCTCTGGATTAAAGTTGATGGGTCGTTTGATTAACGGAGAATTTCCTATGCTTAACGTAAAAATATTGGGCTCAGGCTGTGCCAATTGCAAGAAGCTTGAAGCCATTGCGCGGGCCGCTGCCGAACAGGCCAACATTCCTGCTGAATTTGAGAAAGTTACCGAATACGACAAAATGATGGCTTACGACATTCTCTCGACGCCAGCCTTGGTAATCAATGAAAAAATAGTATCTGCCGGAAAAATCCCCACCCAGGCTGAAGTGACGCAATGGCTGAAGAGTGCAATATAAAGACCAGTCAATAATTTCAATCCATTTTTCGCAGACGTTGTTCAGTACCAGCTGGTGACGCCTTGTTTTAACTGTTCCCTGCTTTTTTTGCCTTAAGCGCTAGATAAGCGCTCTTTCCATTTGCCCCCCCCCCTGTCTTACCGGCGCGATGTTTAATCCTTAACAAAAAATTCACAAAACCCACCTGTAAAAGGTGGGTCGCCACGCTTTATGTCTCACGCTTCACACGAATGTGACCGAATTATTTCAGTGGTGCGTTTTGCGTGGCTTTCTGGTTAAAAATTTCACGAAAGCTTCATGTAGCGACTATTGCGGCCCTTCTATAGTCGTCCCCGTTGCCGCAGGGTAATTCAGGAGGGATTCGGTGCGGTGAGATTTAAGACCAATGTTCAATGGATTGGTTCCAAATTGAGAAATGCATCAAGGATGACGTGTTTTTCATAACGGCTCTTCAGGGCAAAAAAACTTAATACAGGATTTAAGGGGTTCTCATGAAAAAAGTACTTGGTTTGGCTGTTGCCATGGCTGCAGCTTCACAAGCAAACGCTGCTATTGATCTGCCAACCAGCGATGTAGCCAACACTGGTGGTAGCGAGCTCGTTCTGGTTGTTTATGACGACGTAAGCAAAACCACTTATACCCGTGACCTGGGCATTGATTACCGTGCTTTCAATGCTAGCAACGCTTATTCGTTCGCTGCAGATGCACGTTTGTCTTCACTGTTCGGCAGCACGCTGAACTCTTCCCTGATTTGGGGCGTGTGGGCTTCTGATGCAGTTGACACTGGTTTATTGGATGCAACCGGTTTGCCGGTACCAGGCGCTGCCAATACTTGGGGTTCCAGCTTCATGACCACTTCTACCGCTGAAATCGTTGGGTTGTCTGCTATTAACGGCGGCGACGTTGCTGATGCCAACAGTGGTTTTGTTAACTTCGTTAACGCTACTAACACTCTGGTCAACGGCACACATAGTGCGCAAGATGGTTCGTCTACAGCTGTTGTAGGACAAAATGCTAATTCTGCCAACTTCGGTCAAACGCTGAGAAACAATTGGGCGAACAATTTCCCCGCTTCGTCTGCCACAGAAGTCGGCAACAACGCTTACTTCGTAATGGCACAAGGTGTTTATCACGAAGAATCGGTCGATTTCGATGAAGATGGTGTTCCTGACCTCGTTGACTACTTGAACGACCTGTCTGAAAACGCTGTCTACACCCAGTTTGCTGGTTTGTGGAATCTGAGCGCTAACGGCACATTGACTTGGGCTTCTGCAACGACTGAGGTTCCGGTTCCTGCTGCTGCCTGGTTGTTTGCTTCTGGTTTGGCTGGTCTGGCTGGCGTTGCGCGTCGTCGTAAAGCTGCCTAATGCAGGTTCCACCAAGTCGCTGCATTGGCAGTGGCTTGGTGACTTGACAGTAATTGTTTCCAATCAAGTCCACTCAAAAAATAGGTTATCAACATGAAATCTCTAAATTTGGCCAAGTCTATTGCACTGGCTTCTTTCGCGTTCGCAGGTCAAGCGTTTGCTTTGGCTCCTACCGTTATTCCTGACGTTGTTGTAAACCTGTCGGGCGCTTCCGCTCAGCAGTTGACGATGGGGCATATCCTCACCAACTTCTGTTCAGGCGACCTCGACACCTATTTGGATCGTCCTGCTACTGGCTCAGCCGGTTCTGCATGGCGCTCATACTTCTGCACGATGAATGCTTCTGCTCCTGCTGCTCTGCAAGGCAAGCGCGTACTTTTCAACACCCGCGCCAAGGGCGGCTCCGTTTGGGGCGTTGTACCCGTAGGCAAAAACTGGAACGTTGAGTACATGAACATCGCTTATAACGGTGGTTCTCACTGTACGGTTAACGCCGGTACCGGTAACTACGAATGTACGTTCACCAACCGTTCTACTGCCATTGTCAATGGTGAGTGCCCACTCGATACTGCTAACTACACTGCAGCCAACCGCGAAACCCAGTGTGCGAAATCTGACGGTGGTGTGTCGGACCTTGAGCCCGCTATGTTCGTCGATTCCAACCTGCCAAGTGGATGGACTGCATTGACCGGTACCGAGCTGGCTGGTTTGACGGTGAATAGCGAATATGGCGTTATTTTCGGCATTTCTGTCACCGACGACGTATACGCTGCCCTGCAAACCTTGCAAGGGCTGGCTCCAACTGACGTGCCCAGTCTGACCAAAGCTCAGATTGCCGGTATTCTGAAAGGCGAAATCAAGACCTGGAAACAACTTGATTCTGCGCTGACCGGTATTTCAACTTCTGCTGCCAATGGCTATATGTCTGTTTGCCGTCGTGTGAATGGTTCTGGTACCCAAGCTGCACAAAACGCTTACTTCTTCAATAACCCTTGCGCATCTGGTTTCGGCGTGAGTGAAGGAATGATCGCTGCTGCAGCATCTTCTGCTACCTACCGCGTTGTTGAAAACAGCTCATCAGGCAACGTTGTAGACTGTATGAACCGTTCGTTCAACGGTGGCTTGAACGCTTCTGCACCGACCTTGAGATACGGCGGTATTGGTTTCGGCGCCATTGAGCGTCAACCTGGTGCGACCGATCGCTGGAAATACATCAAGATCGATGGCGTTGAGCCGACGGTTGACCAGACTATCACCACCGACTACGACCACGTTTACGAGCAAACCCTGCAGTGGAGATCAACGCTGAGCGGCGACAAACTGGCTGCTTTACAGATGGTGCTGACCGCTTCTGGTGACCCAGCTGTATTGAACGCTGCTGGTGTAACGGGTGTAGTTGCTCTGCAAGCTAACGGCAACGATTGGAATGACCCAGCTGACTACCCGACCACTCGTGGTACCCGCGGTGGCAACAGCTGCGCATCCTTCAAAGCCAGCAAGTTCTAATAAACAGATCGATAGATGTTTATAGACAATTTGCAGTTATGTTTACGTAAATTGTAGTTTGATGTACCTGTTCCTTTGATGTACCTATAGTTGGGTAACTTGATAGCCACCAGCGCTTGCTGGTGGCTTTTTTCATCCTGTCTTAACTGAAATGAGAAATTTGGAATAAATTTCGCCGCAAAATAAATCGATAATTTTCAATTCGTCATCGATGTTTCACATTTTTGACTTCTAATACAGCCTTCGCATCAGGTTGTCGCAGGGCAGTGTTTTTATGAGAATTTCAAAATGGTTGGCGTGCGGGGTCATTCTCGGCAGTATCGCGTCGACATCGCCTTCGTGGGCAGAAAATACAGCGCCAAAGCCTGTGTTTAATATCAAAGCATTTGATGTGACAGGTAACACCTTGCTGAATCGTTCAGCTGTTGAAATGGCCGTTTACCCTTATATGGGGCAAACCAAATCGATGGATGACATCGAATCCGCGCGGGCAGAGCTCGAGAAAGCTTACCACGCAGCAGGCTTTGCAACCGTCTTGGTGAATGTGCCCGAACAGCGGGTGACCAGTGGCATTGTCAAACTCGAAGTCGTGGAAAGCCGCATTGGCAAAGTCATGGTGAGCGGTTCGCGTTACTACTCCATTGATGATATTCGTGAATCGGTACCGTCGTTACAGGCGGGCGGGCATCTCAATATCCAGCAAGCGCGCAATGAGCTCAATGCGTTAAATAAGTTATCTCCCCATCGTAGTATTACCCCCATCCTAAAACCCGGAAAACGCCCCGGTACGGTGGATGTAAATTTACGGGTAAAAGACGAGTTCCCGGCCAAAACATCGATCGAAATCAACGACCGATATACGTCGAATACGTCAAAAACCCGCCTGTGGCTGAACGCCGGTTATGAAAATCTTTGGCAGCGCCACCATGCATTAAATCTGCAATATCAGACATCGCCAGAAAATACCGATGAAGTCAGCGTATTGGTGGGCACTTATGTCATGCCAGTCAATGAAGGCGAACACAAGCTGGCGTGGTATGGGGTGAAATCCGAAAGTGAAGTGCCTGCTACGGGGGATTTGTCCGTCTTGGGTGATGGAACCATTTTCGGAGTGCGTTATGTGGTGCCCATGCTTGCCATAAACAACTACAGTCACTCCGTGACGCTTGGAACAGATTATAAAGATTTCGATGACGCCATCTTTTTCTCCAATGGCGATCAGGCCACGCAAACCAAACTGAGCTATGCACAGTTTTCGTTGAACTACAAAGGCACTGCCTATCAAGAGAAATCCACGCTGGATTTCAGCGTGTCGGCCAACGCCGGTATCAGTGGATTGGGTAACAGCGAAGACGAGTTTTCAGATAAACGTATCATCGTAAAGGCCGATCCGAATGACATGCAAATTATTGATGTGATCGACCGTGCATCGCCTAGTTACTTCTATGTGGATGCATCCCTATCGTACGAGCAGTTTATTCGCGAGTCGGGTTGGCGCGGCTTTACGCAACTCGGCATGCAATGGACAGAAGATCTATTGGTGAGTAACGAGCAGTTTGGGGTGGGCGGTGTCGATAGCGTGCGGGGCTATGTGGAGTCGCAAAACATCGGAGATTATGGCTATTTCGGGCAATTGGAATTGCGGTCCCCGAACTGGTTGCAGAGCGTCGAAAGCTTTCAGGACAGCTATGCATTCATATTTGCCGATGGCGGCAAAGTACGCATGGTGCAAACCAACCCGGAAGAAGACAAAAAATTCACTATCTCGTCAGTTGGGCTGGGTTTATCTGCGTCCGCGCTAGAGCAATTTACGCTTTCGTTGCAGTGGGCGCACCCCTTGGAAACACAGGGAGATGTCGAGAAGGGAGATGAGCGTGCGCATTTCAGCGTCGCCTATTCATTCTGATTCTATTCTCGTCAGTTTCTTAACGGATTAATTAAAAAGCTTTAGTTGAGGCAATCATGTCCAAGTCATCGCTCCTTGAAAAAAATGCAGTGCACCCCTTGCGATCACTTCCACGTTTCAAGGTGAAGACGCTTGCGTTGTTAACGGGCGGCGTAATTTGTGCAGCCTTGCTGCCTCCTGACAGCTATGCCGAGTTGCCCGACCCTTGCCGGGGCGGCTGTGGCCCGGCAGGCAATCTCACTTTTGTTCAGGCAGGTGCGGCCACCTATAACACGTCAAACAACACGATGACGGTTACGCAAACGACAGACAAAGCCGTATTGAACTGGAATTCATTCAACGTTTCGCAAGATGCGGCGGTCAATTTCGCCCAGAAAAATGCCAGCTCGGTGGCATTGAATCGGGTGTTCAGTGGTACCCCAAGTAAGATACTGGGGAGCGTAACTAGCAACGGTCAAATCTACCTCATTAACCCCTCGGGCATTCTGTTTGGCAAAACCGCCAAGATCAACGTGGGTGGTTTGGTTGCATCCACATTGAATGTTGATACTAACACCTTTATGAATTCGGGCATCGCTAATGCGGTGACCAACAAGGACCAGTCAAACCTCGTTGCGAAAGATGATTATGCAGCATTTCGCAATAAAGATGGCGAATTTGGCGAGCACGATGCCAGCCAGAAGGTGGTGGTAGAAGCGGGCGCCAGCATTAAAACCAATGGTGCTGGAAACATCATTCTTGTTGGTAAAACGGTTGAAAACCACGGTAGCATCGAAGCCAATGATGGACAGGTGTTATTGGTTGCAGCGGAAGACCGGGTGTTTCTACAACCGTCAGATGAGTTGGCCTTACGAGGCTTTCTGGTGGAGATGGAAACCGGTGGCGAAGTCACCAATACGGGTGAAGTAAAAGCCGATCGCGGTAACGTGACACTGGCGGGGCACGCGGTCAATCAACACGGTGTTGTCAAGGCGACTACATCTTTGGATCGTAATGGATCGATCTATTTGCAAGCCCGCGATGGTGGGGATGTCGTCGCAGGCACGGCAGGCAAGAAAAATACGTTGAAGGCAACACGTGGCGGTAGTTTGAGTGTTGGCGAAAGCAGTCTCACCAGCATTGAGCTGGAATTGGATTCGCTTGATAAGGCTATTGAAGAACAAGACCATCTGCAATCTCGAGTGAAACTGGCAGGGCAAACGGTACATATCAAAGAAAACGCGCAGATAAAAGCGCATAACGGTATCGTTGATGTGCTGGCGAGCAGTACGCCTGATAAAAGCCTGACATCAGGTACGGGCAACGCGGCAACGCGTGATGATCTTGCCTACATACAGATGGATAGTGGCGCAAAAATTGACGTACAGGGCGCCGATGCCACGCTTGAAATGTCGCGCAATTTTGTAACGCTGGAACTGTTCAGCAGTGAATTGAAAGATTCGCCGCTACAACGTAACGGTATATTGCGTGGTGAAGAAATCACCGTGGATATTCGCAAGGGCACCCCGCTTGCCGATATCAGTGCAGCCATTGCTGCGGTGCCGAAGTCGTTGGCTGAGCGTGCGTCTGAGGGTGGCAGTGTCAATCTGATGTCGCAAGGCGCAGTCGTACTGAACAGCGATTCGACGATCGATGTTTCAGGGGGTGAAATCACCTATGAAGGTGGCTTTGTTGCAACCACCAAACTGCTCAGTAATGGCCGTGTGGTCGATATTTCCGAGGCTGATCCGTCGATAGTCTATGACGGAATTTTAGGCGTATATACCCAAGCTGATCGCAAGCAGGGCCTGATTTTTCGTGAAGGGCGCCCAGTATCCAGCCGCTTTTGGGAATCGGGTTACACCGCCGGGCGCGATGCTGGCAATGTAACGATTGCGGGCTATAACATGCGGGTGGAGGGCGATATCGTCAGCAACACGGTTGCAGGCCGCTACCAGACGACACCGGCTACCAGCCCGTCAGGCGGGACGTTAAATATTGGTTTGCCGCGAGATTTGGGCGCGTTTATCGACAATCTTGCACCGAGTGTCGCGCTTACCGCAGGGCAGATGGGGCAGCAAGCGGCAGATGTCAAACTCGCCGACATCGAGGTCGAATTCCGCATGGAATTGGCCAATGCACTGCGTGTTCAGCTGCAAACGGACAACCCGGATATCACCGATGATGAATTGGCTGAAGCATTGCGAGCCGAATTGGCGAAAAGTGTGGTTCAAGACCAGCTAAAGGCCCGCTATATTGCGGCGTTAGGTGAAAACAATCAAACATCGATCAATATTGATAAATTGTCTAATGCAGGTTTGCAGACAATCAATATCCGCAGTAACGGTGCAGTGACCGTTGAAGCGGCAAACAATCCATTACAGATGGCCGATGGCGCAACGCTATCTGTCAGTGGCGATAAAATTACAATAGATCGTTCGATATCAAGTGCGGGCGGTACACTTGCATTCAAGACCCAATCGAATATCGCTAACAGTGTTCAAGTGATTGAAGATGCGTCTATTGCAAACGGGATCACGTTGGCAGATGGCGTGACGCTGGATGTCAGTGGCGAATATATCAATGATATTTATGATGTTGCGTTGCCGGAAAGTCGCTCGATGGCGATCGATGGCGGCTCAATATCCTTGGCTGTAAGTGGTGGCGAAGCGTTGCGACTCGGTGCGGATAATCGTTTGCTCGCGGATGGTGGTGCTTATGTCTCCCGCAAAGGCAAGGTAGATGATGGGCGTGGCGGCGCAATCACCCTCGATGCGTCTGCTCTGGATGCGTCTTTCAATTTTTCGGGGGCGCCGATTGGCACAGACAGCACGGTGAACAATAGTCAGGGACTCGTTCTGAGCGCGCGTGGGTTGAAAGATAACGGTACGTTAACGTTGGGAGCCGAGGGTTTCCTGATCTCGGATGCAGATCAATTTAAAGCGACTGGCGAGGGGATGCCTACCGCTATTTCCAGCGATGATGAAACCGGATTCCTGTCGCGACTTGATCAAGGCATTAAAGGTAACCAATTGAGCATGTCTTCTGCCTTTTTTGAAGACGGCGCATTTTCGGATTATCGCCTTAAGGCATCGCGTGGTGATGTCATCATCGACGCAAATACCAACATCGATCTCGTGCAACGCAACTTTGCTTTGGCTGAGGATTCAGTCGAAATTGAAACGGCCGATTCACTCCGTTCATTGGCCTCTATTGAAACCTTGGACACACGCTTACGCAACGCAGTAGATTTTTCAATTGCGCAAAAAACCAATCTCGATGCTGACCTGATCGTGGGTACAGGGGCTAGCATTACCACGGATGCGGGGGGGCAACTATCGTTTGCTAACGGCTCGCAAACGGGGGGCGCACGAATTCTTATTGATGGCCGAATACAAGCGGATGCCGGTGAAATATCACTGAAACTCACCCGTGAAAACAGTACTGCTGCTGTCAATGATCGCTCGTTGATATGGCTGGGTGAAAATGCCGAGCTGTTGTCGCGAGGCTATTTCGATCAGGATTACAATGAGGAAGCTCCCGACACTGCCTTGGGGCAACGCATCATTGGAGAAGTTCTCGATGGTGGCAACATTAATGTGACTGCCTCAGGCTATATCGTCATGCAGGAAGGTTCACAGATCGATGTTTCTGGCACCCATGCGGATATGGATATCTTCGTGGATTATCGTCAAAACGTGACCACACAATATGATCGTCAGCAGATATCGGGCGCTGCCGGACAGGTCAATCTTAACGCGGGGGAAGGAATGGTATTGGCAGGAGACTTTCTTGCCAATAGTGATGCGATCAGCGCGTCTGACACACAGAGTTCGTTGACCATTCAATCCAGTTTTGGTGATCGAAATGTATCAGCCAATGGAGGAACAGACCCTGCATTAATTGATCCCGCACGGCATATACAGGTGGTGACTAATCGCGATGCATCCTTGCCTGAGAATTTTATCACGACGCAGACAAACGATGTCGCCTCATATTTTCGATCTGGAGAGCAAGCCATTGCAATAGGCGCAATGACCTCTGCTGATCGAGGTATTACGGTATTGAATGCTGATAAAATCAGTAGTGCTTTCGACAATCTCTCAGTGAAAACCGACGGTATTTTGTCTTTCGGGGAAACGACCGGAGAAGTATCGCCCGTTGAACTTTCACTGGATCGCAGTCTGAACATCGATACAAAGTATCTTCGTGTTAACGATGCTGGTGACGGTGGGCAGCAGGTGGTGCTGAATTCGGCCTTCATTGATTTGGGCGGTGCCGAGTCGCCACAGGGCGTAGGCGCGAATAGCACGGGTATTCCGCATGCAGGTAGCGGGCAAATCACTGTTAATGCATCGGCTATTGATATTCGCAATAGCTTGTATATTGATGGCATTCGTTCATTGGCATTAAATGCTGAAGATGATATTCGCTTGCGCGATATTGGTACGGTCAGCAGTACGGGAGATATCATTCTAAGTGCCCGCCAAGTGATCGCAACGACGGCGTCGGATTTGCATTTGCAAGCCCTGGATATTGTGGACGGAGCAACCCCACAAGCGGGGCGTATCGTTATCAATGATAACGGTAAGCTTACCGGGCCCGTGCTGGCCGCGCAGGGTAAGGTTACCCTGACGGCTGCCAATATTGAACAGAACGGCACGCTATTGGCCCCGTTTGGATCCATTACGCTGGATGCAGTGCATCTTCAAACTGACGGCACCACGATTACGCGTGGTGAAAAAGGATCGCTAGCGCTGAGTGATGACAGCGTTACATCGGTCTCTTTAAATGACATGACTGTTCCGTTTGGCAGTACCCTGAACGGTCTGGAGTGGGTGTACGGTACCAATAGCCAGAAGATCTTTACCGATGGTGAGCAAAATGTCCTTAACCCTGCTGTGTCGTTGCAAGGGGACGACATACATGTCGCCAGCGGTGCGCAAGTCGATATCAGTGGCGGCGGTGATCTGGTGGCGTATGAATTTATTCCGGGGTTGGGGGGTTCAAAAGACTATCTGGATATTGCAGCGGATGGGTTTGAAGACGGTGTGGAACGCTACGCCATCCTGCCCGCATTGGGTAATGCATCTATTCCCTTCGATCAGAAATACAGTACAACGTCGGGCGCTCCCGCAGTCGGGACGACAATAAAAATTGGTGCAGGCTCGGCGTTACCGGCCGGTGAGTATCTGTTGCTTCCTGCGCAATATGCGATGTTGCCGGGCGCGTATATCGTCGAAAAAGTTGATGGCTATCGTGATGTATCCTGGCTCTACAACTTCAAGTTGATGGATGGCACACCCGTTGTATCGGGTACGCAAAGTGTGGCCGGCTTGGACACACTCACGATGCGCCAGGACGGTTACAGTATTCGTCCCGGCAGTGATGCGCGACAGTTTTCGGAATATCGTGAAACCGGCGCTAATCAGTTCTTTACCGAACGTGCCGCCATGCTCGATCTGGTAGTCACACCCGCGCGCCCTGTAGATGCAGCGTTGGCCAGTTTCAATGCCGGTACGGATCTGCGTTTGGACGGTCAAATTCTGGGTGAAGCGGGCGAGGGCGGCCGAGGTTCGGCGTTGGATATCAGTGCCGACCGTCTGCAGGTGGTGAACTCGTCGCAGGGAGGGGCAGACGATGCGGTCGTGCTGACGGCCGATCAACTGGCCAATCTGGAGGTAGGCAGTTTGCTGCTGGGCGGGCGCAGAACCACAACCGAGCAGGGGTTGAGCATTGATGTACTGGCAGATCAGGTGTCGGTGGAGGATGGCGTAAACGTCACCGGCAACGAAATCATACTGGTTGCCACAGAGGCGGTAAACATCAAGCAAAATGCAAGCGTACACTCGCAGTCGGCGGCCACTCCTGAACGATTGGCCCTTACTGTCAATAACGGTGGCGCTGCAGTGGCGGTGAGCCAACGCTTTATCACAGAAATCAATCGCACGGGCGCAGAGAGTGGCGCATCCATTTCAGTCGACAGTAACGCACGTATCGCCAGTACAAACAGTGTGGTAATGGATTCAACCGGCAGCACCACCTTTGCCGGCTCGTTGAGTGCACCGGGGGCTTTGCATTTGGGGGCTGCAAGAGTGGAGCTGGGGCGTGTGACGGGCGAAGGCCTCGTGCTTGACCCCTCTACACTGGCGGGGCTCGCTGGCGTCGATCTGTTGGGCATTCAAGCCAGTGAGCAGATGGTATTGGCAGAGGGTGTGACGGTGAGTGCCGATACGTTGCGCTTGACCACGCCGTTACTGAGTGGCGCTATGAGCAGCATGGGTGAGGCACGTATCAACGCCAATACGCTTACCCTTGCCGGCGGTGAACCAACCGCAGAAACGACGACGGGGCAAGGCAAGCTGACGATCGATGTACAAACCCTGGCGTTGGGTAGCGATACCCTCGCTATTGGCGGTATTGATCGATTGGATGTATTTGCACAGAAAGCAATGCAGTTTTCTGAAGATGGAAATACGCAGATTGCCGCCAATGCCGTGAACATCAACACACCGCTGGTGTACGGCGGTGACGGCATAACGTCTACATTGAGCGTTAGCGGTGATTTGGCTTTTGTGTCAAATGGCGCAGTGGCAAATGAAGCGACTGGCTTGGGTGCCAAAGTCGATGTAAACGCAGCTGCACTCCACATTGATAACACCTGGCAATTTGATTCTGGCGTTGTTGGCTTGCATGCAAGCAGCGGCGATTTGCGCGTGGGTAGTCAAGCACAACTGGATGTGTCCGGGCGTGAATTCAGCGTTTACGAAACGTCACTTTATAGTGATGCAGGGCAAGTATCGCTCTCGTCCCAACAAGGCAATGTTGACGTTCAAAGCGGTGCCAAGATTGACATTTCCGCGCCCAACGGTGGGGGCGATGCGGGTGCGCTGTTGCTGAACGCTCCGAACGGTGATGTGAATATGGCTGGCACGTTGATGGCGGGCGCTGCACTGGGAGATGCCGGGCGCTTGGGCATTGACGCTCAGCGTTATAATGGTGGACTCGACGCATTGGCAACGCTGATGCAGAGCAGTGGTGCGCACGGTGGCGTGGATATGCGTTTACGTGCCCACGAGCAGCAGCTGCTAAGCGCAGGCCAAGAAATTCAAGCGAAAAATATCGATCTGGCCTTTGATAACGCAGGGGTGGTGGTGCAAGGTGAACTTGACGCCTCTGGTGAACGTGGCGGCACGATATCGATTCAGGCGAACGGTGATGTGCAGTTGGGCAATACGTCGCGATTGTTGGCGCAGGGCACCTCAGATCGTGGTGGGTCGGTACTGGTATCTGCACATAACGGGGCGTTGGCTTTTGAGTCTGGTGCAACGATTGATGTGAGTGGCCGCGAGGGGGGAGAGGTTGTACTTCGCGCCGATATCGATGATGTCAATGGTGTAGAGATTGCCGACGGTGGATTTGCCGGCACCATCGTGGGGGCGCGTCGCGCGCGTTTGGAAGTTCACGATACACCTTATCTGGATAGTGGCGACTTTGATCAAAGTGATGCGGAGGCATTGCTTGCGCGTGCGCAAGCAATACAAGCTCGTTCAGCAGCTATTCGCGAGCGCTTGGGAATTAATCCAGCAGTGGATGTTACTGCATCGTTGGAGATAGTGGCTGACGGTGCCTATACCTGGAATCAGGAAGTTAATCTTGATGAGTGGCAAGTATATTCCGAGGCAGGAACGTTAGCGGAAGGCAGCGTGTTGCCGGGTACGCTTACTGTGCGTGCGACAGGTAATTTGACGATACAGGAAAACTTGTCAGATGGATTTAACGCCGATGGTGTGTTGACCGATAAAGATAGTTGGGGATTCCGTTTGGTGGCAGGCGCGGATACATCAGCAGCCAATGCGATGGAAACGCTAGCTTCGACGGAGGCGGATGTTACGGTTGGAAATAACGTCAAAGTAAGAACCGGCAACGGAAACATTCACATTGGTGCAGCGCGGGATTTCATCCTGAGTAATAGCAACTCGGTGGTCTATAGCGGTGGGCGCGATATTGGCTTGGCGCTGGATCGATTTGATCATCTGATTTTTGGTATTTCCGGCGAGAAAATGGTGTCTGGCGAAGGGGGCAATGTCGCAATACTTGCCGGTCGAGATGTGGTGGGGCAAACCAATGCCACCCGCGGCGTACAGGCATGGACAAAATGGTTAGTCGATAACCGCGCAGTCGAAGAAGACATTCTTAGAGACGATGCGGGAGAACCCATTATTGACCCTGAGACAGGCGAATATATGTATGTCTCTGTTCGTGAAGACACCGGTCGTTATATTGACTACAACGCATTTTCACAAGGTGTTGCTGCCTTTGGCAGTGGAGATGTCAACATTTCAGCGGGGCAGGATGTCGTTCGTCTTGATGTGTCCTTGCCCTCTACCATGAATATTGATCCGATGACGGGTCAGGTCACCGAAATAGGCACTGCCCATTTAAATGTATCTGCGGGACGAGACGTTATCAGCAGCAACTTCATGATCGGCCAAGGGAGTGGCAGAGTGGTTGCACAGGAGAATATTCGCGCGGGTAGAACCCTCAATGGAGGTGAAATTGCAGGTTACACCGCTTTATTGGGTGGGGATTTCCGGTATGTCGCGAGAAAAGATGTTTCGCTATTGGGAGCGTTTGATGCAGCGACGGTTAACAGGACTTTTACTGGCGGGAATCCAAATGATCCGGCATTCGCTGGGTACTACTTCTCCATGGATGACGATACTGCATTCTCTGCAACCAGCATCGCAGGCAATGTGAAATTTGACACCAAAGCGCTGACCTCGGCGCAAAATCAATTATTTGCGTCGACGCTCTTTGGTAATAATGGTTCCAGTCAGGCATATACAGTGCCCTCTGATTTTGTGATTGCATCGTTTGGCGGGGATGTCCTGGTCGATGAAGTCGTGAGCTATGCTCAGCCTGATACACGTTTTATTTTGTGGGCTAACGAAAATCTTAATCTTTCCTATGTGGGGACATTGCTCGATCTTCCTATAAATGATCTGGTGCGCATCGATAATGCCCAAGTAGGGCAGGCCGCTAGATTCGATCCAAAACAAGGCGTGACGATTCGATCTATGTCGCCTCTCGAAACGCAGCAAGCTGCGGTGGTGTTTGCAGCACTAGAAGGGGATTTGTTTGCACCCTACAAATTTACCTCGGCACTACCCCTTGACGCATATGCGGGCAACGATATTGAAGGTTTAAACCTTATATTGACCCACTACAATGAGTCTGACGTTACGCGGGTAAACGCGGGTAGAGATATAAAATTTGTTTCAGGCTCAGAAAGAATCAGCGTTGCCGGTCCAGGCCGACTGGAAATAATGGCAGGAAGAAATATAAACCTGGGTTCTTCCATCGGCATCGAAACCGTCGGTGCTACCACCAACACCCAATTACAAGGTCGCTCTGGCGCTGACGTCTTCGTATTTGCCGGTGTGAAAGCAGAAGATCTGCAATACAACAGTTTTATTGCACCGATGCTGAATAACAGTACGACATTGAATGCGTTTGCGACGGAAGTTCAGACCTATGTCAATGGCGTTACCAAAGAAAATCTTTCACAGCGTGATGCAGCCGAACGGTTCAGAACGCTATCTTTGGAGCAACAAGCTGCTTTCACCTCTGCAATTGCGGGCACTCAGGAGCAGACCGCTACGATGCTAACGGCATTGGCCTACGCCGATGCCATCAGCGACACCATAAGCCGTTCCGGTGCTTACCAACCCTTGCTTGTCAATTTGCAGTCCACCGCATCGGGTCTCGACGCACTGGCGGAGTCCTACCGCTTGCATGAAGGCTCAGCGGCAAGCGCTGGCACTGTTATTGCTCTGCTGTCCTCGCTCTCACAGAAAGCCCAGCAGGAAGTGCTGCACTACAGTTTGGCGTTATTGGATGAAGCAGCTCGCCGTAATCTGATAGTGAATACCTTCGCAGGCCTCACAACCAGTGATCGCAAACCCCTTATCTCGCATGCTTTCTTCAATGAACTGAAAATGAGTGGCCGTAACGCCAATGCTGGGGCGCCCGCTGGCTACGATCGGGGCTATCAGGCCGCCGATAATTTCTTTGCAACGGCAACCTATGAAGGTGACAAAAAGCTCACTGCTGCCACCGAAGGAAATCTGAGTCTGCTGTTAAGCAAGGTCTACACCATTGACGGTGGAGATATCAACTTGTTCGTCCCAGGAGGATACGTCAATGCGGGCGTGGTAACGCCTCCTTTAGGCGGCGTCAACAAAATTGCATCGGAGCTGGGCATCGTCGCTCAAGGCGAAGGCGATGTTCGTGCCTATTTGCAAGGTGATTTTTTGGTGAATCAGTCGCGCGTCTTCACGCTTCGTGAAGGTGATATCAACATGTGGTCGTCGGCAGGCAATATCGATGCCGGCCGTGGCGCAAAATCGGCCGTGGCTGCGCCTGCGCCTACCGTATCCGTCGATGACGAGGGGAACGTTGTGATCAATACAGCAGGCGCCGTTGCGGGCAGTGGTATTCGCCAGATCGATACCACAGGAGAAGACAACGACTTTGAGGCGGCCCTTAAAGAGCGCGTTGCTGCTCGCTCGGTTGACCTGGTCGCACCGGTAGGCGAAGTCAATGCTGGCGATGCCGGTATCGGTGCCTCGGGCAACATTAACATTGCAGCTGCGCGGGTCATCGGCGCTGACAACATCGATATCGGCGGTGTGGCGGTGGGGGTGCCTGTTGCCGATACCAGCGGCTTTACCGGCGGTTTCTCGGGGGCTGACAGTGCTGGTTCGGCGGTCAGCAAGGCCTCAGAAGATGCCGCCGATGAAAGCGCCAACGACTCGCCCGAGGCCGACGATGCCCTGGCATGGTTGGAAGTCACTTTTGCCGGCTTTGGCGATGAAACATCGGGTGACGCCGACGGTGGCGATGCTTCATCAACCGGTACGGGCAGTGAGAAGAAGCGCAAAAAAGACAACGGCTAGATTTTCTACAAAATCTCACAAATCTGAAACATTTCTAACATACGATCGCGCCACCGGGGAACGGTGGCGTTTGGCGAGGAATTAGCATGAAAAAATTAACCGCATTAGTATTGGGCCTAAGCCTGCTACCCACTGTGGCAAACGCGTGGTGGAACTCGGAATGGCAGTTTCGCAAGAAAGTCGAAGTCGATGTGACCGATGTTGCAAAAGTAGATGCCAAAGGTAAGCCGACTGAAATGCAAGTCCTGGTACGGTTGCACCCAGGCAACTTTCAGTATTTTCTTGATACGCAGCCCGATGGTGCAGATCTGCGTTTTCTTGCTGGCGATGATAAAACACCACTGCCTTTTCATATTGAAAAATATGACCCCGTTGCCGAGATGGGGTTGATCTGGGTGGGGGTTCCCCGGTCCGATGGTGCCATCGCCAATGGCCCCACCACGTGGGAGCCCATGTGGATGTATTATGGCAATACCCAAGCAGCTGCCGGTCAAACACCTGCGGATTCCTTCACGGTCAACGATGCTTTGGTTTATCGCTGGAACGATGCTCAACCCAAAGATCTGACCTCATATGGTAACAATCCTTCCTATACCTCGGTTGCATCCAGTGCTGCCGGTTTGATTGGGCCAGCAGCCCAGTTTGAGGGTAAATCCAGTGTCATCGTCCCCTCATCTCCCTCGTTACGCATTGTGCCCACCAACGGCTGGACGTTTGCGTCATGGGTAAAAATCGATAACGCACAAGATGATAGTTACGTTTTGTACGCCGAGGATGCCGCGCACAATTTAAGTTTACGCATCAATGGCAATGCACTTTACGGGCGTTATCAGAATTCGCAAACCGGTGTGAAGGCTGAGACTGCGATGACCAGCACCGTCAGTACGGGTAGCTGGCACCATGTGGGATTGCAGGTGACCGCCGAGGCGATCAATGTGTATCTCGATGGCGTGATGACAGCAACCGTGGCAGCGAAAGTGCCGGAAATGGCAGCAACGCTTACGCTCGGTGGCGCCCCTGCGGGTGCCAATCACTTGGTGGGTTTGCTGGATGAAACCCGCGTCGCATCCGAGATCAAATCGGCTGAGTGGTTCAAGTTTCATATGAGCAACCAGAACATCGGTGCTGAAAATCTGCGATTTGGAGAAGACGAATCGGTGGGTAGCGGCGAATCGGGCGGCTACATGAAAACCATCATGAATTCGCTGACTTTCGACGGTTGGGCGGTGATCTTCATGTGCGGCATCATGGCCGTTGTGAGCTGGATCGTGGTAATGGGTAAAGCGATTTTGATCAATCGTGCCAGTCGCGACAATAATCGCTTTTTAGAAGAATATCGCAAACTGGATATTGCGCATCAGGAAGCCCTTGATCGCGACGAAACCGAAGAGGAACGCGAACTCGAAAACGCGCCAGTGATGGCGGCATTGGTAGGCAAGCATGATCATTTTCAGAGTTCACCTCTGTACCACTTGTATCATGTTGGTATGCACGAAATAAAAATGCGTGCGGGTACTGCACTTTCTGCAAGTTCAGTGATTACACCGCAAGGCCTGGCGGCCATTAAAGCAGCACTGGATACTGCGCTGGTGCGTGAACAACAGAAATTCAACAAGAGCCTGGTATTTCTCACGATGTCGGTGAGTGGTGGCCCATTTCTGGGGCTGCTGGGTACGGTACTTGGCGTCATGATTACCTTTGCCGCGATTGCCGAAACGGGTGATGTCAACGTGGCGGCGATTGCACCGGGTGTTGCGGCAGCCTTGGCGGCAACGGTGGCAGGTCTTGCAGTCGCGATTCCGGCCTTGTTTGCCTACAACTTTTTGAGCACACGCATTCGCGATCTGACGATCGACATGCGTGTGTTCTCTGATGAACTGTTGGCGAAAATTGCAGAGAGGCACAGCTAATGTCACACGGACCAATGGGTGCTGATCTCGAAGCCAAAGCGATGGATGATATCAACGTCACCCCGATGTTGGACGTCGCCTACGTATTGCTGATCATCTTTATCATCATGACAACGGCCACCGTGCAGGGCATTCAGGTCAACCTGCCGCAAGCAAGTGCCAAGGCAAGCCTGGCCAAGCCAAAAACCAAAGCGGTCTCGATTACTGCCGACGGAACTATTTATTTGGATACATACCCGGTATCGATCGAGCAATTGGAGTCGTTGTTGACGCAGTATAAAGCAGCAGATCCCGAGCTACCCGTGGTTATCAAAGCAGATTCGCAGATTCAGTATCAACGTGTGGTGGATGTGCTGGACGTGATGGGGCGGGTGGATATCCACCAGTTGGGGTTGGTGACGCAAAAGCTGGTGAAATGACATGACTGCCAAGCATCACCCATTGGCGAGGTTTGTGCCGGCGATTATTGCAATGACGGGCATAGTTGTTGTTGTCGCTGGGTTGTATTTCATCAAGAAAATGATCGATGAAAAACCGGGTAATACCAAAAAAATGGTGCAGCAGATCACGGTGATACAACCACCGCCGCCTCCACCGCCCGAACAAAAAATCGAGGAGCCGCCACCACCTCCCGAAGAACCAGAGATTGAGGAGCCAGAACCGGTTCCTGAGGACTTACCCGATACGCCAAGTGATGAGCCGCCACCGGGCGCCGATTTAGGCGTAGATGCAGAGGGCGGTGCAGGTGGCGACGATTTTGGTTTGGTCGGTAGAAAAGGTGGACGTTCGCTTTTGGGGGGCAACAACCCGTTTGCTTGGTACTCGAATGCAGCGCTAGGGGATATTTCTGACAAGCTGAACGAAAACACAAAAATTCGTAAACGTGCATACCGGGCAACCTTGCGAATATGGCTTAAGCCAGGCACCGACACCATAACCAAAGTAGCGTTGGCCAAATCAACAGGCGATAAAGACCTCGATCAGGAAATTGTCAATACCCTGATAAAACTTGGGAAACTGAGCGAGAAAGCGCCGCTTGAAATGCCTCAACCGCTGATGATCAATATCAATGCGCGAATGTGATGTAGGGTGCGCAAACCGAAAATCGACCAAAGGATGACAACATGTTGAAAAAAGTAGTCGGGCTATCGTTGCTTGCTGCATGTATCGCTGCGGCGAACGTACATGCAGACCCAGCAGACACCGCAGCCCAGTTGAAACTTCTGGATCTGATGGTACAGGAAGGTGTAGTAACGCCTGATAAAGCCGTAAAAATCCGTGCAAAAATGTTGGAAGGCCAAAAGGCGATTCCACCTGCCGAAGCCGGCACATTGCGCGTAGAGCATGTGCCTGAGCACGTCAAAAATCAGATTCGTGATGAAGTGCGTGTTGGCATGCGCGAAGAAGTCGTCAATGATGTGATGACGCAAGCCAAAAACGAACGCTGGGGCATGCCAGGTGCGTTGCCGGAGTGGATCAACCGCATCAAAATCAAAGGCGACTTGCGTTTGCGCGCCGAAAGCGTCGCTTATGGCTCCAGCAATATTCCCAACACCTACTATAACTACAACCGGATCAATGAAAAAAAGACGTTCTCGGGTGAAATCAACGAACTCTTTGAAAATACTTCCGACAGCTATCTCAACGTCACTGAAGACCGCAATCGTCTGCGCGCACGAGCTCGAATCGCAATGGAGGCCAAGGTCACTGAACTGACCAAAACCACCGTGCGCCTGGCAACCGGCAGTGCCAAAAATCCAGTGTCTACCAATCAGAGCCTGGGCAACGAAAATAATCCATGGGATATTTTCGTCGACCGCGCTTACGTGACCATCACCGATCTTGATCTGGATCGCTATCCCTGGATAACGGCCAACCTGGGTAGAATCAATAACCCCTTCCAGAGTAGCGAACTTTTGTGGGACGGTGACCTTGCGTTTGAAGGCGGGGCCCTGACCTATAAATACAACTGGGCAGAAAAAGGCTTGTTCATCACCGATGATCGTACGCGCACACTCTTTGGTACGGTGGGCGTTTTCGCCATCGATGAATCGGAGTTGAGTTCACAAGATAAATGGCTCTATGCTGCGCAGATCGGCGGTGAATTCATCGCTGATGACCAGAGCAAGCTGACAGTGGCGGTGGCATACTACGATTACGAAAATATTGAGGGCGTACTCAATCAGAAAAACTATGATACACAGGACTTCACCTCACCTGGCTTTTTGCAGAAGGGCAATACCCTGTTCAATATCATTAACTACACCTCCGATTATGAACTCGACCCTGAGAATAATGCACCGCCCGATGATGCATTGATGGCATTAGCCGCCGATTTTAATATCGTTGATTTTACCGTGGTGTACGACCTTGCTCGCTTTGCTCCCCATCATATTGTATTGACTGGGCACTTTCTCGAAAACATCGGTTATGACGAAGATGATGTGCAAGCGCGTTTGAACAGCCAATATCTTGCCTTGCCACAACCGGTTGGATTTGAGTTCGGGGACGATATCGTTCCATCCGAGTACGAAGACGCCAGCCCGAAAACCAAGGGCTATTACGTTAACGTCGATTTTGGGTGGCCGCTCATTGCCAAGCGTGGCGACTGGTCAGTGGGAGTAGGGTATAAGTACCTCGAAGCCGATGCCGTGGTCGATGCCTATACGGATTCCGATTTCCATCTGGGAGGCACAGACGCGAAAGGGTTTATTCTGTCGGGACGCTACGGCCTTGCTACCGACACCTACCTGCAGCTTCGCTACATGGCAGCAAGTGAAATCGACGGCGTGAATCCGTTGAACATCGATGTGGCACAACTGGATCTGAATGTTAAATTCTAGGAGGCAGCATGAAACGTTCCGATAAAAAAATGCTGTTGATGCTCTTGTTGATGTTGGGGGTGGCAGGCACACCACTGGCATCGGCCGAAGCTGTTCGACGAGCGCCAGCAGCCAGCACCGGTGGCGGTGGTCAGGATGCCGCAGTTCAGCGACTGCTACGTCAATTGACGACAGAAAAGGAAGAAGCTGTCGCCAAAAATCTGGAAAACGAAAAGCGCATCAAGCAACTTGAAGCGGAACTGGCCAAGGCACAAAAAAAGGCAGGTAATACTGAAGAGACGGTAGGCAAATACAAGGAAGTCTATTCCGAAGCCAACAGTCGCATTATGAGCATGCAGGACAAGATGAAAGCCTTGGTCAGCAAGTTTCGCGAGACCATTGTGGTGCTCAAGTCAACCGAAAAGGAAAAGAATCGTCTTGCTGAAGAATTGGCCGGAAAGGACGCTATCATTGCGCAGCACGTTAAAAACAATGCCCGTTTATACTCAATCAATATGGAGTTGCTGGACAAATATAAAAACAAGAGTGTAATGGATGCACTCATGCAAAATGAGCCGGTCACCCAACTTAAACGGGTAGAGATCGAAACCATTGGCGAACAGTACCGCAATGAAATGGATGACCTGGTTGCCGGGACTGAAACACAGCCCTGAGCCAGTGATTTGACTTGAGGGGCCGGGTGAGGATACTCCCCGGCCCTTTTTATTTTCTTCCGCTAATTTAGCCGCACGCTTGTGTAGGCCCCCGCCCCAAAACTGTGTTCTTTGTGACACTGTACCTTTCGATAATATTCACACTGATGAAATAAAGCTTGCAGTTGCTCCCCGCGAAGTTAAAATCTCCTGCCGTATTGTTACCATTTCATTTTGCTGTCATTCCCCCTGCGTTCCCCGCCGTTTTTACGTACCTTTTGCGTCCATTTGTCATACATCCGTCCACAAAATCGACATAAATATGCGGGTCTTGTGTAATGTAAGTGTTGCACAAAATTCACGATTGGCGCCATTCACAGCTGCTACATTTGCTTCACTTTTCAACGTGACAACGTATGCGATTGAAAACTTGGGGGATAAATGGATCAGAGAAAACAAAGCATTTCGGTGCGCGTGAATGACACTGACCTGAAGAAGATCAGAAGCATTTCCAAACGCCTTCGTATTAAAGAGTCCGAGCTTTATCGGTTTGCGATTAAAAACATGCTGGGGAGATTGATGCCGTTGCACGATGAAACGCTCTATGGGCGTGACTTGCTGCCGGCACTGTTGGAATGTGGGGAGGACCTTTCAAAGTATTTCGATCTGGATGCAGCCGTGCTTGATGAAATTATCAATGGTGACGCGCTGGCGCCAGAAAAGCGGATAGAAAAACGGGATCTGGATTTGCTTGCCATGTCGAGCATCGCAGCCGGGTATGTACAACTGAAATTAAGTGAACTAGGAAGAGATCACATGGAAAGCGACGACCTATGGCAAGACATTAATAGTTATTTACGCAAAAAGTATCTGTATCCCTATTCAGAAGCATGAACCTTTTTTAAAGACCTACAACGTTATAAAAAATCTACAGGAGAATACACCATGAAACACGTTGCACTTGCCGCCGCTCTCGCCCTCACCTCCGTTGCTATCGCTCCCGCAGCCAATGCTGCGAGCGTTGCCCCTGCAGCAGTCGAATATGAAACGGTATTCGAAAATGTTGGCTTTGTGGATGGTTATGATGGTTTCACCCAGAAAATTAATATCGACGGCGGTAATTACCGGCTGACGTTGACGGACTTCAATTTTAGCGACAGTTTTTCTGAGCTGGGTGTGATGCTAACGTCAGCCACGCAGCTTCTATACAAGCTGGAAAAGCCAGGATTACTGACGGCAGCCAATGGCGCCAACGATATTTGGCAGAACTTTATCGATTTCAATCTGAGTGCTGGCCAATATTATCTTTCATTTAACGGTAAATCGGCCGGTGATCTGTCGTTCTACGGCGTTTCATTGACACAACATGACCTGGCACCGGTGCCGGTACCTGCCGCGTTTATTCTTTTTGGGTCGGGTTTGTTGGCAATGGCTGGTTTGGCGCGTCGCCGCACGGCATAACACTTTGGTTGTAACACGCATCTCATCCTTCCCCCCCTCCTTAGGATGATGCGAATTCAGAAGGGCCTTCGGGCCCTTTTGTCATTGCCTTGTCATTTGATCGTCATAGACTCACCACCCACAAGCTCAGTTAGTGAAAGGCAATTTTGTCTGGGGTGTAGAGTGATGTTGATGCGTCGTTTTATCGGCAAAGTAGTTCATATCATTGCGGGAGTGTTCTACTCCTTGAATGTGTTGGCCGTTGACCTTCAACAAGAGTATTTGTTGAATGCCGGCGATATCCTGTTTGTTTCCGTTTGGCAAGAAAAGGACATGCAACAAGAGTTGCTGGTATCCCCAGACGGTAGCGTGAGTTTTCCATTAATCGGCCACTTGCAGGCATCGGGTAAAACTATTCCAGCGCTGACGGAGGAAATAAAATCCCGTTTGGCAAAATATATCCCCGATACCAATGTAACCGTCACCTTGCGCCAAACTCCAGGCAATCGTGTTTTCGTTGTCGGGCAGGTAAATCGACCGGGTGAGATTCTAATGCGTGCGCCGATGGACGTGTTGCAAGTGTTGTCATCCGCAGGGGGTGGCAATGCCTACGCTGATTTGGGCGATGTAAAGGTCATTCGCCGCGAAGCTGGCAAGCAAACTGTGTTTGACTTTGACTTCAGCGAAGTAGCTAAGGGCAAAAACCTCGAACAAAATCGTTTACTCAAAAACGGCGATGTAGTCATCGTACCCTGATGTCAGCCGGAATCACTCAATGTCTGTGTTCAAGTGCTTTGCGCGTGTTATAGCAAAAGTTACCTGCTGCGCGTTGTCATGTGTGGTCTGCCTTCCTGCAATTGGCGTGGCTGACACTACGCTTGCACCTGATATACATATCTCATCAGATTACGATAACAACAAGCGACTACAGTTAGATAATAAGGATGCTGTCAATGGCTACGTGGCAGAGGCGGCTTTAACCCTAAAGTCTAAAGCACCGCAATGGAAAAAAGAGCTATATACGCAGCTCAAATCAAGAAAATATGAAGGCGGCTATGAGCTTGATAGCGATGATCAGAATGTCAGTGCCTCGCTAGGTTTCGACGGTCAGACAACCTCCACCACTCTCAAGGTCACTGGCATCAATGATACGACATTAACGGACCAACTTGATTTTTCAGGTTATACAGAAGTCTTGAAACGGCGTCATTATCGTGCGCTTGGCTTTTCGCATCTGGCAAAATTAACCCCTCTGGATACCGTATCGCTGGATTATTCAACGTCTGATTCCAGGTACGTAAATGCCGATACGACATCATTGGTTGATTACCGTTATGATTCCGTCGCGACTACGTTTCAGCATGCGGTAGATGAGACCATTGCAGGTTATGCAACTGCGAGTGGAAGTCATTATGAAGCCAAAGACATTGCCAATGAATCAAACTCACTTGACCTGTCGCTGGGTACGTTATGGAAACCATCGGCGCCCACACAAATCAAACTAGGGGTGGGCCATCGCAAAACCGACTATGAATATATTGGCGGTCTACTAACTCTTGATGATCGCTTTTCGTATGTGACGCTCGAAGCATCCCGGCAGTTGATTGCAGGTCTGATTACCTTTAAAACGCAAGACCTGTCTCAGCCAACGGGCGACGGTAATCTATATAACGTTCGCAAATTCAGTCTGGATTACGTCACTGAAATCACCTTGCGTCACAAGCTATCTATAACAGCGGCATACTCAGAGCAACGTGCATCAGCAGACGACTATGCAATCAATGATAGAAACAACCTCCAGTTAATTGCAGCCTATCGCTATCGCATGACAAGGGATGTCGGGTTACAAACTCTATGGACCTATCGACAACAGGAGTTTCTCAGCCTCCAGGACGATGCGGATTCAAATGCTCTTTGGCTTGGTGTGTATTGGGCACCTGTCGCGTACAAATGGTGAACCTCATGCAAACGACCCGACATCGACAGCGTTGGGACCTTTTTTTACGACTATTCCATACGTTGTGGCCGATGTTGCCCGTGCAGTGGGTTTTCCTGATCTATTATCGGGTGCTGAGAAAGCGCATACCGGTGGGACGTGTCCCCGCCAGACTTAGCACTCGCGATTGCCGACTACAACCGTGTCCTGACTTGCCCAAGAGCCGCTTGCATTGCGGGTACTTTCTCTTTCTCAATGAATGCTCACCGTGGACGCTTGAAAACATTGACTGGGTATCCAGCAAGAAAAAAAAGCTGTGGCGCTACAATTTGCATTATTTTGACTGGTTGCGTGAGCCAGAACCGGAACCAGGCCTATGGCAACGTATCATTCATGACTGGATTGATAGCGTTCCTTATGGCGATGGCGATGGGTGGGAGCCTTACCCGTTGTCGCTGCGTATCGTCAATTGGATTAAATGGTTGACGCTCCATCCTGATCTAGCAAGCAATAAAATCAGACGATCGCTCTATCAGCAGTGTTATGCGTTGGAAAAGCAAATTGAATACCATATACAAGCGAATCATCTCTATAAAAATGCAGTCGCTATGGTATTCGCTGGTTGCTATTTCAACGATGCGCAAGCGCGTCGATGGTTTGTAAAAGGAAAACGATTATGGTTGCGTGAAACCCACAGGCAGTTTTTGCAAGACGGGGGACATGTCGAACGCAGCCCGCTCTACCACGCGCTATGTCTCGAAGATCATCTTGATGTCATCAACTTGCTTCGTAGTAACGCATTTTCGATTTCTGACAACAGGATGGATGTCATCGCTTCAAGAGCCGTGCGTTGGTTACTCGAAATGAGCGATAGCAATGGCGAGATCGTGCTGCTTAACGATTCTGCTTGGGGTATTGCACCAACCCCGAAAGAACTGGTGGCCTATGCCTTGCGTGTGGGTGTGAAGTTGGATGCACCGGTATCTGAAGGAGTGACCTGCCTTGCGCAGAGTGGATATCTGATTTATCGGGATAAATCTCTGCATCTGGTTTTTGATGCTAGCGATATTGGGCCTTCCTATCAGCCTGGGCACACGCACTGCGACATGCTGAGTTTTCTGCTGTGGTATCAAGGTCACCCCTTGTTTATTGACAGTGGAGTAGGTTCCTATCTTGATGATGACGAAAGGCGCTACGCGCGTTCCACTTGTGCACACAACACGCTGATGATCGATGAACAGGAACAATCCGACATTTGGTCAGCGTTTCGTGTAGGGGCGCGAGCACGCGTTTTGCAGTGCACAGGGGTTGAAACGCACGCCGGCGTTGTCTTGCGGGGATCACACAATGGATATTCTCGTATTTGGCGTGGGGTGATACATGCAAGGACCCTGTCGCTACGCCGAAACAAATTACACATACTTGATTCGCTGGTGGGCGCTACGCAACAGACTCATAGGATCAATATATATTTCCATTTGTCTCAGCATCATCGAGTTGTAATAGAAGATAACTACTGTGTTGTCAACCAAAGCGATGGAGTAACCCTGGCTCGAATACAGGTGCCCACTGAAATGTCCGCGAAAGTGACGTTTCGCCCGTTTTTTCCTGAATTTGGCCTGAGCATAATGCATCCGGTGGTGGAGCTAACCGGGATCGTTACCTTCCCTTTTCGCGCGGAAACCATAATCCACTTTAACTGACAACGGTTCTCACCCGTTCTCGACATATGGCAGGCGTCGTATGAACATCCTATTTTTGTCGCATTATTTTCCTCCCGAAGTAAATGCACCTGCCTCGCGAACCTTTGAGCATTGTCGCGAATGGGTCAAATGCGGCCATCGAGTGACCGTTGTAACCTGCGCTCCCAACCATCCCAGAGGAGAGCCTTTTGATGGCTATAAAAATCGATTGTTGCAGCGTGAAAAGGTAGACGGCATTGACGTTATCCGTATCTGGACATTCCTATCCGCCAATGAGGGCTTTTTGCTACGAACACTTAACTATGTGTCGTTTATGTTAATGGCGATGGTGTTGTCACCGTGGTTTGGTCGAGCAGACGTAGTAGTTAGCACATCGCCACAGTTTTTTAATGGGCTTGCAGGCTACTTTGTTGCCGCTTTCAAGCGGGCTCGGTGGGTGGTGGAAATTCGCGATCTTTGGCCTGAATCCATCGTTGCCGTGGGTGCGTTGACTCAACGGCGAATAATTGCATTGTTGGAATGGATAGAGTTGTTTGTCTATCGAAAAGCCGATCGTATCATTGTGGTGACACAATCGTTTGCAAAGCAAATTGGTGAAAAATTAGGGGGCGAAGAGAAGATCACAGTCGTAAAAAACGGCGCCAATTTACAATTGTTCACCAGCCAATCAGTCGAAAATTCACAAGCATTGGCTGAAATTGAAGCGATCAAACACAAATGCATCGTTGCCTATGTGGGTACCCACGGTATGGCACACGGTTTAGATAAAGTGGTGGAAGCCGCAGAAAGGTTGCGGGCGCGCACTGATATTCATTTTCTTTTTGTGGGAGATGGTGCGGAGCGCGAGAACCTTATCGGAATGGCTGCAAATAAAGGGTTGGAAAACTGCACATTTCTGGGCCAATTGCCGAAATCAATGATGCCATATATATGGTCTGTTTCCTCTGTTTGCCTTGTAGTGCTTAGAAAAAACAAGACATTTGAGTCGGTCATTCCATCGAAGATTTTCGAATGCATGGCAATGGGCAAACCCATGATTTTGGGTGTTGAAGGCGAAGCCGCCACCATCGTTAAAATGGCCAATGCGGGTCTTTGCATAGAACCCGAAAATGTCGAGCAAATGACCGCTGCGATTTGCACGCTTGCCGATGATGAAGCAGGTAGATTAGCAATCGGGCAAGGTGCTGCCCTTTATGTTAGAGATCATTTCGACAGAGAAAAACAAGCGAAAAAAATGCTTGCGGTATTGGAAAAAATCGCTGGTAAAAAACTCACGCTTGCAGCAGAGGAAGTGTAATGATGAATGATATGGCCGTCGAATCATCGCTCGACTATTTCAAAAGTAAAGCATATCGAGCGATTGGGGTGGCATTACTGACGGTGGCTTTACTGACGGTCAGCATGTATGACGGCCTGGAATACATGACGCTTCGCTGGATTGGCATGGAGGAGTACAGCCACGGATTCATTTTACCCGTTGTGGCCCTCTACTTGGCATGGTTACGCTTTGACCCAAAAGATATCGATACACACAGTATTACCTTTTGGCCCGGCGTAGGGTTGGTTGGGCTAGGTGTAGTGCTGGGCTTGTTGGGGGAAATGAGCGCAATTTTCGAAGTGATACAATATGGTTATATCGTATCTTTTTTTGGTGTGGTGGTCGTAACGATAGGCTATCGCTCCTTTCTACGCATGCTGGCCCCCTTACTAATTCTTTTTTTTATGGTGCCATTCCCCAATTTCATCTATCGCTCCTTGAGCGCGCAACTACAACTCTGGTCATCAGCCTTGGGTGTTGAATTTATCAGACTGTTTGATATCCCTGTATTTCTCGAAGGCAATGTCATCGATTTGGGGGCAATGAAGTTGCAAGTGGTAGAAGCTTGTTCCGGCTTGCGCTATCTCTTTCCATTGTTGTCGTTGTCCTATATATGCGCTTACCTGTATCAGGCACCCTTGTGGCAGCGTGCCGTTGTATTTCTGTCTGCAATGCCAATTACACTGATCATGAACAGTTTGCGCATTGGTGCCATTGGTGTCACGGTAGAATATTGGGGCACCGAAATGGCCGAAGGATTTCTGCATGATTTTGAAGGCTGGATCATGTTCATGCTGTCGTTGGGTGTTCTGCTGATAGAAATCTATCTGCTTTCACGCTTGCTAAAACCGCGTGCACCTTTATTGGAACGCTTTCAACTTGACCAGAGCGCCGATTGGCATGAAATACGCAAAGGCCTATTGAAACTCGAGGTAAGTAAATCTGCATATGTAGCATTGGCTTTGGTAATTCTATTCCTTGGCTTGATGAAAAGCCTGCCAGGTCGTGATGAGGTCATGCCGGATCGGATACAGTTTAAAGAGTTCCCCTTACGTGTCGGTGAGTGGACAGGGCTTAAAAAGACCATTGATATCGATATTCTCAATCAGTTGAATTTTACTGATTATGTACTCGCAGACTACGTTAGCGATCGCGGGGACAATTTGAATTTCTACGTGGCGTATTACGATTCGCAACGCAAAGGGCGATCTGTTCATTCCCCGAGGACGTGTATTCCGGGCGGTGGATGGGAAATGAAGGAATTCGAACAAGTTACCTTTGAAAGCATCATGGTGAAGGGAAAACCGCTTTCTACCAACAAGGTCATCATCCAACGCGGCGATGAGCGTAGCCTGGTGTATTACTGGTTCGATCAGCGTGGTCGTAATATCACTAATGAATATGCAGTGAAGTGGTACATTTTCCAAGATGCGCTAACGAAGTCCCGCACGGATGGAGCCCTGGTAAGAGTCGTGGTGCCATTGCGCGGAAACACAAACGATAGTGAAGCAGCCGCAAAGGCCACTGCAGAATCCTTTTTGCGTGACATGATGCCGCGACTCCCGGACTACATACCAAGGTAGGAACCCGTGATCTATCTGTCGTTTGTCGCGGCACTGTTTGCATCTATTTTGTTGATGCCTCTATTGATTCGCTTGGCCGCACCCTGGGGATTCGTGGACATACCTGATGCACGCAAAGTGCATCAGACAGCGGTTCCGAGAATTGGCGGGATTGTCATAGCGATCAGTGCAATCATTACCTTGTTGTTGATATATTTCAATGACCAACAGGTGATCATCTATGTGGTTTCTGCATCGATCATCGTGTTTTTTGGTGCCTGGGATGACCGCGCAAATCTGAACTATAAAGTAAAATTTTTTGGACAGATCGTAGCTGCTTCCACGATCGTTCTGGTGGGAGAGGTTCGGCTGGAGTACCTTCCTTTTCTCGGATTAGAAAAGCTGCCTGATAGTGTCTCTATTCCGCTGTCGATTTTTTTTCTCGTTGCCGTCACAAATTCCACCAATTTGATTGATGGGCTAGATGGTCTCGCGGGCGGACTCACACTCATGACGCTCGGGGCAATCGCTGTTTTTGAAAATCGGCTTGGCGCGCAAGCAGGCTTGTGTATCGCACTCTGCGTTGGCGGTGCCGTATTAGGTTTTTTGCGCTTTAACACCCATCCCGCATCAGTATTCATGGGAGATTCCGGTAGCCAGTTTCTTGGATTTACCACAGGCTATTTGGTATTGAATTTGGGGCATGAACAGCAGGGGGCAATCAGCCCTATGATTGGTTTGCTCTGCATCGGATTGCCGCTCATTGATACCGCGACTGTCTTCATACAACGTATCTTGAAAGGGCAGTCACCCTTTAAACCTGATCGTTCACATCTCCATCATCAGTTGATGAATATCGGTCTAACCCATGCCGAAACTGTGGTGTTCATTTATTTGGCGCAAGCGCTCTTCATTATGATGGCGTTTTTTCTCTATGTGCAGTCAGACTTTGAAATTACCTTTGCCTACGTGGCCCTCGCAGCAGGCTTTGTCGGCGGCTTAAAGATGCTATCCGCGAATCCACAGATTGGGAGCCGAGTCCTTGGTGCAGTTTATGGGCCGTTATTGGGTACATTAAGCAAACGCTCCTATGAGGTTATCAAACTAGAACCGATGCTACCCTGGTGCATTTATTTAATCATGGGCGTGCTCCTCTGTTTAGGATTGATAATGCATTTGAACTGGCGCGATATTCTGTGGCTTGCGATATTTATGCTTGGTTTAATGCTCTATCGTCATTTTGCAAAAAACGACCCGGAACGCAGCCTTATCAAGAAAATAGTTATGTACTGCCTCGCCGCCCTCATTGTGTTCTCTACCGGTACGCATAATCAACTCACGCATGAGTACACCGTGCTGGTGGAGCTGTTGTTCACATCGGTATTAGTGATATTGCTGTTGGGTGGGATGCTTTCTAGTGGGGATAAGTTTGATATAAATCCCATGGACTATTTGGTGGTATTCCTCGCTATTCTTATTCCACGGGCAGGGTTGTTGGTGACTCCCGAAATGAACTGGGGTGAAATGGTTTCACGCATGATCATACTTTTTTATGCGGTCGAGTATATGTTCTCGTTGCGGGAAAGCATGCAAAACGCGCTGAGCAAAGGAACGTTAGCGGGGTGGAGTGTTGTATTGATTGCAGCTCTATTTCAAGTCGCGGCTACTGTCTGATTCTGGTTATTTTTTAGAACGATCTTTCGTCACAGAGGTGTCATCTAATTACCCTAGACTCGCCACGGTTAGCAGGTGTTCAGCGGTTAATCAAGACGGCAGGCCTGAAATAATGATCGCCAGGAAATTCACTATGCATCGTATAAAAAAGCTATGTACTGCCATCGCTGTGGCAGCCTGTATTGGGTTGGTGGCTTGTGAAGGCGCTGAGAGCAGGAAAGAAAAATACATTGGCGTTGGCGTCGAAATGCTGGAACAGGGCAATTACGAAAAAGCCCGCATCAGCTTCAAGAACGTTCTGAAAATAGATCCGAAGGATATCGAAGCCAATTTCTACTACGCCCAAACCCTCGAGAAGCTTGAGGACTGGCCCGCCGCTGCAGGTCAATACAAACATGTCATTGACCTGGACCCGAATCATACCGAAGCAGCCATTTCACTTGGAAAGATAATGTTGCTTGCCAAGGCTTCAGATCAAGCACTTGAACAAGCCGACGCAGTAATAAAACGCGAGCCGAAGAATGCAGACGCGATGGTGTTAAAGTCCGGTGCATTGTTGATGAAGGGCAATGTCGAAGAGGCTACGAGACTTGTCGACAACGTGCTGAGCGACTTTCCCGGGCATGCTGATGCATCCATTCTGCGTTCATCAGTATTTGTTGAAAAGCGCGATTATGCGGCTGCAGAAAAACTACTGAAAATATCCAGTGATAAGAATCCGAACAATGTACCAGTGTTGATTCTTTTGTCCCGTGTCTATTCGTTACAGTCGAATGCTGCCGAAGCAGAGCGCGTACTCAAACGTATAGTTGAAGTCGAGCCCCGTCCTGAACACTACTCGAAACTAAGTGAATACTACTTCCGTGCTGAACGCTTTGCTGAATCTGAGGCTGTGCTCACTGAGGGTATTAAGAAAGCTCCTGATTCCGAAGTGTTGAAGCGTACCTTGGTCGGCGTCGTTGAGAAGCAGGGAGACTTTAAACGCGCTGAAGACATTATAAATACGTTTATTAAACAATCCGACGAGCCAGAAGTGCAATCGGTATATCTTGCAGAAAAGCTTTTCCAGTGGAAACGGGAATCCGAGGCGGTGTCACTGCTAACAGAAATTTCTGAGCAAAAGCTGTCGTCAAAGGCGTCTCTCGCTGCCTTGAATTTGCTGGCTTTGTATAAGCAAAGCAAAGGGGAATCAGAACAGGCTTTGGTACTTATTAATAAAGTGCTCGAAGAAAATGCCAATGATGCACAAGCATTGAATTTTCGTGCCAGAGTGTCCATTGAGAAAGGTGACTACGACAGTGCCGTGAATGATTTGCGTGCAGCCCTCAATCAGGACAAGCGTAATCCACAGCTAATGAAACCGTTGGTCATCTCCTATCTCAAGCGTGGTGACATTGATTTGGCCGTCGATCAAGTTAAGTCATTGCTTGCGATCGAACCCATGAGCGTTGATACCCGTGCTCTGGCAGCTCAGGTATTTGAAAAGAAGAAAGATTATGCTGCCGCCGACGAACAGCTCCAAGCTGCGCTAAAAATGCAACCCAGCAATGTTGCACTACTGCAATCGATGGTGGGAATTTCGATCCAGCGTAAAGCCTGGGAAAGCGCACAGTATCACGCTGAACGTTGGTCAAAATTGGCCCCCAACGAAGCTAAGCCTTATTACCTGCAAGGGCTGGCTGAAGACGCCATGGGAAATACGGATAAAGCGCTGGAATTGCACGAAAAGGCACTTGCAATTGCGCCTGGTACAGTTGAACCAGCCACTGCAATCGTGCGCATGTTTTTGATTAAAGGTCAATTCGATGACGCACTGTCGTGGGTTAATCGTGCAATTGAAAAGAAAGCCAATGCGCATCTTCTGAATCTCAAAGGTGAAGTGTTGTTGGGTAAACGCGCTGAGAAAGCAGCCATTGCAGCCTTTGAAGAGTCAATCAAGTTGCAAGCTGATTGGTGGATTCCTTACCGCTCCATTGCCATGATCTATGCAGATAACAATGATTTGGAGAACGCTGAAGTTTGGTTCAAGAAAGGTATCGAACTTGCGAAAAACAGCGCTCTATTGCGTGCAGAATTCGCTTCATTGCTTGAGAAGCAAGGTAAATTCAATGAAGCCACTGATCAATACCGTTCGATTGTAGAGGCAACCAACGCCGTGCCTGAAGCAGCCATCAATAATCTGGCGATGCTACTTGTCACCTATGAACCCGATCAAGAGAAAATCAAGGAAGCACTCGAATTGGTTAAACGTATCGAGAAAACAGAAAACCCCTGGTATCTCGACACGATTGGCTGGGTGAACTTGAAAGCAGGTGATCAGGAAAAAGCACTGCAATATATTAAACGTGCCGCAGATACGATATCAGATCAACCGGTCATTCGTTATCACTTGGGCGCTGTCTATATGGCACAAAACGATAGAATTAAGGCAGAGGAGGAACTTACCAGTTCGCTCAAATCCGGCCAAAAATTTCCAGGTATAAAAGATGCGGAATCTCTGCTGAAAAAAATTCAAAGTGAAAAGCAATCGGGTTAGTCGCTAGATAACATTTGTCTGAAAAAACGTCGTGGATCGCACAACTAAGGTAATGGATAGGACTATGAGCAAGATGAGTACAGTGCTTTTTCTTAGCATTGTTGGAACGCTTACCGGCGCATTGATGAGTACCGTCGCTGTATCGGACACCGGAACATTGGTTAATGTGTCTAAACTCGTCGCCAACGATTCAGGCAGCGCTGCAGGCGTTTGGGAACAGGACATAGAAATTTCTGAAGCCGGCATTTACAGCCTGTTGGTTGATGAGGTCGCTGGTTCACTTGCAGCGGGTCAACTTTCTGCGGCCTTGGTCGCTGGCGATCGTACCTATATCCGTGCTGAAAATGGCGTAGCGTCACCTGGTATCACGCTGCCCGTCGGACGTTACAAATTGTATGTCAGCTATTCTGTTCCCCCCACTGCGCCCTGGGTAACGATAAAGAGCACAGTGCTGAAAGACAGCACTGTCTATGCCACGCAGCTTAAAAATATCATTAATGATTCGTTGGCAGAGGGTGATCGGGTGCTGCAGTTCGATCTGGAGAAGGATCGCTTCCTGCCTGGCACCGATGTCAATACGCAGCTGCGTATTCATAACATTACACCGGACGCGCTTTCCAGCCTCGATGCACAGATCATCGACAGTGATGGGATAACTGCAATGCCCACCAATGCAGTAGAGGCGGAGTTTACGTTTGATGAGGATGCAGTACTTTTATTGCATGCGCATTTTGCAGGTGACGAGCAACAGGCATTGCTGAACATCGAGCTTGCCGGTAAGGCAGTGGGGGCAGATGAGCTTGTGACAGTATTGCGCAACGAGCTGCCCGAAGAACTCGAACGTTATGATACGCAGCAACTAGAAATATCCGTAGTTCCGGGCGTACCGATTTCAGTATCGCTGCGTGGTGTGAATCTTGGTACAGCACCAGATGACATGGGCGTGTTGGTGACAACCCTGGCCGAAGCACAAACCTATAGGTTTACGCAATCGGATTTCAGCGATGGCAGTCGTGCTGAAGTGCGTACCTTTTCTCCTGAAAATGACCATTTATATGTGGCCAGCTATGTTGAAGCGGGGGATATGGCAGTGGTCGTAAGTATTAAAACTGAAAGCGGCGAGTTACTGAGAGAGGAACTTCTTACTGGTAAACAGATAATGAAATTGGGTGAGTTCGATAAGCCCTCACCTGGCCAGTATGTGATTTCTCTTAAGGATCTCCAATTTCCTGTAGCATTTAATGCTATTTCAGTTGCTGCGATTTCAGCGGATGTCGCGCTCCCAGCGGAAAGTGTTGCAACTTCATCAGCAATCAAAAATATAGAGCGAACCGTGACGCTTGGTGCCAGTAAATACCATGTCGTGGCTGTTTCTGATATCGACGACGCACATAGCGGCACCTTTTCATTTTCGATTATGAATGGATTGGATTCTGCCTTTGAAACCGTTAATACGCTCGGCAAGCACAGCATACCCGCAGAGCCATTCAAGCTGGCGTTTGCAAGTGAGATACAAATAAAGCTTCATGACCACGAATTTCCAGCAAAAATTGACTCGCTTTCGGTGGGGCTAATGACCAAAGACGGCATGCTTCCAGGCGGTAATTCATCAGTAGAACACTCTTTACCTGCAGGAAAGTACTATCTGGCTGTTGCAGCAAGATCAACGCGTCCAGGCGTATACAATCTCTCAGCGTCGGCGACGGATAGTGCGTCGATCACGCCAACACCGGGAGAGGGAGAAGTTCCGCCCAGAGGTGTTGCGGGCAGTGGAGGTAAAAAGGGTGGCGGTGGAAGCGTAGGTGCATTCTTTCTGCTGGTGCTAGGCGCATTCAGCGTCTATCGCAGGAAGTTCGCTTAATTCTTGGATGAGTTATTCGAAAGAGTTCGTTTATGAATCAGTCAGATCATTCTGAATATTCAAGATTGATTCTAAAGATCATGCGTGACAGGCAGCGTGCAATGTCCGTAAAGGAGGTTGCACTGGCGCTTCATTCCCCGCATAACGTAAAAGTCGTAAAAATTGCGCTTGAGCAGCTTCACCGGATGGGGATGGTGGATTTTGTGCACACGATAGACAAGTTCAAATTAAAGAACGTGCAGTAGTAGAGCAACTCAGTAAACATATTCATGGCGTTATACAAGAGGAATGCCAAGGGCATTGATGACCAATATGAAGGTTCTAAGTATTTTTGGTACGCGCCCTGAAGCAATAAAAATGGCGCCGGTCGTGCAGGCGCTTAAAGCAGACAAAAATATTGAATCTTTGGTCTGTGTTACTGCACAGCATCGACAAATGCTCGATTCAGTATTGTCATTGTTTGATATCGTCCCTGATTTTGATCTGGATATCATGCAACCCGGGCAGGATCTATTTGATATTACCTCAAGATGCCTGTTAGGGCTGCGTGAAGTGTTAGGACGAGTCAAACCCGATCTCGTAGTGGTTCACGGCGATACAACCACCTGTTTTGCGGCAACCCTGGCAGCGTTTTATCAACAGATTCCGGTGGCGCATGTCGAGGCAGGCCTGCGCACCCATAATTTAAAATCTCCCTTTCCTGAAGAGGCCAACAGGGCGTTGGTCGGACGGTTGGCCAAGGATCATTTCGCACCAACACCAACAGCAAAAGGTAATCTGATTCAAGAACGAATTCACCCAGGGACCATAACGGTTACAGGTAATACGGTTATTGACGCACTTTTGTCTGTGTCCAATTTTTTGGATGCAGAGGGTGATGAGCGATGGGCCGCTTATTGGGGTGAAAAAGTCTATAAGCGTATCTGTAGCAATGAACGAAAAATGGTGCTGGTAACAGGGCATCGAAGGGAAAATTTCGGCCATGGATTTATTGATTTGTGCACTGCCGTGAGATCGTTGGCTGAACACTATGTCGATTGGGATTTTGTCTACCCGGTGCATCTTAATCCGAACGTAAGAAAGCCTGTATTTAATCTGTTAGGGGGTTACGACAATATTCTATTGATTGACCCACAGGAATACGAAAGCTTCGTTTGGCTCATGAAAAAAGCCGATGTTGTACTTACCGATTCAGGCGGCGTGCAAGAAGAGGCTCCTTCGCTTGGCAAGCCTGTGTTGGTGATGCGCAATACCACTGAGCGTCCTGAAGCGGTTGAAGCCGGGACGGTCAAGCTGGTGGGAACGACCCCTGCACGTATCTACGAAGAAGTCGAACGTCTGCTAACGGATGCTGATCATTACAATGCGATGGCCAATGCAGTGAATCCTTATGGCGATGGGATGGCGGCATCTCGCATCGTCTCAAAGATTCGAGGCAACCAGTTTGCTGAGTTCAGCCTTTGATTCCTTATATTCTCAAGTGGAAGTGTCTTCAATGCATCGCAAATTCGAAAATATATGTGTTGTTGGTCTCGGTTATATAGGGTTGCCTACGGCTTCGTTGTTGGCGACCAAAGGCTATAAAGTGCATGGGGTTGATGTCTCACCTAAAGTGGTTGAAACCATAAACCGAGGCAATATACACATCGTAGAGCCTGGTCTAGATATTCTAGTAAAATCAGCAGTACAAAGTGGAAACTTGAAAGCCGGGCTTGAACCCATTGAATCCGATGTTTTTATCATTGCAGTGCCCACTCCCTTTAAAGAGGGAAAGCGTCCGGATCTATCCTATGTTGAAAGCGCAACTCGCGTTATCACTTCTTATTTGAAACCTGGCAATCTGGTAATTCTTGAATCAACCAGCCCGGTCGGTACAAGCGATGAAGTTGTCGCTGAAATCATTAAAGACAGTGGCTTCACCATAGGTGAAGATGTGTTTGTTGCCCACTGTCCAGAACGCGTACTGCCAGGCCGGATACTGATTGAATTGGTAGAGAACGATCGTGTTGTGGGTGGCGTTGACGAACTATCCACCCAATTGGCCATTGAATTCTACGAAACGTTTGTAAGCGGAGAAGTGCTGGCAGCAACAGCAAAAACTGCTGAAATGGTGAAGCTGACAGAGAATTCTTTCAGAGATGTCAATATCGCCTTCGCCAACGAACTCTCAATGATTTGCGATCGTGAAGGAATTAGTGTTTGGGATGTTATTTCACTCGCCAATCGACATCCGCGCGTCAATATTCTAAACCCCGGTCCAGGTGTGGGTGGTCACTGTATAGCGGTGGACCCATGGTTTATCGTAGACCGTTCGCCGGAGGAGAGCCAGTTGATTCGCACGGCTCGCGAAGTCAATGATCGTAAGCCGGAATGGGTGATTGAACGAGTTCGCAATAAAGCAGCTAAATTTAAGAAACCGGTGATTGGTTGTTTGGGGCTCGCATTCAAAGCCGATGTGGATGATTTGCGAGAATCGCCTGCGGTAGAAATTGTGGAACGTTTGATTGAAGAGAAGTTGGGTGATATATTGATCTGTGAACCGATGATTGCATCACATCCGCATTATGACTTGAGTTCACTTGAGCATGTGCTGAAGAATTCAGATATTTTGGTGTTGTTGGTTGATCATAAGCCGTTTAAAAAAATAAAGCCCACGATGGTAAGCGAGAAAATTTTGATTGATACGCGTGGGGTGATTCGATAGCGCTGTCTATCTGCAACAAAAAGCCTGCGATAGATAATCTGTCGTGGGCTTTTTTGTGCCATTTTATGTTAGATGTATATGCAATTAGCTCGTCAATTCGATTGATAAAATATATGAAATTTCAAGATTGATTGAATTTATGAAATTTGATGGGCAAGATCAGTAACGATATAGCGGTGTTTGCCTCGCTGTGTGAGAGGTATTTCATTTACGATTTCACCCTCAATTTCCAGTTCGTTGCCTGTTTTATCCCGAAACATTCGTAGAATTTCCGCCAAATTGTTTGTATCAAAATCGTGCTTGGCTTGTAGCTTTAAAGTACATTTGCCAGGGCTATTCTGGTAAAACTGATATCGAGTGACTGAATCTAGTAAATCATTGTGCACATTCAACGCTGTCATGGTGATTTTTACACCATTTTTTCCAAGTAAATATTCGCGACCACGTCGCCCCGTTATGGCGTTAATTTTTGTGACAAATCCATTCTCTTGTATTGCTTCGGCGTTATCACCTGTTCGGTAACGTATCATACGTGTGGCTTTATTAAGAAAACCTGTTGCGACAAGCTCTCCATCCACGAGTTCAGTTGCACCATAGAGTGGGTGTGGGTAGAGATGATTGTCATTCCTTTCAGCAAAGATGACTCGTTCAGTCATTCCATAAAAAGTGTGAATGTTTTTACCAAATACATGATCTATTTGTGATTCCTGGTCGGAGTACAGGCCTTCTGACACGAGTAGAATATGGGTTATGCTCGGTAGCGACTCGCCATGCTGGGAAAGAATGCGAGAAAATTCAGCCACTGATGATGGGTAGCCATGTATCCATTGAGGTTTGAATCTTCTGATAGCCGCCAAATTTTTAATGACCTGATCCCCCGATAAACGAAACGGTGAAATCAGCATTTCTTTATACAGCGGATTATAAGACGTCAATCTATCGGGTGGAATGCCCTCAACACCACGCAAGCAAAGACGTCTGCTATCCGGGTTAACACCACACCTGATTAGAAAATCATTCACGAATCCCCATTCTCTTCCATAGCAGTCATTGCTCATGAAAAGCCGTGTTTGACCACCTGTGGTTCCACCCGTGGTTACAACATAACGATTATTGATAAAGCGATAATCAGAAAATCGATCCAATTCTTCGGTGAGTTGTTCCTTGCACAGCAATGGAAACTCCAGAACTTGTTCTGTATCGATGACTTTATCAATTCTGAGCTTTTTGGCTATGTCGCGATAAAATGGGGTGAATTCTATAGCTTCATTGACATACTGTATAAGCAGCTTGTCGCGTATTTGATTTTTTTGTTCAGGGGTTTTCTGCTTAAATGCCTGCAGTTGTTGTAGCTGATGTCGATAGTGAGGGCCGCAAAATACATTAAATGGTAGTAGAACCAGCGGTAGCGTAAAAGGGTAGGGGATCTGTTTGTAATAGGACTTAAGCTTTTCCAGGTCAATCTTCATCATCGTATTGCTCTATTGTGTACTACCGATTCTTCAATCGGCTACTATTTTTGCATGGACAATTCGCAATAGGTGGTAAAGACACGTGCCCAATAGCCTGTCGATAAACCCATGGAACGGTTGACCACGTTGCGTTTGAGTGTCGTATAGTGTTGGCTATCATTTCTCAACGTTGAAATGGCTGATGCGATGGCTGCTGATTGTCCGGGAGGCACGAGAATTCCACAGTCATTGCCGACAAGTTCTGGTATAGCACCGCATTCTGTCGAAATGACAGGAATTCCTGCTGAAAGAGCTTCCACAATCACGCCGGGGTAGCCTTCGGTCGGGGCTTTGGTAGGCAAAATCAATGCATCATATTGTTGCAGAGTCGCTACGACATCTTGTGGGTTCAATACGCCCCTGTAGTGAACGTTTTCAGATTCGATCGTTTCTTTTGTAAAAGGTGGAAATAGCGGCCCGAAGATGTCTATCTGTATGTCGTCGCGCTGCAAAATGCGACCTGCGTCCAACAGTTCATGGATACCTTTGTATTCCCTGACATGACCAATAAACACAAAATGTTTTGCGCATGCTGACCGGTTGCCACCTGGGCTTTGCGGTGGATTGCGATGGGTTGGAAACCATCGCGTCTGACATAAGCCACGCCGCTGGCTAAGTTCCACAAGCGCTCGTGTTTCTACTAGAAACAGGTCTGACATGCTAATAGCAAATTGACTCAATACGCCTTTGATCCCACCAATTTTATAGTCAGTACTGGCGAATTTTCTTAATACAAAGGGCTTTCTGAATAGTTTACACAGCCCTGCAACAGCTAAACCCGCTGTGGGCAGTGCAGTGGTCGCAATATGTAGGCTCACCACATCCGCTTTGCGAATTCCTTTGATGAATTGGATAAGTATATTCAACAGCCGAATCGGCGCCGAATGGCCGCTGTTGCGAATACCGACGGTATTGATGACTGCGATGTCGATGTTTTTGTTTGTGTTGAGCTCGTTTTTGAGTAGTTCAAATGTTAGTGCTGTACCGCCAAGAGGGGGTGGCAATGACCCAATGAGCAAAATTTTCATTAGTCTTCATTCCCTAATGCATAGGATAAAAGTTTTTCTGTACGATGCGCGGGTGTAAAGCGTGCCCCCTGACGTTGTGCCGCGCGCCTAAGCTCTGAATGTTCGCTTATACTCTTGGAAAATATATTTTCCAACGATTGGCGAAAACTGGCGGTATCCTCCGCATCGCAAAGTAGCGCCGCGGGACAATCGCCCACCACTTCTGGAATTCCACCACTTCGGCTTGTAACAACCGGAAGTCCGCAAGCAAGTGCTTCTGCGATCACCAGTCCGAAGCCTTCGCTACGAGCCGGATGCAATAATACGGTGCTCTGATGCATCAAACTTGCTATATCGCTACGATGACCGAGAAACGTGAGTACACCAGCTTGTTCCAGTGCTTTGGCCTTGTTATAAAACGATTGATAGAAGGCGTCATTGCCGGGATTGAATTGTTCGATTTTACCTGCTTCCCCGACCAACAATAAATGGCATTTCCCACGTTGCAATAGCGGGGCTGCTGCACTGATTGCTATATCAATCCCTTTGTTTTTTACCAGGCTACCAACAAAGAGTATAATCTTGGTTTGCGCCGGAATGTTTAGTTCATCTGTAATGCAAAGGGAGTAATTGCCGTTTTTGTAATTCGATATTTCTCCATGACTATCGCCATTTGAAGCATCCCCAATAAATTCGTCGTCAATCGCGTTGTAGATCGTTTTGCGCGGGTTGCTTGTACGAGGAGAAAACTCGGCCCAAGCCTGGTTGGCAGCTTCTGAAACACAGTAGATTTTTGCTTTCTTATTTAGTCTTAGTGCCTGTTTTAGTAGCGTGAAGCGAACACCCCTATGCGTGTCTTTTTCGAAAATGGCATGTATTCCCAATAGGCACACTGTAGGCAATCCTAAGGTGGCAAGCGCTGAAATCGTGCTTGGCCCGACCATGGAAGCTTCCACAATATCTATATTTTTCTGTTGGATAAATTTTCGTAGTTGTATGATCCCGGTCAGAATATCCGTAATACCTGGTGAAACAGGTAGCTCAAGATAGGAAATTGGACAACCCGTTGTTTGCTCAATAGCGGGTGCGGCTTCCATGAGTTGTGGGTGGTTGCTTCTATACATGCACAAGATGACAACGTCATGGCCTGCATTTTTCGCCGTTTTTGCAAAGTTAATGGCGAGCTTTTCGGCACCACTTAGTTGATAAAATTGTGTGACGAAGACAACTATTTTCATTTCTGTCACTTGTCGACGTATATTGAAAGAACATTAGAGTCTGAGCATCCACCAGGCAATGTGCCCTGCAATTATCGCCGTGAACCAGATGATTCTAATCCAGCTCAACGTAGTAATGTGATTGCCTGTCGGTTGCATGCCAGCAAGTGCAATAACCAGATAAGCTGGAAAGAACTGCCCATGATGGCGTGTTTCAAGTGATGTCAACGCGACAAGGGCGGTCGATAGGCCTAGATAAAGTACCAGGTAGCGCCCCAGCGCAGTCTTTCCGTCATCATTAGCTGTGCGCCGCATGCACAGCAAAGTACCGAGTATCAATGAAGGAAAAATGACAACGGTAAACAGCCCTTGATAGCCTTTTATCCAGAGATACTCATCAAGACCTTGTTGAAAATAGCCCCATAATGGAATCGGCTGTACGAACAGATACAATGATCCGGCAACGGCTTTGATTGGCGCAGGTTGATTGACAATGAGGGAAACACCCAGCGACCCCTCACGATTGGTAGCAAGTGATCCCCCAGAATAGGACTCTGACTTTTGACCAGTTTCCTCGGCGGCGCTTTTCCATGTCGATGCCATTTCGACTGAACCGACAACCATGATCGCGCCCACTAGGCAAAGTGTCGCCAATCGACCCATTGACGCTTTTCCATTGAGTAACGAAACACCCATGGCGACTAGAAAAAATACCAAGTAAAGGTATATCGATTGTTCACGGATAAAGTACATGGCCACTCCGCAAACGGTGTTTATTAATAACGCCTGGATAAAACTGGCCAGTGTTGGAGACAATAGAAATTTAGCCATCGCATAGAGTGCGATAATATTGAAAAACAACGCAAAGCTGTCTCTTATCAAAATAGACCCGAAAAGTATATGCATGCCGCACAGTGAAAATAGAAACACGCCATAATGTAAGCGCGAGTTGTTGTTTCCCAGTAAAAGTTTTGCAAGTTCCTGTGCAGTTGCAGCGCTACATGCGACTAACAAGGCATTGAACTGCACCGCAATCCATAACCCCCCTGAGATACCAAATTTTGCCCAAATGCTGTTTAACCCTTGCCACAAGGCAACCGCAAGTGGAGCATTGACAATGGTTTTCATCGCTTCGAGGTTCATATCGATGCGACTGCTGATCAATTTTAGAAACGTATTTGCATCCAGAGTGGAGGCGGGCGTTGCAAAAGTTGCCAATGAATAGGATTGTGCAATGGCGGCCACGATATTGCAGACCGCAAAGCTTAGAAGAAACGTAGCGCGTGTATCGCTGTGTTTCGAAAATAGGATTATCAATCCTAGGCCTGATAGGACGTAGCCGACGCCTGAAATAAGTGGCGAAATATTGCCAAAGGTAAATGTTTGCCATATCAACGCGACTATCAGCAATCCTGTAGCTGCACCCTTAAAAACGTGATAAGAGCGGACCTTAGTGATCTCAGGTATCGAATTCTCCGTTTCTGAAGTGACGGAGAGCTTAACCATTTGCTTGGCGTAGTCTTCATCGACATAGTTGAACAAGCGGCGATTTTCCATCGATCAATGCCTCAATATTAATCTGCGGAAGTCCTTGGGTCTGACTCCCAATACCAAATGGTAAAACGCCATGAAAATGGTAAAGCCAGCTAAACTACTGCTGACATCTGCGATGGGTGAGTATTGCAAAACAAGCACTGCAGCCAATACCGTTGCTACAGTAAAGTAATAGTGCCAGGACACTTTTATATTTAGTTCTCCCAGACCTGATCGTATGATCAGTACGAGGCCAGTTTGTAATACCAGCATGCCCAGCAGCTTGGCTCCGATCACACCATAGACCTGCCAAGGTCCGATCAGCACAAATGTTGCTGCCAGTTGCAGGAGCATTTGAATAATATTGGTCAACAGGTAGTACGACGTGGTTTCACTTGCCATGATTAGCATGCTGTTAACACTGTTTAGGCAACCCAGAACCGCAATAAAGGCCAGCCATTGCAAATAGCTCGCTTTTTCGCTTGCCCACTCTCCAAAGATTGATGCAATAGGGACACTAAAGAAAATTAGAAATAGAGCACAGCTACCAGCGATGCATGAAATGACTTTGGTTAACAGGGCATAGGTGGCTGTAACTTCGCTATGGTTTTTGTCACGAATCATGCCCGAAAACTTTGCCAGCATAATCTGTGAAGTGCGCAAGGGTAGCAAATTGATCAAGTCGGCGAGTTGAATTGCGATAAAGTAGGCGCCCAACTCCTTGATGCCCAGTGCACCCAGCACGAAGATTTGATCGCCGGTTCGGTAGGTAAAATTGCAAATTGAGTTAATGTGAATATGGATTGCAAAGCGAGAAAATCCCTTGGGAAATGCCCCACCTAGGGAAAGCCGAAATCCCATCCGCCCTAATTTAAGAGAAGCTATTACAATGATAAGGGTTTGTGCTGCAACAATCGTTGCAATAAATACTGGAATCCCATTGCTAACAAACAGCTCTCTATTTACAAAGAAAAATACCGTCGATACCAGACAGATCAGTAGCAACTGAACATTGGTTAGCAAACCAGACAACGTAAATACACCTGCGCCTGATAATGCAAAAATCAACATAACACTAAGCAATGTAAAGGGGCCCAGCACCAAAAGTGGATATACTCCATAGTGGTATTCTGCCAAACCATTCACGAACGATGAAATACCTGGCACCACCATGGCTAAGGTTGATAGAAATACCAACAACAGCAGATTCATCGCCGCATAGCGTGTTAAAAAGGTGCTTTTCTCTTGTATGGACAATAGTTTTGGCAGGTAGGTGGTGATTACGGTTCCGCCACCGATCAGTACAAAAGTTGAAATGATTTCAATGAATATCAGCGCAACGCTGTACATGCCCACGAGTGAACCGTCATTGGTGGTCTGGCCCAGAATTAGACTGCGGTAGTAGGCGAGCGGAGCTGCAATTATCGATATGATACTCACCCAGAAATAGCCATTGGCCTTGTGAAGACGTTCTGAGAGTTTCATCTGACAATTTTGATCGCAGGCGGTATCGGTGCGATTGAACCTGCACTTAGCATATTTATAATTTCTTCACGCAATTGCTGGTGATCGAGATAGAAGTCGCGTGTAGGCTCATCAGGTTCAAGATAAGGTAAGATGCCGCTTCGTAACTCATCCAGAAAATTTTTCGCTCGCTGTATCGCTGGATCGTTGGGCCTGGTTCGCAAGCCATTGTTAACATGGGCTTCCAAAGTTTCCAGGTAACGCATATCTTCAATGCCAGCAGAAAGACCTTTCCAAGCGATGGTGGCAATAGGTCCTTCAGTGGTGGGATAGGTGAGGTTATGATCACGATAGGCGTGATCAAAATCATTCCAGCCATCTCCCATCGAATCCTGATAGGCATACAGCATGGCGCCATCATAATTGGCTGCCCAAAGTAAAACGCCATAGTTGCGGCGATAAATATACGGGCTTTCAGCGCCCCCTTGGGGGTTGGCATAGTTCAGCACTTTAATACCGTGCTGTTGTAATGCCTTGGCTTGGATAGGGTTGGGTGACCTGGCACTATTGAACAGTTTTAGGCCCGGTGAATGCTCCGGGCGCGGAAACGCTGATCCAGCTGCAAATATATTGAAACCCTGTGTGGCAGCAATTTTCCAGGCAGATTCCTGCGCAAGTAGTTGCGGAGCTGTGGCTTCGTCTTCACCGTACACAAAAATATGTTCAGTATTGAACGGTGCTGTTACTTTGCGTACTTTATCGAGCGCATAGCGCAAAGACATCGTGCCTGAAGCCAATGTGGTTTTCGATGTGTTTAGGTAAATCAGATAGAGAGTGTCATTTGCATAACCTGCGTCTTCCCTTATTTTTAGATAGCGTTCAAATAGCTGGATATTATCCAAGGGTTGATAGACGACAGGATTGGTTATACCGTGGCGCTTCATATCGCGAAGTTCAGCCAATAATTGCGTCGGCCCTTTCAGGTCGGAGGAGACCCAATCGCTTAATGAATGTTCCAGGCGACCCTTATAGTAAAGACTGTAAATTTTCTGTGTAGGCTTGAGTGTAAGGGGCGATGCTTCAAAGCTAAGAGTGACTGTTTGTCGCTGCGCATTGCTATCAGAAAAGCTTACATTGGATTCATACCGGCCATTCGCAGCGGTTTCCGGTATAGCAATTGAGAACCACATTTGACGGTAGCTGCCGTCTTTTTGATGTATCGGCTGCAGTTCATTCGCGTCCCGCAACGGCAGGTCTGATGCGCGTACGTTCTTTCTCGGTGTATCTTCCCCGCTTTCTGTAGGGGTAATGTAACGTGCGCCGCTGCTATCATTTAGTTTTAATGAGTTGCGTTGAGCTCCTTTCAGTGGTGTAACCAAGGTATCATCGTTTACCAGTAGTTCGGGTATATAGATGCTGCGATCAGGCAGGATGCCCGGTCGACCTATCCCTCGCCATCCTCCCAATGCTTGATACCAGTGTTGCACGTGAAAAGCGTCTACCGAGATTGTGGTATTCCCATGCAGCGATCGAAAGGGTGGGGTGTCAACGTCGATCGTTTTAGACGATTTATTCTTGGGTGCCAAGACAATGCGAAAATCTAGCCGGGCCCCTTTGGCGCTTCGTGGCGTCGTGGTTTTGCATTTCGGCAGGCTTTTCATTTCGTCTGCATCTAGATATGGCGTATCGCTATGGGGATTAACTATCCATGCTTCGAATAATGCACCGTCAACTTTCTCGAAATAGCACCCGGTCAATTGTTTGGTGCCCATCGGTAGCGCTGCGTGGCCTGTATTAATGAGCAGGGCAAAAGTGAACAGGAGTAGAGCCACATCGATGAATAGACCGCGGTATCTTGTCATCTGCATGTGAGATCCGGCTATCAAGGGGTTTATTTCATGCACTGGCTTTGTTGAGAACCGTGCCCAGAATCGGAATACCTTTCAACAAATCCGACATTAAAAAAATATCTTCCTTGGTGGTGACGTTTTCTTCTATCACCAATAAGAGGCCATCGATAAAGGGTGCGAATGACAACACCTCATCTCCTTCTAGCACCGGAGGCAAATCAAATATCACGATACGATTCGGGTAGCGTGATTTGACTTCATCGACCAGTTCCGTGATTTTGGGTGAGCTCATGATTTCGGATGAGGCATCGACGATATCTTTGCAAGGCAGAATCACCAATCGTTCTATCCCTGGATTTACAAGGATCTGATCCAGCGGCATGTCATCAAACAGGTAGTTTTCTAGCCCGTATTCCGGTTCCAGCCCCAATGTTGAGAAAATTGTCGGATGTTTCAGATTGAGATCCACCAACAGCACGCTGTGTGTGGTTTCCTGAGCCAAGCTTAATGCTAGGTTGATAGCACTCAAGGTTGAACCTTGCTTTTGCTTCGCACTGGTAATCCCAACGCAATTCCAACGGTGCGCCTTCAGTTTTTGCAACAGGCGCGTTCGCAGTACTTTATAAGCTGCTACGATTTCTTCGTTTTCGAGTGCAGTGACAATGCGGTTGTTTATCAGTGTCGGCTGATGCAACGACAATTGTCTGGTTTGTGAATACGTCACCCGAATTTCTTTACGTCTTTCGCCGTTCAATTTGACGTTGTTAAGGCTGGTAATGACGCGGCTTTCCATAAGTTTTTCGGTGGTTTTTGCTGGGTGGTCCATAAATAGTTACCTTGTTAAGCTGGATCAAACCCCAAAACGTCGCATAGCAACAAACCATAGTACATCCAGCGGCATTACAAATTGATGTATGCTCGATAGCACAATGATTGCGAATCCCGCACTCACTGCTAGCGCCCATCGCTTTTGTTTTCTGGTGCGCACCACGTCATTTGGGTTTGTGATATAGGGGATCACTGTCAGTGGTGAAAAGCCCATGATTTCTGTCAGGTGTTCACGATCCTTAATCGAACTATCCAACGATTCCCGCATCATCACCATTCCAATTCCCGCCCCCAACGACAACAATACTCCCATCAAACCAATAATAATCCGATTCGGTTTTACTGGCTTTTCCGGCATCAGCGGTGGCTCAATCAGCGTAAACTTCTCACCTTTCTGCTCCGACTCCAGCGCGCTAGAAAGTTGTGCTTCTAACTGCTTGGCCTTCACCTCACGAAACTTCAAAGACGCATTTTCATAGTCTCGTTGCAGGTCACGGTATTTATCCTCGATGGCCGGGCCCGTTACCAGTCTCGATTCATAGGCTTCCAGTCTTTCCTGCAATAGCGTCCGTTTTTGGCGAAGCGATGCCATTTCAGCACGAATATTCTCCAGTCGTGCTTTCTGCTGCACATACGCTGGATTATCAGGTGCCCGATTGGCGTCCTGTTCACCCTCGGCGACTAGACTCGCCGACGCAATCATTTGATTCACTGCAGCAATTTCACGTGACAGCCTGACGACATCCGGGTGATCAACAGAGTAGCGGTCCTTGGCGGCAGCAAGCTGAATCCGAGTCTGTTCAAGACGTATCTGCAAGCTTGTCAGGTCGACGCTGTTGTCACCCACTTCTCGCGTTATCGATTCGATTTGCCGATCGATTCGCTGCACCGTCGGGTGTGACTCGGAATACTGTGCTACCAGGGCGATGCGTTGTTGTTTCAATGCTTTCAACTGCCCATGCGGGCTCATCAAACGGTCGCCGTTTTCCATGCTGACGATGTTATAGGGGTCTAACAATTGCAGTTGTGCGGTTTCAGAGGTCTCCTGCTGTCGCAAACTGCGCAACATACGATCAATCTCATCAATTTCGCTTTCAGTGCGATCCGCCAGGCGCATATTCAGATCAGTATTTTCTGGCAGTGCATTGATGTTTTCACGCTTGAACTGAGCGATTTCTGTTTCCAGCGTCTGAATTTTCACCGCCAACTTGCTCGCCTCAGACTTCAGAAATACCTCAGTTTGCTCAGCCTGTTCGGTCCTGCTTTTAAGATTCTCTTTCAAAAACAGAGTGGTCAGTTCATTGGCGACTGCCTGTGCCTTGCGGGCACCCTCATTGTCATAAGCGATGCGAAAAGCGATAGTCGCCTTCATTGGGCGACCGCTGCGTGGATCAATCACATCGGCACTAATCGTGTCCGTTGAGATATCCTCACGCATCTCCTCGATCACTACTTCGCGGGGTTCACGCTTACGCTCATCGGGATAAAGATCATGTTTTTCGATCACCGACCATAAATTTGAAGACGTCATCACCCGTTGCGTGATGGATTGAATCCGCTGGTCTGCAAAAGACGTGATGGTCGAACGCACAAGATCCTGCGGAATCTCCTGCTGTTCGATAAGAATGGTGGCTGATGAACGATAAATCGATGGCAACAGAAACGTAGTGGTCATTGCTATCACCAGTAACGTACCGCTGGTAATAAAAAAACCTTTTTTACGTCGCTTGAATGCATTGATAAGCATTTTGGCAGATTGGGTAGAGCTTGCCTGTTGCATCCGTCTGACCTGCGATGTTCGCTATCGATTGATACCGTAGGTCGCAAACCCTAACGGGCTAACGTTAAATTTCGATGACAGAATTTCTATAGAAATATGTAAAACCCCGACGCCTGCAGAGAAACAAAACGTCGATTGCAGTTATAATCGCTCAGTCGCCCTCAAACCACCCAGTGACGTAATGAATATCGATCTGCACTCGCATTCCACCTTCTCCGACGGCAGCTTATCGCCGGCTGTGCTAGCGCAACGCATGTGCGAGGCCGGGATCGATGTATTCGCGCTTACCGATCACGATACTGTTGCCGGCATTCCCTGGGCACAATCCGCGGCAGAGGCGCTGGGCATACAATGCATCGCCGGCGTCGAAATTTCTTGTCGCTGGGGGTCACAAGACATTCACATGGTCGGACTGAACGTCGATACCACCTCCTCTGCGCTGGTTGAAGGCCTGTCACACCAGTACGACCGCCGTTGGGCGCGTGCACAAAAAATCTGCCTGCGTCTGCAAAAAGCAGGCTGCCCTCCGGTATTCGAAGCCGCCTGCGCCATTGCCGCCCAGCATGGCGAAGAGGCACACAGTGCGAAAATCGAAGGCCGACCCAGCCCGCCGGGCCGCCCCCATTTGGCCAAGGCGCTGGTATCCCTAGGTGCCGTCAAAGATGAAAATCAAGCCTTTCAAAAATACCTGGCCATCGGCAAGCCTGCGTTTGTCGCCACCGAATGGCCCACGCTGGAAGAGGCCGCTCAGTGGATACGTCAGGCCGGTGGCGTGCCTGTGCTGGCGCATCCACTGCATTACAAACTTACTCGCACCAAACTCGAACGACTGATCAGTGAATTTGCCCAAGCGGGTGGGCAAGCAGTGGAGGTGGTCGCCCCCAACCAAGACCCTTTGCAACGACGCATGTTGGCAGGCTTTTGCGAAAAATTCGGTTTGAGCGGCTCCATCGCCAGTGATTTTCACGGTTACAGCGTGCCCTGGATCAAATTGGGCAAACTCGATCCGCTCCCCCATAATGTCCCCTCAGTAATGACATTAATGCCGCACCTATCCCAATCCACCCCCCAGCAAAAATCAGCAGGCGCATGACACAGATTTTTCGTATTCACCCCGACAACCCTCAAAAGCGCTTGATATACCAAGCCGTCAGCATCCTGCGTGAAGGCGGTGTCATCGTTTACCCGACCGACGCGGCCTACGCGTTTGGTTGTGCGCTGGGTAATAAAGCTGCACTTGAACGCATCGTGCAAATTCGTCAGCTGAACGACAAACACAACTTCACCATTGCCTGCCACAACCTGTCATCGCTGGCGATTTATGCACGTGTCGACAATTGGGTCTACCGCCTGCTCAAGCACAATACGCCGGGGGCTTACACCTTTATTCTTGCTGCAACAGCCGAAGTGCCACGGCGTCTGATGCACCCCAAGCGCAAAACCATTGGCATGCGCATCCCCGATAACGCCATCGCGTTGGCACTACTGGAGGAGCTGGGCGAGCCCATCATGACCACGACATTGATCATGCCGGGTGAAAAAGAACCCCTGATCGATCCCGAGGAGATTTACGACCAGGTCTCCAAGCGAGTTGACCTGGTGATCGACGGGGGGTGGGGTGGTCTGGAGGTTACAACGGTAGTCGATATGGCCGATACAGCGGCAGTTATCCTTCGCGAAGGTAAGGGTGATCCGAAACCGTTCCAGTAACAGGCAGGATGCGGCTATAATCCCGAGCGTATTCTAAACACAGATCGCATATTGCGTTTTTTCGGACACTTGCAAGCACAGGAGCCCCCTTTGAGTTCGGTCAATTCGGAACATCGCGTGTTATCAGGCATGCGCCCCACTGGCGCACTACACCTTGGCCACTATCACGGTGTTCTCAAGAACTGGACGCGGCTTCAGCACGAGTACGAGTGCTTCTTTTTCGCCGCCGACTGGCATGCGCTGACGACCCACTACGAAGATCCCCGCGTTATCGAGCACTCGGTATGGGAAATGATCATCGACTGGATGGCGGCGGGCGTTAACCCTGGTTCCTGCTCCATCTTTATTCAATCGCGTGTGCCCGAGCATGCCGAGCTGCATCTATTGTTATCCATGATGACCCCACTGGGCTGGCTCGAACGCGTGCCGACCTATAAGGATCAGCAGGAGCAATTAAAAGAGAAAGATCTCGCCACCTATGGCTTTCTCGGATACCCCTTGCTGCAAAGTGCCGACATTCTTATTTACCGTGCAGGCTTGGTGCCGGTCGGTGCCGACCAAGTCTCCCACGTTGAAATGACGCGCGAAGTCTCCCGCCGTTTCAATCACCTGTTTGGGCGCGAGCCGGGCTTTGAAGATGCCGTCGCACAAGCCATCGCCAAAATGGGCAAAAAGGCCGCTAAGGTTTACCGTGATCTGCTGAAAAAATACCAGGAACAAGGCGAAGAAGAAGCCTTGGCCACCGCGCGCGCCCTGGTCAAAGACCAGCAGAACGTCACCCTGCGCGACAAAGAACGCCTGCTCGGTAATCTCGAAGGTGGCGGCAAAGTGATCCTGCCCGAACCCCGCGCCTTGCTGACCCCGGCTGCCAAAATGCCCGGTACCGATGGCCGCAAAATGTCCAAGTCTTACGGCAATACCATTACCCTGCGTGAAGCGCCCGACAGCATATCCACCAAAATTCGCACCATGCCTACCGATCCGGCCCGTGTGCGCCGCACTGATCCGGGGGAGCCTGAAAAATGCCCAGTATGGCAGTGGCACGAAGTGTATTCTGACGACACCACCAAGCAGTGGGTACAGGAAGGTTGCCGCAGCGCAGGTATTGGTTGCCTGGATTGCAAAAAGCCGGTCATTGATGCGGTGCAGGCTGAGCTAGACCCCATTCGCAAGCGCGCTGAAGATTTCAGTGCCAACCCTGATCTGGTGCGATCGGTGGTTGCTGCTGGATGCGAGCGCGCCCGCGAAGAAGCACAAAACACGCTCGATGAAGTCCGCGAAGCCATGGGACTGGCCTACCGATAAGGCCAGTCTAGCGATGATGTCTATCTACCAATGAGGACAGCCGGTGTCTCCGAATGATCTGGATCTCGACCAAGAGCGTTCACCGATTGCTGAGCTGATCGATACAATCGAAGCGACTTATTCGACCAGCGTCGCGACTCGGCAGCATGCATCACGCCTGTTCAGATTGCGCGAACAGGTGTCGCTGACACCGGAACAAACCGAACTCCCGCTGGCGGTGGTGCAGGGCGAAACGGTTACCAAGCTGCCGCAGGATCTTTACATCCCCCCCGATGCGCTGGAAGTCTTTCTCGATGCGTTCGAAGGCCCACTCGATCTGCTGCTCTATCTGATCAAACGCCAGAACCTCGATATTCTTAATATCCCCATCGCCGAAATCACCACCCAATACATGCAATATGTCGAGATCATGAAATCCATGAATCTCGAACTGGCCGCCGAGTATTTGGTAATGGCCGCCTTGTTGGGAGAGATCAAGTCCCGCAGTTTGTTGCCACGCAACGAAACAGCTGAAGAAGACGAACAAGACCCGCGCGCCGAATTGATTCGGCGTTTGCAGGAATACGAACGCTTCAAACGTGCTGCAGAAGATATCGATCAATTGCCGCGACTGGGGCGTGATGTCTTTAACGTCAGCGCTCAGGCGCCTGATTACAAACGCGCCATGCAGCACCCTGATGTCGATTTGCGCGAAGTCCTGCTCGCCCTCAAAGACGTGCTGCATCGCGCCGACATGTTTGAGAGCCATCAGGTGTCACGCGAAAAGCTGTCGACCCGCGAGCGCATGACGATTGTGCTTGAACGGCTCAGCCATCAACGTTTTGTGTCCTTCGAAAGCCTGTTCACGGTAGAAGAAGGGCGGCTGGGGGTAGTGGTGACCTTTTTGGCCGTCCTCGAACTGGTGAAAGAACAGCTGATCGAGCTTGTGCAGGCTGAAACCCGCGGCCCCATTCATGTGCGCGCCAAAACCAGCCCCTCTGAAGGCGAAGGGCCGGATTCCTTTGAAGAAGACGAAGACCAATTTGAAGGCGCCATTGATTAATCTTGCCCCGCATTTCTGCTATTTGCCCTATTTCTCATGTTTGCCTTATTGGACAGTCCATGACACTTGAGCGCTCCCATCTTAAACGCATTGTCGAAGCCGCCCTGTTTGCCGCCGGCCAACCCATGAGCCTCGAAAAGTTAGGCGAGCTGTTTTATGAAGAAGAACGCCCCAGCATAGAAACCTTTCGCGACGTGTTGGCCGAGATCGAAGTCGATTACAGCGAGCGAGGAGTACAACTGAAAGAGGTAGCGAGCGGCTACCGCTTTCAAGCCTGTCATGACGTAGGCGAGTGGGTGTCCCGGTTGTGGGAGGAAAAGCCGCAACGCTATTCCCGTGCCCTGCTCGAAACGCTCGCGTTGATTGCTTATCGCCAACCCATCACACGGGGTGAAGTAGAAGATATCCGTGGCGTGAGTGTGAGCTCGCACATCGTCAAAACGCTGTTGGAGCGGGAGTGGGTGAGGGTATTGGGCTATCGCGATGTGCCGGGTCGTCCCGCTATGTATGGCACCACCAAAGCCTTTCTTGATTACTTCAATCTTAAAAGCCTGGAGCAGTTGCCAACGCTTGCCGAAGTGCGCGATCTCGACAAGATCAGTGCCGAGCTTGATGCCCGTTTACAGCAGAACCAGCCGCAAGCGGCGCTTCCGTTGGAGGCGACAGCGGCCGCAGACGCCACCACAGATACCACTACAGATACCACCGCAGCGACCAGTGATTCCGAACCTGCTGAGACGGAAACTCGCGCAGAGGTAGTCGTTACCGACGACCAACGTTCCGCTGCAGGGACAGCTGATGACGCTGGCACTCAAAATGGTGATACTGAAGATGCTGTCTCTCAAGATGCTGGTGCGCCAGACGATGTATCACCAGAAGAGGAGACGATCGCTGACCATGATGCGGATGTTGAAAATCCCATGCTTCCCGTGGTGAAACCCGTATTTGCGTCGCTGTTTGATACCGAGCCCGAGGCCGCGCTGACCGACGATGAACTCCTGCCGTCCCCCATTCAACCCAATGATCCCCGGCTTGAATAGTCTGCGTTGGTCACAAAATCATGTTATTCTGATCAGGTAGTGGATACGGTGTCTCCCTGTGATAGGGCACGTAAATCCGGCTCACTACAGGCGACTTTTCATCAGTCGCACACGCCGTGAGGCGGCAAACAGGGGCGTAGTGGCTTTTCACTGTAAATCACGCCTTGATTATTTGTGCTGTTTGGATGGCCGGGATGGCCTGCCAACCTTATTGATTGCAGTAGTATCTCTATGAGTGAAAAGATCCAGAAGGTGCTTGCCCGTGCAGGCATTGGTTCACGCCGTTCGATGGAAGACTGGATTGCCTCCGGTCGTGTCAGTGTCAACGGCAAGAAATCCAAGGTCGGTGACCGTATTGAAAAAGGTGATGTTTTGCGCGTCGATGGTCATGCCATGAACTACGAAGGCGAAGACGAAGTCCCACGCCGCATGATTATGTATTACAAGCCCGAAGGAGAAGTCTGTACCCGTACAGATCCCGAAGGCCGTCCCACCGTGTTTGAAAAGCTGCCCAAACTCAGCAACGAGCGCTGGGTCGCCGTGGGTCGCCTCGATATCAACACCCAAGGTTTGATCCTGTTTACTACCGATGGCGACCTAGCCAATCGTTTGATGCACCCGTCGTCAGAGATCGAGCGTGAATACGCTGCCCGCATCTTCGGTGAAGTCACCCCCGAAATGATCCATAACCTCAAGACCGGCGTTCAGCTATTTGATGGGCCCGCCCATTTTGATGAGGTGCTGATTTCAGGTGGAGAGGGCATGAATTCCTGGTACCACGTCATCATCAAAGAAGGCCGCAAGCGCGAAGTGCGTCGCATGTGGGAATCTCAGGGCGTACAGGTATCCCGCCTGATTCGTGTGCGTTATGGCTGCATCACGTTGCCTCGCAGCCTGAAAGCCGGCCGTTGGGTCGATTTAACCGAAGATCAGATCAACGAACTGGCGCAATTGTGCGGAGCCAGCCTGCGTAAGCGCACCGGTCTGTATGGTCGGTCCAAGATGCGTGCCGAGAAAGAAGCCCCATCGCCTGACAACGTCAAGCGCGGGGGGTACCTGCGTCGCCGTCGCTATTAGGAGCCAAAGCGGAGAACGGTGGGTCGCAGATTCGTTTGCCCTGCGGGTTGTCGCGCATTATCATCCGAAGCGTTTGGATGTTAGACGTAACAAAAGCGGCAGCAACCGCAGGACAGCAGGTGAGACGCATGGCAAGCGAAGAATGGAATATTGATCTCGTCGGGCAGAAAATCAGCCATAAGACCTTGAACTTCAGTATTCAGTTCGATGGCGATCCGACTTCCAATGATTGCGAAGGCAAGCCCTCTCGCTTTCCCGAAGAACTGTCGGCGTTACAAAAAGTGCGTTTGCTGCGCGAAGCCTACGACGCCTATATCGAAGCCTACGAAACTGAAAAACCGCAAAAGCGCAATTTTGGCTATAACGCCAAACCCAGCGCTGCACGATCAGCCCCAGCGGCACCCTCCCGCGCCGAAACCGCTGTGTCCGCCGTCGTTTCAACCAAACCTAAGCTCAGCCTCAAGCGGGCAGACAAACCTGCCGGGTAACGTTACGGTATCCGCACCTGTCGCATGCGCGTCTGGTAAGTAGTGGTTTTACTGGCCAGCCCACGCGAACGCTGGTGCCGTTGGTAGTGGCGCGGATTGGTGATCATTGCCGCCAGTCGCGCCGACTGGTAAGAGCTCAATGACGCGGCAGACACGCCAAAGTAATAGCGGGCGGCGGCTTCAACGCCATATTGCCGCTCTCCCCATTCGATGACATTCAAATAAATCTCCAAAATTCTGCGTTTGCTCAAAATTTGCTCAATCATGACGGTAATCACCGCTTCCTGTGCCTTGCGCAGCGGGTTGCGCGATGGCGACAGAAACAGATTTTTGGCGAGTTGCTGGCTGATGGTTGAGCCACCTGCGACGATTTTCCCTCGCGACAGGTTTTTATTGAAGGCATGTTGCAGTCCTTCCCAATCAAAGCCGTTATGTTCGGTAAAACGAGCATCCTCGGCGGCCACGACAGCGCGCTTTACGTGGTTTGAGATGTGCGAATAATCCACCCAGCGATGATGGAGTTTTGCCTCAGGCTGAGTCTTGCGTAGCTCTGCCAGGCGGGCAGACATGAACGCGGTTTCCAGTGGAGCGTGGGAGCGATACCAGACAACGTGCGCCAACAACCACAACTGATAGAGAAATAAAAGCGTTACGCCATACAAAAAGAGCGTGCGTATAGGCTTTTTTAACAATTGTGTTGGGGAGAAGACAGACATCAGGGTTCAATGGCATCAACGATAGGTATCGTATTATCTCATTGTTCTGGTGTCTGACCTTTTGGTTTACGCTTGTTTTTTAGTTCTGATGTTTTGATTGCGTATAGATGAACAACCACCAGCCATTTATTCAATCGCCAGCAGTTCCTTGACCCCATGCTCACCCAACACCGGGCCCGCAGCAGGATCTGCCATCATCACCTGATTACGTCCATTACGCTTGGCGGAATAGAGTGCGCGATCGGCACGTTCCATAAATTGATGCACGGTTTCCTGTTTGTGCAGCGCGGCGACACCTACACTGATCGTTACCGGAATTTCCTTTCCATCATGAATAATCGACAGCCCGGCAATCGTCGAACGCAGGCGTTCTGCCGTGATAGTGGCACCGGTCATATCGGTTTTGTTGAGCAGCACGACAAACTCTTCACCACCATAACGGAATGTCATATCCACACCGCGACTGGCCGCACGCAGAGTTTTTGCCACCGTTTTCAGCACATAATCACCCGCGGCATGGCCATAGGTGTCGTTGATGCGTTTGAAATGGTCGAGATCCAGCATCAGAATCGATAGGGGTTGGTCATAGCGTGAAGCCAGATCAAACTCACGATTCATCACATTCTCAAGGCTGATGCGATTGCCAGCGCCAGTGAGTGCATCCGTCAAAGCAGAACGCACAGCTTCCTGGTAGCGCAGGCCATTGCGTAACGGATATACCAGCGAGGCCAACAGCGATTCCATCAGTGCAAGTTCGGTATCTGAAAAACGCTCGCTCAAGCGATGAAAACTGATCTCGCCCAGATAATCGTCTTTGGTTTGCAAACGGTAATGAACGGTGTGACCGCTCACGTCGCCTTGGGTCAGCTCAATACCGCTGGCGGCATGTGAAAAGCTGATGCCTTCGAGGGGCAGGGCACGCGAGACTTCGAGGTAGAACAAGCGCAGAATTTCTGGGAGTTCGATGGTGGTTTGCAGCACCGCAGTCAGGCGGGCCAGCATTTGCGCACGAATGCGGCTGGTGGCCTGCTTACGATTCGACTCGCCAATGGCACTAACCAGCTTGGTGGTGTCGAAATCTAGAATTCTTGCGGTCATTGCGTTGGCCATCGGATTAACCCCTGCACGCGGTTGTCTTTTCTGAGCGCTGCCGGGAGTTTTCGTCCCACGCGGCGACATCGTTCGCTCTAACAGGGTTTCTGCGAAGTTTGTGCCAAGCTGTTCTTCCGTGTCGGCCGTCATTGGGCTGAGCCTTTCAAAATAACCTGAATTCAGTATGTTAGATTATCAAAAAATCTCCAGCCCTCATTAGGCCAAATTTTCGACAACTTGGCAATCTATAAAGACGCGACGGTTTTTTGGCAGGCCGAAGCGTCAGTACCCCTTAGTTGGTACTTCTTTATCGGCATGGATTCTGGGGGCTTTAGTCAGAAAAATGTCAAAGCGGGCAGACGGTTGTCTGGCAGGCCATCTACGGAAGGGCAGTCAACCCTGCGCGTCGATAGATTGACCGTGAATGGCCTTTCCTTCATCAGAAAGCAAATAAAGATAGGAGCGAACCACGGTTTCTGGCGGGCAAACTTTTGCCGGGTCTTCGGCGGGGTAGGCCGAGGCACGCATTTTGGTTCGGGTGGCGCCGGGGTTGATGGCGTTTACGCGAATCTTCGAGGCGTTCTCAAGTTCATCGGCCAAGGTTTGCATCAAGCCTTCCACTGCAAATTTTGAGATGGCATACGCGCCCCAGTGTGCCCGGCCTTTGCGTCCCACCGAAGAGGTGGTGAAGATAATGCGTCCGCTGGGCGAGGCTTCGAGCAGTGGCTGCACAGCTTGGGTCAGGGCAAATGCAGCTGTCATGTTGATTTTGATGACGTTCTCAAAGGTATCCAGTGGGTATTGCGAAAGCGTCGTCAACTCCCCCAGTTGTGCAGCGCAATGTACCAATGCATCCAGGCGTCCCAGCTCTTTGTCGATAATATCGGCGATCTGGTTGTACTCTTGCTTGGATGCTGTCAATAAGTTGAGCGGGATGATAGCCGGACGTGGCCAACCCTTTTTTTCAATCTCGTCATAGACGGCTTCGAGTTTCTCAATAGTGCGACCCAACAGGATCACAGTGGCGCCCAGGCGCGCGCATTCCAGCGCCAGCACGCGGCCAATGCCATCACCCGCACCCGTAATAAGGATGACCTTGTCCTTCAGCATGCTGTCGGGGGCATTGAAGTCTTGCATGGTGGACTCCTTCAAGAATCACGCGTTGAAAAGAAAAAATCAGTCATGTCTTGAGGGGTCTCAAACACGAAATCAGGTAGCCACAGTGCTGGATTCTCGTCCGATAAGTAACCCCAGCCGGCCGCGATGGTCTTACATCCGGCGTTACGACCCGATTCGATATCACGTACATGGTCGCCCACATACCAGCTATCGGCGGGAGAAACACCCACCTGCTCACACGCCTTCAACATGGGCTCGGCGTGAGGCTTTTTGTGCGTGACGTGATCCGGGCAAATTACCGCGCCACAACGATCCAACAAGCCCAATTGCTGAAGCAACGGAAAAGTGTAAAGGCTGGGCTTGTTGGTGACCACACCCCAGGGAATTTTACGTGCTTCCAGCTGTGTCAAAAAAACATCCAACCCGGTGAAAAGCACTGATTCCTGCGCCAAACCTTCTGCATATAGATGCAGAAGACGGTTGAGCAAACGACAATGGGAGGCATCGGCTTCATCAAGATCAAACCCCAGCCTAATGAGTGCACGCGCACCGTTAGAGACTTGATCGCGTATTACTGGGCCGGGCAGAGGTGATAAGCCTTCTTCTACGCGCACTTGGTTCAACACGCGAATAAAATCTGGTGCGGTGTCAACCAGTGTGCCATCTAGATCAAAAAATACTGCGGCAGCCGACGGTTTCATGCGGGCTTCCGGGCAGCAAGGAAATAATTTACTGCAACGTCTTTATTTAGCTTGGCGCGATTAGTGAGCGGGTTGAAGCTCATGCCGCTTACATCCATAACATCCAGCCCAGCGTCGCGAACCCAATGCCCAAGCTCCGATGGTTTGATTAAACGCAGATAGTCATGGGTGCCTTTAGGAATCATACCCAGTACATATTCAGCACCAACGATCGCAAACAAATATGATTTTGGGTTGCGGTTGATGGTTGAAAAGACCACCCAGCCACCCGGTTTTACAAGCAGCGCGCAAGCTTTCACAACCGATGACGGGTCGGGGACATGTTCGAGCATTTCCATGCAGGTCACTACATCAAATACACCTGCTTTTTCTTGAGCAAAGGTCTCCACCTGCACCTGCCGATACTCGATATCGAGCCCCCCTTGTTGCGCATGTTCACGCGCAACCTGCAGCGGTGCGTCACCCATATCGATACCCGTAACGCGAGCGCCGCGACGTGCCAGCGCCTCACTCAAAATGCCACCGCCGCAACCGACATCAATAATGTCTTTTTCGGCCAGCTCTGCGAAACCATTTATATAGTTGGTGCGCAGTGGGTTGATGTCATGGAGGGGTTTAAACTCGCCATCGCGATCCCACCATTTATGCGCCAGTTGCTCGAATTTGCTGATTTCTGCGTGGTCGACGTTACTCATGCATCGCTCTCCTGCAGGCGTGCACGCCATTCGCGGGTGCGCGCCAGAATTTCGTCTTCATTGAGGGTGAGCAGCACTCTGTCCGCCATCAGACAAGTGCCCTCTACCCAGCTGTGGCTGACTTGTTGGCGGCCGGTGGCGTAAACGAGTTGCGATGCCGGGTGAAAGGCTGGTTCCATTTCTATCCCTGTCATTTTGACTGCGATGAGATCCGCCGCTTTACCTAATTCGACACTGCCACAAACATTTTCGATCCCCAATGCTTTTGCACCATTGCGCGTGGCCATTTGCAGTGCCATTTGTGCCGGTAGTGCCGCGGGATTCTGTGCGACACCTTTGGCCAGCAGGGCGGCAGTGCGCATTTCGCTCCACATATCCAGATCGTTATTGCTGGCGGCACCGTCAGTGCCCAGTGCAACGTTGACTCCTGCATCCAGCAGTTTGGCTGCTGGGCAAAACCCGCTTGCCAACTTCAGGTTGGATTCGGGGCAATGCAATACATGTGTTCCGGTGCTGGCAAGGCGGGTGATTTCTTCATCGGTAAGCTGAGTCATGTGCACGGCTTGCAGCGAGGGGCCAAGTAACCCTATTTGCTGCAAACGGGCGAAGGGACGTTGGCCAGTCTTGGCCACGGCGTCTTCCACCTCAAATGCAGTTTCATGTAAGTGAATCTGGATCGGTACATCGATCTCTTCGGCTAACGTCAGTACCCGTTGAAAAGGCGCGTCGGACACGGTGTAAGGCGCGTGTGGGCCAAATGCGATGCGAACCCGCTCCTGATAGCGGAAATCATCGACCAATTGCACCGCTTTATGGATGTACTCATCGGCATTGGCCGCCCAAGCGCTGGGGAAATCCAGAATCGGGCAGGCAATTTGTGCCCGCATATGCGCATTGTGCGCGGCCCGTGCCACCACGTTGGGGAAGAAGTACATATCGCTAAAGCAAGTCACACCGCCACGTATCATTTCCGCCATGGCCAATTGGGTGCCGTCCAACACAAACTGCTCGTTGACCCATTTGGCTTCCGCCGGCCAGATATGTTGCCCCAGCCATTCCATCAGCGGCAAATCATCTGCCAGCCCCCGGAACAAGCTCATGCTGGCGTGACAGTGGGTGTTGATCAGCCCAGGCATCAGCGCGTGTTCGTTCAGTGTGTGGGTATGCGTGGCGTGATAGGTGCAATCCTGGCTGGGAACGATGTCGACAATACGTCCATCGCGTATGGCGACGGAATGGTTTTCCAGCGTGCGGTGATCGGCGTCAATCGTGATTACCCAACGGGCATGAATCAGCGTATCGCAGGTCAGGGTCGTCATGCGGCTCCCTTCTTAAAAGCCAGCTTCATTAAAGGCTCGCTCCATTAAATGAAAAAGCAATATTACCGCACCGCAGGTATAATGCACTCCTTTTCAGCAGCTTATCCCTTCAATCCCAGAATTTGTCCGTTAGAGAAAACGTGCCCATGTCATCCGTTGCCGTTCAAGCCATTCGCTGGCAATCCTCCGCCTTAGCACTCCTGGATCAACGCCTATTACCCCTCGAAGAACGCTGGAATCAGTACAGCGATGTCGAGGGAGTGGTTGATGCCATCAAAACGATGGTCGTGCGTGGCGCACCGGCTATTGGTATTGCGGCGGCTTATGGCGTGGTGCTGGCGGCTCGACACGCTTATGCGCAACGGGGTGCGGGCTGGCGGGCACTGATGCCTGCAGCCATGACGCTGTTGGCAGAGTCGCGTCCGACGGCGGTGAATTTATTCTGGGCGCTTGATCGCATGCAAAAGCGATTGGATGCGCTGCCCGATGCCATGGATCCGGAGCCTGCCTTGCTGCAAGAAGCCATCGCGATTCATGATGAGGATCTGGCGGCCAATCAGCATATGGGGCAGCTGGGTGCCGACGTTATTCGTGCTGCCGCCATGCCTGGGCGTTATGTGCTGACACATTGCAATACCGGGTCGTTGGCGACGGGCGGTTTTGGCACCGCCTTGGGAGTGATTCGTGCGTCTTGGGCGCAGCAGCTGATCGAAGGCGTTTATGCCGACGAAACACGGCCTTGGTTGCAAGGGGCGCGCCTCACTGCGTGGGAGTTGATGCAAGACAATGTGCCTGTGACACTTAATGCTGACGCTGCCGCAGCTCATCTTATGGCATCAGGCAAGATTGGTTGGGTTATTGTCGGTGCGGATCGGATTACGGCGAATGGGGATGTGGCCAACAAAATTGGCACCTATGCCTTGGCGGTAATGGCGAAATACCACGGCGTGAAATTTATGGTAGTAGCGCCAGCTTCCACTTTTGATCTGAGCTTACAAAGCGGTAGCCAAATTCCCATTGAACAGCGCGGGCCGGAGGAGGTTGTCGCCGTGCAGGGCAAGCGTATCGCCCCGGAGGGTATCGCGGTCTACAACCCGGTGTTTGATGTGACGCCTGCGTCGCTGATTGATGTCATCGTTACTGAAAAAGGGGTAATACATAACCCCACCGTTGCGGCAGTGGCCGCTGTGATGGGGCGTTAGTGCTTGGCTTGCGTTTTCGAAAAGGAAAATCATGCTCGTGCGTAACAGTAGCGTCCGCAATGTATAGTGCGAGATTTCGCGGTGGTGGCTCAATCAAAACGTAAAAGTGTCTGCGTTTGTAAATATTTGTAACGATTTGGTGCGCGTATGCAAACAAAAACGAAAGCAAATACAGCAAGTCCGTGTAGATATGTTGCGAAACTGTTAAGTCACTCTTTGTTAAGGTGAAAACACAAAAATTATTTGTTAGCGTGCCCCCTTAAGAAACCTCGTGTAGTTCTAAGGACTTTTTATGACGGCGCCGCTGCCAGTGACACTTGTTGAAAGAAAATTGGGTGCGACGCCTGCCATTCATGGTCAACGTTACTGGCTCGATGACCATCCCCTAAAAACGCACGTAATGAACGCTCTATCGGCCGTGTTTCCGGTGGGTGAGCGTTTTTTTATTGATTCCGTGCGCTTATACGAAAATAAAATCCAGAACCCAGCGCTACGGCAGGAAGTCAAAACCTTCATTGCGCAAGAGGCGCATCATACCAAAGAGCACATAGTGTTCAACAAGTCCTTGGCAGAACAAGGGTATGACCTGGAAAAATTAATCTCCCATATGCGGCTCACGATCGATCTCGTAAAGCGTTGGCGCAGTCCGCGTAGCCAGCTGGCCTTTACTGTCAGCATAGAACACTTTACGGCGTTATTGGGTCATGGGTTGCTGGGCGATCCCCGTTTTTTAGAAGGCGCCAACGACGAAAACAAGCGCATCTGGCGCTGGCATTTCAGTGAAGAAATCGAACACAAAGGTGTTGCTTATGACGTCTATATGGAAAATGGCGGCACCTATTTTCATCGCTGCTTTGTAATGCTCGAAACCTGCATTTTCTTTACACTGGGCATTTTCATCGCTCTCGTAAGTTTGCTTAAACAAGATGGCCAGTTGTGGAATTGGAAGATGTGGAAAACGGGCTTCCAGTTTTACTGGGGAAAGCAAGGTGTATTACGACGCCTTGCGCCTCATTTTTTTTGCGTATTTCAAGCCTGATTTTCATCCTTGGGAACATGATAATCGCTATTTGATCGATAAGTACGGTCAACAATTTGATCTTTATCAGATCCCAAAACGTCCTTCTTTATCGGTGTAGCACCATGCATTATTTGATCACTGCACTGGGTACCGCCGGCGACGTCCTGCCCTTTATTGGTCTTGCGCAACAGTTGCAATCGCGCGGGCACACTGCAATTTTGTTAACAGCCGAACCCTTTTTATCCGTTGCGGAAAGCCAGGGTGTAACCGCAGTGGCTGTGCTGAAGCAAGCTGAATATGAAGCGACTTTGCTGGATAAAAGCCTTTGGCATTCGGGCAAGGGCTTTGTGACCGCCGTCAGGGGGTTTTCACTGCCTGCCATGCTACGTACGTATCAATATATTGAACAGCATCAGCAAGAAAACACAGTGCTCATTGGTTCAACGATCGCTTTTGGAGCGCGTTGCGCCGCTGAAAAATGGAAAATACCTTATCTCGCGACACATCTTGCGCCAGCCGTCTTTCGTTCCATCATAGAACCCCCTCGATTTCCAGGTTTGAGGATGCCGCCCTGGATGCCAGATTGGGTGAGAAACTTGATTTGGTATCTCATTGATAAGCTCTACTATGATGCGCTGTTACTCAACTCGATCAATGATTTTAGAAGGCAAGTACAATTACCTCCTATCGATCGTCTGTTGCAAAACTGGATGCATATTGAGAATTCAACCTTAGGGCTTTTTCCTGAGTGGTTTGCTGCACCCCAGGAAGACTGGGTGCAGGGGGTTGCATTAAGCAATTTCCCGCTTTTTGATGGCGTGGAAAATGACGCGATATCGCCTGAGCTTTCTGAATGGCTTGAGAGATGGGGCGCACCCATTTTATTTACCCTCGGCTCAGGCAAACTGGGCAGTCAGGATTTTTTCAAAAGTGCTGCCGCTGCTTGTGAAAACCTGAATTGCCCGGGCATTCTTTTAACTCCAGATGTGAGTGGCATACCGGCAGATTTGCCTCCCTTTGTACGGGTCGAGCAATATCTTCCTTTTTCGTCATTTCTGCCACGCGTTGCTGCGATTGTGCATCACGGCGGAATTGGTACCACCTCGCAAGCCTTGCGGGCGGGAGTACCTCAGCTGGTGATGCCGATGTCTCATGATCAGTTTGATAACGCAAGGCGCATCATTAAGCTAGGTGCTGGTCTTGAGTTGAGTCATTCCGATAGTCATCCGCACGGGCTTTCCGATGCTCTTTATGGATTGACGAACAATGCAATGATTCGGTCGCGTTGCGAAGCCATAAAGGCGAAATTTCAACGTACAGATACGCTCTCTCAGATTGCCGACTCTGTTGAGGGTTGGGCGTTTTGATGAATTCTAGTAAGTCAAGTTTTCGGGTGGATAACGCCATGCTGCGGTTGTCGCGGTTATATGTGTGCAAGGCAGTGCTTGCAGTAGTTCTAATTGTGTTGTTTAAGCAGCCTACCGTGGTCTACGCGTCAACTGATGGAGTCTGTAATCCGCTGCGCCTGAATCATTGTGCATTACCCTTTCCTAGCGATTTCTACACGGTAGAAGATGCATCGAGTGAGACAGGCTTACGAGTCGTCGTGCCTTCCGAAATTCTGCCTGCTGAAATGCTGTCAGAGTTGCCGACATCTGTGCATCCATCCAACGTATACGGGCAAGCCAATGGCTTTTCTGCCATGTCGGCCGTATCGGTTGAAATGTCCGCCTATATCGATGCGGCGGGTTTGCCTTCTCATGCCAGTGACTCGGTTATAGCAGTGGACATGACTACGGGTGAACGTTTACCGGTGTTTGCCTGGCCATCAAAGGTGAGCAAATCACCGCTGTTAGAAGAAACACAAAAAGACGAAGTGTTGGAAGTATGGCCTAGGGCACGTTGGCCTTTTGGTCATCGTATTGCGGTGGGTGTTACCAAAAATATAAGAACCGCCAGGGGTGAACCCATGCCCGCATCTCCGCGTTTTAAAACGGCTATGGCGCCGAATTCCGAACTCCACCCGATGCTAGTGCCTGCACTTCAGGCGATGGAAGAGCAAGGCATCGAGCTTGACGATCTTGTTGATCTCACCGCATTTACTGTGCGTACCGAGCAAGATGCGATGGCGCCTATGCTCCAGTGGACCCAAAAAGCCTACGCGCAAGCGCATCCAGTGCGAAATATCACAGTACAGTATCCCTGGTTTTCAGCGCTTGGAGCCATTGTAACGGGAGAGGTGCAATTAACCGATTTTCGCAGCGCAGAAGGTGGAATGCGCCATGACAATGACGATATGGGGGATGCCTATTGGACAGAGTTCATCGCCTATTTACCTCATTTGCAAAAAGGTGAGCGAGCCCCCGTTGTTGTTTATGGGCACGGTGTCAGTCTTTGGAAAGAAACCGCTGCCCAATTTGTGGCCTCTCAGAATGCACGCAAGAAAATGGCGACTATCGCTGTCGACTTACCTAATCATGGCTCGCGTATAGCAACGGAAGGTGGCTATGTCTTTGAGAAAGTGTCTCCCTCAGGTATCCCGACACTGACTGGGGTAATGGAACAGTCTACGATTGACAACGTTGCTCTCGTCAAAGCCATTGAAACTTCTTTGTCTACGCTAGATGTACTTCCTCACCGTTTGAAACTCAATTTGACGTGGGAGAAGGGTGACGGTATTCCTGATTTGAATGTAAAAAATATCGTATATGAAGGGTCTTCAGTGGGCGGGGCCCTCGGCACGGCGTTCGCTGCTATCAGCCCGTCTATCAAAGGCGCGTTTTTACAGGCGCCGGGCTTTGGCATCATGAGAACGATTAGCTCCTCGTGGTTCTGGGATATTAAAGCGCCGCCACTGCCGATAAAAGGGTTTGGAAATGCAGTCCCAGACTCCGCTAGAGGTACCGATGCCGTTATTTTAGTGGCGCTACTTCAGCATATGCTGGATGCGGGTGATGGAGCCAATTATACCCACCTATTCAAAACCCCCGCACCCGGCAATAGCGTGAGGCCTCTTGCGGTGGTGTACGGCATTGACGATGGTCTGGTTCCAAACCACTGCTCCGAGTCGCTTGTTCATATTGCGGGGATTCCGCTGCTGAATCCCGTGTTAGACCCATTAAAAGACGTTATTGTCAAACCTGCACTTGAAAACGGTTTTGGTGCGCTTCAGTTGATGTCGCTTGATGGAGATCCCACATTGCATTTTGTTGCCGGGCGTAAAGAGGCAAATGACTTTCTTGACCAGTGGATTGATCAGGTTGTCTATGGTGGTGGTTCGTTATGAAAAAATATTTGCGTGGTACTAGAAAGATTCTGCCGTTGCGATCGAATTCATTGTTAGCGTTATTGGGACTGCTTGTATTAGTTTTATCAGTTACCAAAGCCTCGGCGGGCACTTATTATGGTGCATCGCTTTACGGAGAAAGCAAAAAATTCTGGGTCGGTTATACCGATAACGTTGGCATGGGGCAGCTCAACACTTCGGACGGTGGCGCTATTCTTGTTGGGAATCGTATCAGCTACCCAGATCGAGATTTGACGCTCATTAAAATCAGACCAGATGGAGGAGTGCAGTGGCAACAAAGAATCAATGATACGAAAGTGGTTAGCTACCAACAAAATAATCTGCCCGCCAATCGATATCGTGGTGCTAGCGTTACCGCTACATCTGATGGAAATTATGTGGCGACGTTTGCTTCAGAAATCAATAAAGATATTGTTAGCGTTGCAGTGGTCAAATTTTCCGACGCGGGCGCTATTATTTGGTACCGTATTTATAGCGGAAATTTTAGTGAGCGTGTATTTCCTACTCATATTGTTGCGCTCTCAGACGGCAGTTTAGTGGTGCTAGGGAATTTGGAAAATCAAATCAACCGAACGCTCTTATTGAAAGTTGCAGGCGATGGATTGCTGCTGTCGCATGCAGTGCTAGAAGATCCGGACAAAAACCGCTATTTTAAGGGCCGATTTCTCACGAAGGGCGTCAATGACTCATTGATTGCCATCGCCTCGGCGAGCGATGGAGACGCCATTGTCAGCCTGGACAGTAACTTGAGTGTTATAAGCTTGAATCACTATTTCAGCGACGACATTCAAATCAGCTTGCAATCACTGCAGCAGCGCGCGGATGGTATTATCGGAATTGCAGCCACACTGAGTACAGCGACGGATTCCAACATTGGTTTTATAGCGCTGAGTAACGATGGTCACCCCGCCAATGCTATCGCTGTAAGTGCGAGTGTAGGTGATGAGGCTTCTTCTATTGCAGTAACGGGCGACGGCGGCTTTTTCGTGGGTGGATACACAGGCGCATACGCACCTTCAACCCCCATACAAAACACCTTTGTTGCCGATGATCATGCATTCGGATTGCGTGTCGATTCCAGCGGCCGCTTTGTCTGGGCTAAAACCTATACAACGAAGCAATGGAATTGGACTAGCTCACGCGAAATTATTACCGGTGTTTCAGCAGACATGAGTGGCGATCTCATGATGGTGGGGTCTACTTATATGTCTGACCACTGGGTGTTTTTGCGCTTACAGATGAATTCGGAAGGATACATACCAGGCAGCTCTGTTAGAGTTCGTAGCGGAACGTTGATGGGGAGAGTTGATATCCGACATCGCCGTGGCAGTATTACCGAAGTCAAAGAAACCACCATGTACACTAGCAAAAAGAGCGTGACGATTAGTCCCACCTTGCTAAGTCAGAGTAGGCTTTGATGTAGTCACGCAAAGCCATTGTTGCCAAGCTTGGGCATTATCCCGAAAAATCCATCGTATCGTAGTGATCTTGTTATTGCCTCTCTTGATGTGCACCCTGAAATGAAGTGCACCCTAAAAACCATAATTAAAATGTGTGTATTCGCAGCTTAGGTTCCGCTGCCTGAGGCGACAGTGCATATTTTGGTCTGCAGGCGGGAGTCTGCTCTAGTCCAAGGAGGAAGAGCAATCTGTCCTACATCCTTGTTTTTGCCAAAAAACCACCGCCAATCGATAGGGCATTGGCACGCATTTATGCTACGATATCCCACTTTTATAACCAGCCCGCTCCCGGTGGAATTCAAGGCGTACCACCCCGGCGCGGGCTGGAAAAACAATAACAAGGTTGTGGACGAACTTCATCTTCGTCACCAGCCGTGCGTCGCACGCTGCCACCACGTTGGCCAGTGTGTTTGTCAGGTCAGGAACCCGGGAATCCGATGTCAGAGCTAGCCAAAGAAATTCTCCCCATCAACATCGAAGACGAACTGAAAAAATCCTACCTCGATTACGCGATGAGCGTCATTGTCGGGCGTGCCTTGCCCGACGTACGCGACGGCCTCAAGCCGGTACACCGTCGCGTCCTGTTCGCGATGAACGAACTGAGTAACCATTGGAACAAGCCTTACAAGAAGTCGGCCCGTATCGTCGGTGACGTGATCGGTAAATATCACCCCCACGGCGACACGGCGGTCTATGACACCATCGTGCGTATGGCGCAGTACTTCTCACTGCGCTACATGCTGGTCGATGGCCAGGGTAACTTCGGTTCGATCGACGGCGACAACCCGGCGGCGATGCGTTACACCGAAGTGCGCATGTCCAAGATCGCCCATGAACTCCTCACCGACCTCGAAAAAGAAACCGTCGATTTCGTTCCCAACTACGACGGTTCTGAACAGATGCCGTCAGTGTTGCCGACCAAGGTGCCTAACCTGCTGGTCAATGGCAGCTCAGGTATCGCTGTAGGCATGGCGACCAACATTCCGCCGCATAACTTGGGTGAAGTCATCGATGGCTGCTTGGCGTATATAGATGACCCCACCATCGATATCGATGGACTGCTGCAATACATACACGGCCCCGATTTCCCGACCTATGGCATTATCAATGGTCGCGCGGGCATTCTCGAAGCCTATCGTACCGGTCGCGGCCGTATTCGTATCCGCGCCCGTGCCAGCGTTGAAACCGATCCGAAAACCAATCGTGATTCGATCATCGTTACCGAGATCCCATATCAGCTAAACAAAGCACGCTTGATCGAGCGTATAGCGGAGCTGGTCAAAGAGAAGCAGATCGAAGGTATTACCGAGTTGCGCGATGAGTCGGATCGAAATATCCGCATCGTGATCGAAGTGCGTCGCGGTGAAAATGCTGAGGTCATCCTCAACAACCTGTACTCGCAAACCCAGATGGAGAGCGTGTTCGGGATCAACATGGTGGCCCTGGTCGATGGTCAGCCCAAGTTGCTCAACCTGCTGGGCATCATCGAAGCGTTTGTACGCCACCGCCAGGAAGTGGTCACCCGCAGAACCGTATTCGATCTACGCAAAGCCCGCGAGCGTGGTCACGTATTGGAAGGCTTGGCCGTCGCGCTCGCCAATATCGACCCCGTCATTGAACTGATCAAAACCTCGACCAGCCGCGCTGAAGCGGAAGAACGCCTGATTGCCCAAGGCTGGATGCCAGGCAACGTCATCGCCATGTTGGAACGTGCTGGTGATGCGAACGCTTGCCGCCCTGAAGGGCTGGCGCCACAGTTTGGTTTCCGCAATGGCTTTTATTACCTGTCTGAAGTGCAGGCGAAAGAAATCCTCGACATGCGCCTGCATCGTCTGACCGGCCTCGAAACCGAAAAGTTGATTCAGGAATACCAGGAAAAACTCGACCTCATTAAAGAACTGCTGGCCATTCTTGCTGACCCGGTCCTGTTGATGCAGTTGATTCGGGACGAACTGGTCGCCATCAGAGAAGCTTTCAACGATCCGCGCCGCACTGAAATCGTTGCCTCGCGCCAGGATATCAGCGACGAAGACCTGATCCCTGAAGAAACCGTTGTGGTCACCATCTCCAACGATGGCTATGCCAAAACCCAGCCGCTTGATCACTATCAGGCGCAGCGTCGCGGAGGCAAAGGTAAGGCGGCCGCGCAAGTCAAAGAAGAGGACTATATCGAGCATTTGCTGGTGGCAAGCACCCACGACACCATCATGTGCTTCACCAGCGAAGGCAAAGTGTTCTGGCTGAAGGTTTACCAGATTCCGCAAGCCAGTCGTCAGGCGAAGGGTCGCCCCATCGTCAACCTGCTGTCGCTGGCCGAGAAAGAAAAAATTACCGCCATTCTGCCGTTGCGTGGCTATGACGGCGATCGCTTCATCTTTATGGCGACCAGCAACGGAACCGTTAAAAAGGTGGCGTTGGCTGAATTCTCGCGTCCTCGTAGCTTGGGGCTTATTGCCATCGAACTCGAAGAAAACAATCGTCTGGTAGGCGTTGCCATCACCGAAGGCAACCAAGACATCATGTTGTTTAGCTCCGAAGGCAAAGCCGTTCGCTTCGAAGAGAGCGAAGTGCGCGCCATGGGGCGTACCGCTCGTGGTGTACGCGGTATGAACATTCCAGAAAATGCCGCTGTAATTGCGTTGATCGTGGCTGACCCTGAGGCACAAATTTTGACGGCCTGTGAAAACGGTTACGGCAAGCGCACACTGGTGTCCGAGTTCCCGACTAAGGGGCGCGGCGGCAAGGGTATGCTGGCCATCCGTACCAGTGAGCGTAACGGCAAGCTGATGGGCGTAGTCCAAGTCAAAGACGGCCATGAAATCATGCTGATCAGCGATCAAGGCACTATGGTGCGTACACGTGTCGATGAAGTATCCGTCATGGGGCGCGACACTCAAGGTGTAACCTTGATCCGCCTCACTGAAGGCGAACACCTGGTAGGCATTGAGCAAATCGAAGAGGTCAGCGCCAGCGACATAGAAGGCAATATTCTGGTCGATTTACCGGCGGAAGAGGGCGAAAGTTCAGCCATCGCGGATGATACCGATGTTGTCGACAACACCGACGAGGACGTAGGTGAAAATGATGGCGAACACACTGACGAGTAAACGTCTGCAAGATAACGGCCGGCTGTTGTGCCGGCCTGTTAGTGGCAAATGCCGGCAGCACTCGCTTTAAAGTGTTCGATGACAAAGTGGCTAGAGAATAGTGATTGATAGCATGGCTAGAGCATACAATTTTTGTGCAGGTCCCGCGGCTTTACCTGAGGAGGTGCTGACGCAAGCCAGCGCCGAAATGCTGGATTATCAGGGGCGCGGTTTATCTGTGATGGAAATGAGCCATCGCAGCGATGAATTTGTTGCTATTGCGGAGCAGGCCGAAAAAGACCTTCGCGAACTGTTGGCTGTGCCGTCGAATTATAAAGTGCTGTTTCTTCAGGGGGGCGCGCACATCCAGTTTTCGATGGTCCCTTTGAATTTGCTGGCTGGCAAATCTGACGCTGATTATGTGAATACCGGGCAGTGGTCGATAAAGGCAATTGAAGAAGCCAAGCGTTACTGCAATGTCAATGTGGTAGCGACCGACGAAGCTAATCGCTTTACCCGTGTGCCCGCGTTCGATACCTGGCGCACCAATGCCAGTGCCGCGTATTTGCACTATGTCGATAACGAAACCATCGGTGGTGTTGAATTCGATTTTGTGCCTGACATCGGAGAGATACCTCTCGTGGTGGATATGTCATCGAACATATTGTCGCGCCCCATTGATGTCAGCAAATACGGTTTGATTTATGCCGGTGCGCAAAAGAATATTGGCCCAGCCGGTATTTGTGTCGCGATTATCCGTGAAGACTTATTGGGTAACGCGCACCCGTCAACGCCTACCATGCTGGATTATAAAATCCATGCAGACAATGGCTCGATGTATAACACGCCACCTACCTACGCCTGGTATCTGTCTGGCTTGGTCTTTCAATGGCTCAAGCGTCAAGGGGGCTTAAAGGCCATGGAGGCAGCCAACCGTGCCAAAGCTGGCAAACTCTACGATTTTATTGACCAAAGCGGCTTCTACAAGAACCCGGTGGTAAAAGCCAACCGTTCGCTGATGAATGTGCCTTTCACCTTACCCGATGCCAAGCTCGACAAGCCCTTCCTGCAAGAGGCGGAGCAACGTCATCTGCTAAACTTGAAAGGTCATCGTACAGTGGGCGGCATGCGTGCGAGCATTTACAATGCTGTTCCCATGGCGGCGATAGATGCCTTGATTGATTTCATGACTGATTTCCAGAAACGCCGGGGGTAAGGGTTCATGTCCGACCGTTCCATAACAGACAGTGGACTCACGTTGGACGCACTGAGGCAGCAAATTGACCAGTTGGACACTGACTTGTTGCAATTGGTCAATAAGCGTGCGCTACTTGCGCAACAGGTGGCGCAGGTAAAGATGCGTTCTTTGGCGGTGGGAGATAAACCCGTATTCTATCGTCCCGAACGTGAAGCCCAAGTGTTGAGGCGTATCAAAGAACGTAACACCGGGCCCCTCAGCGACGAGTCTGTTGCCTGGTTGTTTCGCGAGTTGATGTCGGCGTGTCTGGCGCTAGAAGAGCCCATGCGTATTGCTTATCTGGGCCCGGAAGGCACTTATACCCACGCAGCGACACTCAAGCATTTTGGACACGCCGTGCGACTTGCTCCGCAAACCACCATAGATGAAGTGTTTCGCGAAGTAGAGGCGGGAGCTGCTCATTATGGTCTGGTGCCGGTTGAGAATTCCACCGAAGGCATGGTGAACACCACACTCGATAGCTTCATGCAATCCAGCTTGCAGATATGTGGTGAGGTTGCGTTACGTATTCACCATCATTTACTGATTGGGCCCGCCAACAAGCGCGATAGTATTACGCGAATTTATTCGCACCAACAGTCATTGGCACAGTGTCGTAAATGGTTGGACTCCCATTATCCTAATGTCGAACGCGTTGCTGTCAGCAGTAATGCTGAGGCTGCACGGCGTTTGCGGGATGAATGGAATGCTGCGGCGATTGCCGGTGATATGGCTGCAGAATTGTACGGGCTTGAAAAACTCGCCAGCAACATCGAAGACAGTCCCCACAATACCACTCGATTCCTCATTGTCGGGCAAGAAAAAGTGGCGGCCTCGGGCGACGACAAAACCTCCATTCTGGTATCAACCAAGAACAAACCGGGTGCACTGCACGATCTGCTGGCACCGTTTCATCGGGAGAATATCAGCCTGACCCGTATCGAAACGCGTCCCTCGCGTGAAGGTACCTGGGCCTACGTGTTCTTTATTGATTTCGAGGGGCACGAAACCGATCCATCCGTAGCCAAAGTGTTGCAGGAAATCGAACAGGAAACTGTGTATCTCAAACGCCTGGGCGCTTATCCCAAGGCTGTACTCTAATAACCCTTTATCTCAACGTCAGGGAAAGCCCAACTCACCATGAGTCAAGATTATCTGGCACTGGCGATGCCATGTGTGCAAAAGCTGAGCCCGTATATCCCAGGCAAGCCCATTGAAGAATTGCAGCGCGAGCTGGGTCTTTCGGACATCATCAAACTTGCCAGTAACGAGAACCCATTGGGCCCCAGCCCCAAAGTGCTGGAAGCGATCAAAAAAGAGATTTCGCATCTAACGCTTTACCCTGACGGCAATGGCTTTGTGCTCAAACAGGCCATTGCGCAAAAATTCGGTCTGCAATTGTCACAGATTACACTGGGTAACGGCTCCAATGATGTGCTCGATCTGGTGGCGCGAGCCTATCTAGGCCCAGGCCGCGAAGCGGTGTATTCCCAGTATGGATTTGCCGTTTATCCCATTAGCACGCAATCTGTAGGCGCGCGCGGTATCGAAGTCCCTGCACGTGATTATGGGCATGATCTGGAAGCCATGGCGGCCGCCATTACAGACACCACGTCGGTAGTGTTTGTCGCCAATCCCAATAATCCGACCGGCACCTGGTTTACCAAGGCTCAACTTGATGCGTTTCTGCGGCGGGTGCCTGAGCGAGTCATCGTCGTGCTCGATGAAGCCTATACCGAATATGTCGATGAAGCTGAGTTTCCCAACGGCTTTGATTATCTTGCTGCGTACCCCAATTTGGTCGTTACCCGCACTTTCTCCAAAGCCTACGGGTTGGCAGGCTTGCGGGTGGGGTATAGCGTTAGCAACCCCCAGATTGCTGACGCGCTCAATCGCGTGCGCCAGCCGTTCAATGTCGATTCGCTCGCACTGGTGGCAGCGTCAACCGCATTGCAGGATGATGATTATCTCCAGCAAAGCCATAACGTGAATCGTGAAGGGCTCAAAATACTGGAAGCCGGTTTTCAGCGCTTGGGGCTCAACTATATTCCCTCGGTGGGCAATTTTATTACCGTGCATTTTGATCGCCCGGCACAAGCCATCTATCAAGGATTGCTGCGACAAGGCGTGATCGTGCGGCCTGTGGCCAATTACGGGATGCCCAATTCACTGCGTATCAGCGTAGGTACGCTGGCTGAGAATCAGCGATTCCTAGAGGCGTTGGCAACGGTGTTGAAGTCGGCATGAACAAGATTTTCATCCCGCGTGTTGTCATTGTCGGATTAGGGTTGATCGGCGGATCGTTTGCTGCTGCGCTCAAGTCTGCCAAGGCAGTAGGCGAGGTGGTCGGGTATAGCCGCAGCGAAACGACCTTAAAGCGTGGTCTTGAACTCGGCGTTATCGATCGTGCCGAAACCGATCTGGCCAAAGCAGTTGCCGATGCCGATTTGGTGTTGCTGGCGGCGCCAATAGGTGCCACGCAACCCTTGCTCGAAGCCATGGCGCCTGGGCTGAACGGCCGTACCGTGGTGACTGATGCAGGCAGTGTAAAAGGTAACGTGGTGGAGGCAGCCAGACGTGTATTTGGAGAAGTCCCGCCGTGGTTTGTGCCAGGCCACCCCATTGCCGGTGCCGAAAAAAGTGGGGTAGAGGCGGCCAATCCTGCGCTCTATAAACACCACAAAGTTATTCTGACCCCACTCGCCAACACCGCAGAAAGTGCTTTGACCCTGGTAACCGATGCCTGGCATGTTACCGGTGCGGAGGTCTTGCTGATGAACGTCGAGCGCCATGATGCCGTGCTCGCTTGCACCAGCCACCTGCCGCACATGCTGGCGTTTTCATTGGTCGATACCCTCGCTCGTGAAGACGAAAACCAGGAGATTTTCCGTTATGCTGCGGGCGGTTTTCGCGACTTCACGCGTATCGCCTCCAGCGACCCGACCATGTGGCATGATATTTTCATCGCCAATCGGGATGCTGTGCTCACCGCGCTGGATCATTTCAGCCGCGGCATTAACGACATGAAAGCAGCGGTGGCGCAGCAAGACAGCCAAGCCATGCTGGGTATCATGACGCGCGCGAAGGTGGCACGAGATCATTTCACCAAGATGCTGGCCAAGAGGGCCTATAGTAAACCCATGAAACAGCGCAATATTACTTTCGTTGCCCAGCCTGGCGGCAGCATGACCGGCACTTTACGTGTGCCTGGCGATAAATCCATTTCCCACCGCTCCATCATGCTGGGTTCTCTGGCAGAAGGCGTCACCGAAGTCGAAGGTTTTCTCGAAGGGGAAGACAGCTTGGCCACCCTGCAAGCTTTCCGCGACATGGGGGTTGTCATCGAAGGCCCCAATGAAGGCCGAGTGAAAATTTTTGGGGTGGGTCTGCACGGTTTGAAAGCAGCTCCAGGCGCGCTCTACCTGGGCAATAGTGGAACCTCCATGCGCTTGCTGAGCGGCATCCTGTCTGGTCAGTCGTTTGATTCTGTGCTGACGGGCGATGAATCGCTTTCGCGACGTCCTATGGGGCGCGTTGCAAAACCTCTGCAACAAATGGGTGCCAAAATTGAAACAGAATCGAGCGGTACACCACCGGTCAAAATCTTTGGCAGACAGAAATTGCGTGGCATCCACTACGACATGCCGATGGCGAGCGCCCAGGTGAAGTCGTGCGTTTTGCTGGCAGGATTGTATGCCGAGGGTGAGACAGCAGTGACAGAACCCGCACCAACACGTGATCATACTGAGCGCATGTTGCGCGGCTTTGGTTATAACGTGGTGGCTGAGGGTAACACGGCACGCCTGCAGGGCGGTGGTCGATTGAAGGCAACCAATATCGATGTTCCGGCCGATATTTCGTCAGCGGCGTTTTTCATGGTGGCGGCCAGTATTTGTCCGGGCGCCGATATCACACTGCAACACGTGGGCATCAATCCGACGCGCGTCGGTGTGATCAACATACTGCGTGCCATGGGGGGAAGCGTTGAATTGCTTAATGAGCGTGAAGTGGGTGGCGAGCCAGTGGCCGATATCCGCGTACGTTATGCTCCGTTGAAAGGAATTAATATTCCCGAAGACCAGGTTCCGCTTGCGATCGACGAGTTTCCCGCACTCTTTATTGCAGCTGCCTGTGCCGATGGGCAAACGGTATTGACCGGGGCAGAAGAATTGCGTGTGAAAGAAAGCGATAGAATTCAGGTGATGGCCGATGGCCTCGCCATATTGGGTGTTGAAGCCAAACCAACCCCAGATGGCATCGTGATAAAAGGTGGCACAATGGGGGGCGGTACCATTACCAGTCATGGCGATCACCGCATTGCCATGTCCTTTACCATTGCGTCATTACGTGCCACTGGCACGATCACCATTACCGATTGTGCTAACGTAGCCACATCGTTCCCTAACTTTGAAAAACTCGCGACAACGGCAGGTATTCTGCTGAACGTGAAGGATGCAGGTTAACAGCATGGCCAAAATTGTTCCGGTCATCACCATAGACGGGCCTAGTGGCTCAGGCAAAGGCACCATTGCACAACGCGTGGCGCGTGCGCTCGGTTGGCACTTTCTCGACAGCGGTGCCCTCTATCGCCTGGTGGCGCTGGCAGCTCGCAATCATGGCGTCGGCTGGGATAATGAGGCGGGGCTCGAGGTGCTTGCCCGCAATATGGATGTGCAGTTTATCGCCAGTGATAAAGGTGACCCGCGTATCGTCATGGAAGGCGAAGACGTCTCGCGTGATATTCGTACTGACGAAATGGGGCAGGGCGCATCCAAAGTTGCCATTCTGCCGGCTGTTCGCGAAGGTTTACTGCAACGTCAGCGTGATTTTCGTGAAATGCCCGGCCTGGTCGCCGATGGTCGTGACATGGGTACGGTCGTGTTCACCGATGCGCCATTGAAGATTTATCTCACCGCCAGTGCTCAAGAGCGTGCCGATCGCCGCTACAAGCAGTTGCATGAGAAGGGGCTCAGTGCTAACCTAAGCGATCTTTTAAGGTCGATACAGGCGCGTGATGAGCAGGACATGAACCGTCCCATCGCCCCGTTAAAGCCCGCCGAGGGCGCCCTGATGCTGGATAGCACACGGTCTTCCATCGAAGACGTATTTAACCAGGTAATGGCAGAAGTACGTGCTCGCGGTCTGGTAAAAGACTGACTCAACGGGAATCGAAGCACTCTTGCACTGAATAGCGCCGGAATTTAAGCGCTTCAGGAATGAATAGTTCCCGAATGGCGGCCCAAAAGACAAGATTTTAAGGCTTAGGTGGCAGAGGGGATGCGATGAGCATCCCCTTTGTTTCATGTAAGGGGTTTGTTTGCGCATCAACACGACCATCAGCGCGCATAACAGACTATCAACCACAGACCCTGTCCTGAACTGATGGCGGACAGGCTGACGGCAGGCCCCAAAACCTGACCGATGTAAATTAGGTAACCAAAATGACCGAAAGTTTTGCCGAACTTTTTGAAGCTTCCCTTAAAGAAACCAACATGAACCCCGGTTCTATCGTACTCGGTACGGTAGTGTCTGTGGACAGCGACTGGGTAACCGTTTATGCGGGCCTCAAGTCGGAAGGCGTTATTCCCCGTGATCAATTCGATGGTGAAGTAAACGTTGGCGACCAGATTGAAGTTGCCCTCGAATCTATCGAAGATGGCTACGGTGAAACCCGTCTGTCACGTGAAAAAGCCAAACGCGTTGAAGCCTGGAGACGTCTGGAAGCCGCTTGCGAAGCCGGCCAGATTGTCAAAGGTATCATCAATGGCAAGGTTAAAGGTGGTTTCACTGTCGACGTTGACGCCGTACGTGCGTTCCTGCCCGGTTCTTTGGTGGATATCCGCCCCGTTCGCGACACCGGTCATCTGGAAGGCAAAGAGCTGGAATTCAAAGTTATCAAGCTCGACGCCAAGCGTAACAACGTAGTTGTTTCTCGCCGTGCCGTTCTTGAAGCTGAAAACAGCGCCGAGCGTGAAGCACTGCTCTCCAACCTTCAAGAAGGTATGGAAGTTAAAGGTATCGTCAAGAACCTCACCGACTACGGTGCGTTCGTTGACCTCGGCGGTATCGATGGCCTGCTCCACATCACCGACATGGCGTGGAAGCGCATCAAACACCCCAGCGAAATCGTTGCTGTAGGCGACGAAATCCTGGTCAAAGTATTGAAATTTGACCGTGATCGTAACCGCGTATCGCTGGGCCTCAAGCAATTGGGCTCCGATCCATGGGTCGAAATCAAAGCCCGTTACCCAGAAGGTGCACGCGTAAAAGCTCGTGTCACCAATCTGACCGATTACGGCTGCTTTGCTGAGCTGCAAGAAGGTGTGGAAGGTTTGGTTCACGTGTCCGAAATGGATTGGACCAACAAGAACATCCACCCCTCCAAAGTGGTTTCGATCGGCGAAGAAATCGAAGTTGTCGTTCTCGACATCGACGAAGAGCGCCGTCGTATTTCGTTGGGCGTGAAGCAATGCAAACCCAATCCATGGGAAGAGTTTGCTACCCGCTTCAACAAAGGCGACCGCATCAAGGGCAAGATCAAGTCGATCACCGATTTCGGTATCTTCATCGGTCTGGATGGCGGCATCGATGGTCTGGTGCACTTGTCTGACATCTCTTGGGATCTGCCAGGCGAAGAAGCCGTGCGTGCATACAAGAAAGGTGACGAGATCGAAACCGTTATCCTGTCTGTTGACCCCGAGCGTGAGCGTATCTCGTTGGGCGTGAAGCAGCTGTCTGAAGATCCGTTCACTGCCTACCTGACTGACAACGACAAAGGCGCGATTGTTAAAGGTAAAGTGAAGTCGGTTGATGCCAAAGGTGCAGTGATTGAACTGCGTGATGGCGTTGAAGCTGTGCTGAAGGCCTCTGAAGTCAGCCGTGACCGCGTTGAAGACGCTCGCAACTTCCTGAAGGAAGGCGATGTTGTTGAAGCGCGTATCATTGCAGTGGATCGTAAGAACCGCTTGATCAACCTGTCTGTGAAAGCGAAAGACGCTGCTGACGAGAAAGAAGCGATGAAGACGCTTTCTCAAGAAGATGCAGCGGCTCCGCGCACCATCGGTGACCTGATCAAGGCACAAATGGGTCGCGATTAATCGCTTGCCCGTCAGGGCGAACATTATTGAGCGATAAAAAAGGGCTCCCTCGGGGGCCCTTTTTTGTGGGTTCGATTTCAGTATTGTGGGGTCACTTTGCGGCAGCGAACAGCCTGGCCCAATATGACATCTTGTTATGACGGAAACATTGTGTATAAAGTGGACTGATTAGTTCTGCAGCATCCCGGTACCCGCCGGGGAAACAAGAAAACCAAGGTGCACTCCATGATCAAATCGTTTGAAAACAAAGTGGCCGTCGTCACCGGCGCAGGTTCAGGTATTGGCCGCTCACTCGCCGTTGCTCTTGCCAAAAAAGGGTGCCACCTCGCACTGTCAGATATCAACGAAAAAGGCCTGCAAGAAACCCGCAGCCTCATCAATGCTTCCAATGTCAACGTCACCACTACCAAACTTGACGTAGCCAATCGCGAAGCTGTTCACCAACACGCGGAGCAAGTCATCGCCGATCATGGTAAGGCCAATATCATTATCAATAACGCCGGTGTTGCGCTTGGTGAAACCATCGAAAACATGTCCTATGAAAATTTCGAATGGCTCATGAATATTAACTTCTGGGGTGTGGTGTATGGCACAAAAGCCTTCTTGCCGCACGTCAAAGCCACGGGCGAAGGCCAGATCGTGAATATCTCCAGCGTCTTCGGCATCATCGCAGTACCCACACAAGCCGCCTACAACGCCGCAAAATTCGCCGTGCGCGGCTTCACCGAATGTCTGCGAGAAGAACTTGAAATAGAAGATTGCGGTGTCAGTGCTACTTGCGTTCACCCCGGCGGAATTAAAACCGGTATTGCCAAAAACAGCCGCATGGGCAATTTGGGTAGCTTCAAAGCCATTACCGGAGGCAAAGATATCGGTGATCAATTCGAAAAAATCGCACGTACCACACCCGATGAAGCAGCAGCAGTTATTATCGAAGGAATTCGTCGCAATAAACGTCGCGTTTTGATCGGTACTGATGCTTACCTGATCGATAGCATGCAGCGCTTTCTGCCAACGGGATATCAGAAAATTCTTGAATCTGCGACCCGCATGGGGCGTGGTAGAAGCTGATATCAGTCGTAGGCATGCTTGTGCGCGATATGTGTGGCGGCTCGTACCTGCCTGCCAGTTTGAAGCGTTGGCGGGTACGAGTGCGTAGAGTGACTACTTCTCCAGCCACTCATTGACCGCAAGAATATCCGCAGCGCTTAACACGCCTGCGACCTGCTTGAGGCGCATCGAGTCAATAACATAGTCATAACGGGCATTGGCGTAATCGCTACGCGCAGAGTAGACCGTGCGCTGTACCGCCAATACGTCAACGATGGTGCGCGTACCTGCGTCATAACCGGCTTGGGTCGCTGTCAACGCAGATTCAGCAGAGCGAATCGATTGTGCATAAGCGCTTACGCGTTGCACGTGGGTATTGACCAGCAGATAGAGATTGGCGGCATTGAGATCGGCGGTTTGCCGCGAGTACTGCACCTGATCTTTCGCTTGGTAATACTGATTGAGTGACTGGCGTCGTGTGGCAGACACAGCACCGCCGTTATAAATCGGAATGTTCAACTCCAGCCCAATAGACGTTTGTGTTGTATCAGGCATTGCAAACGCCTTGGCGCCACGCTGTATGCCTGAACTGAACCCATGCGAGCCTACCAGGTTGAGTGTGGGTAGATGCCCGGCGCGTTTGCTTTTGTAAGTTTCAGATGCGCTTTTTTCAGCGCTTTGCGCTGAGATCAACGAAGGATTATTTTCAAGCGCGCGTTTGATCCACTCATTCTGGTCTGCCGGTTGCGGAGCGCCGATAGGCATGTTGGCCTGCAGATCTTTCACCTCGTCAACCGAACTGTTGGTGAGTGAGGCGAGATTGCGACGTGCCACTTGCACGGTCGCTTCAGCGCCGATACGGCCAACCACACTCAGGTCATAGGCAGATTGGGCTTCCTGCACATCGGTTTTCGGGACCAGGCCTACCTGAAAACGTTGTTTGGTTTGTTCGAGTTGGCGAGAAATCGCTGATTCTTCTGCTTTGCGTGTCTCCAGGTCGACCTCTGCACGCAGCAGCTCAAAATACGTGGTGGCGACGCGTAATAGAAATTCTTGTTCGGCAGCTTTCAATTCGGCGTCAACTTGGCTCAGGGTAGCCTTGCCCGCCTGGTAGCTGTGCCAGGATTCCATGCTAAAAAGCGGTTGAGTCAGGGATACTCCCCAAGTCCGGCTATTATATCCGTAGGAGTCATAACCTTTGGGTTCGGCTTCCACTTTAGCAGTGGTCACCTGGCCATTCACTTTGGGAAGCAAACCCGCGCGTGTGAGGTTGACGACCTCTCGATTGGCTTCATAGCCATGCTTGATCGCCGACCATTGCGGGTCATTGGCTTGAGCACGTTCCAGGGTGGAACTAAGGGTGAGCGGTGCCGCATGGGCAGCCAGGGGCGCCAGCAGGGTGGCAATGCTTAAAGCCAGACGTAGCTTCATAGAAGAAAGGCCCTATACCAGTGGGGGTATCTGGATTCTAACCCAGCGAAAAACTTATGCAAGGGGATTCCAAAACGATCCTCTCTTTTACACTAACGCCAGAGATGAGGAAAGAGGATGTCCAGACAACAATTGCAGTCCTTGTTGGATGAAATCGAAGAAGAAATGCGACGCCTGGATGTATGGAGTGACGTGCCACCCGACGCCACTGCATTTGACAGTCAATTACCGTTTTTTCTCGATACAATGCCGCTGGATCAATGGGTGCAATGGGTATTCGTTGCACGCTTTCGGGCCTTGCTTGATGGCAATTTGGCACTGCCAGCGCAGTGTGGGGTTGCCCCTGTATTGGAAGAATATTGTCAGACGAATGCGGTTCAAGGAGAACACTGGGTTGCACTGGTACAACAATTCGATCGTCTGGTGACGGCAGGGTTAGGCTGAACGTTTGGTATCGCGCACGCGGGCTACGCTGCTCGCCAGCAACTCGCTTTGCAGGGGTTTGGTGAGAAAGTCATCCATGCCCGCGTCGACGCAGCGCTGGCGAAATTCGCCTAAGGCATGCGCGGTGAGAGCGATCACCGGATGCCTTGGCAATTGGTGGTGTTGTTCGTACATGCGAATTCCCAGGGTCGATTGAAAGCCGTCCATATGGGGCATTTCGCAATCCATGAAAATGATGTCGAGCTCTGCGTGATGCTGTTCGAACATTTCGAGCGCCTGGCGACCGTCGTCGGCAAACAGAATTTCGATATTAAGTTTTTTGAGCATGCCTTTCACCACCATCTGGTTGACCTTGTTGTCTTCGGCCACCAGCACCTTGAGTGCAGGTTGTAGTGCAGCCATCGTGGCAATCTGGCCGTCGCCGACGGCTGCGGGGGTGTCTTCTGTGATGTCTGCAATATCCAGCGTGAGACGAAACCAGAATGTCGAGCCTTTGCCTTCTTCGCTGTCGACGCCAATCTCACCGCCCATTAACACCACCAATTCTCGGCAAATTGATAATCCAAGACCTGTGCCGCCATAACGGCGAGTGGTAGAGGCATCAGCCTGGCTGAACGCTTTGAACAACGAATTGATTTTGTCAGCAGGAATGCCAATGCCGCTGTCTTTGATCGCCACCCAAATTTGTGCCTGCTGCTGACCGAGATGTTCGAGCTTTAGCTGCAAAGTGACACGGCCCTCATGTGTGAATTTAACAGCGTTACCCAGCAAGTTCAGTATGACCTGACGGATGCGGGTGGGATCACCATAGAGTGCTGGCGGAACGCCTTTGTCTATGTCCAAGCGCATATCGATTTTTTTTGCAGCTTCATGGCTGCGAAAAAGTGAGACACACTCTTCGGCAATTTGGGCAAGGTTTAACGGAGTTTTTTCCAATACCAATTTTTGGGCTTCGATTTTTGAGAGGTCAAGTATATCGTTGATCAGGCGCAGCAATGCTTGTCCTGAGTTATAGATGGTGTCGACGAATTTTTGCTGTTCTCGTGCGAGGGGCGTGTCTTTCAATAGTTCGGCCAGACCGATGACGCCATTGAGTGGCGTGCGTATTTCATGGCTCATTTTGGCCAGGAAATCACTCTTGGCGGCATTTTGCGCCTGCGCACGATACACTTCAGTGGCTTGCTGTGTCACTTTGGATTGCGCCGCGTATTTGGCTTTGCGTTCTTCGTTATACCAGTTGCCATACGCCATCGACAGTAATACGACTTCAATAATGGAACCAATTTGAGCCGCATTTTCGACCCAGAACGAGGACGGAATCAGCCCGACATAATTCAAAGACAACAGGATAAAACCAGCAATGACACTGGTCCACGCCAGTACAAAATAGCGGGCCGATGTCACCTTGGCGCGTACTGCACTGATACCCGCCCAGAAATTGATGAGCATGGTGACGATCAGTGCATACATGCTCCATCGAATCATCTCGCTGTAGGGGAACACAAAGGCGCCCACCGTAATGCAAAGACTGACAATGATGGCGGCACACATCAGATAGTAGAAACGATAGGTATATTCGCGCAGGCGCAGGAAATGAGTGGAGAACAGCAAGGCAAACGTTGTGGCCGCACCGATACTAAATACGATTGATATCTGGTTCCAGTGTGTCGATGTCGGCCAGAGATACTGAAAGCCGAACCCTTGTGAAACGCAAAATCCGCCTACCAAAAAGAAGATATAACCGAGGTAAAACAAAAAACTTTTTTCCCGTATCACAAACATCAGGAAAAAATTGTAGAAAAACATGATCGCCATGGCGCCGAAATAAATGCCTTGCACCAACAGATAAGTCTGATCCTTTTTGGTGAAAGCGCGGGCTGACCACAGGTTTAGTGGCATCTTGACGGTGCCGTCCGTCTTCAGGCGCACGTAAACTTCCACGCGTTCTTCATAGCGTATTGAGAGGGGAAAGATCAGGTTACGATGGAATACCGGGCGGTAGTAGTGCGGGAGCTTGTCGCCGGTGTGAAAAGACTTCAACACAATTTTGCTTTCTGGCTCGATGAAAAATACATCGACATAATCGTGGAGGGGATAATCAATATCAATCATCCAGTCTTCGATCAGGTTCTGCTGATTGTCGAGTGTCACGCGAAACCAGAAGGCGGTGCGATCATAGCCAAAATTGGGCGTGATTCCCGCTTGGTTACGCCATTTTGCGGCGTGTTCGCCACGCAGCAGGGATTCAATGGTGATACGCCCTTCGGGATCACGAAGCACGTCTGCCGCTTTGCCTAACGGATAGAATTCTTCACCAGTGGTGAGGGTAACAGCCACAATCGGCCGCAAAGGCACCAATAACAAGAGCAACAAAAGCAACAGGAATGGCATCCAGCACAAAGCGACCGAAGTGCGGTTACGCGTGCCGAAGGTCACGCTAAATGCCAGTGAAAGAAAAGCGCAGACCCAGCGCAGAATTTTTCAGCGCCTGAATGCGTTCCGATTGGCGTTGGGCGCTCATGGGCACCGCAGGGGAGTGACCCCATACGGGCCCTGGCCAGGCAGGATCTGTTTCATTGCGACCAATGATATGCACGTGTAGCTGGCGCACAACGTTACCCAACGCGCCCAAGTTGACTTTGAGTGTGTTGGGTTGCGCGCCAAGCACGCGTCCACAGGACAAGGCTTCATCCATAAGCGCTTTTTGATGGGTTTCGGGCAAATCAAACCATTCAACAGCACCGGCCACTTTCGGCACTAATACGACCCAAAAATAACGTTCGTCGTTAAAGAGTCGCAGCAGTGATAGCGGTGATTCAGCAACCTCAATGGTGTCGTGTTCCAGGCGAGAATCCAGCGCGAAAAATGTCATGCCCGACCTCGATCAGTGTGATGCTACGCGACTGTTGGTCGGTGGTGTCGATCCCAAATAATCGCCAACGATGTTACCCACTTCGGTGAGTACATAATCTGCTTTCAGTGGGCCGTGCTCGGACAAGGCTTTTTCTTCTTCTTTGGTCGTCACGTCTTTCATCTCGGCAATCGATTTGAACGGTGCTTCATTCTTGGCCTTGCGACGGTTGTTTTCCATTCGCAGACGACGTGCATCTTGTTGCTCCTGCTCAGCCACCCGCGCTTTTTCATTCAGGGAAACCAGATTATTGGCACGTGCTTCGTCCAGAATTTTAATCTGTTCATTCAAGTAAACGAAGTCCGGGTTGCTCTTGATGCGCGACGTCGTGTTTTCTCTCAGCCAGGGGAGAACGGCCTCAAGCCCGCGATCTTTTTGGTAGGCCGCTGGTCGGATGGTGTCTGAAGGCAGGGCGTTAGGCAGCGCACTTTCACCCAGCTCTTCGTGATCAAGCACGCTGGGCAGGGTGATATCAGGAATGATGCCTTTATGCTGATTGGTTTCACCCGAAATGCGGTAGAACTTGGCGAGCGTAATTTTCAGTTGGCCACGATCCAGCGATTGCATGGATTGCACCGTACCTTTACCAAAGGTACGTTCACCCACCACGATGCCGCGACGATAATCCTGAATGGCACCGGCAAAAATTTCAGACGCAGACGCACTCAAACGGTTGACCACGACAGCCAACGGGCCTTTGTAGACCATGACGGGATCGCTATCGAACATGGTATCGACCTTGCCGCCCGAGCTGCGGATTTGCACGGTAGGGCCGCTTTCGATGAACAAGCCGACCAGGGAATTGGCTTCCTGGAGTGCACCACCGCCGTTATTGCGCAAATCGATGACAAGCCCGTCAATGTGTTCTTTTTCCAGTTTGCGAATCAGCGCTTCAACGTCTTTGGTGGTGGAACGGCAGTTATCTTCTTCCTGTTGCAGACACTGGAAATCCGCATAGAACGCCGGCACATTGATAACGCCCACTTTATAGGGCTTACCATCACGTTTGCCTTCGATGATGGTGGATTGGGCAGCACGGTCTTCGAGTTTGACGGTGTCGCGGGTAATGGTGACCAGTTTTGTCTCATGATCATTGCTGGCATTGGCCGGAATGATCTGTAACGTTACCTTGGTACCCTTCTTGCCCCGAATACGATCAACGACTTCATCAAGACGCCACCCGACCACGTCGATGACCTCGTCTTCACCTTCCTGTGCGACGCCCACGATACGGTCAGCTGGCTGTACCAGCTTGCTACGCTCGGCAGGGCCACCCGTCACCAGGCTTTGAATCTTGGTGTATTCGTCTTCTGCCTGCAGCACGGCGCCAATGCCTTCCAGCTGCAAACTCATATTGATATTGAAGTTTTCCGACACTTTGGGCGAGAGGTATTGGGTGTGCGGGTCATAGTTCTGCGTTACCGAATTCAGAAAGATCTGAAACGCGTCTTCACTGTTCACCTGCAATGCCCGCGTTAACTGGTTCTTGTAGCGGCGAACCAGCGTCTTTTTGATGTCCGCTTTGTCTTTGCCCGTGAGCTTGAGGTTCAATGCGCTATAGATAAGGCGTTTGCGCCAGATGTCATCCCACTCCGCCTGATTGGTAGGCCAGGGGGACTGCTTGCGATCGGCTTCGACGGTTTCGTCGGTGTCATAGCGCCATTTGTCGAAATCGCGCTGCAGCATCGCATCCATAAACACCAGACGATCAATCATACGGCGCTGGTAGCGATTGAAGATGGCAAACGCCGGGCTGAGATTGCCGTTGTTGAGGGCGTCATCCATTTCGAAACGGTATTTTTCGAAGTCTTTGATATCGGACGCTAAAAAATAGCTCCGTGTCGGGTCCAGGTCGCTAATGTAACGATCAAGAATAGAGGCAGACAGCTCATCATTGAGTTCTTGATGATTGTAATGCAGTTGTTCCAGACGTTTGACCACCATGATGGCGGTGATCGCCTGTTGTCGATTAGGACCCAGGTCGTTGATTTTGATATCACTGGTGGCGTTGGCGGTGGCGGCCAGCAAGCTGGCGGCAAGAAGGGTGCCCTGAAGGGCGATGGTGCACAGTTTTTTTAACATCATGGACTCAACCGTTAGAGCGAGCGTCGGCATTCCTCAATCCTAATAGAGAATCGTCGGTTTTGCCGGCAATTTACTACTTTATTATGCCAGCCACTTCGATTTCAAGGCGTGATCGAACCGCCATTGCTGGCTTGCGTCTCTATCAGACACTTTTGCAGCCCAAAGGGTTCGCCCCCTGACCAAAAACCTCACAATGATTTCTCTTTTTTGCAATCGACGCCAATGGGGGCTGCCCCTAGACTGCACAGTTGAAGCTCGGCGGGACACTGGTCGAAATATGTGTCTTTGATCTGGGTCGGCCGCTCAGGATCGAGTGGCTTCACATAACAAAAAAACAGTGTGGCAGGGGTCATTGGGGGGAGTGGTGATGAAGATCAAAGGGGATTACCACGTTTTATTCTGTTGTGGGTTGACGGTACTAGGCCTGATATCCCAGGGGGCTCACGCCGCGTTGGTTGAGAACCTCACCATTGGCAGCGCCAAAGCCTTGGCCATGGGGAATGCGGTCACAGCCGATCCCCCTGGGCTCGACTCCATCCACTACAATCCGGCCGGGCTTGCCAGCATCGATGGCCGCGTCATGCAACTTAAGGGCATCGTGGCGGCTTTTCAGTTCGACGCCTCGTTTGGCGAGTATGCGCCAGAAGCGCAGGCCCAGATCGATTATTGGGGGGTGGGCCCTGATGAGGTCGAGAACAGTGAAAGTTCAACTTCCACTGCCGCACTCAAGCTCCCTTTTATGGAAGAAACCAAAGAGTGGCCCCTGCCTTTTCTTGTGGTGCCCCTTGGCGGTGCTGCTTACAGCCCACCCGGCTCAGACCTGACGTTCGCGACCTCGGTCTATGCACCTGTCGCGGCCGGCTATCAGCGCGACGAAGATGATCCTGGACGTTTTATGGGGAAATATCTGTCTGTCGTGCGCATTACTTATTTTTCTCCCTCGGTAGGTTGGCGGGTCAACGACGAGTGGTCCCTCGGGTTTTCGGTGGGCACCTCCTGGCAGGGCATTGGTGCCAACACTGATCTGCGTGTTCCCAACCTGTTACTGGGTGTGGTGAATGCGGCGCTGGAGGAGATCCAGACCGCGCCGCTGGCTTGCGATGCCATTTTTGGCCAAAGCGCAGAAGTGTGTGATCCCAATACCCCGCTGATCAACCCGCTCAAAGAAGCCGCGGAGCTAACGGTAGAAGCCTCAGATCCCTTTACCTGGAGTGCAACTTTTGGTGTGCTCTGGCACCCCTTACCCTATTTTACCTGGGGTGCCCGCTACATTAGTTCTTCCAGCATGCACCTGACGGGCTCCTACAAAATGGAATATAGCGATGAGTGGGTGCAGCCTTTTAGTCGCCTCAGTACAGAATCGGTGATTTCACCCCTTTGGAATTTTCTGGATCTTCCCAAGGGTTTGCGCAAGGAGGAGGGGGACGCCTCGATTGATCTGGAAATGCCGGCCCAGTTCTCTACCGGTATCAGCCTGCAATTGACCCCCAAATGGAAGCTCAATATTGACGGGCACTGGACGGATTGGGAAAAGTGGGATGGTTTGAATGTGGAGTTCGATCGCAAAACCGATTTTTTGCGTATCGCATCGATCATTCAACCAGAGTATGCCACTGACAACATGCTCATTATCCCACGCCATTACAAGAGTATTTGGAACTACGCGTTTGGCGTCGAGTATCAGTACAGTGAACCTTTGGCGTTACGCGCAGGTTATGAAAATCGACGTTCTTCGGTGCCGAAATCCAAGCTGGATGTGCTCTTGCCACTAGGGGACGCACAGTTGTTTGGCGCCGGTTTTGAATACAAAATTGACCGTTATTCACTGCTGGAGATGTCGGGTGGCTATTTGCTAGGTGAAGCCGATGTACCGGCAGGCACCAGCACCAACGCCAACAGCATGGACACTTCGAGCAGTTTTATTTACAACCCTTATTCGGGCTTGAATTTCGAAACGAAAGCGCAGGGGTTGATTGCCGAGATTAACTATACCAGCGCCTTTTAACTTGCACGTGCGTGCTGTAACACTACCTAGAATAAGACGAAGAAAACCAGCCAATCGGCTGGTTTTCTTCGTCTTATTTCGGGGCTTATAGCTAAATAAGCTACATTCATCTTCAATTCATATCAGGCGTATGCGGGCAAAAAGGGCTTTTGTAAATCTCGCTCCTGCATGAGTGACTCTTGCATATACGGAAAGTGGAATTGCGCGTGTGAGAAATTCACATCGTACAGTCCACCAAGTGCATGATTGTAAACACGATGGAACGCATTGTTTCATCACGGCAAATCAGTGCGTTTAGTATGTTTATTCTAAAAAATGTTGATAATCTTTGAATCATGTTGAAGTTAAGCACTTCTGGGAAGCGCTTCTTCGCAACTGATCATCGATGTGCCGACATCTTTTTTTGTGGATCAGACGTTTTTATTGTTTAACAGATTCTTTTGAATCCCTGATTCGTGAATCTCAGTACTTTCTAGCCCGGACCTCATCGGGCATTCCCTTAGCCCGCATCCCAAGCGGGCTTTTTTTTATTCTTTTTTTGTTCATTTTTTCGTGTGCTGCAAATGCGCCTGATGTTGGTTGCATGCAAAATAATGTGTGCCAGAAACAATAAAGCCGGGAATATTCCCGGCTTTATTGTTTCTGGTCGTAATTGAATTTGGCGGAATACCGCGTTCTTTCAATAACGGAGCTGGTCAGCTTTTACTGCTGACTATTAACGGCCGTTTTAAGGTGCGGTGAAAATGACTTTCACCGAACTGTTAACTGCCGATGCGTCGACATAGCCTATGCTGGATGGGTCTTCGCTTATGGTTTGTATGGCTTCGGCGTCATCTGCTACGGATTCAGGTGGTTGGCCCTTTCCGGTGAAGATAAGCCGCGACCAATATGCGTTGAGCTGTGATGCGGTTTTGTCACCCACCTTCTGATAAAACGCGTCGCGTGTCGCCGTGCCTTCGGCCTGGTCAATGGGCGTCAGAGTAACGCCTTTGATGTTGGTCGATTTGTTAAGGAACAAACGGGCAATTTCTTCTTTGCTGGCAGCATCTACACCTGCAGATGGATTGACGATGACGGCCACTTCGGCAGCCGCAATGCCAGACATGCACAAGGGGAGGGCGAACATTACCTTTCTGAAATATCTGATATGGTTTGTCATTGCATTCATCCCGATTCTTTAACCCTGACTCTTAACCTTTATGTATGGGTTTGCCTTGTCTGTACTTAAAATACGGCGTTTATCACGAATGAGGTGACATATTGCGGCGATGACAGACCTTCTTCGGGGTAGTCAACCTGGGAGTCCACTGTTGCGCCATCAGTAACGGGGTCGTAACGCCCGGTGTTGCCGCCGCGTTCGTCAAAGCCGGAAATTCGGGAGACTTCAAATTTGGTGGCAACGCGCGGGCTGACATCCCAGCGTACACCGAGGGAGAGCGATTTTTGCTTTTCTATGAAGGCGGTGAGCTGGTTGCGGGCAGAAGCGAGGTCTGCGGCGGTCTGGCTGTCTGCGGGAAGGAGCGCAATGGCGGAATTGGCGGCCGCAATGACTTCGTGGCGTTTGTTGTCGTTGTCTCCAGGCGTATATTCATGCGCGTAGGTAACATACGGCATGATCTCGCCAAAGCGATGACCCACTGTCAGGTAGTTCGACCAGCCATCAAGCACCAGCGAGTCTTCCCAGTGGAGCTCGGTGGCTTCGGCGATGATTTGCCATTTGCCATCATCATACATCCCGCCGAAGCTGATGTATTCGGCGTAGTTGTCATCACCCAGCACCTGGTAGGGCTCTGACAGCAGGCCAAAATTGAAGAGACCATCGACGGCGCTCTGCAGGCTCACTAACCTGCTGTCATCCGATTGCACCGTGGTGCTCGTGTAGCCCACGCGAAATGTCCAGGCATCCCGGCTGAGGGTCACGTTTGCGAGGCCGACATCTTCAGCACGTAAACCCAGTACTACGTTGGGATCGCTTTGGCCGCCTGCCACGTTGGTCAGCAAGTTCCAGCTGCCAATCTCCAGCACGTAGTCGATGCTGATGCCGTCATAGTAGGTGAATGGTACGCGGTAGGTTTCCACCGGTGGCCGTACCCAGGGGTAGGCGAAGCCGACATCGAGGTATTCCGAGAACATATATAACGGCGTACGCATGCGCCCAAAGCGCACCGAGGCAGCATCCATTGGGCGATAAGTGAGGTAAGCCCATTCGGTGGTAACAAAGCCGTCGGTATTGAACCGAAATTCGTCTTGGAAGCGCGACAATAATTGCAGTGTCGCATCCCACTTGGGATCAATGGCATAGGTGAACTGAATGCCGGCAACAGAATCCGCTTTCCAGTTCCACTCGTCAGAGATCTTGGTCAGGTATTTCCACTCGTAATCGCCCTGCTCCTGATCAATGGTGCTGCGGGCGGCGCCCGCAGTGATGAAACCGTTGACCTTCAGGCGCGACATGTAGTCTTTGAGTGTTTGATCAGTTTTACGGGCAGAGCGCTGGGTGTTCTTGAGCTGGGCTTCCAGCTTTTGAATGCGGGTCTGCTGCTCTTTGAGCATCTGATCTCGTTCGTTATCGGTGAGGGAATAGCCTGGCGTACTAAAGAGCAGTGAAGCGCCACCGGCGAATACCAGAATGCTGCGAATGGGGGCCTTTATCATGTGACGTCTCCGTTCCGATAAATTCAATGTCAGAGAAGGCTTCGTTTTTGGTTTGTTGTGGTTTGCACGCGCGGGTTTGGGCAAGACAACATCTGGCGCATTATGCAGTTATAGTTTAAATCGCCCGCTTCGCCAGATGTGTCGAAAACTATATGTAAACCCACGGGCAGTGCAACGCTTTTAATTACAGACTGTGTCACTTGTTCACAAAAGCTGCGAGCAGGTCGATTTTTCGGCTGCTATCGCGGTTTTGCCTGAAAAAGCAGAGGATCACCACTTGGCATAGTGATCTTCTGCAAAGCCGGTAACGCCGTTGAGCGTGTGAACCGTCGCGTTATCTTCACGCAATGTGCCGTAGAAGCGGCCGAACAATTGAGTGAAATTGGTGGCGAGCACCACGACGTTGAGTTTTTCCTGACGGCTACCCTCTGGTTCGAAGGTGAGGTCGACCTTGCTATCGTCCGACTGGATGCGCCATTGGGTGTGGCGATTCTGTTTGGAGTAGAGAAAGCGCACCTGGTTGACTTTTATCAGGCGACCATCCACCCAGAACGCGTTTTCGGTGTAGCCGGTTTCATTGACACCGTTGGCAAAGTTAACGCCGAGGGTGTGGCCTTCGGTACTCTTGCCTGACAGGCATGCCCAGTTCCAGGCCGTTTCGCGCCGCATATACCCGCAGCTCCAGTCGTAACTCCCTTTATGATCAGCACCTAGCGAGTAACGGTGCGTGTGCAGGCGTATTGTGCCGGCGACATCAAGGCCCGCCGCTTTCTGCGTGTAGGTCCAGCCATTGAAGCCGGTGGGCGTGCACAATGAAAGCGGCTGGTAGTGCTCTGGTTCAGTGACAGTGAGGTCGGCCGTTAGTGTCCTGCCAACGCGAATTTGCAGATATTTCTCCCGTGGATTGTCGCGCGAGGTCAGCTTAATGTCGACATTGCCGCGACGAAACTGACTGGTGCCCGCGTCGGGGGTGCTGGACAGTTGTGTGCGCAATGCCAGTGGCATCATGAAACTGAATTCGGTCAATTCGCCACGTTTACGGTCATACAGGTAAACAAAGGCATTGCCCACGTATTTGATGTCGACCAATGCGCAACCAAACACCAGCTCTTCGCTGCAAACGCCGACAAACTGGAACTGATTGAAAGCAAAGTGCTTCTCGATGCGGGTGGCAATGCGATCCATTACCGTGTGATAGGCGAAATCCTGATGATTTATCTGTTTGATGGGGCGAGAGAAAACACCGAAATGGGGTTGTCCGTCGGTATCGATCAATTTATCGTAAGCGTTTTCCATGACTGCCTGAGGATTTTGTTGTTATGTATCTCGCTTTCAAACACGCGCACATGATGTTTGCGATATTCAGCGGTGTGTTTTTTCTGATCAGAGGGGTATGGATGTTACAAGACTCGGCACGTTTGTCGCAACGTTGGGTCAAGATCGTACCCCACATTAACGATAGCTTGCTGTTGGCATGCGCCATTGTGTTGATGGTGCATATTCAGCAATATCCGTTTGTGTCAGGTTGGTTGACGGCAAAGGTGGTTGCGTTGGTGGTGTATATCGGATTGGGGATGCTGGCGTTGAAACCAGGGCGGCCGAAGGGCGTGCGGGTAAGTGCTTTTGTGCTGGCTTTGCTGTGCTTTGGCTATATGGTCAGTGTTGCGATCAATCATCATCCCCTGGGATTTCTGGCCGCGATGTAGCATGCCAAGACGGGGGGCCGGATCAGCGTTTCTGCAGGTTGGTCATCATGGCGGCCATGGCTTCTTGGCAGGAGGTGGGGTGATCAGCATTGTCAAAACTGCAGATACTGGTCCATTCGGCGTCGACCTCTTCGGCGCTGAAACCCGCTTCGACGTTAAAGCCGATGCCTTTGCTGCGTTCCCAGCGTAATTTGCCTATCCAGCCCGCGCCCACTTCAAACAGTTGCCCGGTGTCCTGGCTGTGTTCGGCGCATAGCTTGATGACCAAGGGTGTGACGTAGGCCGGTTTGAGTTGCTCAACCAGTGCGGGGGGCAATATGGTTTCGGTCATGCGTGAACCGGCGACCGGTGCGATGGTGTTAACGAGAATGTTGGCTTTTTTGCCCTCTGCCGCCAGGGTTTGGCTCAAACCGTGCAATCCCAGCTTCGCCATGCTGTAATTGGCCTGGCCAAAATTACCGTAAATGCCCGCCGCTGACGCGGTAAAAATCAAACGTCCAAAATTCTTTTCGCGCATGTGGGGCCAGGCTGCGTGGCTGACTTTAAACGCGCCTTTCACATGCACTTGATACACCAGATCCCAATCTTCTTCGGTCATTTTGGCGAAGCTTTTGTCGCGTAAAATGCCAGCGTTGTTGATCACGATATCGATCTGGCCAAAATTATCCATCGCGGTTTGTACGATCTTATCCCCATCAAGCACAGAGTCATAGTTGGCGACGGCTTCGCCACCCGCGGCGATGATCTCGTCAACGACCAGGTCGGCGGCACGGTGACTGGAGCCTTCCCCGGTCGCTGTGCCACCGAGATCGTTGATGACTACGCGTGCGCCACGTCTTGCAAATTCAAGCGCGTGGCTTTTGCCCAAGCCGTTGCCTGCGCCAGTCACTATGACAACACGATCATCGAAACGAAAGGTGGACATGCTCATTTCCTGAAAAGCCTTTCCTCTATAGCCCCAGCCCACGGCCAATGACTTCTTTCATGATCTCATTGGTGCCCGCGAAAATCGGTTGTATGCGTGCATCAACGTAAGCCCGGCAAACAGGGTATTCCATCATGTAGCCGTAGCCACCATGGAACTGTACGCACTTGTCGACCACTTTATTCAGCATGTCGGTGCACCACCATTTCGCCATGCATGCCTCTTCAGACGTGACCTTGCCTTCGTTCAATTTCATGACAAGCGTGTCGACAAAGTTTTGGCCGATCATTATTTCGGTACGCATTTCGGCCATGCCGAAACGGGTGTTCTGGAACGTGCCAATCGGCTTGCCGAAAGCTGTGCGTTCCTTCACATATTTCAAGGTTTCGGTGAAGGCGAATTGGGCCGCAGCTACTGCGCCGACGGCACATACCAGACGTTCCTGTGCAAGTTTTTGCATCAGATAGACAAAACCCTGGCCCGGGTTGCCTAATACGTTGGTTTTCGGAACGATGACGTTTTCAAAGAACAGCTCGGCGGTGTCCTGGGATTTCATGCCCATTTTTTCGAGCTTGCGACCGCGCTTGAAACCTTCCATGCCACGCTCTACCACGACCAGCGTTACACCTTCGGGCGCTTTCGCTGCAACAATAACGATGTCGCTCAAAATGCCGTTGGAAATAAAGGTCTTGGCACCGTTCAGAATGTAATGGTCGCCTTTGTCTTCCAGGCGGCTTTTGATGTTCTGCAGATCACTGCCCGTGCCGGGTTCGGTCATGGCGATGGCGAGAATGCTTTTGCCGCTGACAATGCCGGGCAGCCAGCGGGCTTTCTGCTCGTGGGTGGCGTAGGCTTCGATATAGGGTGCGATAACGTCGTTATGCAGACCCAGTGCGAAACCTGATTCGCCAATGCGACCCAGTTCTTCGCACATGATTTGCGAAAAGCGGAAATCTTTCAGGCTCATGCCGCCGTATTCTTCATCTACAGCCGGGCAGACAAATCCGAACTCGCCCGCGAGTTCCCAGATTTCGCGGGAAACAATGCCATCCGCCAACCATTTTTCTTGTTGGGGAACGACTTCTTCCTCGCAGAACTTGCGGAAGTTCTCGCGAAAGATCTTATGCTCTTCTTCGAAATGGGGTCTGTTGTAATTATCCATGGGAGCTCCGTACAGCTGGGCTGGGTTCAACGCCAGGTGATCATTTTTGTTAAGCGATACCGTCATAAGCTATGTCTTCATAAGCTTTGTCGTCACAAGCTATGTTTTCATAGGCTAAGCCAGCAAAAGTGTCCGCCGAAGCGATTGACTGTATGATCCGCATTCTTGGTCAGGTGACAATTGCCAACAATGACCTAAGCTGCCAATTTTGTTGACAGAAAAGCTCAGGGCCTTGATGATCAAAGCGTTAGCGCTTTCAGTCAGGCGACGCTCGGACGTGAAAATTTGGCCCCCCGTTATCCGTGGTTCCAATAAACTTCCGTCATTGAGGCTCCATCATAGAGGCGGGCGCCTTGAGTGTCGAGATTGGGCATTTGAAATTGTGAAAGGGCGTCGCAAAAGGGGTGGAATGGGTGGCCGGAAATTCAATCGCCATACAACAGGTGCTGGTGTTGCTGGACGGTGCAAAACGCAGTGGCGCCAGCTCGGAGGAGTTGCTCCAGGAGTGCGGAATCGACCCGGCGCTCATCCATCAGCCTGATGCTCGTATTGAAAAGAAAAAATTCATTCAGCTGATGCAGGCCGTGATGCGTCAGACTGAGGACGAATTCATGGGGTTGGGCGCCGGGCGTATTTCCAAACCGGGTACGTTCAGCATGATGGCACATGCTGTAATCAATTGCGCCACACTGGAAAAAGCCATTCGCCGCGGTATCAAATTTTATGAGTTGTTTAACCTGGCGGTTCGTGGTGATCTGGAGCGGCGCGATACAGAGGCCGTGCTGCGATTTGTTTCGACGAGGAATGTGGATTATCGCGAGAATATTTTAGAGGCGGTGGTGTTTCTTTCGCTGCGTTTTCTCGGGTGGTTGGTGGGGCAACCGATTGTGCCCAAGCGAATCGCCTTTGATTTTCCGATGCAAGATGATGGGCAGTACGCAGCGCAGTTTTCTTGTGCAGTCAAATATGGTCAGTCGGCCACTGAAATCGTAATGGACACCCGCTACATTGAAATGCCTCTGGTGCAAAACGCGCTGTCCTTATCGAAGTTTTTGCGTTCTTCACTCGCGGAGCTGATGAATGGCGATATCCAGAGCGCCACGTTGAATGCACAGATCCGTAGCATCATCAGCAAGGAGTTTGGCAATAACTTTCCAGATTTTACTGTGATTTGCGACAAGCTGCGTATGACACCGCAAACCTTGCGCCGTCGGTTGAAGGAAGAAAATACCAGTTATCAGGAGATTAAGGACAGTATTCGTCAGGACGCCTCAATTTTCTATCTTTCTAAGCCGGAACTGACGATTGATGAAATTGCGTTGTTGATGGGCTTTTCTGAGGCGAGCAGTTTTCATCGCGCTTTCAAGAAATGGACGGGTAAAACCCCCAGTCAGTACCGCTTGGAATTGTTGGGTACATCGTAAACGCAGTCGTTTGTGTGAGTGCGTTCGCTGCTCAGTGGCGCGTTATCGCTGCGCCACTCACTGCAGGCGGTATTTCACCTGCACCCGGGTGCCGTTCTCGGAATACTCCACGCTCTCGCATAGTGTTTCAATGAGCGAAACGCCGCGCCCAAAGGCATCATTATCGGTGCCTTGGTTGAGCGCGCTGGCGTCAAAGCCTTTACCGCTGTCTTTGAGACTGATCGATAGCGTACCTTCGGTATCTTGTGAAGAAAATTCGATGCTTATGCGTACACTGCCTGTTTCCAGTTCATCGAGCTTTTGTTCACGCTGTGAATAGTACTCGATGAAGCCGTCTTCCAATTGCTTGAGTTCGGATTTCAGGTCTAGTACCCCGTGTTCCAGAGCGTTGGAGAACAGCTCCGACAATATGGTGTGCAGATAATCCTTGTGCGGCTCGATACCCGGTGCGCTCCCAATCATGTCAATAATCTGCGGCACAGGGCTGCCGTTACGCAGGTGCAGCGCCTGCAGGTCGATTTCGAGTTTCCAGGGCATGCTGGAGGGCTTGATCGCGTTGCAGGCGGAATCAATGAGTATATCGAGCGGTCGGCAGGTGATTTCGATGATGGTGATGTCATCGTTTTGGGTGCCAGCCCCCGAAAATTGCTTCACGTCGTCGATCAGCGATTGAAAAGGATCGGCCCGGCTACCGTCGAAGGTTTTGAGCAGACGTGTTTCTCCAAACATGTCGCCTTCGCTGTTGAGCGCCTCGGGAATACCGTCGGTGTATAGGTAAAGACGATCATTGCGGTTTACTTCGACCACATGAATCTGGCGATCGAATTCGTGATCGGCAAGTACACCCAAGGGCATATGCAGTGCCGAGATGGTTTGCTTGAAGTGTCCAGCGCCGTCAGTAATGATGGCGTCAGGCATGCCACCACTCCAGATGCTAAGCCGGGTACCTTCGCTATTGATTTCGGCAAGGGTGGCAGCGGCAAACATGTCGTCGGGCAAAAATTTGGCAAGCGAACGGTTTAGATCGCGAGCGATATCGCTGACAGTCAATCCGCGGCTTGCGCCGGCGAAAAATGATTGTGAGAGGGGCAGGGCGCCTAAGGCTGCAGGCAACCCGTGACCGGTAAAATCTGCTATGAGTGTGTATAAACCACCGGAAGGGCTATGCGCAGTGAGAAGAATGTCGCCATTGAACGTGGTCGCAGGTGACACATAAAACCGCGTATTCTTGCAATCCAGAAAGCTGCGCGAGAAGGCATTGTCGAAAACGGTTTTAGCAATTTCGTGCTCTCGCAACGTGTGCTGATGGAGTCGTTTCAGCTCGGCGTTTTGAACATTGATTTGAACGTTCAGATCCTTGATGCGCGTGTGCGCCTTGATCTTGGCTTGCAAAACCTGTTCATTGATCGGTTTGCTGAGAAAATCGTCGCCACCAATAGCCAGACATTTGGTCAGCGAGGCATCATCCGACAATGCAGTCAGAAAGATAATGGGAACATGCCGATCCCCCAGATAGTGCTTGATGGCCGCGGTGGCTTCGAAACCATCCATCACCGGCATCATGACATCCATGAGCACGAGATCTGGCTCATCACGCATGAATATGTCGATGGCTTCCTGCCCATTAATCGCTTCGGCGACTTCATGACCTTCGTCTTCGAGTATCCACGCAAGCAATTTGCGGTTGGCTTCGGTGTCGTCAACGACGAGAATTTTCATGCGCTGGCCGTTTGTCTACGCAGTGGTTATTCGATCTTGAATTTTTTGTCAAAGCGCGAAATCGTTAATATTTTCTTGATCTGCGGTCGACAGTTCACAATCGAGATATTAACGCCATCCCCAAGGGTCTTACGCATGTTCAACAGCATGCCGAGGGCCGAGCTGTCCATGTGTTCGGTTGAGCGCATGTCAATGATGTAATTGACGTTTGGGTGAGCGGCATAAGCGCTTCTGAAATCCTGCACGAGTTCAAAATCAAAGCGTCCTACCACGCCAATCGTCAGGGACCTGCCGTCACTCGAAAGTTGGCTTTCAATAGGCATGATGTCGGTATCCTCTGTTCACATGAAAGGTTAAAAGAGATCAATGTTATCGCCGTCAGAGGGCGTGTGCCTTTTAATCGTGGCGTTACCCATTGATTCCAGTTGTCGAGATATCGCCGCCACATCATTCTGTAAGTTGCGGGGGATCTTGCATGCCGTACTGATGGGGCCGAGTGCAATACCCAACCCTTCAAGCGTAGACAAGCTTTTGCGTATTTCCCCAAAGACCTGGCTTGAATAATCTTCAAACTGCAATGCGCGTACCGCGCGACTGGTGTCTTGGTTGATGCCTTCGTTGAGGTGGGTTAGTTGCGTCATGGTCGTGGCGATGGTCTGGTTCATCGCTTCCAATCCCTTGAGCATCCCGTCAACATGGCCTTTGGCGTTGATGGCGTTGTTCAGATCCAGCGAGGCGATGGCTCCGACAATATCTTTCACTTCAGTAATGGTGGATTTGGTGGTTTCAGCGCGGCGGCGAATCTGATCGCTCAAGGTATTGGTGGTCTGGGAAAGTTTGCGTACTTCGTCTGCCACCACGGCAAAGCCACGGCCGGCATCGCCCGCGCGGGCGGCTTCGATCGCGGCATTGAGTGCTAGCAAGTTGGTTTGCTCAGCGATCGTACGTATCTGATTAAGCAGGGAAAACATCTGCTCCAGCTCTTGCACCATGTCACTGATATGGTGCACTGCCTGGATACTCTTTTCGCTGACATCAATGAGCAATTGAACATATTGCGCAAGAATGGCGCTGACCTCACCAGCGAAAGATTCAACGGTAACCGCGCTGGCCCCAGCCTCATCGTTATTTCGCGCATTCGTGACAACGGTCAGTACTTCACTGATCTGGCGATTGATTTGATTGGTTTTATCATCCAATCCACTGAAGCTCAGGGTCAGTTCGCCCGTGGCATGGCGAATACTGTCGCCCAAGGCATCCAGCGTGGAGGATATATCGCGATAGGTGCGCTGCGACTGTTCAATGGATTGAGGCACGGCTTGCGTTTCATGGGCATCGAGCCACTGCGGCTCAGCAGCCTTGAGCATGTGCAGGCGCGATTCATAGTCTCTGCACATCCAGACGTAGACAGTGGCGCCAGCCAACAGGGCCAATAATGTAATGCCCCAATGCATGCCCGTGGCGCTGCAAACCGCTGCGGCAAAAAGAGTAAGGCCAAAGACTACATGCTTTTCCACAAGAACTATCCTGACGCAAAAGGCCAATCCATCTTGGTTGCCCAAAAAGACTTTGGTTCATCTTTTCAGGCTAGATGATTTAAGGGGCTTTTCCAGCCCCGGGCCGACGGTCGAGATTTTTCTCAGGCGATTTGTCAGGCGTCTTCTATGGTAAGTCCATGCGTCAATTAGCTGATTTCGCGCGACAAAAGGTCACGAGCGATGTGGGTGACCTGAATTTCGTCAGTGCCGCCATAGATTTGCAGGATTTTGGCGTCGCGTAGCAGTTGTTCGACATGGTATTCCACCATATAACCATTGCCGCCATGGATCTGCACGGCTTCGAGAGCGACTTCGACAGCGGCCTGCGCCGCATAAAGCTTCATGGCAGAGGCTTCGGCCAGCGAGGGGCGCTTGCCCAGCGCCAGCATTTCGATATGCCGGAACACCATGTTTTGCAGGTTGACGCGAGCGATTTCCATCTTGGCGAGTTTGAGCTGGATCAGTTGGAATTCGCCGATGGGCTTACCGAACTGAACGCGTTCCTTGGCGTATTTCAGACTCAATTCCAGACAGCGCTCGACAATGCCAAGCGCCATGGCCGCGACACCCGATCGTTCGGCCGTGAAAGTATCTTTTGCGCCAGATCGCCCAGCGCCTTCTTCTGTGCCGCCCAGCAAGCGATCTTTGCCCACGACCACGTCTTGCAAAAACAATTCGCCGGTGGGCGAGGAATGAATGCCCATTTTTTTAAAGGGCTTGCTCTGCGTGAGCCCTGGCATGCCTTTGTCGAGAATAAAACTCAGCACTTTACGCTGTTGGGGCGGTACGCCTTCTTCGTCGAGACGGCAAATGAAAATCATGGTGTCTGCGTAGGGGCCATTCGTAATGAAGGTTTTGTTGCCGTTCAGCAGGTACTGGCCATCGGCGGTGCGGCGTGCGATCGATTTCATACCGCCAAACGCATCCGAGCCGGAATTGGGTTCGGTGATGGCCCAGGCGCCGATTTTTTCGAGGGTCAGCAGGGGTAATGCCCAACGTTCTTTTTGTTCCCGCGTGCCCTTTGACATGATGGCACCGCCGGCCAGACCCATGCTCACGCCCATGGCGGTGACGAGGCCAGGACAATAACGGCAGAGCTCAATAATGGGCAATACACGCATGGCTTCCTGCTCGCCTTTGGCGGCGATGCGTGCCGGGTCATCGCTGGCGCTTTTTTCTTGGCGTGGGGCAGCAGTGCCATCTGCTTGCGCGCGTTCGGCTGCCATTTGCTTATGAAATTGCTGCGTGGCCATAACGTCCATGCCGAAGGTTTTCACCATTTTCCGCAGGATGTCGTAGGGCGGCATGTCGGAATGTTCGAGCGCCATAATATTGGGTGCGATTTCCGCCTCAATGAATTGGCGCACCGTGCGCTTGATCATGAGTTGCGTTTCTGTCCATTCGATCATTGCCTCTCTCCTTTCGGTTTGGGCGGTCTTGGCGGGTTAGCCAGTGGGTTTCTCGCTAGCCTAGCCAATATTTGTCAAGCAACTGAATGGCAGAAACAATCCTTTCAACGAGCAATTCGGTCAAGCAACGGTCGTAGGTGAACGTGACAGGTCATTAGCAATCTGCTCAAACTGCAATGCAACTGATTCATCATCGTTTCGCAAACGCTGTGCGAGATTTCGTAGACCTTTGACAAACAGCGGAGAATTCAAATGTTGCTTGATCCCCGCTTTGGCAATCAGGACGGCAAATTCATAGCGTTGCGCCTGCGTGGCAGTGATCAACAGTTTTTCCAGTAGCGCAGGGGTTAGCGCGGTGTCACCGTTTTTTCCGCTCAGCACATGCATGATGTGCTCCACATTCTGCAAATTGCCGGCGTCCTGGCACAGTCTATCCATCACGGATTCAGCCCATTGCTGATGGTTTTCGGTGTGGGGGCGATAGTGCCTGAGCATGAATAAACGTTCGGCTACATCGCCGCGTGCGGGATAACGTTCATAGAGTGCGGCCAGGGCGTCTTCGGCGCCGCGAAAGTCAAAAGCGCTCAACTTATTCAGCGCTTTTTCGTAATCACTACGAAACGCCTCGTCGGTGGGGCGAGCAGGGGCGGGGGCAGCAGGTTTGACCTGCATGCGTTGCTGCAACCCCCAGCCGCAGGCCAAACCCAGTGCCAAGCCCGTCACCACGGGAGTCGGGGTGATATTCCACACAAAATACATGAGGCTGGTCCACACCAGCCAGGGAATCACCCAGTACGCCCCGAACAGGGGAACCACAAGGGTTCGGGCGGAACCCTTATAACGCACGTTAAAAGAGACATCGCGCCGCATACTTCCGAATTGCCATAAATACACGCCTAGCAATACGCTGATGCCGCCTGCGGCACCGACCATGGGCGTTGCTGATTGCCAGTGTCCTAACATGCCCAAAAGCCCGGTAATAGCCGTGCCACTCGTAAACAATATCAATATTGAAAGCCCACCAATGCGTGCTTCCAACAGAATGCCCAGTGCTATCAGCATGAAAACACACGCGGCCCAATCCCATGCGTGCAGGCTAAGAAATCCATGCGTAAAAAACGTTAAGGGGCGTTTGTCCGCACCACTCAAGCCCCATTTGAAACGGCTGAAGTGCTGGGTCTTGTCATTTAACTCGGCATGCAGGGCGCGCCACTTGGGATAAACGCTATCGCCCCAAAATTCACTATTGGTGGAATTCAAGAAATAAGCGAAATCACGATCGGAGACAATCTCCAATGCAACGGCCAGCATTTTGCCTTGCTGATGCCACGCTTCGAGTTGTGCTGCTTTTTCTGCTTGTTGTGTTTGTGCCAGATGACTCAGATAATTTTCTGCTTCCAGCGCGTAGAGCCCCGATTCGGCATACCAGGCTGTGGCCTCTTGATAACGTGTGGCATCGTTCCATTGCCACAGCCAAAACACCGCCGACAACAGCAGGGCCAGCGTTAGACTGAGAGTGGGTATTTGTCTTACCAGTTGTAACGGTTGTAGCCAGACGCTAGAAGTCTCTGTGCTCATGATGACCGTATGCTCATGCTGATGGTGTGCTCATGCTGATGGTGCGCTCTAACCAACCCGAAAGCGGGGTTACCTAAGTGTGTAAGCACAAAGTGAACCCTGTCAAAGAACTAAACAACGTTCAACCCCTTGCACCTTCTGAAAGTTTGCTATTCTTAAAATCTGGGTTATCTTAATAATCATTGCAATGTCAAATAGTTAACTCAAAATGGGGTTGCCGCGCCGGTGGGCGATAGCAGATACGATTTTATCGTAGGTACGACAACCGTGGACGAGCAGGCAGTAACGTGTTGAGGAGTGCAGAAATTGACTAAATCAGAACTGATCGAGAAGGTGGCGTCCAAGCAGCCACAGCTTTCTCAGAAAGACGTCGAGCTGGCGATCAAAACGCTGCTCGAAGGCATGTCCCAAACTCTCGCCACCGGCGGGCGCATCGAAATACGTGGGTTTGGCAGTTTTTCACTGCATTACCGTTCAGCGCGTACCGGTCGCAACCCGAAGACAGGCGAGTCTGTTGATCTGACCGGCAAATATGTGCCTCACTTCAAACCCGGAAAAGAACTGCGTGAGCGGGTCAATCTGGGGGATGAGCCAGGGCAAGGCAACTGATCACGGCTCGTGCTTTCTTTAGGGAAGCATAAGCTGCCGAAAAGCTTGCATTTTTTTTGCCGAGAACGGCATGATAGTCCGCTGTCATGCCGTTTTTGCATTTTGGGCCCCGCTTTCACCTCTTGACGCGCACCACTGTCGTGATCGCAACTGTGCAGAAGGTTTGGCCAGGCATGGCGTTACCCTGGGTAGACGGATCACATAATGGCAAAACTGATACCATACTTGTTCTGGGGCTTGGTGTTTTTCATCGGCTTTCTGGTCGGCGTCCTGAAAGTTCACAACTCTGCCCGCGTACAAATCGACAATCTCTTTACCTCGCGCCCCTTCGATATGGCGTTGGGCGATGCCTTGGTTACCGCGTTTTTTGTCGGGTTTGTGTTCGGGGTACTGCTGATGGCAGTGCATTGGGGCATACAAAAACTTGAGAACAGCAAACTGCGTCGCCAGGTTGAAAGCCTTGAAAAACAGCTAGAAAAAACCCGCGAACTCAATAGCAAATAGAAGGAATCTCGCCGCCCATGCCAGAAAACATGGCTGACAGCATGTCTGATCTGTTGTTATTCAGCTCGCTGTTTGCCGCCATTGTGATTGGTTGGCTGCTGGGAAAGATGGAGCGTCGGCGTCGCCCGGCGCCCCCCAGCAACCCTCTGACCCGCGAATATTTTCAGGGCATTAACCTGCTGTTGAATGACAAGCGCGACGAAGCCGTCGATGTCTTGCTCAAATCCCTGGAGATTAACTCCGAAACCGCCGACACCTACCTCGTGATGGGTAGTTTGTTTCGCCAGCGTGGCGAAGTCGATCGCGCCATTCGCATTCACCAGGATTTGCTGGCCCGCCCCAACCTTACCAAAGAGCAGCAAGCGACCGTACGCCTCGAACTGGCGCGGGATTTTCTCAAAGCCGGTTTGCTGGATCGCTCGGAACGCCTGCTAAAAGAGCTGGTAGACGAGGGCAGTCAGCATGCGCCCGTTTGCCAAAGCTTGTTGCTCACGATTTTCGAGCAGGAGAAAGAATGGCAACAAGCGGCCGACATTGCCGAGCAGCTCAACAATAAAGGCAACGAATCGCTGCACACTCAGCTTGCCCATTACTACTGCGAGCTGGCCGAGCAGGCAGCCAAGCTGGATGACGCGGTAGAAATTCGCGGCCATTTGCGCAAAGCCCTCGCGGCCGATAAGAACTGTGTGCGCGCCAGTTTGCTGGAAGGCAAAATCGAAGAAAAACTCGGCAACCACAAAGACGCCATCAAGGCCTACAAACGCATCAAACAACAAGACCCGCGTTATTTACCCGAAACCCTGGTACCGCTCGAACGCTGCCATAAAGCAGTGGGTGAGGAGCGTGACTATATCAAATACCTGTTTTCCTGCATTGAAGATCACCCGGCAGTATCGCTGGTGATCGCCCTGTCAGAAAGCGTGCGGGAGGTTGAAGGGGACAAAGCCGGTGCTTACGTATTGGCGGAGTATTTGAAAAAGCGCCCCTCGGTGAAAGGACTGCACCGTCTGATTGATTACCACATGCAGCATAGCGCTGGCGATGCCAAAGACAACCTCGGTATTCTCAAAGCTTTTACCAGCAAGCTGATCGAACACAAGCCCGTCTATCGTTGCGGGAATTGTGGCTATGAAGGCAAATTACTGCATTGGCATTGCCCCTCCTGCCATCGCTGGGGCACCATACTGCCCATTCAGGGCCTGGAAGGCGAATAACGCCAGGCCCGCATGCCCATCGACCAGTATCGCCCATCGACCAGTATCAAAAAAAAGGACACGCCATGACACGTTCGCCCATCATCATTGCACTCGATTATCCCAACCTGGATAACGCACTTGAATTGGTTGACCAACTTGATCCTGCGCAGTGTCGGGTGAAAATCGGTAAAGAGCTGTTCACCCGCGAGGGGCCGGCAGTGATACGCGCAATGCATGATCGTGGTTTTCAGGTGTTCCTCGACCTCAAGTTTCACGACATTCCCAACACAGTGGCAAAAGCTTGTGCGGTAGCGGCTGATATGGGCGTTTGGATGCTTAACGTGCATGCGTCGGGCGGCCTCAAAATGATGGAGGACGCAATGCGCGCCGTGGAGCAGGCAGGCAGCGGCAGCTTGTTGATTGCCGTGACAGTGCTGACCTCGATGGATGCCAGTGAATTCCGCACGATTGGTTGGGATGGCAGTGCCGAAGACCAGGTCAAGCGTTTGGCAGGCCTCGCCCAGACAGCGGGTTTGCACGGTGTCGTCTGCTCTGCCCAGGAAGCCCCCGTGTTGCGCCAGCTTTGCACTCCCAGCTTTCTGCTGGTGACCCCTGGGATTCGCCCTGCTGATGCCGGAAAGGACGATCAGAAGCGCACAGCAACCCCTGCTGAAGCCGTCGCGATGGGGGTTAACTACATGGTCATTGGTCGCCCGATAACGCAATCGGTTTACCCCGCCAAAACCTTGGGTGAAATCCTGAAGAGCGTTAGTTTTATTCAATAAGCCGGCTTTGTTTGCATGTTGTCTGTCTTTTTGATCCTGGGCTTTGGGTGTGGATGCTCCCAAAGCCCAGGATCAAAAAGACAAGGACCCCATGACGATGACCTTACCCCGCCGATCACGCCACTTTCTGCTGGTGTTGCTCGTTTGTCTTAACACATTGATACAGCCTGTAGCCGCGCAGAATATCGCCCCCGGCGCCATCGTGAACATCAATCGCGCCGATCCGGAAACCATCTCCCGTTACCTGAAAGGTATTGGGCCAGTAAAGGCCGAAGCGATTGTTGCGTATCGGGAAAAGTATGGTCCATTCAAGTCGGTAGAGGAGTTGGCTGACGTGAAAGGCATTGGAGAAAAGACCGTAGCTCGGCTCAAACCCTTTATCCGCCTGCAGTAGCGCGAATTCCATGGGCTGGAACGCCTGTGCGACGGCGGGGTCAAAATAGTGTTTGCGTGAATAGTTCACAGGCTAAACTTGAGTGAAAAGCTCAACGTTACGCACAAAGTCGCGTAAAATGCGGGCGCAATCAGTTTCGAATGGAATACTTATGCGAATCTCAGCCGTAATCAAATACTTTGGATTGATGCTCGCCCTGTTATGGGGTATGCAAGCACTGGCTGCTCCGACGGCCCCCGATCAGCTCATTACGAGTCTGTTTAACGAATCGACTAAGCGCGCCAAAGAAGAACAAGAGGCCGTGAAAAAAGATCGCGCCCGCCTGATTCAACTTGGCGAAGAAATTGTTGTGCCTTATGTGTCCTTCGAGAAAATGTCCAAGCAGATTCTCGGCAAATACTGGCGCACCATTACGCCAGATCAGCAGGCACGTTTTACCAAGGCGTTTAAAGAGCGTGTGGCATCCACATTGGTCGAGCGTTACGATCCCGCCAAAGAATGGACGCTCAAGATTCTGGGTTCGAGAACCTCGCCCGATGGCAAGATTGCGCTGGTGAACAGTGAAATCACCGATGTAACGGCGGCCCAGAAATACCTGATCTCTTATCGTTTCTTCCTAGATCCCAAGTCGGGTAAATGGATGGTGTTCGACGTCATCGTTGAAGGTGTCAGCGTATTGAGCAGCTTTCAAACGGCTGCAGCCGAAGAAATGCGTCGCGGCGGCATTGAAAAGCTGATTTCCCAGCTCGAGAAAGGTGAGCTGAAGACTGAAAGCGATGACAAAACGCCAAAAACGGCGGCCAAGCTATAACCTGTTCTCCCTGCTACTTCTTCAGCAGGTCCGCACGGGCCTGCTGAACCTCTTCGTTGTCCTCCCCAAGCGCGTGTGAGCCCTCTTTCGCCAGGGGTTTCGGCACTTGCGTCCCCCAAAACCCAAAATCGTACTGCAATAAGTGCCGGACCCGTGGGCCAACTTGTCATCTGTACAGAGGTAAATCAATGTTTACCCTATCGTTACAATTTTGTGACAGTGGTAAGCTTGCACCCTCCCGAAAACTGACAGGATTCGACTATGTTTGGTCGTTTTATGCCCCGCGAGGGCCGATTCTTTGATTTGTTCAACGAGCACGCCGCAGAAATCGTGCGTGGCGCTCACACCATGCAAGCGCTGCTGGAAGCGTTGAACCGCTCACCTGACGAAGCCGCCATTCAAGCATCAGTGCTGGATGAGATCGAATCAAAAGCTGACAAGATCAACGACGAAACCATCGCACTGCTGCATTCGACCTTCATCACCCCGCTTGATCGGGACGAGATCCACCAACTGATCTCCCGCATGGATGACGTGCTGGATACCATGCAGGATGCCGCCAACACTGTAACGGTCTACGACATTCGGCGGGCACCCCCGGAGGCGCTCCAACTTGCAGACCTGATCATGAAATCGGCCGTGTGCATGCAGAAAGCCCTGTCGATGTTGCATGACATGGAAAATGGCCAAGCCATTCTGGCGGCCTGCCGTGAAATCGCCAAACATGAATCCGCCGCCGATCAGGTGTTACGCGAAGCCATGTCACGTTTGTTTCGCGAGGAACCGGACGTGCGTGAGCTGATCAAGCTCAAGGCTACCTACGAGCTGCTAGAAACTGTGACTGATATCTGCAAAAACGTGGCCCATCTCCTCGAAGGCATCGTGCTCGAAAACTCCTGAGGCTCCTCCATGGAAACAGTTCACATGAGCCTGGGCGTTATCATTTTTTTGGTAGTGCTTGCGCTGGCTTTTGACTTTATGAACGGCTTTCACGATGCCGCCAATGCCATCGCTACGGTGGTGTCGACGCGCGTGCTCAAGCCGCATCAAGCGGTGGCGTTGGCCACCTTTTTCAATTTCATTGCAATTTTTGTGTTTCAACTAAAGGTCGCGGCCACGGTGGGGAAGGGCACTATTGAGCCCTCGGTGATCGACCATTACGTGATATTTGGTGCATTGGTGGGGGCGATCGCCTGGAACATTATTACCTGGTACTACGGGATTCCCTCGTCGTCGTCACATGCTCTCATTGGTGGGCTGGTCGGCGCGGCAGTGGCCAAATCTGGCTTCGATGCACTGATCTCGGAAGGCTTGTTGAAGACAGTGATCTTTATTTTTGTCTCTCCGTTGGCGGGCATGCTGCTGGGTGGTCTGATCATGTTGTTGGTCGCCTGGTTGTTTCGTCGCACGGCGCCTCGCAAGGTAGATCGCTGGTCGCGGCGCTTGCAGCTGGTGTCGGCGTCGGCCTATGCGCTGGGACATGGCGGCAACGACGCACAGAAAACCATTGGTATCATCTGGATGTTGTTGATCGCGGCGGGTATTACCGGGTCGGGAGACGCTACGCCACCTAGCTGGGTCATTATCTCGTGCTATGCGGCCATTGGATTGGGGACGGCGTTTGGCGGCTGGCGCATTATCAAACTGATGGGGCAAAAGATTACCAAGCTGCGTCCGGTGGGCGGTTTTTGCGCGCAGACCGGGGGCTCAATCATGTTGTTCTCGGCCACGGCTTTCGGGATTCCTGTGTCGACGACGCATACGATTACCGGTGCCATTGTCGGCGTTGGATCAACGCAACGTTTCAATGCGGTGCGCTGGGGAATTGCAGGCAATATTGTGTGGGCGTGGATTTTGACCATTCCCTGTAGCGCGGCCATTGCTGCCATTTTCTGGGCGATTGGCAAGCAGGTGCTGTAGGTTTAACTCGATTCGAGTGGGGCGCCGCATTGTCGTTGCTGCCCCATTATTCTGTGATCGAAAAAACCGGTTTCACTCGTTTGTCGACACTTGACTGCTGGATGTAACCAATAGCGTCCGGGTGTTCGGCGATGAACTGAATGACTTCATGTTCGCTTGGAAGCATTTTGGGGAGCATTCCCTTGCCGCTGAACAAATACATGGCGCGTAAACGTTGTAACGTGGTCGGTGTCAGATTGGCGACCAACCGATAGAACCGGTCGAAGGACGGTAGAGAGGCGTCTTGATCCACAGGGTCGATGTTTTTTTGCGTGGCCGGATACAAACGCATCCGCCCCAGAAAAATTTGTCTGACTTCATCTTTGCTCAATGTGGTGATTGGATTACTCGGATGCACAACGACCACCATGTCGGCCGCGCTGATTCTGCACACGATGGCGCCAAGGGCAAGTGTTGCTATCAACAGACATTTTTTTAAATTCACGTTTTGTTTCATTAGAACACCACATCAAAGACGATGGTGGTGGCAACGGCGTGTTCGGGTTCTTCGCCGCTTTCATCAAACGTCATTTGTCCTGTGGAATTCAGATTGAAATATTCTGCTTCGACTTTCAGTGCTGATGTACGACTGACTTCATAACGCACACCGACAGCGGCGCTGCCTTGAGTCACCGATAAGCCTTCGATGGCTGTCAGCGTTTGTTGGCGCAGTATATCAAGCCCAGGATTGTCACCTGCAGGTACAACACCGTAGCTGCTGCCAACACGTTGTGATATCGCGTGATCCATTTCGGTGCTGTATTCGCCAATGGTCAGATAAGGCATATAGTCATTGATCTGGCGCGCGAGCGAGATATACCAACCGTTGTTTTCGAATGAAAACTGTTTGCCTGGCCCGATGGTCTGGAATTTTTCTGCCACCCATAACCAGCTGTTTTTTTCCCATTGCATGCCGAGAGAGTGATATTGAAACACTTTTTCTTGCAGCGCAGCACTGTCGGCAATGTCGTTTAATATGGGGGCGTTTTCGATAACGGCTAACCTGCGGTACAGGTTGACGGCGGGTTCAAAAGCAGGGTTGGTGATGCTCAGGCGATTCCAGTTGTAGCAGTAGCGTAATTTGAGTGTACTGAGCTGGGTTTCTGCGGTGAATGCCCAGGTTTTATGAGCCTCGACATCGCGTCCACGGTATTCATCTTTAGCGGTGCCTGCAAATAGACTGAACTCACTTTCATTACCGGCAATGTTTCTGAACCAGGTGATATCGACACCATCAAAATTGGCGAAGGGTTCAAGAAAGTGGGCATACATTTCTACCGGGGGGCGTACCCACGGGTAAGAAAAGCCGGTTTCAAGGGATTCTGAATAGAGAAACAACGGTGTGCGGAGTCTCCCCGCTCGCACGCGCAATGAATGTGATATTTCGTAGCTGGCAAACAACCAGTTCAATTCAGGTTCGTAGGGCGATCGATCGTCGAAGGTAAAGCCTTTGGAAATCACCTGGCCGGTAAAGGAGAGTTGATCGGTGGTTTCGACAATGGCTTGTAACGCCAGCATGGTGTCAGAGTCGAAACTCCACTCGTTTTCATAGTCGAAAAACGTCAATGTGGGATCGTTGATTCTGCCAGCGCCCAGGCTTGCGAACCCGGAAAAATTCCACTCGGGTGTTGCGTAGGCAACGGGGGCGCACAGACACAGGGCCAGCGTTGCACAAACGCCCGTTTTTGGTTTACGCATCCGTCGTTTCCTGTTGGGTCCTGATGGTAGGTGTCGTTTCAGGCGTTGCCGTGGGCTGCTTTGTCAGGTCTATAGGTATTCATTAAACGTTAGCGTTCACAAATGGGCTGTCAACCGGGTGGCGGGTGTACAAGGCGTTACGCTAACGGTGTTGCCGGGTAGGTGTCAGCCCGCTATGGTGATCTTAAAATAGGGTGATCTTAGAATCCCCAGCCCGATTCTCTCACCAGTATCGCCCATGCCCGGCGCGATGCGGCTACCAGCAGGCTTTCGGCACTTGCAACGACCTGCAGGGTGCCGCGAACCCGGTGGATTGGGCCCAACCCCTCGCAGGGGGATACCTGAATTTTGTACCAGGCTCCCTCGGGCACCCAAGTCTCACCGTTACGCCTGACCGGTAATGCACCACCGAACTCGGATGCCACCAAAAGTTCGTTCAGTGCCGGTGTGCCGCCCGTATCGATCAGGCTGATTGCGCAGCGAATGGAGGGTAGTTCTGGTGCTTCGGGAACAAAGCGTGCAAGTGCTTTATTGTCGATGCGGCCCAGTTCGTCTTCTGCCACCCACGCACGCACACTGAATTGCGCGGGATCGATCAGGCGCAGCATGAAGCTATCCTTGGCAAGCCAACTATCGGTGCGCAGCCCCGATTCCACGTCGACGACCTGGCCGTCGGTTGGGGCGAGCACGGTGAGCAGTTGCATCTCGGCGAGCAGGCTTTGTTCGCGTGCCAGGCTTTCCTCCAGACGACGGGTAAGGGATTGCCCCATGGAAAGCCAGTCGGCCTCAAACCCCTGGCGTTGCAGTTGCCAGCGGATCAGATCCCGCTCCATGCGGGCTTGTTGCAGGGCTTGTTCGAGGGCGGGGGATTCCAGTTGAGCGAGTAAATCGCCGGTTTTTACCCACTGGCCTTCGCTGACGGCCATGTGTTTGAGTTGAGCGTCGGTGGGCACGAATATCTCGCGTTCCATTGCAGCGCCATGGGTTGCCGGCAAGCGCAGGGTGGTTGACCAGGGTATCAATATTGGTAGTACCAAAATGCCTAGCACGATAAAGGTTCGCCAGCGTCTAACGCCGTGCATGTGGTGCCGTTGCTGCCACCACGCCAACAATTCGTTCAACACGGGTTTGATGATAAAGACCCACAATTCCACCAGCATCAGCAGCACGCCCAATGCCTTGAAAAACATGTGGTAGACCAGCAGGGCGATGCCCAAAAACAAAAAGAAGCGGTAAATCCAGGTGCCAAAGGCAAACAAAATCATTGCGTTGCGTGAATGTGCGGGCATGGTTTCGGGCAATGCTTCTGGTATTCCCCACAAATGGGTGCGCAACCACCAGCGACCGAGTTGAAATGCGCGTGTGTGCAAATTCGGGCGATCCAGTGCATCGCTCAACAGAAAATAACCGTCGAAACGCATGAAGGGATTCAGGTTGATGGCGAGGCTCATGACCCAGGCTGTGGTACTCAAAAAAAACAGCGATGTTTTCAACGGGCCTTCGGGGGCCATATGCCACGCCAGTGTCGCCCAGGCGGCGATGGCGATTTCGGCCGCCATACCTGCGGCACCAATGATCAATCGTTGGCGCCGTGAACGCAACGTCCAGGATTCGCTGGTATCTGTGTAGAGGACGGGCCACATGACAAGAAATGCCACGCCCATTGTGGCCACCCGGCAACCATAACGGTGGGTGGTAATGGCATGACCGAATTCGTGCAGAATTTTGACAGCGCCCAAGGCAAAAAACAGGTATAGAGCGCCTCGCCAATCGGCATAGGCGGAAAACGTGGAGAGAAATGTGTTCCATTGCTGACTGGTCAGATAGAGGCCCACTAACGCCGCCAGCAGGGTGCAGATCCAGAACGGGCTACGGAACAGGAATCCGAACTGTGATCCCCAGCAATCCAGCCACTGCTGCGGTCGCAGCAGCGGTACGCGAAAAAACAGATAGTGCTGTAGCAGCCATCGCCAGCCAGTGGCGCCTGCCGGGCGGCTACTCCAGTGTTTGCGCAGGCCGGGATCGGTGACTTGCAGTAATTCCCAGCCGTGAATCTTGCGTTGAAATGCACGCACGTCGTCGCCGCTGATATGTAGCGTTGTATCACGGTTGATGGCAGCTGCAATGGCTTCGGCATCCCCCAAATGCCAGCGGCGCAACATTTCAAGACTGGGCCAGTCGAAACGGAAAAAGCGCTGGCTGGCAGGGTCTTGCATGACCCATGTCGGGCCGCCTTGACAATCTTCTGGCCCAGGAAACAGGTTAAGTTCCTGGCGCAGTGGCAGCCAGGGTAGTGGGGCCGGGTTTTGCATTACCAGCCCCCCAACCATTGTCGCATCCAAGACCAGGGCCTTCTGAACATCCAGTACCCCAACGCGACACGCTCGCCGTAGAGTCTGGCGGTGCCCCGCAAACCGACGCGCGGAACATTTTCAGTGTTGTCGAGCGATGCTTTCAGTCGATAAGCCAAGGTTCCTTCCGGCGTGAGTTCGGTTTGATAACTGATGTAACGCAGTTTGGCGGCGACGGAATCGTCGGGGGCAATATTTAAATAGGCATCGACTTCTGCGCGATCAGGAAATGGCATCATTTCGTCGGCGGGCAGACGAATGAGCAGCTCAACCTTGCCGGGATCGGCAATATCAAGCACCTTTTCGCCGATGCGAACGGCGCGGCCCATCCATTCATTGACATCGTTTAGAACGACGATGCCCGGAATTGGCGCTCTGATTTTCAGGCGTTCCAGCATTTGTTCGAGATAGCGCACTTCTGCCCAGCGCCGTTCCACCTCTCCACGTTTTAGCGCGACCAATGCCTTGGCCTTTGGGTCAAGCATGGCTTGCTGGGATACCTGCCGAAGATCGGCTTCTGCAACCGATAGGGTGTTGCGAGCGACTTCCAGCTTGGACGCCAGCATGGTGGCATCCAGATCAAACAGTGGCTGACCTGCCGTAACGCGCTGGTTAGGCTGTATATGAAATCGGTCGATTACACCTTCCAATGCTACGCGCACCATGACCGGATCAATCGGAACGACTTCTACCGGGGCTACCACGGTCTGGCGAATGGGAACCATCAACAGCAACGAAAACGCTACCGCGCTAACGAGCACTTTGCGTGGCCAGCGCCAACCGGTGCGTGTCTGAAACAGGGAAAGCGCATGCCCCAGTGCTTCGCCCAATTCTGCCAGGAGTGTGGGCTCTGCCGGGGCCCAGGGTTTGGCGCGGGCCAGCACCAGCCAAGGCATGGAGCGGTTGTGGTGAACCGGGGTTGCGGGGCTGGGAAGCAGCGGTTCCAGCCACAGGTTTTCAGGCAGCCATTGTTGCCACTGTTGCTGATCATCCGGCGAGTGCGTACTGCGTTGCAAGGCACCGCGTACCAACGATTGTGATGCCAGAAAACGATTCAGCCAGCGGACAAAAGGGGCCTCTTTATCGACGGTGGAAAGCCCGGACAGTGCTTGTACCCCGTGATCAGGATGCCAGAGAATGGCCTGCTGATAGTCGAGCAGCTGACGTGGCGCGTTAACGATGGTAAATCGCAGGGCATTCAGAGTTTCAGCACGACGGGCTTCGCGTTCGATCTGGAGCAGTTTCAGCAGTGCCTCTTGTGGATTGGCACCGGCTGGCGGCAGCAGCGGTTGCAGGCTGGGTGTATCGGGTGGGGTGGGCGCAGCGCTGGTCATTGGGCCTCGAAGAGTACTTTGCCACTCATACCGGGCAATAGTCCGGGGGGCGGGTTGTGCAGGCGACCGAATATCTTCACTGATTGACTGACCGGATCGATGAGGCCGGCGGTGCGCGTAACTTCTGCATTCAGTGGCGTTTCCAGCTCATCCAGGTGCAGTGTGAAGCGTGTGCCTGGACGACGTGATTGCAGGCTGGAGGAAGGCACAATCATCTCGACTTCCAGTTCTCGATCATTGACCAGTGCCAGCAGTTTTTCGCCTGCGCCGACCACCTCGTGCGCGTGATGATATACCTCACCAATGCGCCCGGAAAAGGGCGCAGGAATCTCGCAATGGCCTACCAGCACTTCACGCAGTGTGACTTCTGCCTGTGCTTGTTCGAGGCGCGCTTGTGCTTGTTGTTCTTCCAGTTCGCTGGTGGCTTGCAGATTGGAAAGTCGACGCAAAACATCAACGGCTGCATCCGCTTCTTTTTGTTGTGCCTTGGCTTGCGACAGTTGCGCCTGGTAACTGCGACAATCAAATTTTACCAGCGCTTGTCCCGCTTTGACGGATTGGCCTTCTCGCCAGGGCAATGAGGCAATTCGTGCATTTAATTCTGCAGAAATTACACTGGTTTGAAGTGCGATTAGTTGGGCGCGCGCTTCGCCGCCAATATTGCTCGTTAGCAAGGCAGGTGAATTTTTTTCGCCAGGTTCGGTTTCAACACTGGCGTAGCTGAGCGCTGGTGCCTGGGTTAACAGCAGGGCAAACATGAAAGAAAAAAATGATTTCATGATGATGTGGTTTGGGCTTCCGAGGCGGGTGCCAAAGGTTTGGGTGCCAACGGTTGGGGTTGGGCATTTGCCGCGTCTGGCTGCTGAGGGGTAGGCGTGGGCGCACTGGTGAGGTCACCGCCCAGGCTGGTTTGCAGCATGGCATGTGCTTCGTTTGCGCGGGCGCGGCTTTCACGCGCCTGCAGCCGTGCAAGTACCAAGGCGCTGGCGGCACGAATATCATCAAGTTGACTGCCGGCTGATTCGCGGGTGTTGGCAGCCACCTGCGCCCGGATGGCTTCTTCAAGCTGGGCCAACGTGCTCATGCGATCATATTGATGCAATGCCTGTTTATAGTCATGCCAGGCAACGTGCACTTGCGCGATAACGGCCATGGTGAGGGCTAGTCGTTTGGCGTCGACCACCTCTTCTTGGGCTTCGGCATACGCTTTCTGGTCGCTGTAGCGCAAGATGTTGAGGAGGTTCCAGCTGATTTGCATGCTGCCCTCATACCACTCGTTGTTGACGAGATATTTGTTGGAGTCGTAGGTATAACCCGCGCCGAATTCGATGCCTGGCAGCAGGCGGGCCAGCAATTTTTTTGCCTCCAGCGCCGCGTTGCGCGTTTCGTAGTGGGCTTCGATCAATTCCGGACGGTTTTCCAGCGCGCGGGCTTCCAGTGCTGTCGGCGTGCTTTCCAGGGGAGGGAGTGGGGCTTTGGTATCGGCGACGAGTGTTATCGGGATCGCAGGGTTGGCGTTAATGATTGCAGCCAGCCGCACACGGGCGCGTATCATGTTGCCTTGCAGCGCTTCAAGTTGCTGTGCATGTTCGATCAAACTTTTACGATAGCCAAGAATTTGTGCCGGTGGCATGAGTCGTTCACGTTCGATGCGTTCGGCGTCGTTCAATGCCTGATTGACGCGGGTGAGCAACTGCTGGATTTCGGGCTCCGATTCCTGTGCGGCATAGGCTTGCCAGAAAGCCGTGCGTACGTCTTGCGTAAGTGACTGCAACACTCTGCGGCGCTTTTCTTCAGCCATTAAAACCCGGTTGGCAGATTGCTTGGCAGCGTAGTAACTCACTCCGAAATCCAGAATGTTCCAGCTAAAGGCTAGCCCGCGAGTGTTGCGATTCTTTTCGACAGACGTAGACGGTTGTGCTGATTCTGCGCCGGTACTCAGCAGCATGCTGGTGGAGGCATAATCTTCATCGCGCGTCATGTATCCGGCTTGCGCCATGGCGCTGGGGAGCATGTCAAAGTGGGCGAGATCGAGTTGTCGATCTTCCAGCACGCGTTGCATTTTTTGCAAGCGGTGATCCAGGTTGTAACGCTCGGCCCGTTGTATGGCGTCTTGGAGGGTTAACGGCCCGGATACCGGTTCCTGATCCTGATAAAGATGCGACTGATCGGCTTTGATCAGTTCGGCGCGTTGTTGTGGGCTCAACGCTTCAGGTTGAATGGTGCATCCCGCCATAATTACAGCGAAACTCAAGAGGGAAAGCCGGTAAGCGGTGGTTGGGCGCTTCATGGGTAACTTCCTGTTTTATCGTTGTTTCGATTTATAGACGTCTTTTGTTCAGTTGTCGTCCGCAAGTCTGAATTTTAACGGCCCATTATCCTGGCCGTTGCTGCGAGTCTCCCACCAGGCTTAGCAGGCTTTGCCAAAGTGTTTGTAGTTCATCGCCTGAGGATCTGGCCGTGATTTGCGCCAATTGGGCATCCAGAGGCAGATCGCCGGCATGCGCGCGTACAGAAGGTTCTGGGCTGGGCGATGTAAATGCTTGCAGCCAGGCTTGCTCGACAGACAGCGACGCGCCCGGGGTGGGTGTATCGTTGTTACGGGGTGTGTCGTTTTCTCTGGGTGTGTCGTTGCCTCTGGAGGGTTCAGGCTGCATTTGCAGCTCGAATTCCACACTCACTTCATTGCCGCTACCGTCACGGGCGGTTACGCGAATCTGTATTTCACCTTGTTGTGCGCCACGTGGCGGTACGCCTGAAAACGTCTCCGTGACGGGATCGAAGCGCAACCAGGAGGGCAATGGGCGACCGTCAGCCAGAGTCGCTTGTATACCTACCGACGTCCCTGAAGGGCGAGAAAAGGTATTGCGTGGCAGCGTAAATTCAAAGACCTGTCCGCTCGACATGCGCATGTTGGGCAGCGGCTCTCTGACGCTCAATGAAGAACTAAGTGGCACATCGTACCCACTGGGGATAGGGGCAACCGTAAATATGCTGCTGCCCAAGGTGCTGCTTACGAATCCACCCGGTGAGACGGTGCTGCGCATGCTATTCAATCCTTGTGACAATGGCGTGCTGCTTTCCGACATGGACGGTTGTGATGCGGTGCCTCCGATACCCAAGCCACCCCCCATGCCGGCGCTTGAAAGCCCCTGGCTCAATGGGGTGCCGCTGCCGCTGTCCGTAACGATCGGCGTTATGGGCGCAGGGGGGGCAATTTGAACGGGGGGTGTCGTTGGCGGTACAACGATGGGTGTGGGGGTAATATCAAAGGTGATGTCTACGGTTGCAGTGGTGCCTTCCGCATCGCTTGCCGTTATACGCACGATGATTGGTTGGCCATCGATACCCAGTGGGATGCCACTCAAGGTGCCCGTGACGGGGTCAAAGCTGAGCCATGCAGGCAGCAAGCTGCCATTGGTAAGACTCGCCGTCAGGGTCAGGTTGCTGCCGGCATCAATATCCACAAACAGGTCGGCAGGCAGGGTTACAGAAAGTGCTTCGCCTTCGTTGCCTGTGATGGTATTGATCGAGCCGGTAGCAATCGGCGCATCATTGACATTGGTGATTGAAAGCGCGAATTCAGCGGTTGACGTTGCATTGCTCGTGTCCGTAGCGGTAACGCGCACCGTGAGATTACCAATATCGCTATTGGTGGGGGTGCCATTGAAGGATTGTGTTGCGCTATCAAAGCGTAACCAATCGGGCAGGGCATCACCATTGGCAAGCGTCGCCTGGTAGCGGAGTACATCGCCTGCATCAATATCGTTGAAAGTGTTTCCGGGTAGGTTGAAGACAAAAATTTGGTCTTCTGTTGCGGCTTGCGACGACAACGGATTGCTCAGCGTCGGTGCGTCATTTGCGTTCAGGATGGTAAGCGTAAAATCAGCAGATGCAGACGTGTTGCTAGGGTCCGTTGCGATCACCCGGATCGCAAGATTGCCAACATCGCCATTATCTGGGATGCCACTGAATGTGCGCGTTGCAACATCAAAACTCAACCAGACCGGTAATGGACTACCGTTTGTGAGCGTCGCGGCATACGACAGCGTATCGCCGGCATCAACATCCCCAAAACTGTTAGCGGGCACCGTAAAACTGAATACCTGGTTCTCGGTCGCAGACTGCGTAGGGATTGCGTTGACGAGCGTGGGGCTGTCGTTGGCATTAACGACGGTGAGCAAGAAATCGCTAGTGATGGTTGAATTGCTGCCATCGGTTGCAGTGACACGTAGCGAAACGTTGCCAACATCGGCGTTGGTCGGCGTGCCACTGAACGTTTGCGTTTGCACATTGAATTGCAACCACGCAGGCAGCGCATCGCCATTGGCCAGGGTTGCGCTCAGTGTGAGCGTGTCACCAACATCGATATCGTTGAACGTGTTGGCAGGCACCACAAAATTAAACAACTGATCTTCGGTGGCGGTTTGTGCCTGCAAGGCTTGGGTGACGGTGGGCGCATCATTGACGTTACTGATCGTCAGGTTGAAATCCACGTTGCGTCCTGCACCGTCGGGATCGGCGGCCGTCAACCGAATGGCCAGTGTGCCGACCGCATCGTTTCCGGGGGTGCCGCTGAAAGTACGGGTGTTGCTATCAAAACTCAGCCACGTGGGTAAATCAGCGCCATCGGCCAGGCGCGCACTGTAAATCAGGGAAGTTCCGGCATCGATATCGGTAAACGTATCTTGAGGCACGACGAATAAGAATGCGGAATCTTCGGTTGCTTGCTGCGCCGGTACAGGCATATTCAGCGTTGGCGCATCATTGAGATTAAACACGTTCAGTGTGAAATCGGTTTGCGTGCTGGTATTGGAGAGGTCTGTAGCAATAACGCGAAGCGTGAGCGTGCCGATATCGGCATTGGTTGGGGTGCCGGCAAATTGTAAAGTGGCTGGATTGAAGCTCAACCATGAGGGCAGAGGATTGCCATTGGACTGCATGGCGGAATAGCTTAGCGTGTCGCCTACGTCTACATCAGAAAACACCTGAGTGTTGACCCTGAAGGTAAACGATTGATCCTGTGTGGCGCTTTGTGTTGCGACGCTTGCAACGGTCGTCGGCGCGTCATTGGTATTTTGCACGGACAGATCGAACGTGCTGCTCACACTGGCATGGCTGCTGTCGGTCGCGGTAACGCGAACACTGAGGGCGCCGACGTCGGCGTTGGCGGGAGTGCCGCTGAAGGTGCGGGTGTTTGCATTGAATGTCAACCAGCCGGGTAAGGGGCTTCCGCTACTCAGGCTGGCGCTGTAGGTGAGGGTATCACCGATATCGATGTCGTTAAATGTAGAGGCAGGCACCGTGTAACTGAATGCTTGATCTTCAATCGCCTGTTGTGCCTGCAGTGCGTTAACCAAAGTGGGTGCGTCGTTACTGTTATGGATAACGAGCGTAAAGTTACAGTTAACGCTTGCACTGGAACCATCGGTGGCAGTAACGCGGACGGTGAGTGTTCCTACGTTATCGTTGGTGGGCGTGCCGCTGAAGGTACGGTTGTTTGCGTTGAAACTCAACCATCCAGGCAACGGGCTGCCATTGGCGAGCGTGGCGGTATAGGTAAAGCTGTCACCCACATCGATATCGTTGAAGGTATTGGCGGGAACGGTGTAAGTGAACGCTTGATCTTCCGTCGCAGATTGTGCCGGGATAGCGTTGGCGAGAACCGGGGTATCATTGACATTGATGACAGTCACAATGAAATCATCGGATCGGCTTGCGCCATCGGGATCAAAGGCGAAAATCCGCACGGTAATGGCGCCGACATCACTGTTGGTCGGCGTGCCACTGAATGTTCGCGTTGCATTGTTGAAGCTCAGCCAGCCCGGCAGCTCACCGCCATCGGCGAGCCTGGCAGCGTAAGTGAGGTTGCTGCCTGCGTCGATATCAATAAACGTATTGCCAGGAATGGTATAGGTGAAGACGCTGTCTTCTGTCGCTGTTTGATTGGGAACCGGGTTTGCCAGTGTCGGCGCATCATTCACATTAAAAACGTTCAGTGTGAAATCGGTGTGTGCAGTGGTCTGCGCGCTGTCTGTAACCGTTACCCTGAGTGTAATGGTGCCAACGTTGCTGTTGCCAGGGGTGCCGCTGAATTGCAGCGTAGAGGGATTAAACGCCAACCAGTTGGGCAGTGGTTGGCCGTTGGCAAGCGTCGCGCTGTAGGTGAGCGTTTCTGAGGGATCAATATCGACGAAAGTGGTGCCGGGCACTTTGAAGGTGAAAGATTGATCCTGCGTGGCGCTTTGTGTGGCAAGGCTGCCAACGACCACGGGAACGTCGTTGGTGTTGATGACCGACAAACTGAAATCGGAGGTGATCGAAGTATTGCTGCCATCGGTCACCGTTACCCGTATCGCATAAATACCTACATCGGCATTGGTCGGCGTACCCGTGAAAATGCGTGTCGTGGTATTGAAACTGAGCCAGCCGGGCAGGGCGTTGCCATCGGTCTGCGTGGCCGAATAGGTGAGGCTGTCACCTGCATCGATTTCACTGAAGGTGTTGTCTGGCACGCTAAAGCTGAAGGCTTGATCTTCGGTTGCCGTTTGCGGTTGCAACGCATTAGTCAATTGCGGAACATCATTCACATTGGTGACAGTGAGATTGAAATCCGCTACTGCCGAGGTATTGCTGCCATCGGTTGCAGTGACGCGCACCGAAATATTGCTGACATCACCATTGGCCGGAACGCCACTGAAAGTAAGCGTTGCAGGGTTAAAGCTCAGCCATGTGGGTAAAGCACTACCGTTGCTTAGCGTTGCGGTGTAGGTGAGGGAATCGCCCGCATCAATTTCACTGAAGGTGGCGGTTGGAATCACATAAGTGAACAATTGATCTTCAGCAACCGTTTGCGCTTGCAGGCCGGTTATCAAGGTCGGCGCATCATTAACATTCACAACGGTAATTATAAAATCATCACTGCGGGAGGCGCCATCAGGATCTTGGGCAATGATTCTTACCGTTACCGTGCCAACATCGCCATTCCCAGGGGTGCCGGAGAATGTGCGGGTTGTGGGGGAGAAGGCCAACCATCCGGGTAATTCGCCACCATCCGACTGGGTTGCGCTGTAGCGTAGTTGCGTGCCCGCATCGATATCGCTGAACGTGTTGTCAGGGAGGGTGTAGGAAAAGGCAATATCTTCAGTTGCCTGCAGATCGGGAACGGCGTTATCCAGCGTCGGCGCATCGTTGATATCAAACACATTCAGCGTGAAATCAGCATGGGCGCTAGCGCTGCTGCTGTCTGTCACGGAAACCCGAATACCAATGCTACCCACGTCACTGTTGCCAGGGGTGCCACTAAATTGCTGTGTGTTGGCATTGAAACTCAACCAAGCGGGCAAAGGATTTCCGTTTGTTTGCGTCGCTGTATAGGTCAGCGTATCGGTTGCATCTATATCCGCAAATATGTTGCTTGGCACTTTGAAGGCAAAGCCTTGATCCTGTGTGGCAGCTTTGTTGCTGATAGTTCCTACGTTAACCGGTGCATCATTGGTGTTGGCGATGGTTAGGTTGAATGTACTGTTGACGCTGCTGCCTGCTGCATCCTGTACGCTCACTGAAATAGAGAGTGTACCAACATCGCTATTGGTCGGGGTGCCGCTGAAGGTGCGTGTTGCGCTATCGAACTCAAGCCAGTCAGGAAGAGCGTTACCATTGGAGAGCGTTGCACTGTAGGTCAAAGTATCTTCGGGATCTACATCGGCAAACGTTGCATTGGGCAATTGAAAACTGAATGCGCTGTCTTCTATTGCTTGCTGATTGGCGATGCCTGTGATCAATGTTGGGGCATCATTGGTATTGTTTACCGTCAGGGTAAAGCTGGCGTCGGCCGTACTGCCTGCGGCATCGGTAGCGGTCACTTTGATCACCACATTGCCGACATGCTCATTGCCGGGCGTGCCGCTGAAGGTACGCGTTGCGCTATCAAAACTCAACCAGGCGGGTAGTGCGCTTCCATCATTCAGGCTTGCACTCCAGGACAGGGTTGCATCGGGGTCAGCGTCACCAAACGTATTGGAGGAAAGGGTAAGCGCAAAGTGCGTGTCTTCGCTCGCGGTTTGGTTGTTTAACGCTTGTGTCCTGGTTGGCGTATCGTTGGTTGCAGTGAGTGTCAGCGTAAAGCCGCTTTCAGTCGAAGCGTTATTGCTGTCGGTGGCGACGATGACAATGGCGAGCGATGTCGCATCGTGGGGTGGATTGCCCGTTAATGTGCCTGCCACGGCATCAAAACTCAGCCAGGAGGGTAGGCTACTGCCATCGGCAAGCCGGGCGCTGTAAGTCAACGCGTCCTGGTCGAGATCTACAAAGGTTTCTGCAAGCGGTACGGTGACAGTAAGATTGCCTGCACCGGAGAAACTGGGCGTTATGGTAAGCGTTTGTTCGAGTGTCGGTGCATCATTGACGCCGGTCAATTGATTGATGTCGAGTGTAAAGTTAATGCTCGCACTCAACCCGGAATTGTCGGTTGCCGTTACCCGAAGTGATAAATCACCGCTGCCCGTGGGAGGGTTGCCCTGGAAGGTGCCCGTTACCCGGTCGAACGTCAACCAGCCGGGCAAACTTGAGCCATCCTGCAAACTGGCGCTGTACTTGAGCGTGTCGGCATCGGCATCACTGAATGCATTGCTTGCCAACGTGTAACTCCAATCACCCGCACCTTCAAACGTTTGCGTGCTTATGCTGGTGGCTGTGGGCGCATCATTGGTTTGTGAAAAACTCAGCTGGAAACTGGCTTGTGCAGTGGCTGTCTCACTATCGGAGGCAATAACGACAATGTTGAGTGTTGTTGCCAATCGCGGTGGGTTGCCTGAGAATGTACCGGTGCTGCTATCAAAAGAAAGCCAGGCAGGAAGCGGTTCCCCAGAGGCCAGTTGCGCACTCAGTACAAGCGTTTCTAAATCTGCATCGCTAAATATATCTGAGGGCAGAGTAAAACTATGATTACCAGCCCCTGTCCATTGTTGTGCATCGACACCGGCATCCACCTCTGGTGTATCGTTGGCGTCGCTGATAATGAGATTGAGGGTGGTATTGGTGCTGGCGCCCAGGGTGTCGGTTGCCGTCACCCGTAGTACAAGGGTTTCGCCGTTCAGTGACGGAGGCGGATTGCCGGAAAGCACCCGTGTGGTGGCGTTATACTGCAACCAACTCGGCAGGTTGCTGCCATCTGCCTGGGTAACGGCGAGCGTGAGCAAATCGCCATCAGGATCGGCAAATACCTTGCCCGAAACGACCGTTTGTTGCAAACCGGCGCCTTCCCAGTGAATATCGGAATAGCTGGCAATGGTTTCGGGTGCATCATTGGCACTCCCATCAGGAATGCTGAGCTTGAAGTCACTGCTGACTGATGCTTCGCCCGCATTGGTCGCCGTTACCGTCAGAAATACGTTGACGACCCCATTGGGTGGGTTGCCGCTGAAGGTGCGCGTTGCGGCATTGAAATTCAACCATGCGGGCAGCGCAGAACCGTCAGATTGTGTGGCGCTGTAGATCAGCGTTCCATTTTCGGGATCGTTGAAGGTGTCTTCCGGAACGGTGTAAGTCCAATCGCCAGCGCTTTCAAAGCGCTGATCGGGAATCGCGATGGCCGTAGGGGTGTCGTTGACATCACCAAACTCGACGTCAAAGGTGAGCGTTGTTTCGGCACCGTAGGGATCTGATGCGATAACGCTTAAGGTCAGCGTTTGATTGCTGAGTGCCCCCGGCGGATTGCCACTGAAAATTCCCTTGGCGGCATTGAAGGATAGCCACGCGGGTAAGGCGCTTCCGTCGCCCAGTGTCGCAGTAAAGCTGAGGCTGTCACCATCAAGGTCTTCAAATACTGTCGACGGCACCTGGTATCGCCATTCACCACTTTCTGCAAACGTAATTCCTGACAGAGAGAGCGTAGTGCTTGGGGTGTCATTGGTGGATTCAAAGCGGAGCACGACGTGTGTGCCCGTTTCGCTGCCGCTGGCATCTTGCGCGCGTAGCAATAGCCCCAATTCATTCACTGATTCCGGAGCGTTTCCTGAGATCTCCCCTGTTTCAGCATTAAAACTCAGCCATGACGGCAGCGCTGAGCCGTCTGCCATGGTTAAGGTGTAGCTAAGCGTTTCGCCGTCTGCGTCACTGAATATCGAAGCGAGTGGCAGGGTAGTGGTAAGTGTGCCGCTCCCGGTAAGCGTTATTGGCTCTATCGCAGACGCCGTGGGCGTATCGTTCGTGCCAACGCTTTGATCCAGATTCAGAACAAATGCGCTGCTGGCCGTTACCCCCACAGAATCCGTTGCGGTCACGACAATGGCGAGATCGGCCTGGCCGGCAGGTGGATTACCGCTGAATCTGCCTGTGCTCGCATCAAAACTCAGCCAGTCAGGCAGTGCCGCGCCACCCGACACATTAGCACTTAATGTAAGCGGTGAACCATCGCCATGGCTAAAGGTGGACGCGGGCACGTCGTAACTCCAGCTGCCTTCACCTGAAAAGGTTTGCGTGGAGAGTGGCGTGGCGACCGATGGACCATCGTTGACGTCGCCCAGGACAAGTTCGAAGGTTTCACTGATTTCACCTCCTTTTCCGTCACTTGCGACAACGGTAACGGTCAGTGTTCTTCCATTGTACTCAGGTGGGGGATTGCCACTGAAGGTGCGCGTTTCTGCGTCAAACGACAACCAATCGGGTAAACTTGCGACGCCGTCGGCGATCAAATGCAGCGTTGCTCCCCGCTGAATATTGTAATCGGACAGGGTCCTTGTTATGTCGAGGTTTTTGCCTGCAAATACCAGGCGGAAGTCATCGGGTGACAGACCGGTTTTGTTTTGTATCTTGGCTTCTACCGCTTCGAGGGAATCAGATGAATCCACGTCGAGCCCGATAGTCAAACCGGTTTGGGTTTTGATGTAAATACGCGCATTGGCATCACTTTGGCTTTCAGTAAGCTCGATATTGTCTGCAGCAACGCCTGCGCTAAAGGTGAGGGTGTCCCCATCCAGATCTGAGAACGTGTTTGCAGGAAGCGTAAAACTCCAGGTGCCACGTGTAGCAAAATCCTGATCAGCGATGGCATTGGCCAAGGTGACTGCATCGTTGACCGCGCCGAGCTTCAGAACCAGCACTGTCGAGGCGCTGGAACCCTCAGCATCGGTTGCTGTGATCTGCAAACTCAGTGTTTTCAGGTTTGCGTTTTCAGGTGGATTGCCACTAAAGGTACGCGTTGCAGAATCAAAGCTGAGCCAGTCTGGCAACGCCGCATTGTCGGAAAGCGTGGCTGTCAGTGTCAGTGCTTCATTGTCAGCATCGGCAAAGGTATTGGCAGGTACGGTGTAGGTCCACGTGCCTGATTGATTGAACACTGTAGAACCCGTGGCGATGTTAACCTCAGGGGTGTCATTGGCTTCGGCTATCGTGAGGGCAAAGTTGTCGCTGGTCTGGCCGCCGAATCCGTCACTGGCGCTGACGCGAAGGTAAATGGCCGAGCCATCAAAACTGGGTGGTGGATTCCCACTGAATAAACGTTGTGTCGCGTTAAAGCTCAGCCAATCCGGTAAGCTGCCATTCCCGATAAGCTGACCTTGTGCGTTCACGCGCTGCACGGTAAGCGCTAGTGTGTCTGCGTCTGAATCGATGAAGGTATCGGCGGGCAATTCAAATTGCTGATCTCCCGCGCCTGTCCAGGTAGTGTCGACGATGGGGCGAAACACGGTAGGCGCGTCATTGGCACCGTTACCATCAGGAATTTTCAAGAGAAAGGTGGTTGATGTGGATTTGCCATCAGTTTCGGTTGCGGTGACTTTGATACCCAGGGCAGAAATATTGGGAACGTTCCCCGAAAAGGTGCGGGTATTCGGATCGAAACCGAGCCAAGCAGGCAAAGGCGAACCATCGATTTGCGTGGCACTGTAAGTGAGCGAGCCGCCTTCTGGATCACTGAACGTATTTCCGGGTACCGTAAACGTCCAACTACCGCTGCTGGCAATCTGATCTGCTATACCTACGGTGGCCGGTCGATCATTGACCCCGGTGAAGGTGATCGTGATGTCGCTGTAAGCGGTGCCACCATTTCCATCATTGGCGATGATTCTGACGACCATCGATTGGCCCGCCAGATTTCCTGGTACATTGCCACGCAAACTATGCGTACTGCTGTCGTAGCTCAGCCATGCAGGCAGCGCGTCACCATTTTGTAATGTCGCGGTATAGCTGAGTGTATCGGCGTCAATATCGGCAAACAGGTTGGCAGCAATCGGAAGACTTAATATTCCTTCGCCACGCATCGATTGCGAGCTGATACTTGAACCTGTTGGCGCATCGTTGACGCCACTGATGACCAGCGTTGTCTGGCTGTTGCTGGTGGAAGCAGTCCCGTCAGAAAGCTTGAGCTGGAATGTAAGTGTCGAGGATTGACCCGCGCCTACCTTGTTCTCGGTCGCATCAAAACTTAATTGGCGTAATGCTGCCTGTGCGGCTGCCGCTGAGGTAAAACTGCCACTGAATATACCGGGGCGGTTGGACGATGCGACGAATCCCGCCAGTTGCAGACTGGCAGCGGTAAAACTGCCAAACTGGGTGGATGGTTTTCCGTTGTTATCAAGAATATTGATCTCGACGGTGATCAAATCGGCCGGTTGATCGGGGTCGGTCAAAGTAATTTGCGAGAATGGCGCGCTCGTTGCGGTGTCCTGCATGGCGAGCCCTTGCTGAACACCGTTGATGGCAGGCGCGTCGTTTACCGCGGTAACGGCAAGATTGGCGATAGCGCTCGCCAGAGAAAATGCAGCGGTTCCACCTGTGGTTGCAATGTCGGCGCGTTCGCCGTGACCAAGGCCGTTGCTGCCATCCCAGGCGCGATAGGAGAAACTGGCCGTTTCGCCGTTATTGCCATCGGGGGTGTAACGGATAAGATCGGTGGCGGACAGCAACAGGGCATTGTCCTCACTGGCGGAACCAATACTGTTCCATGTGTTGCCATTATCTGTGGAATAAGCCCAGATGCCATTGCCGCTCACGCTGGTGATAGCGATACCGACGCTGTCACTGTCGGCGTCACTGGCAATCAGGAATTCGCTGACGGTGAGGGTTTTGCTGGTGTCTTCGGTGGTGGTTCCCAGATCGATATCTGTATTGCCTGTAGCAGCGGTGCCCTTGTATAACGTAAACGTTGTGGTGCTGGTTGAGTCTGCGTATTGCTCGCTGCGGATAAGTACATCCTGACCGCCGTCGTTATTGAAATCGGCAATCTGAATGCCACCGCCATAGTAGCCGTTGCCGCTCAATCCAGGCGTTGCAGTAACCGCGTTGAAACTGCCTTCCCCGGTATTTACCAGCACATTGAGTGAGTTTGACGTCTGATTCGACCCGTATTGATAGGTGGTGAAGACAATATCGAGATCGTCATTGCCATCCAGATCCCCCAGTTGCAGCTCTCGCACGTTGCCCGTGCCGGAGGTGAGTGCCTGGGTGCTGAAACCACTGTTGTTGCTTGCCAACAGGTGTACGCTATAGCTGCTTGTATTCTGGCCATTGGCATAATTGTAAGAATACGAGTAATACAGCAGATCTGCTTTGCCGTCGGCATTGAGATCGTGCACGGCCGCCAGATTGTAATACGTGTTGGTGCTGGGTGCGGTGATGGTGGTTAAGGTGGTGGCGGTGGTCGCGAAACCACCGCTGCCGTTACCGGTAAAGGCAGTCGCGGTGAAGGTATAGGCACTATTGCTGTAATTGTTTTTCCAGCACACCAGATCCAATACACCATCGCCAGTGATGTCTGCAAGGCGGGTGTTATAGAGTTCATTGGATGACAAACTGGTTGTTG
>CAYYPW010000008.1:213872-229082 GCA_964473645.1 uncultured Moraxellaceae bacterium
GCAGCGAGTTGCCTCCGTAATACAACGAATTGCCGCTCATCGTGCCCAACGTTGTGCCGTTGAGCTGAGTCAGCTCCGTGCTGGTGGCACCCATAGCAGGGGCATGGTTGTTGACATTTACCGAGGCTTTTACCAGCGTTATCTGTGCTGTTGTACTACTCAGTGGTCCACCTTGTCCTGTGGCTCCCTGATCAGAAATTTCAGCCCGCAAAATCGCACTGTTGGCGTTACCTGCGGTATAACCCAATTTGCCCGCGGCCAGAAAAGCGTTGATATCGGCCAATGTCCCTGACAGCGTCAGTAGTGTGTCACCTCCACCGACCGTTACACCGGCGCTATTGCTCGCGGTGAGTGCACCCGCATTGACACTGAAACTTGCCACCAGCGTGGCGCTGCCTGCATCGACATCGGTGAACTGGATGCCGGTCACGCCCGTTGTGCCCGTGCCTGCCACAGTTAGACTCGATACGGCGGTTACCCCTGGCGTGTCATTGACGGCGGTCACTCGAATCAGGATGCTTTCGGTGGACGATGTCAGGGCGCTGCCGCCGGTGTTTCCCTGGTCGTTGACCTGTAGGGATAGCGTTATATTGTCGGTTGCGTTATTGGCTGTCGTGAACTGTACATTGCCGGCGGCAATAAATGCATTCAGGCTGGTGGCATTTCCTGTGAGCGTTAATGCCGAGGTGCTGCCTCCCACGCTGACACCGTTGCCGCTGGCAGCGCTCAGTGCGCCGCTGGCAGCGTTCAGCGTCAGTACTAGATTGCTGCTGCCCGCGTCACTATCGGCCAGCGTAATGCCGGTGATAGATGTGGCAATGTCTTCTGTAACGCTGATGGTCGTCGGCACTGTGACCGTAGGTGCATCGTTCACAGCCACAATGGTCGTGCCAATGGTATTGCTGGTGCTGGCGATCGCTGTGCTGCCCCCGTGGGCCGATGCATCGGTAGTCACCCGCGTATTGCCATTGGTAAAGCTGCCCGCATAGGTATTGTCGAGTGCCCGTATGCTTAGCCCACCCGGATTGCCATTGAATTGTGCCACCGGCACAAAACGCAGCTGAGTAGTGGGTGCGAGCACCAATGCATTGGCATTGTCCCCCACACTGCCTATGGCATGCCAATTCGCACCGTTGTCGGTACTGTATTGCCATGCACCCTCACTCGCTGCGTTAGCGTTGTTGGCCACGACCGCAAAACCGCTCAGGCTGGCTCCGCTGTCAGCGTCGATTAATGTCTGATTGTTGGTGGTAAGCAGATCGTTGAAACTGGCGCCTGACGGATTGGAAACATCTTCATTGATCGACGGCAACAATAGATTGCCGCTCAGTGAGGGCGCATCATTGACTCCAGCCACGTTGACTTGCACTTGTATTGCGTTTGTCGATGTCGTGGTACCGTCGCCTGCGCAAACGGTGAACGCATTCAAAATGCCATTGGCGTTTGCAGCCGGCGTCCATACCAACGTTTCCCCGCTGGCCAGGGTGGTGATACCGGCCGTTATAGCGCTGCCATTCTTGGTCAGTGTACCGGTAGTAATCGATTCAACGCGGAAGCTGAGTGTGTCACCGTCGATATCGGCTTCATTCGCAGCGGCCGCCAGCGTTGCGTAGCTGATACTGAATGCCGTGTCCTCGGATGCACCCGTCAAAACCCCTATCGTGCCAAGCGTGGGTGCATCATTTGTCGGAACAACATTTACTGCCATTGAATAGGTGCTTGATGAGTCGGTCACCCCGTCATATACCCGAAAGGTAAAATCTCCATAATTGTTGCCATTGGCATTACTGCCTGGGGTGTAAACCAACTGACCCAGGCTCGCCGCCGGAATCAATTGCAAGGTGGTCACTGCATTGCCATTGAGGGTCAGCGTTCCCGCAGTTGGCAGGGTAACGATTCGAATGCTGTGCAATGAATCGCCATCGACATCGGTAAACGTGAAATCGCTGCTGCTGAACGCACGGGTGCTGTCTTCATTCAGCGATACGGTACCATTCGCCGAAGTGGGCGCATCGTTGACCGCACTGACCGCGAGCGTGACGGTTGCCGTCGTTGAGGTTTGCGCGCTCCCCCCTGTGTTGCCCTGATCATTAACGCTTACGCTGAGGGTTACGTTGGTCGTACTGTTGGCCGCCGTTGTGAATTGCAGGTGGCCAGCCGCAATATAGCTGTTTATGTCGCTAACGCTGCCCGTCAGTGTCAACGACGAAGCGCTGCCGCCTACTGATACGCCACTGATACCGGTCGCACCCGATAAACTTCCACTGCCAACACTGAAGGTGGCGACCACGGCGCTTGCCCCAGCATCCACGTCGGTAAGCGTGATTCCAGAGAGCGCCGTTGCGACGTCTTCTGTGACGCTTTGTGGTGTAGTCGCGCTGATCGTAGGGGTGTCGTTTGCGGTGGTCACACTGAGGCTCAGTGTTTGCGCCCCAGCACTGGCGCTGGCCGCATCAGTGAGGTTGATACTGATGGTACGTGCGGTGGTAGAAGGGGTTTCTGATACCGAACGATAGCTTAGCGCACGCACAACCGCTTGAATGGCGGTGGCATCGGCGCTGCTGTTAAAGGTAATGGTCAGCGTGTTGTTGGCAGTGGTTTCGCCCCCTGAAATGTTCACGCTGCCTATCGCAACACTATTGTAAAGCACCGATGTGCCGCTGACGCTCACGCTTCCCGATGCGCTGATTCCCAAACGATCTGCCGATTCGGCATTGGCAGAAATCGAAGCGACAAGCGTCGCGCCATTCCAGTTGTTTTCGGCATCACTGAGGGTAGCGCCAGTGGCCAGCAGCGTCGCGCTTGCATTTTCTGTATAGCTTGCCGATGCAGTGTTCAACGCGAATAGTGGCGTATCGTTGCTGCCGGCAATACTAACGCTGTAAGTGCGTGTCGCACTCAATGTACCGTCCGACACAGTGACAGTGAAACTATCGGTCACTGCGCTGCTCAATGCATTGATTGAACTGGCATTCGGCACATAGGTGAATGCCCCTGAGGTTTTGTTGACCGTCAGCGTACCGTAGCTGCCGGTCAGGGATACCGTTGTGCCATTATCCGTGCCACCTGTAATGCCGTAGCTGAGGGTGGCGCTCGTGTCGCTATCACTGCCCGACAGTGTGCCTGTGCTATTGCTGAAGGTGTCTGTTGCCGAGGTGTCGGTGTAGCTGGCCCCCGTCACCGCCGCCAGCGCAGGCGTATCGTTGGTGCCGCTGAGCGTGATGGTATAGGTTCTGCTTGTGCTCAACGCGCCATCGCTTGCTGTAAGTGTAAAACTCTCTGTTGTTCCTGCAGACAAGGCATTGATGGCAGAGGCGTCTGGTGTGTAGGTATAAGCGCCTGTCGCTTTGGTCACGGAAAGCGTGCCATAGGTGCCCACCAGGCTGACCGTTGTACCATTGTCGGTGCCGCCGGTAACGCCATAGGTGAGGGTGGCCCCGGTATCGGCATCACTGCCAGCGAGTGTTCCGCTGGCTGTGCTGAACGTGTCGGTGGCGCTGGTATCGGTATAGGTGGTGCCGGTGATTGCTGATAAAACAGGAGTATCGTTGGTGCCGTTGAGCGTTACCGTATAGGTTTGCGTGGCTGATGTGGTGCCATCATTGACCGAAACGGTAAATGATTCCGTGGTGTTGCTGCTCAATGCATTAATGGCGTTGGCATTGGGCGTGAATGTATAAGCCCCGGTTGTGGTATTGACACTCAATGTGCCGTAAGTACCGGCAAGCGTTGAAACACCACTTGATACTGTGCCGCCAGTAATGCCGTAAGTCAGTGTATTGCCGTCAGCATCACTGCCTGACAATGTACCGGTATGATTCGAAAAAGTATCACTGCTGTTAGTGTCGGTGTAGGTGGGGCCGGTAACGGCTGATAACGTCGGTGCTGTATTGGTGGACGTGGTGATCGAAATTTTGGTGCCTGCGGTGATCGGTATTGCCAAATCAAACGCGGCGCCCGAGCCATCTGAGACACCTGCTGTTCCAGACGTGCGAGCATTGCTGATGACAAATAAATCAACACGATCCGAATCCTTATAGAACCAGGCTTCCCATACAATATTCGGCGAACCCACGGTGCCACTGGTGGCCGCCGTGCCTTCATATCGCACCCAATACACATTGTTGTTGGCGTCGGTAAAACCTGAATAAATTCGCTGATACGAATTATCTGCGCCACCAATGTGTATGCCTGGCCTTGCCGGGGTGTCGCCATCCAGGCCGCTGTATTCGCTTGATCCACCACCAAAGGTAATGTACGAATTACTGCTCACATAAAAGCTGGAATAGGTGGTGCCCATAAAACTGAAGCTGAACCCCGAGCCTGGCGTCAGCTGCAAATTGGCATCGTCTGCACTTGCGTTCTGTTGCAGCGTACCTACCGCGCCGCGTTCCGTGAGACTCGATTGGGTTGTGTAACCCAACGCGAGATCATGCGAATAGCCCGACGATTCCAACACTTGAGTGTTTACGTCGGTGTCGATATCACCCGACACATACTCCAGTTCCCAGTCGCCACTCACGCCTGTGGCATCCGTAGACGCGGCCACATCGGCTTGCAACGTGGCGGCCAACTGATTGATAAAGGCGATGCCGGATTCTCCCTCGGCAACCCGGCAGCCGTAGACCAGCACGTCGCCCGTTACACTCAGGGAGTTGCCAATGTCGCCCAGCAACGCATTACGATCCGCGATATCGGTGCTGTCGAACCAGTCATTCCCGAGTTGGATGCGGCCATTTTCGCCATGACTTAACAGGTGAATGGCGTCAACTCCGACTCTACCCTTCAGCGTGTCGGCAATGACTTGCAGCCCATCCTGGTCATTGCTGATCAGCACGACTTCGGCTTGGTCATCAATGTTGTGCAACAGGCGTGTGTAGTCCTGAACCCGTGTGTCGACAAAGATAATGGCGGTGCTCGCTGGGGCGGCACTCTCTTGGGAGAAACTGTCTTGGGAGAAACTCTCTGGCGCGATACTCCCTGCTGCTTCACTCCCAAGGGCTTGAACGTCTGGAAGCGTATGGGTGGACAACGCCTGCGTCAGATCAGCAATCTCAGCGGCGGAATCCGTCGGCACTATCTGGGGTTCAACCGTGTGATCCAACGCCTCCATGCCGGTGGCGACGGCGGCAGCATCAAACATGATACGGGGTTCAAGCAGCATGGCATTATTGGAAAATCGGCTCGCCTTGCTGACGGCCTGTGCCAGTGCTTTGCGGCCCGGTTGCAGATCGCTGCCCATAATACTAACTCCTTGTTTTTGCGTATTACCCGGTTGCCGCAAGTCAATGGATTGCGGTGCCAAACGCTTGGTAATGGGGTCTTTTTTATTCGTTGCAGTTAAGTCTAGATAGGAATCCTCAAAGGGCTAGACGCATGTGGGTGAGCCCAGTCGAGCGGAGCGAGCGTCCTTAACGCGCGCCAAATAGGGTGACTGTTCGGTCGATTTTGTCGCGCAATCCCGGTATGCTGCGGAAAAAAAGAACCGACAAGGACTCCCTCATGACGAACGACACCCCGAATAAGAGCAACACTCTCTACACGAATGACGCCCCTCGCGCACCCATCCCCACGCAATCGCTCGCAGGGCTTACTGCACTCGTCTACGGCGGTACCGGCGGCATTGGGTATGCCTCGGTGCGAGCCTTTGCCGATGCCGGTATCAGCGCCGTCATGCTGGTGGGGCGTAACGCCGATCGCGCCGCCTCAGCGGCCGCCAGCTTGCAGCTTGAATTCCCGCAAACACGGTTTGCCTCGGTGGCGGGGGATGCTGCGACAGTGGCCGGCGCCCAGACCGGTGTGCAGGCATGCCTCGACCAACTGGGCGTAATCGATATCCTGTTATGCACGGCCGGTGGCGACCCCATGCCTGGTATATTCCACACATTGCCAATCGAAACACTGACCGAGCATGTCAGCGGCTCCTTAATGCCACCGTTATTGTGTGCACGCGCAGCGCTGCCGCACATGATGGAGCGCGGCAAAGGCGTGATTCTCACCATGGCATCGGATGCCGGCAAAGTCGCAACCCCGGGGGAGGTCGCCATCGGGGCCGCCATGTCGGGCGTGATGATGTTCACGCGGGCATTGGCGAATGAAGTAAAGCGCTCTGGCATTCGCGTTAACTGCATTTCGCCTTCTATCGTGCGCAATACCGCGCTTTACAGCACACTGATGGCAGACCCGTTTGCCTCCAAACTGTTTGGCAAAGCTGAAAAAATGGCGGTGTTGGGGGTGGTTGAACCTGAAGATCTCGCGGCATTGGCAGCCTACCTGGCCAGCCCGGCTGCGGCCAAGTTATCAGGCCAGGTGGTCAGTTTGAACGGCGGAATTTCGATGGCGTAATCGATTGCGTCGACCAGAGACCGCTTCTCTAATAGTCGTATTGTTGAGGTCAGCGTTAAAGTAGTAGAGTTAAAGCCGGTGGTCCCGGCAGGTAAAGTCACAGCAGGTGGCTATACCCTAGGCGGAGCTACAGATAACAACATTGCTCTGGTTGATTTTTGTTCGGGTGGTGCGTTAATCTGCTGCCCAACGGCCACCTGCCGACACGTCGGTGACTCGCTGATCCAATACTTATCAGACAAGACTTATCAGACAAGGACGTGCACCGTCACTCATAGACGCTGCAGAAATGGAGAAACCATGCGATCTGGAAACCCCGCCCTAAACAAAAAAACCTTTGAAGATCTGGCTCCTGCCGGCGCACGTATGACGCTGAGTGGCACGGTCAACAAAACCGCCATGCTGCTTGCGCTCATGCTTATCACCGCAGGTTGGACATGGGGGCGATTCTTTGAAACCCAGGATGCGTCGGCGATCACGCCTTTGATTGCCATCGGCGGCATCGGCGGCTTTATCGTCGGAATTTTCACTGCCTTCGTTAAAAAGGCAGCCCCTTACACCGCACCAATTTACGCGCTGCTCGAAGGGTTGTTTGTGGGTGGCGTTTCTGCCTTTTTCGAAGTGAAGTTTCCGGGCATCGTGATACAAGCGGTGAGCCTCACGTTTGGCACCTTGTTCTGTTTGCTGCTGGCTTATAAGAGTGGCCTGATCAAAGCGACAGAAAACTTCAAGCTCGGCGTTACGGCGGCGACCGGCGCCATTGCCGTGCTTTATCTTGTCAATTTCGTGATGTCTTTCTTCGATATGTCCATCGGCTTCATTCATGAATCCGGCTGGTTCGGCATACTGTTCAGCGCCTTTGTTGTGGTGATCGCCGCATTGAATCTGGTGATGGATTTTGATTTCATCGAGTCGGGCGTTGAATATGGTTGCCCGAAATATATGGAATGGTATGGTGCTTTCGGCTTGCTGGTCACCTTGATTTGGCTCTACCTCGAAATTCTTCGTTTGCTGGCAAAATTGAAAGAAGAATAATTCGCAGGGATCTATAGACTGGGAACAACGATAAGCTGGTTTCGGCAGATGCCGGGTGCGTTGATCGCGCACCCGGCATGGCCACTGTCTTAAGCAGAAACGAAAAGCAAAGACAGATTCAAAAGCAGAGCCAAAAGAATAGGGTGCAGGGATTCAGTTTGCGGCACGCCTATCGTCTTCAAAGCTCGTCAGTGTGCGCGCCATCGAGTCTATCGTCACCGGTTTGGTGATGAAATCATCCATCCCCGATTTGGTTGCTTCGATCATGAATTCGCGCAAGGCATGAGCTGACAGCCCAAACAACGGCTTGCGGGGCAAACCACTTCGTTTCTCAAAGACACGAATCGCCTGCGTGGCCTGATAGCCGTTCATCACCGGCATTTCGATATCCATCAACACAAAATCAATGAGTGCGTGATCGCGCTGGTAAGTTTGCAAAGCTTCCTGGCCGTTGTGGGCAATGATAACTTTCGCCCCATGCTTCTGCAGAATTCCCTTGATCACCATCTGATTGACGCTATTGTCCTCCGCTACCAGAAATTGCAATCCCGCAACGCGTAACGCCGGGATTGCAGGTTTCTGCTCGGTATCGGCGGTAGTCGTCAGAATACCCTGTAACGCGTGCCACAGGCTGCGGGGTGAAACCGGTGTTTCGAGCAGGTTGCGCAGGGGAACACGGCGCTGCGCAGATTTGCTTTGTTCATGGTTGCAAAGCACCACTACGCGTTCCAGGTGAGGTTTTAGCAAATCGGTCGAACTCAATTGCTGCAAGATTTCCGCATCCATGATGATGCGCGTGGTTTCCATCGACTTGCCGGATTTCAGCAGCGATTCGACTTCGCTCGGCAGCGTCATGCTGATGACATGACGGAACCAGGCATTAAACATCCGTTGACTGGCGGCCAGCATCGCCTGATCCGTGCTCGCAAAAACGAGCACCTCGGTGATGGTTTCAATAGGGCCGGTGCAGGCAGGCAGCGTCGTTTTATCCTGAAGGGTGAACCAGAATTCCGAGCCCTGGCCGGGTTCGCTATTCACCCCGATGCTTCCCCCCATCAACTCGGCCAGACGCTTCGATATGGCAAGCCCCAGGCCAGTGCCACCGTATTTGCGGGTGGTTGAGCTGTCGGCTTGCGAAAACGATTGGAACAGTTTTTCCTGCTGTGCCGCCGCGAGACCAATGCCGGTATCGCGAACTGCGATGCGAATTTTCTGGTCGGGCGCTTGATCGAGACGAATATGCACACTGCCTTGCTCGGTAAACTTGAAGGCATTGCTCAAGAAATTCAGAAGAATCTGTCGGATGCGCACTGGGTCAGAATAAATATTGGTGGGGATCGCCGGGTCATAATCGACATACAGTTTCACGTTTTTCTCGGCACAGCGCAGAGAAAACACCGATACGCAGTCATCAATCAGCGTCATCAGATCCAGCGGAATCGCTTCCACTTCGAGCTTGCCTGATTCGATCTTCGAATAGTCGAGAATATCATTGATGATATTGATCAACGCCATGCCCGAGGTATGGATGGTGTTGACATAACGGGATTGCTGCAAGTCGAGATGAGTGCCCTTGAGCAGTTCCACCATGCCGATAACGCCGTTCATGGGGGTGCGAATTTCGTGGCTCATATTAGCCAAGAAGGCACTTTTTGCCTGCGTGGCGATTTCGGCTTCCTGACGCTCGCGTTGGGCCGTTTCTTTTTCGATGCTCTCCGAAATATCAACCAGTGAACCTTCATAGCGTTGCAATTCGGGCTGACTGGCATCATGCAGGGGGCGAAGCGTGACGATGGCCCAAACGGTGGTGCCGTCGGCACGGGTTCCTTCCAGTCGAAAACTTTCGTTGGGGCTGGTGCTGAGCACCTGCAAAATTTCCGTCAATGTCGGAAAGAAATGGCTCAAGGCAAGACCGGCCTGTTGTTCCGAACCAGCATACAGCTGCGCATCGTCTGCACCCAGAATGCGTTTGACGCTGGCATTGAAACGAATGAAATGGGTATTTGCGTCGATTTCAAACAAACCCTGCACTGCCCGGTGATAAAGCGCTTCATACTGTTTCAGGGAATCCATGGCCGCGCTTTGTGCGCTCAAAGACTCCTGTTGTGCCAGTTCACGCATACGTTTTTCACGGTTCATTTGATCGGCGAGCGCGAGGGAAAGCAGCATGACTTCCAGCGCTGAGCCAATCTGTGTCGCATTTTCAGTAAAAATATTGCGCGGCATGATGCCGAATTTATTAAGCGCCAACACCAGCCCGCCACCCATCATGAATGACCAGGCAATCGTGTAGTAACGCGCTGGTGAGTAGCCGTCATGCCAGCGAATGAATCCGATCGTATAAGCAAAGAAAATGCATATGACCGAGACGATAATGGCGCTGAGTATGGCCAGATGATAATCCAGAAAGAGCGAGCCCACGCCTGTTACAACACCCAGCAGGCTTAGACCATGTGCGATCAGGGCAAAGCGGGGGCGGGTATGCTTGAGATCTAAAAAGTCATGCGTGAATATCATGGCGAAAAAGATAACGCACGATAAGCCCATCACAATCGAAACGTCATTCCACCACGTGGCATGGGGCCACAAATACTGAAAACACAGCCCGTTGACGCCGGCCAGAAACACCACCATCGACGCCACGTAGCAAACGTAATAAAAATACTTGATATCACGTATCGACAGAAACAACACCAGGTTGTAGAGCACCATAATGATCATGGCACCGTAATAAATACCGGTGCCGATCAGTAATTGATGATCTTTTTCAAGCAAGGCCTGTTTGTCCCAGAGTATCACCGGGAACTGCACTGAACTACCGGTGCGCACTTGCATATACACCTCTACCGTTTCACCGGCCGGAATCTTCACCGGCACAATAAAATTGTGGTGTTTGACGGGGCGCGAGTGAAAGGGCAATTTGTCACCCAACTCAAAATGCTGCACATTGCCCTGTGCGTCGATGACAAACACATCGAGATAATCGAGCACCGCATACGACACTTCGATCAAACGCTCCAGGGCAATCATGTCGGTATTGTGAAAGCGCGAATGCAGCCAGTAATAGGCGTCGTTATAGCCGAAGTTCAGGCTGTCGTTGGCACCGGGTTGCCAGTCCAGACGATTCGCTTGTGATCGCAGTTCGTGAAAGGTGAGCGATCTTGTATCATCCCGCCCGACCATCGACTGTGAACCGTAGGGCAGCATGAGGTCATCACGCGTGATCTCGATGGTGGGCGCCGTCGCCACTAGCGGTGCTGTGGGAACCGCCAGGGCGACAGGTGTGGCAGAGAGGCTGTCGGCGCGTATCGGAGCGCCAATGAGGCTGAGCGTTATTAGCAAAAGGCAGCAGAGGGACTTCCATCGGGCGCGGGATAAGCGAACTAAACGGTTAAGGTTCATCGGGGACGCTTTTGCTACTGCCATTAACAGAAGTGTAGTCTACGCCCTGAGATCCTCTCCAAATCCGACGATTGCACCATTACGGTGCCTAGAACAGCAGACTGTAGTCCTTTTCCAGCTGTTCAAACGAGAGCGAGCCAATAAACCGCCCGAAGCTCAGCCACGCCGCCAAACCCTTGAAATCAGAGAACACCGGAGGCACGAACTTCGGTTTGGTGATGATTTCGTCCTGCATCAGTTCGTAAATGATCTTGACGTCATCAAGGAGGATCTTGCCAACAAACAGCAGTGGCAGCCTATCGATCATACCCTTGGCCACCGCGACGCGGATAAAATTGTAAGTCAGCACAAAGCCCTTGATATAGGAGATATCTTTCGCAAAGGGTTTGCCGATTGGCGTTGAGCCTCTGAATACGCGGCTGACAATGGTGTAGCAATCTTCGGGCTCGATGCCTTTGTTGCGCAGATAGTTGAAAACCTCCAGAAAATCAGCGCCTTCTTCCGCCAGTGTGATCGCCCGAATGCGGTTGACCAGTTTGTACAGGCGTTTGGGGCCGGAACGCAGGGTAATGATTTCCGACAAAACGGCCAGGCCTTCTTGGGTGACGGTGGAAGAGGGCGTCCCTTTGCTCAAAAAAGTGCAGTAGGGTTGTGCGGCGCCATTCAGCGTGGTGCCTAAATGCACCCAGCCTTCATGCACTTCGAGAATATCCAGGTCACGGTAATTAAAACGCGCATCCTGATTCAGCTTGATGTAGTCACTGCCAGCAGCGGCATCCGAGGCAATACCGTCACTGATAATGACGCGCACCTTGTCCTCAGGAAAGGCGTTATGAATGCGTTGTTGCAGGATCTCGACCGCTTGCGTAGCGCTGAGGGTGCGGGGCTCTTCCTGCATGTCCTTGATCAGCAACAAGCTGGCCACGGTGGATTCGAGCATGGTGCCCAATTCGGCAATGGTCGGGTCGCCGGCATGGAATACGTCAGAAGGGGAGCCATACAGCTCTTGTGCGATATCTGAGAAGGCCGGCTTGCCGCGCGCTTCCAGCATGCGAACCACGGTTTGAAATTCGCGACAGGTGCGCCGCATCATTTTCGCCAGCGGATTGAGCTGACCGAGGCTACGGGTAATATCGCGTTCGATATCGTAAAAATCGCTTTTGATTTTATCGGGGTCAAACCCCAACGGGCGACGATTATAGTAATCGGGGTCGATGTTGGGCAGTTCTTTGCACCCTTTGGCGAAGAACTCCTGGCGAATTTCGTCTCGCCAATTGATGGCATCGAGAATACGTATCGGGCCTTGCGCAGCGACAATGCGGTCAGATAACTGTTTGATGGTTTTCTGGTAGGCCTTTCGGCTCGATGAAACGGTCATGCATCCTCCGCCACTGCGTGCACATTGATTATGATAGCGTCTAATCCCCCCACCAACTAATCCTTTTTGTCTCGCGCCTTGTCTCCAATCAAGCAAAAAGCCTGCCGTGTGTGCTAGCTTGCCTTTCGACTGCCGTGTGAAAAGACGCTGTAGGTTGAGTGTAGACGTGCTGGTTGGAATGGCACTGAGTGCGCTGGGTGACTGTGGTAGTCTTACAGCTTGATACTATGAGGATTTTTATGGCTACGTTGACCTTTCTGGGGGCTGCAAAAGAAGTGACCGGTTCCTGCCATTTGCTGGAAACCGCCAGTGCCCGCATTTTGCTGGATTGCGGCATGCACCAGGGCGGGCGCAAAGCGGAACTGCGCAACCAGGAGCCTTTTCCGTTCAATCCGCACAAGATTGATGCCGTTATTCTTTCGCATGGGCATCTCGATCATTCAGGTTTATTACCAAAATTGGTGCGCGATGGCTTCAAAGGCCCGATCTATGCCACTGAGGCTACCCGTCACTTGCTGGCTATCATGCTCAAGGACGCAGTCAATTTGTATCTGCGTGACATTGAAAACGATAATAAGCGCCTAAAACGCGCGGGTAAGCGCACGTTAAAAGCGCTTTATGATATGGACGATGTCAAAAAAGTCCTCAAGCTGTGCGTTGGGGTGTCGTACCACAAGACGCAAACCGTTTGCAGCGATGTAACGCTGTCATTTTGGAACGCTGGCCACATTCTGGGCTCGGCGATTGTCGAGCTTAACATTCACGAACCCGGCCGCGACAAACCCCGCAAGCTGATCTACACCGGCGATATCGGTAATCCCGATTCGGTGTTGATGCCCTCCTATGAATACATCAACGAAGCCGACGTGGTGGTGATGGAAAGCACCTACGGCGATCGCAATCACCGTGATATGAGTGACACCAAGGACGAACTGGCGCAGATTCTGGAACAGGCCGATCAGGAACGTGGCAATGTGTTGATCCCGGCTTTTGCCGTGGGGCGTGCGCAAGAAATGCTTTATTACCTGGCTCAGCTCAACGATGAAGGTCGTTTGCCGCAAGATCGAATTTACCTCGACAGCCCCATGGCCATCGAGGTGACGGAGTTGTACCGCGATTACATGCACCTGCTTGATCCTGAAGACGTGCAGGCCATCATGAAAAAGTTGACCTCGAAAAACCAACAACTGTTGCCGCAGCTGACGTTAACGCCCACCACAGAAGAATCGATGGCGATCAACCGTAACACGGGTGGTGCTATCATTATCGCGGGCAGTGGCATGTGCAACGGCGGTCGTATCACTCATCACCTGAAGCACAATTTGTGGCGCGACGAGTGTCATGTGGTGTTTCCTGGGTATCAGGCGAATGGTACGCTTGGGCGCATGTTGGTCGAAGGCGCCAAACGCGTAAAAATCTTTGGCGCACCGATTGCCGTGAAAGCCAAAATTCACACTTTGGGTGGGTTTTCGGCGCATGCAGGCCAGTCGCAACTGCTGGATTGGACGTCGCGCTTCCATAATCATTCCCGGTTTTATCTGGTGCATGGGGAAGAGGCCGCACAGCAGGCGTTACAAGCCAAACTCAAACAAGCCCAAAATATCGATGCAGAAATTCCCGCCGAAGGCACTAGCATCGAAATCTGACCAGGCGAATCAATAGGAATTGCGGAACCGCTCTCATGCATGTCAGCCAGTTGTATCTCTACCCGCTCAAAAGTGCACGCGGTTACCGCGTGCCGCAGTATTCGCTCGATGCACGTGGCCCGAAGTGGGATCGTCGTTGGATGCTGGTCGATGAAGAAGGCAAATTTCTCACGCAGCGCCAACATTCGGTGATGACGCAACTGGTCACCCAGTTTGACGACAACGAACTGCAGATTTCCGCCCCCGGCATGCCGGATTTGATCGTACCGCTTTTCTATTGGGACATGATTAAATCGACGCAAACCGTGACCGTCTGGAGCGATAGGGTGCCTGCCAAAATCGCAGAAGGGCATGTCAACGCTTGGTTCAGTCAAGTGCTCAAACAGCCTTGCCGACTGGCGTACATGCCAGAAGAAACCAAGCGCCTGGTAGATCCTGCCTACGCCAAAAAAGGTGAGATCGCGAGTTTTTCAGATGGTTTTCCGTTGCTGCTGGCGACAGAGGCGTCTTTACAACAATTCAATCATTGGTTGGGCAGTGAGATCGACATCATGCGGTTCCGGCCCAATGTGGTTATCAGTGGCAATGCTGCGTTTGCCGAAGATGAATGGCGCCGAATTCGCATTGGCAGGCTTGAATTTCACGTCGTCAAACCGTGTTCGCGCTGTGCCATTCCCACGCTTGACCCGCTGACGGGAGAGCGCAATAGCGCTGTGTTTGCAACGCTGAAAAAACATCGCAGTCGCGAAGGCGAAGTGTTTTTCGGCCAAAACCTGATTGCCTCAGGAAAAGGGGAAATCAAGGTCGGTGATGTGGTGGAATTACTCGAATAAATACGTCAGAACAGCTCGATATCATCGTCCGTATTGTCTTTGGCAAGGGTATCGGCCTGATTGAATTCATGGCGGTATAGCGACAGGGCCTCTTCGATGGTGGCCCCTTTCATAATCATGTCAAACATCAATCGCTCGCATTCCATCGTGTAATTCGAGCGAATCTCATCTTGAATTTTCCGCCATTCCAGTGGGCTGAACAGGCGATTATTGTCCCCGATCAAATCCCCCAAATGGCGCAAGCTACCGTTCACATGGCCGAGTTTCTGGCTCAACCGATCGTAAAACTGAAACGCCACCACCGCCAGATTCATGTGTTTCAGAATATCCTGCGAAAGCGCAAGCACCTCTGTGCGGGATTGCTGCCAGGTTTCAGCAGTATCGCCTTTTGCGCACAGCTCGTTGATTCGCATCGACTCCTTTGCCATGTGGGTAAACGTCTCAGTCAAATCACCCACCGAACGGGAGCTGTCTGTCAGCGTGGTTTCGATCTGTGCCATGGCAAGGCACAGCATTGCCACCGTCTCCTTGACCTGACTCCAATCCAGATCAGGACGATCCACGCGCGAAC
>CAYYPW010000009.1:0-228166 GCA_964473645.1 uncultured Moraxellaceae bacterium
CTGCAAATCTACTCGGCGAAGAAAACAAAGGCTTCTACGCCGTCATGAAAAACTTTCAGCACGAGCGCATCATGCTTGCCGCCATGGGCGTAGGTGAAGCTCAAAAAGCCCTCGAAATTACGCTGGAAAACGTCAAACAACGCCAAGCCTTCGGGGCGCCGCTGTTCAATAAAGATGTTGTGCGCGACAAACTTGCTCGCATGCAAACCAAAATTTCCATTGCCCAAAACTACCTTTACTATGTCGCCTGGCTTGATGCCCAAGGTGTCGATTGCATCAAAGAAGTCTCGATGCTCAAAGCCAACGCCTGCGAGATCGCCAATGAAGTCATGTATGACTGCGTGCAATTGCACGGTGGTATGGGCTTCATGAGCGAAAGCGTCATCGAACGCATGTCGCGTGACGCTCGCGTGCTCACCATTGGCGGTGGCACTACCGAAGTCATGTACGGTGAGGTTGCTAAACGGCTCTAATGGGCTGCCTCCAGCTAAGTCCTTAACGGCTATCGCAAAGTTGTGACCAGGCGGTCGATTGTCGAAAGCCACATCCCGGCTGGCAGAATGCACCCTGCCAGCCGCGCGTTTAAACCTCTATTCTGCTAGCAAAGACCTGCCCGCGCTTGTGGCGGACAGAACCACCCTTCAATGGCGGAGCTCCGCTGCGTCACCTATTTGCTGCCGGTTCAACCGTTTAGCGTCGAGGCCACACCATGCCATTGAAATATGTTTTCACCGAACCCCCCGGCCAAGGCCAAAGCATCGACATCGCTCCTGGTGTTAAATGGATGCGCTCGCCACTTCCGCTTACTCTCAATCACATCAATTGCTATCTGCTCAAAGATGGCGACGGTTGGTGCATCGTAGATACGGGCATGAACAGCGAAGCGGCGCGCCAGCAATGGCGTGAGGTTATCACGAAGCAATTGGATGGGGCCCCCATAACCCGCGTTATAGGCACTCATCATCATCCTGATCATATCGGCTTGGCCGGTTGGCTCTGCGATGAGTGGAAAGTGCCGCTCTACATGACTGAGCGGGAATATTTTTACACCCGCACCTTTGCCTCTGCGCGTCGTAAAGAACCCTATTGGGAGACAGACCAATTTTTTGCCCGTGCAGGCATGGCCGAGCACTCCCGCAAAGAGCTGTTCTCCCATAGTGATTTCACGCATATGACCAGTGAACCGCCGGGCAGCTACCATCAAGTCAAAGACCGGCAGACGCTGCGTATCGGTGATTATGATTGGCAAGCAATTACCACGCGCGGACACTGCCCTGAACATATGGCGTTATATTGTGCCGAACTGCATTTACTATTGTCGGGCGATCAGGTACTGCCAAAAATCACACCGAATATCAATGTATCGCCCTCAGCACCCGACGATAATCCGTTGGCCGATTGGTTCGCGAGCAATCGAAAAATCATTGAATGCGTGCCTGATAATGTGACGGTACTCCCGTCGCATCAATTGCCGTTTACCGGCTTACACGAGCGAGTGCGTGCCATTGTCGAGCATCACCATGAGCGCCTTGATCGCCTGGTCAGCTTGTGTGAAATCCCTATAAGCGCACAAGACCTGACGCGCCAATTGTTTGCGCGTGAACTCAACGCGTTTCAGAATTTTCTGGCAGTCGGGGAATGCTTGGCGCATCTCCACTATCTGCTGGATACCGGGCGTCTCACGCGATCACTTGATAATAATATCTGGCGCTATCTGCGCGTCGCCTATGCTGAAGGAGGATTGACACATGAATAGCAGTATCGAAACCTTGTTGAAAAATCGGCGTTCAGTGCGCGGATTTTTACCTACGCCTGTTCCGCCTGATCAATTGCAGAATGTATTTGCGTTGGCGCAGCACGCGCCATCCAACTGCAATACTCAACCTTGGATTGTGCATGTGGTGAGTGGTGAAAGACTCGAAACGTTGAGGCGTGTGTTGCCACAAAACACCATGATGGGAAAAATGACTCCTGATTTTCCTTATAACGGTAAATATGATGGGGTGTATAAAGAGCGGCAGTACGATGCCGCCCATCAGATGTATAGTGCGCTGAATATCCCGCGTGAAGAAAAGCATAAACGCATGGAAGTGTTTCTGCGTAATTATTCGTTTTTCGGGGCACCGCATGTAGCATTTCTCTTTTTACCCGAGCCTTTTGGGTTGCGAGAGGCGGCCGATGTTGGCATGTATGCGCAATCGCTAATGTTGGCGCTCACCGCAAATGGCATTGCGAGCTGCCCGCAAACGTCGTTGGGGTTTCACGCTGAGGTAGTGCGTGAAATATTGGGTATCGAGCCGTCCTGCAAATTATTGTTCGGGATTTCGTTTGGTTATGAAGATACTCAAGATCCGATCAATCAGGCACGGGTAGGGCGCGCGGCGCTTGAAGAAAATACCGTTTTTCATGATTAGAGGGTGGGATGTCAAGACCCGTAACACGAGGGTGTTAGGCGATATTAATTGTCGTGAACCACTGTCTCGTCCAAATGAACTATTCCCTACTTAAAGGGCGAGTTCGTCTTGCAGACAAACCCTATGGGCCAGTGTATAGTGACTTGGGTATACGCTGTAAGCCAAGCCTTTCGCCACCCCCATGGGCGCATCCGCTAGCGCGTTGGCTACGCAAAGAGCATTTTAACGCACAACACAATAACAAGTTCTGGAGGACAGCCTCATGTCAAACGTTGCCAACGCCATTGATTGCGTATGGGATTTCGTCGTCAAGATTCCCGGTGGCGAGCAGAAGAGCATCGTTACCCTCAAGTCGAACGGCAGCACGCTGACCGGTACCATGAACAGCGAAACCTATGGTATTCAAGACATCGAAGAAGGCACTTACGACGGTGAAACGCTGGTGTGGAAAAGCAAAACCACCAAGCCAATGAAACTCACCCTCACCTACACGGCCAAGCTGGACGAAAACAACAACATGGAAGGCGTGGTGAAAGTCGCCATGGCTAAAATGAAATTCTCGGGTACGCCGCGCAAAGCATAAGCCTTGCACGAAAAACCAATACGGGGTCAGGTGGGCAGTAATGCCCGCACCTGATCCGGTAAAAGCATGGCATCAAAGGGTTTTACGATCACGCTAATGGCGCCCATCGCCATAAATCGGGTAATTTCGCTCGCTTGTACCTTGGCAGTCACAAAAGCAACCGGTATAGCCTCCATACCGGGCAATTCGCGTATGCGCATTAATGTCGTGGGGCCATCCATCAGCGGCATCATGACATCGAGCAGAATCAAATCAGGGCGTTGTGTTTTTATTTTCTCCAGTGCTTGCTGACCAGATTCGCACATCACCATATCTAAATCGGCTTCCTCATCGAAAGCAAATTCTACAATGGTACGAATATCTTCATCGTCGTCGATGTAAAAGATGATCTTTCTTTCCATGATAATTAATCCTGGTGAGTTTGCATGACCTGCTGAATCGTTTGAATCAGTGCGGTGTCGCTGACCTGAGTCTTGGTGAGGATGGCGGCGATTCGCTCGTTTCGTTTTTCAAGTGCGGGTTTGTCTGCCGTCAGAACAATGATTTTACAGGCGGCAGGGACTGCGTCCAACAGATCCATTCCATTGCCATCCGGCAGCATCAAATCCAGTATCAGCAAGGCATACTGATGATTCAGTAACGCCTGCCGTGTGGCGCTCGCGGTGGTTGCCACATGGCAGGAGAGGCCTTCTTTTTCCAACATCATTTTCAGAATCTGGGCATTGTCGGTGTCATCTTCGCAGATCAGGATGGTAGCGTCGGGTGAGCTGCATTCGCTGACGCACACCATTTCCAGCAACGGCAAATCAAAAAAGAAACGGGTGCCGTGCCCCATTATCGAGTGATAATCGATGCTACTGTCGTGACGCTGAATAATCGCTTTCGTAATGCTCAAACCCAAACCGGTGCCGCCTTTTTCCCGACTGTCTGTGCTATCCAGTTGTGCAAAACGACCAAATATACGCGGGCGAAACTCCTCCGGAATCCCGCGGCCATGATCTTCAACCGCAAGGCGTACCTTTTTGCCCTGACGTTGTACATGCAAAATCACACATCCGTCAGGGGGGGAATACTTCACCGCATTCGAAAGCAGGTTGGCAAACACCTGCATCAGGCGGTGCTCATCGCCATTCACCAACAATTGTTTTTCTTGTGTGTTCAGATGCAGACTTACACGATGACGTTCAGCATAACCTTCATTGGCTGCGATGGCCTGCTGCGCCAATGCGATAATATCCAGCGCCTGAAACGTAAATTCGAGCTTGCCTGATTCAATTTTTTCGAGGTCGAGAATATCGTTGATCAATAAAGTTAAGCGCTCTGCATTGCGGTTGGCGGTGTCCAACAATGACAAGGCTTTTGGTGCAAGATTGTCGGCAAATTTGCCCATCACCAGTCCCAGCGCGCCCCGTATCGAAGTGAGCGGTGTGCGCAGTTCATGGCTGACGGTTGAGATAAATTCATTCTTGGCCTGATCGGCTTTTTTACGCTCCGATATGTCACTGCCTATGCCCAAAAATCCAATGATATTGTTTTGCTGGTCGCGAATGGAGGTGATCGACAACAAAACCGGAAAGCGACTGCCATCCTTGCGAATGTACGTCCATTCGATGGCTTCGATGTCGCCACGTTTGGCTTTGGCCACAAAGACATTGAAACCGGGTTCGATTTCTTCACCCAACTCCTGGCTCAATACCGCAGCACGCGCCACCACTTCCTGCGGATCATGAATAATGGCCGGCGTTACTTTTCCCACCACTTCCTCTTCGCTATAGCCGAGCATGCGTTGTGCGCCTCGACTGAACGTGCGTATTACGCCGTCGACATCTGTCGAGATGATTGTAAAATCGGCGGCATCTAAAATTGCCTGGCGTAAATTATTACTGGCATGCAACAACACCGTTGCCTGCACTTCGTGTTCGACGCAATCTGCCAAATCACGCAAGGCCTGAATTTGCTTTTCCGAGAACTCCCGCGGCTTAGCGTCTATGATACAAAGAACACCCACGCGATAGCCTTCAACCGAATGCAACGGGGCCCCCGCATAAAAGCGTATGTGAGGCTCGCCGGTAACCAACGGGTTATCGCTAAATCGCTGATCTAGCAGGGCATTGGGAATCACCATGGCGTCGTCGCTCAAAATGGTGTGGCCACAAAAGGAAACATTACGCGATGTTTGGCGAACCGGTAGGCCCTGTACTGATTTGAACCATTGCCGATCGGAGTCGATCAGGGTGATCACGGCAATCGGTACATCGAAAAGATGTTGTGCAAGACGTGTGAGGCGGTCGAGGCGCTCTTCTGGCGGAGTGTCGAGAATACAGAGCGCATTCAGTGCTTTAAGGCGCTCGCTTTCGTGCTCAGGCAAAGGCGGGATCAGCATGCGAAGGGGCTCGGCACAATTAACGGGTTCATGGCGTGGATTCATGCAGCGCTAGCGTTATGGCAGTGTAGAATCGTATTACAATAAAATCAAAAGCCTAACAGCAGTATCAACAATAGAACGACCAAACGAGGTCAGGGCATGGGTGGTACACGAAGCAGTCAATGGCAGGCATTGCGCTCGCGCTATGTTGCAAGCCTTGAGGAGCGCCTCAAACAGCTTGCCACCGCATGGCACGCTTATGGCAACGATCCGGCCTCGGAGGTAGGCAAGCCGGTGCTGTTGGCGGTCAGTCATCGCCTCGCGGGTTCTGGCGAGGCCTATGGGTTTTCCGAGATCACCCTGCATGCACGTGGGTTTGAACAAGCCTTGCTGGATAATGCCATCGATGCGGCGCAATTGTGTGAATATTACCAACATCTGATGACCTGCCTGCAAACCAGTCGCACACAGGCCGAACTGCGCCCCGTGAGTGCGCCTATTCGGGTAGAGGATGTCGCAGACCCCCGTCAACCCACGGTCGTGCTGGCAGAAGATGATCCGGATTTTGGCGGTGACATGGAGCGGGTTTTGCGCCAACAAGGATTCCGGGTGGTGTGGATTGAACGCATCGCTGAATTGCCCGCTGCCGTTGCGCGTTATAAACCTTTGGCCGCCATCATCGACATGATTTTTCCTGAGGGGCGGTTGGCAGGCGCAGAATCGATCCTCACGCTGCGACAACCTTCAGGCCCGCCGTTACCGGTGATTTTTATTTCAGGCAGCAGCGATTTTGATATTCGTTTGGCGTCGGTGCGGGCGGGTGGTAGCCACTTTTTTACCAAGCCGGTAAAAAACGAACAGCTAGTGCGTACGCTTCGATCCCTGATTGGCATCGAGGTGTCTGAACCCTATCGCGTGTTGATGGTGGATGACGATCAGACGTTGTTGGATCTTTATCGCGATGTGCTGCAAGATTCTGGATTCCAGGTGTTTTGTGCCGATAACGCGGTCGCTGGTATGGAGTGCATGCATCTGCATGATCCAGAGTTGGTGTTGCTCGATATTAATATGCCGGGTTGCAGTGGTTTAGAGCTGGGGCAAATTATCCGCCAGCATGAGCAGTTTTCTAGCACGCCGATTCTGTTCATGTCGGCTGAAACGAATTCTGATGTGCAAATGGCGTGTGTGCGACTGGCCGGCGATGAGTTCATCACCAAACCCATCGAACCCTGGCGGTTGCTCATGGCGGTAGAATCCCGTGTCAAACGCAGTCGCGTGCTGCGTATGCAAAGTCAACGCATTCAGGGCACCTCACCCCTGGAAGCCGATCATGATCTGCTGACGGCATTGCCAGCGTTGCGGCAGCTTCGCCACGATGTCGAGCGGCGCTTGGCTGCGCTTAACGAAGGTAACGGCGCCTTTGCGCTGCTTAAAGTTGATCTCGACGATTTTCATACCATTAACGATGTTTATGGGCATACCGTGGGTGATCGTTTATTGCAACGATTGGCCTGGGTGGTTTCGCATCAGCTCTCACACGATGATTTATTATGCCGCGATAGTGGTGATGAATTTTGGATTGTGCTGGCCCACGCCCAAGACCCTGCCCATATTGCCCATATCGTTGAGGCAATACTGACAGCCATTCGCCAACCGTTCACCTTTGACGACAAAGTGCTGTCGATCACAGGCAGTATTGGTATTGCCATGGCGCCCCAGGACGGGCGTTCCACCAATACCTTATTGCAATGTGTAGATACCGCACTGTTTCATGCCAAACGCGAACCTGGCGGAAGCTATTGCTATTTTGCGTCACGTATGCAAGAAGAATTGGTGCGCCATCATACCGTCGAACAAGAGCTGAAAACTGCCATCAGCGCGCGCCAGTTTATTGTGTATTATCAGCCCATATTCGATATGCGATCGGGAGGGCTGTGTGGCTTTGAAGCACTGGTGCGCTGGCAGCATCCGCAACGCGGTATTGTCGGGCCACAGGATTTTATCGGTGTCGTAGAAACCCGGGGAATGGCGCGTGATCTTACCCGCCAGGTGCTTGAAAGTGCTTTGCAGCAGTTAAAGCTCTGGCACAGTCACAGCCCGCATTTGTTCATGAGCGTGAATCTCACCGCACAGGACGCGCTTGATCCCAATATTGCGACAGAGATAGATGAATTACTGCAATCCCTACACATAGAAGCGCATAGCCTCGTGTTGGAGCTAACAGAATCCGCATTGATAAGCGATTGGCATATCGGCGGGGCCAATTTGCAATCCCTTAGTGATTTGGGCGTTGGTTTGGCCATCGATGATTTTGGCACGGGCTATTCATCACTGAGTTACCTCAATCGCTTCCCTGTCAGCAAACTCAAGATCGATCGCAGTTTTGTCAGTAACTGGTCACACCGCCAAGATGACCGGCTGATTCGCGCGATCGTGCATTTGGGGTGCGCCTTGGGCTTTTCCGTAGTGGCTGAAGGCGTCGAGCAACCCGACCAATTAGCATTTTTACGGGCGCTGGGTTGTCATGAATTTCAGGGCTATCTGGTCAGTAAACCCCTGTCGGCTGAGCAGGTAGAGCTTGCACCCTGGTTTCGAGCCGGGCGGTGGCAACCTGATGCGGCGTAACGTGCGTAGCGCAGGGCAGCCATAACATGTCAGACAAGCAGGTTCGCTGTTTTGTCGGGATTGCCGCCGCCGATATGGATCTGCATACAGTATTGGCAGAGCAGATTGCCCGTTACCGCCCACAGCCCGCCTTTACAAATATTCGTTGGACCCCCGAGACGTTTTTGCATCTCACGCTATGCTTTATAGGTAATCAATCGGTTTCAACGGTATCGGCATTGGCGTTGCAGCTGGACGAGCGTTTGGTGTCACAGGATGCGTTTTCGTTAGCCATCGATAGATGCTGTGGGTTTCCGGATGCCAAATCACGTATTGTGGCGGCCATGCCGGTACTGTCACCCACTTTGCAGGCGTTACAGGGGCGAGTGGTCGAAGCCGTGAGGGCCGTGGGCATCGAGCCAGAAGCACGCCCGTATCTGCCGCATATTACGCTGGGGCGCGCAGTACAGGGGCAGCGATTGCCACCACTGGAAGATACGATGAACGCGACCGGCCAGGTAAAGGCGGTATCCCTTTACCGAAGTGAGCTGCGGCCAGAAGGGTCGCATTACACCGTTATTCGATGCTGGCGATTGCAAGAGACTGGGATTTAACAAGAGCTGTGCTGAGACGCGATGCTTTAAAAAGCAGCGCTCCCGAAAGACGGCGCAATTGGACGGTGGATGTAAGCGCTTGGTGCCGCTGGTCGGTTAAGGCCCGGTTCATCAGCGCGGTGATATTGGGTGTAATATTACGGGAGGCAGGGTATGGCACTATTTGAAGATGAGCATCCGCAAGATACGCGTGCATTGGTGATGCTGCAACCCTCCGAACAAGCATTGTTGGCAGCGGCTTCCCGCTTGCTGGCGGCGCGTATTGCGTCTGGGCAGTGCACCCCACAAAACGAAAAAGAAGAGATGAAGTGGGCGATCAACCGTGCCATTCAAATGGCCAATATTATTGATACTGCCGTCCGCAGCGAAAATGAGCTATAAATGGCGTTGACGGGCCGTTTCTTCGCAGGTTTCCGGTTAACGACTTACAACACCGCTGTTGCTCTGCACGGCGCAAGGATGTTGCGTATCATCACGTTCGCTTGGGGTGCACGAATTACGTTGCTGTTGAGCATACTGCTGGTGGCGCACCCTGCAGCTGCTCAAGAAGATAAACAGCCGCTCAAGCCCATCGTCATGCAATTGAAATGGAAGCACCAATTTCAGTTCGCCGGGTTTTATGCCGCAGTTGAAAAAGGCTTTTACGCTGATGCCGGCTTTGATGTGACCCTGAAAGCGGCTACCCCCGATATCAATCCCATCGACGAAGTATTATCAGGCCGCGCAGACTATAGCGTTGCCAATGCAGAACTGGTGTTGTATCGCATGCTGGGCAAGCCAGTCACCGCACTCGCCACCATTATCCAGCACGACCCCTTGATGCTCATCAGTCGGCGCGATGCGGGCATACTGAGCCCGCAAGATTTGATCGGTAAGCGGGTAATGTTTCCGCAAGGGGCATATGGCGCCAATACCCAAGGCATTTTATTGAAAGAGGGTGTGCGCAGCGATCAGATTATTCAGGTGCCGCTCTCTTTTGACATCAACGATCTTATCCAGGGGAATGTCGATGCCATGGTGGGGTACATCACAGACCAACCCTATCAGCTCGAACGCCGCAATATCCCTTATAACGTGATCGACCCTCGCAGCTATGGTATCGATTTTTACGGCGATACGCTCTTCACGACCGAGGCCCGTGCTTCAAAAGAGTTTGATGAAGTGGCCCGGTTTCGCGAGGCCACCCTGATGGGTTGGCGTTATGCCGTGGATCATTCCGATGAAATTATCAACATCATTAAAGATAAGTATCAATCCGAAAAAAGCATCGAAGAGCTGCAATTCGAAGCACGTAAAACTATCGAATTTATCGTGCCTGAGCTGGTAAGCATCGGCCACATGAACCCCGGGCGGTGGGCTTCAATCGCCAATGTATATGAGAGCCTGGGCTTGGCGTCGGGTCATTATGACGAAGATGCGTTCGTGTTTGCCGTTGAAAAACGCCAAATGGATAAAAAACTGCAATTGACCCTGATCGTTTCAGTATCGGCGGTCGGCGTCACCGTCTTTGGCCTGCTGATGATGATGTTGTTCAACAATCGCCTCAAAAATGCTGTCGCTGAAAAAACCCGTGATTTGCAATCTGCCAACGATATTCTGATACACAAAACCGAAGAGTTAATGACCGCTGAGCAAGAACTGTCAGGGTTGAACCAGGAGCTGGAGCGGCGCGTGCAAGCCCGTACCGAAGCGCTGGAAGCGGCCAACCGTGAACTCACCCTTGAAATCGCCGAGCGTCATCGCCGTGAATTGTCTTTGCAAACCTTGTCGATGGCTATAGAAAACAGTAATAGCAGCGTGTTGGTGGTCGATGACGAGCAGCGCATTGTCTATGCCAGTCGCGCATTGTGCGAATTGGTGGGCATTGCCGCATCGATATTGATGGGTGCGCCCATTGATCGTTTACGCACACGCATTGATTTTCCGGTGCTGTCGGAGCGGCTGTTTGCCCATACTGGAAAAAATCTGGTGAGCCAGGAAATTCGCTGCCACACCGTCGCCGGTCAAACGTTATGGATGCAGGTGAATATCTCACCCCTCTATCGCGATGCTGGCCGCCCGCCGCACTATGTGATCGTATGCGAAGACATTACCTTAATCAAACAGCGTAAAGATGAAATGGAGCGGCTTGCTTTTTATGATCCGCTCACCACGCTGGAAAATCGATTGTTGTTCAATGTGCAGCTTGAGAAGGCCGTTAGTCGGGCTGAACGCCATAAGACCAACACTGCGATGTTGTTTATCGATGTCGATAATTTCAAAAGTATCAATGATACCTATGGCCACGATGTGGGGGACGCTGTGTTGATCGAAGTGGCGCGCCGCTTGGCCAAACATGCGCGCAAAGAAGATACTGTGGCACGTATCAGTGGCGACGAATTTGCCTTGTTGTTGAGTGATGTCAGTTCAAGCGAAGCTGCCGCCACTGTAGCGGCATCGATTGCCAACGAGTTGGCTCACCCAATGGTGTGTGCCGGTCAGACCTGCGTTGTAACAGTGAGTATTGGTATCAGCATGACGCCCGGTGACACGCTCAGTACCGGTGAGCTGATCAAGTTTGCCGATACAGCGATGTATCACGCCAAGCGTCAGGGTAAAAATAACTACCAGATTTTTACCCCAAGCATGAAAGCTGAAGCTCAGCAGAGGGCGCCGGTAGCGGGTTAAGAGAGGTTTAACAGACCGGCAGATGGCCGCCGGGCACTCACGGGATGGTTAACGCGATGCTTCGGTGGCGGGTTGCAGCAGTTTGATTAACCCGGCTTCGTCCAACCCTTCATGCTTTGCCTCCAGGGCATGGATTTCATCTGCCAGGCTACGACAATCTTTTCCCGTTTGTTTGCATTGCTCAAACCAGGTTTCGCGGGTGGGGGCGAAGGCGGCTTTCCAGGTGCTGGTGTCGTTTTCGCTCAGACTCAAAATTTCGACACCATTGGCGGTGAGGGTGGTTTTGGCTAATTCACCGACAGCAATGCTTTTGCGCACCATTTCTACCAGGATTTTTTGTTGGGCTTCTTGCATCAGCGGTTTGAGGGAGGCGGGTAAATTGTCATAACTGCGCTGGTTGTAACAGGTTTCCACCGTGGCCATGCCGATGTTGATGTCGGTATAAAAACGGGCCTGTTCAAACAGTTTGAAAGGCAAAATCCCCATGTCGAGCCAGATAACAGCGTCTATTACGCCCAATTGCAGCGATGAATACAATTCTGGAAACGGCACGCGCACTTCGGTGTAGCCCAAGGCCTTGGCCGCTCCCGGTGCATTCATGATCGAGAATATCTTTTTGCCACGCAGATCGTCAGGGGTGCGTATGGGGGTTTTGCTGAGTATTTTCATCGGCGCCGTGGGCAGCATATGGGCGAGATAAACGCCTCGTGCCTGGTATTCGCCCTTCAGGTGCCGCGTTGCTAGCTCGTGTACGATATAGCCCCGCAACCATGGATTGGGACCAACGACAAAGGGTAATTGCAGGGTTTTGACCAGTTCAAAGCCACGGGCTTCTTCGGTGCTGTAACAGGTGCCGAAATCAGCGACGCCTGCGCGCAAGGCGTTGAGGCCGCCAGCAACCCCATAGAGCGTGCCGCCACCGTATTGCTTGATGGTGATAGCCCCCTGGCTGGCTTCATGCAGCCAGTCAAAGCCGACCTGCCAGATTGGGGGCAACAACGACGCCGGCGGGGCGGGGTGGCCGAACTTCCAGGTGATGGGGTCGTGTGGGGCTGCGAGAGCGGGTGTACATAAGGGCGCTGCGGCAAGGGCGGCGGCGAACAGAAGCCGGTATGGCATGGGGAAAGCAGCGTCCACGAGATTACTTCTTTATAGAAAATTAAGGGTGACAGCAGGTGTTGATCGTCGGATTAAGCAGTGTCTTTGTCAAGGTGGATGACACCTACCCCCAATACCCCTGCTACATAGTGTACCTACAATGCGTCTTCAACCTGTTTGTTCCACCACTCGATGGGGCGGGAGGGAAATTCTCCACCATTTGAGTCTGTCATAGCCGTAGGTTTTTGTTAAAGTTGATTTTTAATGATTCGCTGGGCCCGCTATGACACAGCATGACCACTCCTACAAACACTTGTTTTCTCATCGTGAAATGGTTGCCGATTTGCTGACCGGTTTTGTCCGTCAGCCCTGGATTGCTGAACTAGATCTGAGCACCCTAGAAAAACTTAATGCCAGTTATGTGAGTGACGATCTACGCGAACGGGCTGATGACGTCGTATGGCGAGTTAAATTCAGAGAGCAGTGGCTGTATGTGTCTTTGCTGATTGAGTTTCAATCCACTGTTGATCCATTTATGGCGGTGAGGCTGCTCACTTATGTCGGCTTGCTCTATCAGGATTTGATCAAAACCAAACAACTCCCGGCGCCCAATCTACTACCGCCGGTGTTTCCCATTGTGCTGTATAACGGCACCAAGCCCTGGACAGTGTCGCAGACTTTGAGCACATTGATACAACCTGTGCCGGACGAACTCAGGCCCTACCAGCCTGACTTGCGTTACTTGTTGATCAATGAAAGCGAATACACAGATGAAACATTGGCGCCGTTACACAATCTGGTGGCGGAGCTTTTTCGATTAGAAAACAGTGCTACCATAAGCCAAATAACCCGGCTGGTGAGTAATCTGGCCATGTGGTTAATGGCCCCAGAGCAACAAAGCCTTAACCGGGCATTTACCCAATGGTTGAACCGGGTATTGCTGCCTGCGAGAACAGTGGGGCAAGATATTGAAAAAGCACATGATTTGCTGGAGATGCAAGCAATGTTAGCCGAAAAAGTGAAAGATTGGACCCGTGAGTGGAAGCAACAGGGAATAGCGCAAGGGTTAGAAGAGGGCATCGAGAAGGGCATCGAGCAAGGTATTGAGAAGGGCATCGAGAAGGGCATCGAGAAAGGTATAGACAAAGGGATTGCACAAGGTAAGGCCGAGTTATTGGCCAAACTGCTCGTGAAGCGCTTTGGTACCTTACCTGCCCAAGTCGAAAATAAACTCAATCATGCTACTTCAGGCCAGTTGGATACCTGGAGCGAGCGTATATTCGAGGCCGCCAGTCTCGAAGCGTTATTTAGCGAGTGATACTGGGGTTTTACCCCCCCAAATACCCCCGCAAAATATGCTTCAAATGGTTCGCCAGTGTTTTCACATGTGGCGGGTAATTCATAGAAATATGGTTGCCAGGCACATGGTGTACCGTCATAGCACCTTCCACCAGCTCCTCCCAAGCCTCGCTGGGGTCAGGCGGAAAATTCTCCATGGGTTCCGTGTGTTGGAAAAACACCACATCATCGTGATAGGGCTCTGGCTGATAAGCAAATGTGGCTTCCTGGTGGGCGATCCAGGTTGAAAATAATGGAATGCCCAAGTGTGGGGGCAGGGCGCTGCCACGGCCTTGCAGGCGAGCCTCCTCCAGCACGTAATCGATTTGTGCCTGCTGTGGCAGGCTGCGCAGTTTTTCGAGCGAAAGCGACAGTTTGCCCTGCAGCAGGTATTGCAAAATAGCCGCGCTGTCAGTCAAGTTGCGGGGCATTTGGCTCGGGGCGGGGGTATCGATCATGACCACCAGCCGAACTTCCTCACCGATACGTTTAATTTGTTGTGCCATTTCGTAGGCAATCAGCCCGCCAAACGAGCTTCCGCCGAGCAAATAGGGGGGCTTGAAATCACGTGCTTTCAGAATCGCCAAATAGCGCTCAGCCAATGCGTATACTGAATTCATGGGGGGTTCCGTTCCCGTAAGGCTGGGTGCCTGAAATGCAAATACCGGCTGTTCGTTGCCAAGATGACGTGCCAGGTCGCGATAGAAAAACACCTCACCACCGATCGGGTGTACCATCAATAGCGGCTGACGTTTGGCGTTACCTCGTTGTATCATCACCAGCGGGCTATCATGCACGGTAGCTGCACCGGTATCGTCACCAGAGGGTTGCGAGCCGTGACGCTGTATATGTTCTGCCAAGTCGGCAATGGTGGGGTTTTGTATGAGTACCGGCGTGCTCAGTGGCGCAATGAATTTTTTGCGTAGTTGATCCAGCAGATTGACGGCTATCAGTGAATCGCCACCCAGATCAAAAAAATTGTCGAAAATGCCGAAATCCTCACGCCCCAGACAAAGTGCCCAGTTTTTCCAGATCACTTCCTCCAGTTCATCGCGTGGGCGGGCATTGACGCTAACCGTTACTGTTGGCGTGTTTTCGGTGTCGGCATCACCCGAAATATCGAGGGTCGGTTCGATGCCGCTGATGCGTAGCGTTGCTGGCTTCACCCAATATTCCGTTCGCTCGAACGGGTAGGTTGGGAGAGGCACGCGGTAGCGTTGGCGATCCGAGTGAAACACATCCCATTGAATATCGATACCTTGCTCCCATAAACGCCCCAGTACCTTCAATAAATGATGTGAGTCTGAGATTTCGTCGTAGGCATGACGCGTAGTGGCAAGCACCCAATCCTGCGGCATTTTGCCCTTATGCTGGCGCGTGAGGGTCGTTAATGCCTGGCCTGGCCCGACTTCAAGAAAAATCAACGCCTGTTCGGCGTCTTGTTGCTGACGATCTGCGAATAGCGTATTCAACCCCTGATGAAACCTTACCGTATGACGTAGATGGTCGGCCCAATATTGCGGGGAGGTTGCTTGCTCCGCCGTGATCCATTCCCCTGTGAGGCTCGAAATAAACGGCTGAGTGGGTGCTTTGGGTTTGCGACGACGAACATATTCGGCAAATCGTTCCAGCACGGGTTCCATCATGTGGGAGTGAAACGCGTGTGACGTATGCAGAATGCGATTTTCAATACCCCGCCTGTTAAGTTGCTCGTGCAAATATTGAATCGCCTTGGCTGACCCTGACAATACACAGCGCTGTTCCCCGTTGACACCGGCAAGCGATACGTCATGGTTAGTCAACAAGGCGGCCTCGGCCTCGCTCATGCGCACCGACAGCATATCGCCGCCTTCCAGTTGCTGAATCAATTGGCCGCGTATGGCCACCAGCTCTAATGCCTGATCAAGGGTGAAAACACCTGCCAGGCAGGCTGCCACATATTCGCCCACGCTATGCCCAATCATGTAGTCGGGTGTAACGCCCCATGACATCAGTGTTTTCGCCACTGCATATTCAAAAATGAATAGGGCGGGCTGTGTAATGAACGTTTCATTTATTTTTTGCGTGCGTCCGGCAGTGTCGGCTTCGCTCAGTTCTTCATAGACATGAATAAATTTTTGGCTTACCAGGCTGCGGCATTCATTAATCGTATTGCGAAAAGTGGTTTCCGTTTGAAACAGGCCCATTCCCATATTCACATATTGTGAGCCTTGCCCGGAAAATAGAAACACCACTTTGCGTTTGTGATCTTGCGCCTGGGTAGTGACGACGCGTTGTGAATTGATAGGCGACAGATCGGAAATGGCTTCATCGCGATTTCGACACACCAGGTAGCGGCGATGTTTGAATAACGTGCGTCCTACATGCAAGGTATAGCAAACGTTTGCAAAATCCTGATCCGGGTGTCGTATCAGATGATCGACAAAGCGTTCCGTCATTACCTCTAACGCTGTGGCTGTGCGCGCTGAAAGCGTCACCAGTCGCCAAGGGCGCGAAGAGGTGGCATCAGATTCATTAGGTGGCTCAGTCAAAATCACATGGGCATTGGTGCCGCCCATGCCAAAGGAGCTGACAGCGGCGAAACGTTTTTCACCTTCGCTGGGCCAGTTACGCAATTCGGTGTTCACATAAAAAGGCGATTGTTGAAAATTAATCTTGGGGTTAGGCGTTTGAAAATGCAGACTGGGTGGCAGCTTGCGATAACGCAGTGCCAACGCTGTCTTGATCAGACCGGCCACACCTGCGGCGGCATCAAGATGGCCAATATTGGTTTTTACTGAACCGATGGCGCAAGTTTTGGCTGGGCCACTCAGCATAGTGCCGCCATATTGGGTGCCAGCGCTGCTGCGTTCCCCTGCAGTGCTCGAATCATTGGTCGGTCTTTCTTCGCGAAAGGTTTGCCGCAAAGCTTCGATCTCGATGGGGTCGCCAATCGGTGTGCCAGTACCATGGGCTTCGATATAGGAGATTTTCGACGGTGTTACGTTGGCGCTGGCCTGCGCCAGTCGAATGGCTTTGGCTTGCCCTTCGACTGAAGGTGCGGTGTAGCCGGTTTTGTTTGAACCATCGTTGTTGGTCGCTGAGCCGCTAATAACGGCGTAGATGTGGTCATTGTCACGGAGGGCGTCATCCAGGCGTTTCAGCAACACCAAACCACAACCTTGGCCCTGTACCGTGCCTGCAGCATCGGCGTCGAAGGTGCGGCAATGCCCGTCGGGCGACATGATCATGCCATCATGATAAAAATAGCCGTGGTTGCCATAGCGGCTCAACGACACTCCCCCTGCCAAAGCTGCATCGCATTCCTCGCTCAATAACGCCTGGCATGCAGTATGCACCGCCACCAAGGAGGTTGAGCAAGCGGTTTGAACCACCATGGCAGGGCCATTCAGGTTCAACTTATAGGATACACGTGTGCAGAGAAAATCTTTGTCGTTCCCCAGCATGACGGCATAATCGCCGACACTGGCCAACAATTCAGGATGGGTCGATAAATGATTGGCGAGATATTGGTTGATGCCCACGCCGCCGTAGACACCAATGCGCCCTTTGAAGAGTGAGGGCACACAGCCGCCGTCTTCAAGGGCCTGCCAGGCACATTCCAGAAATAGCCGCTGTTGTGGATCAGTAATGCGGGCTTCACGTGGCGTGAAATTGAAAAAGGCGGCATCAAATTCGGCCACATTGTTTAATACGCCTTTGGCGGGTACGTAGTTTGGTTGGCGTATCACATCGTCGGGGACACCTGCGGCTCGCAGCTCGTCAGGCGTAAAAAAGCGGATACTTTCCTTTTTATTGCAGATGTTCTGCCAGAATTCTTCTACGGTATCTGCGCCGGGAAAGCGCCCGGCCATGCCCACTATGGCGATTTTTACGCCACCTATACTGGCCATTAACCGTCGTCGTAGTTGCATGCGAACCACATGCTCGTCTTCTTTGACGAATACCTGATCTTCTTCGATATCGCTTTCGATAAAATGCGCGAGCGATTGAATGGTGGGGTATTTATATAAATCCACCATGGTTAATTTGTCTTGCAAAAAGCCCGGCAGTTTGGCGTGTACTTTGGCTAACAGCAGTGAATGCCCGCCGAGATCAAAAAAGTTCTCGCTGATGCTGACATCGTTTAAACCCAGACAGGCTTTCCAGGTGTTGGCAATGATGCGCTCAATTTCGTTACGTGGTGCCTGAGCGGCGTCAGTCGATTGCGTGTCAGCTTGTGGCAGCGGCAGCGCTTTACGATCGATCTTTTCGTTGGGGGTGAGGGGGAAGGCGTCCAGCCAGACAAATGCCGATGGCAACATATATTCAGGCAAATGTTTGCGCAAATAGTGGCGTAGCTGGGCATTGTCACCCGCACTGGCGTGCTGGCTTTTTACCAGATAGGCGACTAATACCTTCTCGCCAGGGGTAGTCGGTAAATCATCGCGTGCGATCACCAAAGCCTCTGTTGCTGACGGTGCAGTGCGCAGCAATGCTTCGATCTCGCCCAGTTCAATGCGAAACCCACGTATTTTAACCTGATGATCGATACGCCCTAAAAATTCTATATTGCCGTCAGGTAGAAACCGCGCAAGGTCACCTGTTTTATACAATCGTTTGCTGCTATCACTGCTAAACGGATTGGGAATAAATTTTTCATCAGTGAGATCGGGGCGATTGAGATAACCGCGTGCCAAACCGTCACCACCAATGTGCAATTCACCAGGAAACCCGATGGGTTGCGGTACCAGGTGGGCATCGAGTATGTACACCTGCGTATTGGGGATGGGCTTGCCAATGTGGGGAGGAACGCTACCATCGATTTCTGCCAGCGTTGCCCAGATGGTGGTTTCAGTGGGGCCATAAGCATTGAAAAAGCGGCGCCCCTGGCTCCATTTTTTTGCGAGGGTTTGGGAACAGGCATCGCCACCTACCAGCAATGTTCTCAGTTCAGGAAGAGAAACCGGTTCGAGATGAGACAGCAATGCTGGTGGGATTAATGCCCAGGTGATTTTTCTTTGTTTAAGTAATGTCAATAGTGCAGGGCCAAGAACATCTGTCTTCTTGGCCATGACTAGCGTTGCGCCTGCATGCAGGGCTGCGCAAATTTCGAGAATTGAAGCGTCAAAATTAATGGACGCCAATTGCAATACCCGATCGTCTGATTCAACGGTGGTGTTATTCTGCGAAAGAATGAAATTGGCGAGAGCCCCGTGCTCAATCATGACGCCTTTCGGTTTTCCAGTCGATCCGGAGGTGTAAATGATATATGCCAGATTGCTTGGCTTTAGGGCTATATCTGGTGAGCTGGAACGAAGATGCTCAAAGTTCAAATTCTCCCAAAATAGAAAGGGTGCAGTTACTTCATTTTCGCTGGCTGACAGAAGTTGTTTGCGCGATATGATGACGGCTGGCTTGGCATCTTCGAGAATAAAATCTAGTCGTTCCCTTGGGTAATCAGGGTCGAGTGGTAAATAGGCTGCTCCCGCTTTCATGATAGCGAGCATCGCAATGATCACTTCGGGAGAGCGGTCGAGGTATACGCCGACTATTTTTTCATGGCTGATGTTCAATGAAAGCAAATGGTGCGCGACGGCATTGGCCCTTTGATCGATTTCAGCGTAGCGTAAATGGGTGTTTTCGTATTCGATGGCTGATTTGTGTGGCGTCTCTTTTGCAAATCGCTCGACGTAAGAAATCAGAGACAATGTATTGTCATAAACTGTTTGGGTATTGTTCCAGTTTATGATGGTAGTTTCGTATTCATGCATCGACAGCAACTGCAACTGACCCAATGGGCGTTCGGGGTAAAACGTTGCCTGTAACATCAGGGTCTGAAAATGTTCAGCGAACGCAGACATCGATGCTTCAGTAAAGAGGTCGCGGTTATACTCGATGCCGAAATGGTACTTATCACCATACTTGTAAACTTTGAATGTAAGATCAAAATCATCGGTCTGTTGAATGCGACGATGGCGTCTCCATTCTCCCATTGCGCCCAGTTTCCAGAGTTCGCGTCCACTTTTGTCTATGGTTACTTTGCGGTCATTCCTGTTTTCGAACCGGTTGATGTTCTCCCAGACCATGCAGATTTGAACCAGTGGTGCGCGTGACGGATCGCGGGTTTCAGTAAGGTCTTTCGCTATAAGTGAAAAAGGGTATTCTTTGTTAGCCAGACATGCATTTATCGTATTTGAGTGGAATAGTAGAAATTCAGAAAAGCCCTTTGTATTATCGATCTGGGAGCGAATGGCGATTGAATTAGTGAAATATCCGACAACTCCTGCATAGAGGTCGTCACGCCCCGCTGTAGGTACCCCGATTACGATATCGTTTTGCCCAGAATAGCGATAAATCAAGACATGAAAAAGTGATTCAAATAGAATAAAAGGACCAATTTCCTTTGTGCAAAATCGCTTTTGAAAGAGGGTAAGATGTTCCTGATTGGTAGAGAAATGATAAAAGCTTTTGTGGCAAGTGCGTATTGGGGGGCGTGGAAGTGAGATAGGTAATTCAGTAAAATCAGGTGCACCTTCCAAATGGTTTTGCCAGAACAAAGCGGATTTTTCGGCCTCAACACTTTTCAAATAGGATTGCTGTTCTAATAAATGGTTGGTAAAGGTGCGTGAAAGTTTAGGTAGGTCTGGCATATTGCCATCAGCGAGTACAGTATAAATGCTCTGTAGTTCGTTAATGACTACCATGAAAGTCCAAAGATCAAAGTTGATATGGTGGAGAAATGTTGCAAGTATATGGGGGTGATGATCACGCTTGAACAGTACCCAACGCATACTGGATTCTTTATCGAGATGAAATGGCTGGTGTAGATATTGGTCAAATAGTTCCATTAACGAATTATCGTCACAATCCTCAAGGGAGACTTCTTGAAAATTCAGTGGCAAAATATCGTAGATACACTGGCAGGGATTTCCGTCTTTGTCTGTACTGTAGAGCGTACGCAATGGAGGGTGCCGCTCAATAATGACGTTTAATGCGAGTCGTAGCAGGCGAGTGTCAAGACGTGAGGGAATATCCCAAACAAAATGTGAAGCATAGATACCACTGTCCGGAAACAGTTTTTGTAGCGTCCATAGCGCTTCCTGGCTAGGGGATAGGGCCAGTTCTTGCAAAATCTTGGGTACTTGAGGTGCAGGCACGAAACGACTCCAATCAAGCTATAAAGTTGACCTAAATGCAATTTGTGGGGATCAACATATAGTTTAGCGGGTGTGTGGCAGCCTGCTACGTATTAGAACCAAGCGTGAAGTAGAAGGTAGCCCCTTGATTTATTTGGCTTTCTGCCCAAATGCTACCGCCATGCCGTTGAATGATGCGATGGACGGTGGCGAGCCCAATGCCTGTGCCTGAAAAATCTCGTTCGTGGTGTAGACGCTGAAAGCTGTTAAACAGCTTTTCCGCGTATCGCATATCAAACCCAGCTCCGTTATCTTTGACAAAAAAAATGGTTTTGCCGTCAAGTTTTGAGCAACCAAATTCAATTTGGGCGTGTTTTGTTTTCGAGGAGTACTTCCAGGCGTTGTTGAGTAGGTTTTCAAGTACCGAGTAAAGCAGGCGTGCATCGCCTTGTGCAGGTGCATGCTCAATGCAACTGAATGTTACTTCTTGCTGTGGAAACTGCTTCTGTAACTCGTCACCGATGCTTTTTGCCATAGTACCCAGATCTACTTGGGTGTGTATTAGGTCGCGACGGGTCACCTTGGAAAGCTCGAGTAAGCCACTGATCAGTTGCGCCATCTTTTCAGTGTTGCGGTTAATTCGTGCTAAAAGTTCTCGACCTTCATCACCCAGTGTGTCGCGAAACTGTTCCATTAGCATTTTCGAAAAGCCGTTGATATTCCGTATCGGGCTTCGCAAATCATGTGACACGGAATAACTGAATGCCTCCAACTCTTTGTTGGCAGCATTTAACTCAGCTGTGCGATGCTCGACTTTTTGCTCCAGATTGCTGTTAAGAGTTTGTACTTCATCAAAAAGTTGCGCGTTCTCCAACGAAATTGTAGCTTGGGTTAGTAACATTTGTAGCAGTTGCACTCGCTCTTCAGAAAAAGCATTGGTGGTGAGCATGTTTTCGAGGTATAGCACGCCATTAATGCGATCATGGTAGTGCACGGGTAGACACAGCACCGATAGAGGATGATTTTGCACAACGTATGGATCGTTGTGCCAAGTCTCACTCTCTGGAACGTTTGGCACACTCAAGGGTTGGTCAGTGAGTAATGCAAAACGCACCATATCTGTGGGTAAGAGTGATGTATTGATGAGTGGGGCTTCTGGTTGTACCCATTCTTCTGCCGGCTGATTGGCCGATGCCACACGTACCTTGGCCAGGAGTGACAATTGCCCATTTTGCTTCATGACGAGAGAGGCCGACTGTGCGCCAGCGTTTTCCAACATGATTTGTAGCATCTTTGAGAGCAGCTTGTTCAACTTCAGTTCGCTGGAAAGTGCTAAATTGGATTTTACGATTGATTCAAGATCTAGCAATTTAGAGGGCCTGGCTTCGAGGCTGTGTTCAGTTTTCAGCGAGGTGCTGCCTCGAGGTTCGAAGTTAGGCAGACCGACAAATTGTGGGTACTGTTTGGCAAGCATGATTTGCCTTACCGTGCAGCCCCAGTGACCATAAAGATAATAGGCTTCTTTTAAAGACACCGCGGCAAATTCCTCCCAGCCGAGGTTTTGTAAATATTGACCCAAACGTTCGTGGGCCAGAGCTTCAAACTGCGTAAACTGTTGCTGTCGTGCAAATTGCGCAGCTTCGCGATAAAGTTCAATGGTGGTGTGTGGTGTGGCTGTGATGCGTGCAATTTCTGCCTTAACCAGCCACAATTTATGTTGATAAGTGGATGGACAGTGTTTTACCCCTTCTTCGAACTGTTTTCTGATGTGGTGTAGACGTGTAATTGCCTCCCCGTTGGCATCCGTTGTTGCCGATTCAGCTTCCATTGCAATCAGCATAGCTTCGAGTATCGAATGGTCGACGTTGGGGGGCATTGCTGGAATCATACCCAACTTGCCTTCCGCGACCAGGAGTTGGGGCTTGGCCAATTCGTATTGTCCGCTCCAGAATAACCAGTGCAAACGCATATGCTCGACAAAAGCAATTAAAGTGCTACTGGTAACAAATTTCCACTCTTGTGATGAGAAGGATTCATTTGAGAGTTGGTCTGATGTGTCGGGATGTTGCAGCTGCGATATCAATCGTTGGTATTGTTTTCCGGCCAATACCACCAGCTGGTGGCGATGCATCAGCTCCGTCAATTGCTCAATATGTTGAGCAATTTCTGACAGCGCATCGCCCTTGGCGAATCGGTTGATCACGATATTCGAAAAGCACCCGACCCCGGCGGAGATATCACCATTTTCCAGGGCAATTACATAGCCTTTCCACTGCAGCTTGATAGCTTCACTTAAGGGCAGAAGAAAGGTGCCGACAACGCACCCGGTAGACAAATAGAGCTGTACACAATGGCGCTTGTTTACTGCACGCTCGGCGTAATTAATGGCAAATGATACCACTGCTTTTGCGCTTTCAATTTTCCGATTGCTAAGTAGCTCAGTTGCGTACGCGCCTAGTAGTGAGACAGTTTCGTCGCAAACGCCATGTTTCAATATGTGATTGGCGCATTGCAAGCTCAAATAGGATTTGAGATGCTTTTGACCTGATACATAGGTTGCTAGGAGCAAATTGGTAAGTAATTCCGAAGCGAGTGTGGCTTCTTCGGAGATTCTGTTAACGATTGTCAATCGCTCGGTTAGTGGTAGTGGATGACTGTCGAGAGCTTGCTGTTCGCGTTGGCAGACATCTTCAATTAGCTCGCGTTTTGGAACATCAATCCCACAATAATGCAAGCCATCTAGTCCTTTTTCAATCGCAAGGATGCGATCACCACGAGAAATGAATCCGTTCACTAATAGTAAACTTGCTCGCGCTCTATCTTGCCCGTCTGTCAAGTTAGCCAGTGCAACATTGGCAAGATTTGCTGCGCTCTCTAAATGGCTCACCAATAGCTCGCATTCGATACTTGATAAGTAGACACTGCGTGCAATCGTATAGCATTCATGCCAACATTGTTCTGGCAATAATGACCGCGCAGTAGATGCATATCGCGCTGCTGCATTCCAAGCGCTAGCACGCCGCGCTAAAAGTGACGCTTTGTCATTGAGGCTAGCAAGCAGTAGGCGTTCCTCGGAAGACCTGATTAGTAATAATGCCTCATCGTAGTGGCCGACAATCGAAAACAGATTCTGATCATCTGCTGTGCTATCCATTTGGTGAAGTTGGCGCGCTATTTTTAGGTGGGTGTGTTGTCTGATCTCTTCATCCAATAGCTGATAGGCGGCTTGCTGCGCACGGTCATGCAAGAATCTATAGCGAATCTCGTCGGCAGTACTATCTGGTACTGCCAGCTCTAGCGGTGGTTCATCAAGCGAAGTTTCACTGGCGCACCATTCCATGCTCTCCTGCAGTAATAGGCCGTCATTGAGTGCGGGCCAGAGTTTGCGCTGTAACGATTGAGGTGTTTGCTCGCTAACCATGGCCAACGTGCCAAGCTCGAAGCGACTGCCGATACAGGCAGCCAATTGCAACAATTGCTGAGTAATATCAGGTAATTTGTTCATTTTAGCGATCATTAAATCGATAACGTTGTCTGTCATCGATTTACTGCGCAGCTGCTCCATAGACCATTCCCAGCGTTGCAGGGTCGGGCTAACATTCAGTAGGCCTTCGCTATACATGGCGCGCAAAAATTCATTAATAAAAAAGGGGTTGCCGCCCGTTTTTTCGAGCAGCAACTGAGCGAGTTCGGTAACACCCTCTTGGCGGTGTAAAGTATCTTGCAATAGTTGTTCTATTTCGTTTAACGAAAGGGGGGCGAGCGTAATATGGTGGCATTGTTCATCGGGGAGTTCAGCGCATATCGCGTCTACAGTTTGCAACGCAAGATGTCCCTCGCTGACTTCGTTATCGCGCCATGCTAATATAAGTAGCAATTGGCGGTTGTCGTCTTTCATCAGAGCTTTTAGCAGGTTTAATGTACCTGCGTCAGCCCATTGCAGATCATCGAGAAACAACACCAACGGAAGTTCTGTGGTGACGGAGGTAAAAAACTGCTGCATCACCTGATAAAATCTGTTCTGTGTTTCGAGTGGCCCTAAGCTAGGTACTTCAGATAGGTTTCCAAGTAGTAGCGCTAGATCGGGTTGAAAATCGACAAGCACGCGAGCATTGCTGCCTAGACTGTTGAGTAAAACCTGTCGGCGGACATCGAGGTTAGAGCGATTTTCTGCCAACACCAATTGCACCCAGCTTTTAAGCGCATCGTGTAGTGCCGCAAAAGGAATATGTCGCTGAAACTGATCGAATTTCCCCGAAATAAACCATCCGCCATGTGCAGCTATGGGTTTGTGAGCCTCTTGCACCAGCGATGACTTGCCGATGCCCGAGTACCCGCTTACGGTTAACAATTGTGGTTGACCTTGCAGAATGCTATCAAAAGCATTTAGCAACTCATCTATGTTAGCTTTGCGGCCATACAGTTTTTGCGAAATCTGCAGACGATTAGCAAGGTCGCAACTGGCGAGAGGGAATAATTCTATCGCATTATGTTTTTGCCATTGTTGACGACAAAAATTCAGATCATATTGCAGTCCGATGGCACTTTGATAGCGTGCCTCGGCATTTTTTGCCATCAATTTATCGACCATACAGCCCAGTTGCGTCGGTACTTGTGGCCTTACCTGGTCGACAGGCGCAGGTAGCCGGGCAATATGGGCATGCACCATGGCAATTGGACTGTCTTCTGCAAACGGCATGCGACCGGTGAGTAGGCGATAAAACAAGACACCTACGGTGTAAAAATCAGTGCGATAGTCGATGCTGCGGTTCATGCGCCCGGTCTGTTCGGGTGAAATATACCCCAGCACCCCTTCAAGGGTGGACGGTGGTTGTACAGCGGGTTGTTCTCGTGAAAGCAGCGACGATAGGTCAAAATCGGTAATTTGTACCTGCAGGGTTTGCGGATGGACTAGAATCTTACCTGGGTGCAGATCCTTGTGTATCACATGCTGGCGGTGAATTTCTACTAATGCACTGCTGATTTGCTGGGCAATAATTAGAAAAGTACTGATGGACAGCTGTTTGTTGGGTTGCTGTTCGACAAAGTCCAAGAGCGGTATTGCGCCAATGTCTTCCAACACAATTTGCGGAGAGCTGGTATCTGAAATCCAGTCGAGTACTTTGACGATATTCGAGTGATCAAAGCGTTTTTGGAGTTCGTAGGCGTAGTTGAAACGGGCAAGCTGGGTGGCGCTCGGGTGCGACGATGCCAGGCTCATGATGATCAGCCGGCGTTGGTCGCTGTTTCTGATAGCCCGTACGGTGATCGTACGGGTACTACAATTCAGCCTTTCAACGGTGGTATAAGCAAAATCAGACTGCAAAAGCCAAACTCCGTCGTCTTTTATTTAAGATCATAAGTTATATGTGTGTTCACCGCACGCTGCTGTGGTTTGGTGTCGCGGGTAACGCCGGTAGTGACCGCCACGAATTCACGGCTTGAAGCTAAATAGTCTTCGTCACCGAGGTTTTGTCCGAACAATTGTACCTCTCGGCTTTCATCGGGGGAGGTGAGGCCGCTCATAGGGCAGCCAAGTCAAAGGTATCTTAGCACGACGCATCTTCAATAAACGTCGTGAAATACTGCTGGTCCCGTCAGGATGTAACGCTTACCTTTATCCGATTCAAGGGAACTAGTTAAAGTATAGCGGGCGAGCTTGCGACCTGCTATGTGTTCGTGCCTAACGTGAAGTAGAACGTAGCTCCTTGATTTATTTGACCTTCGGCCCAAATGGTGCCTCCGTGTCGCTGAATGATACGATAGACGGTGGCGAGCCCTATGCCCGTGCCAGAAAAATCACGTTCATGATGCAGACGCTGAAAGCTGTTAAACAGTTTTTGCACATAACGCATATCAAAACCAGCCCCATTGTCTTTGACAAAAAACACCGCTTTGCCTTCGTGATTGAAGCTACCAAATTCGACCCGTGCGTGTGGGGTCTTGGATATGTATTTCCATGCATTGTTTAGCAGGTTTTCCAGTGCGGAATAGAGCAGGCGTGCATCACCAAGAGTAGGAGCCTGTTCCGCGCATACCCAAGTTACCTTTTGCTTGGGGTATTGGTGCTGTAAATCCTCTACAATACTTTTGGCCATGGTCGCCAGATCGATTTGGGTTCTTACCAGATCGCAACGAGTCACTTTGGATAGCTCTAGCAAGCCACTAATCAATTGCGCCATTTTTTCGGTATTGCGGTTGATGCGATGTAACAGATCCCGCCCTTCTTCTCCCAAGGCATCACGAAACTGTTCCATTAACATTTTCGAAAAGCCATTGATATTACGAATCGGGCTGCGCAAATCATGTGATACCGAGTAACTGAACGCCTCTAGCTCTTTGTTGGCGGCATTCAGTTCAGCCGTGCGTTGATCAACCTTCTGTTCAAGGTTGCAGTTAAGCGTTTGAACTTCATCGAATAATTGTGCGTTTTCTAATGAAATAGCCGCTTGTGTGAGTAGCATTTGTAGTAATTGGACACGCTCTTCCGTGAAGGCTTGAGTGGTGAGCATATTCTCGAGATAAAGGACGCCATTGATTCGGTCGCGATAATGTACCGGCAAGCAAAGTACTGATAACGGTTTATACCGCTCGACATAGGTGTCATGACGCCATGTTTCGCTCTGGGTAGTGTCTTGTACGTTCAGCGGTTTGCCAGTAAGTAGCGCATATCGCACCATATCGCCAGGTAACATGGAGGTATCTGTTAGTGGGATCGCGGGTTGTACCCATTCTTCGGCGGGTTGGTTACCTGTGGCGACGCGTACTTTGGCCAGCAGTAATAGCTGCCCAGCATCCATCCTTACGAGCGAAGCAGACTGAGCACCGGCGTTTTCAATCATGATATGAAGCATTTTGGAAAGCAAACGATGGAGTTGTAGCTCACTCGATATCGCCAGGTTGGATTTGACGATAGATTCGAGGTCTAACCACTGCGATGCTCTAATCTCAGTGTCGTATTCGGTGCTTCGTGTGGAGCTACTGTGCGAACTTAAGCCATAGGCATTAGCGAAAAACGGGTATTGTTTGGACAGCAAGACTTGACGCACAGTGCAGCCCCACCGGCCATAAAGGTAGTGGGCTTCTTTGAACGATAATGCAGCGAATTCATCCCACCCCAGGGAATGTAGCAAATGTCCAAGGCGTTCGTGAGCCAAGGCTTCAAACTGGATAAATTGATCTTGGCGAGCGATTTGAGCGGCACGGCGATAGCATTCAATGGCAAGTTGTTGTGATGCGCCAATGCGAGCAATTTCCGCCTTTACCAACCAGAGCTTGTGCTGATAGGTGGTCGGGCAATGCCTCTCGTACTCCTCGAATTTATCCCTGATTGACTCTAATCGAGCGAGACAGCGTTCACTGACGGGTGATTCCGGTGTGGTGGCCATCCCGATCAGCATGGCTTCCAGCAAAAGGTGATCGACATTGGGAGCAAAGCCGGGGATCAAATCCAGTTTTTGTTCAGCAATCGGTAGTTGTGCGACGGCGCGCTCATATTGACCGCTCCAAAACCACCATTGCAGGCGCAAATGTTCGATAAATGCAATTAAGGTGCTGGTTTGAACGATGTGCCATTCTTGTGGTGAAAACGATTCTGTTGCGAGTTGAAAGGGCGTGTCAGGGTATTCCAACTGCGTTAATAGGCGTTGATATTGTTTGCCAGCCGAAACCAGCATTTTATGCCGATTCATTAATTCGATCAGCTGATCAATGTGGCGGGATATATTCGATAGTCCATCACCTTTGGCAAAGCGATTGATGACGATATTGGAAAAGCAGCCAATGCCATTGGAAATATCGCCATGCTCCATGGCAACTTCGTAGCCCTTCCACTGGAGTGCAATGCCGTCACTTAATGGCATAAAGTGCGTGCCAACCACGACGCCAGTGAATAAGTACAGGGGAATGCAGTGGCGCTTGTTCACTGCACGCCCGGCATATTCTATGGCGAGCGTGGCAAATGCTTTGGCATTATCAATCTTCTGATTACGCAACAAGAGTACAACGTATTGACTCATTAGTGAGACGGTTTCATCACACAAGCCATGTTTCAATAGAAGTTGTATGCCTTGAACGCATAAATAGGCGTTTAACTGCTTCTGCCCGGATACATAAGTGGCCAGCAGCAGATTTGAGATGAACTCTGACGTGAGAGCCGCTTCACTCGAAACATGATCTACCGTGAAAAGACGTTCCACCAACGGGCGGGGGTCATTGTCGAGTTCTTGTTGGGTACGTTTCCAGCTTTCCTCAAGGTCTTCCTGTGGGGGTACATCAATACCGCAATAGTGCAAGCCTTCAAGGCCGTTAAGGATTGCTTCGTTGCGTTTTCCTCTCGTAATGAATCCATTGACCAATAAAAGGCTGATCCGAACTTTGTCCTGTGTTTCCTTCAGGTGGGCCAGTGCAATATCAGCCAATCTGTCGGCTTCTTCTGGATTGCTAACCAAGAATTCGCACTCGACACTCGAGAGATAAACGCTGCGAGTGATAGGGTAGCATTCACGCCAGCAATGCTCCGGTAGAAGGGAGCGAGCAATGCTGGCATATCGTGCCGCTGCCGACCAGGCACTGGCGCGACGAGCCAGTTGTGATGCTTGATCGTTGAGTGTGGCTAGCCGCAGGCGTTCGTCGAGAGTGCTTATCAATGGTAACGCATCATCATAGTGGCCAACAATGGTGAATAACGTCTGATCATCCATTGAAGCACTATTTTTTTGCAGCAATCTGGCGATTTTTAAATGCGTATGTTGGCGAATATCTTCATTCAGTGATTGATAGGCAGCTTGTTGTGCCCGATCATGTAAAAAGCGATAACGTATTTCCTGGGCGGCAGTGTTGGGTATGGCTAGTTCGGTCGGAGGAGCGTCGAGCGAAGTTTCGCTGGCGCACCACTCATTGCTTTCTTGTATTAGCAAACCATCGTTTAATGCCGGCCACAGCTTTCGTTGCAGTGATTGTGGCGTTTGTTCGCTGACCAACGCCAGGGTGCTCAAATCAAACCGGTTGCCAATACACGCAGCCAACTGGGTCAATTGCTGGGTGATGTCTGGTAATCGGCACATTTTGGCAATCATCAAATCGATAACATTGTCGGTCATCGATTTATCGCGCATACGCTCCAGCGACCACTCCCAGCGCTGCTTGGCCGGGGCCACCCAAAGCATTCCGTCGCTATATAGCGTGCGCAAAAATTCGTTGATAAAGAATGGATTGCCTGCCGTTTTTTCGTGTATTAGCTGGGCAAACTCAGTAATACCATCTTGCCGGTGCAAACTGTCCTGTAAAAGGTGTTCAACTTCATTGAGTGAGAGTGGTTGCAGCGTAATATGTTGGCAGCGCCCCTCAGGCAGCTCGTCACAGATAGCTGTTACCGTTTTTAAAGCCGGGTGCCCCTCACCAACTTCGTTATCGCGCCAGGCGAGAATCAGCAATAACTGGCGATTGTCGTCTTTCATTAAGGCTTTGAGCAGGCTGAGTGTACCGGCATCGGCCCATTGCAAATCGTCGAGAAACAATACCAGTGGTAATTCAGCCGTCACACAGCTGAAAAACTGCTGCATGACTTGGTAAAACCGATTTTGAGTTTCTTGTGGCCCCAGTTTGGCTACCTCAGGTAATTCCCCCAATATCAAGGCAAGATCAGGTTGAAAGTCAACAAGCACGCGAGCATTGGCGCCCATGCTGTTCAGCAACACCTGTCGACGCACATCCAGGTGGGTTCTATTCTCTGCTAGCACCAATTGCACCCAGCTTTTGAGCGCATCGTGCAAGGCTGCAAACGGAATATGTCGTTGAAACTGATCGAATTTACCTGAAATAAACCAACCACCATGCATGGCGATGGGTTTGTGCGCCTCTTGTACCAGCGAGGATTTGCCAATACCTGAGTAACCACTCACAGTCAATAACTGGGGTTGTCCGTGCAGGGTGCGACCAAACGCTTGCACTAGTTGTTCGATATCGTGTTCACGACCATAAAGCTTTTGCGATATTTGCAGGCGATCGGCGAGATCATGCGTCGCAAGTGGAAACAGCTCAATCGTACGTTGGCTTTGCCACTGTTGGCGACAAATGTTCAAATCGAATTGCAGGCCAATAGCGCTCTGGTAGCGCGCTTCGGCATTTTTGGCCATCAATTTGTCGACCAAGCGCGCCAAGGGCGCGGGTACTTGTGGGCGTAGATTGTCAATGGGCTCAGGCAGTCGAGCAATATGTGCATGCACCATGGCAATAGGGCTGTCTTCTTCAAAAGGCATTTGCCCGGTGAGCAGACGGTAAAATAAAACTCCCAAGGTATAAAAATCGGTGCGATAGTCGATGCTGCGGTTCATGCGCCCGGTTTGTTCGGGTGAAATAAAACCCAGTACACCTTCGAGGGTAGACGGTGGCTGTACCGCCGGCTGTTCACGTGATAGCAACGACGACAAATCAAAGTCGGTGATTTGTACATGCAGGGTTTTTGGGTGTACCAGAATATTGCCCGGGTGTAGGTCTTTGTGCACAACATGCTGACGGTGAATTTCGGCAACAGCGGTGCTTATTTGCAAAGCAATATTCAAAAAGATATTTATCGTCAGACGTTTTTCGGGTTGCTGGTCGACAAAGTCAGAGAGCGGTATCGCACCAATGTCCTCCAGTACCATTTGCGGTGTGCTGGTATCTGAAATCCAATCGATTACTTTGACGATTCCTGCGTAATCGAACCGCTTTTGCAGTTCATACGCATAATTAAAACGTGCAAGTTGAGTGGCGGTCGGGTGTGTCGAAGCCAGGCTCTTGATAATCACCCGACACTGGTCGCTGTTTCTGATCGCCCGCACGGTAATCGTGCGGGTATTGCAATTCAGCCTTTCAACAGTGGTATAGCCAAAATCAGACTGCAAAAGCCTACCTCCGTCATCATCTATCTGAAATGGTAGGTCATGCGTGCACTCACTGTACGCGGTGGGTTGATATCGCGGGTGACGCCGGTGGTGGCCGCTACGAATTCCCGGCTTGAGGTTGCATAGTCTTCGTCGCCGAGGTTTTCACCGAATAATTGAGCTTCCCAGCTTTCATCGGGGGCGGTGAGGCCAATCATCATATTGACCAGACCATAAGAGTCCTGCGCCGAGGTGTCTTCATTAAAGGCAGTGAAATACTGCTTGTCTTGCCAGGCGTATTCTAGACGCGCGCTCCAGAGGCCCAGCGAGGAGTCCTGATAAAAGCGTACCGCAGGCGTTACCTTGTGGCGGGGGGATGCGTTCAGGTGGTTGCCAGATACATCCGCAAGCGCTGTATTGGTGGGCGGTAGTGGGGTCAGGTATTTATCGTACTTGGCATCAAGATAGGCGTAGTTCAGATCAAGCGCCCAGGCATCGCCGAGAAGCCATTGATTTTCAATTTCAATGCCCTGGTTGATGGCAGAGGCAGCATTATTGATGATAAGCACGCCGGGTTGTGAAAATGACGAAACCTGCAAATCGGTGTAATCGTAATAGAATGCAGCAATGTTGCTACGTAAGGTGTTGTTCAACCAATCGAGCTTGGCGCCGATTTCATAGGCGATGACTTCTTCCGGTTCATATTGGGCAGCGGCAGAGGTTACATTGAATCCCCCACTTTTAAAGCCTTTGCTGGCATCGGCATAAAGGAGGGTCGTTTGATTTAATGTGTAATCCAGAGTGAGTTTCGGGCTCCAGTCATCCCATACCGCGTTTTCGTCGACCACATAAGTGAATTGGGGGTGCTGTAGGCGTGTTCCGTTTGCCAGAAAGACGTTCGAGTCGCTTTCGAAGCGCTTTTCTTCTTCGCTATAACGCACACCAACTGTGGCTTTCAGTGATGAGGTCAACGGCCAGCTTGCCTGCGTGAAAAGCGCATTGGCGCGGGTGTCGTTATTACCAAAAATAACGCGAGTAGCAGTAGTAGATAGAGACGCTTCAAAATCATGATCTTCGCGCGATAAATAGAGCCCGCTTACCCACGACACGGTATCGCTGGTATAACGTATCCGTAATTCTTGCGAAAGCTGGTGCTGATTTTCAGAGACTTCAGAGGCGAGCCCAGCCAGCCGGGTGCCATCAGTATCTTCCAGTGTATGGTAATCAAGATCGCGATACGCCGTTAACGACGTCAACACCCAACCCGGTGCAACCGCGATATTGAACTCCGCTGAATCGCCCCAGCTGGTTTGCTCCAGAAAGGGATCAGTTACGTTGATTGCCGTTTCAAATGGATCAGTGGGGATGTTGGCCGTTGCAGCAGAGGGGGCAGGGCTGCCGGTCAAGCCCAGCCCCGTGGATTTATACGCCCCCGTAGCCTTGTTCTCATCACTGTAATCCGCCCGCAAAATCATCTCGCTACCACCACCAAGCAAGGTGCGCAGGCTGGCATTGGCGCGTTTGGCATTGTCATCGAGCAAGCCGTCGATGCCACCAGGCTGCACGTTATCGATATACGGATCATGTTCAGTTTGCAGGACCGCCAAGCTCCCGATCACCTGCTCACTCCCCAACCCGCCACTAACTGCCGCCGTTGCGCGATGCATATTGAAGTTGCCCACCTCAGCGCTCACGCTTGCTTCGGGTTTTGCATCGGGCAAGCGGGTGATCACATTGATGGTGCCCCCGGTGGAGTTACGCCCATATAACGTGCCTTGTGGGCCGCGCAATACTTCGACCCGCTCAACGTTGAGAAAATCATCGAGTGCGGTATAGCCACGGGATTGGTAAACGCCATCAACATGCACCGTTACACTGGGATCGCTGCCCACAAAGTCGAGGTTGGTACCAACGCCGCGCAGATACAAACGAGTCGCTTGGCCGTTTCGCGTGACATTAAGGCCGGGTGTTTGACGCTTCAAATCTTCAATATTGTTGATATTGCCTTCACTCAACGCTGTTTGATCAAAGGCGCTGATGGAGGCAGGGGTGCGTTGCAAAGGCACCTCGCCCACCTTCGTAGCGGTGACCACCACTGCATCCAGTTGCTGAGGGGATTCTTGTGGTGTCGCAGCCCAACTCAATTGTGCGGGCAGACCTGCGGCACACCCCAATGACAGCAGGGAAATCGTCAGTTGATTCAACCGTTTGGTACGGAACATAGCAGGACGCGTAGAGCGGGGCATTTCCTTCACCTTATGACGAGTATTGTTTTTATTGTGGTGTTCGAATTATAGACGTAGATCAACAGCCGATGCGCCTGTTTTTCAGAATAAGCTGTTCTAACAGTGGGTTGAATTGTCGAGACTCATTCGGCTACGCAACGGGGTGTGTTTGCATTCCACCTCTCAGGATTTCAGATAGTGTGGCAGCCACGACACGAGTTGAGGGAACACGGCGATCAGTGCCACCAGTATCAGCGTTAAAACAGTAAAGGGCCAGACACCTCGGTAAATCACGACAATAGGCGTTGAGGGTGTCAGTCGGTGCAGCATCATTACGTTGAGCCCGACGGGCGGGGTCATCAATGACAATTCAATCATGATAACAATAAACACGCCTTGCCAGAGTGGATCATAGCCTGCCGCAGTCATTAACGGTACCACGAAGGGTAGCGTGAGTATAATCATGCTGAAGCCTTCCAGTGCAGCACCCAATACCAGATAAATGGCGACCAACAGGGTGATCAGAAGAGGAGGGGCCAGGTTCAGATAGGTGATGCCATCGACCCAGCTCGTGATCAAGTCGGTTTGCGACAGGTAACGCCCGAACAGTGTCCCGCCAATGACGAGCAGAAAAATATCGCAACTCACTGACACGCTTTGCTGGAGGCTCTCTTTAATACTGGCGAGTGTAAGCGCACTGCGAAGCAAGCCCAATACCAGCACCGCCGCCACGCCAACGGCAGCGGCTTCGGTGGGTGTCGCAATGCCTTTGTAAATGCTCAAAACCACTAGAAAAAATACACTGAACGTAGGCAGTAAGGCAAAAGTGGCACGAGCCTTTTGGCTGAGTGAAAACGCCGGGCCTGCAGGGCCCAGGGTGGGGCGAAAGGCGCAGACTATCAACACATAGGCAGTAAACAGGCCGGTTAACAGCAGGCCCGGTATTACCCCCGCGACAAACAAATCACCAATCGACGTTTCTGTCCACACGCCTAAAAAAACCATGGGAATGCTGGGTGGAATCAAAATAGCCAGCACGCCTGCTGCCGCCAGTGAACCCGTGGCGAGGGCTTGATCGTAGCGATACCTCTCCATTTCAGGGAGTAGCATTTTTCCGACGGTGACCACCGAGGCCACACTTGAGCCGGCGATCGCACCAAAGCCCGCAGAGCTAATCACTGCCGTGGCAGCAAGGCCTCCGGGTGTGCGGCCAAACCAAATATGAAACGCCTGGTATAAGTCGCGTCCCAAGCCGGTGGCACTGGCCAACTGACCCATTAGCACAAACAATGGCAAGGTTATCAAGACATAATCGCGACTGAGATCCCAGGTGATCATTTGCAGTTGGGTGACGGCAGGCAACCAGCCTTGCATACTGATGATACCAACGCTACCCACCAGCGTGAGTGAAATACCGAGCGGTACGCGCAACAACGACAGTGTTAAAAAGCTTATGACGCTGATTAACCCCCAACTTGCAGGGGTCATGTGGGGAGTCCCGGGTGGGCTGCGCGTATCAGGTGTAGCGTTGCGATCATCAGCATGAGCGTACTTGAGAGTAACATCAGTGCATAAAAGGGCCACAACGGCAAAGGTAAGCTAAAAGCCTGGTCACCGTATTGCAGCATGTCGCGCAACCCCAGTGCACTCTGCGTGATAAGCAACAACGCAAACAGGAGCAGCGCAACCGGGGGTAGCAGTGCCAGCAGGCGGCCGATAATTGGGTGTGTTCTGAGGGTCGCGGGGATATTCAGTAATTCAATATGTAAGAGCCCACGTTGATTGGCTTGGTGGGGCAGCACCAGAAAAAACAGAACAATCAGCAAAAAGCCTGACATTTCTGAGGCCCAGTGCAGAGTGGTATTTTGCAGCGTGCGGAATGCAATGTCTGCTATCAGCAGTAACGTGAGTGCAGGCAACACCACGCCGCAGCCGAGACGATACAACCACAGGCTGCAAGCGGCCGTCATACGTTCGATCAAGTTCATCCAGGGCGGGGCATGCTGTCTAACGGTTGTGGCTTGGCGATACCATAGCCTTGCGCGAAATCCACACCAATTTCTGTCAGTGCTCTGCGTATGCCGTCATGTTCGACAAACTCGGCAATGGTTTCAAGGCCGGCTGCTTTGGCGATCTGGTTGCATGAACTGACGATGCCGCGATCGATGGAATTCTCCAGCATGTTCAACACAAAGCTGCCGTCGATCTTGAGAAAATCCACCGGAATTGTTTTCAGGTAAGAGAATGAACTCAAACCGACGCCAAAATCATCGAGCGCAAACTTGAAGCCTTGCTGGCGAATTTCTTCTATAAACTCAACGGCATCGACCAGATTGTCGATGGCGGCGGTTTCGGTAATCTCAAAACAGACCCGCTGTGGATGAATTTTGAATTCGCGCTGCAAACGCTTAATGTCTTCAAAAAACGCCGGGTCGCTGAGGGTAGAACCGGAAAGATTGACGAAATACGTGCCGAGCGTGTAGTGCCCGAGTTTACTGGTGTGTAGAAATTCGAACACATGATTTATCACCCAGCGATCCACCAAGGGCATCAAGTTGTAGCACTCAGCGGCGGGAATAAAGTTACCCGGTGCGATCAAGCCGTTCTCGCCACGCAGTCGCAACAGAAACTCGGCATGCGGGCCGCGATTGCCCTTCAGGCTCGCCATGGCTTGGTGATAGAGCACAAACTGATTGTTTTCAACGGCTTGCTTAAGCCGCGGCGCCCATTGCATTTCTGAGCGGCGCTTATTGTATTCGGCGTCATCGGGGGTGAACCATACAACGCCGTTGCGACCATGGTCTTTGGCGGCATAGCAGGCGATATCGGCACAACTCAGCAGTTCGTGATGATCGCTGACGTGTTCGTTGACTTCAACCAGGCCGATACTGATGGTGATTTCGAAGGGGCTACCCTGCCAGATAAAGCGTGAACCTTTTACCGCGTTACGAATGCGATGCGCGGTTTCAAGAGCTTCTTGTTTGTTGCAGTTTTCGAGCAGAATACCGAACTCATCGCCGCCCAGGCGGGCAAGCGTGTCACGTTCGCGGATCTGGGATTTTAACACTTTGGTGGTGCGCACCAGCAGCTCATCCCCGGCGATATGGCCGCAGGTATCGTTCACTACTTTGAACTGATCCAGGTCGAGAAACATCAATACATGGGTGTCACGGTTGCGTTTCACATCTTGCAGCGCGCGATCGATACGCGATTCGAATTCCTGTCGGTTGACCAGATTGGTCAGTTTGTCGTGGTAACGCAAAAACCGGTAATTTTCTTCGGTTTCGTGGTGGGCCTTGATCGATTCGTACTGTTTTTTCTCGCGCAGAATCACCGGGATCAGGCGCGCGAGATTGTCTTTCATGATGTAGTCTTTGGCGCCGGAATGCATGGCCTTGATCGCCACTTCTTCGCCAATTTCGCCCGACACGATAATGACCGGTAGATCGCGACTGTATTCCCGCACAATACGCAAGGCTTCTTGGGAAGAAAAGCCTGTCATGTTGTGATCGGTGATGACGATATCCCAGTTGCTGTCTTGCAGTGCGCGCCCAAGATCATCCGCTGTTTCAACATGCTGATGCTGCAGTTTCAAACCGCCTGCTTTAAGTGCGTGCACCAACAGAAAAACATCGTCTTCCGAATCGTCGACGACCAGCAAATGAAGCGGGTTCTCGGGTGTCGCAATGATGTTACTCATAGATGCTGCCAAGGCTTCACTCATAGGGTGAAGTGTTGAGTGCCAGCCAGTAGTTACCGAGCTCATTGATATTTGCTATGAATTGGTCGAAGTCGTGGGCTTTACGTACAAAACTGTTGGCACCGGAACGGTAGCCTTCTTCTTTGTCACGCTGTTCGTCGGAGGAGGTCAATAACACAATCGGAACCAGTGAGGTGCGCGCATCGCCGCGTACACGCTTGAGCACTTCAAGGCCGTTGAGTTTGGGCAGATTGATATCGAGAAAGACAACTCGCGGTATGTCTTTGATATTCCGGTTGATATGAGAACCTTGTGCCAGCAGGTAATCGACAGCCTCCTGGCCATCGCGCGCAACCACAACGTTATCGCTCATGCCCGATTGCTTGAATGCAACCATGGCCAAACGCTCCTCGTCGGGGTCGTCTTCTACCAACAGTATGGTTTTGTTCGTCATAGAGAACGCCTGATTATTTTTGTAGTGACGGGTTTACGGCCAGCCTACACGAGAAGTACCGTAAACTGCTCTCTCCTTTCCTACAATGTCGTCGGGTTCTGGTCTATTGTCAACCCTTGAGGTGACATAACATGGACGCATCGTTCACCTGCGTTGTGCGCAGAATCTCGTTCGAAAAAGAAAAAGGCCGACATCCTGATGCTTTACGGCGGCTCTGCAATGCCGAAGCTGTATCAACGTTCTCCCGCATGGCATTATGCGGCTGCCTTTGTAGTCGTTGGCATAATGCATGCCCTGGCGCTGCGTGCCTTGTGGACGCCCACCGAGCCCATCAGTGAGCCTATAATTCCTTTGCGCATGCTCGCGCGCACACTGCAGATACCCGCCCCGGTGCTGATGCCCACACCCATGCAAGCGCCGATGCCAACCCCTTTGCCACCCTTGTTGCCTAAGAGCGCTGTCGACATTCCGCCGGTGCAGGCACCGGTCATAGCACCGAAGCCGGTGACCAAACCGGCGCAAGCGGTGGCCAAGCCAATAGCAAAGCCCATTGCAAAGCCGATCGTAAAACCCGTTGTAGCGCCACCACCCATAACAACGCCTGTTAATAAGTCGGCGCCCACAGAAAACAGGGTTCAGAAGCCACCTGTGAGCGTTGAGCCGCCACCGGTTGAAGTGGCGGCACAATATGGCGCCGCCTATTTACAAAACCCGGCACCGGGCTACCCCATGTTGTCACGTCGCCGTCGCGAACAAGGTACGGTGCAATTGCAGGTGTGGGTGACGCGCGACGGTCGCGCAGAAAAGGTAGAGGTGGCGAAGTCGAGTGGTTTTGAGCGGCTTGACGCTGCTGCTCTCGCGACGGTAAAGCAGTGGCGTTTCATACCGGCACGCCGGGGCGAGGTGCCGATAGCCTCGTCGGTGATGGTACCAATTGTGTTTGCTTTGAATTGATTCTCCAGAGTGTGTTCAATCGGTTTTTTGTAGCGGAGGTGGTAAGTGGCGGGTATTGGGCATTTCTGGCAGCAGAGTGATGGCGTTATCCATGGCGTGGCGTTTGCCTTGCTCTTGATGTCGCTGCTGAGCTGGACGTGGGTGATCGCAAAAATAGTGGCCACACTGAGGCTGCGTAAAGCGCTCAAGGCGGCGCTGAATGGTTTCTGGCAGGCTCCCACGCTGGATGCTGCACTACAGGCGTTACAGCAGCAGGATAAAAGTGGGCTGGTGGCGGCGATAGCCAGCGAAGGGGTTACCGCAGCGCAAGCGCATGCCAATCGATCTGCTTCGGGGATCGGGGCGGGTGTGAGTGCAGATGAATTCGTTTTGCGCAGTTTGCAGTTGGCGACGTTGCAGGCCCAGGCGCGGGTGGAAAGCGGTCTGACGCTGTTGGCGTCGGTGGGGTCAACCGCCCCGTTTGTTGGGTTGTTCGGTACGGTTTGGGGCATTTACCATGCATTGATTGGGTTGACGGGGGCAACCCAGGTGGTGCTCGACAAAGTGGCAGGCCCCGTGGGTGAAGCCTTGATCATGACAGCGGCTGGGTTGTTTGTGGCGATCCCTGCGGTGTTGGCGTATAACGCCTTTACTCGTGTAAACCGGTTATTGCTAACGCAGATCGATTGCTTTGCGCATCGCCTGCATACGTTTTTACTCTCAGGTGTGAAGCCATCAGGTGTAAAACCCCACCCAGGAGGCGTGTGATGAGTTTTAATTCCTCCAAGCCAACGTTTACGCAGCCGATGGCAGAAATCAATACCACCCCCTTGGTGGACGTGATGCTGGTATTGCTGGTTATTTTTATTATTACGGCCCCCTTGTTGCAATTGCGCGCCGTACCTGTCGATTTGCCTGCCACTGACAGCAAGGCCATCGAGAATCCAGTCGATGCAGTGGTGGTATCCCTCAAGGAAACCGGTGAGGTTTTTTGGGGAGAGCAGGCCATTGAAATGACACAGCTCGCAGGCTTGTTGGCAGACAAACGCCGCCCTTTGAGCCCTGAGCAGCAACATGCCTTGGAGTTGCATTTACATGCCGACAAGGGGACGCGTTATGAGCGCGTGACCGAAGTGATGGCGATAGCGCAGGCGCAGGGTATTACGCGAATTGCGTTTGTGACACAGGCGCCTTCCCAGGTCTCTCGTTAGCGTTTGCAATAAGCTTTTAAACCGCTACCCGCTCAGGGTTCACCTTGATCAAGTCGCCCAAAGCATTGGCATGCTGATTGGCGGCACCCAAGTACAATTCATTCTTTTTCGCCCAGATAAAAAAGCGATGCAAGGGGTAATCGAGATCCTGACCGATGCCGCCATGCAAGTGTAAAAAGATGTGCGCTGCGACATGACCGGCTTCTGCGATCCAGAATTTGGCGACGCGCGCCGATAACTCGGCACTGCCGGTATTTTCAAGATCATCCAGTGCACGCCAGTAAACACCACGCAGAGCTTCAATAGCCATATAACCATCGGCGGCCTGTTGTGACACCGATTGGAACGACGACAGTGAGCGGCCAAACTGTTTGCGTTCATTGGTGTATTCGGCGGCCCGTTTCAAACCCTCACGCAATATGCCCACCTGTTGTGCCGCCATGGCAGTGTATGTGCGTTGCGCCTGCCATTCCAACAGGTCGGCGGCTTTATCGTTGATGGCCAAGGTGTTCTCGGCGCTGATCAATACGTTGTTGAAGTGCAAATGGCCGGCAAGTTCCGCGCTGGTAGAGCGTTGTGCTACCAGGTTCAGCCCTTCAACCTGGGCGTCGCAGTAGCCGACCCAGTGGCCGCCGCCTTCCAGCGACGCCGTTACCAGAAACCCATTGGCGATAGGCGCATAGGCAACGAGGGCACTGTCGCCATTCAACACCCAGTGATCTCCCGATGCATGTGCGCTGAGCGGTGTTTTGCGGCGCAGACCACTGTAAGGACGCACGGCGCTCAGTATCAATTCACCGCTGGCCACGCCGGGTAAAATACGCTTTTTCAATGTTTCAGAGGCAAATTGTGCCAAAGGCATGGCACATTCGACAATCGTTTCTACCAAGGGGATAGGCGCTACGCTTTTCCCTTGGGCTTCAATGATCATGCTTAATTCGGTCATGCCCATTTCAGAGCCGCCAAATTCAGCCGGTAACGGCGTCGCCAGGAGCCCGGCTGTCGCTAATTGTTGCCACAGTTCTTTGTGAAACGGTTGCGCTTGCTTGAAGCACAGTTTTATCTGTTCATCGCTGCACAAATCCCGAAACATGCGTTCCGCAACGTCTTTAATAGCCAATTGATCTTCGGAGTAATTAAAATTCATGGTGCAGTCCTGCTAAATTCGGTGCTCGTTAAACAATCGTACTGGGCATGCCCAAGCCAAAACTGGCCGTCATCGAACGCATCACTTCGAGAACGCCACCTCCCACCGTCATGATTTGCGCAGAGCGATAGTCGTATTCAAGGTGGCCACCGAAAATCGCGTCGTCGCTTTCATGTTGTACGGCCGCATCTTCGCCGACCAATTCCATAAGGGCGCGCAGCACGCGGATTTGTTCGAGTGTGTTGAGCACTTTACCGCCCGATGCGAGTGCAACATCGACTTTGTGCTCATCAAGCAGAGTCGCGTTGCGCAGGTTGAGCACTTCCATCGATTCGAGGCGTGCGTAAATTTCGCCAATCTTGCTGGAAACCAGCGGATCGTCTAATCGGCGTTGGCCCTGGGTATCGGTTTTGGCGAGCAAATTAAGGATGTAACCGAATTGTTTGCGTGCGATGACGGTCATTGCGGCAAGCACGATACGTTCGTGATTAAGCTGCGAGGTAATCACCTTCCAGCCACCGTTGACTTTGCCAACCACACGATCCGGCGTAACCTTGACGTTATCGTAATAGGTCATGTTGGTGTCTACGCCAGCCACGGTATGAATCGGGGCATGCGTATAGCCGGGATCTTTTGCGTCCACAATGAACAGCGTTATACCGTCAGAAGGACGTTTGCCTTCGTTACTGGTGCGTGCGGCAAGCCAGATGTAATCACAATCATGGCCCGCGCTGGTCCAGACCTTGGTGCCATTGATTACCCAATGCGTACCATCAAATTCCGCCTTGGTTTTGAGCGAGGCAAGATCAGTCCCTGAGCCCGGTTCGGAATAACCAATCGCGAATATCGCTTTCCCGGCAGCAATCTGCGGCAAAAATTCTTGTTTCTGCGCATCGGTGCCAAACGCCATGATCGAAGGCGCGACCGAGTTGAGCGTGATGAGCGGGAAGGGGGTGTGCGTCTTCCAGGCTTCTTCAAACAGAATCAGTTGTTCAACGGCGGTGTAATCCTTGCCGCCGTAGGCCTTGGGCCAGCCCAGGGTCAGCATGCCATCGGCCCCGAGTTTTTCGACGATGCTGCGAAAGATGGGCCCGCCTTCTTTGCCCATGCAGGCAGCCACGCGTTCGGGGGTCATGATGCCGCTGAAATAGTCGCGCAGCTGCTTGCGCAGGGCGGTCTGCTCGGGGCTGTATCGGGTATCCATCGTGCTGCCTTTCGCTTTGAAAATAGGGGGATACGCAGGTTATGGCGGGCATAACCCACATTGGCTTGAAGTCAGTGTAAGCTATTTTGCAATATATATGCAATAGCATTGCATATATGGGCCGCACAGTGACAGCTCGCCACCAATGGCCTACATTGCGCAGATTCTCAAGATCAGGAGACCGCCGACATGCAGCGCCCGCTACTTCGTATGGGTGACCCCTTGTTGTTACGCCGCGCGCGTGAGGTTGAACACTTTGATACGTCCAGCTTGCATGCACTGATTGAGGACATGTTCGATACCATGCGTGCGACCAACGGTGTGGGGTTGGCCGCACCACAGATTGGCGTGGATTGGCGGGTGGTGATTTTTGGGTTTGACTCTAGCCCGCGTTATCCCAATGCCGAGCCCGTGCCGCAGACGGTATTGATCAACCCGGTATTGACGCCACTGAGTAACGACGTTGAAGAGGGCTGGGAAGGCTGCTTGTCGGTGCCTGGGTTACGCGGTTTTGTGCCGCGATTCACGCGTTTGCAGTATCGTGGGTACGATGCTGGCGGAAAGCTGATCGAGCGCATCGCGGAGGGCTTTCATGCGCGGGTGGTGCAGCATGAATGCGATCATCTTGACGGGATTCTCTATCCTATGCGCATCAAGGATATGACCCAATTCGGCTTTACCGACGTATTGTTCCCTGACATTGCAGTGCCAGAGGAATAGCGTGGCATGCCTCGGTAATCGTTTTGCCAGGCGCCAGACGGGGTGGCGTACTATACTGAACGAACTGCATTACGCATTGGCAGTCGCTGGTCTACGTCATCGTTCAAAAGTGTGATCGATTGAGGATTCGCATCGAATGAGCGAACTGCCTATGATTTTCAATGCGCCTTTCGAGAAGCCGTTGTTTCGGCCGCGAATTCTATTGGTAGACGATGAACCGTTGAATCTTCGTGTGTTACAGCAGATTCTGTACATGGATTACGAAGTTTTCATGGCAACCAGCGGCACTCAGGCGATTCCGTTCTGCGAGGCAACGCCCCCCGATCTGGTGTTGCTGGATCTGTTGATGCCAGAAATGGATGGCGTCGCGGTCTGCAAAAAGCTGAAAGCCTCTCCCTCGACAGCGCAGATTCCGGTGATTTTCATTACCAGCAGCCGTGAGCCAATGGAGGAAGTCGCCTGTTGGGATGCTGGCGGCAATGATTTTGTGAATTGGCCGATCAACCCCGTCACGCTTGGGCATCGCATTCGCGCTCAGCTCACTCTCAAATTTCAGACAGACCATTTGCGCCAGCTGGTATATATCGATGCCCTGACCGGCGTTTACAATCGTTTGATGCTGGAAGAAAAGTTACCGCTGGAATGGCGGCGCAGTCGGCGCAACTCGCAGAAATTGTCGGTGATCATGATCGATATAGACTTTTTCAAGCGCTATAACGATTATTACGGCCATATTGCCGGGGATGACTGTTTGCGCAAGATTGCCCAAACGATTCGTGCGGTTTGCCGCCGCCCTCATGATCTGGTGGTCAGGTTTGGGGGCGAGGAATTTTGCTGCTTTTTGCCAGAAACCGATCTCGCGGCGGCCTTGGTGCTGGCAGAAAGAATCCTGCAACGCATTTCGGTTTTGCAACTACCCCATGCGGGATCACTGTGCAGTGAACATGTCACCGCGAGCCTGGGCGTTGCCGAAATTATGCCGACCGAAACCGTCGAGGCCGAAACTCTGCTGGAATTGGCAGACCAACAACTTTATCGGGCCAAAATTGCGGGTCGTAACTGCATTCGCTGTACGGATGCTGCTTGATTCTTCAGGCTTTAACGCCAAACATGCGTGCCCAGATATTTTGCACCACCTGGGTGGGCAGTAACCGATGTAGCCAGGGTAAAGGTGTAACGCCGGGGCCAATCAAATAGCTGGGTTTGGTTTTTTTGACGCTGATGATTTGTTGGTAGACGCGATCAGCGAAGATGGCGGGGGCGTACAGCTTGAAGTTTTGTCCGACGGCGGTCGCACCGTCAATGAAGTGTTGGCGATACTGGCTTCGCAACGGTTCAGGGATGCATGCCCACTGTGCTTCACCCACCTCACTGCCGAGGGCGGTCATTGGCGTTTCAACGCCGCCGGGTTCCAGCGATGTAACGTCGACACCAAAGGGCGCCATTTCCATGCGCATATGATTGCTGAGCGATTTGAGGGCGGCTTTGGCGACCGGGTAAGAAGAGCCCATCGGAATGGTCAGATACACAGACGCGGATGTCGTGTTGATGATGCGGCCACGGGCTTTGCGCAAAAGTGGCATACAGGCTTGCGCGACGTGTAACGGCCCCCAGAAATTCACTTCAAAGGTTTTGCGGTAGTCAGCCATGTGCGCCGCCTCAATAACGCCGGAATTACCTGCATAACCCGCGTTATTCACCAGTAGATCCAGCGTGCCGCCTGTGTGTTGCACAATGGCGGCAATGGCCGCATCGATCTGCTCCGGCCGGGTAACGTCGCAAGGCAGGGGCACCACATTGGCTTTGCCGAACCAGCTGGCTTTTTCTGGCGCTGCGCTGCGATAGCCGGCAAATACTTGCCAGCCTTCTGCTTGCAGTTTGTTGACCAGACCTTCGCCGATGCCGGTGGCGGCACCGGTGATAAAAGCTGATTTCATGCGTGTGCTCATGGGTGGCGCTCGCTCAGGAGTGCGCGAAGGGGCATTTCGCTGCGGCAGGTGCTTCGGCACCGGCAGGGCAGGCCGCCTGTGTGCTGCTTTCGCCGGTGCTGTTCATTGCCGCATGGTGGTGACGGTTAGCGGCAAACTTGCCGGCGCGTCGCCCAGAGAAAACCCCATCGGCAATCGACAAGCCGCTGATATAGGCGTTAGAGGCGACCCCGATCGCCGTACGCCCGGCGGCATACAAACCTGGGATTGGCCCACTGCCATCCGCTTTCAGCACGGCTCCGGTGCCTTCGCAGACTTTTAGCCCACCCAGGGTGATTACCGAGGTAATGTCGCCTTTGCCGACCGACATATTGATGGCATAGAACGGGCCTTGTTCCAGAGGTTGCATATCGTCGCGCGATTTGCCCAGTGGGTCGACGCTCTCACCCCTGGCGGCGGCGTTATACTGGGCAACGGTTTGCTGCAGTTGTACCTGGTCGATTTTGCATTTTTGTGCCAGCGCTTCCAGCGTGTCAGCCGATTTGGCGATACGCACGGCGGTTTTGGCTTGCAGCAAGGTAACAAGACGCGCGTTTTTGAGCGTCAGGTTGGCGACACTGGCATCGTAGAGTTTTTTGTCCAGAATCAGAATCGCTTCGCCGTTGTTTTCTTCCATCATGATGGTGCCGATGGTGGCGCCATACAAGGCTTCGTTGACATAACGCTTGCCCTGCAGGTTGACCAGGGCGCCCTTGGGCCAATCAACTGGGGGATTGATGAAACGCCAGGCCGTCGCTGTTCCCAGGCGTTCGGCGCTGCCACCTGCACTTACCCCCAGCGCCATGCCAGAGCCACTATCACCCGCAGTACCCAAACGCATGGCGCGACGGTACTTGGGCAGGTATTTTTCTGTCATGTCTTTGTTCAGAATGAATCCGCCCGTGGCCAGTACGACGCCATTGCGGGCGCGGTAGCGCACGGTTGTGGCATGGCGGCGTTCGATCGCCATGAGTTTGGCGCGAAAATATTTGGCGGCTGGGGCATAGTAAATTTGCGCATACGACGCCAGCGTCGACCAATAACGGTGCTGCCAACCGGCGATAGAATTACCAGCGATTTGTTGGGCCTCAACACCAATGACGTCCCCTTGTGCATCTTTGAACAGACGAGTCACACGGGTTTGCGTCAAGGGAATAACGCCTTTTTTATAGGCGCTTTTGATTAGCGGGCCGACAAAAGCGGGGCCAAAGGCAGTAAAGCGTTTGATACCGTCAGCCAAGTGGCCGCGTGGTGCGGGTTTGGCGCTGCTCGCAAACGCCAATTCGTTACCGGAATAATACAGGCTGTAGCCAGGCGTGGGGTAGCTGGTCTTTTTCGCGAACAGGTTGCCACTGTAGCGTACGCCATTGCCCAATGCCCAATTGTAATTGGCCGGGCTGTCTTCGCAGAATTTGCGCAGGGTTTGTGGGGTGACAGCGTCTTTTACTTCATGTTTCAAATAATGAAACATTTGCTCGGGGTCGTCATCAACGCCCAGTTTTTTCTGCAGGGCCGTGCCGCCACCCGCATACATAACGCTGCCACTGCGTGCCGTGGTGCCGCCGCCGGTGAAGCGATCGATAAAGGCCACCCGGCAACCCTGATCAGCGGCTTCAATGGCGGCTGAGACTCCAGCAGCACCCAGGCCGACGACGATGACATCGAAGCTGTCTGTCCATTCGACCGTGCTGGGATTGACTACCTGAGTCGCTTCGACGTCGGTGCCGGGCAGTTCATTCAATTGAGTGGCGACGGTTGTGTTCACATGGGCTCCTGAGACTGATCCAGAAATAGCAGGTTGCCAGGGGGATGATTTCATTGAAGATTTTCCTGGCGTCCACCGGGCCGACAGGGGCGCATGGCAGCTCGCTGTCGGACAAGAAGCCAAGCCAGTCTACCATTACGCCATATATTTGCAAAATAAATGCATAAATGACGGCGCGGCGTCAGTCCGGGCGCTTGGTAAAGGTGGTGACGTAGGCGGGCATACTGGCCCAGCCCCACAGATCGCCGAGAAACTGTTGATCGACATCGAATCGTTCAAGCGCTTGCTGAAAGCCTGCGTGCGATGTCTGATGCCGTTGCCAGTTGCGCAAGGGGTAGAGTTTTACACTGCCCCCTGGGCGTAATACACGGTGAAATTCATTGAAGATGTCGGCCAGCATGGCTGGGTCATCGATCCAGGCGAACAACAACCAGCTTGATAAAATCAGGTCTAATTGGTGGTCATTAAAAGGCAGCGCGTTGGCGTAGGCGCTGAGGGCTTTATCCATACCCGGTGCGTTGCGATCAAGCGGTGCACGACTGCCCGAGGCCCAGGTTTTTACCCGATCGAAGGTGTTGAAGCGAAAATCGGTGCCGATTTTGGGGTCTATGCCGTAAAAGTCGATACCGCGGCGTTGACACCATTGAAACATGGAATCGGCAATAAAAGGTGTCAGGCCACAGCCGATATCGGCGATGGTTTTGTCCTGCAATTGAACGTGTAAAAACTCAGGGTGGGCGTTATCGAAGAACACCCGTCGGTAAAATGAAAAAGGGCGAGCGGTGCTGATCACTGGCAGATGGAAAGCCGCATAAAATTTTCGCTGCACCAGCATGCTTGTATAGGCCGCATCGGCAATGAGAGGCTGGAAGGGCAGACGGGGCATGGGGTGTCCTTGAGTGCGGGGCAGCGGTTGCCAGCATATTAAACAGGCTGGTGCGGGCGGGAAAGGGGTGCAAAGCGGCGGGTGGCATGTGGAGTGCTATAGTGAACAGGCGCAGAAAGGGCGTAACGTTTGTCAGTTACGCCATGCAAACTTAAAAGCGGCTATTCTGTTGGTGCGATCCCAAGAGGTTTTGCTTGCGGTTGTCGGCGTGAATAGTATCTAGGCGTATCACAAGTCTGTGCTGGCTCTTATTAATAGAAGGATAATCTTTTTGCGTACTGGTCGTTTCCTGCTGGGCAATCAAAGCCCTTACCTGACAAGTCCCACCCAGCTCAGTGCTCGTGCTTTCACGAGAAATATCTCGCTCACGTTGTTACTGAGTGGCCTCGTTTCCTGCTCAACTCAGGAATCGCCTGCTGTTCCGCCCCCTGCCGAACCTGCGAAACCGGTGGCAGCTGAAGCGCCAGCGCCGACACTCACACCGATGGCGACAGTGGCGCCTGCCCCCGATTTCACCACCTGTCTGCCGCAACTACAGGAAAAGGCACTGACCCATGGCATTTCAATTGCAACTGTCGACAACGTGTTGGGGGCGGTGACCTATGTGTCTCGGGCAATTGATCTGGATCGCAAACAGCCAGAATTCAGCGAAACTTTTCACCATTACCTGAAGCAGCGCGTTACTCGTCAGCGAATTGAGCAGGGGCGAAAATTGCTGGCGAAACACAGTGCGTTGTTCAAGAAGATAGAGCGGGAGCAGGGCGTGCCTGCACAGTATTTGCTGGCCTTTTGGGGGCTGGAAAGCAATTTCGGCACCTATATGGGCACGATGCCTGTGCTGGATTCGCTGGCGACCTTGGCGTGTGATCAACGGCGGAGCGAATTTTTCACGGCCGAGTTAATGGATGCCCTGCGGTTGGTTGATGACAATATTGTTGCTCCCAAAGCTTTTGTGGGTTCATGGGCCGGTGCAGTGGGGAATATGCAGTTTATGCCAAGCACCTACCGGCGCTATGCGATGGATGCCGATGGTAGCGGTAAGCCCGACCTGTGGCGCAGCCTACCGGATGCGTTAACGTCGGCCGCCAATTATCTGCGACAGATCGGCTGGCACACCCATGAGCGTTGGGGGCGAGAGGTGAAGCTACCTGCCCAATTCGATTATGCGCAGGCGAGTTTGCAGCAGCGTAAAACATTGCGTGATTGGGCTGCACTGAACGTAACGCTACCCAATGGAGACAGGTTGCCACCATTGGATATGTCGGCTGCGATTCTGGTGCCGAGTGGCCATACAGGTCCGGCGTTTCTCGTGTATGACAATTTTGATGTCATCCTGAAATGGAATCGCTCGGAATTTTATGCGATCGCCGTAGGGCATCTTGCTGATCGCATCAAGGGTGAAGGCGAGTTGCATCGCATGCCTCCCCATTTGCCACGTTTGCACGTGGAGCAAATCAAAGCATTGCAAACGGCCTTGAACACGACCGGATTTGAAGCAGGTGTCGCTGATGGCGTATTGGGATCGGGGACACGCAAGGCATTGCGCGCATGGCAGGTGAGCAAGGGAATGATTGCCGACGGTTACCCGTCGGCGGAGGTGTTTCGGGTGCTGGGGTTGGTTGAGCGCCCCCCAGCGTCAGAATAGGGCGGCAGCGAGAGCAACGTTCAATAGGTCGTTTTATACGGTTTCGCCGCGAATATACTGTTCTAGATGTTGAATGGTATCTTCCTGTTCCGACATGATGTTTTTGACCACATCACCGATGGAGATCAAACCGATCAGGCGGCCTTCATCCATTACTGGCAGGTGGCGCACCCTTTTCTCTGTCAGCAGTTCCATGCATTCATCAATGGTTTGATCGGGGTTAACCGTCAAGATATCGGTGGACATGATCTCGCTGACGGTAGCGGTATGGGAGGAACGCGCCATTAATACGACCTTGCGGGCGTAATCGCGTTCGGTGACGATTCCGACCAGGCGTTTGCTATCCAACACCAATAACGCACCCACTTCCTTTTCTGACATCAGCTTCAACGCATCCAGCACCATGGTAGTGGGTTGCACGGTATATGTTTGTTTGATGGCTTTGGATTTCAATATTTCCCGGACGTGTTTCATGTGGCCATCCTCAATCGGATTGATGCGCGGCTTATAGCCTTAAGCCTACGCTTGTGTAGTGGGGTTGACAAATCTCGCATTGGCTCAACAAAGGTCTATTCAAATGCCTGATGGTTTTGTGTGTTCGTGTGAAAGGGCGTCTGCTTGTGAATTCGACACACGGCAGCGAACGCATGTGGTGAATAGATAAAGCAATTGTCGAGCGCAGGGATCTTATAACGTTAGATGTCAGTTTTATAACACCCACGCTTATAACGTTTTGCTATTGACTAAATAACCAGAAAGTTGGTTGGACTTTTGCTTCTATCAGGTTTTCTGGATGCGATTGTTCCCAATGGAAAAGCAGTGGAAAATGCTCTGTAAAAAATAGTTGACCAGATTCCCGTTAAAGTCATAATGAGGAAATGCTTTGCAATAGCTGAAGTGGAATCATCTGTATCCATCCTCATCTAACGATGTACAAATTAAATGATTTGTAAGAAGTAGATTTTTACGACCCCACCGTATCGTAAATTGAGGATTATGGGATGCCATGGAACCTGTCATAGCAACCACTGTCGCAGCAAAATCTGTCGTATCAACCTCTCCCATTTGGCCGCTCGCGGTTTATTTTGCCTCCACGCTGCTCATTGTTTGCGTCATTCTGGCGTTGTCGCATTTTCTGGGGCAAAAACGCCGGAACCCTGCCACAGTCGAACCTTTTGAATCCGGTATCGTGTCCGTCGGTACAGCCCGTTATCGCGTTCCCATTCCCTTTTACTTGTTGGCGATCTTCTTTGTCATTTTTGATCTGGAAGCCGTATTCCTGTTTGCCTGGGCCATTGCTTTCCGCGAGGCGGGGTGGCCTGGCTATATCGAGGCGATGATATTCATTGGCATATTAGGCGCGACGTTAGCGTACCTGTGGAAACTGGGCGCACTGGATTGGAGAACGGCGCGACAAAAAGAGCAACAAAGCAACTATAAGAGATAAGCGTTGGCACAAGCACTAACGCAATTTTATACAGCATTCCTTTGGACGGTTTTCCATTATATCGCTTGCACTTCAATTGAATGACTTACATTTCAACTGAATGGCTTGCATTTCAATTGATTTGCATTTCATTGGAATGATTGGCGCTATCTTGTGTGCCACCAGCAGCAGATGGCGTAATTGTTGTCATTAATCGGGGTAGATGGGTATGAGTTGGAGCGTTACCAGGCCTTCGCAATCCACTGCGATGGGGGCCGTTGATGAGCCGTCACGCAGCAATGAGTTTTGGGAGTCGCTTCGCCAGAATGTCGTCATGGGCAAGCTGGAAGAAATGGTATCCTGGAGCCAGGCCAATTCTCTGTGGCCCTTCAATTTCGGTCTTTCCTGTTGTTATGTGGAAATGGCCACCACCTTTACCAGTCAATTCGATATTGCACGCTTTGGCGCCGAAGTCATTCGCGGATCGCCACGGCAAGCTGACCTCATTGTTATTTCCGGCACTGTATTTCGAAAAATGGCACCGGTGCTGGAACGGCTATATGAACAGCTAATTGAGCCGCGCTGGGTGATCAGCATGGGCTCGTGTGCGAATTCTGGCGGTATGTATGACATCTATAGTGTGGTGCAAGGTGTCGATAAATTTCTGCCGGTCGACGTCTATGTGCAAGGGTGCCCGCCGCGGCCGGATTCTTTGCTCGAAGGGCTGATGCTGCTGCAAAACGTGATTAAATCGCAGCGTCGCGCCATCAGTTGGGTGATCAGTCAGGAGGGTGCCGTTCATACCATCGATCGCCCCAGTCAGCGCGAAGCCCGGCGAGAAGAGCGTATTCACATACGCGAACTTCGCTCGCCGGATGAGGTATGAAGCACCATGGCTGCAGAAACGTCGCACCTCGCCAATTCGACAACCCACCATCGGCACGGCGAAGCACCGTATAAGATCGACTTGAATAAGTGGTCAAGCCAGCCGATCATTGCAGAATTGCTGCAGCATTTTGGCGAAAAGGCGTTTTCGGCGCAGCTTACGGTTGACGATATTCCGACCCTTTGGGTGCCCGTTACCCAGGCCATCGCCCTGTTTTCGTATGTACGGCATGGACTGCATGCGCCGTACAGTATGCTTTATGATTTAACGGTGATCGATGAGCGTCTGCGCAATCATCGGGAGGGGCAACCTGCCAGTGATTTCACGGTGGTCTATCATTTGTTGTCCATCGAGCGAAATGCCTTTTTGCGCATAAAAATCGCCTTGCAGGAGCCGAGCTTGTCGGTGCCATCAGTGGCAAGCATATGGATGAATGCCAATTGGTATGAGCGGGAAGCCTGGGATATGTTTGGCGTCCGCTTTGAAGGCCACCCTAATTTACGACGTATTTTACTGCCGCCCACATGGCAGGGTCATGCATTAAGAAAAGACCACCCCGCCCGCGCCACCGAAATGGAACCCTTCAGTTTGTCGGCCGAACGTCAGGATGCCGAGCAAGAAGCGCTACGCTTTAATCCGGATGATTGGTGCATGCAGCGCGCGCATGACGATACTGATTTCATGTTTTTGAATCTGGGGCCAAATCACCCCAGCGTGCATGGTGTGTTTCGCATTGTACTGCAATTGGATGGTGAAGAAATTGTCGATGCCGTGCCTGATATCGGCTACCACCATCGCGGTGCTGAAAAAATGGGGGAACGCCAATCGTGGCATAGTTATATTCCCTATACCGATCGCGTCGATTACCTGGGCGGCGTGATGAACAACCTGCCTTATGTGCTCACGGTCGAGCGCTTGGCCGGCATCAAGGTGCCCGATCGGGTCGATGTAATTCGTGTGATGATGGCGGAATTCTTTCGCATTGCCAGTCATTTGGTATTTTACGGTACGTTTGCGCAGGATATCGGCCAGATGTCGCCGGTATTTTATATGTTCGTCGATCGTGAAAAGATTTTTCATATCATCGAGGCCATCTGTGGTGGGCGTATGCACCCCAGTTGGTTCCGCATTGGCGGCGTTACTAATGATCTGCCAAAAGGCTGGGATAGAATGGTGCGCGAATTTCTGGCTTATATGCCGGCGCGCCTGCAGCACTACGACAAGATGGTGATGCAAAACAGCATTATCAAACAGCGTTCGCGGGGCATTGGTTCACTGACCACACAAGAGGCCCTGGATTGGGGGGCGACCGGGCCGATGCTGCGCGCCACCGGATTGAACTGGGATGTGCGCAAGCAGCAGCCGTATTCGGGTTATGAGCATTTTGAATTCGACGTGCCGCTGGGTGTGAATGGCGATTGCTATGATCGCTGTCGCGTGCGGATCGAAGAAATGCGTCAGAGCCTGCGTATTATCGAGCAATGCCTGAATAATATGCCGGAAGGCCCCTACAAAGCGGATCACAAGCTTACTACACCACCGCCCAAAGAGCGCACGATGCAGGATATCGAAACCCTCATTCAGCATTTTACAACGGTGAGCTGGGGGCCGGTGATACCTTTTGGTGAAGCGTGTATTCCGATCGAGGCGACCAAGGGTATCAATAGTTATTATCTGGTGAGCGATGGCAATACGATGTCGTATCGCACACGTATTCGCACACCGTCATTTGCGCATTTGCAGATGATTCCCTCCATGAGCCGGGGGTTAATGATTGCAGATCTAATCGCAATCATCGCCAGTATTGATTTTGTAATGGCGGATGTAGACCGATAAGCGTGTATAAATAGACACTGACGGATAGATGGCAATGCAGACAAGAATAAAAACCATCATGCTAGACCCGGATGTGGGTACAGGCGAAGGCCTCAGCCGCGAAGAAATCGATGAGATTCGTGAAGGTTTGTCGCATTACCCCGATAATCAGGCCATGTCTATTGAAGCGCTCAAAATTGTACAACGTCATCGAGGATGGGTTTCGAATGACAGTTTGAAAGCGATTGCTGCTTATCTCAAGTTGTCACCCGACGAAGTCGAGGGCGTGGCAACCTTTTATAATCTGGTGTATCGCCAGCGCGTGGGTAAGCATGTAATACGTGTATGTGACAGTGTGAGTTGTTGGATGCTCGGCTATGACAGTGTGGTCGCTGCGTTGAAACAAGCACTGAATGTCGAGTTTGGCGGCACCACGCAAGATAACCAATTTACGCTGTTGCCAGGGCCTTGTCTGGGCGCGTGCGATCGTGCCCCGGTACTGATGGTGGACGATGACTACCATTTCGATGTCGAGGCAGCATCTGTTTGCTCTGTGCTGGAACGATATCAGCAGTCTTCAAACTAGGCTACTTGCAGAATAGGCTGTCTTCAGAATATGCAGCCTTGAGAATAAGCAACGTTATAAATAAAAAACGTTCAGAATAAGTGCCACGATCAACAAGAGTGCCCTGATGGAAAGACCGCTGACACAACACATCGAAGCAGGCAAAACGCCGCCAGGCTTGACTGAATATCAGCGTGCAGGCGGGTATGACGGATTCAAAAAAATCCTGCAGATGAAGCCTGCCGACGTGGTGGAACTGGTCAAATCATCGAATTTGCGTGGTCGAGGTGGAGCTGGGTTTCCCACGGGCATGAAATGGAGTTTTGTGCCCACAGGCAATGAGGATCAGCAACAAAAATATATTATCGCCAATGCCGATGAGATGGAGCCTGGCACCTTTAAAGACCGCTGGTTATTGGAAGGTGACCCGCATCAATTTATTGAAGGCATGATGATTGCTGCATATGCAATACAGGCTTCGGTCGGGTTTATCTTTATTCGCTCTGAGTACACACTTGCTTGCAAGCGTTTGCAGGCTGCAATTGAAGAAAACCTACAGGCGCGATTGCTGGGGGACAATATACTGGGGACCGAGTTTCATTTTTCATTGCATTTGCATTCCAGCGCCGGACGCTATATCTGCGGTGAAGAAACCGCATTGATCAATTCGCTGGAAGGACGCCGTGCGGTGCCGCGCGCGAAACCGCCGTTTCCGCAAGTATCAGGGCTGTGGGGAAAGCCTACGGTCGTCAATAACGTCGAAACGCTGTGTAATTTGCCACATATTGCCAAAAATGGTGCCGAGTGGTTTATCGACCTGGGTCGTGAAAAAGATGCTGGCACCAAAATTTTTGGCGCCAGTGGTCGCGTCAAGCGCCCGGGCGCCTGGGAATTACCGATGGGCACCCCGGTGCGTGAAATTCTCGAAAAATACGCGGGTGGAATGCAAGACGGTTATAAATTCAGAGGTTTTCTACCGGGTGGTGGTTCGACGGATTTTTTGGTGGAGCAGCATCTGGATTTGCCCATGGATTACGATGTTATCGGAAAAGCCGGTAGCCGCATGGGCACCGGGCAACTCATTGTGCTGGATGACAAGACATGCCCGGTGGCGATGGTGTTGAACCTGATTCATTTTTTCGCGCAGGAATCCTGTGGCTGGTGCACACCCTGTCGGGATGGGTTACCGCAGATCGAACAGTTATTACTGCAGTTGGAACACGGGCAGGGAAAACCCGAAGATCTGAAAAAATTGGAAGCGTTCACCCATTTTCTGGCGCCAGGGAACAGCTATTGCGCGTTGGCGCCGGGTGCAGTAGAGCCGTTACAAAGTGCATTGAAGTATTTTCGGGAAGATTTCGAGCAGCACATTCAACAAAAGCAATGTCCGTATCGTCACTGAATGACTTGATCCGCAGGGCATCTCAATTGCCGCGGTAAGGGATTCCACATGGCCACCATTTTTATCGACGATGAAAAATATGTCGTCGAGGGCGATAAAAATCTGCTCCAAGCCGTATTGGAGCTGGGGTTGGACTTGCCGTATTTCTGTTGGCATCCTGCCATGGGATCGGTAGGTTCTTGCCGGCAATGTGCGATCAAACAATTTCAATCGGCAGAGGATCAGCGCGGACGCATTGTCATGGCCTGTATGACACCGGTCAGTGAAGGCATGCGTATCTCGCTTAAAGACGCAGCAGCGCAAACGTTTCGTGACCAATGCATTGAAGCCTTGATGACGAATCACCCCCATGATTGCCCGGTGTGCGAAGAAGGAGGGGAGTGTCACCTGCAGGACATGACTAATCTCTCCCAGCATCAGGTGCGTGTCTATCGTGGAAAAAAACGCACTTTTCGCAATCAGCAACTGGGCCCCTTTATCAACCATGAAATGAATCGTTGCATCACATGCTACCGGTGTGTGCGCTTCTATCGTGACTATGCGGGTGGGCGGGATTTGCATGCGCTGGCATCGCGCAATCATGTCTATTTTGGTCGCCATGAAGCGGGTACGTTACAAAATGTATTCAGCGGTAATCTTGTCGAAGTGTGTCCTACCGGTGTCTTTACCGATAAAACCTTCAGCAAGCACTTTGCACGCAAATGGGATCTGCAAAGTTCAGCATCGATCTGTGTGCATTGTGCCCATGGTTGCAATATCAGCCCGGGTGAGCGTGGAGGTATGTTGAGGCGTATCGTCAACCGCTATAACGGCTCGGTTAACGGCTATTTTTTATGTGACCGAGGGCGTTTCGGTTACGAATTTGTCAATAGCGCTCAGCGTATCAACGTGCCCTTGCTTGAGCAGGCGCCTGTGGTAGCAATAAAAGACGAACCTTCTTTTGCGTCACGTCTTGCTACCAATTTGCAACAGACGGCCTTGATTGGCATTGGCTCACCGCGTGCGTCGGTGGAAGCAAATTTTGCCTTGATGGAATGGGTAGGTAAAAAGAATTTTTACGCGGGTATCAGCAAACAAGAGCTACAAACTTTGCAGTGTGTGCTGGACATTTTGCGCAGTAATCCTGCCACCACTCCCACGCTCAAGGATATTGAGCAGGCCGATGCCGTATTGATATTAGGGGAGGACGTGCTTAACACCGCGCCAAGATTGGCGCTGGCGATCAGGCAAGCCAACAAGAACAAGGCAAAGGCGATGGCAGCGACGGCGCATATTCGAAGCTGGGATGCCATCGCTGTGCAGAACCACGCACGCCATGCACGTTCGCCATTATATATTCTGACTACGCACCCAACCGGGCTCGATGATCTCGCGGAAAAAATTCACACCGATGTACCGCAAAACCTGGCACGCGTAGGCTTCGCGATCGCCCATAAGCTTAATGCAGCGGCGCCCACGGTAATGGATTTAAGCCCATCCGAAAGCGGCTTGGTTGACGAAATTGCCAATGTGCTGTTGCAGGCCAAGCACCCATTGATTGTGACAGGTACACAAACCTATTACGTGCCGTTGATACAAGCGGCCGCGAATATTGCCAAAGCGATCGGACTGAATAATCTGACAGCACGATTTACCTGTGTGGTGCCGGAATGCAATAGCCTAGGGCTGGCGATGCTCTCTGCTCAAGCGCTGGACGATGCGGTCAATGCTGTATTAAATGCGGATGCCAGCATTAAAAAGACGGTCGTTATTCTAGAAAATGATCTCTATCGTCGCATGGATCACGCCATCATCGATGCCTTTTTAACGCGTGCAGGGCAGGTGATAGCAATGGATCACCTGCACAACGATACGACGGCCAAGGCTGATATCGTATTGCCAGCCGCTACCTTTGCCGAGACGCATGGCACTTTGGTGAGCAGTGAAGGGCGAGCGCAACGATATTTTTCCTGTTATCCACCGGCAGGTGCCATTCAGGCCAGTTGGCAATGGATAACGCAATTGGACAGCAAACATAGTGACAGACACTTCGATCAGTTGATCACTGCCTGTGCCAATGCCATACCGGAGTTCGGGCCCATGGTAGAGGCGGCACCGCCGGCTGACTTTCGTTTCGCTGGGGTAAAGGTGGCCAGGCAATCGCACCGTTATAGCGGCCGTACTGCATTGCGCTCGCATATTCGCGTGAGTGAAGCAAAGCAGGAATCCGACGCAGAATCTGCTCTCGCGTATTCGATGGAGGGATTGCATGACCGGATTCCGTCATCACTGCGCCCCGACTATTGGGCGCCTGCCTGGAACTCCAATGAATCGATCAACAAATTTCAGTACGAAATGGCGGGCGAACTTAAAGCAGGGGATCCTGGGGTTCGCCTGTTTGAGCCGCTGGAGCATCCCATCTCAGATGCCTGGTATAACGCTATTCCTGCGGTGTGGAAGCCGCAGGAGGGCGTGTTTCAAGCGTATCCGATTCCCCTGATTTTTGGCTCGGAAGAACTTAGCAATCATGCGGTGGGTATTAACGCCAGAACCCCCGTGCCGGTGTTGCATCTGCATGCCGCAGATGCCTTGCGTATGCAAATTCAAAACAATGATGCCGTGCGGATTACCTGTGGCGATATCGCACTTGATTTGCGTGTGAGCGTTGATCGGTCGTCGCCGCCAGGGAGCGTGGGCGTACCGGTTGGCCACCCGGATTTGGCACCGGTGAACAGTGGTTTTTTCCAAAAGGATGTCGTGATCACCCGACTCGCTGATCACGAATCGGCAATTACCCGTGCAGGCCAGGAGAAGGGCGCCCCATGAACGAAACGCTTTTCACCCTGCTGGTCATTGTCGCGGTTTTGCTGGGCATATTTTCTTTTGCTGCAGTGTTGGTATGGGCCGAACGCCGCATGCTCGGTATCTGGCAGGATCGCTATGGCCCCAATCGTATTGGGCCGCTGGGCATGGGGCAAATCTTTGTCGATGTGGTGAAACTATTTATCAAAGAGGATTGGGTGCCGCCGTTTGCGGATCGCGTGCCCTTTATTCTCGCACCTTGCATTATTTTGATCGTGAGTTTGTTGGGGTTTGCGGTGGTGCCGGTTGCGCCTTCCATGAGTATTGTCGATTTGAATATAGGATTGCTGTTTTTTCTCGCCATTTCATCGCTTGGCGTTTACAGCATCATGTTGGGTGGGTATGCGTCCAACAATAAATATAGTTTACTGGGTGGTTTGCGCTCTGCTGCGCAAATGGTCAGCTATGAAGTGTTCATGGGATTATCCGTCATGGGTGTGGTGATGCTGGCGGGTTCCTTTAAATTGGGGGAGATCGTGGAAGCCCAGCAGAATCTGTGGTTTGTGGTTCCACAATTTCTCGGGTTTGTGATTTTTTTGATCGCCGGGGTTGCCGAGACTCATCGCCTGCCGTTCGATTTACCGGAAGCAGAACATGAATTGGTGGCGGGTTTTCATACCGAATATTCAGGAATGAAATTCGGCATGTTCATGGTGGGCGAATATGCGGGTATGATACTGATTTGCAGCATGATCGTAACGCTCTTCTTTGGCGGCTGGATGGGGCCGGTGCTGCCCCCGTTTGTCTGGTTTTTTCTGAAGGTAATGGCGTTTATTCTGCTGTTTATTTTATTGCGGGCGGCAATTCCACGACCACGTTATGATCAGCTCATGGCCTTTGGCTGGAAAGTCATGCTACCGCTATCGTTGCTGAATCTGGTAGTGACAGGCGGAGTTTATTTAGCGATTCACCAATAACGACATTCTTTATAAACGACAGTCTTCATAAACGACGGCCACCCAAAACGCGTGTGCCGACAAGTGGGTGATTATGTTTGACGTAATCAAGAGCCAATTAGTGTCGCTGGGGACTGTGCTTTCGCACACCTTCACCAAAAAGGCGACCGTTCAATACCCGGAAGAAAGGCCTTATCTGGCACCACGTTATCGTGGACGCATTATTCTATCGCGCGATCCCGATGGTGAGGAACGCTGCGTCGCCTGTAATCTCTGTGCTGCCGTGTGTCCGCCGGCTTGCATTTCTTTGCAAAAGGCCGAAGCCGATGATGGTCGTTGGTATCCTGCGTTTTTCCGCATTAATTTTTCTCGCTGCATCATGTGCGGGATGTGTGAAGAAGCCTGCCCGACTTACGCAATACAACTCACGCCAGATTTTGAAATGGGGGAGTATGTACGCCAGAACATGGTGTACGAAAAGGAGGATTTGTTGATCGACGGCACGGGTAAATACCACGAATACAATTTCTATCGCGTCGCCGGAAAGAGTATAAAAAGTAAAGGAAAAGGCGAGGGCATCCATGAAGATGTCCCTGTCGATGTCACCAGTCTATTACCTTAAAAAATGGCCTTAAAAGCTTTGCCTTAGAAACATTGCCTTAAATGTAGAGTCAAGACCGATCTCGTGGAGCAGGAATAATAGCGATGGAAATGTTTACGTTCTACCTGACTTCGGGCATTACCGTGTGGGCCATTATTATGGTCGTTACACGCGCTAATGCCGTGCATTCCTTGTTGTATTTGATTCTTTCGTCGCTTTCGATGGCGGTTATTTTCTTTCAAATGGGGGCGCCGTTTGCGGCTGCGCTTGAGGTGATTGTGTATGCCGGCGCCATCATGGTGTTGTTTGTATTTGTTGTCATGATGCTCAATCTGGGGCAAGCCGCCGTCGAAGAGGAACGCTTGCTGATGACCCCCCATATCTGGCGTGGCCCGGCGATACTGGCCTTTTTACTGCTGTTGGAATTGATCTTCATTTTATATCGCCATCCTGCTGACTCTGTCCCCGTCGCAGTGGATGCCAAGCAGGTGGGGATTACTTTGTTTGGCCCTTATTTATTGGCGGTGGAGCTGGCATCGATTCTGCTCATGGCCGGCCTGATCGGCGCCTATCATCTGGGGCGTCCTTTAACGAAAAAGAACCACAAGTAAACATCCTGAAAAAATTAAACATCCTGAAAAAAAGAGGTGTGCTGTATGAATGCCGCCAATATTCCGCTGGATCATCTCATGCTGCTGGCCTGTCTGATTTTTGTGATCGGACTGGTTGGCGTCATGACACGCCGTAACGTGCTTTATATTCTGATGTCGCTGGAAATCGTGCTGAACGCTGTCTGCCTGGCGTTTGTTGCGGCAGGTGCCCATTGGGGCGAAGCCGACGGGCAAATCATGTTTCTGCTGATTCTGACCTTGGCCGCATCGGAGGTTTCGGTGGGGTTGGGATTGATTTTGCAGATTCACCGCAAACACGGCACTCTCGACATGGACCGGCTAAAGGAGCTGAAAGGCTGATGCTTCACGCAATCGGGTCGGTACCCTTATTTCCACTGCTGGGATTTTTAGTGCTGGTGTTTACCCGGCTTTCGCCGCGTATGGCGGCATGGGTGGGCTGCGGTTCGGTTGGGGTGTCGGCGATCGTGGTGTTCCTGGCGGCGCTGGCCTTTTTACAAGACCCGCCCCCAGACGGTCATGTCTCGGTAATGTATGCAGTATGGGTGAGCATCGGAAATTTTCAGCCGGCTTTTTCGGTGTATGTCGATGCCTTGACCTTGATCATGCTCAGTATCATCACGGGTGTCGGGTTTCTGATACATGTTTATTCTGCTGGCTACATGGTGGATGATGACGGCTACGCACGCTATTTCGCTTACTTGAATCTGTTTATTGCGGCCATGTCGGTATTGGTGTTGGCCGACAATTTACTGCTGCTCTTTTTGGGGTGGGAAGGGGTGGGCTTGTGCAGCTATCTGTTGATTGGATTCTGGTATCGTGACGCAGAAAATGGTGCCGCAGCGCGCAAAGCGTTTATCGTCACCCGCATCGGCGATACGGCAATGACCATCGGCTTTCTGTTGATATTTGCGCATTTCGCTACCGTGAATATCCAGGCAATTCTCACCACCGTGAAAGATCCGCACTATGCTGACGCGGGCATGTATGTGCTGATGGCACTGTTATTACTCGGTGGCGCGGTAGGAAAGTCCGCACAGTTGCCGTTACAAACCTGGTTGCCCGATGCCATGGCTGGCCCTACCCCTGTCAGCGCCTTGATACATGCCGCTACCATGGTGACCGCTGGAGTCTACCTAATTGCTCGCATGCATCCGCTATTTGTGCAGTCCCCTTTTGCAATGCAAGTGGTGACCTGGGTGGGATTGCTTACACTGTTGCTGGCCGGATGCAGCGCTTTGGTGCAGGTCGATATCAAACGCATTCTGGCGTATTCCACCATCAGCCAGATTGGCTACATGTTTTTGGGGCTGGGCGTTGGTGCCTGGTCTGCATCTATTTTTCATTTAATGACACACGCATTTTTCAAAGCCTTGCTATTTCTGTCTGCAGGTACGGTCATTTTCTGCCTGCATCATAAACAGAATATTTTTGACATGGGTGGGCTACGAACACGCATGCCACTCACGTTTATCAGCTTTGTCATTGGCTGCGGTAGCCTGGCCTCATTGCCGTATATAACGTCGGGCTTTTATAGCAAAGACGAGATTTTATTGGGCGCTTACAACAGTGGCGCGACCCTGGCGTTCTGGGGAGGCGTATTGGGGGCGCTGATAACCGCTGTTTATAGTTTTCGCTTATTGTTTATCGTGTTTTTTGGAGCACCGCACACAAGCCCTGATAAATCCCCGAGTCGCAACATGCAAGTGCCGTTGGTGTTGCTCGGTATTCTCTCGGTGGCAGGCGGCGCGATACATCTGCCTTTGCATAACGTTCTGCCTGTGGGGTCGCATGAGGCCTCCGCAATGCACGGCCATACCCTGATCTCGATATTGTTGGCCGTGGTGCCGTTGATCGGGGTGGCGCTGGCCTGGTTTTTGTATCAGCGTGGACGCTTGGGCAGCGCTGCCTGGGGCCAAACCCAAGGTGCACCTCCGCTGGTGTCTTTTTGGCGTCAAGGCTGGGCATTTGACAAGTTATACAACGGGCTGTTGGTAAAACCTTTTGTCGCGTTAGCCACGGTCAATAAAAAGGACATAATAGACGCCCTCTATCACGGCATTACTCAGCTGGCGCAATGGCTACATTTTCAGGTCAGCCATACCCAAACCGGCAATGTGCGTTGGTATGCCGGCGCCATGGTGGTTGGGTTAACCCTCATTATTTCGGCCGTCGTATTTTTATGATGCTACCCACACTGATCTCAATATTGTTTATTGGCGGGCTGGTCGCATGGTGTGCCGGGCGCATTAATCCGCAACTGCCCCGATGGATTGCGCTGCTCACCTTGTTAATCGGCGGGGTGTATTTTATTCGTCATTGGCTGGCCAGCGTTACGAGTGGAGACGTCTGGATTTTTAAATATGTGAGTGAATGGATTCCGCAGTTTGGAATACAGCTGCTATTTGCCGCAGATGGGCTGAGCCTGGTCTTGATTCTACTCACCATTTCGCTCGGTTTGATCGCGGTGATGTCCGCCTGGGGTGAAATCAAGGAACGATGCGGGTTTTTCTATTTCAATCTATTGTGGACGTTGGCAGGCGTCATCGGCATTTTCTCTTCGCTGGATTTGTTTCTGTTTTTCTTTTTCTGGGAAGTCATGCTGATTCCGATGTATTTCATTATCAGCTTGTGGGGACATGAAAATCGCGTCTATGCCGCGTTAAAGTTTTTCATTTTTACCCAGCTCAGCGGATTGTTGATGCTGCTTTCCATTGTCGCGCTGGTGTTTTTTCACCATGCGCAAACGGGCGTTTACACCTTTGACTCGCTGGCCTTGCGCAACACCGAGTTTCCGTCTGGGGCTGGCGTGTGGGTGATGCTGGGGTTCTTTATCGCCTTCACTGTCAAGTTACCGTCGGTGCCGTTTCATACCTGGTTGCCCGATGCGCACACACAAGCGCCAACCGCAGGTAGCGTTATTCTGGCAGGTTTACTGCTCAAGACCGGTGCCTACGGATTGATACGATTTATTTTGCCGTTATTCCCCGATGCTGCGGCCAGTTTTGCACCGATTGCGATGAGCCTAGGGGTTATCAGTATTCTCTATGCGGCGAAATTGGCGTTTGCCCAGCACGACTTAAAACGCTTGATTGCCTATACCAGCATCAGCCACATGGGGTTTATTTTGCTGGGCGTTTTCTCTGCCAATGTCCTGGCATTGCAGGGCGCGATTTTACAAATGCTGGCACACGGTGTGAGTTCTGCGGCGTTGTTTGCGCTTGCGGGAAGTCTTCAGCACCGTTTGCATACACGCGATATTCGTAATATGGGAGGGCTAAGCCAGATAGTGCCGCGCACTGCTGCCCTGGGCATGTTCTTCGCCATCGCGGCACTGGGTATGCCAGGTCTGGGTAATTTTGTCGGTGAAACACTGGTGTTGTTCGGTAGTTTTCAGGCCAACCGAACGCTGACCATTATCGCTGCGCTTGGTTTGATACTAGCCCCGGTGTATGCCTTGAAGATCATTCAGAGTGCTTTTCACGGCGAACCCAGTGCATATTTGCGGGATGCCTGTTTAAAACACGCCAAAGCGATTCCCGACTTTTCCCGACCGGAAGGGATCGCCATGACCCTTATGGTAATTGCAATCATCTGGTTGGGTGTGCAACCGCAGCCAATAATTCGTCTGGTGGAGCCTGCACTTGCCGCGATGCTGCAGCAGACTGAACCGCAAGCGATTTCATTGCAGTCGACATCGCAGATAGCGTTGCAGGTAACATCACAGTCAATATCACAGTCAACAAATCTGCCAATGTTTCAGTCGACTTATCCCATGAAAGAAGCACAAATTTCTCAGCGTGGACATTAACGTATGAACCTGGATGTGCAACATTTTCTGGCCTTGCTACCGGTGATTTCGCTTACCGCTGCGTCGGTGATTGTCATGCTGTGTGCGGCTTTCTATCGTCGGCATTTATTGATTGCCACACTTACGTTGTTGGGGCTGTTGGTGTCATTGGCCTGTTTGCAGTATCAAGCCGATATTCCGCCGAATGAGGTTACACCCTTGATGGTGTTCGATCGGTTCTCTGTGTTTTTCATGGCGTTGATATTGGGGGCGACCGCGGTGATTACCGTGTTTTGCTACAGCTATTTCAATGGGCGTGAGGGCTTGCAAGAGGAGCTTTATATTCTGTTGTTGACCGCCACCCTGGGGGCGTTGGTGTTGGTATCAAGCGCACACTTCGCGTCGTTTTTTCTCGGGTTGGAAATACTCAGCGTTTCGTTATTTGCGATGGTGGCCTACCCCGTCACCACGTTGACGCGTAGCGGCAGTGAGTCGGCAACCCCGCTGGAAGCCGGTATCAAGTATCTCATCCTGTCTGGAATGTCCTCTGCCATTCTGGCGCTGGGTATGGCTTTCGTGTACACCGCTACCGGTGAAATGAACTTTAGCGGTATCGATAAAGTGCTTGCCCAGGCTGACTACAGTGTTTATGCCGTGGCCGGGATCGCAATGATGATTGCCGGGGTAGGGTTCAAGTTGTCGCTGGTGCCTTTTCATATGTGGACACCCGATGTGTACCAAGGTGCGCCTGCACCGGTAACGGCCTTTCTATCGACCGTTTCCAAGAGTGCGGTGTTGGCGTTGATTTTACGCGGTTTTATCGCCCTGGATGGTTATCGTTACGAAGCCATTTTGTTGGGCGTCAGCGTGCTAGCGATTGCTTCCATGTTGATAGGCAATTTGCTTGCCTTGAGGCAAAACAATATCAAGCGCCTACTTGCCTATTCATCGATTTCACATTCGGGTTACATCCTCGTGGCCTTTTTGGCTGCCATGTCGGTGTCCATGCATACCTCGGGGCAAGTCGACCCCATTGCGCTCGAAGCCGTCACTTATTATATCGTAACCTATGTGTTGACGACGCTAACCGCGTTTGGCGTGGTATCAGTGTTGTCATCGTCGAGCCAGCATTTAGGTGAAACACGTGATGTCGATAGGTTTGAAGATTACACCTCTTTATTTTGGCGTCGCCCGGTGGTAGCCAGTGTTTTCACCCTCGCGCTGTTGTCGTCCGCCGGGATTCCGCTAACGATTGGCTTTATTGGCAAATTTTATATATTTGCAGCGGGCGTCAATGGTGCCTTGTGGTCACTATTGCTGGTGCTCATTGTGAGCAGCGGTATCGGGTTGTTTTATTATTTGCGCCTGATCCTGGTCATGTTTAAAAGTGAATCCGATCACGTGCCCGTTTCCCACGGGGTTGACGGTGCTGTATCGGGTAACGGGGAGTCTGTGGGTAACACTCCAAGGGATAGCAATATAGGTGCTAGCAATATAGGGGGTAATAGCGTAGTGGGTAATAGCGTAGTGGGTAATAGCATAGTAGGTGTAGAGAATGATGTCTCGCCTCTAGGAAGTCGCTGCTTGATTGCCTTGTTGGGTGGTTTGATTTTATTTTTGGGGGTCTATCCCAGCCCATTAATGGGGGTTATTCGTGAAATCGTTCACTCGATGGGCGTGGGTGGGTGAGCTTGCCATAACGCTATAATTAAGTTGCGTCATATTCGTCCGCGATGTCTTTATTGGTGTAGTCCTTCATTGCCAAAGTTGCAATAAGACTGATCACCACACAAAACAGAATGTAGCCAGCGACAGCGTAGCCCGATTTGAACACACCAAACAGCCAGGTGGCAATCAACGGTGCTGGTCCACCCGCGATAATAGAGGCCAGTTGATACCCCAGTGAAGCACCACTGTAGCGTAAACGCGGGGTGAAGGACTCTGCAATCATAGCGGCCTGTGGGCCATACAACATGTCGTGAGGAATCAGCGACAGCACAATCGCAAGAAATATCAACGACGGCATCCTGGTGTCGAGTAATGTGAAATAGACAAAACCAAATATGCCGGTTAATACCAAACCGATCACGTACGTCTTGCGGCGACCGATACGATCCGAGAGATGCCCAAACAAAGGCACAGAAACAAATGACACACACGCGGCAGTCAGTACCGCCGTTAGCAGCAAATCGCGCGACATCTGCAATTCGCCAGTGCCATAAGCAAAAATATAGGCCGTGAAAATATAGAAGGGCGTTTGCTCCCCCATTCTGGCCAACGCAGAGAGCAGAATCTCTTTGGGTTGTCTGCGAATCACTTCGAGCATCGGGGTGCGCTCGATTCTATTTTCGGTAACCAAGCGTTGAAAAACAGGTGTTTCAACCACCGCCAATCGCACCCAGAGGCCGACCGCCACCAATAGCGCGCTCAAGGCAAACGGTAACCGCCAGCCCCAATCTAGAAATTCATCGCCAGAGAAGTAGCTGAAACCGAGCACTGACAAATTGGCCAGAAACAACCCCGCAGGTACGCCAAATTGCGGCCACGACGCCAGAAAACCGCGATGCTGGTTAGTCTTGGCCCATTCCATCGACATCAATACCGAGCCACCCCATTCGCCGCCAACGCCAATGCCTTGCACAAATCTCAACAGGGTGAGAATCACGGCTCCCCAAATACCAATCTCGTCGTAGGTCGGCACCAGCGCAACCAGAAAAGTGGCAATGCCCATGAGGAGCAGCGTGATGACCAGCGTCGACTTGCGACCGATGCGATCCCCATAATGTCCGAAAATGGCGGCACCCAGCGGTCTGGCAAGAAAACCGACCGCATAGATGGCAAACGCATTGAGCGTACCCGTGAGGGGGTCATGTTGAGGAAAATACAGTTTGGCGAAGACCAGCCCGCTGGCGAGACTGTAGAGAAAGAAGTCGTACCACTCGATAGTCGTGCCAATCGTGCTGGCGATAACGGCCCTAAGCAAATTGGCTTGGTGCGCGGCATCGGTAGTGGATGCGCTGGGTGTGTCGGCGGCCATCGAGAGTTCCCATTTTTTGTTTTTATTATTGACCTTACACACGCAAGCTTAACTTGATCAAGCCAAGGCTGTGAATTAGCTCCCTTGATGAATTTCCAATAGCTGCGCCAATTCACCGGTTCTTTCCAGTTCGGCGAGTTCGGTGTAGCCGCCCACATGCCTGTCGCCAATAAAAATTTGTGGAACAGTGCGGCGGCCACTGCGTGCAATCATGGTGGCTGTTTCGGTTTCACTCTGGTCGATGCGGATCTTATGAGCGCTTACGCTGTTGCGCTGTAGCAGGGCTTCGGCTTGAACGCAGTAGGGGCAGGTCGCGGTGCCATATAGGGTGACGTCTTTCATTGCTGTGATACTCCAAGGAATTTACGACTTCAATCAAGGCCATGCCTGTCACAAACACATCTGTAACTTACCTGTCTTTTAGAAAGCTATCTGTCCCGGCCATGGCTGTTCGTTGCGTGCAACGTGAAGTCACTTTAGTTGCATTCAGTTTTGCAAAGAATCCCCATGAATCAGAATTCACTATTACAATAAATGAAACATTGGTCGAGACCACGACGCCAGCGATGGCGCAGACTTCAGCTCTTTCGGGTGACACATGGATAGATTTCAGGAAATGGCCATCTTTCTCGCAGTGGCAGACGAGGAGGGTTTTGCCGCCGCCGCGCGACGCCTGAACATGTCGCCGCCGACGGTTACCCGTGCGGTCGCGGCGTTGGAAGAACGCATCGGCGCTCAACTGCTAGCCCGCACCACAAGGAGCGTTCGACTGACCGAAGCGGGCCAGCGCTATGTCGACGATTGCCGACGCATTCTCGACGAACTGGAAGAGGCGGAAGACGCAGTCGCAGGTGGGCATGCCACGCCGCGTGGGTTGTTGCAGCTGACCGCGCCGGTATTGTTTGGCGAGTTGTTTATTACCCCGGTCATGGTGAGTTACCTGGAAGCCCATCCCGACGTTAGCATCCGCGCGTTATTGTTAGATCGGGTGGTCAACATGGTAGAAGAGGGCATTGATGTGGCCATTCGTATCGGTGCGCTGCCCGATTCCGGGTTGCAGGCCGTGCGGGTGGGCAGTGTGAGGCGGGTGGTGTGTGGCGCGCCCACCTATCTGGCACGTGCGGGTGAGCCTCAACACCCTGATCAGTTGGCGGCGCATCGTCTTGTTGTCTCCAATAGCAGCAGTGCTGGCCCGGAGTGGCGTTTTATGGAACAGGGTGAGCCACGTAGTATGCGCGTTGCAACGCAGCTCACCGTCTCTACTAATCAGGCGGCGATTATTGCTGCCAGCCGCGGTTGGGGGCTGACACGGGTATTGTCTTATCAGATTGCACCCCAGCTCGCCGATGGCAGTTTGCAAATCGTATTGGCGGCGTTTGAACAACCGCCGCTGCCCATTCACGTAGTGTACGCGTCGAGCCCCAAAATGCCGGTGAAAACACGCAGTTTTGTCGACTATTGTGTTGCCGCGCTGCAACAGAACACGTCCCTCAATTCACCCGTTATGGCGTGATGACCGCATGGATCGCTTTCACGAAATGACGATTTTTCTGGCGGTCGCGAACTCACGCAGCCTGACCGCCGCCGCGCGTCAACTGGCCAGCTCAACCCCCACCATAACGCGCGCCATCACGGCCCTGGAATCCCGTCTCGCCACCCCTTTGCTGCGTCGCAGCACCCGTGGCATTTTGCTGACCCCTGCGGGAGAACGTTTCGCGCTCGACTGCCAGCGCTTGTTGACAGCCGTCAGCGATGCCGAAACGTCGGCGTCGGGCACGCATGTGCAGCCGCGTGGGCGCTTGCGCATTGCTGCTCCCACGCAATTCGGGCAACACGTCATGATGCCGATTGTGCTGGATTTTATGGCGATGTATCCCGAGGTGCAGATTGAGGCCTGCTTTATGGATCGTGAACCTCATCTGCATGAGGATGACATCGATGTGGGTGTTTTCATGGGCATGCTGCTGGATTCGTCACATGTTGCACTGAGGGTAGGCAGCCTGCGTCGGGTCGTCGTGGCCAGCCCTGCGTATCTGTCGCAATTCGGCAGCCCAGATCACCCGCAGGCATTGCGTGACCATCGTTTGTTGCATTCTCTTGCTGATGCGCGTCTGCCCGAATGGCAGTTTGAGGACAACGGAGAGCCGCTGCGTTTTCGGTTTCATCCGCGGTTTTGCATGACGACTGACCAGGCCGCCTTACATGCGGCTTGTCTGGGGGCGGGGATAGCGCGGTGCATGCGTTATCAGGCGGAGTCGGCGTGCCGGCGTGGCGACTTGATAGGTGTGCTCGAAGCCTTTGAGCCACAAGGGCTGCCATTGCATCTGGTCTATCGGGATGGCCGCAAAGCCGCGCGACGCGTGAGATGCTTTGTGGATTTCGTTGTAGAACGCTTGCGGGCTAACGCGCCAACTTAGCCGACGCGGAGTGATCGGATCGAGTCGCTGGCTGTGCATCGCTACAAAAATCTAGAGAGGCATCAATTTATTTCTCATAATTCCCGCAAATTCAAAAGCAGGTAGTGGTCGGCTAAAGAAATTTCCCTGAATCTCATCACAGTGATGTCTTTTCAAGAAATCAAATTGCTCTCTGGTTTCCACTCCTTCCGCAATCACCGCCAGACGCAAACTATGCCCCATACCGATAATTGCTTTGGTGATGGCGGCATCATCTTCATCTTTACCAAGATCACGCACAAAAGCTTGATCTATTTTTAGAGTATCGATGGGAAAACGCTTTAAATAGCTGAGACTGGAATAACCGGTACCGAAATCATCGATAGACAGACTAATGCCCAGATCCTTAAGTTTACCTAGAACGCCAACCACTTCTTCGGCACCCTCCATAATGGTGCTCTCAGTCAGTTCCAGTGCAAACAAGTGGGAAGGCAAACCGCAATTTTCCAGCATTTTTTTAATAGTATCTGCCAGTGATTTATCGCGAAACTGAATACCTGAAAGATTGACGGCAATGGGTACACAAGCAAGCCCCTGATTTAGCCATTCCATATTCTGGCGACAGACCTCTTCTGCAATCCATTTGCCAATCGGCATGATCAACCCGCTTTCTTCTGCCACGCCAATGAACCCACTGGGACCCACCATTCCCAATTGCGGATGATTCCAGCGAATCAATGCTTCTGCGCCAATTAAATTGCCTGTGGATACATCGACTTTGGGCTGGTAATAGACTTCGAACTCATCGCGTGCAAGAGCGCGACGCAAATCCGATTCGATTGAGAGGCGATGGGCCACTCTATTATTCATTTCCGCCGCATAGAACTGGGAGTTGTCACGACCAGTTGCCTTGGCATGATACATGGCGGCATCTGCATTCTTGATAATGGTTTCGGCATTGTCACCATCGTGAGGATAAATACTGATACCGATGCTGGAGGTGATACTAAGTTCATGTCCATCAATATAAAAAGGCAATGATATTTTCTTGCGAATATTCTCGGCAAGTTCGGCGAGATATATGCGGTGCGTTGTAGTGGGCACCAGCACAATAAATTCGTCCCCGCCCTGGCGACTCACGGTATCTTCTGCACGCGTGCCCAGACTCAGCCTTGCCACCACTTGCTTCAACAATTGATCGCCTGCTCCGTGGCCCAGGGAGTCATTAACATTTTTGAAGCGATCAAGATCGAGAAAAAGTACACCGACCATATGCGAATGGCGTTGCGCCGAAACAATTGCTTGCTCCAGGCGATCCAATAGAAGCACGCGATTTGGCAACCCGGTAAGCACATCATGTGTCGCCTGAAAAGCCAGCTGGGCTGTAATTTTCCGTGATTCACTCACATCGTGAAAGACCAAAACAGCACCCACAATGCGGCCATCGCGACCTCGAATGGGCGCTGCGGAATCCTCAATAGCAATACGCGTACCGTCCCGCTGAATCAAAAGGCAGCTGGATGGCAATCGTCGAATACTTCCTTCGGTGAGAACTGGAGTTAAGGGGTTAGGCAAAGGCGCTTCGTTACTCTCATCGACCAACGTAAGTGTATCCATCAAGGGCCGCCCCATCGCTTTTTCCAGCGACCATCCGGTGAGGCTCTGCGCAACGGGATTGAGGTAATCAATCGTTCCATTTGCATCGGTAGTAATGACAGCGTCACCTATGGACTGCAGGGTAACTTGTGCCCTTTCTTTTTCCTCAAACAATATAGTCTCAGAACGTTTACGTTCCGTAATATCAGATGAAATCCCACATACTGCATAAATTTCGCCATCTCGACCACGAAGAGGAAATTTTACGGCAAGAAACGTGCGCATTTCACCATCGATGGGCATAGAGACTTCGCTGGTCAAAGGAACACCCGAAGCAATTACCCGTCTATCGTTCTCCTTTACGATTTCTGCATACTTGGCAGGAAGTATTTCGTTGTCTGTCTTTCCAATCACCTTATCCCTGGAGACTTTAAAAAGCTCCTCAAACTGATGATTGACCAAAATGTAACGCCCAAAGAGATCCTTTGTAAATATAACGGCTGTGGCATTATCCAGTATGCTTTGCAATTCCGCCTGGCTTTTCTGAAGATTGGTAAAAAGGATTGCATTTTCGAGTGAAATTGCGGTCTGCGCAGCGAGCAGCTCCAGCGATTTCAGCTTGGCGGGGGTAAAGACACCAGCCGAAAGCCTGTTTTCTAGCAGCAGCATTCCCACCATTTTCTCTGCCCTGATAATAGGCAAGCAAAGAATTGATCTTACCTTGCATCGCTTAACATAAGGGTCTTCTGAAAACACAGAATGCACACTCGCATCAGCAATCAGCACCTTCTCGTGCGAACGAATCGTGTAATTGAGAATGCTGAGCGGAAAGGCGTCTTCACCTTCAAAAATTGATTCAGATAAAGCTGTATCAATATCAATTTTATCCGAAGACACCTGCGCTCTGGCTTGCAACGAAAAGTCGTTACCCTGTGACAGGATCAAACACACATGATCTGCCGAGGAGTGTTCAATAACAATCCTCATCAATATTTCCTGCAGCTTGACCAGATCCATCTCATTGGAAATGGCTTGAGACGCAGCACTTACCGAAAGCACATCAAAATAGTCCGATTGCGCTAGAAAAGTAGCGATTGGGGCCATGCTTTGACCACTGAGCTCCGGATACTGTTCATAGAGCTGCTTCACTTTCCCCCAAGCCCCCCACTTCTGATAACAGCCCAGCGCTCTATTCAGATAACCTTCAGCATTCGTAATTAGATTTCTCTGGCGATAATAATATGCAGCCCTTTCACACCCCAGCGCCTCATTCTGCACAAAACCATGTGTGCGCGATGACTTGATAGATTCATCGTACAGGAACATGGCTTTTGCATGATCTCCAGAAATGCGCGCTATTTCAGCAGCGATAAGCGCAAATTTATTCTGATAATTTTCAGGGTTATTGTTTGCCCATGCTTTAAACTTATCAACATAGTCATTTAATAGACTGAGATACACAGATTGCTGCGATGGAGCGGCAGCATCGTATTCGCCCGCCAGGGCCAGTGCACGATAGAAAAAATGTTCTGGATAAATAAGCTGAGTGTTGGATAGCAACGATTCTGTCGTTTGCGAGGTGTTTGCTGCCAGGCTATATTGCTGAGTATAGACTTCAGTGACACACATCAGAAGTTGGTACCAAGAAAGCGTAAGGACGCTTCGATTTTCTCTTATGTGTTTCTCAAAATCCTTATGATTGAAGCGCTCATCACTCCAAGTCAGAATACTCTGTGTTGTTCCTCTCAAGCATGCCACCATGCGCTGAATACAGGTAATGATATCAGCAACTTCAGCGTACCCGGCTTTACGCACATAATCGGCTCGACATTCGGCTTCTTGCTGAATATCCTCCAGACGCGCCCCTTTCACCCACATAAAATTCGGAATATGCATACAGGCATAGCAGGCATAGGTGAGATCGCCAGCATCGATCGCTGCACGATATGCGATATTCGAATACTCAAGCCCAACAGCGACAGGTTTTACCCAAAATGCCGTACTTATCCCAAACAGATCAACAATCCTGGCTTTGTATGCGACCAGATTGAGTCGCTCCACCAAATCGTAACCCAGCTTTCCAAAGCGATATCCTTCCTGATACCGACCGAACAGGGGGCCCAGCATACGACCGAACGCAGCGTATCCCATAGGTGATGCTGCATGAGTGCCAAACTGAAACGTCAAGCTGACCATTTTGCAGGCAACCAGCGTTGTAAGATTCTCATCGGTAAAATACGCTGGCGCATATAGCGCCGCGAGTGAAGACATGACCGCCTGCATGTCGGCATCACTCATGGGAGAGAGAAGCAGCAATTCTTCAACTTCGCGCTGATCGAGAAGCTCCCAAACACGGGAATATTCTGCAATCACGTGATCCCAATCTGGATGAGCGCTAACATCAACACCAAACAAAGCAAGTGACAGAATAGTTATATCTACAGCGCATTCCACCTTGCCTTCGGTTTGATATACATCGCCTTTGATTTGATAGGCAATCGCTTTATCAAGGGATGTAGTGGCGTGGACAAGCAAATCATCCAGCGCTTTATGTGCCTCTTCGAAATGCCCACTTAACCATCGACACTCGGCAAGTCCACGAATCAGTGCAAAAAGAGACGCATAATGACTATCCCACCGTTGCTGACCAAGCAAGGTAAGTCCCGCTTCGAAATAGATGGCAGCAGAAACATACGCGGCGGACGCTTTGGCTTGTCTTCCTGCAGTCAAGTTCAGCTCTGCCACACGTAAAATCTCTTCTTCCTCCTGAATCAGATTAATCGCCTGATTAAAATGCGGAACGATATCAAACACCTTTTTATCTATTTCAGAGGCTGGCAGACTTTGTAACAGTACTCTGCCGACACCAAGATGAAGAAAGGGCCTATCTTTCTCTGAAATCAGGGAATACGCTGCCTGTTGAATGCGATCATGAGCAAAAACATAAAATTCATTTTGTTGAATGACGAAGCCTTCCTCAATGGCTTCCTGCATTACTTTCTGAATATCTTTTTTGCACTTTCCGCTAATCAAACTTAGCGCACCGACATCAACCATATGCCCAACACAAGCAGCGAGGGTCAGGAATTCGACGGTTTCAGATGGCAGCATCCTCCTAAATGAGATGATCATGAGATCAATCACATTATCGGTATAGCCTTGCGCATCTATTTTTACGCGATCCCACCGCCAGACACGCTCATCATGATCAAACCAAAGAAGGCGGGCGTGATAGAGATCGCACAAGAATCGAACTGCAAAAAAGGGGTTACCGGCTGTCTTTTTAAAAAGCAAATCGGCGAGTGGAAGCACCTGCTCATACTGCATGTGCAGCATGTCTACTAGCATTTTACAAAGATCTTTTCGACTGAGAGGATGTAACAGAATAGTCTGAACCGTAACATCATTCTTACGTACATGATCTAACATCATCATAAGCGGATGTGAGGGGCTGACCTCATTGTCACGATAGGCCCCGACCAGAAACAGGTACGCATTACGTTCTGAACACAGCAACGAATCAAGCAAGGCGAGGCTCGCCAAATCGGCCCACTGCAGGTCATCCAGAAATATCACCAAAGGATGTTCCCGGCGCGCAAAGACGCCAATAAATCGTTGAAATACTAGATTAAATCGATTTTGAGCCTCACTCAAAGGCAGCGCCGGAACCGGAGGCTGAGGACCAATAACAAGCTCAAGTTGCGGGAGAACATCCGTCACCAGACGCCCTGCACCACCAACCGCCTCTAGAATGCGAGTGCTCCACTCATTTAATTTTTTCTCGCTTTGCGTCAGAACATTCTTGACGAGCTCATCGCACGCACTGACGATAGTCGAGTAAGGCACATCGCGATGATACTGATCGAATTTTCCCGAAACATAGATAGCCGACGCTTTAACTGTCGTGCTCTGCATCTTATTGACCAATGCCGTTTTTCCGACCCCTGCATACCCTGTCACTAAAGTGATTTCTGGACGTCCATGCTTAATGACTTTTTCGAAGCAGCGCAGCAGTTGTTTTGACTCCTGCTCCCGTCCATAAAGTCGGCCGGAGATCTTGAACTTCGCTGAGGAATCAAATCGACCAAGCACGAAAGGAGCAATATATCCAGCATCCTTCAGCTCATTAAGACAATGATATAAATCCGCGAGTAAACCTTCACTACTCTGGTAACGATCCTCAGGCTCCTTCTCAATCAGTCGTATGACAATATTGGAAAGAGGTAACGGAATTTCAGGATTCACAGCATGCGGAGGCTGAGGTGATCGCGCAATATGACAGTGCAACCACTCTGTCGCGCTATCGGCGTTAAATGGCAGTCGCCCCAATAATAGTTCGTAAAAGGTTATACCGAGGGAATAGTAGTCCGTACGATAATCCAGTGAGCGATTCATCCTGCCCGTTTGTTCCGGAGACATATAAGCAAGCGTGCCCTCTATAAGCTCAGGCGCTCGAGGTGCAGGAAATTCCTGGCGCAGTCGACTTGCAATGGTAAGTCCGACTATCTTCGCTTTGGAGCCGGCCTTATTGAGGTGAATATTTTCAGGCTTGATGTCCTTATGGATAATTCCGTTCTTATGAAGCTCATCGAGACTTTTAACGATTTCTATCGCCAAGCAGACAAATTTCATCGACCGCAAGGGAGACTTAAAGCAATCGTAAATCGGTAAAAAATGTTCACCTTTCTCAGAATGCGGGAATTTACTCATGAAGGGCCATCGCACCAGCAGTGGCCACCTGAACATCCTCGGTAGAGGTCATTCCCGAGGCACCAATACCACCAATAACTTCACCTTGTTTTGTCAGCGGTAACCCGCCCTCCAGTGGGCAGATCACACGAGAAGATAATAGCCTCAGACCTAGTCCGCCTTCCGCAATGGCATATTCAAAAAAAATCGTTGGCTTTTTGAATTTGACGGCAGCGATGGCCTTTTCTTGAGCAATTGGTATGCTTCCCAGCTGGACTTGATCAAGCGAGATCGGGCCACCATAACCCAATACTGCTTCAGCGTCGGATTGCATTAGCATTTCCTGCATCACAATCTCCTTTTGTATATTTACCGAAGCCATAAAATGGAAAAACGCTTTCTATGTTAACCCTTTCTGATGCGTCAACTCATGAAAAGCCATTTATTAACCACATTTATTATCCCAATACCGGTGCAGGCTTTAGCCTCACCATTGAGAAAGGTACATTACACCTATAGTTGATCAAGTAATATGCCACTAATTGCATCTGACATTTACTACGTGATGCATGTATTTCATTGAGGATAAGGAAGATCTTGATCAAAGAGCAACCAGAAAAAGGCCGAGGTTGCGGGAAAAAACTGGAAGCAACGAACCCAGCAAAAAAGATTACATTAAATTTGAACAGCTGCGAGGAATTTTCTCAGCGTCGGCAAAAATATATATCTTATAAACTAAATTCCATCTTGGGTAGTGAGAGTGAAGTCCTCTTCACCGTGCTGTTCGATCAGACAATTTTTAAAAGTCTCACGCAATATTTCCGGTTACGGTGACTCACCGAAAACAATGTCGATTTGCATCAGGCCTTCACTGTCGTACCACTGCATCGCGCGTGCCTAGGGAATGTACACAAGTTCATCGATTTTAAAACCCAACATCCGCCCTTTGGGTTCCATTACACCAATCACGTAATAGGGATTCCATGCGGATGAATTCGCCTAATGGGCTGACCGCCGCAGCACTCGTGGCATTTTGCTGACCCCCGAGGGGATTGCGGGCCAACTATTGCATAATCTGAAACAATCCATTGCCATTCTTGGTGATTCCTCAGCAATCCATTCTATCTGATGATGCTCTCCATCAGCCCGGCACTCACCAGCGGCCGCGGTGCTGAAACATCCTTTACCTTGTTATCGCGGAGTTCATTATGTCCTCGTCCCCCATCAAACTCTATCGTCACCCGCTGTCGGGCCATTCACACCGCGTCGAGCTGATGCTTTCACTCCTGAATTTACCCGTACAACGGATTGACGTGGATTTATTGAAAGGCGCACACAAGCAACCCGATTTTCTTGCGCTCAATGCGTTTGGCCAAGTGCCGGTCATCGATGACAACGGCGTTGTGCTGGCGGATTCCAACGCCATTCTGGTGTATCTCGCTAACACCTACGGTGAGGGGCGCTGGTTGCCGACTGATGCAGTGGGTGCGGCCACGGTACAACGCTGGTTGTCAGTGGCGGCTGGGCAGATTGCGGCTGGCCCAGCAACGGCTCGCCTGATTACGGTGTTTGGCGCGCCTTACAATGCAGCCGACGTTATTGCCCGCTCACACACGCTGCTTGGTGTCATTGATCGTGAGTTGGCATCACACCCTTTTCTGGCGGGTAATGCAGTGAGCATTGCAGATATTGCCGCGTACACTTATATCGCCCATGCCCCTGAGGGGAATGTCTCCCTGGCGGATTACCCTCAGGTGCGCCGTTGGTTGCAACAAATCGAAGCCTTGCCAGGTTTTGTGCCCATGCAAAAAACGCTCGTGGGATTGCAAACAGCCTGAAAATCGTGGCACAAGGGCGGGCCGACTACGCCCTTGTGCGCTTTTCTGCCTAAAACAGGAGGCTCGCCTCATGTCGAATGATTACACCAATAACCCCGCATCCCCTTGGCATGCTGGTGAGAAATGCCTGCAAGAAAAAATAGGCGTTGCTGAGCGTATGGAAGCCTTTGGCAACAAAGTCATTCGTGACTACATGCCGGATCAACATCGGCAATTTTATCAGCAGCTGCCTTTCATCATCGTGGGTGCAGTGGACTCTCACGGACGCCCTTGGGCAAGCCTTTTGGAAGGGCCGGTAGGCTTTGCCTTTTCACCTGATCCCACCCATTTACGAATGAATGCCCACCTTGCAAGCGCGGACCCGGCTGCTAGCGGCGTGCGAACAGGCGAATCGTTAGGGTTGCTCGGTATAGAGTTGCATACCCGACGTCGTAATCGTCTGAATGGGTGCATTGTTGATAGCAACAATGATGGACTAACGGTGAAAGTGCAGCACGCGTTTGGTAATTGCCCGCAATATATTCAATTGCGTGATTTCAGTTTTTCGCGCGAACCTGGGGCCCCTTCATCCGAGACATCTTCATCCGAGACACCTTCACCTGCAACAGCTTCACCCTCAACAGCTGCAAAAGAAGCAGCAGAGGTTTTCTCTGTGCTGGATACTACAGCACAGGATTTGATTTCTGCTGCTGACACCTTTTTTGTGGCCAGTTATGCGGATCGGGGCGCACCAGGGGGGCAACGCGGCGTCGACGTTTCGCATCGAGGCGGGAAACCGGGATTTGTGCGAGTTGATGGCAATACCTTGACCATCCCTGATTTTGCTGGCAATAAACACTTCAACACCTTGGGAAATTTGTGGGTTAATCCACAAGCAGGCTTATTGTTCGTTGATTTCAGCAACGGCGATGTCTTGCAATTAACAGGTGACACCGAAATTCTTTTTGATGGGCCCGATGTTCACGCATTCCAAGGGGCCGAACGGGTCTGGAAAGTGCATGCAAAACACATCGTACGCCGCCGCGATGCACTGGCCCTGCGCTGGCAGTTCAACGAAATGTCTCCCAAGAGCCTGCAAACCGGCTCCTGGCAACCCTAACCTGATACTGACCCACCCTTACCCGGAAAATCCCCATGAGCACATCTGAAGCACGCCCCCCGTTTCCCCCGTTCAATCGAGACACTGCGATACAGAAAGTACGCATGGCAGAAGATGCCTGGAATAGCCGTGATCCCGACAGAGTAACGTTGGCCTACAGCCGCGATAGCCGGTGGCGAAACCGTGCGGAGTTTCCGCAGGGGCGCACTGAAATTCAGCAGTTCTTGCAGCGAAAATGGGCACGGGAGCTGGATTACCGATTGATCAAGGAATTATGGGCCTATCAGGATAATCGAATTGCGGTCAGATTTGCCTATGAATGGCATAACGCAGAGGGTGAGTGGTTTCGTTCCTATGGTAATGAGAATTGGGAATTCGACGAGCAAGGCTTGATGCGTCTGCGGTATGCCAGTATTAATGATTTGCCCATCAGCGAAGCGGAGCGCAAATTTCACTGGCCTGCCGGTCGGCGGCCGGACGACCACCCTGGTTTGAGTGAGTTGGGGTTGTAGTCCCGACAGACAGCTTCAATGGCTTATGCTGCCGCGCCGGTAGGGGGCGGCCACGCTTGCGCTTCAGAATCCTGTTGCCCCCGCTTTCAATTTCGCTATATTATTGCAAAAGTAATGCATAATTCGTGACCAGCGACTGCGGTTCGGACAATGGAGATCCATTCGTGAACAAGTTAGACCTCAGCGACAACAAGAATCGCCTACTGCCCAAGATGTTGACCTTGCAGGCGCAACAAGCCGGGAACACCGAGTTTCTCATCACTGATGAACGCCGCTTAACCTTCGCCCAGGCCGAGCAGGAAGCCAATAGTCTGGCGGCCGGGCTGGCAGAATTGGGGATCGGCAAGGGCGATCGCGTCGCGTTTTACCTCGACAACGCGGTCGACACCGTGTTGATCGCGCTGGCGACCAACAAACTGGGCGCCATCTGGGTGCCGATCAATACCGATTACAAAGGCGCTTGGCTGAGCGAAACCCTGGAGCGCAGCCGCTGCAAGTTGTTGATCACCGAAGTGGGTTTGCAGGATCGCATTAAAGAGGTGGCTGCATCGCTCAAAAACGAAATCATCGTGGTTGCTGGCCCTGAAAACGAGATCACCTTGCCGGGTGCTAAATCGTTTGACGCGTTGCGCGATCATTCCCCGATTGAGCCTAACTACGATGACATGTCTTACGGCGATACCTGTGCCGTTTTGTGGACTTCGGGCACTACTGGCAAATCCAAAGGGGTGTTGCAAAGCCATAATTCCTGGATACGCCCAGTAGAATCTTGCACGTATTACAAGACCCGTGAAGGCGATGTTATTTATAACGTGTTGCCTCTCTATAATTCGGGCGCTTGGATCACCGCAGTATTTCGTGCTTTATACGAAGGGATTCCTGTCGTATTGGAGAAGCGTTTTTCTGTGACGACGTTTTGGGATCGCATTCGACATTTCGGTGCTACCCAGACGTTTACCTTGGGTGCGATGCACATTTTCTTGTGGAATTCACCGGCACAATCCAATGACAAAGATCACCCGTTGCGCGTTGCGCAGATGATTCCCATGCCCGAAGCTTTGCTCAAGCCGTTTTCAGAGCGGTTTGGTGTAGAGCTGTTGCCCAGTGGGTATGGCCAAAGTGAGGCCATGGTCATTGGTTCGACGGCTAACGCCATTGGTAAGGTGCCATTCAGCTCGCTGGGGCTGCCGCTGGATGATATGGAGTTGGCGCTGTTGGATGACAACAACGAGCCGGTACCCGTGGGCGAAGTCGGTGAAATCTGCATTCGCTGCTTGAAACCGCACATTATTTTTAACGGTTATTTTGATGATCCCAAAGCCACCGAAGAAGCCTATAGCGGCGAGTGGTACCACACGGGAGATGTGGGGCGTCAGGACAAAAACGGGGCCTATTGGTTTGTGGATCGTAAGCGCGATGCACTGCGCTACGCCGGACGTAATATTTCCACCATGGAAGTCGAAATGGTGGTGCGCAAGCATCCCGATATAAAAGAAGTGGCAGCGTTCGGGATTCCCTCAAAAGAGGTAGAGGGCGAATCAGAGCTGAAAATCAATGTAGTATTGAAACCAGGCGCCACCGTGACACACGAGGCGCTGGCGGAGTTTATCAACGACAACGCACCGTATTATTTTGTGCCGCAGTACCTGGAATTTGTCGATGCACTGCCTTACACGCCGACCAACAAAGTGCAGAAATTCCGCTTGCGTGACGAAGGCATCACCCCCAATACGTGGTCGCTGAAAAGCTCGAATTACAAAGTTAAACGTTAACAGGAATGAGTGAATGAACTTTGCGGAGCTGATGAATCTGTCGTTTGAGCAGGCAGTAGAAAAGATAGGTGACCCGGCTCCACGTGTATTCTCGCTGATGTATCAACGTTTTCCGGATTTATTGCGTTATCGCGACGAAAATCCCGAATGGGAAAACTACATGATGCAAGAGATCATGACCAATCTCATGCAATATGCAGAAGATCCTGAAACGGCACGCGTCACGCTGCGTGATATGTCGGCGCACCACGAATTGATCGGTGTGCCCAACAATATTTTTCGCGGCATGTACAATGCCTTGTTTGATGTGTTTTCCACTGCATTTTATGGCCCGCAGCGTGACGCCATGGTAACGGCGTGGAAAGAAAGCATACAGGGCATTAATGCCTGTATTGTGGGTGTGAACGGATAAGTTATCACCTGTAAATTATTGCTTACAATATTGCTTGCAGAAAACCTGAAAAATACTTATCGGTTATCTCTTTGGTTATAAATATACGCATATAATCGCCTGAAAAAGCAGAGGGCGATTGTATGCGTAGAACAAAAAAAATAATGAGTGTGGCGATAGCAACGACACTGGGTGCGTTGGTCGTGACACCCGATTTCTCTGTCGCAGCAAATGCGGCACCTGAAAATGCCAGCGTCGGCGCGCTGGAACGAGACATGCAAGCCATGGAGCAGCGCCATCAGCAGGAAATGCAGGCGCTCAAAAAACGTGTGGCTGAAATCGATATCCGCGCCTGGAACAGCACCAATAAAATCAAAGAAGCCCTTCGCGAGCAAAGCAATAAATTGCAGGTGCACGGCTTTTTATCTGCCTATGCCGTCAAAGCTGACAAAGATGTTGACCACACGGCTGCCGGTTACGAAGACGAAGTCAACTTTAGCGCCAATACCAAATTTGGGGTGCAGTTCGACTATAGCGTAACGGATTCAGTCGATGCAGTGCTGCAAATGACTGCCAAAGGCTATGAATCGCGTAATTTCGAACAAAGTGCGGAATGGGGCTTTTTACGTTACCAGGCGAGTGACGACTGGATGTTTCGGGTAGGTCGCATGCGCACACCCACCTACATGTATTCTGAAAGTTCGGATATCGGCTTTTCTTACCCTTGGGTGCGTTTGCCGCTCGATTCCTATTTGCTTGGTTTTGAAAATTACAGTGGTTTCAACGCCAACTATTCTCTGCATGCCAGTGGTTGGATACATGAATTTCAAACTTATGTCGGCTCCAATACCCAAGACACTCATGAAGCAACTGTCAGCACGCGCCAGCAGGTCGGTCTGGCCATAACGTCGACCATGGGGCCCTGGACTTTGCGCGCCTCGCATACCGATGTGGGTGAGGTGGCGATTTACAGCCCATCCATCGATGAGTCTGACATTAAGGTGACCTATAGCTCGCTGGGCATGCGCTACGACGATGGCACGTGGTTGGTGTCGACCGAAATGGTGTCTTATGAGCCCAAGGATGCCGCACCGATTTTGGGCCATACCAGCGGTTATTTCCTGATGGGACGCCATTTTGACAAATGGATGCCTTATCTAAGCTACGGTGTGCTCACCAGCACCGATGATCAAGAAGACAAGGCGGTGGAATATTACAGTGAAACCGTGCGTGCCGCTGTCGTTGACAATGTCTATCAGGAAACCTATCAAACCGTGCTTGCCACTACAGAAGGCGGTTACGCTGCAGCGGTTGCAGCAGCAGAATCCATTGCCAGATCCGTTGCTGATAGCGCGGGTGCTGAATTTGATGCAGTGTTGGCAGGCAACAAAACCGCGCTGTCGGAAGGCCGCACGCTCACCGTGGCGGGGCAACCGGTTGCCATTCCTGGCCAGTTTGTACGGGCAGACATGCGTTCTGTAACGCTGGGCCTGCGCTACGACATGTTCCCCAATGTCGCGATAAAAGCGGAATCGTCTTACTTCTACGCGATGGATGGCACCGGCGGCAACTGGGGCGATCGCGAACGCTACGATGAAAGTCGGGTCGCTCTCGGTGATGATCAACAGTTGATTTCCCTCGGCGTCGACGCGGTATTTTAATCAGGAGCTGACCATGAAAATGCTTGGATTGGCATGTGTGGCGGCTTGTTTGTTTGCCAGCACTGCGTATGCAGAAGTTGTCGTTATCGTGAATCCTAAAACTCCGGAAAATAGTCTCTCGTCCCAGGATACAGCCATGATCTTTTTGGGCCGGAAAAGTGTATTGGGCAAGGGCACGCGTATCACGCCTGTCGATCAGAATGAAGGTTCGGCCTTGCGAGATGCGTTCTACCAAAAGGTGGCCGATAAAAACCCAGGTCAGATGAAAGCCTATTGGTCGACCATGATTTTTACCGGACGTGGTACCCCACCCGCTGCCGCCGTGGATAGTATGGAGGTGCGCAATATCGTGGCATCGATGCCAGGGACGATGGGTTATATCGATGCGACGGAAGTGGATGACAGCGTTAAGGTGATTTTGACGTTGCCATGATTGTGTAAACGTACTCGTAAACAATCACTTTATTCGCAACATTAAGCTTTGGGGTGTTTTAAAAAAAGGGGCGTTATCCGCCCCATCCTTAATTGCTGGGAAACGGATCACTGAAACGCACATCTTGCGCAAGTGTCGAATCGTATAAAGTCTTCAGGAATGCCACCAACGATGCTTGTTGAGCAGTACTGAGATTTAGACGTTGCGGAGTGCCATTGGGCTCACGTAGACGATTATCCAATGCTGGCCCGTTACTAATGCCGCTATTGTAGTGCGTCACCACTGCCTCGAAGCTGTTGAATCGACCATCATGCATCATGGGCATGCCTTGCGCGATGTTTTTCAGTGACGGCGATTTGAATATGGTGGTTTCATTGGCATCAAGCCCGTTCGACAGGGAATTCGCAGCAAGTGCAAAGGTGGGAGGTTGGTGGCACCCGGCACATCCAGCGCCGCCTTGTGGACGCGGTAACATGAACAATCGCAGGCCTGCATTTTCCTGCGCCGTAAAGCTTGGAATCGGCGTCGACAACCCACGATCGGGAAGTGCTGCGTTGAAGGTGGTTGCATATCCCTGATCCCAACGGCTACCGGTAGATATCATGCTGCGTTCGAATTGTGCCAGCGCGCGCTGAATGCGATTTTCATTGATGTCGGGAGTGCCAAATACCTGTTCAAAGAGAGCCGGGTAGTACGCAGAGTTTTGCATCTTGACGATTAGCGCAGCAATACCGCCGTTACTTGCGTCAAAGCCCATTTCCACCGGGTTGGTAATGGGCTGCGTGGCCTGCGCTTCAAGCGTGGGCGCGCGTTTATCCCAGAACATGCTATTACCACGATAAAAGGCAGCATTGGCGATTCGCATTGCGTGCCGGTCGCCTGTTTGTCCAAAAATGCCAATGCTGAATACGTTGGGGTCAGAAAATCCGAATTGGGGTGTGTGGCAGCTTGAACAGGAGAGGCTGTCGTCAACACTCAGCGTTTTGTCAAAAAATAGTACACGTCCAAGCGTGGCTCCTTTGTCAGTGGTGGGGTTGCCAGGGGGAGTGTTTCGCCCTGCTAATACGGCGTTATCGTAAAATGCCGGCAGTACAGGATTGGCATAATTTAGCGGATTTTCAATATCAATATTTGGGCCCGATGTATCGGTATCGTCCTGAAGATTTTCGATAGCCACCGAAGCGCACGCGACATTTTCACCATAGATGTTGGCTGAAAATGCCAAAATGCGGGTTGCGCCATTGGGGGGTGTGGTGCCGTTTGGAAGCGAAAATTGGATCGGTTCAGTATTGGTACCTTTAGCCACTTCACCAATCAGGGTTGGCATTGCTGTGCACGTATCGTCGCTTCCCCAGCGTAGGCGATAGACGGTAATGTCAGCCTCACTAATGGCGCGTTCAACGGTAATGGTTCCACCCACCGTTGAGCCCGCGTCGGAATCAGTGAAACTCACGGAAGATGGGCCGGTAACCGGGGCCTTGCAGCCGGCGACGGTTATTGCCAGTGCAAGCATGGAAATGCGGCTGTACACCGGAGAGCGCAACAAAGAGGTCATGGCATATGCTCACTTTTTTGGTTATTGGAACCCACAAGGTAAGAACCAATCTCGCAAGAATTGTGAATAAAAAAAGGAAGTGTCTGGTGAAATTCTAAATCTGGACTTTTATCTCATTCCCCAACTGGCGGAACCAGTCTGACATGAAATGAGACGGCGATTTTTGCCAGTCCATCTGTTGAAATACATTGTTTACTTCAAGGCGCAACTTGATCTGTTCAAGGTCATTTTCTCCAATGGGCTGTGGCAATGAAATGAACTGGCTGAATGCATTCATGGCCTGCCGCTTTTGCCCATCGGCAGTTTCGAGCTGAAATGAATAACGTCCAATCTCTGCGGAGTAATGTTTGTCCTCTGGATTTAATTGAGGGTGGCCCCAGGTCAACATCATCGAGCAATAGCGGCCTGCCGGAATGGTTGCGTCAACCAGGGTGTCTTCGTGAGAGGTATTGAGTGCGTGAAGTCGTGCCAGTTTCCATTGCAGCGGTGTTGTAAACGATTCACCGTGATTCGCATACGCCATTGATACCGGCGATAGTCGTTGCCATGACGATACCTGTGGTGCACAGGGCAGGAGCTCAAGACTGTAGCTTCCTACCCAGGCTTTTTTCAGCAATGCATTCGTGACGGCGACAATTTCCAGGCGTACCTGTAAATGCACGTTTCGGTGGTTGTCAGAATCGGATTGGTGAGACCAAATTTCCGGGGTTGGAAATATATTCAGCAGAATCACACACCCTGTTGTCGTAGCAAATTTTTTAAAGCGCGGTAAATGACGGCTATTCATGACACGACACTCTGATCAATTGTCCGTTGGTGTGCCGTGATAGCACGCCAAATAATAGGGAAACGAATCCGTTGCATAATAGGCGTAGCTACCGCCGGGCCTTGTCATGCCATTGCATTCGTCAAGATCGCCTTCGCCTTCAACGTATTCATGTGTGTCCCATGCGTTTTCGTTCGCATAGTCGCCATTGCCGGTATAAATGTAACTACTGTGCACGGCCTTAACGTCTGTGCATTCAGTATCGGTGCATTCCCATGGCGACAGAATTGGGTAGCCATCAAATGCATAGCCAAGCACTACGTTCGCCGTGTTGGCCGGCAACAAACTTGATTGTCCACCGAGTGTTGGGGTATCAAAAAAGCAGTCCGGACGAAAATGAAAATGATACGTCGATGTATGTCCGCCACAATAATCCAGCAATCCGTGTGTATAAGGATCGGCATAGTTATCAAAAGGCGCTTCATTCGGACCGAAAATCTGCACGCCCGTCACCAATACCGCGACTGAGCCGACCAACGGAAGATCAGTCGCAGTTTCGGCAGGCGAAGGATTTTGTGGGAAGCTAAAGGTATATAACATGGACTGCAATGTAGGTGCGCGATTTCCGCTTGCAACAGTTCCGTCGGGCCCAATAGGTTGATAATCAAAATTGATCAGGCCATTACTGGTTACCGTTACCGTGTTACTATTGCAGGCGACTGAAAGTGATGGGGTCAGATCGCTGTTTGACAAATCGTCATTCGTTTTTTGGTCGCCGTCCCAGTCGATATAGTTGTCGCGAGAACTGACGTCTATGAAGTGTGACGAGGGTTCGCAGTCACTGACAGTGTTTCCAACAGTGGCATTGTCGGTGCTGGTGTCTGTAGAGGTGATTTCGTCCGTCGTTGTGCTGCTTGAACCGCCACAGGCAGTTAAACCACTTGCGAGTAGAATTAATAAATATACTTTTTTCATGGCACGTATCCTCGTTATTTCCTAAGCCCCGGCGTTATCGTTTTGCGGTGGGACGTTAGGCGAGGGTTGACATTGGTTATCTTGCGGTGGCGGTTGTCCGCGTCTTTGGGCTGGCCGATTCATGTCGCCAGGGGGGGGCGGTCCCGGGCGGTGGCGTCGCATATCCGATTGCAAAGACTCAAATGCCGCGAGCTGATCCTCTGTTAAAACATTTGCAAGGCTTGTAATGGTTTCCTGGTCGATGGCGTCCATACCCGTTTTCATATCGTCGTGAGTCGTTTTACGCAACGCCTCCCGCTTGCTATGTTCGGCCGTCATGACGGTGACGAATGCATCGAATTGTTGTGTTTCCAGGCCTAAGCGCTCCGCGAGGCGATTCCAGTCCGGCGCGGGCGGCATGCAGGGCGTTTGTGCGTATGAAGCGGAGGTGAATCCAAGGCTAAACAGCAGTGCAATCAGAGACTTCTTCATAAATGGTTCCTCGATGTTTCATCTGACAAGAACAATTTATGCGTCTATTTGGCAGGGAATATGGATGAAATAAGGAAGCTTTAAGCGTTTGCGGGTAATTCTACCTTGTAGCCTGCGCCGTAAACGGAATAGATGATCTCAATGCCTGGCAAGGCCATTTCCAGCTTGCGCCGTAGCTTTTTGATATGACTGTCGATAGTGCGATCGCTTACCACACGTTGATCAGGATAAATGCGATCCATCAGCTGATCGCGCGAAAAAATCCTGCCAGGCTTTTCGGCTAGAAGTTTAAATAATTGATATTCCACCAACGTTAACGACAAGGTCACGCCTCTAATGCGGGCGTGGAGGCGTTCGTCGTCAAAATGGAGCGGAGGTACACTCGAAACATGATCAGAGGCCGCTGTTTGCGGTTTTATCCGCCGAAATACGGCTTTGATGCGGGCAATCACTTCCCGTGGACTATAAGGCTTGCAAATATAATCATCAGCGCCTAATTCAAGCCCCAACAGACGATCGATTTCATCGACACGCGCGGTTGTCATGATGATAGGCGTGTTTTGCTGCTGCCGAATTTCGCGGCACAATGTCAGGCCATCACGCCCCGGCAAATTCAAATCCAGTAAAATCAGATCGGTTTGGTGTTCGCAAAGCCAGGGCATGACCCTCTGGCCGTCAGCGATATGCGCGGTGTGAAAGTCTTCGCGCTCCAGATATTTTTCCAATAGCTGTGCTAATTTGAGTTCGTCTTCGACGATCAATATGTGGGGAGTCATGCCCGGTGTGCGCCTCCCTGAAACACTATTTTTATTGATAAGCCGCCGAGTTCCGATGCTTGTGCGGACAAGGTGGCATTGTGGGCTTCTGCGATGTTGGACACGATAAAAAGGCCCAGCCCGCTACCCCCTATTGCACGCTGTCGGCTCTTTTCCGTTCGATAAAATCGGTCAAAGAGATGATGCAAATCTTGTTCGTCAACGCCGGGGGCTGAGTCCTCCCAGATCAGCGTCACATTTTCGGTAACGTCTATTTTCAGCCGCACCTGGCCGCCAGGATCGGTGTATCTCACGCTGTTTTGTGCGAGGTTCATGATCAGTTGCTCTAAGCGCTGACTGTCTCCATCGATCCAAACGGCTGCTGACGGAAGCTGCAGTGCAAAATCCAATGCTGCCGAATGCATCAGATTTTCGAGGCGTGGACTCAGTCTGGTAATTAGCTCGGCAATATTGGTAGGTGCAATGTTGTAGCGCAAATGCGAACTTTGAGTGATGGCCAACTGGTGAAGATCATCCACCAGGCGGGAAAGTTGGACAACTTCTTCAGTCAACGAAGCCACTGTGGTTTGATCGAACGGCATGATGCCATCTTGTACGGCTTCGAGCTCACCTTTCAACACCCCCAGCGGAGTGCGCAACTCGTGGGAAATGTCGGCAAGCCACTGTCGCTGTTGGCTGTCGTACGCGTTCAGTGTTTGCGCCATCAGATTAAAATCTCTGGCCAAATCGCCTAGTTCGTCGTTGGATTTTACCGGAACATGCTGATCATATTGGCGCCGCATTAAACCGTGCATGGCCTTGGAAAGCGCTTGCACGGGCGTGACCAGATAACGTGATACCGGCAGCGACAATAAAACGCTTCCAAACACAGCAGCGACTGCAATCCAGAAAAACAATTGGTGCTGTTGTTCTGCAAATATCTTATCTGCGGCGTTATCGTGGGCTTTGACCCGCCGTGTTGCAAGGTAAGCGACAGGATGGCCCGCAGTTTTAATGGTAATTTGCATCAAGTCATCCGCTGGCATTTCAGGCAGGGGAGGGCCGTATATTACGCGTTGGTCTTGATCCAGCAACCACACAGGGCGTCCATTTGCGCGGGGTGGCGGTGGCAATCGACCTGGTCCTTGCAGCCAGGGGGCTCCATTGGCGCGAGAGGGTGTATTGGGGCGAGGGGGTTGCATGGGTTCAATGGGGTTTCGACGGGGCGGCCTGGAGTCATCCGTCTCCTGACGCTCTCGATATTCGCGAAAATACGTATCCCATTGCTGCGGATCAGTAATAAAGCGTTGCCAGCTGTCTTGATTGTTGGCATGGCGGGATATGTCTGTCGCCAAGACTGATAAATTTCGTTGTACAGCTTCGTTTAAATAATCCTGAAACCCTTTATCAAAGCTCGCCTTGACCAACCATAGAATCGTCCCCACCCCGAGGAGGGAGAGTAGGCTCAAGAGCGTTGCGAGCTTTGTACGAATGGTCAGTCGAAACATAGGGTTTGGGTAAAGTACTGGCTATGTCTCCTTAGTCTAGGCGAGAAATATGCAAGAATTGAGGACGACACAAAATTCGACCAAAAAACTACCGGGCGTGCACCACCACGTGCTTCTCGCCGGCTATATCGCTGCTACAGAGTATATATCTCTGCTCGTCATCGTAGCGACAATTCAACCCATCGCCCTCAGCCTCGATTTGCACCTCTGCGTGTTTGAAAACCGTCTCACGTGACGCAAAGATCTTCGTGCTACCTTGTGCCGGATCATGCTGCCATCGCAGCTCGATCTGTGTGTCGGTATACTGATGGCGATCGCTTAAAGACGGAATCAACGGCACAAAAAATTTCGCTTCCCCTTGATGTCGAATATCGATATCAATCAATTCACCGCTCAACACCTGCAAACTTGCACGCGGGGCGCAGCTAAGCCGTACCTGCTTGTTCTCATCAAAGCAACTGTAATCCTCATCATGAAAGTGATCGCGATCGACCGGGTTCCAGTGGGGCGTGTAATTCCAGCGGGTGGATGAAAGCATCTCTTCGTCAAACTGATGTAATATCCGATCCATTTGATATTGAAAATACTGGTTATTTCGCCCTTTCAGATTTGCGCCAAATTCGCCGATCAACACCGGGATATTGTATTTGTCACGGGTGCGCGCAATCGCATTCACACTGGCGGACGTACCAAATAGCGGTATTCCGAAACCGCTGGCCCCCGGCTCATAAAAGTGCGCATCAAATGAGACATTACCGTTGCTTGGTATATCCAAATGGGGCGGCTGGTTTACAAAAATGAATTGAAACGGGCTGTCGCCCCAAAACGTGATATAGCGTGGGTTGATGGATTGTATGTATTGATGCCAGGTATTGAAAAATTGATTCGCGGTCTCGCTGTCGTATTTTAGCCCGGGTTTGAACACCATCGGCTCATTGAGATCAAAGCCAATGACGGCCGGGTGCTTGGCATATTTTTCGGCGAGCACGCGCGTCAGCTCAAAAAAGCGGGCGCGCATACCATATTTGTCGGTCATGAAATCATGCCACAGCGTGTAATTGGGTTTGCTGAGCATGGCTTGCATCATGGCCCCGGAAAACACACAGTCACCCATGGGTTTGGGCGTGGCTGGCGTAACGTCGGGCGAGAGTGTCCAGGCTGGGAATCCACTGCCACAGCCTTTGGCGGCAAAACGCGAATAGGCGTTATTGTGGAAATCGATCAAGACATACATGCCGCGCTCCCAGGCCCACTGGATTACGCGGTCGTAATAATCGAAATAGCTTTGATCGTAAACGCCAAGCTCGGGTTCGGCGGCTTCCCATATGAAATTGAAGCGAATCAGGTTGGCGCCCATATCGCGCAAAGGATCTAAATCAGCAGCGCTGGTAATGGGTTGAAAAGGCGGGGCTTTGGTTTGAATGTTGTAACCACGAAAAATAACTTTGGCGCCGCGTTCATCAATAAAATGTTTGCCTTGGGTGGTGATGCTCTGTGGCAAATTTACAGGGTTTGAGATCGCGGTCGCAGTGCTGCTATCGCATTGCGCACTCAGCGGAAAAAGGCCAGCGGCCACCACCATCGCCGTCGAGAAGACTTTAAGCGTCGAGGAAAGGGCATGCATGATATCGGTCTCGCAATTTCTATTGTTGTTATTTTTTTTGTGAAGCGGTCTTTTGTGCGACGGACTTTGTGTACGACAGTAGAGACAGGTACCATGGTGCCATTAAAGTGCTGCGCTGTCACGCAATGCCTCCACCCAACGCGCCGGTATTCCACGCTGCACTTCGGAAAACCTGGAGTCCGATTACGTGACCGTTAAAGCAGTTCGCTGATGATGTAATAAGCTCAGTGTTTTGCCTGTAGCGCCAGCGCACTGAAAAAATTCCGAGAAAAATCATCCGACGGAAAGAACGTTTCGACGCGCAATTCTTCTGCGGTGATATCCAGCGCGGTGCCAAAGGTAGAAATCATGGAAAACACCTTCAATACCTGGGTGCCGAGGCCCAATTCCAGGGGCAGAATAGGCGCGGGGATCGTTGTCCAATCCTGACTGCGCCAGTGTTCAGGAATCCCGGGAAACGCGCAAATATCTTCAAACAAGTGCCGCAACCCTTCATTGCCGGGATCGGCCGCAACTTCGCGTTGCAAACGTGACAATAACACCGTAGATACTTGTGACCAGTTTTTCAGAAGCGGTTGCATGCCTTTGGGATGGAATGTCATGCGCATCACATTGTAATTGCCGCTGCTATCGATATTTTTCCACACGGTTTCGGGGTCACCCAGCAGTGAAATAAAGCGATCGGCTGCCTGGTTACGCATCACCATATTCCAGTCACGGTTGACCACCAGTGCCGGAAACGGTTCGTGATGTTGCAGGGTAAGTTCCAGTGCGTGTCGAACGGCGGCCATCTCGTCATCTTGCAAAGTGCGGTGATGAAAGACCGGTGCAAACCCCGCCGCATTTAACAACAGGTTGCGTTCACGCAGCGGAATATCAAGCACTTCAGCAAGTTGCAGAATCATCTCACGACTGGGTTGTGCGCGACCCGACTCCAGAAAACTCAAATGCCGTTGTGATACATTGGCATCGAGCGCCAGTTCCAGCTGTGAGCATTTGCGGCGATCGCGCCACTGTCGCAGCATTTTGGCAAACGGTGTCGGCGTTCGTTCATCGGGTTGAAGACGGGCAGCGGTTTTCATGGGGGCGCTTTTCCTGGTTGGAGGCCGCACTAAGGACTGCTTGACGCGTGGCTCGCTTGCAACGCTCGCGTTGCGCGTTGCATGGGCTGTGTTGGCCAATGGTCGCTTGGAACGATCTGTCATGTGATTACCTCGGAGGTAATTGTTGCGCTCATTGTCGCAAGTCACACTGATCCTGCCAATCACACTTATTGAGGATCGCTACCATGACGCTTCGTAAATTGTTGCTGTGGGTTTTGTTCGTAGACTTTTTTATTTTCAGCACGTGGGTGATGTGGGATATCGGTTACCTGGGCATTTGGCAGGCTGGAATGGTCTCATCAGGCAGTTGGCAGATACTGATGGATCTGGCCATTGCTTGCGTGTTGATTTCGAGCTGGATCAAAGGGGACGCTGAACAGCGAGGGATTAACCCCTGGCCCTGGATCGTCGCTACGTTATTTGCGGGCACCTTGGCGCCTTTGATGTACCTGATTGTGCGGGAATATCAGCGTGCCCCTGTGCTCAAACCGTCGCAAAGCGCAGCGTGAGCGTTAGAAAAAGCAGCGTAAACGCTAAACCCCTGTCTGCACTATGTCGATCGACAGTTGCTAGCGATCCTCCGTCGCTAGTAACTGTCTAAATTGCAAAAACTTGTGAACGTACCCGCACCTGATTTCAGGTGGGGGTGGCGCCACGATTGCGGATCAATCCTTCCTGCACGGTACTTGCAATCAGTTTGCCATCGGCAGTGAAAATCTTGCCGTGGTTGAGTCCACGCGCATTTTTGGCCCAAGGGCTGTGCATCGAATACAGCAACCATTCATCCATACGAAAGCTGTCGTGAAACCAGATGGTATGATCCAAGCTCGCTGATTGCACGTGTGGCTGTAAAAACGACATGCCATGCGGCAGCATGCAAGTACCCAACAAATGAAAATCGGAAGCATAGGCCAATAACGCCTGGTGTAAGGCAAGATCGTCCGGCAGTTGCCCGTCAGCTTTCATCCAGATATTTTTTTCAGGTGCAATCCGGGGAGGATTGAACGGGTTGATCGGGCGTACCGGTCGTAATTCGATCGGGCTTGGCCGCAAAAATATTTCGCGATATTTTTCCGGCACCATAGCAGCGGCTTTTTGTTTCAACTGCGTCTCGTTGAGTAGCGTGTCATAGGCGGGCACTTCGGGGAGGGTCACCGATTGATGTTCGGCGCCGGGCTCATGTACCTGAAAGGAGGCGGCCAAATTGAAAATCGGCTGCCCGCGTTGTATTGCGACCACCCTGCGCATGGTGAAACTGCCCCCATCGCGTTGCCGATCAACCTCATAAATGATGGGGAGTTTCATATCGCCAGGACGCAAAAAATAGGCATGTAACGAGTGACATAAGCGTGAAGGATCAACAGTGCGTTGTGCGGCAACTAATGCCTGCGCCACCACTTGCCCACCAAAAACGCTTTTACCACCAATATCGCGACTATCGCCACGAAACAAATTGTCATCCAGCGGTTCAAGATCCAGCAACGCCACCAGCTCATCTATTAAATTGGGCATGGATGCTCTCCTCATTTGAGATTCTCTATGCTCCAAGAGTAGGTGGCCGCGCCCGAATTGAACAGGGGCGGGCGGGCCAGCGAGTGGGCCTGAACGGACAGTTTGCCGGCGGGTTTGACCGCTGGTTTTACGCGTCAAATGCGTTGCCAGGCCCATACCATGCCGCAAGCAATGATTCCGTATGCGCTACCTGCAACACTCCAGGTGATTTTGTTTAGCACGTGTCGCCCGATGAAAACCATGGGTAGTACCAGGCTGATCAGTAGGGCCTGGCCCGCCTCAACACCCAGGTTGAAGGCAGCAAGGGAGATTATTTGATGGGACAAGGTGGGCGCAAGGTCTGCCAATACGTTGGCAAATCCAAATCCATGCACCAGACCAAAACCGAATGCAAGCCCATAGCGATATTGGTGCCACGCTGGCACCAATGCAACCACCCCTGCGCCACTTACCGAGAGCGCTATCATGATTTCCACCAGCGCGGCGGGCAGTTGCACAATACCCAATGCGGCGAGCGCCAGCGTGCAGGAATGCGCCAGGGTAAACAAGGTCACAATGCCCAAAGTGTCTTTCAGCGCTGAACGCAAAGGGATTGTTTGCGCAGCGTGTAATGGCGAGCCTGGCATGATCAGGCGTGCAATCGCTGGCAATAGCAGTGCCAGTAGAAAGAGGATGTGATCATAGCCAATCAGGAGATGCATCACGCCTTGGTAAAAATAGTCAGCAAAAATTGACCCACTGCTGGCGTTTTCGGGCAGTGTGAATTGGGGGGCGTCGGGTGAAAGCACGGCCAGGCCCTGGCTATCTGTTTCATTAAAAGCAGCGTGCTGCCAACGTAGAAAGCTACGATGTAAGGCGTCGCGATCGAACAAAATGTTGTAACGGATGGTCCAGGCGGCAGGGTCTGGGCACTCCACCGTGAATGGAAACGCTAAATGATAACCGGCGGCATGTTGAGTCAACGCCGGTGTTTGCCAGGAGAGGTCGCAGGAGGCTTGCGCTGCTGATATCGAAATGCGCGGCTGCACATAGGCATCGAGCGACTTTTGCTGGTCTTGCAACTCTTGCCAGAGGATTTGCCCGTCGCTATCGCTGTCGAGGTTCACCAGCCGTTGTAGATCGGAAATGGCGACGTCCAGGCGACCTTCTGCATTCGCTGTATTCAGGTAGAGAAAACTGTCGCTGGTCTGGTGAGACCAGCTCACGCCGCTTATGCTCATCAGAATAACAAATAATAACGCTTTCATTGCATGGCCTCCCTGAAGTATGCGGCTTTTAACCAGGGTATCGAAGCCAGGTTTTGTGAGTCTGCCGTTTGCCCTGTTGAAGACTGACGTTGAGAAGCGGGTGGCGCAGGGTAGCGTGCATGCCATTGCTCATGCATTTTTAACCAGTCGTGCGTCTTTTCATAAATATCCAGGCGGTTGGCGGCGAGTGCAGCCCGTAGCAGCAGTGCGGTATCCTCCGGCTCGCGCTGGCTTGCCCAGTTGTGCTGCGCCAGTGTCAGGGCCTCGTCGTGGCGTTGCAACAGATCCAGTAAAATGGCTGCCTGATCGCGTGCGTGCAGCGTATCGCCCCGGTCACGTGCAGCTTGTACACGATTTGCCAATTGGTGTCGCAGCACCAGGGCTTCATCGGGCGATGTGTGTTGCAACGCTTGTGCTCGCAATAGCTGCAGCGCATCAATGTCAGTGAAGTGTTCGCTGAGCGCAATGACGGTCTGGTAGTCACCCCTATGCAGCGCGTTACGAGTGGCGCCGATACGGGTATAGAGGTCGTTCGGTTGGGTCATCCGTGCTTGTTGCCACCAGTGTGCTGCCGTGGCATCTCCCTTTTGTTCGGCAATTTCTGCAAGGCTCACCTGTGCATAGTGGACAACGTTGGCATCGGTGCTGGTGGGTGCAGTTTGGGTGTAGAGCTGTTCAAGCAAAGCGTAGGCCCGGTGCGGTTGTCCCTGGCGCGCAAGTACAACGCTGCTACAGCTGCCACTCAGTAGGCTCGGTGCACTCCCTGACAACGCCTGCCCCATCAGCGCCTTGCATGTGCGTTGTGCAGCGGTGTAGTCACCGCGTACTGTATAAAGGGTAGCGAGCATCAGCAGCGCTTGTGGGTGCCTGGGGTGTGCGTTTAGCACCTCTTGCAAGGCGCTGACGGCAGGTTCGAACCGATGCAATGCCTGGTAGACATTGGCGCGCAATAGCTTTGTTTCGATAGGGTTTTGCGGCTCGCTAGTGCTGTCGAGCAGCTGCAATGCTTGCCCCAACAAACGCTGATCACCGGTTTCACGCGCGCCTTGCAGCAGCGTGCGAATGGCATGTGACAGGCTTTCGCTGTCCATGGCTGACGCCTTGGCAGCACTGTTTGCTGTGCTGACTGGCATGCGCTTTTGAGAAAACATGTGCTTTTGAGAAAAAGAGGAGAGCAGCGTGTCGGCTGCACTCAATTGTAATAGGACCTGCTGAGGGGCCGGGGGTGGCAGCAAAGGCGGAAGATCCGCCCTTGCTGCCACCGAGACGACCAGCAGCATGCTTGCATTAAAACAAGCGATCAAAGGCTGCTTCGTTTTCATTGACGTGATAACTCCATGTGTCGGGGGTGATATCTTCCGGTTCGCTGGTATCGTCCTGAGATTGCACTAACCGCAAGACCACGTCGCCAAACTCCTGTGGCGCTGGCGTTTCTGTTCCTGGCGTTTCAGTTTCGGGGGGTGCTGATTCGCCGCGATCGGCATGGTGGTTAGAATTTCCGCCGCCGTTACAAGCCCACAGGAACAGCGTTATGACAGATAGCGTTGTCAATCGCCCCGTCAACTGCTTTATTAACAGCAGCGTCGGATGTTTGAGTCGGTGCATGGTGGATTCCTTTTCTTTAAAGTTGCTTGCTCTGGAATGAAAAGCTGTGAATTACATCCCGGTGGCGCCGGGCAGCGGGGATTTCAGGTACGGGAACTGCACATCGAAATCACCCGCGCTCACAGTGGCTCCGTCGGTAAAGGGCGCAGTATTATTCGGTGCAAGCGCGCTATCACTGATCAACGCACCCATGGCGACTCTCAATTCAATATCAACTACGTCGTCACCAGGACGGCGTCCATTCGGAAAGCCCGCCACATCACCCCCCAGTACGCCCAGATTATGTTGGGTGTGCGCGCCCACGACAGGGGTGCTGGTGTTCAAACGCAGCATTTCTGAAGGCACCACTTGCTTGGGTTGATTCAACCCCGGAACGCCAGTGAGAAACGCCGTTACCAGATCGCTGCGTGGGAACAAGGTAGGTGCACGTGCCCCCGCATCAGCGAACAGAATTTCCAGCAACGCGGGCAGGCTCGGGTGTGTCACGTATTGTAAAAACTGTGCATCGTCTTTGGGTTTGCTGCTGTTAAAGCGATCTTTGTCGACCAAACCGATCACGACTTCATTTACCAATGGCATGCCCAGGCGTGAAATTTGCGTATACGCACCGCCTTGAATGACCGGCGGTTTGCCTTTGGCAAAATTGGGTGCTGGGTTCAGTACACTGGCTTGGCGCATGCTGGCCGTTGTCCAGCCGCCAATAACGGGATCATCGCCACTGGCAACACAACTGATGGGTAATTCCAGCGCCAGTGAGGTGATATTGTCATCGGCGATGATGTTGGTTTCACCATCGGGTGCGCCTAACGGGTTGGTGTTGACCAGGTCGAAAACCTCGCCCAGGTTGACGGCAAAGCCTTCTTTCCGCTGGCCAACAAAGACGCGTCCGGTAGTGCTGCAGCCGGGAATGTCCACTTCATAAATATGCGCAGCCGCATAGCTGCTGTAATCCGGGATCGATTTGGTGCCGATGTTATCCAGCGGTTTGTTAAAAATGCTGCGCCCCGAGCCGGTATGACGCAGTGTTTGTTTTTCGCCTTTGCGACGGTCACCCCGCGCGACGGTCACCTCATAGGTCTGGCGCACGCTGACATTGGCAGTATCGCTGGGGTTGGGGCCGATTTGTCCAATGTTTTTCAATGGCACCGAGGTCATCTTGTCACCTACCGGTACCTTCAGGTCAGTCGTTACATCGCTAAAACGAAACTGAAAACTCAGATCCTCTTTGGCATCGCCATTGTTGTCGAGATGAATTTCATAAAGAGCGTTGGTGTCCAGATCGAAATAATTGGGCCCGCCATAGGCAGCTTGCAGTGGCAAATAGTTGGCGATGACCGTGACATAATTTTCGCGGCCGCTTTCATAACTGCGAAACATGTAAAAGTCGGTCCCGTCTACTTTTGGGAAGGTGGTGATAAAAGGCGCTTCGCGATGGCTCGATGCCATGACCGGTTGGGCCAAGGGGATCGAGACAGCGATGGCGGTTGCAATGGCAGTGTAAAAATGTTTTTTCATGACACAGGCTTCCTTTTGTGTGGCTTGTTTGTCGCAATAGTTAGCGTTGTCTGCTTTTTGATGGAGCAGCTCTTGTTAACAGCTCTCTTGAACAGCTTTCTTGAACAGACGCCCTGAATTACGTCTGGGAGGGGCAGGGCAGATGCAGTGAAAAAAAACATTTTTTGTCTGCATCCAAAGGTCGTCTTGAAACGTAATGGATCTAAATGAAATACCAGGGAGACCCATCATGGTGGAGGAAACGGAGCTGGTGATGCTGCTGGGGCGCGTTGCCTGCGGCGATCATGCGGCCTTTAGGCGTCTGTACGACGCCATGTCGCCACGCATCTATGGATTGTGCATGCGTTTACTCAGACGCCAGGATCTGGCCGAAGAGGTGTTGCAGGACGCCTTTGTACGTATTTGGCATCATGCCGGTGAATATCATGCCGAGCGTGGCACGCCAGTAGGCTGGATGCTCACGGTGGCCCGTTATCGGGCGCTGGATGTGTTGCGTCGCCGTCGGTTTGAATTCTCGATGGATCACGAGAGCCTGACGCTACTGGCTGAACAGCACACGCATGCCCATGAATCCGAAACAGATGACACGATGTTTCTTGCCCTACAAGGATGCTTGGAGGAAATCAGCCCGCAGCAGCGCGACTCCATCTTACAGGCGTATTATCACGGGCTCAGCCATGAACAATTGGCCAGCGCAATGAATACGCCATTGGGGACAGTAAAAAGCTGGGTGCGCCGTGGATTGAGCAGCCTGAAGAGGTGCCTGGAACAATGAAGCCATTAAATGAAGCCGGCGTAGAATCGCTGGCGGCGCAATATGTGTTGGGCGTACTTAAAGGCCCCGCACGACGCCGTTTTGAGCGCGAAATGATGAATCACTGGCGGGTGCGCCAAGAAGTATGGTTTTGGGAACGACAGCTGCATCCCCTGGCAGAACGTATTCCCGCTGTAACGCCCCCCCTGAGTGCTTGGCCGCAGATTTCGCAACGTCTCTGGCCCGAAAATCGTGCTGCACAAAAAACCTCATCGCAATCCGCCTGGTGGCAGCGTTGGTTATGGCAAGGCTGGAGTGCAACAGCCACGGCCGCCACCGCAGTATTGGCCGTCGCCTTATGGTGGCAAATGGCACATGCACCATCGCCTGCGGTCACACAAGAGCAATGGCTCGCCATTGTGCAATCTGCGCAGGCCGAACCGTTATGGGTGGTCGACGCCGATGTGCGCGCTACCCAGGTGCGCCTGAAATCAATTGCCGCTCCCGCCGTTGATGCATTAAAAGATTATGAGCTGTGGATGTTGCCGCAGCAGGGCGCGCCGCAATCCATCGGTATTCTGCCTACCGGCCAACTGGAGATAACGCTGAGGTTGAGTGCCGATCAGTTCAAGACATTGCTGCAGAACCAATCCCTCGCCATTAGCATCGAGCCAAAAGGAGGCTCTCCCACCGGTTTGCCTACGGGGCCCGTGGTGTATCAAAGCAAATTGTTGAAGATTTAAGCGGGGTCGTCGGGCTAATTCTCCCCGCTCTCACATCGACAGCATTCACACCGCTATTAGGTGGCCTGCCGCTGCACTATACTTTACCCACGCCAGTGCCCTGCCCAAGATGGCCGTCGGGGCCCTGGTGTGGGCAGGCATAGATGCCGCCTGCCCTGGGGTGGCTGCCTGCAACCAATGACAGTGGCAGCCGATGCATGGCTTTCATTGCAGGATGGTGTGATGGCGATTGGCAAGCCGGAACTCGACACCGATACACTGGCCCCGCTGGTAACGGCCATCCAACGTCGCGACTCAGCGGCACTGGCCCAACTCTATGAATACACGGCTGATCGACTTTATGGGCTGGTTTATCGCCTGTTGAACAATGCGCAAGATGCCGAGGATATATTGAGCGAAGTGTTTCTCAAGGTATGGCACGAACCTGAGCGTTACGACCCGGCGCGCGGGCCGGTCATGGCCTGGCTCATGGTCATGGCGCGTTCACGGGCGCTGGACGAGTTGCGTAAACACAAACACGCACTGCGTTGCCAGCCGCCTGATGCCGTGGTTGACGAGCTTTTGCAAGCTCCGTCCCCGGTCGATGTGCTCTCGTGCTGGCAGCAGGGCAGTCGGGTTCAACAGGCGTTGATGCAGCTGAGCGAGATTCAAAGACAACTGATTTTATTGGCTTTTTTCGAGGGACTTTCGCATGCGGAGATTGCCACACGCATGGCATTACCCTTGGGAACAGTCAAATCGCATTTGCGGCGGGCACAAAACGCGCTTGAACAACTGCTCGATGACCTTGCCCCCGATCTCGCGGATTCGCCGTTAGTGTCATTCAATTCCGGCTGAAGCATTGCATGCAGGGAGCGCATTGTGCGCAGGCTGAAAATAAACCTGACATATTTTGCATCCAAATAAGCTGCATCCACGTATGGTTACTTAAAGCACACCTTTTTTTGGTGTGCAGGTTTAAACGACACAAAAGGGGAGGCGATTTGCATGAGCGCCGCTGACAACGATGACAGTCTCTCACCAGCGGTAATCGGTTTGCTTGCCGAATCGGTGGCAGGACCCTCTTTGGCGCCTACCCGCAAAGAGGCAGTATGGTCGCGGATTTTGCAAAGCATCCACGCCCCTGCGCCTGCCGGTACCTTGACCGTGCGGGCAGGAGAGGGGGAGTGGATACCGTGTTTGCCCGGTGTCGACATTAAAATTTTACATGTCGATGTGCAGCAGAATACCCAAACGGCATTGTGGCGCATGCAGCCCGGCGCCATTCTGCCTGCCCATAATCACCATATAGACGAAGAGTGCCTGGTGCTGGAAGGTGAAATTCGTTCCGGCGATTTTGTGGTACGGCAGGGGGATTACCATATCGGGCTGGCGGGACAGCCGCATACCGATATTCTCTCTGATACCGGGGCTTTACTGCTGATTCGCTCGGAGCGAATGTATCTGCGTGCCATGCATCGCTGATTGGATTGCCTCGCGGAAAGTTATTGTGCAAGTGCACGTCTTTAAAAAGGAAAAGCCATGTCGTTAACCCCTGTCAGAGTGATCGCCCGCATTACCGCTCAACCAGGCAAAGAGGCCGAACTCGAAACCGTTTTGCGAGCGCTGATCGCACCGACTCGCCAAGAGTCGGGTTGCATCAGTTACCAGTTGTTGCGGCATCAAAGCGATGCCACCGAATTTACGTTTGTCGAAGAGTGGAAAAGCGATGCTGCCATCGACGCCCATTTCGAGACACCACATTTGCAAAATGCATTAGCGCAGGCGGCAGCATTGCTCGCCTGTGCCCCTGATATACGTCGTTATGCAATTTTGGAGTAGAGCGAACAGGCGTAGCACGATCGTAGAGCAAGTGGCCGTCGAGTAAACGGCCGTCGATCAACGCTGTCTTCCCGTACACGCTCAGCGATTACGGGCAATAAAGTCCACCACCACCTGGGCGAGTTTCTCGCCCTGATCCTCCTGCAGAAAATGCCCCCCATTTTCAATCGTGGTATGAGGCTGGCCCGCACCCCCAGGAATTAATTTACAGATTACCGGCGCTGCTGCACGGGTAATCGCGTCCTTGTCACTGAATGCCGTCAGAAAAGGCTTTTTAAATTGCATCAAGGTTTCCCAGGCTTTGCGATTGGCGGCTGATGCGGGATCATCGGGCCGAATCGGCACCAAGGTCGGAAACTGCCGCGCACCTTCTTTATAGCTTTCATCGGGAAAGGGTGCGTCATAGGCTGCAATAACGTCTGGTGGCAGCGGCGTTGCGCAGCCGCCTTGTACGATCATGCCTGTGCCAAACACGGGCGTTGATTGTGAAAACGCCTGCCATTTCAGAAACGCATCACCGGGGTGATGATCTCCGGTCGGCAACATGGTGTTGGCGGCCACCACACGGGCAAAACGATCTGGGTGCTCGCCCACCAGACGCAAACCGATCAAGCCGCCCCAATCCTGACAGACCAGCGTAATATCGGTCAGGTTAAGCTGCAGAATAAAGGATCTCACCCAGTCGACGTGGCGCTGATAGGTATAGTCACTGCGTTGTGAGGGTTTATCGGAGCGGCCAAAACCAATCAGATCCGGGACAATCGCGCGATAACCGGCAGCCACTATCACAGGCACCATTTTGCGATACAAATAACTCCAAGACGGTTCACCGTGCAGCATCAGCACAATGGGGGCGTGGTTGTCACCCTCATCGACTACGTCACCTTCATCGATATAGTGCATGCGCAGCTCACCGCCCTCGGTATCATCCACCATCAAATAATGCGGTTGAAACGGGTAGCCGGGCAAATTGGCAAAACGGTCATCGGGTGTGCGCAGTGCTTTCATGGGGCGATCTCCGGGGGCTGGGGTGAGGTCTCATTGAGGTGGGAGTGAAGGGTAGGCAGCAGGCTAAAGAGCGTATCAACTTTATGGCGCAGAAGGGCCGGGTCTCGCACGGCCTTGCTGGTCACCAACAATCCTTGCAGCGCCAGGTAGAGGGTCTCTGTCCAGGCATCAATGTCGGCATTGGCGGTGATCTCCGCCCGGCATTTGGCACGCGCAAGGCAAGCGCGAAAACCTTCGCGCACGCGCTCAGCGCCTTCAGCCAGCTGTGAGGCGACCAGTGGATCAGCAGTACCAAATTCGATCGAGGCGTTGACCAACAGGCAGGCCAAGGGGGGATGCTGGGCGTCGACATAGTTATAGGTCGTGTCGAAGAAATCGCGCAGGCCTTGCAGGGGCGGGTCTGCGTATAAGTAGCGCTGCACCCGCCCGGCCACAATGCGATCGATGTAATGCGCCAACGCTGCCTGAAATAATGCCTCTTTTGAGCCAAAGCGGTTGTAGAGACTGGGGGCTTTCAAACCGAGCCCTTGTTCCAGCTCGCGTATACCCGTATTGGCGTAGCCATTGCGCCAGAATAGTTGCATGGCATCCCCCAGCAGGTGGGCATCGTCGATGGTACGTGGGCGTGGCATGGCAAGGGCTCATAATGTAGCGACTGCTACAAAATAACGCGACGTGACCGCTCCGTCAAGCGATTCGGGGTGCACATTTCATCCATATGGCTGATACCCAGACATCCCCCCTGTTTTTATACTGGGCGCGTGGGCCCATGGCCCCACCGGATTGACATAAAAACAAAAAAGGCAGTTGTCATGAACTCTCCTCTTCCTTCGCGCTATTCACGTGCGCCAGCGCGACAAAAAAAAGGTGCCGATACCGGTTGGTCGCTTCTCAAAGGGCTGGGTGTTGCCTGGACGGGTTTGCTGTTTGCCTGCGCCATGACCCTGACTCAGACTTCACACGCAGCGATAACGGTTAAAGCGAGTGGCGATGATGGCCACGTGGCCGCCAATACCCTGGATGATAGTCTGGCCGCTGAATCGCGCTGGTCTGCCTATGGGGATGGGCAGTGGATACAGTATGATCTGGGTGGCAGATCGCTGGTAAAAATGGTCAATATTGCTTTTTTTCAGGGGGATACGCGCACAGCGTATTTCGATATTCTCGTTTCCGACGATGCCAAACAGTGGAAAACAGTCTTCAAAGGGCAGAGCAGCGGCGAAACCTCACTTTTTCAGAAATTTGATTTCACGGATGTTGAAGCACGCTACGTGCGTTTGCTGAATCATGGCAACAGCGCCAATCGCTGGAACAGCTTGCTGGAAGTGCGAATTTATCATTCCACGCTGACCCAGGTGCCGCCTGTTGTAAAATCAGTCTATAGCGAAAACTTTGAAGCCCTTGCGACCGGCACCAGCTGGAAAGGCAACAAACGTTTGAAAGTGGAATCCGCTTGCGGCGTGAACAATAGCAAGTGTTTGCGGGTGACCTATGTGCCCACCTCCGATGGCAGTGAACGCTTGACCGTGGGCCAGACCATCCCCGCTGCGCTCGAATACACCTTGAATTATGACGTTCTGTTTGAAAATGATTTCGAGTGGGTGAAAGGCGGTAAACTGCCCGGCCTCGCCCCCACGAATTACACAACGGGTTGCAAAGATCCAAGCCCGACCGGCTGGAGTGTGCGCATGATGTGGCGCACCTTGGGTGAGCCAGTGCTATATGTCTACGATCAGAACCGTGCCAATCGCTGTGGCGAAGATGCGCGCTCAGATGTGAAAATGGCGAAAAATACCTGGCAACCGTTTTCGGTGCATGTGCGCGTGAACCAACCTGCGAGCGCCAGCAACGGGGAAATGTCGCTGTATTTGTCAGGCAAACGCATTGCCCACGTTACCAACGCCCAGTTGCGGGGTGCAGAAGGCTCTGCCACCTTGATCAATCAGTTTATCTTTCACACCTTCTTTGGCGGCAGTGACAGTTCCTGGTCACCCAGCAAGAACGTACATGCACGCTTTGACAACTTTGCCGTGTATCCAGGCTTGCGGGTAAGAAGCTCGGTGGGTATGTAATGCGGTCGGTTGGTAAAGCTGGCCGTTTGTAAAACTGTAGATAGGCAAAACGCTGGATATACAAAGACAGCGCAGCAGCCGATGTTGGTATCAATAACATCGGCTGCCGCCCACCTGTCACTTAAACAGGGATTTGAAAATTTTCACCTTGTCTTTATACGGCGCATAGCGCAAAGGCAAGTCAAAGAGTGTCGCCGATTTCAAGATGCTTCTCTGGTGTGAAAAAGTTAAAAATGATTTATGCGCATGGTAAGCCCCCATGCCGCTTTCCCCTACGCCGCCAAATGGCAAGTTGGCATTGGCAATATGCATCATGGTGTTGTTGATGCAGCCGCCGCCAAACTGAATATTCTGCAACACTTCATTTTCTACGGCTTTGCTTTCGGTGAATAGATAAAGTGCCAACGGGTGACGTGGCAGCTTTTTCATGTGGGCATAAACCTCATCAAGTCTTTCGTAGGTGATCAAGGGTAATACGGGGCCAAAAATCTCCTCCTGCATAACAGCATCATCCAGCGTCACGTTGCGTAGCAGCGTTGGCGCGATATAAAGCGACGCTTTATCTGATTGCCCACCGGCCAATACCTTTGCCGGGTCGATCAGCGAGGACACCCGGTCGAAATGACGCGCGTTGATGATGCGACCAAAGTCAGGGCTTTGCTGTGGGTTGTCGCCATAGAACCCACGCAGTGTCTCGACCAGCTTTTTCTCAAAAGCCTCTTTGATCGACGCATGCACAAACACGTGATCAGGGGCGATACAGGTTTGTCCTGCATTCATCATTTTGCCTGCCAGCAGGCGCTTGGCCGCAACATCGAGCTTTGCATCACCGTGAACGATGGTCGGGCTTTTGCCGCCCAGCTCAAGCGTTACAGGGGTGAGGTATTTCGCGGCCTTGGCCATGACAATGCGACCCACCCGTGGGCTACCAGTGAAGAAGATATGATCAAACTGTTCTTCGAGCAGGGTATCGGTCACGTCGGTGCTGCCCAGAAAAACCTGGAACACCTCGGGCGTAAAGAATTCCTTGGCAATTTTCTCAATGATTTTTGAAACGTTGGGGGTGAGTGACGACGGCTTCATGATGACCGTGTTGCCCGCCGCCAGTGCGCCTACCATAGGCTGCACACACAGCAAAAAGGGGTAGTTATACGGCCCCATGACGAACGTCACGCCCAAGGGGGTGTATTCGATGCGGCTGGTGCCAGGTTGTGCAAACATGGTGGTGCCAACGCGCTTGGGGCGCATCCACGCCTTGAGGTGTTTAATGGCGTGGTTCAGATCATCCAGCGCGGTGTTCAGCTCAACATAGACTTCGAGGGCCGGTCTGCCGATATCGGCCTTGAGCGCGACCTCCAGTTCATCGGCGTATTTCAACATAGCCGCTTTCAGTTGTTTGAGTTGTTGAAGGCGAAATTCGTAACTGCGAGTGGCGCCGGATTCAAAAAAGGCGCGCTGTCTCGCGACGGCGCTGGTGGCCCAGCCTTGTCGTGCGTAGGAAGGATTTTCGACGGCAGCGTTCATGGTTTCACTCCTTGTTTGGTGTGGTGTGATCCCATCATGCGGGCGAGGCGTGAACAATTGCGGCCGAGATCAATTTGATTGACAAAAAACATCACCCGGTCATAAACGGTCGCAGAGTGGGTGCGGTTATGACCGGGTGCGAAATGAAAAAACAGGCGCCTTATTGCGTAGATGCAAGGCTGGTGAGCACCAGCGTTACCAGCATGGATTGTTGTGTGACACCCATTTTTACGAACATCGAACGCAAGTGCGCGCGCACGGTATTCTTCTTGATATTAAGTTCTTCAGCCACTTCGTCGGTAGAATTACCCTCGGCGAGCAGAATCGCAATGGTGGCTTCCGACATGGTGAGTTGATAGAGGTTCATTAGAGTGCGTACGGAGATTTCCAGGTTTTTTTCGGGGTCTTGTATCAAAACAGTCAGGTAGGGCGTTACATCGGATTCATCATGGCTTTCGAAACTCATGGGTTTGATCATGAGCTGATAGGGCGCTTTTCCTGATTCCCGGGTGACGGCCAGTGCATTGACAGAGGCGCGTTCGTGCTTGCGAATAGCCTCCAGAGCAATCTGAATATAATGATTGAAGCTTTCGTTCAGCGCGCTGTTATTGAGCTTGATACGATTATGCACCACATGGAACCCGTCGGCATCTTTCAGGTATTGCTCAGCGGTGGTGTTGGACTGCAGAATGCAGCCATTCTTGTCGAGCGTAAAGATACCGATCGAGCGCTTGGATATCGAATCCGCATAAATCTGGCGCTCGGAATCAAGCTGGCGTAACTGAATTCCCAGGGCTACTGATTGCTGCAAATGCGGTATCAGCAGGCGAAAGAAGGCTTTTTCGTCCTCGGTAAATTTGCCTTGCGACTCATCGCGAGTAAAGCGAATCGAGATGCGGGAGTTTTTCTCGTACATCCAGTCAATGCCAGCGATGTAGTAAATATTGAACGGCTTCAGAAACATCTGATAGAAGTCGCTCTTTAACAATTCGCTGCGCAGCGTAAGGTCGTCAATCGTAACGACCTCGTTGGGTGGCAAATTAACCAGCGGGTCTTGAATGTAGAGGCTGGTGTAGGCACCCACTTCATTGCCGAACAGGGCAATGTCAGCGTCGTCACCGCTGGTGTAGATCAAACCGGCGTCTGTGGTCGTGGGTTGACGCACGATCAGTGTCGCATGCTGCAAGTTCAACAGATGCTTGAGTTGCGTCAGAAAATGCTTGTTGTTCAGCTGGGACGATGTGGCCGCGCCGTAAAGGGCGCAAAGCAGGTTAGAGAAGGCAACATTGTCGATATTCAGGGTCATTGACTACTCGCGTCTGTTGACGTCTTGTTGGGCTCCTAGGCTGCAAGCCAGCGGGCGCGCGGCGTCGGGTTATGGAAATACTACTCCAATTGTCTGCCAATAAAAACGGGAGCAGGCACAGTATTGGGGCGGTTCTGCGATGGGTGTGACCATTAAGTCGGCAACTAAGGCGTTACGCCCCGCCAATATATGCCGCTGAAACATCAGGTTACATTTGGAGGGGCTCCCACCCGGTCTGGCGAGGTGCCTAGTCGTGGTCGTGTCGGGCGCTACGGCCGGCTTTGATCTGGCCTCGGTGGGTTTTCGTGTCCACACGCTTCTTTTGTGAGCTGCGCGTCGGGCGCGTCGCCTTGCGGGCCTTTTGGGTAACCGTTGCCGCCAGGATCAGGTCACGCAGGCGCTCAAGGGCATCGGTACGGTTCTTGTCCTGGGTGCGAAACTGCTGCGCCTTGATAATGATGATGCCGTCGCTGGAAATCCGTTGATCGTTGTATTGCAGTAACCGTTGTTTGTAGAACGCAGGTAACGTCGAGGCCTGCACATCAAATCGCAAGTGGATCGCCGAAGAAACTTTGTTGACGTTCTGCCCGCCAGCACCTTGCGAACGAATGGCATTCAGTTCGATTTCTTCGTCGGGAATGCTCACGCTGGAGGTAAGTTGCAACATGGCAGGCTCTTGGGGCTAGGGACGTATCGTGCAGTATAACGCGAGTGCCGACGCGGGGCGAAGGTTGATCGTCTGCACGTGAAAGCCATGCAATACTCAAATTTCTTTTGTATGGTTTTTGTTGCTGATCCACTCCGGCATGAAGAGTGGCGTTGCATTTTGTAAAAATATTCGAGCCCCTCGCGGGTAGCCTGCCATTGATCGATACAAAAACATCATTGAGTCAGTCTTCATCTGTCGTTACTATCCGCTCGCACTGCGGGTATACCGTGTAGAGTGCCTGGGTCTTGCAAAATTAACATAGGCCATTCAGGTCAATGGTTTAACGGTTTTGCCCAGTGCGATTGCGCGATTGATTGTCGTGACTGAGCAGTTTGCAGTTGACGGTCGTGTGACGTGGTCGACGCTATTCAAGGCAGCGGGGTCGTTATTTTTTTCAGGATTATTCTTCTTTCAGGAATGTAGTATCGACATGGACAAAAAACGGATTGTCTTTCTCAGTGCAAAAAGCGGGGGTGGCCATGATGGTGCCGCACGCTCACTCATCCAATTGATTCAGGCACGTTTCCCTGATCAGTATGCCTTTGCGATCATTGATATTTATAACGGCAAGATTGACAAGACGTTGCCGTTTCTGGCGCAAATCCGACATCACTCTGATGTGATCTGGCGTCTGTTCTTGTTGTTGACCAATAACCGCTTTACGGTGGCGCTCGGGCGCTTGTTCATGGCGCGCTATATGATGGGGCGCATCAAAAAACAATTGCCCAATGATGGCCCAATCGATTTGTTGGTGGCGGTGCATTTCAATCCGGCACAAATCGTGAAGGACATTGCCGTTACTTTGCCGGGTGCGCCGCGGGCAGTCATTCTGGCAACGGATTACGACCCTCATTGGTCGTGGATTGGCATTGCCGACGCTATTGTCGTTGCCAGTGATGCCGGTGCAAAAAAAGCGTTGCAAGTGGGTTACGCACCGCAGCAGGTCTTGCAATTAAATGTATTGCCTAATGAGCAAGCGCTGCGTCAACGTGAGTCGACGGCCGTTGCTGCCGACGATGGACTTTTTCGTTTGCTGATGGTGTCGGGGCAGGATGGTACCAATAGCGCAAAAATTCTCTCGCTCATTGAGCGTATCGATGGCACATCGATTGCTAATAGAGTCACATTGGATATTTATTGTGGCCGGAACGAAGCGCTCAAGGTAGCCGTTGAAAAGCGTGCTGCCACCTTGAATAATCTGCAAGTACGTGCGCATGGATTTGTTGTGGGCTTGCATGAGCGAATTGCCCTCGCGCATTTAATTATTATGCGCGCCAGCCCGCAAGTGCTCTCAGAATGCATTTCATCTGGTGTGCCAGTGATGGCATTTGATTGGAGTGTGCACGAGCAGTATCAGGCAACACTCATCAATCGTGAAAACATTGGTTTTGCCACAAAAGATCAAGAATTGTTGCTTGAACGGCTGCTTGAAGCGGTGAATACACCTGCCCGCTATGCGCATTATCGACAGAATGTGAATGCGCTTGCCGAGACGTTTGATGCGAATGCGTTGTTGGACCACTTGTTTCATGCGGGAGGCGAATCAGTCGCGCCACAGAATGAGTCTACCGGGCGGATGCTGCCAGGTTAAGGGAGCGGGGAGTAAGGATGAACAGCGTAGTAAAATACCCGGTGCGGGTGCTGAGTCTGTTGTTGCTGATCATTGCATCACTCTATTGGTTAGTGTTGGTGTTGGCGTGCCACCCAGTAACGTCGTTTCATATCACGCGCGAAAACCATGAGCGTGTTCGCCGCATTTATGCGCGTGGTTGTCGAATCGGTTATGCCGTATTCAAGTTGTGGGGCTTGCGTATTTCGTCGAACCACCGGCTTGCGCGCTTACCGGTAGATCGCCCGATTATATTGGTGGCCAGCCATCATTCGTCGCTGGATATGTGCTTTCTGTTAGGCCTGCTCGAAGATACCTTTGGGGGGCGCAATCTGCGTTTCGTTGCGCGTCCAGGGTTGGATAAAGGCATTCCGACCATCAGTTACTATATCAAGCAATATTGCTATAGCTTGAGCCGTGCCGGTGCTTTCAAGGCCCGACATCAGAAAGAAGATAAACGCCTGATGGCAGAATTCTCCAAAAGAATTGACCAGGAAAATGGGGTGTTGACGATATTTCCTGAAGGGGTAAAACCGCGCCATTTGCCCGAACATTCGCGACCGTTCATAACGCAAGGCTTGAGTGTGATTCTGGAAAATATGCCCAATGCAGTGGTGGTGCCGCTGGCCATCAAAGGTTCAGGTGAATTCTACAGTACACCACGCAAATGGCGGCAGGTAGTGCGGGGGGTGCCTCGCTTTGGAGTAGGGGTCAAGGTTTCTCTGCTCCCACCGCTTGAGCCTTCAGACTATGCCGATCATGCAGCATTGATACAGCATTGCGAAGAATTGATACATCGCGAATATTTGCGTTTAAAGCAAGGGCCCTTGCGCCTTACCTATGATGCAACGCTTGATTCTGATTGTGAGGAGGTCTGCTAGTGGATGTTGTAACGCATGGCCTCAGTGGTGCGGTGGTAGGAGCAGCGTTTGGAACAGTGTTTCCCGATTATTCCGTTGAGTTGACCGTGCTGGGTGTGCTGGCGGGGATGCTGCCCGATCTGGATTTTCTGGCTGAACTCAAGGGCAAAGAAGCCGCCTGGAAACTGCATCGCATCGTACTGCATGGCATCGTTCCGTCTTTTGCTTTAGGGTGTTTGCTGGTGTTGTTGGCAAGTTGGGTGATACCTCTCGGTGCATGGTGGCTGGCGGCGGTGGTATATTCATCGATCTCTGTGCATTTGTTTTTGGATGTGCTCACCAGTTTCGGTACGTGCCTGTTTTACCCTTTTTCTAAATTTAGAGTGTCATTCAAGTCGCATTTTATTGTTGATCCGATCGTGTTGGCTATCTGCCTCTATGCCCTGCTTACTGCTGCGCCAGTCAGCGGACTCGTTATGTTGGCAGGCTATGTTGTAGTTTCATGGATACTCAAGGCGGTGGCATTGGTCTATGTGACGACACGCGTGCCTGACGCGCTGCGTGGCAACCCGATTACGCTCGAACCCGCATTATTGGCGCCGTTTCGTTGGTTGGTGATTGTGAAGACAAGCGAGGGCTATGCCTTCGCCGGGCTTAATTTCTTCTGGCTAACCCCGTGGCATCAGGTCAATAAAGGGGATGAACAATTGGTGCCATTGGCGATGAAAAGCGGGTTGCTGGCGGCGGTACTCGCGACTTTTGAGTTTCCGGTATTTCGTCGTGTCCACGTGAATGGAGAATCCTTGTTCCTGCTGGAAGATGTCAAATGGTGGACCGAACGACCCTTTCGTCCACTTGCGTTTAAAGCGCTGATCACTGCGGATCATGATCAGCAGCTGGTACTGCAGGATATACAGCAGGGTGGCTTTTTTGTGCGGGAAAGTGATACGCACCATTATTTGCAGCCACCGGAGCGGTTTACCTGACGGGAGCAGAGGTGCGTATCCCACGCACCCATTCTCCTATGTCGGCTTACGCGCACTCTTACTCCTATGTCGGCCTACGGGCACTCTTTCTCTTATGTCGGCCTACGGGCACTCTTTCTCTTATGTCGGCCTACGGGCCGACTTGGGTCTAAACGCTGCCACCACCTGTTCATGTGTTTCGACGTAAGGGCCACCAATCAAGTCGATGCAGTAGGGTACGGCGGCAAAAATGCCCTGCACCTTGGTTTCGCCGTTATCACCCTTTAATCCTTCAAGTGTTTCTTTGATGGCTTTGGGCTGGCCTGGCAGGTTGAGGATCAACGCTTGCTTGCGGATTACGCCTACCTGGCGGGATAAAATGGCCGTCGGCACGAACGCCAGGCTGATTTGCCGCATTTGTTCGCCAAAACCCGGCATGACTTTGTCGGCGACGGCGAGGGTGGCTTCGGGGGTGACATCACGCGGGGCGGGGCCAGTGCCGCCTGTGGTGAGCACCAGATGGCAGCCTTGTTGGTCGACCAGTTCTTTGAGGGTGACTTCGATTTCGGACTGTTCGTCGGGGATCAGGCGTGTGAGCATTTCCCATGGGGTTTTCAGTGCTTGGCGAAACCAGTCTTGCAAGGCGGGGATGCCTTTGTCTTCATAAACGCCCTGGCTGGCACGATCGCTGATGGACACCAGGCCAATCTTTAGGGTTGAGTGGGGCATAGCAGGCTCCTGATGGTTAAATGGGGGCCAGTCTACCATTGGGCGGGGGGACCCCTGCGTTAAGATAGATCAACCCCCTCTCCGATTTGTGACTTTTGACAGCATAGCCGCCCAACCTAGGGTTATCCCTAGTTGTGGTGACGGGCAATCAATCATGTAATCAGTGACCCAAATTGCCCAGGGACCTCAGGCTCGCTTCTCGCACAGCCAGCAGTGGATTAGAAGATAGCTATTCTATTGTGCCCAATCTCCGTGGCGATTTGCGGTGTCGCTATTGGCGTTTCAATTGGCGAACAGGGATCAGTCAGCAATCATAGATGGAGAGTTTCACATGAACGTGAATTTGCCTTGGAAAAAAACGTTATTGGCTTTGAGTATTTCGGGTCTCGTCGCGTGCGGCGGTGGTGGCGGTGGTGGTGGGACCCCAGACAATAGCGCAGGGGGTGGCACCAGAGGCGATTCGATCAACAAGGAAAACGCAGCCGCTATTGTCAGTTTGACGGCAGAAGGCGGTGCGGCCGGGAAAAATTCCAAAACACCCAACCAAACGAACAATTCCAGCACTCGCAGCAAAATCGATATGACGAGTCGCGCGGGTGAATCGGATGACGATGACTCCGATGGCGAAACAGATGAAGACGACTTCGATGGTGAAACAGATATTTCCGAGCTTATCGGCCAGAAGTATCAGGAAACTTATGAATGCGAAGTGAAAGGCAAATCAAGTTACGATCTCACTTTTGTACAACCGCAAGCGAATGAACTCTACCGGTTCGAAGGTTCAATGAGTTTCGATGATTGTCAGGAAGACAAATCAGACTATGCCTATGACGGTACCGTGCAAATTATTTACGGCGGTAACGACGAGCAAGACAGCATGCAGATCACTGGGGAGTACACCCAAAGTCACAAGAGTGGAGTCGAAATCGTAACCACGAATTATTCCGAAACGGCGACCTCTACTGAAACTGAGTATTCCAGCACCTATAGTTACGATGCCACCGGAACACCGTTTGGCGACAAGAAAGTGCACGTAAAAACCATCGCCCCCATCGTCACCAATGATGAGAGTGAAACGCCCCTGTCAGGCGCCATTCGGGTGGAAAGCGAAGATCGCAGCTTTCTCGTTATGACAGTAACGCCCGACGGGCAGGGCGTGGAAGTTTCTGTCAACGGCGAACCGGGAGAATTCAAGTCTTGGTCTGAACTTGATAGCGTCGATCTGAATGGCTACGTGGTAGATGACGAAGAAGGCGAAGACGATGATTCATCAGACGATGAAGGATCGGACGATGAAGGATCAGATGATGAAGGATCAGACGACTCTGACGATGGATCTTCGGATGATGACTCTACCGACGAAGACAGCGGTGATGACGAAGACGAGGGCGACGATAACGAGACGGATGAAGATGATGAGGAATGGGAAGAGGAGTGGGAAGACGAAGAAGGCGATGATGAGTCCGAAGAAGACTCTGAAGACGAATAAGTTGTAACCGTCCCCCCTTTAAAGAACGGGTACCAGATCTGATCTGGTACCCATCTTGAGCTACATGTTAACGACGATTTTTAGCCATCTCCATTGCTACATCTTCAATCAAATCTTCTTGCCCACCAATAGCTTTGCGACGCGCCATCTCTAGCAAAATATCTTGCGAAGGTACCCCGTATTTGGCGCCCGCCCGCTTGGCAAACAACAAGAAAGATGAATATACGCCAGCATAACCCAGTGTCAGAGAATCACGATCCACACGGATAACGTGATCCATCATGGGCACAATTTTTTCTTCTGCCACATTCATCAGTTTGAAAATATTCACACCGGTTTCAGCGCCCATGCGCTCCATTACGGCAGCGAAGATTTCCAGTGGTGTATTGCCCGCACCCGCGCCCAGCCCGGCCGCAGACCCATCGATACGGTTAGCGCCTGCCTCAACGGCCGACATGGAATTAGCAACACCCAATGCAAGATTGTGGTGGCCGTGAAAGCCCAGCTCAGTTTCAGGCTTTAAACGTGCACGCAGCAAGCTGATTCGCTCGGTGACGTGATGCGGCATCATATAGCCGGCCGAATCCGTGCAGTAAATGCAGTTGGCGCCGTAGGATTCCATCAGCAGGGCTTGTTGCAGCAATTCTTCGGCGCTGATCATGTGCGCCATCATCAGAAAGCCAACCGTATCCAAACCCATTTTACGCGCCAGACCAATATGTTGTTCTGATACGTCTGCTTCGGTGCAATGTGTTGCCACACGAATGGTCGTTACACCAACATCAGCAGCCATTTTCAAATGGTCGACAGTGCCAATGCCGGGCAGCAATAACGCCGACACTTTGGCATTTTTCAGTTTCGGGATCACCGCATCTAAATACGCTTCGTCGCTGGCCGCGGGGAACCCATAATTCACCGACGCGCCGCCCAAACCATCGCCGTGGGTAATTTCGATCAACGGCACGCCTGCTTCGTCCAATGCAGTCGCAATATCAATCATTTGATCAATCGAAATCTGATGGCGTTTGGGATGCATGCCATCGCGCAGACACATGTCGTGCAGCGTTACTTTTTTACCTTTGAGATCCATTGTGTCTCTCCTCTCAATAAAATAATTTTAGCGAATGTCGCCTTTGGCGATGGCTTCGGCATACATCTCGGCGGTGCGTAACGCTGCCGCTGTCATAATGTCGAGATTGCCCGAATATTTAGGCAGAAAATCGCCCAAGCCCTCGACATTCAAAAAAATCGACACGCGGTTACCGTCGAACACAGGATCGTTGGTCAGCGTGTAACCCGGTACATATTTCTGCACATCTGCCACCATCGCGTGGATGGATTCGGTAATGCGTTTTTGATCAGGTTTATCTTTGGTAAGACAGTGCACCGTATCGCGCATGATCAGTGGCGGTTCTGCCGGGTTAACAATGATGATGGCCTTGCCTTTGGTGGCGCCGCCGACTTTTTCAATGGCACCTGCCGTGGTGCGGGTAAATTCATCTATGTTTTTACGGGTGCCGGGGCCGACAGATTTTGAGGCCACGGTCGCAACGATTTCCCCGTATTCCACTGGTTGAATGCGGCTGACCGCGTACACCATGGGAATGGTCGCCTGACCACCGCAAGTCACCATGTTGACGTTTTCCTTGCGGCCTTCTTTGAGCAGGTCCGGGAGGTTAACGGGCGGTATGCAGTACGGGCCGATGGCTGCGGGCGTCAAATCGATCATGATCGCGCCTTGTTCGTTAACCTTGCGTGAGTTTTCCGCATGCACATAGGCCGAGGTCGCGTCGAAAACAATCTGGATGTTGTCTGCTTTCATGTGCGGTACAAGACCGTCCACGCCGCTGGTGGAGACCTTCATGCCGAAATCGCGGGCGCGCTTGATGCCTTCGGATTCCTCGATGCCGACCATCCATACCGGTTCGATCCAGTCGCTGCGCATCGCTTTCATCAGTAGGTCAGTGCCAATGTTGCCCGGGCCGATGATCGCGGCACGCAATTTCTTGGGCTTTTGGGTTGCTGTTGCCATAACGTTATCCTTCAGGTTTTTTAACACGCTATTTAAATGAATGTAATGGTTGAGGAGCCAAGGCCCACCAGCTCAACATGCATTTCATCGCCCGCTACCACCGGTTCCAGCGGCACCAGCGACCCAGACAGAATCACTTCTCCCGCTTTAAAGGGAATACCGAATTCCCCCAGGGTATTTGCGAGCCAGGCAACCGCTGTCAGTGGGTTGCCTTGTACGGCGGAGCCTTTGCCGGTACTGATTTGTTTGCCGTTTTTAAAGACATTTACTGTCAGGTTTGGCAGATCGAGACCCTGCGGGTCAAGCCGTTCATTGCCGAGTACAAACACGCCACAGGAGGCATTGTCTGCAATCGTGTCCTGGATTTTGATTTTCCAGTTGTCGATGCGGGAGTCGACAATTTCAAAACAGGGCAGGATGCATTCGGTGGCGGCGAGTACATCGGCTTCCGTCACGCCGGGGCCTTTTAGATCTGCTTTTAACAGAAAAGCGATTTCAGCTTCGGCGCGGGGTTGTATGAGGGTGCCGGCAATTTTGACTTGGCCTTCGTTCGGCGCTTCCATTACGTCGGTTAAAAAACCGAAATCCGGTTGGAAGACGCCCAACATTTCTTGTACGGCGCGCGATGTGACGCCAATTTTTTTGCCTACGACTTTTTCGCCATCGCGTTCGAGACGACATTGCAGCATGGCGTGCGAAATGTGATACGCATCTTCGATCTCGATGCCAGGAAAACGATCGGTGAGGGGCGGGAGCATTTTGCACTCACGCAAGGCGTTATAGAGCTCTTCGCCAAGTTGTTGGCGTTGTTCAGCGGTCATGCTCATGCTGATGCTCCCTTTCCTGATGTGCTACCTAAAAGCGTGGCTTTACCCAAGAACTCTACGCAGCGACGGTTGAACAGATCTGCGTGCTCGATCATGACCCAGTGGCCTGCGTTGCTAAGTGTGGTGACTTCGGCATTTTTGAGGCCTTTTACTAGGGTTTCCGCTCCGCTGAGCGGGCAGAAACGATCCTGCGCGCCCCAGAAACCTAATACCGGGCATTGAATTTCCGGCAGGCGCGAAGAAATGTTCGGTATCACCATGCGCTTGAACACGCTGGGGTTTTGCGTTTTCAATATGCGAAAGCGTTCTTCGATCAATTCGTCGGTGATATGTACCGGGTCATGCACAATTAATTGCAGGACTTGCTTGAGGTAGGCGGGGGTAAAGTCTGGCGATCCAAGCGGTATTTTGGTCATGGCTTGAATGCCTTCCATTTTTTGGAAGTAGGTGATTTGGTCTTCGAGGCCACCGCAGCCCATTAATATCAGGTGTGTGACGCGTTGCGGTTGCGCGAGTGCGATGCCGAGGCTGACGGCGCCGCCGAGGGAGTTGCCGACGAGTGCGAATTGTTCAATGTCGAGTTGATCGGCAAATTCGGTGATGGCGCTGACGAAGAAGTCGAGGGTGTAGTCGAGGTCGGGTTTGTCGCTGTCGCCGAAGCCGGGGAGGTCGGGCAGTATTACGCGGTAGCCTGCGTCGGCAAAATATTGCACGTTGTAGCGGAAGTTTAGCCAGCCGCTGGCGCCGGGGCCGCTGCCTTGCAGGAATATGACGACCTTGCCGTTTTTGTTGCCAAATTGGGTGTAGTCGATTTTAACGCCTTGTGAGGTACCTTTTTGCAGGGTGATGGTTTGGCTGGCGGGTTTAATGGGAAGCGTCATTGGGGAGCCTCTGTATTTTATTCTTTCTTTGTTGAGGGGAAGGGTGGTATCTGCTTTCTGGAAACGCCGCAAGTACGTCCTTGTAGGCTCGACGCAGCTAGGCGCCCCCCGGCATCCCTGCCGCCGACGTTCCATAAATCAGATACCACCCTTCCCCTTGCATATTCAGTGGTACTACTTCGAGTGGGATTCGTTATCCCACCACTGCCGGATTAAACACGATCGGGCCGCCCAGCATGTCGCGATGGGAGTGTGGCTGCTTGCCGTCGATATCTTTAACGCCGAGGTTAAGGCCCACTTCTGCACCAATTAAGGCTTGTCCGGATTTTTCCATCAGTTTGGGATCGTTATAAAGTGCGTTGATCACCAGGCCTGTGAATTCGGGGGTTTCGGCCATTTGGAAGAAGGCTGAGTATTTCTCCGGGTCCATCGCCATTACTGCGGCGAGGCGTTCGGTGCGCAGCACGCCCATCCAGAGGGACACACAGGCGACGTTATAGGGTTTTAGATCGTGTGCCATGTCCCATACCATTTTGTCGCCACCGGCTTTTTGTGCGCCATAGGCCGGGCCGTGCATGTAGCAGGCGGCGCCGGGGGAGCTGGTGTTGACGATCAGGCCGTTTTTTTGTTTGGCCATCAGTTTGGCGGCGTAATAACTGGCGACATAGGTGGAGCGTAGGCCCACGTTTAGTAAATTGACGAGGCCGAGGGATTTTTCGAAAAAGGGGCCGGGTTTGACAAGGTCGTCGTGCAGGTTGGCGGCGTTATTCACCAGGATGTCTAGGTGGCCTTGTTCTTTTTCGATGCGTTCAAAGAGGGCTTTGACCTGTTCATCATTGCTGTGGTCGCACACACAGGCGATACCTTGGCCGCCGCGTTTGTTGATTTCGTCGGCGGTGGCGAATACGGTGCCGGGAAGGGCGGCATCACCTTCTTTTTGGCTACGGCCTGTGACATAAACGATGTCACCGAGACTTCCGAAGGCGAGAGCAATGCCTTTGCCTGCGCCACGGGATGCGCCGGTGACGAGAATTACGCGAGGTGAACTTTTTCTCATTGTAGTGTTCCTTGCCATCGATTAAGGCGTTATTCGCTGGGTTTCTCTTCGTGGTTTCCGTATTCTCTTAGCACTTTTGCCACTCGTATTCGATAGGCGTGAAAATATTTGGTTTTGCCTAGCGCCTGCTCTAATTGATGTTCGGTATGTTGCTTCCATTGTGTTATGGCGTCTTCAGATTCCCAGAGGGACATCGAAAGAAATTTGCCATTGTCGAACAGACTTTGAAAACGTTCCACTGACAAAAAACCGTTTATCTTTTTTACTTCCTTGCGCATGTTGTTGGCGTGTTCAAGGTACGTATTGGCGTATTGTTGATCTGGCCAGGTTTCAAACGTGACGATATACATAGGTTTTGCTCTTCCTTGAAACTACAAATGTCTTGAAAAAAACAAAAATCTTGTAGCAATAAAGTCTTGAATCAACAAAAGCCACGATAAAACATGCGTTAGAGCGAGCCCAAAATATCTAAACTCGGTGCTGGCATCAACCCAAACCTGGGAGGGTTTGAGTGCAGCCAGCACCGAGTTTGCCCGCGATATCTTCTTCTAAACAAGCTCTTCTAAAAAAAGCTGTTCTCAAAAATTAGAGGAAGAAATCCGTGCTCTCTAGCCCTAACTGTACGCCACCGTAGTTGCGGCCAAATTGATACGGGTTGTTTGCCACGTGCGCGCGTCCTGCCAGAATATCCAGTACAAAGCGTTGTAGTGGGCTGTTGGTGAATATAGCGCGTCCACCACACATTTTTTGCAGTTCGAGCACTTCGGCCAAACAGGCTTCAGGCACCGCTGCTGATTCATAGCGGAATTGAATGCGTTTGGTCATGTCGGTGGGAACGCCTTTGCGAGCGTTTTCCATCAGCTCATCAAAAATGCTGAACAAGCGCAGTTTCAGCGAGTCCACCAAGCTTTGTGCGCGCGCCACGGCCATTTGTGCGTGTGGATCTTCTGCGGTTTTCGAACCGGTATTGGTGCCAACACGCTTGGATGCAACGTCTCGATAGGCATTGATGGCGCCTTGGGTGGCGCCGATGGTGGAGCCAGAAACTGCGCGGGGAAACAATTGTCCAAAGGGAATCTGGTAGAGGGGTACCGTTTTGGAATCGATGCCGGGGTTGGTGCCGCGAAATCCATCGAGTGAGCTGTGCGTGCGGTATTCCGGAACAAATACATCTTCTACCACGATGTCGTTACTACCGGTGCCTTTGAGGCCAAAGGTGTGCCAGGTATCAAGCACTTTGAAATCACCGCGCGGCACGAGAAACGTGCGGTAGTCCGGCGCGGGGTTTTGCTCGGTGGGGGGAACCACGCCGCCCAGAAACACCCAGTCGCAATGGTCGCAACCGCTGGAAAATGCCCAGCGACCGCTGAATTTGAAGCCGCCTTCGACCGGCGTTACTTTACCTACCGGCATATAAGACGACGCAATCAAAACGCTGGTGTCATTCTTCCAGATGTCTTCTTGAGCTTTAATATCGAACAGCGCGATTTGCCAATTGTGTACGGCAATAACGCCGTAAATCCACGCCGTTGACATGCAGCCTTCGGCAAGCGCCATTTGAATTTCAAAAAACACCTGCGGGTCCATTTGGTAGCCGCCCCAGCGTTTGGGTTGCAGCACGCGAAAGAAACCGGCTTCTTGCATTTTCTTGACGGTTTCTTCAGGAATTTTGCGGTCGGTTTCGGCTTTGGCTGCGTTTGCCGCCAAATAGGGAATCATGTCGCGGGCGCGCTGGATCAGCATCTCTGCGGTGATTTCGGCGTTCAAATCTTTGGCTTGGGCAGTCATGGTTGTTCTCGCTTTCCTAAGTTCGTGAAAGTTGTTTTTATACTGCGACGGGAAGATCTAAATCAGCATAACGGCCAGCATGAAACACTAGCGGTGGCAGCTTTTTGTTATCGAAAGCGACAACGCGACCCAACAGAATAATGTGGTCACCACCTTCATAAAGACACTCGGTATCACACTGGAAAACGGCGCTGTAGTCATTGAGTATTGGCACGCCACCGTGTCCGGTGCTGTGGTCTACGTCTTTGAAACGGTCTTCGCAGTTGGAGGCAAATTGCGCGGATACATGCTTTTGATGTGTATGCAAAATGTGTATCGCGAATTGCTTGGCTTCGGTAAAGACGCTGAATGCTTTGCAGGTTTTCGCCACGCTCCAGAGCACCAGCATGGGGTCAAGTGAGACCGAGCTGAAGCTGTTGGCGGTCATGCCGACTTTGTTGCCGTGGGCATCGACGGTTGTCACGACCGTCACGCCGGTCGGGAACTGGCCGAGGGCGTTGCGAAATTCTCTGGCATCGGTTTGCGACGTGCTCATAGCGGCTCTCTTATGCTCGTTCTATGTCTGTTTCGATGGGATCATGTTCGCAAAGCGGGGGGGGATTTTCCTACCTCAAATGGCCTAGGCGGGATGGAGGGGGTAGGCCAGGGGGAGGCAGACCTGTTGTGGCGTGTTGAAGGGTTCTTAGTGGTTCTAAATTAAAGAGATTGTCGCGATGATGCAGACCGTGGCGTAAGTTGGTATTTTGGCGGGCGGCAGGAAGGCTTATCGGGTATCGTGATCTCGATAAGCCCGGCTTCGAGGGCGGGCCCTAGGTAAAGGGCTCCGCTTTTAGAGCTAACGTATGCAATTGCTGCTCTTTCTGTTGCTTTGCAGTCAGAACCAACTATATGTGTCTGACTTAGGGGGTGGCACTGGCGGCGCCATACCCCTACACCTTGCTTTAGCGCGTCGCTGACTGGCCGATTTACATCCGGATCAGTGCGTAAACAGAATCTCCAAGCTGTATCTCCCTCAACTCAACAATTTCTTCAATTCCCCACTGTTCACCAACGCCTTCAAATCATCGAAGCCCCCAATAAACTGCCCCTTCACGAAAATCATTGGAAATGTCTGCCAGCCCGTCCACATTTTGATCGCACTACGACGTTTCCACTCAGAAAAATAGCTGCCGTATTCCATGTAATGATAACGCAGGCCCTGTGCGTCCAGCAGTTCGCGGGCCTTCTTCGGGAACGGGTTTTGTTTCATGCCTACCATTACAATGTCATGGAGGGGTAGTTCTGCTTCAATGTCAGCAACGGTTTGCTGGTGTTCAGGGGCGCCGCCAATCTTGGCCTGAATGGCCGTGTGTATGCGGTTTGAATCGAAAATCTTGCGTGCCATGGGTGTTTCCTTGCTAGGTTAAATCGTTCAGTAGTTTGGTAGCCAACCGGTTTATGTCGCTGGTTTGCGCCATCTCATTTTGCTCGTGCGGGTGGAATTCGACAGAAGTACCATCCTTAACACTGTGTTTCCTTTTTGTAACGCATTAGTTTTGCGACTGCAATGCCAGTAGTAAACCCAAGAATGTGGGATTCCCAAGAAATGCCGTGGGTAATTCTAAAGACCGAGATGCACAGCCCAGAGTAGATCAAGCCAACGCCTGCACCTATAGCAATTGACTTTAGGCTTTTTTCATAGAATCCATGAATTAACAGAAAAGAAAACAATCCATAGATTACGCCACTTGCTCCAATATGGTTGTAAGGTCTCCCCACTATCCAGACGCCCAACCCGGCACCGATCGCAATGGATGTGATCACAATGAAATATCGCTTGGCCCCATGCTGCGCCAAAAAGATCGACAAGATAATCAATGGCACAATATTCGATAAATAATGAGAAGCCTCTCGATGAACGAAGGGTGCCGTCACGATTCCAGTCAAGTAATTCGTATTGCGGGGTACTATCCCAAAGGTGTTTAGCCAACCCTGGGTAATAAAATTTGCTGCGAACGCAATGGATACAATCGCAGGAAAAATCAGTGCGATCTTGAGTTTTCCAATCATGAGCAGGTTCGCGTGATATCTGAATGGTGAACTATACAGCCCATCATGACACAATAACGCCTCGTAATATTCTGTCTGTTGGAAAAAAAGAACGCTAAAATTGAAGCCGTGTGGAGGAGATGTAGTACATAAAGCCTGCTTGCACAGTCTGGTTTGCAGGAGGATTTAACTGCACGGTCCCGGGCGAGGATGACGAGGCGAGTCCTACCAAGGTTGCATCATAATCTGCCTTCAACCTCACGAGCAGTTCCTTCGACGTGAGGCCCTGATACTTTGCGGGTACGGGTGCGCTATATTGAGTGGGTCCAGACAAATTACCCACCAGTTCTGCAGTGACCAAAGAAGACCCAGGATCTTGGGCGCTTCTTACCAGCAGTTCAATGGTCAGATCCGCAAGCACTTCGATCTCAGGGCAGTGTCTTTTGAGAAGGGATGCCTTGGAGGGATCTTCAAAGTGAGCGACGATATGGGCTTTTGATTCGAGCGCGGAAACACTCAATGCGACCGTGAGAGTCTCTTCATCTGATTTGCCATAAATGATGACTTTTTTTGCATCCTTTATTGCTGCACGCGTGAGCAAATCTGAACTTGCCAAATTTTCGGATCGAACAAAAAGAATGTTTTCTGGCGATGGGTTTTCCATTTCTTCAGAAATTGCTAAAAGCAGCTTTTCTCGGTGGCTCACTTCAGATAATAGCAACGCCACCATCTGAAGGGTGCGAGGAGGGTGCCAACCAATAATCGCGATGTGACCCTCGATTTTCCCTGTATAATCTCGTTGCCCGTTCATTCCTTTTCTCCAAATAGTAACAATATTCCCGGCAATTTTTCCGATGAGCGCGGCGGTAATCGAAATGCTGCCTGGCATTAGCCATAGAGCGCCAACCAATCGTCCCAATTCTGTTTTTGGCGATAGATCGCCATAGCCAACAGTGAGGGCTGTCGTCATATAAAAATAAAAGAATGCATCGCGTGTTATGAGCGTGTCTTCATTGCAAAGAAACAACAAAAACCACGTGATAACCATGTGTAGAAGCGCGAATAAACACATCACTTTCCAGCTGACGACAGCAGCGCTAACTCGTATTTTTTTCCAAAAATTTTGAAAAATATAGGGCATTCCATTTCCTACAAAATATAATGAGGTACAAATCGTGAGAGATCTCTTGTGACGCGAGTGGCATCCTCTCGAATTCCAATGCCGCAGGCGCTATTTCCAATAACCCAGCTGCCAACGACGGTATAACACCCATCAAAGGTGGGCGGTTCAGCGAGTGCCTGAATCACAGATTTTTCGCCGCCATAGGGGCCAGGAACAATTTCAATGGTTTGGTCGCGAAGCAGCAATTCAATGTTGGAACCTTCCCGCGAGAAAAGGGGCTTTTTCGCGTACGAGCCATGCAGGCTAGCAACCTGTGGATCGCCCTCAAAAAAACAAGGAAGCAAATTTTCATGCCCCTCGAAGAAATGCCACAGCAAAGCAAGCAAACCTTTGTTGGAGAGAATTGACTTCCATGCTGGCTCATAAAAGTGTGTATCGCAGGCGGGTAGCAATGATCCGAACTGTTCTTGAAATGCCCACTCCCAAGGATACAGTTTGAACAAATGTCGAATCGGCTGACCGTTTAGATCGCATAACTGGCCGTTTGTATCGGCCCCGATATCATCGATATAAATGAATTGAGTTAGCAATCCCGCCTGTTTTGCACAATCTTGCAAATAGGACACAGTGCCACGATCCTCCTCGGTGCCTTTCACACAGGAGAAGAACATTGGCTCAAGTGGGCTAAACAAGGACAAATAGGTGATGAGCTTTTCCTGGATGCTGTTAAATTGGTCTGCGTGCTTAGGAATGATTCCAAGCGCTGACGCTTCTTCTAACCAGATCCATTGAAAAAATGCCGACTCGTAAAGTGAGGTCGGTGTGTCGGCATTGTATTCATACAGCTTTGCCGGCGATTGCCCATCATAACGCAAATCAAACCGACCATAGAGGCTGGTTTCTTTTCGTCGCCAGGATTCGGCCACATAGTCCCAATGCGTTTCTGGAATACGCAGTGCCTCCAGCCATCGTTGATTTTCGCAAACCTTATCGACGACATGGAGGCACATTTGGTGGAGTTCCTCGGTCGGTGCTTCGATGTCACGTTCGATTTGTTCAAGCGTGAATTCGTAGCAATGCGTCTCGTCCCAGTAGGGATTACCGTACATATTGAAAAAGTTGAAACCGTACTTTCGCGCGGTATCTTTCCAACCGGGGCGTGAATCGATACTGAGACGCTTCATGTCAACCCCCGAAACTAAATCCACCCGACCTGGAACCAAATCCGCTACGGGCAACTACCTCTGTTCTGCTTTGCGGAGGTTTGTAAGAATTGATCCCTCTATTCGTTGAATAGCTATTGGAGGTGGAATAAGTATTTCTGTTGTAGCTGGAGCCACCCGAGTAATACCCACCGGAATAACCTCCGCCTGAATAGTTATTGTCGCGCTCTCGTTGGTAGTAGGGGCTATAGGCCGGATTTTTGTAAGCGTTATAGACGTTGGGATTCTTGTAAAGGGGCTTGGGTGAGTTGTAGTAGTTATACCCCATGTCTCGCCCACCCAAGGCTTGGCCAAGCATGAATCCTGCCATTGCAGGCATCCAGAAGCTGCCGCCCGCATTAGATGCGCTATATCCCGAAGCGTTGCTGGGGGCCGATTCGGCTCCAGTCGTTTCTGTTTGCGCGGGTGCTACATATTGAATTTGACACGCGTCCTCACCATATTGCGCAACGCATTCCTCTTTTGAATTAAAGCGGGGTGCATTTTCGGTATGAACTTTCTCCGCAAGGGCGAACTGATCGCGACAATATTTCTCTGTAAAAATTGCCTTCGCTATGCAGTCATCGACACTGGCATAGGTGCTCATTTCGGGTGAAATGGTTTGAATATCGCTTTCAACGGGCTGTGGCTGATCACAGCCGGCGACCGCTACGGCGGCGCCGCCCATTGCGACGAGCTTAACTATCTTTGAACGTTTCATCGTGACCTCCAATACTGTTAGTAGGTCATGGCTGCTGCACTAAGAATTCCGGAGGCGAGCGAAAAACTCGCCAGCCAAACACCGGAAGATATTTCACCACGTTCAATACGTGCAGAAATATCGGGAATTGTCATTCGTACCATGAAGTAAGCAATAATCTGAACAACGAGACCGATCGTTGCCCAAACCACGCAGTCGAGCAAACTCACCGAGTGGACCATTGCGCTGGCGACAGGCATGCAGAAACCGATCAAGCTGCCGAGAAAAGCAATGGAGGCGGCTGGAACATTTTCTTTTACCAGTGCAATTTCTTTGTGTGACGTAACGCGCGTGTAAATAAATGTGAAAATTGCGAGGAAAGCCATGGCAGTGCCCAGGTAGGCAAGGAATGCCGGTAATCCACTCATACTAAATTTCAAAAACTCCATTTTTTTCTCCCTGCTTTTCGTGAGGCATTATTGATAGAAACTCTATTGATAAAAATGTGTGGCCCTTATGACCGACGTGATAAAAGGCTTGCTGTCAATCATCGTACCCTAACGAGCGATGTATCGATATCTATGCCCAGCATCACCGACACAAGCTGCGTCCCGTCTGAATGCTCTTCATGGGTGAGCAGCAAATATTCGCCAATCGTTTGTTCTTTATTCAAGGGGCGGGCATACAGCATCGCTGTTTGCTGTATTGATCGATCCTCAAGGGTGGCTTGCCGATTCGTGTAGACTTTTTCGACATATCGCACGGGGGACACTTGTGTCGCTTGCGGATCATCCCACATGCGCTGGTAGACGGTGTCGCCTAACGAATAGGTTAGGGCGCCGATCCGTCCCGAAGTGCCTACCCATTCATTGAGCCGCAGTTGACTATCGGGGTAAAACGCGTCGTGGGCGACGTACAGGGTGGCCTCTTCCACGTGTTGGCCTGACATCATGAATTGCAGCATGGTGTCATTCTCGGAATACAACCGGCATACCGTTTTGTCGCCCAAGTCAATCAGGCCTTGGGCCACTAACACCAGCATGCCATCCTGCTCGTTTTCAGGCAGGCAAACCATCATTTCGGGATGGAGACGGAAGGGCAGTGTATCGATCTGGGCCGTTGCCCCCAAATAAAGCCCCCACGGTTCCGGGAGAACAAAACCTTTCGCCTTGTCTCCCGTCAGCTTGCTCCATAGTGACATAACATGTAACCTCCGATGTGGCTTTTTCCTTGGCCATGATAGCCGATTTCACCTTGCTAACAATGCTATATTTACACCATGAAAATGAGCTGTCAACGTAACGTGTAACATTGACACGTTACGACACCATGATATCTTGATCATCACATGAGAGGACATCACTCGATGACGAAATCCTCCTCCCCTGCTGCGAAGCGCATGCGCAAATACCGGCGGGCCTTGAAATCTGTGAAGGGATTCGTACCGGTGACGGTCTATGTCCCGGATGAGACCAGGCCAGTCATTCGTGCCTGCGAGAAAGCGTTGCAAGAGGGTGTAGTACCCATAATCCCGGAACGAGTAAGGAGTCACGAAATGGACCAGGCGGCATTCACTTTGGAAACACTCTACGAAGCCCTGAAGGAAGCCAAGGCAGTAAAAGAGGGGCGCTTTGATGTGAGTCCAGACCCGATTCAACCCTGCTTGCGTATAAAAATGGTGGAGTTAGGGGGTATCGAAAGTTTTCTTTCAGTTGGCGGCCAGCAGGTTATTGTCTCGACCTTGATTGTCGCTGCCAATGACATTGAAGATCGCGCAAGTCTCAATGAGTTTTTGCTGAAGAGTAACAAGATCTTTCCATTGAGCAGCTTTTCAATTGCCACCATTGACGGCGTGGAATACTACGAGCTCATCGGTGAACTGAGTGTCTATTCGGCCATTGCGCATATCGTTGAAGAGATCGAAACGCTTCAGGACAATATCGAGCTGGCGGATGGGCTTTTGAAGAAATTCAGAAAAATTTAACGAAAATGATTATTTGGAGTTAATGCATGAGTATTTTCAAGAAGCTTTTCACCGCACTGAAAGGTGGTGCTAACGAAGTCGGCGAAATAATCGTTGAGTCGCAAGCAATTCGAATTCTTGAGCAAGAATTACGTGACGCTGATAAAAATCTGCGGGACGCCAAAGATGAGTTGACCACCATGATGGCGAAACGCAAGATCGCACAAGAGGATGCCGGCAATATCGAAAACCGGATCTCTCAGTATGAGAGTCACTTGTCTGCTCTGCTCTCAAAAGAAGATGCAGGTACACCGCTAACTAGCCAAGAATCCGAATTGAAAATGGATCTCGCAACAAAAATTGCGGAGCTTGAGTCGGATAAAGCAGACAAGCAGACCCAGCTACGCGCCTGGGAAGCAGCTGAGGCGAAGACGTCCGCATCCATCGCGAGCACCGAGCACCGCATCACCAAAATGAAGCAGCGCCTGGACTCAGTGAAGGCAACTGAATCAGTACACAAAGCCATGTCGCAGGTGGCTGCAGCGAACAGTGGCACAACATCGAACCTCAGTACTGCAATGGATTCTTTAAACGCAGTTGAAAAGCGTCAGCGCGAACAGGAGAAGCGGTTTGAGGCGAGCGAAGAGCTGGAGAAAAAGAGCAGCGGCGGCGATCTGGATGCCAAACTCAAGGCAGCAGGAATGCTCAACCCAAGCGCAAATGCCGATAGTGTCATCGAAAGAATGCGAGCAAAGAAGTAAATATTATTGTTTGGACTGATTTTTTTGAGCAGATTTTTTTGAGGCAGTAGGGTCGCCACCTGCGGCGACTCTACCATCTCAGTTGTTGATTTTCAGGGCATAGACTGCAATAAAAGGCAGCTACCAAATTAAAGAGTCAACAGATCCTAACCACCCACCCGCACATCCTCCTCAACCACTCGTTTCCCGCGCCCCTTCGCCGGCGCCACCCATGGTTGCACACTGTTTTGCGCCGTTTCGCGCACAATCACCCCCGTTGCGAGCGCTAACTCCTCTAAAGCTTGTCGCAAGCAAGTCGCAAACAACGCTGGGTGAGTGAGCGCCTCAGGCGTGCTTGTAATCCCTATCGTTGTGCAATCTTGATGGCTCAAAATCACCAAGCTCAGGCCCACGCCATCAAACACCGGTGCGAAAGTCGCAGCACTCTCAAGTTGCGCGCCATTTAAATTAAGCCCAGCGGGCAGGGCTGCAATATTGGTGATCACCACGTTGAAAACCGGCGGCGTGACCCCTGACAATTTACTCAGGGTATAGGCACGCAAAAATAAACCCGTTGGCAATATCGGTAGGTAATCGAATAATTTCTCTATAGCGACTTTCAGATTGTAACGCTTGGCTCGTGTGGCGTTTTCGCGCACCAGTTGCAAGCGCTCTAGTGGATCGTTGATATCCGTGCCTAGCCCAACCAGCATGGCCGACACCTTGTTGCCAGCATCGGCAAGCGTACCATCCTCTCGCTTTGATACCGGTGCCAGCGCAATCATCGAGCGCTGCGAATTTTTGCCCAAGCTGGCCAGGTAGCGTCGCATGGCGCCCCCGCAGACAGTCAGCACCACATCGTTCACGGTCAAATTGGGTTGTGTGCGACGAATCATTTTTAGCAAAGGCAGCGACAGATCAACGCTCAATCGTACCCGCTGATCATCAATACCAATATTAAACGGGGTGCTGGGCGAGCTAAAAAACAAGGGTTGATCAAGCCAATGACGACGTCGCAAGGCCAGCGAATTGCTAACGCTGGTGCTTAGCTGCTTGACAAGTGATATCGTTCGCCGTGGGGCTGCCAACGCTGAGCGTATATTGGTAGACAAGACTGCAACGGTAGAAGGCAATGGCGCCGGCTGCCACGTAGTATCGGCGTTGCGTATTTGTGCTGTCGGGCCATCAAACAGGCTTTCGATAATGGCTTTGGCTGACAATCCATCGCAGGCCGCGTGATGCACTTTGAGAATAACGGCAAATCGGCTGGGTTGTGTCGGCAGTGTATTGCGTTCAGTGACAAATAGAATTTCCCACAGGGGCCGATCTCGATGTAGCAGTGGCGTGAAAAAGCGGTTGGCTAATGGTTGTAAACCGGCTTGATCGAGCGGGCCTTCGAGCGTGTCGGTGCGCAGATGATTATCGAGTACAAAATTGGGGTCGTCGGCCCAGAACATTTGGCCCTGGCTGCCGGGTAATGTAATCAAGCGCTCGCGAAAAATACGCGCTTCTGGCAAGCGTGACGCAACGTGCTGACGGAATTTTTCTGCGGTGATCGGGCTGTCGCCGGTGTTTCGAAAAATGAAAATACCCACCATATGCATAGGGGTATTGGGTGTTTCGAGGTGCAGGAAGGATGCATCCAGGTTGGATAGTGAGCGCATGGTCTGGCTCTCCTTGTCGTAGACGATAGGTGGGTAACCGGGGGAAAGGTTAATAGCTTTCAGTGTACGAGTGTACACTTAATGTTGCCTGGTGAGACAGTGGAGTGCTGAAATATTTTGATGATGTGCGTCAATATATAGAGTTGATGGAGTTGAGGTGGGTGCGCATGTGTACTAAATACGCGGCCCGAGAAGGCTGGGATGCTAGCAGAACGATGGGTTGGCTGGATGAAAAAGCGCCGAATGCATAGTGTCACTATACTTAAAAAGGAGTAAATCAGAAGAATACATAACCAGTGGTGAAGCTAACAGCAGTGCTTCCAGCTTGAGTGCCTGTTAAACGGCGAGGAGACCGATCATGCGCTTATTCACCAGTGTGAAATTTCAGATGGGAACGTTGGTCGCGGCGATAGTGCTAATTTTGAGTGTTTTGTGCGGCACTGCATTTCTGCAGGTGAATTCGCTGGTCAATGCTGCGAAGCATGGAATGACGACAATGTCACGGGAAACTAATCGCTTGAGTGAGGTGCAGAATTCTCATCTACATTTCAAAACACAAGTGCAGGAGTGGAAGAATACATTGCTGCGTGGTCATGATCCTGAAGCCTACAAGAAATATTTTACCAGTTTTGATGCAGAGGCAGCCGACGTACAAGAGGGCTTAATGCGGGTAGAAAAAGAAATGCTCGCGCAAAACGACAACGTTGATACGTTGAGAGGCCTACGCGAGGATCATCGTAAGTTGGGTGAGAATTACCGCACTGCCTTGGCATCGGTTGATTTCAATGAGCCGAATGCCTACCAGCAAGTTGATAAGCTCGTGAAAGGGATGGATCGTGCCACCTCTGAGGGCTTGGCTGGTCTTGCTGATGAGACCACAAAGAAAACGTTTTTGGTCGCTGAGCAACAGCAAGCGTTGTTAATGGAAATTTTTGCCAGCATACAACGTTCGATGCTAATTATCAGTGTGGTGGGGTTGGTCGCGGCGGTGGGCATAATTTTATTGATTTCTCGTCAGTTCTTTCGCTTGCTTGGGGGAGAGCCGATGTATGCGTCTGATGTGGTCAAGCGTGTGGCGGCAGGCGATCTCATGGTCAGCGTTACAGTGCAGCCCCACGATAGCTCGAGTTTGCTCGCGTCAATGGGGCAGATGGTAGAAAAACTGCGTGAAGTGATCACTGATGTCGATTCCTCTGCCTCCAATCTGGCCTCTGCGTCTGAGCAGATTTCTGCCTCTGCGCAACAGCTGAGCCAAAATGCGTCTGAGCAAGCTGCCAATGTTGAAGAAACCAGTGCCTCGGTAGAACAGATTTCTGCCACGGTTGCACAGAACTCCGATAACGCGCGTGTCACTGATGAGATTGCCGGTCGTTCCGCGATGGACGCTACGATGGGGGGGGATGCCGTGCGGCAGGTGGTTACTGCCATGCGCGATATCGCCCAGAAAATCAGTATTGTGGACGACATCGCGTATCAAACCAATTTGTTGGCGTTGAACGCTGCCATTGAAGCAGCGCGTGCCGGCGATCATGGTAAAGGGTTTGCCGTCGTGGCGGCAGAGGTGCGCAAGCTAGCCGAACGCAGCCAAAAAGCGGCACAGGAGATCAGTACCGTCGCGCAGGGCAGTGTCAGTCTGGCAGAACGGGCAGGCGGTCTGCTGGATCAACTGGTGCCTTCGATTCGCAAGACAGCCGACTTGGTGCAGGAGATCAGCGCGGCCTCTAACGAGCAGTCTACAGGGCTGGATCAGATCAACAGTGCGATTAGCCAGCTGTCTCAAACCAGCCAAGTCACCGCGACATCGTCAGAGGAGCTTTCTTCCACCTCTGAGGAGCTAAATACCCAGGCACAGCAGCTGCAAGAGGTGATTCGGTATTTCAATCTTGGTACAGACAATGTACAGCGTGGTCGCGCTTATGCGTAGGCGTTGTCAGTCATGTAGCCGTGGGTGGAAGCCCGAGGACACTCGATGAACCCGGATACGCAGGCGGATGAAATGCGGCAATATCTTACGTTTGATGTAGCACGTGAGAGTTTTGCGATTCCCATTGCCTGTATTCGTGAAATTATTGAATTTAGTGGCGCCACCACTGTACCGATGATGCCTGAGTTTCTGTTTGGGGTGATTAATTTGCGTGGTGCAGTGGTTCCGGTGGTTGACCTGTCTGCGCGGCTTGGGTTCGGCGTTGCGGAGGTGGGTCGACGATCCTGTGTGGTGATACTGGATGTCCCTCAGGATGAGGACATGCACTGTCTGGGCGCGCTGGTAGACGCAGTGAATGAGGTGGTATCGATCGCACCGCAGAGCATCGTGCCAAAGCCAGGGTTTGGGGCTCGGATTCGAGCAGACTATATTGAAGGGATTCTAAATATCGACAACAAATTTGTGATGGGTTTGGATGTGGCTCAGGTGATGTCGATAGAACAGATGTCACTGATGGTGGGCGGCACTACAAATACTGCTGTAAAAATAGCTGATTTCAAAAAACCGTGAGTTCAAAAGGGACGTTGCTGGCATTGCGATTTGCAGCGCCAACAACGTCCTGAGCACCAATGGCTAACGCGTCAATTTCACTTGAAACCAACGCTGAAGTCATGCCCCCAGAAACTATTCACTGTGCTCTGGAACGGCGAGTATTTCGACCAATCCGCAATCGTGCGACCCTCTGCACCGAACTCAATCGCAAACCCTGACGGTGATGCCATGTAGAAACTCACCATATGGTCATTGGCGTGGCGGCCAAGGGTTCCCGTTAACTTCACGCCGTGAGCATTCATGCGATCCATGGCGCGACCCACTTCATCGACACAATCCGATTCAAACATTACGTGGACGCAGCCCGCTGGCATCGGGCATTCAAAAATCGCCAGACTGTGGTGGCGCTCATTGCAATGCATAAAATAAAGGCGCTTTTCAGGTTCAGCCGGATCAGGCGTAAAGCGCACTTTCATAAGATCTGACAAGCCAAAGCCCATCACATCTTTGTAGAACGCCAATGATTTATCAAAGCTGGGTGTAGGCAATACCACGTGGCCACAGCCTTGATCCCCGGTAATAAATTTCTTGATACCCACCGGTGATGCAAACTGACGGAAATCCGAAACTGCGCCCCAGAAAATTTCGTGACGATTACCTTCAGGATCGCTGAAGCTCGCCAAATCTTGCACACGACGCGCAGCAATCAAATCCGAACTACCACGCTCATAGTTAACACCATGCTTTTCCAGCGTTTTCAATGCATCGGCAAAAGCGTCCGGGCCAGGAATCTCCCAACCACTGAAGGCATAGCTGTCCTGGTCAGATTTATTGACCACGATGCGATAGGGGCGGTCATCCATTTTCAGGTAGACACTGTTTTCACCCGCCACGGCCAACGCTGCGGAAACGTCCATCATACCCAGCACATTCGTGCCGTAGTGCGCCCAGCGGGCCGGATCGGTGCAATTAACGCCAATATAACCGAGGCTGTGAATTCTCATGGGGAGTCCCTTTTTTGGTGTAATGGTGTAGTGTAATGGCCACACTAGGCGGCCGTTGTGCTGCTGTTCTTGTAATTAATCTTGAAATACGTCTTGTAAAACATTTTTTTAATATAGGGTGGACACTGTAACGCTTTAGTTTGCCACCTGCTTTTTCAACTCAGGTTTCACCACTTTGCCCGACGCATTGAGCGGCAATGCCTGCACAAATTTTACCTTGCGCGGCACCTTGAAGTTTGCCATCTGATCCCGACACCAGGCAATCAAGCCTGCTTCATCCAACTGTGCGCCCTGCTTTAAAACCACAAACGCCATCGCCACTTCACCCATGCGCTCATCAGGAATGCCAATCACCGCATTCATCGCAATGGCCGGGTGCGCCGCCATGATTTTCTCAATCTCCGCCGGATAGCAGTTGAACCCGCCCGTTATAAACATATCCTTCAAGCGATCGGTAATTTTCAGATAGCCCTGTTCATCCATCACACCGATATCCCCGGTATGCAGCCAGCCCTCCTGATCAATCGCCTCGCGCGTTGCCGCATCGTTCTCGAAATAGCCTTTCATCACATTAAAGCCACGAAACACGATCTCACCCGCCTCACCGCGTGGCACCTCATGATTGGCGCCATCCACACAGCGCAGCTCAATCCCCGGAATCGCCCGCCCTGATGTCGTCGCAATCAATTCAGCGCTATCTCCCGCGCGACACATCGACACCACACCACAGCTTTCAGTGAGACCATACGCCGTAATCACCACCTCAAGCCCCAGACGACTCTTCATCTGCCGAATCATCTCAACTGGAATAACGGCCGCCCCCGTGGTCGCACGCTTCAGCGACGAAATATCAAACTTATCCAGATCAGGATGCGCCAACAACGACTGAAACAACGTCGGCGGCCCCGGCAAGACCGACACACGATCCTTGGCAATACGCGCCAAAATCTCCGACGCATTAAACACCGCATGCGGTAACAACGTAACGCCCTTGATCAGACACGCCAGAATCCCCGCTTTATAGCCAAAACTATGAAAGAAAGGATTGATCACCAGATAGCGCTCGCCCTGCTCAAAGCCGACGATATCGCTGAAATAGGTAAAGGCGCGAAGATTTTGCTCGTGACTCGTCATCACGCCTTTGGGGTTTCCGGTAGTGCCGGATGTAAAAAGAATGTCAGAGACGTCATCACCCGTAACGCTGTTCATACGTGCCGTGACATCATCCCCAGAAATCGAAGTGCTCAGTTCAAGAAAGCTTTCCCAAGACGAACAAGGCTTGTCCACCTGTTTCAGAGCCGCATTTTCACGCAAACTGCCACCCAAACTATCACGAAAAACCACAATATTCTCAAGATCCGGCAAATCCTCACCCTTCAACAACGCCGGATAATAACTCTCAAGAAAATCGCCAATCGAAAACAACAACCGTGTGCGGCTTTTACGCAAAATATAAGCCGCCTCACTGCCTTTATAACGTGTATTCAGCGTCACCAAAATAGCACCGGCACATTGCGCACCCAACGCCGCAATCACCCACTCACTGATATTGGGCGCCCACACAGCAATGCGATCACCTTTCTTAATCCCTTTGGCCATGATGGCTGCAGCCACCTGCCGCGCCTGACCCACAAAATCGCGAAAACTCAGCAGCGTTTCACCTTCTTCGAGAAACACCTGATCCCCAAAATTCTCAGCAGCGAAATTCACCAATTGCGGAACCGTCGTAGCCGCAACAGGGCTGAGGCTATCGCCAGCAATGGACTGGTTTTGAGACATGGTGAGCACCTTATCAACGAGCCGGATTGAATCTCAAATATCGACTTAAGATCACTACTTTCGATTATCGAAGCAGGATTACCACTGAACATCAGAGGGCGGGGTAGGGGATGGTGTTGCAGGAACGTCGCCGCCATGGATGGCGGCGTCGAGCCTACATGGACGTATTCACGGCGATTCCTGAAACACCATCCCCTACCTCGACCGGAGCTCCGAAACAACAACGCACCAGAGCCCAAAATGAACCAAAAAACAACGTTAAATGCGTGATTTTCCGATGATGCTCAAGGTACTGCAAACCCCCCGCCCCGTCCTAGTCCACTTGGACGATTTTGGTCAAGCCCCCACCACTCATAATGCCTTCATACCCTGCAACCCCCCTGTCCGAACCCAGCGCAGAAGAGAGAAAAACCCATGAACAAAGTGCTCAGCGCACACAACGCCATCGCCCAGATACAGAATGGCATGACCGTTGGCATCGGAGGCTGGGGCCCCCGCCGCAAACCCATGGCACTCGTACGCGAACTGCTCCGTTCAGACGCCAAAGACCTCACCATCGTCGCCTACGGCGGTGCCGACGTCGGCATGCTCTGCGCCACCGGCAAAGTCAAAAAAGTCATTTTCGCCTTCGTCTCACTCGACTTCATTCCCCTCGAACCATATTTTCGCGAAGCCCGCCAAAACGGCAGCATCGACGTCATGGAAATCGACGAAGGCATGATGCTGTTAGGCCTGCGAGCCGCCGCCTGGAATATCCCGTTTATTCCAACCAGTGTTGGCCTCGGCACCGACATCATCAAAGTGAACCCCGACATAAAAGTCATCGACAGCCCCTACGACAACAAAGAATGGGTCGCCATGCCGGCCCTTAAGCTAGACGTTGCACTGATACATGCTGATCGCGCAGACGCACGCGGTGTGTGCCAGATCAAAGGCCCAGATCTTTACATGGACGACTGGTTCGCCCGCGCCGCCGAAAAAACCTTTGTCTCATGTGACGAACTGGTAGCGACCGATTATTTCCATCAAGGCGACGAAGCCCGTTATGTGCATTGGGAGCGCTCACAAACGACCGGTGTCGTGCATATTCCTGGTGGCGCACACCCCACCTCATGCAACCCGTTATACGGTTTTGATGTGGCGCATTTCAACGAATACAACGCTTCACCAAAAAATGGCGGATTCGTGAGCTATTTCGACAAATACATCGCGAACAAAACCGAACAAGAATATCAGGACGCAGTTGGCGGGCTAGAAAAAATCCGCACACTGTCACTGCCTGTGTATTGATCTGCCAGAAGGAATAAAGCAATGAGCATTAAAGCTACTGACTCTTTTGCACGCTCTATTACAAGCGCCTTTGCGCAACAGTATACCTTGGCAGAACTAATGATTGTCGCCGCCGCTGAGGCCTTTCGTGACGACGGCGAAGTATTGGCTACCGGTATTGGCGTATTGCCACGCCTCGCTGCGAGCCTGGCGATGAAAACCTTCAACCCCGATCTGATGATGACCGACTCCGAAGCGTTCGTATTGTCAGAGCCGAATCCCATCAGTGGTCGCAATTCACACGAAGGTCAAAAGCAGGAAACCTGGATGGGCTTCTCGCGCATTTTTGACAATGTATGGAGCAGCAAGCGTCACGCCATGGTCGGCCCCTCGCAGATCGACAAATACGGTCAGGCCAATATTTCTGCATTAGGTGGCACTCACGCCAAACCGAAAACACAAATGCTTGGCGCGCGTGGTTTTCCCGGCAACTCGATCAGCCATGCCAACTCGTTTTTTGTGCCATCGCACAACACGCGTGTATTCGTCGAAGGCGAATGCGACGTTGTATGTTCGATCGGTTACAACCCCGCACGTTTGCCGAAAGGCTACCAGCTGGACGACATCGATATTCGTCTGGTCATCACCGACCTGTGTGTCATGGATTGGAACGGCCCCTATCACATGCTGAGACTGGTGAGCCTGCACCCCGGCATCACCCTACAGCAAGTGCTGGACAACACCGGTTTTGAAATTCATGTCCCCGCAGACGTGCCGACCACTCCTGCACCTACTGTGCAGCAATTGGAAATTCTGCGTGCGCTTGACCCCGCCAACTGGCGTGCCAAGCAACTTAAAGACAATCCACCGGGTAATCGGGGGTAAGCAACATGAGCGCCAAAGAAAAAGTAGCGGTACTCGATGGCTGGTTCACCATGAACCAGGACAAACCGCATTTGCTCGGCACCAGGTGCAAAGGTTGCGGGACGTATTATTTCCCCAAGCAAAGCATGTACTGCAAGAACCCTGCGTGCGACAGCGAAGAATTCGAAACGGTTGAACTGAGCCGCACCGGCAAGGTCTGGTCATTCACAAACGCCTGCTATCAGCCGCCAGAGCCGTTTGTTGCGCCCGACCCGTTTGTACCGTTCACCATTGCAGCGGTCGAACTTGAGAAAGAAAAAATGATAGTGCTCGGCCAAGTCATTGCCGGCGTCAACGTATCGGACTTGAAAGCCGGTATGGAAATGGAGCTGGTACTCGATACCTTGTTTGAAGACGCCACCAGCGAAAAACTCACCTGGAAATGGCAGCCCGTCAGTAATACCGCCACGGGAGCAAAATCATGAGTAATGACGTTGTCATCCTTGGCGTTGGCATGCACCCCTGGGGCAAATGGGGCAAGAATTTTGTTGAATACGGTGTAAAAGCCGCACGCGCTGCACTGAAAGATGCAGGCGTAAAATGGCAAGACGTAGGCTTTGTCTCTGGCGCTGCCACCATGCGTTGTGGCTACCCCGGCTATGTCGCCGGTGCCACCTTTGCACAAGCACTCGGCTGGCAAGGCGCTGAAGTCAATACCAGCTATGCTGCATGTGCCTCCGGTTCACAAGCATTGGCAGCCGCACGCGCAAAAATCTTGTCTGGCGCCTGCGATGTGGCGTTAGTGGTAGGCGCAGATACCACCCCCAAAGGCTTTTTGGCGCCACAAAAAGGTGAGCGCCCTGATGATCCAGATTGGGTGCGTTTTCGTCTTGGCATAACCAATCCTACTTATTTCGCCCTGTATGCCCGCCGTCGCATGGAAATGTACGGTGACACACAAGACGATTTTGCATTGGTCAAAGTCAAAAACGCGCTGCACGGCTACAGCAACCCCAATGCACGTTACAAAAAGAAATTCACCGCAGAAGATGTCGCCGCCTCCGCCATGGTCGCAGATCCACTGCGCTTGATGGACATCTGCGCGACCTCTGACGGCGGTGCCGCAATTATCATCGCCAGCGAAGCCTACGCCCGTAAAATAGGCCGTAGTGATGCCGTAAAAATCGCCGCGATATCCACCGTCACGCCGACATATGCCTCATCCATTATTGAAATGCCCGACTTGGCCACTGATTCTGGTGCCGTCGTCGATGCCCACAGCTTCCGCGCAGCGTTACCAAAAAAAGCCTACGAAGAAGCTGGCATCAGCCCCAACGATGTCAACGTCGCAGAAGTCTACGACCTCTCGACCGCACTTGAACTCGACTGGATGGAAGACCTGCAATTGTGCGAACGCGGACAAGCCGCTCAACTCGTCCGTGATGGCGTAACGTCGCTCGGCGGCCGCCTGCCCATCAACCCCTCGGGTGGATTGGCCTGCTTTGGCGAAGCCGTACCCGCCCAAGCCCTGGCGCAAGTCTGCGAACTAACGTGGCAACTACGTGGCCAGGCCGGTGAACGTCAAGTACCAGGCGCCAAGGTCGGCATTACCGCCAACCAAGGTCTCTTTGGACACGGTTCTTCTGTCATATTGAAGCGATAAGAGAGTGATGCCATGACGATGCCTTCAGTGACAGTACCTTCTCTCAAAACGCGATTGACCGACCTTTTAGGTTGCGAATATCCCGTGATCCAAACCGCAATGGGATGGGTGGCAGATCCCAATCTGGTCGCCGCCACCTGCAATGCTGGCGGATTTGGTTTTCTCGCTGGCGCTGTCATGACACCCGCAGAAGTCGAAGAAGGCATCAAACAAATCAAAGCCAAAACCGACAAACCCTTCGGCGTCAACTTTCACATGTACGCCCCCGGCGCCAAAGAAATTATCGACATCTGCATCAAACACAAAATAAGAGCCGTCAGCTACAGCCGCTCACCCGCGAAAGAGCTGATTAAAAAACTCAAAGACGCTGGCATCGTCTGCATTCCCACTGTTGGCGCCGTTAAACACGCCATTAAAGCCGTAGAAATGGGCGCCGACGCCGTCGTCGTACAAGGCGGAGAAGGCGGCGGCCACACCGGCTCCGTCGCCAGCAATATCTTATTGCCACAAGTGGTACAGGCCCTCAGCGTCCCCGTTGTCGCCGCAGGCGGATTCAAAGACGGCCGCGGCCTGGTGGTAGCGTTAGCCTACGGCGCCGAAGGCATCGCCATGGGCACCCGCTTTCTCATGACCAAGGAATGCCCCGTACCCGACGCCACCAAAGCGCGCTACGTCAAGGCCACCCCCGAAGACATCATCGTCAGCAAAAAACTCGACGGCATGCCACAACGCATGATCAATAACGAGTGCCTTCAGGGCCTGGAAAAAACATCCACTTTGGGCATGTTATTTTTAGCCATCCGCAACGGCCTAGCCTTCACCAAACTCACTGGTGGATCACTGATCGGCATGCTGATGTCAGCGTGGCAAATGAAAAAATCTAACGAAATGTCCTTCGCACAAACACTGATGGCAGCCAATGCGCCGATGATGATTCAGGAAGCCATGGTCAACGGGCATCCTGATCAAGGCATACTGCCGAGTGGACAAGTGGCTGGAACCATTCGTGATTTACCGACCGGCGCTGAACTGATGACGCAGATTGTAGAAGAAGCGCAAGAAACATTAGGGAAGCTAGCTGCACGTAGTGTCGGAGTTAAAGTCAGTATCAGCTGATGTTTGGAATTTTTTGTTCGTGGTAATGGCTGGGCTTTGTACTTGGTTTCTGGAAACGGGCTAGGCGCCCCCCCGTAAGTACGTCCCTGTAGGCTCGACGGCGGCATCCCCGCCGCCGACGTTCCATAAACCAAGCACCAAGCCCAACCACTGCAGCACCTGTGGATTTGAAAATTATACCGAGCAGGTTTGTGGGTGCAAAAATGTTTCAGGAATGGAATATGGGGGCTGACAAATTAGCTTTCAGTTACCCAATATCTCGTTTGCACTGATGTATAGAGGTCGGGTGTGGGGGATGGTTTATGGAACGTCGCCGACATGGATGTCGGCGTCGAGCCTACAGGGACGTACTTGCGGCGTTTCCAGAAACCATCCCCTACACCCGGCCTGAACCACCAAAGCAAACTTTTCGTCAGCGCCCTTTGCGCAGACATTTAAAAGAGGGCCGCCACCTTTCTATTAATGAATAGAAAGTCGTTGGCTTAAAAGAGAGAACGTCGAAATGGCATTTGAAACAGCAATCGAAAACGGCATCGCCGAACTGGTTTTTTGCAAGCCCCCCGTCAATGCTTTTAACAGCAAAGAATGGGCCGCCATCTCCGCACACATCGACGACCTCGGACGCGATCCAAACGTCCGCGTCATCGTCATCCGCGCCGAAGGCAAAGGCTTTTGCGCCGGCGTCGACATAAAAGAACTCGCCGCTGACAGCAGCAAAATTGTCGCCGTTAACAAAGGCAACTACGACACCTTCAAATCCATCCACTTAAACCCCAAGCCCGTCATCGTCGCACTCCACGGGTTTGTACTGGGCGGCGGAATCGGCATCTCCGGCGCCGCCGACATCATCATCGCCTCCGAATGCGCCCGCTTTGGCGTACCGGAAGTCGATCGCGGCGCCATGGGCGGCGGCGCACACTTACAACGCATGTTCCCCGTGCAAAAAGTACGTTACATGTACTACACAGGCGAATTCATCGACGCCCAAGAAGCCTACCGATTAGGCGCCGTCGAACGCGTCGTCCCACGCGACCAATTGCGCAGCGTCGCACTGGACATGGCCGCCAAAATCGCCGCCAAATCATCCCCCATGATACAGCTCGCCAAAGAAGCCCTCACCGGCATCGAAGATGGCAACCTCGAAGACAAATATCGCTGGGAACAAGGCTTCACACTGCAAGCCTACACCGAAAAAGATTCCCAGGAGGCACGCAACGCCTTTGTCGAAAAACGCGATGCCGCCTTTGCAAGCGCTGACGCCAGTAAAGAATCCTGAGCAGGGGACGTAACGATGGACCTGATCTACACACCAGAACATCTCACCTTCCGCAAAGAAGTGCGAACGTGGCTGGACGCGAATGTACCGGCAAAGCCGCTGAAATCCTTCGATACCCAAGAAGGATTCGAACAACACCGCGAATGGGAAAAAACACTCGCCAAAGGCAATTGGGGCATGGTGACCTGGCCGAAAGAATACGGCGGGCGCGGCTGCAACCTGATTGAATGGCTGATTTTTGAAGAAGAATACTATCGCGCCAAGGCACCGTTACGGGTCAACCAAAACGGAATCTTTTTGCTCGGCCCGACACTCATGGAGTACGGTACACCGGCACAAAAAGAACGCTTTATAACGAAGATGGCCAGTGGCGAAGAAATGTGGGCACAAGGGTGGTCAGAACCCGGCGCCGGCAGCGACATGGCCGCGATTCGTTCCAAAGCGATCCGCCAAGGCAACGAGTATGTGATCAATGGGCAAAAAGTCTGGTCCACCCGGGCCGTTTTTGCAGATTGGGTTTTTTGTATTTTCCGCACTGATCCGGCGTCGGAGCGGCACCATGGGTTGTCCTTCATTTTCGTCCCGTTGGATGCACCTGGTGTCACCGTAAGACCGATTCCGCAACTGAATGGGTTGCCGGGATTTGCGGAAATATTTTTTGACGAAGTGCGTGTACCTGTCGAAAACCGTCTGGGAGAGGAGGGTCAAGGTTGGAACATTGCCATGTCAACCGCTGGGTTTGAGCGTGGCTTAATGCTACGCAGCCCGGCGCGCTTTCAAGAAACCGCAAAACGTTTGGTCTCACTCTACCGCGAACACAGCAACGATATTCTCGACCTGAGTATCGAAGACGCCGTCGTCAAATGCTTTATGGACGCCGAAGCTTACGCGCTCTCAACCTACCAAACGGCATCACGTTTAATGAAGGGCGGCAAGATCGGCTCCGAATCATCAGTGAATAAAATATTCTGGTCGGAGCTAGACCAGTTCATGCACGAAACCGCCATGAATATTTTGGCGTGGCGCGCAGAATTGTGGCCCCATTCCCCGGCCGCGGGTGATGTTGGTCAATGGCTGGATGGATTCCTGTTTGCACAGTCAGGGCCCATTTACGCCGGTACCAACGAAATTCAACGCAATATCATCGCCGAGCGCTTGCTTGGCATGCCGCGGAAATAGGAGGCCGATCATGGATTTTACTTTTACAGACGATCAGCTGCTGTTTTGCGACAACGTTAAAACGTTTCTGCAGAATGAAGTGACACCCGATGCCGTGCGCCACACGTGGGAACTGGACACCGGTCGCAGCCCGGAAATGTGGCAAAAACTGGTGGATCTTGGTTTGACCGCCATGCTGGTGCCGGAAAAATTCGGCGGCTTGGGCATGAGCGAACTCGACTTTGTGTTGATCGCGCAAGAATGTGGTCGTGTTGCACTACCAGAGCCACTGGTAGAAACCGTTATGGTAGGTGTGCCGCTGTTGGCAAGCCTGGCCGAGCATGACAGCCGTTGCGCACAACTACTGGAAAAAATTGCCACGGGCGAGCGCCGTATCGCAGTCGGCCATGCCGTTAACAATCTTATCAGCGATGCACATGTTGCTGATTATTTGTTGATGCCCAGCGGGAATCAGATACATCTCGTGCCGCGTGAACAAGTGAAATTGATAGCTCAAGAAAGCGTCGACCCTTCGCGGCGTCTGTTTTCTGTCGAGTGGAAAGTCACCGACGAAACTTGCCTGGTGAATGGCGCCGAAGGAGTGTCGTTATTGGCGGCAAGCCTGAATCGCGGTGCCCTTGGCGCGGCCGCGCAATTGATAGGCCTTGCTGAAGCGATGGTGCAGGTCACCGTTAAATACACCACCGATCGCAAACAGTTCGGAATGGCCATCGGCGCAAATCAGGCGCTGAAACATCACATGGCAAATTGCGCAGTGAAAACCGAGTTTGCCAAACCCGTGTTGTATCGCGCGGCGTATACCGTATGCAAGCGTCCTGTCCATGCGGATTTTGTCGTATCACACGCCAAAGTGGCCGCGGGTGAAGCCGCCTTGTTGGCTGCTAAAAACAGCATTCAATCGCACGGTGCCATGGGTTACACCTGGGAATGCGATCTGCATATTTGGATGAAACGCGCTTGGGCGTTGGATAAATTCTGGGGGCATGCCGGCTTTCACAAAAACCGTTTGCATCAGTGGTTGCTTAACCCGAATGCAAAAATCGGTGCGGACAAAACCTTTGGTGAGCAGGCATAAGAGAACAGCATTTTAGAGGATCGCAAACGTGGCAGAAGCTTATATCGTAGACGCACTTCGTTCTCCCACCGGTCGTCGCAAAGGTGGTTTGTCGCAGGTGCATGGCGCTGATCTGGGCGCGCACGTGCTCAAACATATCGTCGAGCGCAATGGCATTCCTGATAACGAATATGATGATGTGATTTTTGGTTGTGTAGACACCATCGGCCCCTTGGCCGGTGACATCGCGCGTACCTGTTGGCTCGCCGCAGGTTTGAGCCAGGAAGTGCCCGGCACCACCATCGACAGACAGTGTGGTTCGTCACAACAAGCAGTCCATTTTGCAGCACAAGCGATCATGTCCGGCACCATGGATGTTGTGGTTGCCGGTGGTGTGCAAACAATGACGCAGATCCCTATTTCTTCCGCGATGATGGTGGCGGAGCCGATGGGTTTCAAAGATCCGTTCACCGGTTCGAAAGGCTGGGTGGAGCGTTACGGTGATATCCCGCCAACGCAATTTCGTTCAGCACAAATGATTGCTGACAAATGGAACTTGAGCCGTCGCGAGCTGGAAGTATTTTCGCTGGAATCGCATACACGCGCATTGAACGCCATAAAAGCAGGTCGTTTTGATCGTGAAATCGTGCCTCTGGCCGGTGTGACGATGGATGAAACGCCCCGCGTTTCGACACTGGAAAAAATGGCCGAATTGGAATTTTTGTTCGGTTGCGACAAGGTGACTGCGGCGGTGTCTTCGCAAACCTGCGACGCGTCCTCTGCCATGCTAATTGTGTCGGAAGCTGCCCTCAAGCGCTATAACCTGACACCACGAGCGCGCATTCACCATATGTCAGTACGTGCGGATGATCCGATCTGGATGTTGACCGCTCCGATTAACGCCACCCGGTATGCGTTGAAGAAAACCGGCATGACCATGAATGATATTGATCTGGTCGAAATCAACGAGGCGTTTGCATCGGTCGCGATGGCCTGGTTGAAAGAACTGGATTACGACCATGCACGTACCAACGTAAATGGCGGTGCCATTGCCTTGGGTCACCCACTGGGTGCGACCGGCACCAAATTGATGACGACTTTATTGCATGAACTGGAACGCACTGGTGGACGATTTGGTTTGCAAACCATGTGCGAAGGCGGCGGACAAGCAAACGTTACCATTATTGAACGTCTCTGATTGAGCCTTTTTTGATTGAGCATTTTGAGGGGGCGCTTTGAAGGAGCGCTTTGAGGAAATGCTTTTAAGGAGATAGTTGTATGACAGGCATTTGTAAAGATCGTGTTGTCGTAATTACCGGTGCAGGTGGCGGCCTGGGCGCTGCATACGCCAAGGCGTTCGCAGCCGAAGGCGCAAAAGTGATTGTGAACGATATCAACGCCGTTGCAGCACAAGCGACAGTAGATGCGATCAAAGCAGCAGGTGGTGAGGCAGTGGCAAACACCAACAGCATCACCGATTATTCCGATGCTGAAAATATCGTAAAACAAGCGATCAACACCTATGGTGATTTGCATGTGGTGGTGAACAATGCTGGTATTTGCAAGGATCGCATGTTTGCATCCATGACAGAAGCAGAGTGGGATGCTGTTATCACCGTGCACTTGAAAGGGCATTTCTGCCTGTCGAGCCATGCCGTGCATTACTGGCGTGATCAGCAGAAAGCAGGAAAAAAGGTGGATGCACGTATTATCAATACGTCTTCTGGCGCAGGCTTGAATGGCTCGGTGGGGCAATCAAATTATGCTGCCGCTAAAGGTGGTATCGCATCATTGACTCTGAATCAGGCCGCCGAATTAAAGCGTTACGGAATTACTGCGAACTGTTTGGCACCTGCGGGACGTACCGGTATGACGGAACAAGTCTTTGCGGATATGATGAAAAAACCGGAAGATGGTGGTTTTGATTTCTTCGACCCGGCCAACGTTGCACCGTTGGTGGTGTGGCTGGGGAGCGAACAATCGGCCGGTATTTCGGGCCGTGTGTTTGAAGTACAAGGCGGAAAAATTTCAATTGCTGATGGCTGGCGCACAACAGAGGGCGTGGATAAAGGCGCTCGCTGGGAACCGTCAGAAATTGGTGGTGCAATGGATGTTCTTTTGAGCAAAGAAGTGCCGGCTCAAAAAGTTTATGGGGCCTGAACTTTTTTAGAAAAAGGTTAACTGGCCTGTGGTTTGGGGAGTCCGAATTTTCCCTCTTTAACGGGCTCCCTGTTTTTTTTTCAGGGTTAAAACCGGTTTTTTAGTCCGGTGTGATAATAAATCTGCCGGGGATATTTGTGGTTTAGGGGATGGGTGGTGTTTGCTTTCTGGAAACGCCGTGAATACGTCCCTGTAGGCTCGACGCCAGCATCCCTGCTGGCGACGTTCCATAAAGCAAACACCACCCATCCCCTCGCGACATTTGTGTGGCAGATTTCTCTAAACTACCGGCTGATTAGGAATGTAATTCACGAGGTCAGTATGGATTTTGCCTTCACCGACGAACAAAAGATGATTCGCGATACTGTCGAATCTTTTCTCGCAGAAACTTCAACCAGTGCAGCGGTGCGTGCCGCGATGGCCACCGATGCAGGATATGACGCTGCACTCTGGCAAACGCTCTGTCGCGATCTCTATTGGCAAGGCACGCACATTCCTGCCGAATTCGGCGGGCTGGGGTTGGGCTATGTCGAGCTTGTCGGCATGATGGAGCAGATGGGGCGCTTTCTATTTTGCGCGCCGTTTTTCTCAACCGTTTGCCTCGCCACCAATGCGCTAATCATCGCCGGAACGCAACACCAGAAAGCTGATTATTTACCGCAAATTTGTGAAGGTATGACTGCGACGTTGGCGTGGGCTGGCAAAAATGCAGGCCACGGAGGCGGGCAGTGGGGGGCCGACGTTATCGATGTCACAGCCACCCCTGGCAAAGATTTTTATATATTGAACGGCACTTATCGCTATGTGCCTGATGGGGTAACGGCCGAGTTGCTGGTGCTGGCTGCGCGCCAACCCGGTAGCGAAGGCGAAAGCGGCGTTAGCCTCTTTCTGGTGCCTGCCAACCAACCGGGCATCGTGCGCAATTTATTGCCCACGATGGACCAAACCCGTAAGCAAGCTGAATTTATTGTGCAAGACCTGGTTGTGCCTGCAAGCGCTTTGATGGGAAATGCTGGTGGTGCGTGGCCCGCGTTGGCTACGGTGTTGGATCTGGCTACCGTTGCACTCGCAGCTGAACAAATGGGCGGCGCGCAACAAATTATGGACATGGCGGTTGACTACACCAAAGAACGCCAACAGTTTGGGCGCCAGATTGCCAGTTTCCAGGCCATTAAACACAAAGCGGCCGATATGATGATGCGTGTTGAAGTTGCGCGCTCCGGTGTGTATTACGCGGCTTGTATCGCGCAAGAGAAACTCGACGCGCTGGAAGGAAAACCGGCTTCGTTGGCATCAGAGTTGGCAGAAGCCGCCAGCATCGCCAAAGGCTATTGCTCAGATGCGTATTTCAAAAATGCCGGTGATGCGTTGCAAATGCATGGAGGTGTCGGCTTTACCTGGGAATACGATGTGCATCTGCACTTCAAGCGCGCAAAGGCTTCCGAGCATTTTCTGGGAAATGCCGCTTATCACCGTGAACGTTTGGCGGCAGTGTTGTTGGATCAGTCAGCAAACGAACCCCGACAATCGATCGAGTCAACGCTAACGTCCACCCTGCGGCCCTCTAACGGAGTGTAAATCATGAAACTCAGTTTTAGTCCTGCCGATGAGCAGTTCCGCGAAGAAGTGGCGACTTGGTTACGTGAAAATCTCACGGGTGATTTCGCCAAATTAAAATTTCGTGGCGGCCCTGGCGATGAGCATATGTACCCAGAAGAACGCAAACACTGGGAACAAAAACTCGCTGAAGGTGGGTGGACTTGTATCGGATGGCCCCAACAATACGGTGGTCGCGGTTGTTCGATTGAACAACAAGTGATTTTCTTTGAAGAATATGCAAGAGCTGGCGCGCCTGGGCGCGTCGGGCATATCGGTGAAGGGCTCGCTGGCCCCACTTTGATCGCCTTCGGTAGCGAAGCGCAAAAACAGAAATACCTGCCAGGTATTCGTGCGGGTAAGGAATTATGGTGCCAAGGCTATTCTGAACCGGGCGCAGGTTCAGATCTCGCTAATGTAAAAACCCGTGCGCGCTTTGACGCTGAGAAAAACAAGTGGATCATCAACGGCCAAAAGGTCTGGACGTCGTTGGCGCATGAGTCCGATTATTGCTTTGTAATTGCACGCACTGATCCCGATTCCATCGCGCATAAAGGCTTGGGTTTTTTTCTGCTGAAAATGCAGCAACCGGGCATTGAAGTTCGCCCCATCACGCAAATCACCGGCACCAGCGAATTCAACGAAGTGTTCTTCGACGATGCTGAATGTGATGCCGATGATATCGTCGGTGCCCCCGGCGATGGCTGGAAAGTGGCTATGGGCTTGTTGGGCTTTGAACGTGGTGTGTCCACGTTGGGCCAGCAGATGCAGTTCCAGAATGAATTGAATGAAATTATCGCCCTTGCCAAAGCAAACGGCGCCGATCGCAATCCCGCTATTCGCCAGCGTATTGCCAAGGCGCACACTGAACTCAAAATCATGCGCTACAACTCCATGCGCATGTTGTCGGGTTCAGCGTTAAGTGATGGCAGCTTGCAACGAGAAGCCCTGATTTACAAACTATTTTGGGCCACCTGGCACCGTGACGTCGGGGAGCTTGCGATGGACGTTATGGGGCCTGAAAGTCAAATCCTCGAAGGTGCGCCATATCAACTAAGCCGCTTGCAGGCGATGTACCTTTTTGTTCGCTCGGACACAATTTACGGCGGCACCAACGAGATTCAGCGGAACATTATCGCAGAACGTGGGTTGGGTATGCCGAAAGAGCCGAGGTTGTCTGGGAGATAATTTAGTCCCCAAAAACAACTGATCATCGATGCAATTTCACAAATGCTCACCGGTTGGCTCATTTTTGTTCGTTAGCTTGGAGTGCGTTAGCAATTAACGTTCTATAACGAATATTAACAATCATTAACGAAAGTGGTCGATATACTCGCATCGCCTACTTCAATGCTCGCAACGTCCCGCCTGACAAGCTGCTAAGTCCTGTAAAAAGGGCTAAGGCGGCTTCGCGTCGTTTTTATAGGCCCCTAAAATCCAGCCAGTTGTAATGGAGTACCAACGTGTCGATACCAAAACCATTCTCGATCATCCCAGTGGCCTGCTGCCTGATGACGGCAGGATGCACACCCATCGAAACCAACGACGTCGCCACAAATCGACTCAGTTTTATCAGCAACGTGCAATTCACCAATGGTGTTGCCGAAGTAGTCACCAGAATTGCCGGTGGCCTTGATGACAGTGGCGGCGTGACCAGTTACGCCCTCAGTATTCCCGTTTCCTCTGATGAACAACTTCAAGGACGATTGGGCACTGAAACCAAGCGTTTTATTTCGCGGCCCATCCCTACGGATGACGGAGGCGGTCAAAATTCGGGCACCCCAGGAAATATCGCAGGTGCAGCTTCACGCATGGTTGAGCACTATGTCGCGTTTCCTGGTAATTCAAGCACTCAAATGCAGTTGAGCTTTACACGTGCGAATGGTGCTGTGTTCAGTCGCAACGTGGAATTGCCAGCGCCCATTACTCTCGTCTCCCCCAGCCCGTCACAAGTGCTCTCCATTGGGCAGGACATAACGGTCACCTGGGATGCAAGTGGGTATCCAAGCGACGAAAACATGATTGTGTGGATCGAAGGCAATCCCCAGCAAAACTGCTTGATGTGGCTCGAAACTCATGGCGCTCCCAATACCGGATCGTTTACGCTCCCTGCGGGAACTATCGCCTTCAACGATGAATTCACCGGAAATCAATGCCAGGTCAGTGTCAAAGTGCAAACCTCGGGATCAGTCGGTCTTTATCCTCCCGTGAATGACGGTTTGCAATGGGAAATCAATATCCTTAGCAGAAATTCTAATTCGCATAACGTGACCCTCACTCGGTAAGTGATTGCGGCGAGCGTGTTTGCTACTGAGCGAACACGCGCGGCGTTGCTCCACAGGCTGCGTCAACATCCACCAGATAGTGCGTGCAGTACTCTCTTATGAGTCAGCTATATAATTCCTGCACGTTGTAACGACCTATCTATCGGAATTCTGCACGCGAACGCTACAATGGCTTCAAAACGGAGTTTTTTCGCAGCGGAAGAAATAGGGCAACAACAGTAGCGGAGCATTTACCTCAATGGTTCTGTTTCCGTCATAAGTCATGCCGCTATTGACCTCTTTCCAACAACCTCCAGGTAAAACCACCGATTTTGTGGTTACACCCTGAATAGTGACCGGAGCAACCAACACATCATTACCCAACATAAATTGATCCTTGGTATCGCGAAAACGTGAATCATCAGGAAACGTTAACCACATGGGCCGCCAAAGTGGCATACCCGCTTTCGCCGCTTCATCCCACAACTGCTCCATATACGGCAACGCTCTTTTTCTCAGGGCTATCGTGTCCTTGAATTGCTGTAACGTTTCCTCGTCAAAATCCCAAGGTTTGATGAGTTTTTTCAGCGGCGAATTATGTAAACGAAATATCGGAATAAAAGTGGCCATCTGGGTCCACCTTATAAAGAGCTCTTTGTCAGCACTCTTGCCAGCCCAATCAATATACCCTGCAATATCTGTCGTCAGGTTGTATGAGCCTCCCAAACCTCGATTGAGTACATCGGGGATAACCGCCGGCAATCCCGTCACGGAATCCCACGTTTGCCAGTTGTCTCCTAAAAACTGCGCATGCTCGTAGGCAGCCGATCCAGGTCTGCCAGTAAAACTTGCGCGGGTAAAAAACATGATGTTCCGGTCTGGATTTTCCTGTTCGTATTTATCTATGACAGCGGCCGTTTCCTTGGCGGCCAGAACAGGATTGAGATTGTGCATGGCACGCCCCGTCTTTCCATTATTGAATATCATGTCTGATTGAATGTTTTCGCCGAAGTCCAACATGAACCCTTCGCCACCGAAATCCAGCAATCGACGTACGCGCGCTTCCCACCATTCCACTGCTGCAGGATTGGAATAATCGATAAATGTCGTAGGTACGGCGTTATGGGTAAACACATAGGGTTTACCGTTCGCCGTCTTCGGCACATAGCCTTTTTCGATGGCCTCATCCATAAATGAAGGATCTTCCAGCCTTAAGGTATCCTTCGACAGCATTTCACGAAGGTATAGCATCGGCTTGATGCCTCGGGATTTAATTTCTTCAACAACATTTTTGGCCTCCTCCACCGACATCCTGTGGGGCGCATCCCACGCCTCCACCAGGTACGCCGAGGTGTCTATGCCCAGCGCATTGAGTTGATTCAAGTTATTCATGACTTCATTGAAATAGGCGCCCGTTTTCGGTGGATCAAATAGCCGAACAGGGATGCGATGGGCAAAAATAAATCCCTTGGCCCATTGCGGCAAGCTTCTATGGCGTCCATTGATCGCGGTCAAGGATTCAATCGACTTGCCATAATTTCCCGGAGCAACAACGAATGTCATTTCATTTGATGAAACCTGCATCTTCCAAGCATCTTCTCTATCGCTGGCCATGTAGAAACGTGTCAACTCACTGTTTTCAACCAACACGCCATAGCCGCTGGAAGACAAGAAGAGATTTTGCGGAGCGTAGACTCGATGAAAATTCATGGTGGGTTTGGTTACCCATTGGCCCATGCCATCCAGTGTCCAGGAATAAAGCGTCCTGCCTCGCTGATTCAGGGTGTCACGCCTGGATCCGAACCCATAGAAAGCTTCATTAAAATTGCTCGTGAACGAGAAATTGGCGGCCTGGGCCGAGGGGTCGTTCACTTTGGCCTGGATTCGCAGCGCTTCACTCCCCGATGGATCAGCCTCGACCGTCAGCGTAATGGTGGTGCTATCCTTTGTGGTCGCCAGCTCCATGGACAAACCGCTTTCCAGTTCAGCAACCGACGTCACGTAGGTTGCGAAATAATGCGTGGTTTTTCGGTAGACATGCACCGGCTCAATATATAAATGATTCAGCTGTTCAATCCGTTCAGGTTCGCCGACCTCAAAATGCAAGGCGTGATAACGACTGCACTTTTGGTTTGCAAAGATAGGGGATGTCGAAAACTCTCCATAGATATTGGGTTCAATCATGGAACACTGCGGGTCATAATTAGGTAAATCGTCCCTCACAGATTGCAGCACTGATTGGCCTTCCTGATTCAAAAATTTGATACGGAAAGGCCGGGTCTCAATAATCGCACTGACCTTTGGCGCAGCCACAATGAGCTGTGATCGCTCAATCGGTGCGAAAAATCCCTCCCCGGAAGTCCCCCCGCTCTCTTGGTAATCTTCACTATAACAAGCCGTTCCCAATGTACATTTAACGTCGGGATGCTGGGTTCCCTTAGGCAAACAACCCGAAATAGAAAAGAGCACCGCCAATAGCAATGGAATGCGACGAATACAAAAAATACGCTCCCAACGAAATTGAACATTCATTTTTATTGACCCCTTAGCATCCGATCTTGATGCAGGTAACGACTTCGTCGTCGTTCCTGGTCTGCGCTTAACAGTGTGTGAGCTATGTAATTCTGATAAATTGAACAAAGAAAGGAGTGCACTTCTTTCTTAAAAAGCATGAATTTAATAACTTTACCGCGCGCTGGTTGGTAAATTGAGGTCAATCTCTGGTCTTTAGCGATCGATTTTCGGCTAGCCGTCCGTTATCATCCGGAAAAGCGAACATGGTCCGAGTATCCCGGGTGCTTGAGGGAGGCCCAGTGTGTCAAAGTCCGACAGAAAAATAGATGCGGAGTTAATCTATTACTTTATCGAGCGATTGCAGAGGCAGGGTTTATCCTGCGATAGATTGATACTTGAGGCAGGTCTTTCAGAGGCCATAGCAGCGCGGCAGAAATGGATCCCGCTTACCGCTTGGGACCGCTTTATTGATCTATGCTCTCAGGCTCCATTACCCCAGCCGTTTAGCCTGATGGATTGTTGACCTTGATGCGCTGAATCAGTTGAAAGGTGACAAGCGCAAAGCAGCGTTCATATACCTTTTGAGGAGCGCATCTACGATATCAGGTCTTTTAGAGCAAATAGATCGCTTTCATTGTTTGCTGACGCTTCCCACCAGACCCAAGCTCGTTCAGGGAACATCATTCGTTGCTGTCTATGATGACACGCTGGAAGGCTACCACTTATCTGCCACCAGTTGTGAACTGGTCTTCGCAACCTGGCTGCTCTATATCAAGCGTTTTTGGGTGGATAAGTATCAACTTCTCGACCACCTCAGGGTTCAATTCAGACACAGCCCACCGCAGCAACTGGACTATTATTATGAGATCTTTGGACGTCATCTCACCTTTAACGGCCCGCGCAATGAGATCCACTTTCCGTCGGGATTCGGCGAACTTCAGTTTATTGAGTCAGACCGCACACTCTATCAGCTGATGATTGCCAGTATTGAATCGGTGTTTGCGGAACAGCAGCAAAGCCTGGAGGAAAACAGTAAACTTTGCATCAGATGTGCTGCACTACTCCGCGACAACTTACCCGAAGAATTGCTCAACATCGATCAGCTTGCAGAAAGTTTTCATATGAGCGTTAGTACGCTACGTCGACGACTTCGTGATGAAGGTTATAGCTATCGAAAATTGGTAGACGAAATCAGACAACAATTGGCCCTTAACTACACGAACAAACCAACAATTTCGCCGGATGAAGTGGTGAAAAACCTGAGGTTTTATGATTACAGTGCGATGAACAAAGCCTTTCAGCGCTGGTTTTCCAAATCGCCGGTTGAGTTCTATCGAAAGTAGATGGCATTGGTTGCATTTCTATTCAACCGATGACATCACCCCACCTTGAAAAACGACACCAACTGATTCAGTTGCAACGCCTGAGCGCTCATTTGCTCTGCTGTCGCTGCCAACTGTTCTGATGCCGCCGCATTTTGTTGTGTCACACGATTCATCTGCCCCATCGCCGAACTCACCTGACTCAGCCCGCCAGATTGTTCGATCGAGGCCGTTGCAATTTTCTGCACGAGTGCAGACGTTTGCGTGATCGCGGGTACCATTTCTTTTAGTAAGTCCCCGGCCCGTTTGGAGAGGCTGACATTGCTGCCTGCCACTTCACCAATTTCCTGTGCGGCTACGCGGCTGCGTTCAGCCAGTTTACGCACCTCGGCGGCGACGACCGCAAATCCCTTACCATGTTCACCCGCTCTAGCGGCCTCAATCGCAGCGTTCAACGCCAACAGGTTGGTCTGGTAGGCAATTTCGTCGATGATGGCAACCTTCTCGGCGATTTTGATCATGGCCGCAACTGTTTGGGCAACAGCCTCGCCACCTTCCGTGGCCTGGGATGCGGCTTGTGCAGCCATATTGTCTGTGACTTTTGCGTTGTCAGCATTTTCATTCACGGAGGATGACATTTCCTCGACCGAGGTAGTAATTTCCTCCACGCTTGCGGCTTGTTCTGTGGTGGCCTGACTCACACTTTGTGCCGTCGCCGATACTTGATTGGAGGCGCTGGTGAGTGTCTCTGACGTCGACAGAATATCGGTCACCGTCTGTGCTAGGCGTGCCACCGATTCTTCCATTGCCTGCAATAACACACCGAACTCATCGCGACGTTCGCTGCGGCTGCGAAAGGTCAGATCACCTTGCGCTAATTGCTCCACGGCGGTCGACACGACCTGTAGCGGCTGCGTGATGCTGCGAAACAAAGTAATCGACAGTATCACCGCCAACGCGATGCCGATCGTAACGGCCGTCATGAGTGTTAGAGAGGTGGCTTCAAAATTGGCGCGGGCGGTGTCCCGTTTCTCAGTCAGGATGGCTTCCAGGCGATCCTGAATAACATCCAGCTCATGCCGCATGGCCTCAAACTGTTCTGCGGCAAGGCCGGTGCTCAGTTGGCGGGATTGTTCGCGAACTCCTGGATCAGTAGATTGCGCCAACTGCAGCACCTGTTTAGTTGAACCCTCCCATGCGTCCCGACGAGCACGATAACGCTCCATCAAACGGGTGATTTCGCCATCGTCCATCAAACTGTAGAACTGCTCGACGCGCTCACGCGCCTGCTGCATATTCTCGGCATGATCTGCCAGCAGCGTTTTAAATGGTTCGCTTGTCGGATCAGTGGCATGCATGGTGCGTTCCGCAACCAAGGCCTGTTGAAGATCGCGATCAGCGGAATACAAGGTGCTTGTCGCAGGTACATAGTTTTCAAGAATTAATTCAGTGGTTTGGTGTTCTTCGTTGAAGGCTGCCATGACGAACGCCAGTAAGGCCACAAACGTCAATGTAACGATAGCGAACCCGCCTCCTAAACGTTTGGCAACAGAGATATTCAGTAGCATGGGTGCCTCCATTCGTGGATCTGATTAAGCAGAGGGAGTGAATGCTTTTGCTGACGATCACCTTTTTATTCAATGAGTTTGACCAGCATGCCAGTGCTCGTCGGTGTTGCTCAAAATGAGATGCGATTCAGCAAATAATAATAGGACAGGTTTCGATCTATCTCCAACCGGGCGAGTTGGATTTACCTATTGGTGGGTATAGCAGATTTCATTGAATATTCAGAGGTGGAGCAGCAGACGCCACCCCTGATATTCCTATTTTATCAGCTGCTTTTGTCGAATTGTTGCACTTTATGTGGTGTTATTGAATGCAGCCGATACCCGATCCTCCATTATCTGAGCCGCTAACGATGTCCGTTATAAATGTATTATTCTGCCAGGCGTTTCCGCTGCAATTATCCGCATCATCCTGCATGTCAACGCTGCCGCTGCCGAGCACTGTGTTGCGCCTAATCTTGCTGGGTGCGCCGACTGTATTTTCGAGCCAAATACCCGTCTTTGCGTTGTTGTTGAGCGTATTTTCCCTGACGATATTGCTGAGTCCGAGTGTGCCATCGCGGTACACTGCGGAACCAATTCTCACACCGAAATCATTCTGGTTGATGGCGTTGTGTTTTATTGTATTGCCATGGCCGTTAAATACGGCGACACCATAGCCTTCACCCGATACTCCGTTGTTGGTGAGAATATTACTTTCGATGGTATTGCTATCGGCATAATCCGAAATTGCTACGCCTGCCCGTCTATTGCCCGATAATGTATTGGCTTTTACGCGTGAATGACTTGAGGGCACCAGCGCCACGCCATCGCCGCTGGTGGTAACGTGATTGGTATCGATGAGATTATTACTGCCTTGCGCTAGGATTCCAAAAGCGCAGGCGTTGCTTACCGTCATTCCATGAACGCGTGAATCTGAAGACGCCAGCACGATGCCGTCGTTAAAGCCATTGATCTTGCCACCATCGATTTTAACCTGGGTAAGCCCACCCTGCACAAAAATGCCGGAAATGTTTCGAGTAAGATCGCATGCCACCGCTGAAATGGAATGTCCCGCGAGATGAAAAACCACATGACTTGCCGTGATGATGACGCCATTGATGTCCCCACCTGCATCGACACATACCAAATCCTGCTCCAGAATATATTCTCCTGGTGCATTCAATGTTTGGCCGCAGGTATTTACAGGTGTTAGCGCGAGAACCGGGCCAATACTCAGCGCCAGTTTGAATGCCAGACAGGCAAAGAGGGTTTTGAAAAACAGCTGACGAATTTTTATTTTCATGATGCAGTCTCCCCGTGTTGTAAACCGGCTGCGAACGAATCATGTGCTGACGAAAAAGCAGCTTCGACAATTGGGCAGCCCTGTAGTTATTGGCATGCTACTCAATAACACGCTTCAATATTTAACAGGTGCCATCGGTGGTGTCGATGAAAGGAAACCCAATCAAAGGGTTTTTCGGAAAAGATCACAAAATATGTAACAATCACCGCGCAAAGCAAGCGGTCGCTGAGCTGTAAGCACAGCTCAGCAAGAACAAATTTACTTATTTCTCGACAAATGCACGTTCGATAACGTAATCCCCCGGTGCATGGCTGGTGCCTTCTTCAAACCCTTTGGCTTCGAGGATTTCCACCAGATTTTTCAGCATGGCTGGGCTGCCACAGATCATCACGCGATCCGTTTCGCGGTTGAGAGGCGGCAGGCCGATATCGTTGAATATTTTCTCGGATTCAATCAGTTCGGTAAGCCGCCCCATGTTCTCGAAATCCTCACGGGTAACCGTGGGGTAGTAAATCAACTGGTTCTTCACCAGATCGCCGAAATGCTCGTCCTCTGGCATGTCTTCGGTGATGTGCTCGAAATAGCCCAATTCACTCTTCCAACGCACGCCATGCGCAAGCACGATTTTTTCGAAAGCGTCGTAAAACTCGGGGTCGCGAACCACGCTCATGAAAGGCGCAAGTCCGGTGCCGGTCGAGAGCAGATACAGGTTCTTGCCGGGTCGCAGGTTGTCGATGACCAGCGAGCCGGTAGGCTTGCGCGACACCAGCAGTTTGTCGCCCGGTTGCAGGTGTTGCAGGCGCGAGGTGAGCGGGCCATCTTGCACCTTGATACTGTAAAATTCGAGGTGATCCGTATAGTGCGCGCTGACGACGCTATAGGCACGCATCAGTGGCTTACCATTCACTTCGAGCCCGATCATGACAAATTGGCCGGTCTTGAAACGCAAGCTGGGGTCGCGTGTTGTAGTGAAGCTGAACAAAGTGTCGTTCCAATGGTGAACACTGAGGACGGTTTCGGCAAAGTGCGCTGACATAGTAGATCGCTCATGAAGTCGTCGGGAGAGAGAAACAAATTGTGGCGCGGCCAGCAACAAATGTAAAAGGAAACGACAAAAAGCAAACAAGGAGGGTGCACGCGGTTCAGCAAGCATAAGGTATGTACTTGCTTTTATTCAAAATGTTGGCAAGTACAACAGCGAGTGATAGCCATTGATGTCGAAGCCAACGCAGTCAATCCGAGAGCGATTATTAGGTCAAGAATAAAAGTTTCAAACTGATCAAAATACTCATCCAGATCATTAACGGACGAATCAACCGTGCCCCCTTGCTCACGACCATATTCGAGCCCAAATAAGCCCCCGACATTTGCCCCACCGCCATCACCAAACCCGTGATCCACTGCACTTTGCCACTCAAGATAAAAAATGCCAGCGCTGCCACATTGCTCGTGAAATTCAGTAATTTCGTATTGATCGTGGCGGTCACCATCGACTGCCCGAGTAGCATCATATGAGCGACCGCAAAAAACGTCCCGGTGCCCGGCCCAAAAAATCCGTCATAAAATCCCAGGCCACTCCCAATCAAAAGTGAAAACGTGTGCTGACGAAGTTGCGCCGCCCGCGTCGTTGCCAAAAAACGCATACCAAACAACAGAAAAAACGCCAGCGCAATTAATAACGCCGGTATTAACGTCTCCAGCCAATCCCTTGGAATCCATCGCACCGCCAGCGTGCCACACGCCGCCCCGATAAATGTGCACAGAATCGAAAACCACGCCTCCCGAATTTTAAGTTGCCCCTTGAGCGCAAAATTCAGCGTCGCCGTACCACTCCCAAAACACGCCTGCAATTTATTGGTCGCTAGAGCCTCCACCGGGTTTAACCCCGCCACCAACAAGCTGGGCAAAATAATCAAACCACCCCCACCCGCAATCGCATCGACCCACCCGGCCACCCCCGCCACCAGCATTAACAGAAGCAAAACATCGGTATCCAACACAGACGAATCCTGAAAAAAGGGGAGGAGGGCACACTATGCCCAGCCACCCCCGCAAACACAAATACGTTCTCACTGGGTGCAGGCGTCAGCGGGGTAACCGCCATCCTTGCGAATAATCAGTTTGGACGATGAACCCCTCTCTAAATCCCTGCATATTTACCCTAACGACCCGCATCGACAGGACACCCGCATGGATATCCACAACCCGACCTACGTCCCCGGCCACCAGCTCATCAAAGGCAAAACCGTCTTGATCACCGCCGCCGCCGGCGCTGGTATCGGCTTCGCCGCCGCCAAAAAAGCCGTAGAAGAAGGCTGCCGAGGCATCGTCATCAGCGACATCCACCCCGGCCGACTCGAACAATCCGTACAAAAACTCAAAGACGAGACCGGCCTCGACGCCGTCTGGGGCCAAATCGCCAACGTCGCCGTCGAAGACGACGTACAAACCCTCATCAACTTCGCCGAAGACAAACTGCAAGGCGTCGACATCCTCATCAATAATGCAGGACTTGGCACCACCAAAGCCCTCATCGACATGGAAGACGCCGAATGGAACAAAGTCATCGACGTCACCCTCAACGGCACCATGCGCATGACCCGTTACATGCTCAAAATCATGAAAGCCCGCGGCAAGGGCGGCGTCATTGTCAATAACGCCTCCGTCCTCGGCTGGCGCGCCCAAAAAGAACAATCCCACTACGCCGCCGCAAAAGCCGGCGTCATGGCACTCACCCGCTGCGCCGCCCTCGAAGCCGCCGAATTCGGCGTACGCATCAACGCCGTATCGCCATCGCTCGCCGTCCACCCCATGCTAAAAAAATCCGCCCCCGCCGACCTCCTTGCCGAACTCGAAGGCAAAGAAGCCTACGGCCGCGGGGCCGAAGTCTGGGAAATCGCCAACATCATGATGTTCCTCGCCTCAGACTATTCCAGCTACCTGACCGGCGAAATCATCTCCTGCTCTAGCCAGCGCGCATGAGGTAAAAAACCATGAGCTCTCTGTCAAAAGCCACCGTATTCAAAACCCCCCTCGACATGGAAGCCTCCGTCGGCCAACGCCTGGGCGAAAGCGAATGGCTCCTCATCGACCAAGCGCGCATCAATTTATTTGCCGACGCCACCGGCGACCACCAATGGATACACGTCGACCCCGAACGCGCAAAAACCGGCCCTTTTGGCACCACCATCGCACACGGTTACTTAACCATGTCATTGGTCAATATGTTTTTGCCACAAATCATCGACGTACAGGGCATCAGCATGGGCGTTAATTACGGCGCGGATAAAATGCGATTCCCCTCACCCGTGAAAGTAAATTCACGCGTGCGCGGCGTAGGCGAACTAATCGCCGTCGAACACGTAAAAGGTGGCATCCAATCCACCGTTCGTGTAACGGTAGAGATAGAGGGCAGCGATAGACCTGCGTGCGTGGTGGACACCATCTCACGCTACTATCCAAACTAAAAAATAACCTAAAGATTATTACCACTGAGCATCAGAGGGTGTCGGTTGTAGTTTGGTTCTGGAACGTCGCCGACATGGATGTCGGCGTCGAGCCTACAGGGAAGTATTCACGGCGTTTCCAGAACCAAACTACAACCGACGCCCAGTGGTACAAAGTAAAAAAACTAACAATTTATTTGCGAAAGCATAAAAACAGGTAAAAGAACATGCGCGACGCCGTCATCGTATCCACCGCAAGAACCGCCCTGGCCAAATCCTTCCGCGGCGCCTTCAACGACACCGAAGCCCCCGCCCTCGGCGGCCACGTCGTCCGCGCCGCCGTCGCAGCCGCCGGCATCGACCCCGCCAGCATCGACGACTGCATCTTCGGCGCCGCCGCCCAACAAGGCACCCAAGCCTACAACCTCGGCCGCCTCTGCGCCATCGCCGGCGGCCTCCCCGACACCACTGCCGGCATGGCCATCGAACGCCAATGCTCATCCGGCCTCATGGCCATCGCCACCGCCGCCAAAAGCATCATCTGCAACGAATACGACATCGCCGTCGCCGGCGGCGTAGAATCCATCTCCCTCACCCAAAACAAATACAAAAACACCTACCGCAACGTCTCCAAAACCGTCACAGACATCGACCCCACTGCTTATATTCCGATGATCGAAACCGCCGAAATCGTCGCCGAACGCTACGGCATTTCGCGCGAAGCCCAAGACGAATATTCCCTGCAAAGCCAACTGCGCGTTGCTGCTGCACAAAAAGCAGGAATATTCGAAGGCGAAATCATCCCGATGAAAGCCATCAAAACCAACTTCAACAAAGACACCAAAGAAACCACCTACGAAGAAGTCACCATCGCCCAGGACGAATGCAACCGCCCCAGCACCACCCTGCAAAGCCTGCGTGATCTCGAACCCGTGTGGAAAGACGGCCAGTGGGTAAAACAAGGCAAATACATCACCGCTGGCAACGCCTCGCAATTATCCGATGGCGCCTCTGCCTCCGTGGTAATGGAAAGCAAGCTCGCCGAAAAACTCGGTTTAAACCCGCTCGGTGCTTACCGTGGTGTGGCTGTCGCCGGCTGCAAAGCGGATGAAATGGGCATTGGCCCTGTATTTGCAATTCCAAAATTATTACAACGCCACGGTTTGAAAATTAATGACATCGGCCTGTGGGAATTAAATGAAGCCTTCGCCAGCCAAGTGATTTACTGCCGCGATAAATTGCACATTGATAACGACAAACTAAACGTAAATGGTGGCGCCATCGCCATCGGCCACCCTTTCGGCATGAGTGGTGCACGTATGGTTGGTCATGCACTGCTGGAAGGCAAGCGTCGTGGCGTTAAATACGTGGTTGTAACGATGTGTATCGGTGGCGGCATGGGGGCTGCGGGTTTGTTTGAGGTATTTTGATAACTGAATTTTAAGCCTGGATGTATAGCATCAGTGCTTATTGTTCGTTGTTTGGGGCTGGGTGGTATTGGCTTGCTGGAAACGCCGTAAATCCTTCCCTGGAGGCTCGACGGCGCCCCTTCGGGACCAGCCTCAAGCATAGCTTGAGGCGTTCACACCTGAAAAAGCAGTGCTTTTTCCGGGCGTTGCTCACCCATGGCGCCGACGTTCCATCAATCCAATACCACCCAGCCCCTTTTTGCGATATCAGTGGGAACGAAATCTTTGTAGGTATCGTGTGCTTTAAACGGATTGATACATCGTATGCTGTGATGAATGCATCGCGGCCGCGTGTAACAGGGGGCCTATCTATGGGCTTCCTGGTTTATAGGTTTTCAGTGCTTCGGCCAGCAACCATGATTCAAGGAACAGTTGCAGGTCTATAAAAACAATAAAATTTTCGTTGATCAGCTGCTGGTGAGGTATAACGCCAATCCTGCGGCGCTGCATCTTTTTGCCAAACATTTTCATCAAAAATTAAAGGGATTGCATCATGGAACGTCTTTCAGGGCTAGACGCCTCATTTATTTACATGGAAACCCACACCATGAGAATGCAAGTTGCATTTATCGTGGTGTGCGACCCGAGCAGTACACCGGGTGGATACTCCTTTCGAAAAATCGTGGATCTGATTGATCACCGTACCAAAAGCGAACCCGCTTTTCGCCGGCGTCTGGTCGAAATCCCCTATAATCTGCACCACCCTATCTGGATTGATGATCCTGAATTCAGCATCATGAATCACGTGTACCAATACACCTTGCCAGAACCGGGCGCGATGCGCGATCTGGGTAAAATGGTTGGTCATATCATTGCGCAACCCCTGCGTCGCGATTGCCCCTTATGGGAAGCCTGGGTCATCGAAGGCCTCGAAAACAATCGCTTCGCCCTGATGCTGAAGGTACACCATGCCGCCGTCGATGGCGTTTCTGGCACGGCGTTGATCCGTCACTTGTTCGACCCCACCCCCGAAGTGCGCAATGTACCCGCAACGTATATTCCAAAACCAGAGCGACTGCCCACCCGCGCAGAACTGATAACGTTTGCCATGCATTCCCGCGTTGGTAAACCCCGCAGCTTTTTCAACCTGGTCAAAGAGTCTGTTGCCGTCGCACACAAAACTTTCTGGAAACGCAATGATAGCGCTGAGATTGAGCGCACGGCGCCGCTGAGCGCTCCGCGTACCCATTTCAATCGACGCATTGGCGCCCACCGCGATGTTGCGTTGGTGACCATGTCATTGTCGGACATTAAAGCAGTCAAAAATGCGACGCAAACCACCGTCAATGACGTTGTGCTGGCTATTTGCGGCGGTGTTTTGCGTGAATATTTGAAAACCAAAAATGACCTGCCTGAGAAATCACTGATTTCCATGGTGCCCATTTCTGTGCGCACGGCGGAGAAGAGCAAACTCACCAATAACCAGGTATCCGGTATGTGGGCGACATTGGCCACGCATGTGGAAGATCCCATTGAACGCCTGCAGATCATTCATACCGACACGCAGGCCGCCAAATCTGATATCGATGCCATTGGCGCCAACCTCCTGCAAGACTGGGCGGAATACAATACGCTAGGTGCGTTTAATTTGGCCGTGAGATTGTTTGCCTCCAGCGGATTGGTGGATAGAGTCACACCCGTACACAACACCATTATTTCCAACGTGCCGGGGCCGCGTGATGCACTTTATCTCGCAGGCGCGCGTATTGAAATGCTGGCGCCTCTAGGCCCGGTCATGGAAGGCGTGGGTTTGAATATTTCGTTGGCGAGCTACGAAGACAAGGTCTGCTTTACGATACACGTTGATAGCAGTCTGGTTCGCGATGTCGGCGCGATAGCAGCCCTGTTTGAACCCGCCTTTGATCAATTAAAAATGGCAGCAGGCGTCACCTCATACGCATTGGATAAATCTCTAAGGGTGAGACCTGCGATGCAGGCGGTGGTGTAATCACACAAGCACTGCGGCTGGAAAAAGGCGCCGCTGACTAACGTTTGAGTTAGTGGCGCACCTTTTCAGCACGGCATGTGGAGCATCGAATTCGTTGACGACAATATGGGGTAGTTTGGCTTGGTTTGGGCCGTTTCTTACGGAGCTTTTTCAAGCGAACGATTGAATCCCCATTGCAGTGGCGCATGTACCGCACGCGGCAGAAGACGCTTCAACCAGTCACCCAGATAAGCGTCAAAACCGATCCGGATTTGCATGCGGTTTTCTTTCACCGCTTTTACAACTTTTTGTGCGAGTTTTTCAGGGGGCATGCCGAACCGCGCCATCAGGCCCGCCAGCTTCTCGGTGCTCTGCATATTGCTACCCGAACGCGAAACCGCAGCATTCAAAATATTGGTACGAATCGTACCGGGGTGAATACTGGTCACGCCAATATTATGGTGTGCAAGTTCGGTTCGCAAACTTTCGCTCAGCGATTTTACTGCGGCCTTCGTCAGGCAATAACTGGTCTGGTTGGGTAAACCCAGAAACCCCGCCAGGCTTGAGGTATTCACGATATGGCTTTCGGTTTGCTTTTTCAAATAGGGTAAAAAGAAATAACAGCCGTAAATGACTCCCCATTGATTGATGCCGGTAACAAACTCAATTTCGTCGAGCGTGCTGTCTTCAAAGGTTTTATTGATCGTCACCCCAGCGTTATTGAACAGCAAATGTATCGCTCCATGCGCGGCTTCAATTTCAGCGGGCAAGCTTCGCATGCGCTCTTTGTCGGCCACATTGGCAATATGCGTGGTGATCTTTATCGGTTTGCCCGCCAGGGCTTTAACGGTTTCTGCCAAGCCCGCCTCGCTAATGTCCGCCAGCGCCAAATGGCAGCCTTCCTCTGCAAACGCTAGCGCCAGTGCGCGTCCGATGCCGCTGCCTGCGCCTGTGATAACGGCAACTTTATTCCGTAGTTCCTGCATTGTGCACCCCGACCGGATAATCCAATTTGATGATCATTTGGATTATGCATTGATAATGCAAATATACTTGCACATTTTGCAGGATAAAAGTAGAGGTCACACAAAATTGCATAAAATATTGCATGATCAGACCCGACGCCGCCCTGCATTCAGGGCCTCGCGGTAGGTTAGGGTTGTGGCCCGGTGGGTTCGGCAGCCAATCGGCGCTTCTGTATGACGGAGCATCCAGATAACGGCGCTTTCGTAGGGCGGAGGTTCCAATAACGGAGTGGGTGAGGGTGTCCACGGCGCAATGACCGTGGACACCGTAGGTCGTATTATTCCGTCAGCAAGGTATCTTGCGATTCGTTATAGAGCGCGCGTTTGATGCGTTCCATCAAATCTGCAGTGCCTTTTGCGGGTGCTTGCGGGTAAAAGTCTGTGTTACGTGTAGCGGTGACATACACACCGATATCGTCGATATGCTGCATGGTGGCACCGCTGCCCGGCATGGATCCGTCGTGTCCACGCAAACTATATCCATCGCGAACTTTGTGGGAAAACCCCAGGCCATAATATTCAATAGTGTTCCAGCCACTAGGTTCAGCGTTAGAGACTACCCACCCCATCATTTGCTGCAGGGCGGATTGCGAAAGCAGCTCACCCGTCATCAAGGCTTCGAAATACATCATCAGATCATGCGTGGTGCTAATGACACCGCCTGCGGCCCACGATGAGCTTCCCAATGAATTGAGTGAGGGCAGCAGATTGGTGCCGAGTGCAGTGGCGCCAAAAAGATAGGTATAAGAGACAGGATTTTCAGTGGCGTCTTCTTCTGCGAGACGCGTGTTACTCATGCCCAAACGCTGAAAAATGCGCTCTTCAAACACCCTGGCAAGCGGTTTGCCAGTGACGGTTTCGATCATGATTCCCAATGCAATAAAGCCGGGTTGTGAGTAGTGAAAGCCTTCTCCGGGGGCATTCGCTGCCTGGCGCGGAATCAGTGTTTGCTGAGAGATGGAATCGATCTCAGGGTGAGCGCCCGCTGGATCAGGGGTGTCGCCATAGGTCCAGGCCAAAACGTCTTGCGGGGAAAGCCACAGGGATGTATTGGCAATCAGATAATTGCGAAAAATCTTGTCATCCAGTGTGATGTCGTAAATGCCGCTACGATGTTGCAGCAGGTGTTTTACCGTAATCTGATCCGCCAATGGATAATCGGGCACAAATTCGGACAAGGTGGTGTCCAGCGATAGCAGGCCTTCCTCCACCAATTGCAGCACCACGACAGCGGTCATGGTTTTGGTGACGCTGGCAACTCGCATCGGCGTGTCCGTGGTATAGGCAGTGGACGCACCCTCTATGACAACACCTGCTGCGCTTTCCCACTCATAACCGTCTTTGGATTTCACTTGTACAGCAGCCCCCTTGAAACCATTCTCGCTCGCCCATTGCTGAAAGGCAGCGTCAAGGCGAGCACTGAGTTGCGGATCAGAGAAATCGACGGCACGCGGGGTTGTTTGTGCGTTGGCGCCGTCGCCACCCTTATCAAGACAGCCAGCTGATAAGGCGCTCAGCAGAATAAGGGTGACGAACTGCCATAGCATTCTCGAAGTAAACCGCGCGATAAATGCCGGATTTTTTAGATTTATTCTTGTCATGTCTTTTCCTGGCGGCGATATAAAAATGGGTCCGAAATATAATATGGGTCAGAGTAAAAATCAGAAAACAGTTTCGAGTGTTAATTTTCTCTCGTGTAGGACAATTAGACGTGATAATAAATAAAAAAGCACTCAGCCAAAAGGATTAAATGACGTGAATATGTTTATAAGGCGATGGGGGTTTATGGTTTGCCTGGCCAGCCTGTTTAGCAGCACGTCAGCGTATGCGAATGGGGATTCCACCCGCACGTTTTCATCTAATAACAGCCATTTCGAATGGAACTGCGCGCATAGGCAGCCCGATGTCGTGTTTCAACTGCAGCATGGATTCGATTGGGCGAATAGTTACCTCTTGATGCAGGCGTCCTTCAATGCGCAATCCAAAACAGATTTGGCCATAGCTCAGTGGAATGCCTGGGGCTTTGATCACGTCACCGTGTGGCTAGATCCGTTGTGGAGCGTAAAGATTCATGTTGCCTCACACCCTGATTTCAATATTGTCGCGATACGGGGCACGACGACACCGGTGGATTACGTTGGAAACGCCCTGTTTCAGCCGGTGACTGAGCGCAGCGATTTTCCGGGGGCGGTGCATCAGGGATTTTGGTTGGCGTTCAAAAATACACAATGGAAGCTGCAACGACTGCTTGAGAATCTCGACAAGAATAAACCGGTGATATTCACCGGGCACAGCCGAGGGGGGGCGCTGGCGATGCTGCATGCCTTGCAGTGGTCGCAAATGGGTGGGCAGGTGGCGGCATTGGCGACTTACGCACAGCCGCGCGTTGGCAACGCAGAATTTAATGCGTGGGCGGAGAAAGCCCTGGGGAATGCGTTCTTTCGTCTGGATCTTGTCGACGATGTGACCCCGCATGTGCCACCGATGTCGGACGTTGCAGAATCACTTGAAAATCAAGGCTATATCAATCGCTGGGTCAGCGGTATTTTGGCATCCTTGGATTATTCGGCAACGGCGGGCCTGCAATACACGTTGACGGCGGAGGGGCAGTGGTCGCCCTTCGCCTCTGCCTATGAAGAAGAAAACGCCTATTGGCAGTCATTTTTTGCGACACTCCATTCCGGGCCATGGGTAATTACCTTGCCCGCGATGGTGAAGCGTTTTCCTGTTCATCATAAGCCAGAACGATATCTGTGTGCGATTGCCGGCGTGCTCGCATCGGAGAATTAACCCGCTGCCGATACGAGCATCTGGTTGCATTCAGTGGCTGATCTCGCTGCAATCCTTGCCATGCAGCTCGTATGAAGCCACGGTGCAAAGCTTTGCTTGCGGGTAGTACTCCTGCATGACGTTGGCGGCAGACGTCGGTGAGCCATCATCCGGCACGTTATGCACCGATTGTGGAAAATCGAGAGGAACCATGTTTCGCAAAACCACCATGTGATCAACCTGTCTACGGTTGTAATGGGGCAGCCAATTGTCGCCGCGGCCGGTCACGCTCGACGGCTTATCAGCCGGTGCGCCGACAACCACTGTGTAATAACCCTCCTCGTCAAGCGCGAGATCGTCGTCTTTCAGGCACGCACCCAATGGATAGGGCTTCATCATTGGATAGGTACAAAATGAGGCGTAACGCAACTGATTGCCCGAGTCGAGCCAGGGCTGCGCGGTGGTGCCCTGGGTCACGCGGGGGAGTTTGCCGTGGACGACCTGAACGATGCCTCGGTCGAAATTATTGCGACTCATGATGTAGCCGCTGTCTCGGTTGGGACCCATTCCATTCATCACGGCATCGTCGGGGCGCAGGAATACGTTGTACGGCACGCAGGGGCCGCCTGGCGTCTTGCAGTTATCGGCAACCGGGGGCATTGCCTTCAGAATGTCGAGAAAGCCACCTTCTTCGGGGGGTGGCATCGGCAGCACGTTGGTGCCTGTCTCGTCGGCGTGGCGGGTGATGTTCAGGGTGAACTTACCACCAGGCGGGACCGATTGTTGCCAGGGGTTCACGTCGCCGGTATCCGGCACGATCTCGTAATCGGTTAGTTGCGGGCTATCTTCCGGGCCCAACCAGGTATTGAACTTGCTGTTGTAAGTGATGAACGACAGGTAGCGCGCATCGGGGAACTGGCCTTTCACCTGGATGCGTTTCAGCGACGTCTCCGGCAGAAAGGGTGTGACCCAGTATTTGGCTGAACTATCCGGGCCGCCCACGTTCAAGGAGCGTCTGCCATCAACACCGTAGGTTCCGGCCCAGGCGCACCCCGTCTGTTTCTCGGCGAGTGCCCTGAGTATTTCGACATTCGCTTTGGCTTGGGTTGCGCAAGGTAAAATCGTTTTGGTTTTGCCGTTCTCGTACTCGAACACCAGCGTCGGTGGGACAACGTTGGCGGTCTTGCCCTCAGGCGGCAAATAGAGTCGCATCATGATAAAGCCGAGAGGCTGAGCAACCGCGAATGAGCTGCCCAGCAATCCGATGGCGGCGGTCGCGAGCAGCATTTTGGGTGTTCTGCGACACCGCCGCTCAAATGGATGTTCAGTTATTCGTAGCATGGAGTCGGGACTCGTCATATCGCGTTGCATAGCATCCTCCGAGCGTTTTTTTTCTTTTCGTGCCGCGTGTTTGGGGAGCATATAATAAAATCCTGGCGAATTTCTGTCGGCCGAATAAATTCAAACAGATTAATGTAATCATCAATTAGTTCATGCAAACCACTTCTGCAGTTGTATAGGTTAAAAGCGCATCACCGTATAAGACGCCGCTCCGAGTGTTATCTACACGTGCCATCGTGAAATATTTTTTTTCGGAGCAGCGGCGGCTCGATCGCCGATACATAACAATAGAAATGGGAGGATGCATGAAGTCGCACGCGAAGTATTCCATCATCGGGGCGGGGCTGTTGTTCGCAGTCTCCCCAGTATTTGCAGCGGAAACGTATACCAGAATAACGTCACCCATCAGTGGTAGCAGTTTTGACAGTGGCACGGCAATTAGAGTGACAGCTCAGGCGCAAGACCCGGATGGCATCGATGCGACTCGTTTATGGGTGAATGGAACTTATTACGGTATCGACACTACTGCTCCCTATGAGTTTAATCTGACGCGTCTACCGGTGGGCACGCACTCCTTGATGGTGAGAAGCGTAGATCGTAAGGACAATTTGCTCGACAGCAATACCGTGTCCATTACCGTCAAGTATGTCAACCCGTACACCGCCATTGTTACGCCTGCCAGTGGGGCAACTTTTGCCGCCGGCGCGTCGATAGAGGTGACTGCCAATGCGTTTGATCCTGACGGGATTTCGGCAGCGAGACTCTACGTTGACGGCGTCTACCAGGGCGTCGATTCATTGGCCCCTTACAAATTTACTGCCGTCAATCTTTCTCAAGGCACGCACCGTTTGGTGGTCAGAAGCCAGGATTTAGCGGGCAATTACCTGGATAGCAGTGTTGTGCCCATCACCGTGGGGAGCAGCCTGACCCCCTATACCAATATTGTATCGCCAGCCAGTGGCGCCACCTTTACCGCTGGCTCAACGATAAAAGTAACGGCCAATATCTTTGATCCCGATGGAGTAGGTGGAGCCCGACTGTGGATTGACGGCGTCTATCACAGTCTCGATTCAACGGCGCCCTATGAATTTACGGTTAGCAACCTGGCGCAAGGTTCGCATAGTTTGATGGTCAGAAGCGTAGATACAAGAGGCACGTTGTTAGACAGTGCGCCTGTCGCTGTAACGGTGTCGGGCAGTGGCGGAGGTGGAGGCGGTAGCGGAGGCGGCACTGGAGGTGGCCAGCCAGAGGCTGAAATCAAATTGCCGATAGAGGTGTTGGGCCCTGCAGGCACCAAGAGCGCTGTCAAATTTACGCTTGCTGATACGACCAATGTGACACACTTGTATTTACGTTGTAACGCCTGTGGCTATCACGATATTGCGCTTGATAAAAACACATCAAAAATCAAAGCAACAGTACGTGTCAATGGCGGTGCCGCGGTGCCATTGAAACACTTTATCGAAAATGGCAACGTTTACGGTAACAGACAAATCAAAATCATCGGTGGGGAAGCTAATTACGGCGGTATCGGTGGCGGATTTCGTACCGTTCGCATGACGGTGCCAGTGACCGGTTTGGTAAGAGGCGAGAATACACTTACATTCGAACACGTAAACGCGGAAGCCCCCAGTATTGGCTTTCGCATACTGGATCTGAATCTTTTGCAAAACGGCGATATGAGCAGAACTGTGCTCAATGACACCGATTTTGTGGCAGATGACCCAGCCTACTGGCGGGCGCCCAGAAATACATCAAGCGATATTGCCCAAGGTTATAATCTGTGGAAACAACGCGATCGTTTGTACGACATATGGCTGGATAACCTGGACGGCAGAGGAAATCGACAAGGCCCAGTAACGGGTGCGATGCGTGCATCCTGTGCGGATTGCCATGCGTCAGATGGGCGGGATTTGAAATACTTTAATTTTTCCAATCATTCCATTGTTGAACGCTCCAAATTTCATGGTTTGACCCAACTCGACGGCGAGAGAATTGCTTCATATATTCGTCAACTGAATATGCCGGTCGTCAGTCAAGCCAGGCCCTGGAACCCTGCATATCAACCCGGACCGGGTATCGACAGTCGTCCTGCTTATGAATGGGCGGCCGGTGCCGGCGTCGATGCCATTTTGAATTCAGATCGCGAAATGGAGCAATATCTATTCCCAAATGGCACTTCTTTGGATGCAGTGAGACGCGTCGTAGACCGCTATGACACGCTGAATTTCCGCGAGCTTCCCGTGAATATTCCGATGCCTGAGTGGAACCAGTGGTTGCCGATTATTCACCCCGATGATGCCTTTAATACGTCGGCTTCAGCGATTTTGTCTGACAGTAGCGGCAGAAGTGTTGGCATGCCTTACTACAAGAAACTCTATAACGACGCGCAATCCAGTCCTAACGCAGATTCCATCGGCGCGCTGGCTTCCAGGATCAAGGGCTGGCTGCGGCGTGACATGACCTGCCAGAGTAACGGCCCAGGTGCGGGCGAACCCATGCGTGGATTGAATGGCGCTGTGCTGTCGTCTTTGCGTTTGCCTGCAACCTCAATCACCAGCAGCAATTGCAATAGCGCGAGCGCTGAAGCACGCAAACCCTATGAAATTGCCAAGCGTGGTTTGAGCGCCTGGTCAGCAGTAAAAATGTGGGAAATCGTGCATGGCAACGATCTGGAACAGGAATCCATTAAAATGACCGGTCGCATCTGTTCAGGCGGTCGTTGTATCGATGCCAGTGAAGCCCGCGGATGGGTAGTGGAAGGTAGAAATGTATTTGATCGCGCCCCGCATTTTATTGCTGGCCGCGATAGATACTTCTTCACGCAGAACGCCATGCTCGGAATATTGGAAAGTAACGCTTGGTATCACCTGAATATGGTGCTTGATTCAGGCTATCGCCGTACCATGCCCTCGCATTTTGCTTACACCTACAGTCATGTGGAATTGTTGCAGTTCGAATCCCGTGTCAATCAGGGGTATCGTTTTTGGGCCACCATGATTAAACAGCGTCAACTGCAAACCAACGGTCGTTATGGGGTGGAGGAAGGTTTGGATCTGCGTACCGCTCAACCTTATATTTATTATGGTAGCGCCAGGGGTACCACCCGCACCGATACACAAGCCAGCATAGGACAACCACTTTGGGGCAGACTGGCGCAAGCCATGGTGGAAGATTTTGTGGAGGACGCCAACAGCGCCACCGCAAATGACTGGGCCAGTGCAAATCAAAACAGTAAGGTGCAAGCGCGAGACAGTACCAATTTTTCTCCTTGCGGAAGCACCTGCACTTTTGATTTGGGCGAATATCAAGGCAGAAACACCTACCGTGTGATACCGAAATTGCGCCAGATTGGTGTCGCTGATTCAGCAATCAATGATTTAATCAATTGGGGCAAGAAAACCTGGCCCAGGGGGCCGTGGGAGAACTTACGGTAACACGCTTGATGTAACGAAAAGGCGCCTATGATGATATCGTCATAGGCGCCTTTTTCTTGATTTATCACCCTTTAAATTTGAGTGGGCTACAACAGGTTGACGCTGAAAAATTGAGAGTAAAAAATCAGGAAAAACCACTATTGGTGGGTTCTCGACAGAATTTTGCCAGGAATTGCTGCTAGAATGACCAATCGTGACCGATTCCTAGTTGTCACCAGGCAAAATTTTGCTGATCGAAGACGACTTGCGCCTGGGCGAGCAATTGGTGCCGGAAATTGTTCGTGCCGGCTATCAATGCCATTGGCTGCAAAAGGGGGGTGAGGGGCTAAAAGCCGTCGATACCTTCCACCCCCAGCTCATTCTGCTAGACCTTATGTTACCCGACCAAACGGGATTTGCCCTGCTTGCGCAACTCAGCACGTTCCACCATTCCAGTGATCGTTCTGACCGCTAAATTACTGGGCGAGGATAAGGTGAAAGCGCTGGATCTCGGCGCCGACGATTACGTGACGAAACCTTTCTGGACAGACGAATTGACTGCACGCATTCGCGCTGTTCTGCGCCGGCAACACGTTAATGCGCAACGCCATTCACCCCCATCTGATTCCGACCATCAGATCAAAGCAAATGAAAACGCCCACCGGCTGCGCGTTGGGCATCTAGAGGTCGATACGGTCGCCTTCACAGCTTGCGTCGAGCAGCAACCCTGCAAACTAACCCACACCGAATTTAATCTACTGCAGTTTTTTCTTTCCCACCCCAATCAAGCCTTGCGCCGCGAGCGAATCATCGACGCGGTGCTTACGAATGAAGACTCGTCTTTCGAAGCATTGCAAAGCCACATCTCCCGCTTGCGAAAGAAATTGGGGGTAGAAGGGCATCGGATCAAGACAGTCTGGGGAATTGGCTACCGACTTAACACCGATGAATAGCGCTAGAAAATGAATCAATCCATTAAAATAAGATATGCATTGATCATCGTCGCTGTCGCCATTGTCATGGGCTTGGTGATATATGAGGTGGTGCGGCAGAATCTGCTGGATGTGCGCGATGTCGTGGAGAAAACACATTTTGAATTACTGGAAGCAACGGGAGAACTCAATTCTTGTGATGGTGCCACACCATCATGGCGTTATATATTTGGTGGCTTTCGAAAATTTATGCCAGTCGATTCCAATAGAAATCCGCTCGATGGCAGTGCACTTTCCGATACAGAGCGAAACGTGGATACGGTGGTGTTGGGCGAGCGCTACAGCTATCTCGACCGGCGCCCGATCTACGGCCCCCATTTTGTCGATACCAAGCGCAGTGGCCCTTGCCGGTTATTCTATGTTGACCCCGAGTTTGCGCAAGCTGGAACTGAATGGCGAAAAAAGGTTTTTGCTTTCATCGTAATGATCACGTTGATAGCAGGGCTGATATTGTGGGCTTCACTCACGTATCCATTGCTACGCCGCATCAATATCATTATCCAACAAACGCGGAAAATCATCGCCAATAATTTTTTGGGCAAGATCGAAGAGAGCGATGATGAATTGGGTGAAATAGCGAAAGCCTTCAATACCGCAAGCACCACCGCAGCAGAACAGCTGGCAGAAAAAAAATTTACAACAGCAAAGGCTGAGAGAGTTGCTCGCCAACCTGGCCCACGATATCAGGACACCGTTATCCTCGCTTAAAGTCGGCTTAAGCCGACTGATGAATCGTGAATATGATGAGAAGATCGGCCGCGCATTGCGCGCCGAAGTTGAGCACCTCGATGGCATCTTTGCCAATATCGCGGCGATGATGCAATTGGAGGCGAGCACCATTCCGCTGAACTTCTCCCAGGTGGAAATCAATCGCCATGGGGCGAAATTCACCATAGCTCGTCACCGCGATGGTGGTTGTATCGCCGAGATTCGGCTGGCGAGGACGCAATAAACGCCGGTCGAGGTGGTCGGATAACACCGTATCGCGCAGGTTGTCGTGCGCAGGGGCGTCCACCCGGGCTGTTGTTCATGTGGTCTGCTCTGACCGTGATTGTCGGTTAGGTGTGTGCCGATTTTTTGTCTGCCTATGTCGCCTACACTGCAAAATATTGAATTTTGTTCAGGCGCAAGTATCAACACCTGTGTAAAATCCGCGAGCCTGAAGTCAGCGTCACCCTGGGTAGGGGCGCGGATGCCGCCACAGGAGTCGTTGCCTTAAAGACTGCCCTCCTTGCCGTAATAGCTTATGTGTCCGCCAACCTCCTTCAGCACATCGATACTGGCTATAGTTCTAGTCCATTATGCAATAACAACGTGATCATAAGTGGTGAGTGGCTTTAGACCACTTGCTACATGCCGCTTGGTTGAAATCAAAGGCTTCGATAAAAAGGGGTTTAGTAGAGCATGTTTGGCGCTTACCGCACCATGTTAGCCATTTGGGTCGTCGCTCATCACCTTGTGGGGATTCCCACCATAGGAGGCTACGCCGTATTCGCCTTTTTTACCTTAAGCGGCTTCTTGATGACCACGGTCATGCACAAAACCTACGGGTATGATTGGAATGGCGTTAAAGGCTATGCATTGAATCGAATGCTTAGACTCTATCCAATGTATTGGGTAACGGCTTTGCTGAGTGCCGTTTCGATTGCGGTCATAGGCGAACAATTTAGCAGCCAGTTTCACTCAGCGCTACGCATACCTTCGAGCCTACAAGAAATAGTGGCCAATGGGAGCATGCTCTATCCAGCATTGTTTCCCTATGAATTCGAGCCCCGCCTGTCGCCCCCAACGTGGGCACTTACGTTGGAAATATTTTTCTACGCTTGTATTGCCGCTGGCATTTCCAAAACGGTGCGTCGCACCTACATCTGGGTATCTCTCAGCGTGCTGTACTATGTAATGACCTACTGGGGGGAGCTTGACTATGCGCATCGATATGGGTCGATTTTTGCGGCTTCCTTGCCGTTTTCTTTGGGCGCACTTCTATATTTCAAGAAGGAATCCTATTTCCATAGGCTTAAGCGAGCTCGGTTCTCACATCCGATGGTAGTTGTATCAATCTATATTGCCAATGCGGTCGTGTTTATGCTGAATGCCTATTACACCCCGTTTGAGGCCTCCAACCTGATTAATGAAATCGGAATTTACACCAACATCGCGCTGTCGCTAGCGGTAATAATTACACTGTTATATCGTGGCAAGGAGATTTTTAACCGGACAACCGATAAATTTCTTGGTGACTTCAGCTATCCACTCTACCTGATACACTGGCCATGTGGTTTGCTCGCGGCTTTTTTTCTTTTTTCATCACCAGTGCATGGTTTTACACGCGAAGGTTCTTTTGTTTTTCTTGTCGCGCTCCCGCTTTCACTGGTCATTTCATTCTTGTTGATCAAGGCTATCGATGAAAAGGTGGAATTACTGCGCGACCGTAATAAAAAACATGAGGCTGTCGCCAAGCCAGTAGAGTGATTTCTTTCTTTTATGAGGAATCGCGCGAGAACAACCGTAAAATACCGAAGGTTGATGGAATCCCGCTAATGCTTGCGAAAATCTTCCCCAATCACATCAATCAGCAATGCGAAACACCACCACTACCGATCTGTCTACCGACGAATCACTGATATATCCAATCGCCGATGGTTTCTTTGCAATCAAAGCCTTGATTTCGTCATCGTTTTCTCCCGTCAGCGGAATAACGCCTTGACCACTGAAGAGAAATGCTGCGCGGCGTCGTTTCATTTTTTCAGGTGTAGAGTTAAGCAATTTTTTATAAAAAGTTGCGTATATCGCAGCATTTTGCGGTTGGTCGAGAGCCGTAGCCGCCATGCCTGTCGATGGGAACGTGCGCAATGTACCGCTGAAAATACGCTGTACTGTTGCACTATCGAGCGCTCGTACGGGATTAATGGGGTTGACTACAACGGCTATGTCAGCTTTTGCAAGTAAAGCGGCGGTGCTGGCAAGCAGAAAGAGGGTGAGTTGAAAAAGGCGTATTGTCATGATCAGAATACCCAATCCACAACGAAACTGAGCATCTTCTGATTGTCAGGGCGATTATCTGGATACCGGTAATTCCCTAGCGAGTAGTATTCAAATTCAGATTTAAAATCGATTTTTTCGTTCACCTCATAGCGCACGCCGATGGCTTTTCGGGAGTTGTGATAGTCGACAGAATCGTAGGCTATGCGCGTGCCATCTCGAATCAAATCGAGTAAGACGTCTTCGCCAGGTTCAATAATGCTTTTGCTTTTCTCCAGATCGCGATACAGGTAATTACTGGCACGTGTTTCGAAATAGGAGAGCAATAAATAAGGATGAAATTTTCCAATCTGTTTGGATAGCGATATATAGGCACCAGCAATGCCAACCGATAATTGCTTGTCGGGGGCTTTTCCATAATCAACTTCAGTCGTTAATGTCCAGGTATCATATTCACCTGTGAAACCCAACACATGGTAGTACTGGGTTGCATTTTTGTTGCTGACATTTTCAGCCAGCACATTAAAAAATGGTTCGGTCAACGCCAGCGATCGATAGTAAGATTCAACGAAGCTCAGATTGGGGTCTGAAAAAGTCGATGAAGCCCGGTACAGACTGTAATGAAATCGCATTTGCTTCCAATTGAGTATGAGCGCCGAACCGAGCAGCGGTTGGAGTTCCAGGTCATACTCGAATGCAGGGGTTTCAATGCGCGTATCGTGAAAGCCATACGCCAGTCGCCATTCCAGTAGAGCTTCACCCCATGAACGAAAAAAGGTGACGTCGACTCCTTTCATGTTTGAAACCGCTTGAGATATCGTCGTGTATACATCGCTTGGCGGGCGCACCCAGGGGTAAGCAAAACCCACATCGATGGACTCGGAGTAAATGTAGAAGGGGGTTCGGAGGAGGCCACCGCGTATCCGTATGTCATCTGCCAGTTGATAGGCCAAGAACATCAGCTCCAACGAAGGGTCGTAGCGAGCGTCGACGTCTTCTGTATCGTTTCCTCGCGCAACCGCCTGAGCGGTAAACGATATCCCATTGGTGCTCACCGCATCGATCTGCCCCCCAATGATACTATCGGTGTTAAAGCTCCACTCGGTATCATAATCGTAGAATGTTCCTCCGTGGGTGAGGACTCGACCTGCGCCAATACTCCCAAAGCCAGATAGCCGAATATCAGTGTCTGCGCCACAGGGCATGCAGTGCAATGCACCAGCAAGAGTGACAAGCAGTGGAAGCATTTTTTTCTGAAGGGTAGCGGCACGCATGTTAGAGGAATGTCATTGAATAGGTATCGGTATTCAAAGCGTAGCTAAAAATGCGAACGAAACGCGAAATAATGTCGGGAATTTCGCGCTAGGGAAGCCGGTACACCACTTTCACCGACTTGTCGATGTTGGTCGCATTGATGTACCCAATGTGGCGGCGATCGCTGGCCACCCGCTTCTTTACGTTCTTGTCATTCTTGGCGTCCTCCGGCGGGCGGGCGCCACCGGTGAACAGCAGGCGTGCCCAGTAGGCATCACGTTGCATTTTTTGCTGCCCGGTGACAGTAAAGAAAAAACGTTCGTTGACTTCGGCTCTAGACGCTTGGCTGAGTGGGATCACTTCTTGGCCGTTAGGCAGCGTCTTGCTTTTTTTCATGAAAATGCGCGCCACCTCTTCCCGCGACAGACTATCGATGGGCGCGGCTGGATGCAGGATCACGACAAGTTCGGCATGGCTGAGCTTGCATAGCAGTATGCCGGCGATCAGCGTCATCAGCGTGCTCGCGCGCCGCAAGAGAGAGGGTGTGGCAGGGCGAACTGGTCGTTGTCGCATGATTCGCTCCATCAGAAAATGGTTTGTACGCCCATGCGCACGACCGTTACGTTAAATTCATCAGTAACGTTACCGACGCGTGGCCGATAGTAGGGCAGATGGGTGGCTTCTGCCTTGAATGCCATCCGCTCAGCAATATCCCAACGTAGCCCCAAGATCCAGGTCTCATCCTGCGGCTGGAAGGCATAGGTCACCAAATTGACCAGGCTCGCGAGTGGCGACGTCGACGGCAAATTTCCAGTGATTTCCGTCTCATCTCCATCGGAGCGACCGTAGGTAAGGTGGTAGAGCAAGCTGCCACTGCGTAGACCGGCCGTTAGGAAGTAATTGGTATTTTCAGCGATGGGCGTTGTATCGTGAGAGGAAAAGTAACTACTTTCGATAATCCCGAGAAAACGACCATCATCATATTGTAACGCGGTATCAAAGTAGTGAACCTTATCATCTTCGATGCGTAGATCATCAGCGACAGCGTCATACCCGTTGGCTCGCAGGCTGTCTTCCAGTGCTTGAAACGCAGGCCCCTGAGGTGAGCCGCTAAAGTCAAATGTCAGCGAGGCCTGATGTAATGCAACGCGTCCCATCCAGTTATCCCAAGAAGCCTGAGCGACAAACCCGAACAAATTGCCCGCGTCAGATTGTATGCCTTCGAGCACACCGGTTTTGCCTTCGAATTGCGAATTGCCGCTGTATGCTTGAAACTCCAGATCGATGTCGGCAACGCTACGCGAATAGGAAATGCTCAGACCATCGGTGCTGGTGAACGGGATGTTATAGACCGAGTAAGGCGGTGTGATCCACGGGTAGGTGTAACCCACCAGAATGTTTTCGGAGTAGAGAAAAAACGGCCCGCGAAAGCGGCCCAGTTTCCAGGTAAAATCGGATCGCGGCTGATAGGTGATGTAGGCCCAGTCCGCACTGGTGCTCCATTGATCTATTGCTTTGCTGGTGATTTGTGCTGTGGCCGTTGCTTTGGCATTGATGCGTCCGGATACCTGTATACCCACCAGTGAGTCGGGCTGGTAGTCGAGATGGTCATTTGAATATTGCAGGTAATCCGTGCCCTTTTCGGAGTAGCCACCGATGAACGAACTAAAGCCAGAGATGTCGAGATCAATAGCATGGGCAGAATTCATGCCCAACATCCAACCCGTGCAATATAAAACCAGGCGATATTTCATAATCTGTCCGTTATCAAAAGCGCCAGTGACCCACGTGGTGCGCGAATAACGGTGTAAAAGTGGGGCTGCGCATATCGCCACGTGCATGCCCCATCACTTTAGTTCAACTTTTGCTATACAGCTAACTCACAGCGCCTCAACGATGTTTTTCAGCAGAGAACCCACTTATGAGCCCTGTTTTGCCCACACCTCCTTCACCCGCTCATCACGCCCACACGAAAACCGATAATAGTTATACCGCACCGGATTTTTCTTGTAGTAGTCCTGGTGATACTCTTCGGCAGAATAAAACGTAGAGGCTGGCCCAATTTCGGTATAAATCTTCGCAAATTGCCCACTCTTCATCAGCGCGTCTCGGCTTTTCTCCACCACCGCACGTTCTTGATCATTTCCCCAAAAAATAGCGCTGCGATACTGGGAGCCATGATCACAGAACTGCTGATCCTTCACCGTTGGATCGATATGACGCCAGAAAAACTCCACCAATGATTCATAAGTCACTTTTGTCGGATCATAGGTCAGCTTTACTGCCTCGGTATGCCCGGTGCGGCCTGCACTCACTTCTTCATAAGTCGGATTCGCCACCGACCCACCGGTATACCCCGACTCAGCCGCGATAACGCCCTCAAGTTTTTCAAAATCCGCCTCCACGCACCAAAAACACCCTCCGGCAAAAATAGCCGTAGCGGTTTGCGCAGGCTTCTTCGACGTTGCTTCTGCCATAGCGTTTGCACTGACTGCGAGCAGTAGCGCAGCAATAACGGTTTGTTTCATGATTGTCCTACCTTAATAAACCCGCACTAAATAGCTCGCCCATCAGCGTTCAAACACGCCACTCAAGTGCGCAACTCAGGCAACTTCTCACTACGCGGCACAAACTGAAGCGCGACCCCATTATTGCAATAGCGTTTCCCGGTTGGTTGAGGGCCATCATCAAACACATGCCCCTGATGCCCACCACAACGAACACAATGGTATTCAGTGCGCGGAACAAACAGCTTGAAATCGGTTCTCGTCGCTACCGCATTAGGCAACGACTGCCAAAAACTCGGCCACCCCGTACCACTCTCATACTTGTTTGCACTATCAAACAAAGGATTAAAGCAAGCCGCACAGACAAACGTGCCATCACGTTTTTCACTGTTCAACCCGCTAGAGCCTGCGCGCTCCGTATCCTCCTCAAACAACACCGCATAGGCGGCAGGGGAGAGCAGCGCTTTCCATTCTTTCTCAGTTTTGGTGACAACAAATTTTTCCGATTCAGCATTAACGCTGCGAGAAAAAGGCAGGGAAATCAAAGGTATGCTAGAAAACCATCCGAGTAGGCGGCGGCGCTGCATGGGAAACGCTCCTGGGTATATGACACTGAAGCTGCTAGAGCGCTGGTGTGGAGCTGGAAGTCTTACCAGAATGTCGCCGACATGGATGTCGGCGTCAAGCCTACAGGGACGTATTCACGGCGTTTCTGGGAAGACTTCCAGCTTCATATCAGTGCGGTCACACGGAACTAAGCGATGTGTCAAAATCAGACTTCAAGTAATGAGTGATAGTTCCCTAGCTCACGAAAACCGCGTGCAATGTATCCCCTTCGGATGCTCAATCGTCGCCACACACTCATTACAATGCAAACACCGACTCTTATACCCCTCGGTCCTCGCCGCCGCTTGCGGCAAATCCGGATCACTCAACAACGAGCGCCCCAACTGAATAAAATCAAAGCCTTCCCGCATCAACCGCGCAAAACTCTCGTTGGAACTGGCTCCTCCCACATAAATCAAATTACACCGTACCTTCTCCCGAATTCGCTTCGCCTGCTCCAGAAAGTACAGCTCCTCATACGGGTAATCCTTAAACAGCCGAGGCCCCGCCAGCCAAATCATCAGCTTCATCAACGGGTGCTTCTCCGCCGCCAACATCGGCTTATACATATTGCCGCCACGGAACATGATCATCGGATTCATCGTACTGGTGCCACCACTGGTAATAATGCCGTCAATGCCCCCCTTATCCAACAGCATCGAAATCTCGACGGCATCCTCATAATCCAGCCCGCCCCGTACCCCTTCCGTTAAACTGATCTTGCCCATAATTGGAAACGAATCCCCCACCGCTTTGCGCACCGCCGCCAACACCTCCAGCGGCAAGCGCATACGATTCAGCAACGAACCGCCATACTCATCCGTACGCCGATTCGTCTTCGGGCTCATAAACTGACACAGGCCATAGCCATGGCCAAAATGAATTTCGACCGCATCAAAGCCGACAGATTTCATGAAAACCGCTGCGTCATGATACCCCTGCACCATCGCCTTGATGTCGGCCTTACTCATCGCATCGCAAAACACCATGCCATAGGCAACGCCCAGCGCATTTAACCCAAAGCTTGGGCCCAGAGGACGCTTACGCTTCAGTTCCCGATTCTTCGAAAAGCCACCGCCATGCCCCATTTGCCCCGACACCTTGGTGCCCAGCGCATGAACGCCACTGATCAACTCCGTTAGCGGTTGGCGAATACCCTCATGCATATAGAGCATGTTTTCGTTCAGGCGACCGTCTGCCTCGGTGGCACAGTACCCGATAGTCGTCATACCCACGCCACCCGCAGCGATCCGTTCATGAAAATGGCGTAACGCTGCGCTTGGGTGGCCGAGGGGTGTCATGCCCTCATAGGTACCCGCTTTGATAAAACGGTTGGCCAGGTGCAAACCGTTCAATTGTGCAGGGGCGAAACACTTTTCAAGATACTGTGTCATAGCGCATCAATCCATGGGCAAAATCAAGCCTTGTTGCGGGCGACTTGCGCCTCCAGGCTGTCGAGTAATAAATCCATCTCATTCGATAACGCCGAACGTGAGTCGGTCATGTCTTCCAGCATGGCCTGGCCGCACATCAACAACCACGGGTAGTCTACGACCGATGCCATGCCTGCCTGCAGTTCTTCTTGTGTCGGTGCCTTGCCGTCTTGCAGCGCGCTCCAGATCGATGGGAACACGCGTTCCATGCCCAAACGACGCAGCTGTGCCAATATGGTGCTGCCCGTCACCAGCTCCGCCAAGCCGGCTTGCGCCGTGAGCGCCTGTTTAGGGGTGAGCCCGGCATTGATCAGCACCTTAAGAATCTCGTTTTGCCAGCTCAAAACCGCCGGTCCAAACGTGGTGGCATGGCTCATGTATTGCACCATGCCCGGTGCATCGTCATAGGTATCACGCATGCGCAAAAACGACGATTTGATCCACGCCCGCCAATCTGCCGGATCAATATCGTCAGGAATCAGATTGCTCTCTTCCATCTGCATATCGATAACCGCTGCCGTCAGCTCATCTTTATCGCTGAAATGCTTGTAGATCGCCATCGGCGTGACCTTCAGTTTGCTGGCAATCTTGCGCATGCTCATCGCATTAAGCGGATCTTTCTTGGCAATCTGATAGGCCGCCTTGACGATACGCTCACGGGTGAGCCCCGTGGTTCGTTGTGTCGCGCGTTCAGGTGTTGACATGGCTCTCTTTATTAAACTCTTTAAACAACTGCAAAATGAAAAAACTGAAAAATGCTAACGCATTGCGCGCTCAAATAGAGTTTATCGCTGCGTCGCTAATTGTTGTTCTTTGTTATCGAATGTCGCATCCATTTTCGGGTTGCCCGGCGCACCGCGTTGGCTGGCAATACCGGCAATGGCGAAATGAATAATGGCCTTGAAGTTCAGATCACGATCCAGATCCCGTTGACTCAGGTTTACCGCGCTCAGGGTTGGCAAACGTTCCGGGTGCGCATCGAGATTCTGAAACAGGCGTGCGTAGTATGGGGCATAACCCGAACGCGCTTCTTCAAGCGTTTGCAGTTCCTGATGCACATAACCCGTAATGGTCGTGATCAAAAAACTGTGAGTAAGCAAGGCCGCACGTGGTTCGAAACCATACGCCACCAAAATGCTGGCTTCACGCTCCAGATTGACAAAATCAGGGTCCAGCGCGGCCTGAACGAAATCGAGCAGATCCGGGTGTTGGATCAATGCGCGACGATAGTAATCACTCAACACGGCCAACCACTGCTGCCAAGTACGTCCTTCAGGGGAGGGCAGCGGTTCGAGATCACTGCGGGAAAGCGATGCGCGAATGCGTCGCAGGCCATCAATCCCGCCGACATGGCGATATAAGGTCGTGACATTGACCCCTAGAAAATCAGCGACTTCTTTCATCGATATATCGCCACGGCCGTTACCGATTTCGCGCACCGCATTTTCGATTTTCTCGGTGTCGATGGTCGGGTTGCGGCCTCGACGAGATTTGGCGCGAGTGCCGACGTGGAGAGGGTTGCTGTTTTTCGAAATTGTCATTACCGATCCTGTGAGCTGACGTTCTGACTGGCATACACCCGATGTGTGCGGGGGTATGCCAGCAGAGCGTAAAGTAGGTTGCCTGAATGCGCAGTTGAACAGGCAGACCGCAGCGCGTGACTGCAGCGTCTGCTGAGGGCGGCGTTGCCTGCGGTGCTTATGCGCATTTTAGCCAGATTTGCATGGTTATTGCAAAATTGCTGGCAGTTGTGGTACGCCTACGGTCCCTTAGGCGGGCTCGGTCACCTTTTTGGCGGTGGAGGCCAGTTCTTCTTCCATCATTTCACGCATACGGAATTTTTGAACCTTGCCCGTCACCGTCATCGGGAATCCTTCAACAATTTTAACAATGCGCGGAATTTTGAAGTGGGTGATCTTGTCTTTGCAGTACTCGCGAATATCCTCGGGCGTAACATGCGAAAAGCCTTCGCGCAGCTGAATCCAGGCCACGACTTCCTCACCGTATTTTTCATGAGGAATGCCAAACACCTGAGCATCCTGAATGGCTGCGTGGGTGTAGAGGAATTCTTCGACTTCGCGTGGATACACGTTTTCGCCGCCACGAATGATCATGTCTTTGATGCGGCCGACGATTTTAACGTAACCCTCTTCGTCCATCACGGCCAGGTCACCAGAATGTAGCCAGTTAGCAGTGTCGATGGTGTCTGCGGTTTTTTCGGGGTCATTCCAATAGCCCTGCATCACGCTATAGCCACGACAGCAGAGTTCACCTTTTTCGCCGATAGCTACAACCCGGCCGTTACTGTCGATAATTTTGACTTCCTGGTGCGGGCCGACTTTACCCACGGTGGATACGCGTTTTTCCAGGGGCGCATCGATGGCGGTCATGTGATTGACTGGGCTGGTTTCGGTTTGTCCGTACATGATGGTGATATCGCGCATATGCATTTTCGCGATAACCTGTTTCATGACTTCCATCGGGCAGGGGCTGCCTGCCATGATGCCGGTACGCAAACTCGACGTATCGTATTTATCAAAATCCGGCGTTTGCAGTTCCGCGATAAACATGGTGGGAACACCATGCAAACCCGTGCATTTCTCCGCTTGTACGGTTTCGAGCACGCTGATCGGGTCAAACGCATCATTGGGGAACACAGCCGTCGAACCGTGGGTCAGACTGGCGAGGTTACCCATCACCATGCCAAAGCAATGGTAGAGCGGTACAGGAATACACAAACGATCCTGTTCGGTGAGGTGCATGCCTTCCCCGACCTGAAAACCATTGTTCAATATATTGAAATGCGTGAGTGTCGCCCCTTTGGGGTTGCCGGTCGTGCCGCTGGTGAATTGAATATTGATGGCATCATCCGGTTGTAGCATTTGTGCAAGTTCAGCCAAGCGCTCATATTCGTGTGCGCCGCCACTCGCGCAGACATCAGCAAAATTCAGCATGCCCGGCGTCTTTTCGTCGCCCATGCGAATCACGGTTTTCAAGTGCGGCAATTTATGCGAATCGAGTTTGCCTGCCTCACAACGCGCAAGCTCAGGGGCCAGCTCATTGAGCATGCGCAAATATTCGCTGGTCTTGAATTTTTCAGCCGCGATAATGACTTTGCACTCGACTTTGTTGAGCGCATATTCCAGCTCGTAAAGGCGGTATGCAGGATTGATGCACACCATGATGGCCCCGATCTTGGCGGTGGCGAATTGGGTCAGGCACCATTCCACGCGATTGGGGGCCCAGATACCCACCCGATCACCCGGCTGCACGCCCAGTTTGAGCAGGCCCGTGGCGAGTGCGTTGACTTCTTTTTGGTACTGCTGGTAGGTCCAGCGAATGCCTTGGTGTCGCACCACCAGGGCTTCGCGATCGGGGTAGGTCGCAGTGATCCGATCAAAGCAGTTGCCGATGGTTTCATATAGCAAGGGTTGACTGGCGGGGCCGCCCAGATAGCTCTGTCTGAGAGCGGAGTGCGTTGGGGCTGAGGTGTGGTTTTGAGATGGCGAGACAGGCGATGTAGTCGACATATTGATTTCCTTAGGGTGTCCCTCTGACGAAGCTAAAAGCAGTAAAAAATCGTTCTAAATCATCAGAATACGTAGGCGTTATGGGGCGGACACAGGCGTCCGTCTTGTTGTTTTTAGGGGCTTTTATCGATTGTAAAAGCATTCCCAGGGCAAATAAACATATATTTTGCAAAAATGTTGCATAATAGGTCGGCCTCCATATAATGGGGAAAATCGGGGCCCCCAGACCGGGGGTAATCTCTCATTCGTGAGGCCTTCTACGCATGCACACTCAGGCGCGCTCAGACAAAGAATCCAACTCCAATGATGCCATCTTTAAAGACACTGTCTTTAAAGAAAGCGGCGATAAAAAATCCTTCGATAAAGAAGTCGATGTGCTCGTGATCGGTTCCGGTGCCGGCGCGCTCACGGCAGCGATTGCCGCCAGCATTGAAGGCTGCAAAGACGTTTTGGTGGTTGAAAAGAGCGATAAATACGGCGGTACGTCGGCCATGTCGGGGGGCGGTATCTGGATACCCAATAGCCATTACGCCAGAGCGCAGGGCGTGAAAGATTCCGCCGATGAGGCGCTGCGTTACATGAAAGCCGTGATTGGCAACGAAGTGTCTGAAGAGCGTTTGCGCTGCTACGTTGAAAAAGCGCCCGAAATGCTTGAATACATGGCCCAACATTCGCGTCTGCAATACGAAACGGTTCCTTATTCTGATTATTACCCTGAAAAGCCCGGTGGCAAAGAAGGGCATCGTACCCACCAGCCCACCCCCATGCACGCCAAGCATCTTAAGCAGCATTTTAACGCCCTGCGCGAGCCGCCTTCACAAGTGCTGGTTGCCGGCAAACTCACCATGACCATGAAGGAAGGCCGCGCCTTCTTGACGCAAGCCAAAGGCTGGATGTTCACTGCGGTCATGATGGCGCTGCGTTATTACCTGGATATTCCTGGGCGGTTGCAAGGTAAACGTTCACGCCGTTTGACCATGGGGAATGCGCTGATCGGCCAGTTACGCTGGTCAATGATGGAGCGTGGCGTAGATTTGTGGTTGAAAGCCCCCATGATCGATTTGATCGAAGAAAATGGTGAGGTATTGGGTGCGATTGTGTCACGCGAAGGTAAGCAAGTGCGCATTCGGGCCCGCAAAGGCGTCGTTATTGGGGCCGGTGGTTTTGAGCACAACCAGCAAATGCGTGAAACGTATTTGCCCAAGCCGACCAGTGCAGAATGGAGCGGTTCACAAATCAATAATACGGGCGATGGCATTCAGGCTGCGATAAAAGTCGGTGCGGCGACCGATCTGATGCAGCATGCCTGGTGGGCACCAGCAGTAAAAATCCCTGCATGGGATCGCCCCTACATCATTTTTGCTGAGCGCTCGCTGCCTGGCTTGGTGATTGTGAATAAAGCGGGTAAGCGATTTTCCAACGAGGCGGCACCGTATCTCGAATCTGGTTTGTCGTTTTATCAGGCCAATACCGAGAAAGAACCGACTTTTCCGTCGTTTGTGGTATTTGATGCGACCTTCCGCAAAAAGTTTCCCTTTGGCCCGATTCCTCCCGGATATTCGACACCCGATTCGCGCATTTCCAAGCGCGTGTGGGAGGTCATGGTAAAGGCGGACACTATCGAAGAATTAGCGAAAAAAATTGGCGTCGATGCTAAGAATCTGGCAGAAACGGTAGCCAAGAACAATCAATACGCCGTTAGCGGTAAAGACCCTGAATTCCATCGTGGTGAGAGTTACTACGATCGTTATTACGGCGATGCAAAAACGTCACCCAATCCCTGCATTGCGCCGATTGCGCAAGCCCCGTTTTATGCCTTGCCCATTCATCCTGGGGATATTGGTACCAAAGGCGGTGCATTAACCGATGTGCACGGGCGTGTGGTGGATAAAAATGGTGAACCAATTCCGGGCTTGTACGCGATTGGTAATTCGGCGGCATCGGTGATGGGTAGCAAATATCCCGGTGCGGGTGCGACACTCGGCCCTGCGATGACGTTCGGTTATCTTGCGGCGAAGCATATGGCGAGCAGCGATGCGGTCAGTGGCAAAACGCGTAAAAATGCGGGTAGCAAAGTGAGCGAACAGGCGGTGGCGTCGGCATAACGCTGAGGCTTGTCGTTAGTGCCTGATGCGCGAGGTAGGGTCGCGTGTCAGCTTGGCAAATGGAATGCGGGTTTCTATAGCAGTGTGATCCGGCGCTTTCATGTTTGATGAATTGTTGATAACTCAGGATTGCGAGTAAATCTCATGAAAAAACTCAGCCCAGAATTCGGCCCCGGTGCGTCATTGGTGTTTGGTGGGAGTGGTGGTATTGGTGCAGCCATTGCGATGCGAATTGCGCAAGGTGGCAGCGATGTCGCCATTACCTATAAATCGCGTAAAGAAAAGGCGTTAGCTGCGGCAGAAGAAATTGCGTCGTTGGGTGTGCGTTGCACGATTCATCAGGTGGATATCGCGCAACGGACGCAGATCGATAGCGCGCTGGCGAGTGCGATTGAGGCGCATGGGCGTTTGCACAGTGTGGTGGTGGCGGCGGGTTCTGATATCAAGCAGCCCTATTTGGCCGATGTGACGGATGCACAATGGGATGAGGTGATTAACGGCGATCTGAATGGGTTTTTCCGGATTGTGCGGGGGATTATTCCGCATTTCCGGGCGAATGATGGTGGGTCGTTGGTGCATATTTCTTCTGCGGGGTTGGGTAGAACGCCGCCCAAAGATGTGCTTTCTGTGGCGCCGAAGGCGGCGAATGAGGCGCTGGTGAAGTATGTGGCGAAGGAAGAGGGTGTTCATAATATTCGTGCGAATAGTGTGGCGGTGGGTGTGATTGAGACGGGGATTTTTAAGCGTCTTGAGGCGGAGGGGGTGTTTAATGAGGCTTGGAAGCAGGCGGTGTTGGCGGGGTTGCCGATTAAGCATTTCGGGGTGCCGGAGGATATTGCGGAGGCGGCGGCGTTTTTTGCTTCGAATCGGTCGAAGTATGTGACGGGGCAGCTTTTGTTTGTGGATGGTGGGTATAGTGTTTAGGTTTTTGATTTAGAACGTGGTGCTGTTGGGTGAGGAACGGTTTGCATAAAACGCCGTGAATACGTCCCTGTAGGCTCGACGGCGCCATCCATGGCGCCGACGTTTCTGCAAACCGTTCCTCACCCATCACCCCCACTCCCGTAGTACCTAGAATGAGAAAAAATCTGGAGGGATATCTATGAAAAGATTCGAAGGTAAAGTCGCCATTGTAACGGGCGCGGCGTCTGGCATGGGTAAGGCAACGGCATTGCGTTTGGCGTCTGAGGGCGCGAAGGTGGTGTTGGGGGATCTTAACGAAGAAGGTAATCAGGCCACTGCGGCTGAGATTGATGCGGCGGGTGGCGTGGCGAAAGCGGTGACTTTTAACGCGGTGGATGAGGCGTCTTGCAAGGCGTTGGTGGCGTCTGCGGTGGATACCTATGGGCAGTTGGATGTAGTGGTGAATGCGGCGGGAATCGCTAGTTTTTATCACTTGCATGAGCTGACGAATGATGTGTTCAATAAGTTTATTGCGATTAATTTGACGAGCGTGTTTACGATCTGCCGTGAAGCGGTGCCGCATTTGAAGAAAACCAAGGGCTGTATCGTTAATTTCGCGTCGTTGAATGCGAAGGTGATGACGGCGTATCAAACGGCTTATTGTGCTTCAAAAGCCGGTGTGGCGGCGATTACGAAGTGTATCGCGCAGGAGTTTGAGGCTGACGGCATTCGTGCGAATGTGGTGTGCCCAGGTGGGATTGAAACGCCGATGGTGAAGAATATTCGTTTCCCTGAAGGGATTAATCGTCGTTTGTTGGCGAATCTGTCGCCGTTAGGACGTAAGGGGCAGCCGGAGGAGGTGGCGGCGTTGGTGGCGTTTTTGGCGTCGTCTGAGGCGAGCTATATTAACGGTGAAGATATCTTTATTGATGGTGGTGCGCGTTCGGCGCTCTGATGTTGTTTTGGATATGTTTTGATGTTTTAGCGCGTTGAATTGAACGTGTTAGGTGTGATGAGACGGGCTGGCAAGAATTTGCTGGCCCGTTTGTTTTGAGAGTGTTGATTTTGTTGGCTATTGTTCGTTGGGTGTTGGGTGTTGGGTGTTGGGTGTTGTTCAGTGCGTTTGCCGTTGTGACTCAGTGTAGGCGTCCGTCGATTCTCGGCTGCCAGAGAAATGGTATAAGTCGAAGGCCTATCAGTACGAAGCAGGCGCTCCATCCCAACGCTGATACACTGATCCAGGTGATATATTGATCGGGCCAGATTTGTGTTGCGATTAATCGAAAAAATGCACCTATGCCCATGCAGGCGAGTGCGATGCGATCCGATGTGCTGAACAGGATTTTGCGACCGGTGTGTCCTTGGCAGATGCGTATCATCATGCTGGGGATGATAATGCCCATGCAGAGAAAGGTGAAAATGTGGGTGGAGAGGGTGCCTATACTGATCAGTGCGCCGCTTACCCGTAGTGTTTCAAATGCCAGGTGCAATGTGAGCCCGAAATAGCCTACGTACATGGTGCCTGTGTCAAAGCGCCGGAGTCCGGCGAGGGGATGCCATAAGCAAAGACGTATAAACAACAGACCGGACGCTGCAGCCATTAGCAGAACGGCCAGTGGTGCTGGCAGAAAGCTTGAAAACGCAGACAACAATACGAGAAGTTTGATCGAGAGATCCAGGCCTCGATGGCGCAGCAGTGCGATACCCAGCGCGTTTTTCATGAACTGCGTCATGGTGCGTTCAAACATTACCACGAAGGCGACGCGAAAAAGTCCAATAGCAAGGGAACATCCGTGCGCATAGGTGCCGGGTATCAACAGCATGATTTTTGCCATCAGAAATAACGGCAAGGCTATCATAAAAAAGTAATTATCTTTGAAGCTGTCCTGTTTTCGATAATATATCAACGTCCACAGGACGTAGCCTGCCACATAGACGAGAAATACGTTGGCGCCAAAGTAGCTTAAGCCCAACGTTAGCCAGGATGTGTCTTGCGTCAGTACCGGAAAAAACGCCACTACTATACGTTCGACAATCCAAAGTAGTGCCGCGAAAAAGAGAGGAACGCCATGCAGTCCTCGGATATTTACCCAATTTTTGCTGGCGGTCAGCAAAAATCCACCTAACACCGCCCAACCGAAGCCGAACAGCATTTCATGCACATGCCATTGGGTGGGTGTTAAGCCTGAATGTGGCAGGCGCCATAGGTTGGAAAACGCCGCCGCCCACAACAATGGCAGCAACGCGCCTGCCAGAAAGGCGAGGGTGAAGAACGGTCGAAAACCCACGGCCCAGAAGGGGGCACTAAAAAAGGAGGCAGGGGGTGTCGCTTGCGGCTCATTCATGGCCAGATGTCCTGGAACGTGTGCCCGGAATGGCATTCATATTAGCCGCTATAACGATGCCCTCGCATCATTGCTGAGCCACCAGTAACAAAATGGCTTTCAGCTTCTGAGGTTGCTGCACCTGGTCGGCCAGTATGTATTCGTCGAGGGTGGCATATAACGACTCGAACGCGAGGCTCAATATGCCGGCCAGGCGGCATGCAGGCGCGATTAGGCATAATCCGGGCTCTCCCGTAGCGTGTAGTCGGAAAAGCTCGTAAGTCGCATGCGTTTTGTCTGGTATGTGTTGTGTGCGTTAAGCGCTTTGTGACATCGGCCAACGCAAGCGATGCCCCATGACCAAGATCATGTTTGGCCCATTGCCGCGTTGGTCGGTGTTTACAGCATACTGGGAATCGGGTTGATGCTGCTTTGCCTGTGTTGACCTTGTCAAATAATATTCCGACTTACGTGCGATTTTCGGCGCCCCAATAGGCTTTCATCGACACTACCTTACCGTTGGGGTCGAATTCAAATACATCGATTACATCTATGGTGGTGGGGCCAATTTTTGCTGTAAACGGGAAGGCAACTGAATTGCCTGCGCATTTTGGGGTGTCTTTGAGAGTGAGTTTGACGCCCATGCCTTTGATCTTGCCATAAAAGCCCAAAATGGCTTCGATACCTTCGTGTTGCGGGGTGCCCACCGGATCTTCGACAGTCGCATTGTCAGCGTAAATTTCGCGTATCAAATCCAGGTTGTCCGTGCTGACGGCTTCTATGTACTTATTTACGGTGCTGATTTTGTGTGCAGAATCCATGACTTACCTCATTGCCTAGTTTTAGGGGGCGATCCGCTGGGTGGGTGCCAGCTTGTTTATGAACAATATTTGCATTATTGTTGCAAAATAACAAGCTTTGGCTTGGCTCAGAATTCCAGCGGCAATAAAAGCCGGTAAAAAACGCTGTAACAAACAGTATACGCCGTATACTGTTTGGGGCGTTCGGTGTATATTGCAGGGCACACTACGAAGAACATTCAGAATCGATAGCAGGGGGACACCATGGCATACAGTTTTGAAGGCAAGGTCGCGATCGTAACCGGCGCGGGCGGTGGTCTTGGGTTTGAATATGCAAGCTACCTGGCCAAGCATGGTGCCAAAGTGGTGGTCAACGATCTGGGCGGTGGCACTTTTGGTGTCGATGGCCAGAAAAACTCCAGTGTGGCTGAAGCTGCGGCCAAAAAAATTCGTGATGCCGGTGGTGAAGCGATTTCCAATGGCAGCAACGTGAGCGATTTTGCTGGTGCCAAAGCCATGGTGGATCTTGCGATCAAAAAATGGGGGCGTGTTGATATCGTTATCAATAACGCCGGGATTGCGAGCACACAGGTGTTTCCCAATGTAGAAACGGATGAAATCAAACTGCATCTGGGTGTGCACGTGTTGGGTTCATTCAACATGATGAAAGCTGCATGGCCGCATATGGTCAAGCAGAAGGGCGGTCGCTTTATTAATACTGCGTCGAGTTCAGCGTTGGGTTTCAGTCCGCAGATTTCGTATCCCTCGATGAAATCGGCATTGTTTGGTTTGACACGCAATACGGCGCTGTTGGGTAAAGAACACAATATTCATGTCAACGTTATTTTACCAGCTGCTTTCACGCGTTTGTCGGCCATGCTGCCAGCCAGTTCTTTCCGTGACCATCTTGAAAAAGACTTTCAACCCAACCGTCTTGCGCCAGTGATTGGATATTTGTGTCACGACACCTGTGATATTAATGGCGAATTCTTCACAGTAGGCGGTGGTAAGTTTGCGCGTCTGGTATTTGCAGAAACCCCTGCCGCCGATATCGACATGAGTATGGAGTCGGTCGCCACCAGCATTCAAGGCATGATGGCCGATCGCCCAACGTTATCGATTATGAAAACGTCCTTCGATGATTTGCATAACCTGGGCTTCAGTGAAGAAGAATATTCGATCTTCTACAATATGAGCGTGACCCAGGGCGGCGCATCCGAGATTGAAAACTTCAAACCAGTGAAAAAATCCAGCGTCGATAACGTCTGGAATATTACTGTGAAATCCCCCGTCGGTGATCAAAACAGCATTGTCACCCTGCAATCGCAAGGTAAAGCATTGGTTGGCAATGTCATGAACGACCAATATGGCATGCAAGAAGCGCAGAAGGGCGAACTCATTGGTGAAACCATCACCTGGAAAACCAAAATTTCGAAGCCGGTGCCGATGACGCTCACCTATACTGGTGCTTTGGACGACAAGGACAATATGCAAGGCACAGTAAAACTTGGCATGTTTGGTGAAGCCAAGTTTATTGCTCGCCCGGCTGATGAGAAAACCCGCGCCACCGCCAAAGAACGCTTGCAACAGCAATTGGCGAACCCGTCGCAGGCGAAAAAAGGCCTGATCCAGAAATTACTGGCGATGATCGACTAATCGCAGTCATCGTCATATCACAATAAAAAGAGAGAGGACTTCTAATGAGCAAGTATGCAAAAATCGAAGCAGCCCCTGTGGAAGAACGTTACGCACGTGGTTGGCACTGCCTCGGTAAATCCGATACTTATGGTAAAACCCCTGTTCAGTTGAATTATTTTGGATCACGTCTGGTGGCGTTTCGTGGTGAAGAAAACCAGTTGATCGTGCTTGACGGTTTTTGTCCGCACATGGGCGCGGATCTGTCGCAAGGTTATGTCGAAGGCAATTCGCTGCGTTGCTCCATGCATGCCTGGCGTTGGGGTTCTGATGGTGTTTGTGATGACATTCCTTATGCCAAGAAAATTCCTGCCAAAGCGTGCATCAAATCCTGGCCAACGCTTGAGCGCAATGGCTTGGCGTTCGTTTACAACGATCCCGAAGATAATCCGCCTATACCAGAACAATTGCCGCCCGTGATCGACGCCTATGGCAGCAATGACTGGTCAGATTGGGAAGTCGTTTTGATCCCCATTCACACCAATTGCCGTGAATTGGTGGATAACATGGCAGATAAGGCGCACTTCGGCCCCGTGCATGCGTCGGCAGCGCTCAAGTTTGAAAACACATTTGATCGCCATATTTGCGTGCAAAGCATGGAAGGCAAAAGCCCACGGTTAGCCGGTGACTCGGTTCTGAAAACCACCGCTACCTATTATGGGCCTGCCTACATGATCACCGAAATGAGCGGTGAAATGAACGGTATTCCCGTTGAATCCAAATTGTTGGTATCTCACGTCCCCATTGATACCGAAAATTTCGATCTTCGTTTTGGCGTGATGGTCAAGCTATTCCCGGGCATGAGCAAGGCGGATAGTGAAGCCATGGTCAAAGGCTATGTGGAACTAACCCAACAAGCGTTTTTCGAAGACGTGGCGTACTGGCACACCAAAAAGCGCGTGGACAACCCTATCCTTTGCGATGGGGATGGCCCGATCCATCGCTTGCGTCAATGGTATAACCAGTTTTATGTCAATATTGCCGATGTGCCATCCACTTGGAATGAAGTGAAAACCTACCAAGTGGAGGCGTTCAATCCTATCCCACCACAAAAAATGGCTGCACCAATGCCGGTCAAAGAGCCGGTAGAGGCCTGAGTTACCGATATATCATTAACCCGTAACGCTATCGTTGCGGGCGTATAGTGGGGCATTGCATCACAATAGGTGGTGCAATGCGTTGTGTGTACCGGAGTTTGTTGGTTATGTCTCTTGCGCCTGAAAAACTGGCACGTATAACGGCCGGGTTTATTACCCTGATCGGTGTGACGTTTTTTGTAACCTACCTGATTTATTTGCCATTTCCATCGCTGTTTGATTTCTCTGCATCAGGTGAGGGAATGATGGTGCAGTCAGGTATTTTGTTTTATTGCCTGGCCACCGGCGGTGCTGCTTTTGTTGCCTGGGGTATCATGCTGGGCAGTATGAGGGGTGGTGCTCTGTCACGAGAGATTGTATTTAAAGCGTCTGCCATCGGGCTGGGGCTGTTAGCGTTAATGCGCCTGGGGACAGCGGTATTTCCGCATGCGCCTTTTGAGCAATTGCAATTGCTGCCGGTCAGTGAGTTCGTGGTATTTTCGTTTGTTGCGCTCAAACTTTATAAATCTTGAATGGCCTGGTTGGGTGGGGTACCGCAGCTAGCGGTGTTATTAGGCCGCTTTAATCATTGAGACTGCGACAACAGAACCGTTGCCGCAGTCTTTCAAGCGTCAATTAGCCGAAAAAGCAAACATTCAGTTTGTTGCCATCCAGATCACGAAAATACGCAGCATAGAAGCCCTCTCCGCGTTGGCCGGGCGCACCTTCGTCTTTGGCGCCCAAGGACATGGCCTTTTCATACACCTTTTTAACCTGTTCGGCTGACGTGGCGGTAAGCGCCACCATCACTCCGTTACCGACGGTCGCAGCATTACCGTCATAGGGTTTGATCACCGAAATTGCCGGGCTGGTCTTACTGGTTGACCACGCGATAAACGTGTCAAAGTCCATAATTCGTTTGGCGCCCAGTTCGGCAAGGAGCGGATCATAAAAGCTGGCGGCGCGGGTGATGTCGTTGGTGCCTAGCGTCACGTATGCGAGCATGGGTATCTTCCTGTTTTTAAAAGCGTAGGGTGGTTGAAAACTCAGCCTTGTTAATTGCGCCTACCTGGCGAAGGGGCGCTCGTTGAGTATCTGGTGCAATTCATTGAACTACAAGATAAAACCGATCGTTATCTGGTGCGCTTTCGCCAAGTCGCTCAAGCAGGGCTTGGCCTGGGATTGCACATGGGTATAATGCCGCCTTGTTTGCTCAAAACCTGATCGCCTATGGAAACCCTTAAAAACCGCATTGCTCCCATCTTCGCCTTTATCCAGCGTTATCCGCGCGCGTTGGCATTGTTCAGCTTTCTTTCGGGTGTCGCCAGTTTTTTTCTGGTGAATCGTCAAAATCGATCGGCGGGCATCATTGCGGGCGTATTGCTCATCAGTTGGATTTGGTTGATGCTTGAAAACCTGCTTACGCAAAACGTTGCCAAACGCTTTGGGCTGGAGATTCCCCCGGCGGTGCTTCGCTATGGCACCCAATTGATACATCAAGAAAGCCTGTTTTTCGTCTTGCCCTTTTTTCTGATGACAACGACATGGCTAAGCGGCCAGCTTTTGTTCACTGGCCTTTTGGCCACTGCGGCATTGATTTCGATTATCGACCCCGTCTATTACCGTTGGTTGGCAACGCGCCGTTTGCTGTATATGAGTTTTCATACCTTGGCCTTGTTTGCGGTAATGCTAACGGCACTTCCGGTAATTTTTCAGCAATCCACCGATGAAACCTATCAGTATGCTATGGGGGCGGTGGTGGTGTTGGCGATTCCGACCCTGGTGCGGTTAGTGCCAGAGGGGCATAAGTGGTTAGGCATATTGCGTTTGTGTGGCATGATCGCAATCCTGACTGCGACGTTGTGGTTTGCGCGTTACTGGGTGCCGCCTGCCACTGTTTGGCTCACCAATGTTCACGTAACGCCAGAGCTGGATGGCAGCAAGCGAACCCCAGGCAAGGGTGTAGCCTCATTGAGTGCGCGAGATCTCCATCGGCAGGGATTGTATGCCTATACCGCCATTCGGGCGCCACGTGGCCTGAGGGAGCAAGTGTTTCATGTGTGGGTGCATGAGGGCAAAGTAATCGAAAGTATTGAACTGGATATCCACGGGGGGCGTAAGGAAGGCTACCGCACCTGGACGCACAAGACGCGATTCCCGGCCGAGGTGGTTGGGGATTGGCAGGTGCAAGTGGTGACAGAAGCCGGTCAAATGATTGGTGTGGTGCGCTTTGCTGTGACGCCGTAGTAAAGGTTTTTGGGGGATTGAATAGGCTCACCCAAACACCTTGTCGACACCATCGCGGCGGTATTTCGAAAACACTTGTAATTCCCATGGCCTCATGGCGAGCGTTATTGCTGTGCCGTGGCGTTTTTCCAGTGGTAAACCCTTATCCTCGTCGTGATAGTGGCGAAAATCCTGCAACAAGCGTTGCATCTTTTGTTGCATGAGCGTGTTGGCATTTAGCGACAACATGCCAAAGGCAAACAGACGCAACTCCCCTGGCTGATCAAAACGGCTTCTGAAAAAATCCCCTTGCACCTGCGCTTCGAAAAAGCGCTGTATAGGCCCTTGCGGCAACCACTGAAAATCATGCGAAATCAACGCTTTTATACGATTTCCCGGTTGTAGCTCGATGAGATGAAGGCGATCGAGTTTCGCAAGGTGCTGGATCAGTTCCGTGGGTGTGAATCGGTAGGCGGCCAGAATATCTTCATAAGCCCAATAGTTCAGTGCACATACCGCTACTAGCAACAGTTGTTCATGGGTCGCCAACTCTTGCTCCTGCTCCAGCGTAAGGCGCTCAATGCGGCGCTGTGTGTCTACCCGATAGGCAAGCTCGGTAATTTCTACGCCCGCCAGTTCGCATACCTGATCCAATCGGCGCAGGCTGAAATGCTTATCGGCAAACATGCGTTTTACGCTCGGCAACGATATCTGCAAATGCTGCGCAACTTGCGCATAAGTCAGCCCTTTTTCTTTTAATGCTTGCTTGAGGGCGTCGATGAGTGCAGTGGTTTGGGCCATGGCAATCTCCTGAAGAGGTATCAAATAATGATACCTCATGTCTCATACTAGACTACTGTTTGTTTAAAAGTTGATCATTTTGATGCCAAGGGGAAGAATAGCGACATCTCAACGACAAGAGGGTATCCCTGTGATCGACTCAGTGCAGAGCAATAGCAAATCCTGGTTGTTTTTCGTGAAAGCGTCCTTTGCCATCGCCGTTTCGGCCGTTGGGGTCGGCGTGCTGTTTGCCCCTGTGGACTATTTGGTGAAAGGTTATTTGGGGATTAGTGCGTTGTTTCTGGTAAGCACCACCATCACGCTATCGAAAACCCTGCGCGATGAACATGAAGCGCAACGTTTGATTTCGAAAATCAGCGAAGCTAAAACCCAACAGTTGATAAAAGAACTGAGCTGATTCGCCTGCTTCGCACCGGGAATCCTCCCATTCACGTCTAGACAAAAGCACTTTAACACCCCGAGGAAACACCATGAGCATGTTCAGAAAACTCGCAACCCTGTTTAATGCTGGCGCACAACAACCCGTGCAACACCTGATCGACCACCATGCCATCATGATTTTCGAGCAGGAAATCCGCCAGGCCGAAGAGGCGTTGCCTGCGGCAAAACATCACCTCGCTGCAGTCATGGCGGAACGCAAAAAACTGGAGCGCGATATTGAAAGCATAACGCTCACCTTGCAAACCCGCCTTGTTCAGGCATCTGCCGCTCTGGAAAAGCAAGAAGACAACCTGGCGCGTGAGTTGGCGGATTTAATCGCCGACGATGAAAACCTGCTCGACACCTTGAAACAGCAGATCAATCATTTGCGCAGTCAGGAAGCTCAACTCACCCAGCAAATGCGCAAAGCGGTGCAATCCATCAAACATTATCAGCGCGAACTAGCGCTGGCAAAAGCCAATCGTCACGCCAATAACGCCCTGGGTGCGCTAGGCGTATGTTCGTCAGAACTCACCACACGCTTGGGCGATATGGAATCGTCGCTGCACAAGATTCGCCATCAACAACAGCAAAGTGCTGATATGAATGCTGCTTTGGCACAAATACACGATGAACTGAGTGGCGAAACGCTTGATCAGCGATTGGAGCAGGCGGGAATTGCAAGGGGCAAGCATGATGGCGCTGCTGTGTTACGTCGATTGCAATCCATACGTGAGGGGCAATCGTAAAAGCTAAAATATGACGGTATTAGTAAAAATGCAGTGCGGCTCGCGTCGCACTGCATTTATGGTTAACGCTACACTTTCCAGCGCGTAAACATTTTTTTCACCATAAAGGGCGACAGCTTAAGTGCACTGGTCACTCTCTCTTTCGCATCTTTTGGATACACAAAGCGCTGTGCGTTCAACAACCCTTGATAAGTATCCTGATTGAACGGATACCACCACAGGTTCCGCTTGGCGGGCAAAAGATCCCAGTTGATTGCCTTGGCATGGGTCATCTCAAGCAAGCCTTCGTGACCATGTGTGCGGCCAAGGCCAGAATGTTTCCAGCCACCCCAAGGCATTTCTGACAAACCGTGTGTGTACAAGTGGTCGTTGATGGTTGTAACGCCCGATTCCAGCTGCGCTGCGATACGCTTGCCGCGAGCGAGATCGCGTGTCCATACCGAGGAGGTGAGGGCCAGATGCGATTTGTTGGCGGCTGCAATGGCTTCGTCTTCGGTGTTGAATTTCATCACCGGAATAACGGGGCCAAACGTTTCGTCATTGATCAGCAGCATGTCGTCGGTGGTATCCACCATCAGTGTCGCCGGGTGAAAGAATCCATTTTGCGGGCCAACCGGGCGTGATTGTGCGACGATGCGGGCACCTTTCGCTAACGCGTCTTCTACGTGGCGAATAACCGTGTTGAGCTGACCTTTGGTGGTCATCGATCCCATGTCCACATTGAAATTCTGATCCGAGCCATGGCGAATAGCGCGGGTTTTCTCAGTCAAAAGCGCGAGAAACTTGTCATACACCGATGCGTGTACATAGACGCGTTCAACACCTCCACAGGACTGCCCGGCGTTTTGATACCCCGCCCAGGCAGCACCATTGGCGGCGCGCTCAAGGTCGGCGTCTTCGAGTACGATCATGGGGTCGTTGCCGCCCAATTCCAGCGAAAGCGGGGTAAGCGTTTTGGCAGCTTGCGCCATCAACTGTTTGCCCACATCCACCGAGCCGGTAAAGAAAATCTTGTCGACGCCGTTTTCAAGCATGGCTGTCGATACTTCGCCGCCCGAACCAACGATTTGCTGAAATAAGCCTTTGGGTAGATCCGCAGCATTAATTATGCGGTTGATTGCATCCCCCACCAGTGGCGTTGCTGCAGCCGTTTTCAGCATGACCGCATTACCCGCCATCAGGCCCATAACAATTTCGCCGAACGGGATCGACAATGGGTAGTTCCAGGGGCTGATGATGCCGACCACGCCGAGGGGTTTACGCTGCATGGTCGTGCGCTTGTTGAAAAATAAAAGACTGTCGATGGCCAGCTTTTTATCCTGTAACACTTTCTCTGCGTGGCGGCTGTACCAGTCGCAGGCGAGACTGCATGGCAGCACTTCGGTGGCCAATGCATCAACGCGGGTTTTGCCGTTGCTCTTGCTGATCACGGTACTGAGTTCATCGGCATGTGCCACGATATATTCGCGCATTTGCGTAATGGCACGGGCCCGTTGTTTAAATCTGCGCTCAGCCCACAATTTTTGCGCACGTCGTGCAAGGGCGAACATTTCTGGAATGTCGCGCATATCAGTGTTGGGGACTTGCCCTAACTCTTCACCTGTTGCAGGGTTGTAATCGATCGTGAATCCGGGAGAGCGAATCTGTTGTGGAGCTGTCATTCAATACCTACCTTCGTGGTGAAATCGGCGGAGAGGCCGTTGTCGTTTTTATGATGAGCTCAGGGTTCCAGGCTCACTTTATTGGAATCTAGTGTCAGGGAACATCGAGTATACTCGGTGTGACCGGCGGTCGGCTAGGCAGGGGGCGAGGGTTGTGTGACTGATGGGTTTCGCCCCTCTGGCACCTGCAACAGCGCAGCTGATTCATGCCCCAGCGGGCATGAATCTAAAAGTATGTGGGGCGGTGCAAGCGGGGTGGATTTATACTTTGTTACGATATTTTCGATTGTTAAAGTAAGCCAGTACCCACACCAGCCCTGTCAGTGTAAAAACAGGAATGGCAAACCACACATTTACCTGAATGGTACCGACAAATAATCCCAACACACCTCCTAGCGTTTGTATGACCACCAGATTGCCACCGGTATTATCCAGAATCATTTTCTCAAGCTCATCGGTATCGAGTTTCATGACTTGATCGCGCACCAAGCCGCTGACATTCAACCGGCTCACGAGGCGCTCGATATTGGTTTTTACCCATGCCTGGCCATCTGGTGAATTGATGTAGTCGAGCAATTTGTCTTTCGAAGACATCAGCGCATTCATCAGGTAACGGTCAATGTCTTGCCAGTGCACCGGGTCAGCTAAATATTGCTGCAAAGCGTCAATCCAGCGGGGCAATAAATTTTCGCGTGCGTAGCGACTGGATTGTTCCACCCAGCCTTCGATTTTGCTTTCAAGCATGGCCTGCGTTTCGGGGGCATCGAGTTTCTCTTGCAAGCTTTTAATCAGGATGTCGGCAACCCCAATAAACTGGGCATCGGCGGCTTCATCGTTAACAAAGTTTTCCAGCAGATCCAAAAAGGTGTTTTCATCAATGGATGCCAATTGCTTGAGCTGCATCCCGACTTTACCCATGGTGTTGCCGCGTGCCAAATAGGTTTCTACGGCGTTATCAAGCATTTCTGCAAGGTGCGGTAACGTTTCCAGCATTCCCTTGCGTATCTGCGCGGCTGCTTGGCGGCGGTTGTCCTGGTCTTGCAAATAGGCGGACAAGTGCTCACGAATATCAGGCCAATATTGGCTGATCAGCGTCGGGTTAAGTGCCATCGCCTTGATTTTGGCTTCTGAAAAATCAAATAGCATACGCATCACATCAGGCCCACGCTCCTGCAACAACGCAATAACGCGTGCATTGATGCGCTGTCGCGTTGCAGGATCTTGCAGCTGGGTGTCGAGCCAGGCAGCGAATCTTTCAGTGCTGCGGGCGATCATTTGATTGTCGTTGATGTAACTCATAATGATATCGGGCGAAAGCAATTGTGTTTGAATGCTTTGTCCCAATTGTTCGGCAATCAAGGGCTTGTTTTTGGGGACCAGGCCTTCCCATCCAAGAATGCTGCCATGCTTGGGTTGAAACAACATTTTGAGGGCCAGCAAGTTGGTGAAGTAGCCCACCACGCCAGCCATGGCTAAAATCATGGCGCCGTTCAACCATTTGTTATCGGTGCCGTAGGTAAATTGCAGCGCCATTAAAATCCCGGAGATCACCACCAGGGCGTTTCTAAACCATAAATCAATTTTATTCACATCCCACTGCATACAGAGTGTCCTTTTGTGCCTGAGCCTTGCTGAAATTAAAAATGCGTCGATGTTGCGTGGTTATGGCTTGGAAATATAAGGGTTCCCCTTAATGTAAAAACGCAGCAATCGCTTTGCCCAATGGCCGGCATAATCAACGCCAATGCGCGGACGTTTGATAATGGTAAATTTCTCAGTTTGGGCTGCCGCAGTGATGAAAAAATGGTGACTTAACAGATCGCATCCACTTAATGATTTATCGATACCCATGGCTTTGCAGAGCAAGCCGGGGCCTCGGGTTTTGCCCTCAATGTTGAGTAACGGTTCTACTGCACGTATTAACACGGCAGAGGCATGGCCTTCGGCCTGGGTGACGGCGTTCATGCAAAAATACATGCCGTAAATCATGTACACATAGGCATGGCCGGGAGGGCCGAACATGGGTTTGGTGCGTTCAGTCAGACCGCGCGCTGAATGTGCAGCCAGATCGTGCGGCCCTAAATAAGCCTCGGTTTCGACGATTTTGCCAATGCGGATAACACCATCAACCATATGTACAAGGCGGCACCCTAAAAGTTCACGGGCAACCAATATCGTGTCGCGATCGTAAAAATTGCGGGGCAGGGGAGTCAATGCGTGCATAGATTTAATCTTGGACTGTAACGCCGCGACTATTGTCCCGGCGTTGGGGGAAAGCCCGCCACGATCTGCGTCACGGCTTGGCGTAGTATTTGTTCGCGCTTGGCAGGCGCGATATTTTCGTGCCATGGCCGGGTCAGCTGGCCCCGCCAGACTACGCGTGCATCGCGTGGCGAAATGAATTGCACAAAAATCACGGCTTCGGTGTATTGGTGCACATGGACAATGGCATCCCCGCGGATCAATAAGGGGTGGTCAAAGGCGCTGCCCATCTCCATGGTGCTGACATCACGGACCTCACGAAAATCCATGCCCGTTTGCACCCATAGCTCGGCGTCAGCCGCTGCTACTGGTTGCATGGCTTTGCTGGCCAATGCTTGATCAACCGCCAGGCGCAAGCGTTGTAGGTCGAGGGAGGGGAAGGGCGCGGCTTCTTTGTTGGGGGCCCAGGCGTAGCGCGTCATGCCGACCAATAGCGTGTTGGGATCGTAATCAGTGCTGACGTTGTTGATGGCGCAGCCCGCCAGGATCAGGGCTAGCAGTAGGGCTATGACAGGTTTATACATAAGTCACCCGTTTTGTGGTCGCTTGGGCGTTACGGCGTGTGTCGCCCAAGGGAAAAAGTTGCCAAATCAGATTGATACTCTGATACAATCGTTGGCCCTCATGCAAGCAACTTCGCTTGCAAGCAGTACCCGGCGCCCGTAGCTCAGTTGGATAGAGTGTTGCCCTCCGAAGGCAAAGGTCGGACGTTCGAATCGTCTCGGGCGCGCCATCTTACGTTAAGTAATCTCCACAATCGGGACAAAATCGGTCCACTCGCTTCTCTTAGTCATTTAGCAGCTTTACGGTGTGCCGATGCATTGGAGCAAATGGGCTACCAACACGCCCGGTAATTCTCTATTCCAACGGTTATGAAACCTTTATCTGGGACGACAGCCAATACAACACTTATCGCCCGATCTATGGCTTCTACAGCAAAGACAGTCTGGATTACCTGATTTACCAGCGCCAGTTCCGCGTGCCCGAGGTGGAGAAATTCAAACTTAATCTCAGCATTGCTGACCGGCCCTACCAGATCGAGGCCATAAAAACCGTTGCCGCACATTTTCAGCGTCAGCGGCGCAAAGCGCTCGTGATACAAGCTACCGGCACTGGTAAGACCCACGTGGCAATTTCGCTGGCTGACCTACTGTTAAATGCCGGTTGGGCCAAGCGAGTACTGTTCTTGTTTGATCGCAAAGAATTGCGCACCCAGGCTGACGACGCCTTCAAGCAAAACTTGCCGTCGGAGCCGCGCTGCATCATTGGCGAAACCAACAAGATCGACCAGACAGCGCGGATATACATTGCCACCTACCCCAGCATGATGAATCGCTTTCACCAGCTGGATGTTGGCTTTTTCAATTTGATTATCGCCGATGAATCGCACCGTAGTATCTACAATCGCTTCCGCGATCTGTTCTACTATTTCGACGCGTTGCAAGTCGGGTTGACGGCCACGCCGGTCAAATTCATCAGTCGTAACACCTTTGACATGTTCGACAGTGAAACCACCGATCCTACCTTTGAATTTGGGCTCGATGCGGCAATCAACAATGAACCACCTTATCTGGTGCCGTTTCGCGTCAAAGACCTGACCACTGATTTTTTGCGGGAAGGCATTCACTATAACGATTTGTCTGAAGCGCAAAAGCGCCAACTCGAAGAAGACCTGGGCGAAGAACTAGCTCGAAACACCACGGTTGAAGGCAAAGACCTTGGCCGCAAGATTTTTAGCGAAGATACCGACCGCATCATTCTTGAAAACCTGATTAACAAAGGTATTAAAGACGAAACCGGCTCACTTGTGGGTAAAACCATCGTTATTGCTCAAAGCCAGGAACATGCCGAACATCTCAAAAAACTGTTTTGCAAGCTTTACCCGCAGTATGGCACCAAAGTGAGCAAAGTCATTCATAACGACATACCTCATGTCGAAAGTCTGATCAAAGAATTCAAAAAGCCGCATAACGATTTTCGCATTGCTATTTCGGTTGACATGCTCGATACCGGCATTGATGTGCCTTCGGTCGTCAATTTGGTGTTTGCGAAGTCAGTGCGTTCCTGGGTGAAGTTCTGGCAGATGATTGGTCGCGGCACGCGCCTGTGTCCTAATCTTTTTGGTCAAACCCCAGTATTGAAAAGCTTGAAAAGGCCCGAAAAGAGCTGCGTGGCATCATGAAATACCGCCAATCGGGCGAGGGCGGTGGTTACGCCACACCGATCACCGGCACGAGCGATGCAGGTATCCGGGAGATTGTTCGCAAAGTAAAGATTGCCGGCGCCAACGAGGCGATGATCTACCGTCGCCGCTTGAAAGGCATTCTTGACCAAATGATTGAGGCCAACCCCATTTTGCAGAAAATCCGCAAAGGCGAGCCCATTGCCGAGGCCGAGCTGCAAACGCTCACTTCAACCATTCTCACCAGCCACCCAGGGGTAAGCTTGGATGTACTGAACGAGTTTTACGGCCGCACCGCTGATCAGCTGCACCTGACTGTACGGGAAATCATCGGCCTCGATTCGCAGGCGATTGAGGATCATTTCAAAGGCTTTTTGCATGCTCACCCTACGCTAACCGCCAAGCAAGTGAGCTTTATGAACCTGCTGAAAAACTACATTGCGCAGCATGGCTCCATTGTTGTCGACAAGCTTTACGAAGCGCCGTTTACGGCGGTATCCCACGAGGGCATTGATGGCGTGTTCAAGCCAGAAGATGTAGGCGAGCTCATCGCCGTATTGAAGCCATTCATCAAGCAGGAGGCCAAGTATGGCCAATAATCTGCCGGTTCCGGATAGCCTCTATACGGCCATTGCGAGCGTTATTCAGCAAGCGCGCCGCCAGGTAAAACAAACGGCCAACCAGCAAATGGTGCAGGCCTATTGGCACATCGGGCAGTTGATCGTCAATCAGGAACAGCAAGGCCAAGCGCGAGCCGAATATGGCAAACAACAGCTGGGGCAGCTTTCTGCGCGTTTACAAAACGAATTCGGTAAAGGGTTTGATGTCACCAATTTGCGTAATATGCGCCGGTTTTACCTGGCGTTCCCAATTCGAGAGACAGTGTCTCTCGAATTGGGTTGGTCACATTACAACCTGTTGGCACGCATAGAAAATCCGCAGGTCTGTGAGTGGTATATGCATGAGGCCACCCAGCACATTGGAGCGTGCGCGCCCTGGAGCGCCAAATCGGCGTGCTTTATTACGAGCGCCTGCTCACCAGCAAAGACAAACAGTCTGTCGAACTGGAGGCATACGAGAAAACCGCTGCCTTAGCTGAAACGGCCAAAGACTGCCTCCGCGACCCCTACATACTCGATTTTCTGAATTTGCAGGACAAAACCTATCAAGAAAGTGACCTCGAGCAAGCCATTATCACCAACCTGCAACAATTCCTGTTGGAGTTATGCAAAGGCTTCGCCTTTGTCGAGCGCCAACAACGCATTCGCACCGATGACGGTGACTTTTACATTGATCTTGTGTTCTCCAACTTTCATCTGAAGTGCTTTCTACTCATCGACCTGAAAATGCACAAGCTCACTCACCAAGATGTAGGGCAGATGGATATGTATGTGCGTATGTACGAAGAACAAAAGCGCCGGGCCGACGACAATCCCACGATTGGCTTGATTTTGTGCAGCGAGCGCAACAACACCGTTGCCAAATATTCAGTATTGAACGAGAGCAAACAACTTTTTGCGTCAAAATATTTAACTGAACTACCCAGCGAAGAAGAACTCAAGCGCGAACTTGAACGGGAACGTGCTCAATTGCTACGCCCCCAACCATCGAAACTCGAAGACTAATTATCGAAGCAGAGAACGACTAAATGCTTACAGGAAAAATCAGAAACGATATCGACAAGCTCCCCGTTGGCGAAAACCGGTAGTCGAGCTCGATCTGTCGGTAGATGTGTCGGTGCAAGCGTCGGGACAAATAAAAACGTCGGGGAAAACGTCGGGGAAAACGTCGGGGAAAACGTCGGGGAAAATCCTGGCCCTGATGCGGGAGCGCCCTGACATCACCATCTCTGAGTTTGCCGCCAAACGGGGAGTTACCGAACGCTTCATCGGGCGAAATATACAAAAATTCAATAAGAAAATAATGTTAAGCGAGTTAGCCCTGCCGAGGCGGACACTGGCAATTAAGGCGGATTTCGATCTTAACGGGACGTATAGCCATGCCAAAGCAACTTATATGTTGCTGTTACGCCCCGGTGAAACTAATATGTTGCTTATAGTACCCAATGGCAACATATATGTTGCTTTCGAGGCAGAAATGAAATCGCTTCTCCAACAGATCAAAGACCGCCGAACTGCCCTCAAACTCAAGCAGGGTGACATGCTCATGCGTGCCGGGTTCTCTCGCCAGCAATACCAGCGCCTGGAAGCAAGTGGAAACCCAAGACTCGATACTCTTGAAGTGTTGGCTAAAGGTCTGGAATCCGAGCTTCTGTTGATCCCTAATGAGAAACTGGCTCAGGTGCTCGCGATCCTTGATAGCGACAACCACAGTAAGCAATTCAAGAATCAAACCGCCCTTGATGTTTCAAAAATGAGTCAGTTCTGGCTCAACCACCAGAACAGCGAGGAGCGCAAAAAGAACCTGTCCATCGACCCCTGGGATGAAGAGTTGGGGGATAACGAATGACGAGCCAGGTCAGCATTCTTCGTGTTAGGCTTCACACCGCCATCGTTGGTTACTTGGTAGGCACCCGCGAAGGCAATAACGCGCTAATTTTTTCGGATGAATACGTTCGGAATCCGAATCGCCCCACCTTCACGCTATCCATGCACCCGCGCCAAGCGAGCGCAAATGAGGCGATGAGCGAGCCTTGGATAAGGCGCCAAAAGCTTCATCCGGTCTTATCCAACTTGCTACCTGAAGGCTCGCTGCGAGAGATGATTGCGCAGTCAATGAAAGTTCACGTCGACAACGAGTTTCCAATGTTGGCACATCTTGGGCTCGATCTTCCGGGTGCAATCGTCGCGGAACGAATGCCGCCTGGGGATTTACCGGAAGATGTGGCGCGCGTTATCCCGTCGGCCGTTCCAATCAAAATCGAAGATGAAGCAGAGGGAGGGCACGGATTCTCGCTCGCTGGCGTCCAAATGAAGTTCAGCATGAAGGCAGGTCAGGATGGCCGTTACGCACTGTCAAGACAAGGAGAGTTGGGGGACTGGATTATCAAGACGCCGTCCACCATGCATCCTGAAGTGCCAGCGAACGAATTTACCGCAATGACACTGGCTTCCTTGATTGGCGTCGAAGTGCCAGACATGAATCTTGTGAATGTTAACAGCCTCGACAACCTTCCGCCGATCAATTTACCAAATGAATCGCTGGCGTTTGCGATCCGACGTTTCGACCGGGACGGCGACAAAAGGGTGCACGCAGAAGATTTTGCCCAGGTGCTTTTCAAGTATCCACGCGATAAATACCGTGCTGCGAACAATGAACAGATTGGTCGTTTCCTGCTTAGGTTTTCGAACAGCCCCCTTCAGGACGTCCAGCAAATGGCGCGCCGGTTACTTGCCAATATCCTTCTGGCTAACGGCGATGCGCACATCAAAAACTGGAGTTTGCTGTATTCAGACCAGATCAACCCACGGCTTTCGCCAGCGTACGACATTGTCACCACCAACGTGTATATGCGTGACGAGAGAAGGTTTGCGCTAAACCTCGCAGGCAATAAGGATTGGTACGTCGCTTCTTATGAGCACTTCGAGCGCTGGTCAACCAAGGTTGGCGCACCCTGGAAGGCGATCAAACCGCATCTTGATGATGCCATGGAGCGAGCCAGATCCCTGTGGACAGTGGCACTCAATGAGTTACCGATGAAGGAAGAACACAAGAATACGCTGCGGGAGCATTGGCAGCGGCTCAATGCCGATTTCAGGATTTGATTCCCCAAAGCCATCTTGGAGCTTGCTCGAGTCTGCCAGACTTACAGCGTTTGTTGGTTTAGCGCTAAAACTACACTAATCTTCGAATACAAAAGGATTCAGGAATTGCCGTTTCCAAAACAGCTTGCGATCTACAGCGCTTAAGCCCGCCTCATCGCAGACGCTATCCCAATTGCTTTCAATCGCTTCGCGTTGCTTGTCGAAGATTGCTTTCGCTTTATTTTCTGTGAGCAGGAAATGATAGGACGCCTCAAGACAGGATTTGAGTTTACTCAGCCTGTTGTCGCCGGAAATGAGCATGGCTTGCGTTGCTTCATTGCCTGTACGGTTTTGCGGGCAAATATCGTAAGCAGGCGTGAGGCGGAGTGTTTTTCCATTCCAAAAGGCTGCATGATTGCGTGCGTGGTCATCGGTATTGCCGCATAAAATGTTGAATACAAGGCGAGAAAACAGCTCTTCGAGAGTTTCTTTTGGGTTGTCGAAGCGATGCCGGATAATTTCGGCAAACGTTTCATTGCTGGCATAACGAGCCATCATGTCGTCAAGGCCAAATAGCGTTAAAGCAGAAACCATCGCTTTGCGTGTCCATCCATTTACAGCTTTTTCACGATCAAATCGTTCGATCAAAAGAACCTCTTTTTTTGCAACCTGAACAAGCTTGACAGAGGCGGCATTTATTCCGGCTGCGAGCGCCAGTCGCATGGCGATGAATTCAGCCTTTACAACACTGTAGAGGTCAGAACTCGATGAAAATTTCGCGACGTATTTTGTTCCTTGGTCTTCGATCAACGCTTTGGGCCGCGCACCACCGATAGAACTGCCATGGAATAGGGCCTGATCCAATTCCGGTGTCAGAGGTACGCCTTGCTCGACGCGGGTTGCGGATTCGAGCAATTCTTCCAGCTGAACATTCGTTGTCGAGCGCGGAATGTATTCACTGTGCGAGCGCTGGAAATCCAGTGCGCCGATACGATCTGAGCCGGATTCCAGCAAATAGGTCAACTCGCCCAGTGTATCGGTATCCGCATCTTTTCCTTTGCGCCCCAGTTTTTTATTGATGATAACGCGCCGCCCCCACGCATCCGGCGCAGAGTCACGAATGCAGCCGGGCATAGTGAGCCCATCCAGCAGGGGTAGCACGCCTTTTTTTAACGGCAACTCCGGCTCATAAATGGACATGGCGGGTGGGTTGTCATGCACACGCTCCAAGTAGCTCTTACCGTAGTTGAACTGGATATTGCCCTGATCGTCGGCTTCGAGTTTTCCCGCAACAACAGGTTGGGTGGCCTCGGGCAGCCATATCCATACAAAGGCTTCTTTATCGGTGGCTTTAGAAGTCATCGTCGGCAGCCTTCACTTTCTTGCGCACCGATTTTGGGAGAAGCGCCAACTTGTCCTCGGTCTGGCGAATATGTTTGGTGAGCGTGGTTGCTTCGGCATCGAAGAGTTTGACGCCGACGATGGTGGCGACTTCGAAGGTCGCCCCCAGCTCGCATTTGGGATCGCCTTTTTCTATGCGCTGTAAAAGTCCGCGTGAGATTCCCGCGCGGTCGGCAACTTCTTGTGCAGTCATCTTGCGCTCTTTGCGTGCTGAGCGGATGAGGCTGCCGAGAAGGGCAATTGCCTCTTGGCTATAGCGGGAATAGGTGCGTGCCGATACTTTGGGCATGGTTTAACCCTTGGGTTATAAGCGGATCATATGGCTATCTTATGATCTATAAATGATGCAATCTATCAGTTATTCAAGCCTCTTGGCAACCAGTGAATGGTTTATGTATCAATCATAATGACCATTGGTGGTTTATATATGGATCAATGGGGTGCCAGGCACCACCAAAAATCGGGCCAGTAGCGTCGGGAAACAACGGGACCGTAAGTTAAGCTATATCAAGGCGTTAGCGCATAACTGCCTGATTTGTAAAACGTAAGATTAGCCCTCCGAAGGCAAAGGTCGGACGTTCGAATCGTCTCGGGCGTGCCATCTTCATCTTTAGATTCTTTTCTCCCACCACGCGTCGAACTGTGCTTCAAGCGGGTTTATAGGCGTTTTTGAGCCCAAAAACGCCCTACCTAAATGAGAAGCTCTCACAAGAGCGATAAAGTAATCCCACTTTATCGGGCTACATCAAGCGGCTAGAGATGCACGCAGCCATAGCATGTACAATCTGGACGATTTAAACCTGCCCACGATAAAGCCAGCATTGGAGCTTTCAATGAACTTACAAGACCTGTTGCCAATGACTGCTTTTGAGAATGCCGGATTGAATCTTATCGCCGTCTTTCCTTTATCCTCACTCCCCGAGAAAACTCTCTTAAAACTTACCACCGCCGGCTACGACCTCTCTATCTACAAACAACTCATCCTCATCGCCCATGCAGGCACCGCCTTCTGGCAAGCCCTCACTCAAAACCATCCCCAACTCCTTGATGAAAACACCAACCCCGTCGACACCTATACCCGCAACACCGTCGACACATTTTTTAAAGAAACCCTGCAAACCCGCCGTTACGACATTCTCTACCCCGGCCGACTCCCGCTCGATTTACAAGCACTCGGCACCCAAGCAGGTTGGCATCACCCGTCGCCCTTCTGGGTCGGCGTTAACAACCGCTACGGCAGCTGGTTTGCCTACCGTGCCCTCATCCTGGCGGACAGCAACTTCACACCGACTACTCCATGGGCAGAGCCATCCCCCTGCGCAAGCTGCGCCTCCCAGCCTTGCATTAGTGCCTGCCCCGCACAGGCCCTGCGAGACGGTCAATTAAACCTCGATCGCTGCCTCAATCACCGTCGCCAGCCTGAATCCTCATGCCGTTACCAATGCCTGGCGCGTAACGCTTGCCCTATAGGCAGTGAACACCGTTATGATGCAACTCAGATGCAGCACCATTACGCGGCCTCACTCAAATTCATCGAGGCGCACAGTTAAAAACCGATTCAAGGGCCTTCTTATGCCACAAAAAGCCATGCCACAAAAAGCCAAACCCACGGCTTCCCAAACCAAGACAACTCAAGCCAAAACAACTCAAGCCAAAACAACTCAAACCAAAACAACTCAAACCAAAGCTACTAAACCTAAAGCTACTAAACCTAAAGCTACTCAAGCCAAAACCGCTCCACCCAAAGCACCTCCCACCCGCTGCCAATGGGTGCAAGACAAACCCCAGTTTTACCTCGATTACCATGATCACGAGTGGGGCGTTCCTGTTCACGATGATCGCAAACACTTTGAAATGCTAATCCTCGAAGGCGCACAAGCCGGTCTAAGTTGGGAGACAGTCCTTAAAAAACGCGACGCGTACCGGGATGCCTTTCATCAGTTTGATCCTGTCAAAGTTGCCGCCATGACAGATGCCGATCTCGAAGCGTGTCTGCTTAACCCCGGCATTATTCGCAATCGCCTTAAAGTGTTTGCAACCCGAAAAAACGCCCAGGCTTTCCTGCGTATTCAAAAGGAGTTCGGTAGTTTTGATACTTACATCTGGCGATTCGTCGACAACAAGCCCATCGTTAACCGCCCGCGCACACTGAAAGAGGTGAAGGCCACCTCACCTGAAAGCGATGCGCTCTCAAAAGATCTAAAAAAACGTGGGATGACCTTTGTCGGCTCCACCATTATCTATGCACACATGCAGGCCATCGGCATGGTGAATGACCATCTGGTGAGCTGCTATCGTTACAAACAGGTGTGAACAAAGACAAACCTCCTATATGAGTGGGAATGGCGGACAAAAGCCCCTTTGCCTCATTGGGTTTAGGCGCGCTTTGTCTTATACTTCCCGCCAATTTTGCCAAAGGCTAAGATTCAGACCACCGTAATTGAGGTAAACGAACATGGCGACAGCTAAGCAAGTGCTTGTTTCTGCAATGATTTCTCTCGGCGTCGCGTGGGCGGCACCCGTTATTGCGGCTGAAGAAGCAGCGGGCAAATATTCGATCAACAGCCCGGCCAAAGTTGAAGAGCGCGTAACCCCCAGCGCTAAAGTGTGCGTTGAAGGTGATGCTTGTGCCAGTGGGGCGCCTGTTGCCTCTGCTGCGGCTCCGGTAGCGCGCAGCCCAGATGAAATCTACAACGGCGTGTGTGCTGCTTGCCATGGCACTGGTGCAGCGGGTGCTCCGAAAGTCGGTGATGCTGCAGCTTGGGGCCCGCGTATTGCGCAAGGCAACGACACACTTTACAAGCATGCCATTTCGGGTTTGAACATGATGCCGCCCAAAGGTACCTGCGGTGACTGCTCTGACGACGACATCAAAGCAGTTGTTGATCTGATGGTCAGCAAATCCAAATAATTCGTTAAAAGCTTCAAAAGACCCCGCCCTCGCAAGAGTGTGCGGGGTTTTTTATTGCCTAACGCCCGGCCTCTATTGAAAATCCGCAGTGCTAGGTAATACTTCTGGGCAGAGTTTTTGCTGATTCGGGCTAATCTCTTGATTCGATGACTATTTGAGAGGCAGCACTTGGCATGAATAAATGGCTACGGACAACGCCTTGGGTGATGGTCTTGGTGGCCAATGTCAGTCTCGCGGCTGGCGACATTCACGTCAAAAAAGGCGAGACGTGGCGCGTCAATCCCGATCAGGCCAGTCTGAATCTTGATTCGCTCACTCTGGAAGATGGTGCACGCGTCGAGTTTGCCCCTACCGTCAACCTATGGCAGCTGAGTGCTGAAGTCGTGCGTATCGGAGAAGGCGTGGTTATTGACGGCAATGGCCGTCGTGGTGCCGAAGGCGTAACAGGTAATGCCACAACACCTGCCAAGCCTTGCCAAAACGGCGAGGCTGGTGGTAACGGCGGTGCTGGGGGCTTGGGTGAAGCGGGTGTCACGTTGGCATTGAATTTGGGAGTGCAACAGATCGGCACACTCAAGATCAGCATACGCGGCGGGGATGGCGGTAACGGCGGCAATGGGACGCCGGGGCAAAAAGCGGGTGATTTAGACGGCTGCGAGGTGACCCACGGCGGTGATGGGGGTGACGGTGGGCGAGGTGGCGATGGCGGAAGCGGCGGGCTTTTACGCCTGAGCGTGGCCACGAAAGGCCCCAATCTCAACCTCGACTTTATCAAGCAACGCATCAGCATTGATGCTGAGGGCGGTAAAGGCGGCGCACCGGGCAAAGGTGCTGCTGGCGGCGAGGGTTCCCCCGGTCGCTGGATATCAATGAAAACCCTCAGCGGCGATAAAAAGTTTGTGGCAGGTGGCCAGTCCGGAAAAAAGGGTAAAGATGGCATTGAGGGGCAGACTGGCAGGCCCGGCGTTATTGATATCAATGAAGATATCAAGCAGCGAGTAAACGCCATGATCGAAGCAGGCAGTCGCCAAATGGAAACCCTCGCCGCCGATATTTCGGGGCAGAAGAACGCCCAGCTAACCCAGTTACTCGAAATGGTCACGCAAATGCAGCGCAACGTGAGCGCGCTGCAGGCGCAGGTCAAAACCCTGCAAGCACAAGGGAATGCGCAAAAAACTGCCCATGAGGCAGCGATGAAAGACATCGAGGCGCTGAAACGACAATTGCAACAGCCCTCAACATCCGCTCAACCCAAGGCCGGGGCGCCAAACGCGCCCCAAGCCCAATAGCTCTGCCAACAGAGCGAGGACATAATAAGAATGAACGTATCCTCAAACAAGCTGATCGGCCCGCTGGGACTGCTAACGTTGGCGTTTAGCGGCGTTTCCCACGGGCTGGATGTAGAGATCTCGCCCATCGTCGATATCTCCAACATGTATCTGTATCGGGGCGAAGACCTCGGTAACGGCGATGCTCAGGTGTCGGGTGGGGTGCGTGCCAACGTCGCTGGTTTTTACACCGGCGTATGGGCCACCAGCGCATCACAGGGCGAATACGATCTTTATGCCGGTGCGGCCTACGATTTGGGGCGGGATTTCAGCATCGACATGAGCGTGTGGACCTATGCCTACCCGCATGATCCCGAGCTGGATGCCCCTGGTGAATCCACCGAAATCTTTCTGACGCTGGCCTGGAAAATGATTTCGGTCACCGCCGTCGACAATATCGCAGGCGATGCCGGTTATATGTATTTCGCCGTGGCAGGCAGCTACCAGCAATTCAGTGCCACGCTGGGCTTAGGCAACCCTGATACCACCCGAAACCTGCTATCGAATAATCCTGAGGCCGACAACTACGCGGGCAATGCCGAAGTCGATTACGTGCATCTGGATCTGACCTACGCCTATAACGACCGCCTGCGTTTTACGATCAGCCAAATCGTCGCACAAGATGATCTGGAAATCGGCGACACCAAGTACGAAGACTTGCATGACGATGCCACGTTATTTGCGCTGGCATATTCACTCCCGCTTGACTGATCGCTTACTCCAGCAGATTTCGAATATTTGCCATATACGCTTTCCCCAGCGCTTTTTTTTGTTCAGGGCTACGTTGTTCGCCGCCTTTGCCTTCCCACACGACATCATCGCCAGGTAATTCATCGAGAAAACGGCTGGGCGTGGGCTCAAATTCCTCACCATATTGTTTGCGTTTGGCGGTGAGGGTCATGGTTAATTCACGTTGCGCCCGGGTGATTCCCACATACATCAGCCGGCGTTCTTCTTCGATGGTGTTTTCTTCGATACTGGTGCGATGGGGCAGCAGCTCTTCTTCCAGGCCCATGATAAAAACATAGGGCCACTCCAGGCCTTTCGACGCGTGTAGTGTGAGTAATTGCACCTTGTCCGAGACGTCTTCTTCCTCGCGTTGCTCAAGCAGGTCGATCAGGATAAGTTTGCCGATGACCGCTTCGATATCTTCCTCTTCCTGCTTTTGCACCATGCGTTCGATGGATTCCACCAGTTGCATGACGTTTTCCATGCGTTTCTCGGCGGCTTTGGCGCTGGGGGATTGCTCCATCAGCCATTGTTGGTAGTCGATATCACGTAACATCTGCTTGATGGCAGGCACAGCATCGTTGCGTTGAATGTTTTGCGTGGTTTCGTTCATCCAGCGGGCAAAACGCTGTAAACTTTGTAACGGCCGCCCTGAGACGTGTTGTTCGAGGCCCATATCATCGCACGCCGAGAGCAAACTTACCCCACGTTGCTGGGCGTAATAAGCCAGTTTTTCCAGCGTGGTGGGGCCGATTTCGCGGCGAGGTGTGTTCACCACCCGCAAAAAAGCGTTGTCGTCATCGGGGTTGATCACCACGCGTAAATACGCCATGACATCCTTGATTTCGGAGCGCGAGAAAAACGACGTGCCGCCACTCACCTTGTACGGTATCTGATACGCCTGCAATTTCAATTCCAATGAGCGGGATTGAAAATTGCCACGATATAGCACCGCAAAATCCTTGAAATCGCGATTTTTCTGGATTTTCTGGTGCATGATCTCCATCGCCACACGCTCGGCTTCGCTGTCTTCGGTGGCGCAGCGAATTATGCGGATCACTTCGCCAAACCCGTGGTCGCTCCACAGCTTTTTGGTGAACACGTGCGGGTTATTATCGATAACGGCGTTGGCAGCTTTCAAAATACGCTGCGTGGAGCGGTAATTCTGTTCGAGTTTTACCACTTTCAACGCGGGGTAATCTTTGGCGAGCTGCTCCAGGTTTTCTGGACGTGCGCCGCGCCAGGCATAAATCGATTGATCGTCATCGCCCACTACGGTGAAACGAGCGCGTCGGCCGACCAACAAACGCACCATCAAATATTGTGAGGTGTTGGTGTCCTGATATTCATCGACCAACATGTAGTGAATTTTGTGCTGCCATTTTTCGCGTACTTCTTCATTGTCGCGAAACAGCAGAGTCGGCAACAGAATCAAGTCATCAAAATCCACCGCATTGTAAGCACGCAGGCAGCGGTCATAGGCCGCATATAAATGCGCAGCGCGTGCTTCTTCGGCGTTGGTGGCGTAAGACGATGCTTGGGGTGGCGTGACCAGGTCGTTTTTCCACTGCGAGATCTTGTGACGTAGAAAATCCAGATCCTCACCCGCGACGGCCGCTTCCTTATGGCTCAGCTCAGTGATCAGTGCGCGCGTGTCCTGATCATCAAAAATCGAAAACCCGTTCTTGAGCCCCACATGCTTGAGTTCTTTACGCAAGATATTGAGGCCAAGGTTATGAAACGTCGACACCGTCAACCCACGCGCCTGCGGCCCGCTGATCAACTGACTGACACGCTCCTTCATCTCGCGCGCGGCCTTGTTGGTGAAGGTCACCGCCACAATCCGATTGGCCGGAATCTCGCATTTTTGCACCAGATGGGCAATCTTGCGGGTGATGACACTGGTCTTGCCAGAGCCTGCACCAGCCAACACCAGCAGGGGTCCATCAATATAGCGTACGGCTTCTTGCTGTCGGGGGTTCAGTTCTCTCACGGGGCTACTGCTCTGGTGTTACTCGGGTGGCGCGGGGTGGCTATTCTAACGCATCGCCCATCACGATTGGCGAGAATCGACACCCTGGTCATTCCGCCGGGTCATTGACAGCACTTTACCCTGGCGTACTATGACCGCTGAGTCTGAGGCAACGTCAGGGGGAAGGCTTCATGTCGGATATTTTTGATCTTCAGGGACGCGCCGTATTGATTACCGGTGCATCTAGCGGGTTCGGACACTTTTTTGCCGAATCACTCGCGGCTCGGGGTGTGCGTGTGGTGATTGCCGCCCGGCGCGTCGATCGTTTGGGCGAACTGGCTGACCGGATTCTCTCCGGCGGTGGTCAATGTCACTCAGTCGCCATGGATGTCAGCAGCGCGGCTTCCGTCAAAGAGGCAGTCCAGGAGGCTTGGCAATGGTCCGGCGGTCTGGACATCCTGGTGAATAATGCAGGCATCGGTGCTAATGCGTCTGTGCTCGACATGACCGAAGAAGAGTGGGATGCCAACCTCGACACCAACCTCAAAGGAGCGTTTTTGGTGGCACAGCAGGTTGCCAAGCGTTGCGTTGAGGCCAAAAAATCAGCCAGCATTATTAATATTGCGTCGATTCTTGGCCTGCGTGTGGCCAATCATCTATCGCCTTATTGCGCATCAAAGGCAGGTTTGCTGCATTTGACCAAAGCCATGGCGCTGGAGCTGGCGCGTTATAACGTGCGGGTCAATGCGATTGCGCCGGGCTATGTGGAGACGGACATCAATCGGGATTTCTTCAAAACCGGAGCGGGTGAGCGTATGCTCAGCCGTATCCCGTCGCGGCGGTTGGGTCAGCTTGAGGAGCTGCTGGGGCCATTGTTGTTGCTGGCGTCCGATGCGGGTGCCTATATGACGGGGGCTGTACTTGCGGTGGATGGTGGGCATCTGGTAAGTACGCTCTAAAAGCTCGTTTTATCGGAATTTACCCAAGGTGGAAAACATCTGCTTTTTTACATCAAACCAAAGGTTATCCGTGGTGGTTGGTTTCTGGAAACGCCGTAAATACGTCCCTGTAGGCTCGACGGCGCCATCCATGGCGCCGACGTTCCCGAAACCAACCACCACGGATAACCTCTGAGCATCAGTGTAAGCAGATGTTTTTTATCGACAGGAGAATTTCGATATTAAGAAACCAGAATCCTATATCGCAGCCCTCATCGCAAAGTGAGAATGCGACTAAAGTAGTCCATTATTGATTAGGCATTGCTGCCTGTTTTAAGACCAGACGAGGTAAGTTCAATGGATTTTTCGCTGCCGAAAGATGTAGAAGCGTTGCGCTTGCGTGTACGTGCCTTTGTTAATGATTACGTTATTCCCCTGGAAAGCAAAGCTTCGTCCTATGATGAGCACGAAAATATTCGCGAAGAACTGGTCGCAGAACTTCGACTCACCGCCAAAGCCGAAGGCTTGTGGGCCTTTCAGATGCCACGCTCACTCGGCGGGCTGGATGTCGGTGTCGTAGGAATGGCCGCGCTCTACGAAGAAGCTGCCCGTTCGCCGTTTGGCCCCCTTATGTTCAACTGCTCGGCGCCCGATGATGGCAACATGATCGTGTTGAACAAAGTGTTAAAAGATGACGCGCAAAAGCAACGTTGGTTGCAGCCGATCGTTAACGGTGATGTCCGCTCCTCGTTTGCCATGACCGAACCCCGCGGTGGTTGTGGTAGTGATCCCTCGCTCACTTACACCAAAGCCGAAAGAAAAGGCGACAAATGGATTATTAATGGTCGCAAATGGTTTATTACCGGTGCCGAAGGTGCGCAAACATTTATTTTGATTGCACGCACCAGCGAAGATGAGCGGCGTGGATTAACCGCGTTTTTATTTGATGCCTCGCAACCCGGTTGGCGCATCGATCGCCGCATTGGCATCATGGGCCCCGAAGAACACGGTGGCCACTGTGAATTGGTGTTTGATCACCTCGAAATTCCCGACGAGAACCGCCTGCTTGAAATCGGTGATGGGCTCAAGGTCACGCAAATTCGGTTGGGCACGGCGCGCCTTACGCATTGCATGCGCTGGTTGGGGCTTTCCAAGCGTTGCATGGAAATCGCGGCAGATTATGTCAGCAATCGCATGAGTTTCGGCTCTCCGTTGTCCGACCGTGAGGGGGTGCAGTGGATGATGGGGGATGTGGCGAAAAATATTCATGTCGGTCGCCTACTTACCATGAACGCTGCCTGGAAACTCGATCAGGGGGATTTCGCGCGTAAAGAAATTTCCATGGCGAAGATTCATGTGGCCGATACACTGCATCAATCGGCAGATACTGCGATTCAATTGTGTGGCGCCAAAGGGTATTCCAAAGATACTTTGCTAGAGTGGATCTACCGTTATGCGCGTCAGGCGCGATTGGTTGATGGTGCTTCTGAAGTGCATAAAATGGTGTTGTCGAAGTTCTACCTCGAAGAAGGCCAGGATTTCTTCCGTTGGGATGTGTAGTTCATGCTTGATGACAAGGCAATTGCCGCGCTAACGGCGTGGCTACAGGGCTTGGGCGTGCCCGTGGTTTCAATGGATGGCGCGCGTAAGCTGTCGGGCGGTGCTATTCAGGAAAATTGGGCACTCGACATTCATCTCGAATCGGGGCCTCAACAGTCGGAAACCTTGCCCGTGGTGGTGCGTGCCGATGCGCCCTCTGGCGTGAGCGAAAGCTGGGGCCGTTCCCAGGAATTCGCGCTGTTGCAAACGGCCTTCAAGGCTGGCGTTACAGTACCGGAACCCTTATGGCTCGGTGATGTGAGCGTGTTGGGGCGGCAGTTCTTCATCATGCGACGTGTGCAAGGCGTGGCCGCCGGATATCGTGTGGTGAAAGAAGCTGGGCTGGCCAGCAACAAAGAGGCGCTAGTGCATCGCATTGGTGCTGAAATGGCGCGTTTGCATCAAGTCTTGCCGCCCTGTGAAGCGCTGCCTTTTCTACCACTGCCACGGCAAACCCCTGTCAAGGATAACGTCGCTGACTGGCGTGCTTATCTCGACCAACATCACACTCCTTTTCCGCTATTGGAATGGGGCGTTCGGTGGCTTGAAATCCATGAACCCGAACCGCTCGCGATTGTGTTGACACACCGTGATTTTCGCACGGGCAACTACATGGTCGACGCCAACGGACTCACCGCTGTGCTCGATTGGGAATTCGCCGCCTGGTCTGACCCACGGGAAGATCTCGGTTGGTTCTGCGCTCGCTGCTGGCGCTTTGGGCAAAACGGCCCAGGCAAAGAAGCGGGTGGACTCGGTTCACGCGAAGCCCTCTTGGCAGGTTATAAATCGGTGTCGGGCATTGATATTCCTCCAAATGACCTGCATTTCTGGGAAGTCTACGCGCATGTGCGCTGGGCCATGATCGCCCTGATGCAAGGGGAGCGTCATGTCTCTGGCCGCGAGCCTTCGCTTGAGCTGGCGTTGACGGCGCATATCGTCCCCGAACTGGAACTTGAAATCCTCCATATGACCGGCGTTATAAACGCTGCTCGCACTTAAGGGAGTCGATCGCATGAGAGAGCAACCACAAGGCCAAAACCTCCTGTCCATCGCCCGCAGTACCTTGTTGGAAAAGGTCGTGCCTTTGCTACCTCAGGATCAGCGTTATAGCGCCCTGATGGTGGCCAACGCTATGGCGATTGCATTGCGTCAGTGGGAGGCAGGTGATACCTGGCAGCAGGAAGAACTTTTACGCTTGCAAGCCCTGCTGGGTGCAGATGTCTTGGGCAGCGACGTATTGGCAGAAGTGCAAAACGGTCAACAGAGTCTGAAAAATGCCTTGATTGTCGCAAATCGTGCGTTGGCGCATAAAATACGCCACGGCGACTTCGACGCGCCTTCGCAGCCAGTGGCCGAACTGTTAGAGTGGCTGGCCGTTCAACGGGTCCGCGAAAGCGCACCTAAAGTGTTGCAAACACCACGCTGATGACATTACAGATCAACAAAACAGATCTATACGACAGGTAGTTGTTTTTTATGAGCCATACCAAGTATTACATCGGCTTTGCCGCCTCAGAAGAACTCGTCCGTGAAACCAAGCGTCTGCTCGAACTTCGCGGCAACGTCCCACCACACACATTGCTCAAACCCTTGGAAAGCGTGGTGGATGCTTTTATTCCCGATGTGCTTGCCAACCTGTTGATTAATTGCTGTGATGCGATTGGATTGAGCCCAATGGCGAACAAGATCGTCAATGGGGCGGTGGACACCATCAATTCTGCGGTCAGTTTGTTGGTCGGACAGTTGATGAAAAAACGCAGCGACCAGGAAATCGTAGACATGGTCGCGTTTATCGACGATATCTTCCTGCCCGCCGCGATCTCCTCCAACGGTGTCGATAGTGCCGGTGCCGAGATCAGCCAAGCCAAATTTGAAGAAATGAAATTTGTCACCAATGAAGTGCGGGCTGGGCGCGCCCAGCAGGTGTTGCCACAGTTACACACCCTCATGATTGAAGTTGCGGATCTGGTGCAAGAAAGCTTTATGCGCCGTCCGCTGGCAGTGCTTAACCTTAATTTTGTCGTGCGTAAAGTGGTGGATGGCACCTTCGCCACCTGCAAGGCCACTGCCCATATGGTGGTGAACAGAGTGTTCAAACAGCTCAATGAAGAGGAGCTGCTGCGCCTGGCCGATTACTTCGACAAGTTGATGATCACAGCCGAACAGGCCTGATTCGGGCTGCTGGGGCTGGCCAGCGGCGGGGAGTTTGCCTAGAATCGCACGTCTCAAATACAGTTGCAGGCGTGCCGCATGAGTCAGTCTTCCGGGCGGGATGACATTTTTTCCCGCCCCCAACCCCATCTGGTTGATTTTGCCTTTGATGAGCAGGTGGCCAATGTCTTTCCTGACATGATCCGCCGCTCGGTACCGGGCTATGAGACCGTCATCAGCATGACCGGCGTGTTTGCTCGCCACTTCTCGCAGCCGGGCAGTCGAATCTATGATCTGGGATGCTCGCTGGGCGCATCCACATTGGCCATGACGACCTTTGTCGAGGCGGCGGACGTGGATTTCATCGCGGTCGACAATGCCGCCCCCATGCTCGAGAAATGCCAAAGCGTGATCGCAACGCAAGCGCCGGGGCGCTCGGTGCAATATGTCCATGCCGATATTCGTGACGTTGAAATCGATAACGCCGCCCTTGTGGTGCTTAATTTCACTCTGCAATTTATCCCAGTAGAAGATCGTTTGCCCTTGCTAAAGAAAATTGTGCGGGGTTTGCGGCCCGGTGGCGCGTTGGTGTTGTCCGAAAAAATTGTGTTTCCGGGCGAGGCACATCAGCACTTGCTAACTGAATTGCATCATGATTTTAAACGTGCCAATGGGTATAGCGATCTGGAAATCAGCCAGAAGCGCCAGGCCATTGAAAATGTGCTGGTGCCTGAATCGGCTGCCACGCATGAAGAACGGTTGCAAGCAGCCGGTTTTACTACTACTGCAGCATGGTTTCAGTGCTTCACCTTTGCGTCGTGGGTGGCAGTAAAAGCATGATACCGCCCAGTGAGCCTTCGGCTGTCCATCCTACAAACGCCGAACCTACAAACGTCGATGCAACGAATGCCGATGCAACGAAAGCCGATGCAACAAGCACCGATCTAACCCATCCTGACCCGCTTGATGCCCGATTGTTTTTGCAAGCGCTGGCACAATCCCCGCTGGCGCCCTGGCAAGACACGTTTGCCCACTTGATGGCGCAAGCCCTGGCACCGGGCAAACATGGCGATTTGGCGCGCTGGTGTGATGCACTCAAGGCATTGCCTACCATCGATATTTCGAGCACTGTACTCAATCAGGATGTCGTTACCGCCGGTCTACCCACTGATTGCGATGACCAAACGCGAACCGTGCTGACCGAAGCGCTGCAAGGCCTACACCCCTGGCGCAAAGGCCCCTTCAATATTGCCGGTGTGCATATTGATACGGAATGGCGTTCCGACTGGAAATGGCAACGTGTGGCGCCGCATCTTGCCCCCTTGCGTGGGCGTTGCGTGCTGGATGTGGGGTGCGGCAGCGGCTATCACCTCTGGCGTATGGCCGGTGAGGGTGCGCGTTATGTGTTGGGCATCGATCCCTCACTTTTATTTTTGTGCCAGTTTTACGCGTTGCGGCGCTATTTGGGCCAACAGGCAGCGCATTTTTTGCCCGTAGGCATAGAAGCCTTGCCACCTAATATGGGCGTTTTTGATACCGTGTTTTCAATGGGCGTGCTGTATCACCGCCGTTCTCCCATTGATCATTTGATGGAGCTGAAAGGTCAATTGCGCAGTGGTGGGCAACTGGTGCTGGAAACCCTGGTGGTCGATGGCGATGAGCATACCGTGCTGGTCCCGTCGGGGCGTTATGCCCGCATGGGGAATGTCTGGTTTTTACCCTCGGTGGCAATGCTGCTTGTCTGGATGCGCAAGCTGGGCTTTAAAAATCCCCGCGTGGTCGATGTCGGTGTGACGACCACCGAAGAACAGCGCACCACGCCCTGGATGCGCTTTCAGTCGCTGGCGGATTTTTTGGACGCACAGGATGCAACGCGCACCTGTGAAGGCTACCCAGCACCGAAACGGGCGGTTGTCGTTGCCGAAACCTAGCGATCCAGCCCTGCATGGCGCTCTTCTTGGCGCACTTTTTCCAGCAGTTTGATCAGCTTTGCATGCTCGCTGTCCGCTTGTCCTGCATGAAAATAGTGTTCCAACTGATGGTAAAGCTGTAGCAGGTAGGTGAGCCGATAATTGTGATTTAACAAAGACTTGCCGACAAAATTGGGGTCCTGCCCCTGTTCACGCATGCGAGCGGCTTCTTGGAGAGCGGCGGCAAGTTCTTCTTCGGTGGGGCGTCCCATGGTGGCTCCTTGATAAAACGCGAGGGTGTTATTTGCAGTATAGCCCTTGGTGGCATTTCGCTTTGCTTACAAGTCAAGCCTTGACTTGTGGGACAAAATCCATACCCTACGCGGCATGGTTCCTTCACGGGATTAAAAGGGAACACGGTGCTCGCTCGGTTGCTTTGTCGAATCACTGTTCGTCAAACAACGCAAAGCGCAAGTCCGTGGCTGCCCCCGCAACTGTCAGCGTGGAGCCGGCTTTCACTTATGCCACTGGATGATTCTGGGAAGGCACGAAAGTCAGGCGATGATGCGCAAGCCAGGAGACCTGCCATAAGTCACCTACCAATGAACGGGGTGTTCACTTGGAGCGGATTCCGTCACGGTGGCGCGAGCTGGGTGTTGCCGTGAATGCAATCGCGCGTTGTAGTCAAATCAGTCGCCTTTACTAGCGGCAACAACCCTACCTGATCCTTTCACGCCAGAGGTTGTTGTTCCATGTCCCGTATTTTACTTGCTGCATCCATTTCCGCAGTTGTCGCAATACCTGCGCTGTCTCTTGCGCAAACCCCCGTGTCTGAAGCACCCGCAAAAGCCGATGTGGTGGTCACCGCATCCCGGGTTGAGCAACCGGTTGAAAAAACCATGGCATCTGTCACCGTGCTCGATAGAAAAGACATCGAACGCTCCAACGCGCCCACCTTGCCCGATCTGCTGCGCCGTCAGGCCGGCATTCAGTATGTGGCGAGTGGCGGGCGGGGTTCCACCAACAGCTTATTTATGCGAGGTACCAACAGTGGTCACGTGTTGGTACTTGTCGATGGTGTCAGAGTCGGCTCGACCACGCTTGGTTCTGCCAGCCTGGAAAATTACAGTGTGGATCAAATCGAACGCATCGAAATTGTACGTGGTCCGCGTTCCAGCCTTTATGGCTCCGAGGCAATTGGTGGCGTTATTCAGATTTTCACTAAAAAATCAGCTGAACCTTTGCGTGTTTCGATAGGCGCAGGATCTGATCACACCTTGGACCATGCTGTTTCGCTCTCTGGCGCCACTGACAAAACCCGTCATGCATTAACGTTGACGTATGAAGAGTCGCAAGGATTCGACAGCAGTACAAAAGACGATGCGCTGCTGGCGGGTCGCTTCAATTTTGATGAGGATGCTTATCGCAATATCGGTACCAATCTGAATTTTTCTCACTTGCTGACCGATCGCATATCGGTAGATGGGCTTTATCTCAATAATGAAGGCAAAAACGAATTCGATCCGGGTTCTTATGGTCCCGATGGCGCACCCTATACCGAGGTCGACAACACGGTGGCGTCACTGGGTGCGACCGTTGATCTTTCGCCTTTGGAATTGAAAACCCAAGTGTCGCGATCTGAAGATAACAGCGCCACGTTTGGAAGCCGTGAAAATTTCATCAACAGCAATAAGGATCAAGGACTGATCCAGCTAGGCATTAACAACGATGCTTTAGGTACTCTTGTCGGTGGGCTGGAGTATGTCGACGAAAGTGTCGAGAGCACCGAACTCTACACTCAAACAGAACGTGCCGTATTTTCAGGGTTTTTGCAGGCGCAAAAGGAATTGGGTGGCATTAGCATGCAGTTGGGTGGGCGTCACGATGATAACGAGCAGTTTGGCAGCAAAAAAACTGGTAACATCGGTCTTGGCGTGGCGGCAGGCAAAAGCGTTCAGCTCTATACCACCTATGGCACGGCATTCAAATCACCGACGTTTAATGATTTATATTGGCCGGCAGATGATTATTCAGCGGGCAATCCTGATTTAAAACCGGAGACTTCGCACACCGCCGAGGTGGGCGGCAAGTGGTTTGGGCAACAACAAAGCGTCGATGTCTCGGTGTATAAAACCGTAGTGAAAGATCTTATTTTGTGGCAAGCCAATGCTGACTATTTTTATGCCCCCATCAACGTCGACGACGTTCAAATAAAGGGGATGGAAGTCACCTATGGAGCTGTGGTTGATCGTTGGGTGGTTGACACGCAAATCGCGTTGACACATGCGCGCGATGAAGCCACAGATCAGCCGTTGATACGCCGCGCAGATCGCACATTAGCCACCAGCGCTGATTATAATTTCGACCCGTTCAGTGTGGGCGCTACCTGGTTTGTCAGCAGCTCACGTGAAGACAGCGCCTTTAATGATATGGGCGAAGCTTATCGAGTAAGACTGGGCGGCTACAGCACGCTTGATTTACGTGCCAGTTACCAGGTCACCAAGGCACTGCAGTTAAAAGGCAGTATAGAGAACGTATTCGATCGTGAATACGTGCTGGCGGACGGCTACAATATTGCTGGATTGGGTGGCATGCTACACGTGATTTACGTGCCACAGTAAATCCACTTTTTGAAAACACGATTCGCTCTAATAGATGACAAGCCTTTATAGGCAATAGGCTTTAATAGACGATAAGCTATTAATAGCCAACTGTCTTTTGGGTGTCGCCGCTTTTTCGCGACGACACCTAAAACACCGTCCGATACGACAACGCCTCCATCACGCACATCGTCGATATCTCCTCTTCCCCCGCCAAATCCGCCAGGGTTCTAGCCACCTTCAATACCCGATGATATGCCCTCGCCGACAAACCCAGTCGTTCCACCGCTTTTGCCAGCAATTGCTGATCGTTCGGTTGCAACACACAATAACGCTCAACCTCACTAGCCGTTAAATCATGATTCGCTTTGCCACCCCGCGCAAGTTGACGTTGGCGCGCAACGGCCACGCGTTCGCGCACCTGTTGACTGGATTCGGCCTGCGCTTCTCGTGGCTTTTGTAATTCAGTAACGGGTACCGCATCCACGCGCAGATGCATATCGATGCGATCCAGTAGCGGCCCCGACAAGCGGCTCTGATATTTGTTGCAACATTGCTGCGGGTTCGCACACCCCTCAGGCGCCTGCTCCGGTTTGCCACAAGGGCAGGGGTTCATGGCAGCGATCAATTGAAAATTCGCCGGAAACGTCACCTGACAAGCGGCACGTGAAATACTGATTTCACCGGTTTCCAAGGGTTCGCGCAGCACCTCCAGCACTTTGCGTGGAAACTCCGGCAATTCATCAAGAAACAAAATGCCATGGTGAGACAGCGAAATTTCGCCAGGTTTTGGGTTGCCGCCGCCACCCGCCAGTGCGCTGGGCGATGCAGTATGGTGTGGCGTGCGAATGGGGCGTTGGCCCCAACGAGTCGTGCCTGCCTGACTGTTGAGCGTATGAATCGCCGCGACTTCAAGCATTTCGGCTTCAGTCATGGGTGGCAATAATCCGGGCAAGCGTGCTGCCAACATTGATTTGCCAGCACCGGGTGGGCCTATCATCAATAAATTGTGCTTTCCGGCGGCAGCGACTTCGAGTGCGCGTTTGGCCAGGTGTTGGCCCCGCACATCCAGAAGATCCGGGCTGGCAATGGGTTCTGCAAGAACGGGTTCGCTGGTGATTTCCGCCAGAAGGTGTTCGCCGCGAAAGTGTGCCACCAGATCGGCAAGGTGGCGAGGGGCCAGCACGCGGGCGCTTGCAGGCAAACTGGCTTCACGCGCATTGTCAGGCGCTACGATCAGGGTGCGTTCCTGTTGCGTGACAGGGACTGCAGCAGATAACGCGCCTGTTACAGGGCGGAGTTCGCCCGACAGTGCCAACTCAGCCAGAAATTCATAGGCCGCCAATTGCCGTCCATCGAGTTGATGGGAAGCCGCCAGAATTCCCATCGCAATCGCCAGATCAAAACGTCCACCATCTTTGGGTAAATCGGCAGGCGCCAGATTCACGGTAATTCGCCGCTGTGGAAACTCCAGGCCGGCATTCAGTATCGCACTGCGTACGCGCTCCTTGCTTTCTTTGACCGACGTATCGGGTAAACCCACCAACGTAAATGCCGGTAAGCCATTCGAAATATGAACTTCAGCAACGACCGAGGGTGCGAGCATTCCCAAGCGTGCTCGGGTGTAGATGACAGACAATGACACAGGCGATCCCTTGCATGAGAAAATACCGATAGAGACAAGTCAAACGCAAAAAATTATTGCAATCGCACGTCTGGCAGGCTCGCCTTATCAGGATCAATCTTGCATTGCGGTGTAATGACTGCGTCACAGTCATATTTTTGTTTTGGCAGGATGCCATTTAGCTCGGTGCGACTGTCCTGCAAATAGGGATCATTCGGCGCCAGCTTTTGCGCGCAGCTGAGGGCTGCCGTTGCATATGCGTCGCAGGCCGTTTGTTGTAAGGCATAAGCAAAGTTGTTCCATAGGCGTGCTTGTCTGGCATCTATCAGCAGGCTCTGCGCAAAGGCCTGTTGTGCCAGCGTCCAGCGTTGCTGTGCGTAGGCCAGATTGGCCAGGCCGTTCCACAGACGGGTATCGTCAGGCCAGCGTTGGCTGGCAGTAAAGTATGCAGCTAACGCTGATGATGATTGGCGCACCTGCGCAAGCGATTCGGCGGCATCGACGATTTCGTTGGCTGTGGTGCTGGGGGGTAATTGGGTGGGTGGTGTGATTCGCAAGGCCCACCTGTCAGCCCGCTGCCACGTATTGATAAAGGTGTTGAAAGGCACCTCTATCAAACGATGTTGACCACTTCGCAGTAGCACTACACCTTCGCGCTGATCGTACCCGACCACGACCGCATAGTGCCATTGCGGCCAAAATGTGAACCGCAGATTTTGCAAAACGATGACTGGAAACCCAGCAGCAACATCGTCAAGCAAGGATTCCAGACGGGTTGGCCCCGCTAACGCAAGAAAACCTTCTTGTCGGGCCGCTGACATCAGTTCAATTTGTAAGGTGCCTTGTCGCTCCGGCAGCAGTAAAAGTGGTTTCAGATCCTGTTGGGTTTGCCGGTGTCCATCCTTTTGTAGGCGTCCGTCCTTTTGCAGGTTGCCATGCTTGTGCAAGTTGCCATGCTTGTGCAAGTTGCCATGCTTGTGCAAG